>NZ_JBCHVJ010000001.1:0-1724438 GCF_050474385.1 Paenibacillus sp. B1-35
TGGTTGCCGGACGGGAACATAGCCTATTTGGGCCGTATTGATGACCAAGTGAAGATCAGGGGGTTCCGGATCGAGCCGGGAGAAGTGGAAAATGCGCTGCGGCAACTGGAAGGAATCCAAGATGCGGTTGTGGTTGCAACTAATCATCATGAAATCCAATCGTTATGTGGGTATATCGTCTCTCATACAGTGGTTGATCCATTTGAGATTAAACAAAACTTAAAGAAGTTCCTTCCATCGTACATGATTCCATCGTTTATTATGCAATTGGAGCAAATTCCTGTCACAAGCTCAGGGAAAGTGGATAAACATCGGTTGCCTTCGCCAAACGTGCGGGCCCTTGTGGAAGACGATACATTTGTTGCCGCGCAAAACGATAGGGAGAAGGAACTTGTAACCATTTGGCGTGACATTCTTGTGAGTGAGCAAATCGGCATTCATGATAATTTCTTTGAACTAGGCGGAAATTCATTATTAATCATGAGTATGTTGGCTCGAATTGAAGAAAAGTACCCAGGGATTGTAAAAGTAGGCGATATATTCGCAAATCCGACTATCGCCCAGTTGGCAACGTTCATAGATGTAAGTCGTCAAGCAGCATTGAGATGTGCACAAGTTCCGTTCCCAGATTCGTATCTGTTAGGTAGTAGGAACAAGGAATTCGTATTCCATTTCCAAGATAACAGTGATTTATTTCATGTACTGAAGGAAATGCAATCAGAGAACGAGACAGCACTGGAGTCGTGGCTATTGTTTCTGTACACATACAGTGTTATCGAGGCGACAGGTCAGCAGGAGCTGTCGGTTTGCTATGGGGCGAATAATACTTTTTCATCATTCGAGATCTGTAATCACGACGACTTGAATGTATTGTTGGAGAACGTAAATAGCAAGAAACAAGCAGCTCCAAAATGCACACAAGCAAAATTTATTATTGATTACAAGCAAAATGGGTTATTTCCGATGTTTTTATATCAGTTCACAGGAAATAAAGGCTATACGGAATACTGTGATTTCTCATTCTCTTTTACTATGAATGAAGAAGCTGTTTATTTTGAGGCAAAGATTTTAAATCGCACCCTCAATTCGGATTATATTCAATCGTTGTTTTTAAGATGGATTCAGATTGTCCAGCATGTCAGTTTGAAAGAAAAAGATGATAACAAAGTACGATAGGAGCCATTGCTGTAATAAATGAATTCGAGGTTTGAATGAAAAAAGCACCTTCTGTATGCTGGGGAACGTTCGATCCAAAGAACAAACCCCAGCACAGGAGGCACTCTACAATGAAGGATAAACACATCAGAAAACAGAATCAATGAATTCAATAAATACAAAAGCTTGCTCGCTACGTTGATATTGGGCAAATAAATCGGTAGAGAACCTACCATCCCGGATACGTGGGCTATGAAGCGCAGGTGTGCCTACACGTCGCATTGGTGGGGGTCTTGCCAAGTCTTATGTTCCATTTTCCTGCTGATATCAGTGAAAAGGGAATGCGTATGCGAATTTTGATCCATTTTGTAATCGTAGAAGTTGTGATGCTTACATTCACGAATTGGATGGGCTGGGTAACGGGAGCAGTTGGCACAATGATAGTCGCAGTTGAAATCGCAATTATCTCCCTTCTCGTCCGTTGGCTTGGATGGAGCAGTGATAGGAAGGTCGCAACGAAAATCAACGAGCAGTTGCGAAAACTAAAAAATGATAAAGTTCAATAAGACGGGGAAGCAGCAGCTTACCTCGTCTTTTTTTTTAGCTTACTTTGTTATTCCTACAGCATAGTGTCGTACATATTTACTCTGCACCAATCGTTAATTATGCTGATGCTGCACTGATGAAGCAGAGGAGGATTGAATTTGGATAATAGAAATCATAATTTTAATCATTGCAGCTGTTTGTGAGATATCTTTTGCACTATACCGCATTTGTACAAAGTCATATCAGAAAAAGATCAAAGCCATGATAAGGCTTGGCGCGTTTGCAGCATTCCTAATTTTCACATTGGCGTCGGTTATTGAATGGAGCTTCCGTTGGCTGGGGCTTAGACTGTTGCTGCTTGTCTGGGCGCTTCTTGGAGTGTGGACGCTCATACGCAGCAAAGAGGAACGAAAAAATATAGAAGCAGCCGCGTTATCAGAATGCAATTGCTATGCTTCTGCTCGTTGTCATCGCTTTAACTTCAGCCCTCTTACAAACCTGTCTCTGGTTTCCCCGCTGTTGTCCAATATGCTGCAGGGCGGCAGGGCAGAGATTGATCCATTTACTGTCTTGAGACGATGAATCATATTCTAGTAGAGTTTTTCGATTGCTATCTCAAAGGGCAGGGTGCTTCACATCTGCGGGGACATAATGACGAGCAAATCCTCAATTCTTTTATCTTTTATTTTTTTCATATTGCCATTCAGATCGTTTGTGCTATAATTATGTCGAATGGACGACCATTCACGTCATGCACAATAGAAGAAGTTATAGACAATGGAAGTTTGGTGCAAATCCAACGCGGTCCCGCCACTGTAATAGGCCGATGAGCTCGGTCTTAAGTCAGGTCTTTTGTCTAGTAACTTTGCCAGGCCAGTCATTTCGAGGCGAAAGTGACTGGTTTACAAGTCTAGTGACGATACCGCCTCGCTAGGCTTTTTTACATTGCTTGAAGGCTGCCGACAATGCTGTCGGAGGGGCCGGGTGCTCGCCGCCAAACATACGAAGACGTATAAATAAAAGCAAGCGGGACATTTTTCAACGATGAAGAATCATATGCACAATGGTGTGCATGTCCCAATTTTTTTGCAGAAGATTTGTCGTAATGATGAAATCGTCGACATTGCGGTTGACGCATGTTTGCATTACGATGTACAGTATAAATGACAATTGAATGATAAGCTGCACAATGGCGTGCAGACAACATAACAAGCAAAGAGGCTTTTTAAAGGGAACTATTCCTTTGAGAGGCCTCTTTTTTTGTTGTAACTACTCCTTGGAGGTGCTTTACGTGGACAAACTTTCGATTAAAGCCGATCTCTACATGGGTCATGGTGCGCTGGATCGTCTGATGGAATGGCGCAATAAGCGTATTTTCATCGTTACCGATCCTTTTATGGTCAAATCAGGGATGATCAACATGGTATTCGATCGGCTGCATGACAGCAATGAGCAATATATTTTCAGCAACATCGTACCAGATCCGCCGGTTGAGATTGTCACAGAAGGTGTAGAGGCATTAGGCGCATTCAACACCGACTTGATTATTGCTATCGGCGGCGGCTCCGCTATTGATGCGGCCAAGGCGATGAAGCTGTTTGCACAAAAGCTGCTGAACCAGCAAGACATTCCATTCGTGGCAATCCCGACGACAAGCGGGACGGGCTCCGAGGTGACATCATTTTCGGTAATCAGTGATAAGCAGAAAAACATTAAATACCCGCTCGTATCCGATGAGATGCTGCCGCAAGAGGCGATATTAGATCCGGAACTGGTTAAGAGTGTTCCAGACTTCATTACGGCTGATACCGGAATGGATGTGTTGACGCATGCAATCGAAGCTTATGTATCTACGAAGGCGAACGATATATCGGATGCGCTGGCAGAGAAGGCTATCAAGTTGGTATTTGCTTATTTGCCAAGAGCCTATAAGGATGGCAGTGATTTAGAAGCGCGTGAGAAAATGCATAATGCATCCTGCATAGCGGGTATGGCATTCAACATTACTTCGCTCGGACTGAATCATGGCATTGCGCATGTCGCAGGGGCCAAATTCAAAATTGCGCATGGCCGCATGAATGCAATGCTGCTCCCGCATGTCATTGAATTCAATGCGAATTATAAACCAGGGTATGGCAGGGAAGAGAGCACTGCTGCCGCAGTTCGCTACGCAGAAATCGCCAAGAGCTTGGGACTGTCCGCACCAAATCCAAAGAGCGGTGTTCGCAGCCTTGTACAAGCGATCAAGCAGCTGCAGAAACAACTGCAGATGCCGCATACGCTGAAGGAATGTGGAGTTGATCAGGCGCTGCTGGATGAAATGAGGGACTCGATTGCCGAGGGAGCACTGAAGGATGGCTGCACGGCGACGAATCCTCGCGTGCCAACGGCAGGGGATGTGGCCGAAATTTTGAACAAAATGTTTCAATCTTGAGATTGCGTCGAATTTTGTCTGAATGTGTATTGACAACGTTTGCAGTATTAAAATATAGTAAAGGTAACACAACGGCGTGTTGCATACAAAACCAAGCAAAGAGGCTTCTTAAAAATTCCTGCGCGAACTTTTTAAGGGGCTTTTATGTTTTTTACAGCAATTTCACGTGTTTTCTGACATGAGAGTGAGATGATGGTATGGAGCAACACCAGAATGAAAAACAACGCGTTATCCAAGAGTACGTGCCTGGTAAACAGGTCACATTGGCTCATATTATCGCGAATCCGAACCCGGACATCTACAAAAAGCTGGGATTGGGCAGCGATGCGCACGATTCAATCGGCGTCATGACCATAACACCAAGCGAGGCATCTATTATAGCAGCGGATATCGCAACGAAGGCTGCTGGAGTACAAATCGGCTTTGTCGATCGCTTTAGCGGATCGCTTGTGATTACAGGCGATGTATCCTCCGTTGAATCTGCTATAAGTGAAGTGCTGCTTGGCTTGCAAAATATTTTAGGCTTCTCTGCTGCTGCGAACATTACAAGAACGTAGGTGAAGAAGCTGATGAAAAAAATTATTTTCGCCGGAAGCACCGGTTCAGGCAAGACAACGCTGTGCCAATGGCTGCATGGTGAAGAAATTGCCTATAAAAAAACGCAAGCGATCGAAAGCTTCGACCAAGCGATTGATACGCCGGGGGAGTGCATCGAGAATCGATATTTGTACAAGATGCTGCTCGTATCGAGCGTAGATGCAGATGTAATCGGGCTTGTGCAAGATTGCACGAAGGAAGACAGTTACTTTCCACCCGCCTTCGCAACCGTATTCGCCAAGCCGGTTATCGGCGTGGTAACCAAGGTGGAGCTGGCACAGTCGCAGGAGGAAATCGCGCAAGCGAGAGCTCACCTTCAAGCGGCTGGTGTGGAACGGATTTTTGAAGTCTCGACGATAGAGAATGTGGGAGTGGAGGCGCTTCGGCAATATTTGGAGGCGTAAACGGTTTATTCTACTGCAAGAAGCGGAATACCGGTAGACAAGCAAATAACGGCAGACAATGAGGTGCATGACACATGAATGGAAAAATTGTAATAGTCGATGACGAACCTATTACAAGAATGGATATTCGTGAGATGCTCGAAGAGGCGGACTACAATGTAGTAGGCGAAGCTTCCGATGGATTTGAAGCCATCGAATTATGCAAGAAGCATCTGCCAGACCTCGTCATCATGGATGTTCAAATGCCCATCCTCGATGGGCTTAAGGCTAGTAAACGAATCTTATCAGAGCAGCTGGCGGGAGGAATTCTTCTCTTAACCGCCTTCAGCGACAAGCAAACCATCGAGAAAGCCTCGGCTGTCGGTGCGCTTGGCTATCTGGTAAAGCCGCTTGATGAAAAGTCGTTCATTCCCATGGTGGAAGTGACCATCGCAAAAGGCAAGGAAATACGCAAGTTGGAGCAGAATCTATCGAAGCTGACGCAGAAGATGGAAGAGCGTAAAGCGGTTGAGAAGGCAAAAGGGATTCTGATGAAGGAAAATGGCTACACCGAAGAGGAAGCCTATCAAACCTTGCGCAAATTGAGTATGGATAGACGATGTCCGATGATTGAAATCGCTACCACGATCGTCATGTCCTATGATTGATTTCAAAGAACGAATTGGGAAGTTGTGCAGGCTGCATACGGGGTTGTCCGAAGCGGACATTGCATGGATTTGTGAAATCGCCGAGTCTTTTGAGAATACCGACGTTAAGGACGATGTGTTCATTGACGTGCTGTCCAGTGTAGCGAATGAGGCTATCGTCGTGTATCACCGTCGACCAAATGAAGGAAAGTCGCTGTACAAGCGGCCGGTCACAGGCGAGAAGGCGCTGCGCGAGAATGAGCCTGGCGTACTGAGAACGCTGGAGACCGGAATGATGTCGCAGGGTCTGGTTGCCAACACGCAGGAGAATCACCTTGTTCGGCAGACCGTCTATCCGATGAAAAATCAAGATGGCGTAATTGCGGTCGTCATTTACGAGAAAGATGTAAGCGACAATATCCAAGCCCACTTCAATATGGGATCAGGTGTGCCTTATGAAGATGGTGAAATGTCTTCAATGCTTACGGCAATGCTGCGGTTCAAGGATTCGCTCATCAATCAGTTGGAGGATGCCGTTCTCGTATTCGACAAGTACGGATTTTTGAAGCTGAAAAATAAGCAGGCAGACGCATATTACAGGCAGCTTGGTTATTTGGAGGATATACAGGGCTTGCATTATGACAATCTGTCGCTTGATCGGACGATGTTCTCTGAGGTGATGAAGCAGCATTCATCTTCACCGTGCTGTCCGCTCACGACTGACGTGAAGGCAGCGGGCCGCTATTTTCAAGTGAAGCGGTTGTTTATTGAGGAGAAGGATTTATGTGTAGGCGTCATCCTGCACGATGTGACCGAGATTAAAGACAAGGAAGCAGAAATCATTTCGAAATCGGTAGCGATCCGTGAAATTCACCATCGTGTAAAAAATAATTTGCAGACGGTAGCATCGCTGCTGCGCATTCAAGGACGTCAGTGCAAGAGCCCTGAGGCCAAAAAGTGTCTGGACGACAGCGTCAGCCGGGTATTGGCGATTGCGGCCACCCATGAGCTGTTATCAACGGAAATTGATGCGCAAGTGGATCTGCTGGACGTTATTCGGCTCATTGCAACGAATATCGAGCGCTGCTTTTTACATTGCCATGCGATTGAGATGGACATCACGTCGACGCAGAGCATTTGTCTGGATAGCGACCGCACAGTGGATATTGCGCTCATCGTGAGCGAGCTGCTTCACAATAGTTATGAGCATGCGTTTGGCGATTGCACGCAGGGCAAGATTACGGTTCACGCGCAAGCGGAAGGCGATCTCGTGACTGTCATCGTGGCTGATAATGGGACAGGCTTTGCGGTAGAAGACGCTCCGCGCAAAAGCTTGGGGTTATCTATTGTTCGCAGCTATGTGAAGGATAAGCTGAAGGGAAAGCTGACAATCGCTTCTGGCGATGATGGCACTGCTGTTACGTTTACGTTCAAAAAATGAATATTCGGACTACAAGGGCGTAGTTTTAGAAGCAAAGAGGCTTAAAGTTGACCGGTTCCGGTTTTTATCGGAATTCGGCAGTACTTTAAGCCTTTTTTTATTCGCTTTTAAATTGTACCGCAATCAAGGGGAAAATTGATGCCCGAATGTTCAATTTGAAATCAATGGATGGGGGTGAACGAAGTGGAAGAGCAATTGCTTAGTGTCGGCATCGATATGGGGACATCGACAACTCAGATTGTGCTGTCGAAGCTCCATATTCAAAATCTGGCGTCTTCTTTCTCGGTGCCGCGTCTAGTCATTACAGATAAAGAAGTCGTGTATCGAAGCGATATATGCTTCACGCCTGTAATGGAAGACAATCGAATCGATATGCAGAAGATTCAGGTATTCATTCAGGAGCAGTACGAGAAGGCGGGCATTCGCAAGGAAGACATTCAGACAGGTGCGGTCATTATTACCGGCGAGACGGCCCGCAAGGAAAATGCCAATGAAGCTGTACTCTCGTTAAGCGGATTCGCCGGTGATTTCGTCGTCGCAACAGCAGGCCCGGATCTGGAAAGCATTATTGCAGCTAAAGGTGCCGGCGCCCATACGTATTCCAAGGAGCATTCCACTTCTATCGTCAATATCGATATTGGCGGCGGCACAAGTAATTTGGCGCTGTTCGCTAACGGCGATCTTATCGATACAGGATGCCTCGATATTGGTGGGCGGCTGATTAAGGTGGATCAAGGCACGCATGAGGTTACGTATATTGCGCCAAAAATCAAGCAGCTTGCAGAGCAAAGGGGAATCAAGCTTGCTCTGGGGCAGCGGGTGACTCCAGTTGATCTGGAACCGATTATCGGAGAGATGGTCAAGCTGCTCGAAGAGAGTGTAGGCCTCAGGCAGGCTGGAGATTTCTATGACACGATCATCACGAACAAAGGGCTCAAGCTGGAACGTTCGATTCCATGCATTTCGTTCTCCGGCGGCGTAGCGGACTACATTTATCAAGAGGCATCAGGTGATGTGTTCCAATATGGCGACATTGGCATCTTGCTAGGCAGGGCGATCGCTGCTTCACCGCTTACGTCGCAGATGACTGTGGCCCGTTCGGCGGAGACGATTCGAGCGACCGTAGTCGGAGCAGGCTCTCATACGACGGAAATTAGCGGCAGCACGATTACGTACACGGAGGAGAGCTTCCCAATCAAGAATATTCCGATTTTGAAGCTGGCCGCTGCGGATGAGTCAGGAAGCAGCGATAGGCTGTCGCAGGCTGTCGCCGACAAGCTGAATTGGTTCAAGCTGAACAATGATTTGCAGCGAGTCGCGATCGCCGTGGAAGGGAAGAAGAGCCCGAGCTTTCAAGAGGTGCAGAAATATGCACAAGGACTGTACCAAGGCATGTCCGAGCTGCTGGAGCGGGATTATCCACTCATCGTGATCGTCCATCACGATATGGCGAAGGTGCTGGGACAGACACTGTACGCGCTGCTTGGTTACAAGAAGGATGTTGTCTGCATCGACAGCGTCATGGTCGACAACGGCGACTATATCGACATCGGCAAGCCAATTGCGAATGGCAAGGTGTTGCCGGTCGTGATTAAAACCCTCGTATTTCATTAGAGGAGATTAGTAAGATAAATTGATTTCGATTTGGAAGGAGGAGCTTTTGTGATTTTAAAAACAAAGCTGTTTGGCCGCGTGTATCAGTTCAGTACGCTCATGGAAGTCATGGCAAAGGCCAACGAGGAAAAATCGGGTGATACCTTGGCCGGACTGGGGGCTACTTCATCAGAAGAGCGTGTAGCGGCAAAGGTCGTATTGTCTCAAATTAAGCTGTCGGATTTGCGCAACAATCCGGCCGTTCCTTACGAGGTAGATGAGGTTACCCGCATTATTCAAGACGGGGTTAACGAGCGCATCTACAGTGAAATTCAGAATTGGACGGTTGAAGAACTGCGGGAGTGGATTCTGAATGAAAACACAACTGAAGCTGACATCAAGCGAGTATCCCGCGGATTAACGGCAGAGATGATTGCTGCGGTTACGAAGATTATGTCCAACCTTGACCTGATGTACGGTGCGAAGAAAATTCGTATCACGGCTACTGCCAATACAACAATCGGACGTTCGGGTACATTGTCGGCACGCTTGCAGCCGAACCACCCAACAGATGACCCGGATGGAATCATGGCTTCCCTTATGGAAGGCTTAACCTTCGGTATCGGGGACGCCGTGCTCGGTCTCAACCCGGTTGATGATTCCGTTGAGAGCGTGACGCGCGTGCTGAAGCGGTTCGAGGAGTTCCGCCAGAAGTGGGACATTCCAACACAAACCTGCGTATTGGCTCACGTTACCACGCAAATGGAAGCGGTGAAGCGCGGCGCGCCGACCGGACTGATATTCCAATCGATCGCTGGCTCCCAAAAAGGGAATGAAGCATTTGGCTTCAATGCCGATACGATTGCGGAAGCGCAGCAGCTTGTCTTGCAGCACGGACAAGTAGCAGGACCTAACGTGATGTACTTTGAAACAGGTCAAGGTTCGGAGCTGTCTTCCGAAGCCCATCATGGCATTGACCAAGTAACGATGGAAGCGCGCTGCTATGGGTTTGCGAAGAAGTACAATCCGTTCCTTGTCAATACTGTTGTCGGATTCATCGGTCCAGAGTATCTGTACGATGCGAAGCAGGTAGTTCGCGCTGGCTTGGAAGATCACTTCATGGGCAAGCTGACAGGCATCTCCATGGGTTGTGATGCTTGCTACACGAACCATATGAAGGCTGATCAGAATGACTTAGAAAACTTGGCAGTTCTCTTATCCACTGCAGGCTGCAATTTCTTCATGGGCATCCCGCACGGTGATGATGTCATGCTTAACTATCAGACAACTGGCTATCATGAAACTGCGACACTGCGCGAATTGCTCGGCTTGCGTCCGATCCGCGAGTTTGAACAATGGATGGAGAAAATGGGCTTCATTGAAAATGGCAAGCTGACGAAAAAAGCCGGAGACGCTTCGGTGTTTCTCAAGTAGGGAAAGGAGGAAGCTCTTATGAATGAAAAAGATCTGAAGTCGATGATTGAGTCGATCTTAAACGAAATGGTAGGAAACAAGACAGAGCAGGCAGCGGAAGCAGTCAAGCCAGCAGAATCGAAGGCCGCGGATGCCTCTACTCCGCAAAAAAAGACAGCAGAGGCTGCTGTTGGCGGGCTTGTACAAGCGACTGCAACAATGAAGGAAGAAGAACAAGTGGACGATGGCGAATGTCTGGATGACATTACAGAAATTGATCTGCGCAAATTGCTGCTTGTTCCGGAACCGGAAGATCGCGAAGGCTACCTGAAAATGAAAGAGAAAACACCGGCTCGACTTGGTGTATGGCGTGCGGGCCCGCGTTATAAGACGATTACGTCGCTGCGCTTCCGCGCTGACCATGCTGCTGCACAGGATGCGGTGTTCTCCTACGTTTCCGAAGATTTCGTGAAGGAAATGAACCTTGTGCCGGTTGCGACAAAATGTCGGGACAAGGATGAATATATTACGCGCCCTGATTTGGGACGTCAATTCTCGGATGACACGATTGCGTATATTAAGCAGAACACAACGAAGCAGGCCAAAGTTCAGATCATGGTCGGGGACGGATTGAGCTCGGCTGCGATCGAAGCGAATTTGCGCGATATTATTCCCGCGATTACGCAAGGCTTGAAAATGTACGGCTTTGAGGCCGGCAATATCCTGTTCGTTAAGCATTGCCGCGTTCCGTCAATGGATGTCATTGGAGATGTAACAGAAGCGGATGTCGTATGCTTGCTCGTTGGCGAGCGTCCGGGACTGGTGACTGCAGAATCAATGAGTGCCTATATTGCTTATAAGCCAACTGTAGGGATGCCTGAAGCAAGACGCACCGTTATTTCCAACATTCACTCGGGCGGTACGCCTGCAGTTGAAGCGGGCGCTCATATTGCGGAACTCATCAAGACAATGATCGACCGCAAAGCATCTGGTATTGATTTGAAACTATAGCGGTTGTTCGAAGCGC
Organism: Paenibacillus sp. B1-35; assembly: GCF_050474385.1. Lineage (NCBI taxonomy): Bacteria > Bacillati > Bacillota > Bacilli > Caryophanales > Paenibacillaceae > Paenibacillus > Paenibacillus sp. B1-35. The sequence goes on from NZ_JBCHVJ010000001.1 coordinate 11,237, forward strand.
AATTATGGATTGAATTTCGTCAATTCGAACACACAATGATAGCAATCGTAAGGAGGAAGGCACGTATGAGAAACGAACCGATTCATGCAACCGTGCTCGGCATGAAGCTCATTTCCAACGTAAGCCTGGATATGGCAAGCAAGCTGGAGCTCAAGCCGCACCATAAAAGTCTAGGCATCATTACTGCCGACATTGACGATGTCACGTATGTGGCATTGGATGAAGCGACGAAGTCGGCTGCTGTAGATGTCGTTTACGCAAAAAGCATGTATGCCGGATCGGCCAATGCTTCGACGAAGCTGGCGGGCGAGGTCATTGGGATCTTGGCTGGGCCTAATCCAGAGGAAGTGCGCAGCGGCATGAGTGCCGTTGCAGATTTCATTGAGAGCGGCGCGCACTTCGTGAGCGCTAATGAGGATAATAGCATTACGTATTTCGCTCACTGCGTGTCCCGCACAGGCTCGTATTTGTCCGAGACAGCGGGCATCCGGGAAGGAGAAGCGCTGGCTTATTTGATCGCTCCTCCACTGGAAGCCATGTATGCATTAGATGCAGCGTTGAAGGCTGCGGATGTCACTATTGCCGCATTTTTCGGACCGCCTTCTGAAACTAACTTCGCAGGCGGCTTGCTCACAGGCAGCCAATCGGCCTGCAAGGCAGCATGCGATGCCTTCGCGGACGCTGTCCAATTCGTCGCAGATAATCCGACGAGTTATTAAGGTAGCGTACGATGAGACATAGCGCGTTAGGATTGGTTGAGGTTAGAGGTTATCTGGGTGCAGTCGCTGCGGCGGATGCCGCATTGAAGGCAGCGAGTGTAACCTGCATCGGAGTAGAGATCATTAAGGGCGGATTGGTGACAGTTAAGCTCGATGGAGATGTCGGTGCGGTGCAGGCAGCCGTTGAGGCAGGGGCAGAAATGGCCACACGGCTGGATGTACTGGTAACACGCCATGTCATTGCTCGAATGCACGAAGAGACGGCTGCCTTGGTGGCAGAGCCTTTTGATGCTCATGAAAATGGTGAAGATACTTCTGACGTTGAGAGTGTTCTTACCAGCCAAGCAGTCGAAATAGACACAAAGGACGCAGAAGTGGTGTCCGATAAAGTGTCTGAAAAAGCTCCCATAGCTCAGACGAACCAAGCAAAGGAAGCTTCGAAGACAGAAGAACCGAAAGTCAAAACAGCTTCTGATGCAAAGTCGAAGGCCGATACTGCTGCGATGGAATCACATGCCAAGGCAGTATCTGCAGCAGTTGAGGGTGGCAATAAAGTCGAAGAACGGAAGCCAAACCCTGGACACATGGGCACTGTTCAGTCGACTGCCAAACCAGCAGCTACTGTAGAAAAGGCAAAGGATGCAGCAAAAAGCCAAGGCAACGGCAGCGCCTCAATCGTGAAGCCGGTGCCAGCACCGACAACGAAGCGCAGTAAGTCAAACAAAAAAGCAAGCTTGTAAAAAATGTTGTAGAGAGAAGGAATATTGATGGAAACATTGGATAAAGACCTGCGATCCATTCAAGAAGTCCGTGATCTGATTAAGAAAGCCAAGGAAGCGCAAGCGAAGCTTGCCGTTATGACGCAGGAGCAAATTGACGGCATCGTCAAGGCGGTAGCGGATGCTGGCTACAAGCATCGCGAGAAGCTCGCAAAAATGGCAAACGAAGAAACAGGCTTCGGTCGTTGGCAGGACAAGATTATTAAGAACTCATTTGCTTCCAAGCAAGTGTATGCATCCATTAAGGACATGAAAACAGTCGGTGTGTTGAAGGATGATAAAGCGCACAAAGTGATGGAGGTAGCGGTTCCAGTCGGCGTGATTGCTGGTCTGATTCCGTCCACGAATCCAACTTCGACTGTGATTTACAAAGCGCTTATTTCGTTAAAAGCCGGAAACAGTATTGTGTTCTCTCCGCACCCGAATGCACTTAAGAGCATTTTGGAAACGGTGAAGGTAATCAGCGAGGCAGCCGCGGAAGCAGGATGTCCAGAAGGCGCTATTGGCGTCATGACGGTTCCGACGATCCAAGGAACAGATCAATTGATGAAGCACAATGACGTTGCCTTGATTCTCGCAACTGGCGGAACAGCGATGGTCAAAGCCGCTTATTCCTCCGGTACGCCGGCAATCGGGGTTGGCCCGGGCAATGGCCCTGCCTTCATTGAGAAGAGCGCGAACATCCCGCTTGCAGTCAAGCGCATCATGGATTCCAAAACGTTCGATAACGGCACAATCTGTGCATCCGAACAATCCGTTGTTGTGGAAGCATGCAGCAAGGATGCGGTAATAGCGGAATTTAAAAAGCAGGGAGCGTACTTCCTTTCCAAGGAAGAGGCAGCACAGCTTGGCAAGTTCATTATGCGCGCCAATGGCACGATGAACCCGCAAATCGTCGGACGCAGTGTGGCGCATATCGCGAAATTGGCGAACCTGGACATTCCAGCTAATGCACGCGTGCTGATCGCAGAAGAAACGCAAGTTGGACCGAAGGTTCCATACTCTCGCGAGAAGCTGGCTCCGATTCTTGCCTTCTACACAGAAGACAGCTGGGAAGCGGCATGCGAGCGCTGCATTGAGATTCTACATGGCGAGGGCGCAGGCCATACGATGGTCATTCACTCCGAAAATGAAGAAATCATTCGCGAGTTCGCATTGAAGAAGCCAGTATCGCGCTTACTTGTAAATACACCGGGTACACTTGGCGGCATCGGCGCAACAACAGCAATTGCACCGGCTCTTACGCTGGGTTGCGGCGCGGTTGGCGGAAGCTCGACATCCGACAACATCAGCCCGCTTAATTTGCTCAATATCCGTAGAGTCGCTTATGGCCTCCGTGAAATGGAAGATTTGTTGGAGCAGGAGCAGCCTGCGAATGTACAAGATAAATTGGCTGGCCTTGATTTAGGAGACAAAGAAGAGCTGATCGGCATGATCGTCGCTCGTATTCTTGAAAAAATGTAAGATGATAGATTCATCGGGAGTCCTAGTATTCTTATTTATCTATTTCACAATAGCGGTTACTCAACATTTTATATAAACAAAAATTCAAATGATAATTAATTAGGAGGAATTTAATCATGGCAAACGCAAACGCATTGGGAATGGTAGAAACGAAAGGTTTGGTAGGCGCAATTGAAGCAGCAGACGCAATGGTGAAAGCAGCTAACGTTACTTTGATCGGTAAAGAGCAAATCGGCGCAGGTCTCGTAACCGTAATGGTTCGCGGCGACGTAGGTGCAGTTAAGGCAGCTACAGATGCAGGCGCGGCAGCTGCAGAACGTGTTGGCGAATTGTTGTCCGTACACGTAATTCCAAGACCACATTCCGAAGTGGACGCAATCTTGCCTAAAACAAAAACAGTAGAGTAATTCGGATTCCGGACGAGCCTACTGAATAAGGTGGAGCAGGATGCTGGCGCAGCGCGCTTGGCATCCTGCATCTCATCTGTCGTGATGAATCGGCTTGTTCAAGCCGATATGCTGTGCGTAACGATAAGGATTTGAACAACACGCATTCGCACGAGAAGGATGTGAGAACATGGCTGTGATTACGGAAAGCGAACTTCGCAAGCATTTTCGAAATCGGAATTTGAAGGATGTTGCCGTATATGAAACGGCGGCAGGAACAATTCTGACGCCATCGGCCAAGAGCTTCTTGGCGGATCACCAGATTGAGCTTCGATATGTCAAAGCACCTGAACCCGGGGCGAATATGGCTGTACAAGAGACACCGGCGCCCAAAAAAGAAGTTAAGGTTCAAGTTACGAAAAACCTGGATGTCGAGCCTGCGACAGAAGGGAAAAAACGGTTCCGTACGCTGTATGGCGGTTTTTTGGAAACGAAACCGGAACATATGACTCATTTGTATGGCAATATGCTGGTATTCAAGGATCATCCACGGATCTTATTCCGCGGGAAGCTGGATTCACTGGAAACCAAACTATTAGAAGCGCAAATTTGCTGCTTCAAGCTGAACATGACCAAGTTGGTCGATGATTTGGAAGAAATCCTGCAATTCGTACGGCGAATCGTACGGTGCGAGGTATTGAGCGAGAGCATTGAAGAGTTTCATTTGCTTGGGATGAACGCCAAGGAACTGCGCGAGCAGTCCCATTTTCCCAAGAAACACTTTGGATTGGAACATTTTCAACCCAGCTATGATATGGGCGAAGCGGTTGTTGTTATAAATGCGTTGCGCACATTGACGAGGGAAACGGAGCTGCTGGCTTATCAGGCCTTCAAGAAGGAGCATGGCGAAGCAGATCGCGAGGATATCATTCGTTCATTGAACCGACTGTCCTCCTTATTCTGGATAATTATGTTCCGTATCCGTGTTGGACACTACGATGGATGAGGTGAAAATGGTGGAAAACCAACTGGTAGAAAGCATCATTAATGAAGTGGTGAAGCGGGTGCAGAATGAAAAAACCTGCTTCGAGGTGGAGGCATCCGGCAAGCATGTGCATTTGAGTCGCGAAGCGATTGATGCCTTGTTCGGCAAGGGCTACCAATTGACGAAGGCGAAGGACTTGTCCCAGCCTGGGCAATATGCCTGCAAGGAACGCGTTACACTGATCGGCCCGAAGGGTTCGCTGCATAATGTAGTCGTGCTTGGACCAGAGCGCAAGGAGTCGCAAGTGGAAGTATCGCTGACGGATTCCGTTGTGTTGGGCGTATCGGTTCCTGTGAAGGAAAGCGGCAAGCTCGAAGGGACACCAGGTATCGTGATTGCTTCGGGCAGCAATATGATTCGTTTGGAAAAAGGACTTATCGCCGCACAACGCCATATTCATGTGAAGGCAGAAGATGCAGAGAAGTTCGACGTCAAGAACGGCGATATTGTGCAGGTGAAAGTATTTGGCAAGCGCCCGCTTATTTTCGATGATGTGCTTGTTCGCGTTAGTGCGAATTATGAAACTTATATGCATATCGATTACGACGAGGCGAATGCTTGCGGCTTTACAAAGGGAATGAAGGGGAAAATTGTGAAGCAGAGCATCTAGGTTTAGGAGTGTGAAAAAATGAACATAGAAGCTCAAGAGCGAGCTGCAATCATTGAAGCTGTTACTGCAGAAGTGATGAAGCGATTGAATCTAGAACGTCAGGAAGAAACGGCTCCAGCAAAAAAACGAGCGGTTCTTCTAACGGTGGAAGCGGTACCGGAATTAGAGAATGTACTGAAGCCCTACTATGATGTTCTCTATTATGATGAATCGTTTAGAGATTGCGATGTGCTGATCATTCCAAAGCTGTGCCTGCAATTGCTTTCCAATCTCGCAAACGGGTTAAGTGCTGGCCCGCGCGAGCGCTTTGTCTTAACGATGCTGCTCAAGGGGCGGGAAGTGATTGCGCTCGAGGAAGGATTGCTGTACCGCAAATATAAGGCGACAGCGCCTGTACTCTTGTACAAGCTGTATGATGAGTTTGCAAACAAGCTTCGTGCTTACGGCATTCGCTTGGTGAAGGAACATGATCTGCTGGCAGCCTGTCTGGAGGACAGCCATGTGGAAGCAGGATCAGGACTTCAAGCTGAACAACAGCTAGTGGAAAAACAGGAAGATTCCCATGTAGAATTCGCTCCAAGTACTCCACATGCTCAAGAGTTCGTGCTGAATCGCAAAGTGATTACGGAAGCAGAACTGAAGAAGTATCGCCTGCATAACGGCAAAGAGATCGTGATTGATCGGCATAGCATTATAACGCCGCTCGCTCAAGACTACTTGCGTATGCAGAAAATGCAGGTGCACAGAAGATAACGGCGGGGTGAAGCTATGATCGTGGGACAAGTTACGGGAAGCCTGTGGGCAACTCGCAAGGACAACAAGCTGAATGGTCTGACCTTCCTAGTGGTCAAGCCTCTATCGAATCATGATGAACCTGTTCAACGCGATTATTTCGTCGCAGCAGACAACGCGGGAGCAGGCATCGGAGATACTGTGCTCGTAACGACGGGAAGCGCTGCCCGGGCATCATTCGCCAATTCGGACATCCCCGTCGATGCAGTCATAGTCGGCATCGTCGATTCCATCGAGGTGTCCCATGACTAGTGCAATCGGTGTTATTGAGCTGCGAAGCATAAGCAAAGGCTACGAAACGGCTGACCGCATGCTGAAGACATCTCCCGTCAGTGTGCATCATATGAAGCCGATTTGTCCAGGCAAGTTCCTCATTATGATGAGTGGGGATACCGCAGATGTTCAAGCCGCGATGGAATCAGCGCGGGAGGAAGCGGGAGACTTCCGAATCAGCGACTTCGAGCTGCTAGGCGTTCATTCCGATATTGTGGAGGGATTGAAGCGAAGCAATGGCTCAATTCCTGTGGACGCGCTTGGAATCGTGGAGACGTCTACGGTGTCTTCCGGCATTTTCGCACTGAATGAGGCAGTAAAGCAATGTGATATTCGAGTGAAAAAAATGAATCTCGGCATGGCGATCGGCGGTAAGTTCCTCGCCGCATTCACGGGAAGTGTCAGCGATGTCGAGCAGGGGATGAAGGTGTTCGTATCCTCCATGGATCAAAAGCGGATGATTCATTATTCCGTAATTCCTTCTCCTTCTGAAGAACTCAAACAACACTTCCGATAGGTAGTTTAAAAAGCTCGCTTTTGATCACGAAGTAAAATTGAAAGCAACTCGGCATCGAATCTTGCGTTCACTCTCGAATAGCATATGCTTCCGAAGTATGTTTCCTTTGGAAACATTTTAGCTGCTCATGTAGTTTTGCCTACACTGCGCTGCTCCTTACAAGTTTTGCAACGCAAAACTCGCTACGAAAGCATAGGCTTCGAATTCCCGCAACCTTCTCGGTGCTGACAACCGATCTTTTTAAACGTGATTGAAAAATACGCTTTTGATCTTAGGTAAGAATGGAGGAGCACGTTCGTGGAGATTAATGAAATCATCATATACGGCATGGTCATCTTCATGATTCTCGGAGCAATCGACAAATGCATTGGGTACAAGTTCGGATTGGGGCACCAGTTCGATGAGGGGATTATGGCTATGGGGTCGCTTACGCTGGCGATGGTCGGAATTATTTCGCTGTCCCCAGTATTGGCCAAGGTACTCAGTCCGGTCGTTGTGCCGCTGTACAGCGCGCTCGGCGCAGACCCGGCCATGTTTGCAACGACGCTGTTAGCCAACGATATGGGCGGGTTCTCACTCGCGCAGGAATTGGCGCAAACGCCGGAAGCGGGATTGTTCGCGGGTACGATTTTAGGGGCGATGCTTGGACCTACAATCGTATTCATCATCCCAGTCGCACTTGGCATTATTAAGAAGGAAGACCAGAAGTATTTGGCTACTGGCGTATTGGCTGGTATTGTAACGATTCCGCTTGGCTGCTTAATCGGCGGCTTGGTGGCAGGTTATTCGCTCTCAATGATCTTGTCCAACCTAGTTCCTATCATCCTGTTCGCCGTACTGATTGTGTTGGGATTGTGGAAATTCCCGAACGGGATGATCAAGGGCTTCACGATTTTCGGTCAGTTCATCGTCATTGTTGCAACGCTTGGTCTTGCGGCTGGCATCACGCAGCAGTTGACGGATATTACAATCATTCCGGGACTTGCACCGATTGAAGAAGGAATTAAGATCGTTGGCGACATTTCCATTGTTTTGGCTGGTGCTTTTGCGATGGTATTCGTTATTACGAAGGTATTCAACAAGCCTCTTATGAAGCTGGGCAAAATGCTTGGGATGAACGAGATTGCAGCAGCAGGTCTGGTAGCGACGCTGGCTAACGTTATCCCGATGTTCGGTATGATGAAGGACATGGATGTGCGAGGCAAGGTTATCAACGTTGCATTCGCCGTCTCTGCCGCATTCGTATTCGGCGATCACCTCGGCTTTACGGCTGGGGTCGCAAAGGAAATGATCTTCCCAATGATCGTCGGCAAGCTTGTCGGCGGGATTACAGCGATTATCGTGGCTATGTTCTTAGCTAAAAAATTAGCACCTGAACCGGATCTGAAGGAAGAATAGCCGGAATCGGTCTAATGAATGGTATGGGCACTCTATCTCTCTATTTTATGTATATGGGCATGATATAAATTGTTTTGAACTCTTCAATAGGTAAAAGCCTAAGGGGAGTTCTTTTTTATCTACGTGTAATGATTTTGATCGGTCGATAATGCAAAATTGTAATGCGCAATTAGGGAACGAAGCGTCAGCAAATGAACCAAAATTAAAGCGAGGCACGTAGCAACAAAGATTTTTGACTATCCTTTGTGATATAAAATTAGAAAAGAGTAGCCGTATTAATATTTCTTGAAGCTCATAAAATGTTTTTTGACAGTAAATGAAATTCCTCCTTAAATCGATTCTAATATCAGAATTGCTCTATATGAATAGAATTTTATAATCCTTAAAAGCAAACCGCATTTCTACACCTGAATAACGGTGGGGGGGATTGTAGATCAACACTTAAATATAATGCAACCCTAGAACCTATTCCGGCGAGGTCATTTTGGTTGGCTCTATAATTCATTTAATACTATTCTGTTCGTCTTCCATTTAAATTCCATCAAGGCGAAGCATCCTTTAAATCAATCCACTTTCCGTACATCTTGAGCTCCATCAATAATCATTTTAATTTCACCCATTTCCAGCCTCTCCGTTCAAAAAACGGGTTCCCACTGCAATTCTCGTGCAATGACCCGCCTCTTTGGCGGGTACCCCATTCCCCAGTCAGGAGAACTAGTTCCTTCAGGTGCAAATCTAAGTCTCGAAGGAAGGTCACCCTTTCGCCTGATTATCGTACGACATAAAAATAGTATTAATGGAAATACTACTAGATAATAAAAAATAAGGAGTGGATTTTTATGGATGTAGCGGAATCTGCGCCGGTTCTCGACAACTCGGCCAGAGAGATTCTCAAAGGAACGCTCGTGCCAGTAAACGTTCCTGCGGTCGGCGACGAGCCTGTGGGCGGAATCGTCAAATTGGGCGCAATTCGACAACTGGCCTTGGCTCCTGGGGATACCGATGATGTTCGTGACCGACTGGGGAACATCGATCAGCACGATGGAGACACGGCGCATGTCTCCATTGAGACGCTAGAGCTTCTGAAGGCGTTCGAGGATCCGTTGGTGCCCTTACTACGCCCGGATCTCACGGCGATCTCGCGAATTCCCGGATGTGAACTGGCGGCGTTTGCCGAGGCCCTTATCGTTAAGCGCACCAAGCACATGAGGAAGGTAGAGGCGGACTCCCCCACCGAGATCGGCCGATCCGCCCAGGCGCTAAACTCCGCCGCCGTTGCCCTGCGCGCTCTCACAACCGGTACCGCGACGCCACCGATAGGAATGCTCAACCTTGAACGAATCGAGATGGTTCCCGTAGGGATCCAGCGCGGTGAACTCGTGTCAACTATTCCGCTTGCCCCAGGAGAGGAGACCGCGGTCACGTACAAAGAATGGTCCGTCACATCGAAAGAGTTCACGACGATCGTCACTGACTCGCTGGAAGAGATCAGCGAAACAGGAGTGACGGACAACACCGATCTTTCCCAGTCGACGTCGTCGCAGAGCCAGCACTCCAACCAGTTCAATATCACGGGAACGGTCCAAGGCGGCATTCCCATCATCTCGGGTTCGAGCACAACCGGCTTCACAGCGCAAGGGTCGGAGTCGGTGTCTGCCAGCGAAAGCATCAAACACGCTCGGACCACTACTATGAAGGCATCGGCACGGTCGAGGCGTGAACACAAGGTCACCATATCGACGACCACGGAAACAGGAACGTCCCAGACCTCGACACGCATGCTTAAAAACACGAACAACGTCAACCCAATACGGATTGACTACTTCAGCCTGATGAGGAAGTGGCGGGTCAGGCTGTACCGATACGGGCTGCGGCTGACGTACGATATTGTCGTCCCTGAACCGGGCGCGGCAATGCGGCGCGCATACGCAGAGCTTGAATTGCTGAGGGCGCAGCAGGGGCCGTTCACGTTCAACGTGAAGCGCTCTGATATTACGACGGATCGTGTAAATCAGGACGGCATTCCCGACCCCAACGGCATCCCGAAATACCAGTGGCTCGCTGAGCGTCAAGGCGTCTCGGTCAAAGCGTATCCCGCGGAACCGACTCCGTTGACGCCGACCGCGCGCGATAACACCAACGGCGGATGGTGGTTCCTCGACGCTGAATTCGACGTTCCCGGCGGCACACGTATACGGGAGATCAGACTGGACGCCCAGATAGGAAAGGATGACTCCGACGACAAGATGAACTTCGACGTCATCGGCTCCCACATCGAACCAGGATGGCAGGGCAAAACCGAGGCGTTGATCATTCGAGATCACAAGATCATGTCGGTTTCCTCGGGGGTGCCCTTCATGCAGGGCTACACCGGTCACCATAAGGTCACCTTCTTTTTCCACCACTCAGAGCAAGTACTGTGCCGTCTCACCGTGCATTTGGAGCTGACACCGGAGGCCATCGAGCAATGGCGGACTGACGTCTGGAACGCCCTGTATGACGCCGCGCAGACCAAGCACTTCGCCCAACAGCAGGAAATAGCAGCAAGCATTGCCGCCATCGAGGAGAAGCTGGCAAACGTCGACACTCTGACGTTGCGGCGTGAGGAAAGCGACGAGATCATGAAGTGTGTGCTGAAGTTCATCCTCGGCACTGACTTTGACTTTATGCCAGCCAACGTTCTGGCTGCCTTCATGGCGGCAAATGTCGACCTTCAACACGGTATTGGCTTCGATCAGCCGAGCCTTGGGCTGACCCCTGAGCAATGGACGCTGGTTCGACAGCATGAGGACGTCATCCGGTTCATTAACCAGGCGATCGAGTGGGAGAACGTGGTAACGTTCCTGTACTCGTATTTCTGGGACGTCCCGCCAAGTTGGCCGTTCATCCGTCAGCTCCGCCATTCGGATCCAACCAGGCAAGCGTTCCTGCGAGCCGGCAGCGCACGGGTCGTTCTCACAGTGCGTAAGGGCTGGGAAGAGCGGTGGATGCGGTACGCCGAAGGGGGTTCCATCGGTGCGCCCATCCCAGCACCATACCTGAGCATTGCTAGGGAGATCGCAGCATACGACGACCGCAACTATCCCGGCATCCCGCCAGCGAATCCTGGAAGAGCGGCAGTACACCTCCAAGACGCTGTCTTCACGACGTCGACAATGGACATCACGCCGAGCAGCAATCCCGTGAACATCAAGGTTGCCGACAGCTCCGGGTTCGTTGTCGGCCTACCGGTCGTCATCGACGTGGAGGATGAACAGCATATCCAGGAGGCGCAAACGATCATCGCTATACCTAACGCGACGACCATCACCGTCGCAAAGGTGACATTCGCTCATAGAGGCACACAAGCTCCTGTGCCGATTCTGCAGCCCGGCGAGAAGGGCGCGCTCATCGCGGAGTGGAACGAATACACCCCGACGTCTGGTACAGACATTGCTGTCACCTCGAACCTCGCTACCATCTCGTAGCGATGGTGATGAAGGATGTTAGCCGCACGGTCTTCGACCTTTATCCCGTTGGGTTGTTCCGACGCGGATCGTCCGGGGAAGTAGAGCAAGATCCTGATGCGCTCCTCCCCGGCGCCAACTTACGAAAGTTCGGGTGGACGATCCTCGACAAGCGAGCTTCCGACGGTTTCAGCTATCAGCCCGTACCATTCAGCTCCGCCGGAATCAGTGATGGAAACAGGAAAGACATCGCCGGGCGTGCGTTCGTGTTGGAACGTGACTCCGGCACGACGCGGCTGTTCTTCGTATGGATGCCGACCACCTTGGTCAACCGGATTAGCAACGGGACTCTACTCGCCCCGCTCAACTTCCATGTACTCTTTCATCCGCCGACCTACGAGAAAGAGTACAAAGGTACGCGTCCATACTGGACAGGTAAGCTGCCGGCAGACGGAGTGCCGTACTACGTGAGGCTCGGGATCCGATATTTGTGCTCCGACTTCAAAAGCATCGCTCATCATGTCATGGCCGTCACTCGTCGTGAACCCAATCTTGCTTATGTTGTCCCCGTCGCCGATCACGCCGGAAATTTCGCTGACATGATCACACCAGACGGCATGCTCGGCACGCTCAACGATGTCTACCGCTCGCTGTTGACGCTGCTGAACGCACCAGACAAGCCGAGATTCGACACAATCGGGCATGTCATGGTGTCGGGATACAGCCGCAGCGGAAATCGGCTCGTCGAGTTGATGGCCCAGTTCAGCGCGAAGCCGTTCTTCACCCAGCATCTCATACAGCTCAACGCGTTCGACATTAACCTTGGCGACACCGAACAGCAAAGGCTTCCCCAATTGGCCCGGCTGTGGGAGGGCGCTCGGCAGTGGGCAACCGTCAACAGGAAGGCGCGAGCCTACGTGTACACGGCCTACCGGAGCCACTATAACCACTGCCTAAATAATCCGATACCCAGAGGAAACCGCTGGAGTGAGACCGTCAACGTGAACTTAGAGGACGTTTCCTGGTTCGATGCAGATGCGAAAAAAAAGCCAGGCGAGAAGAGAGGGGTTGCATCGGAGACTTACGCCTCGGATGGACGGTTCGGCCTCATGTGTCTGCCCATATCGTTTTTCCGTTATTATCTCGAAAATGAAGGTAAAAATGGTCGGGAGATCATCGGGAATCAGGTACGAGGATGGCAAGACGACGAATACCACCTCGGTGGCTACCACGGCCACGGACTTTTCCTGCGAGGAATGATGTCCCATGCACTTGCGCACGCGGATCCGACATTCTTTGCGGTGAGACAAAGGTAAGCAATCCTTGGGAAGCAGTGAGTCAGTGTATCACCGTATAGATACGTTGAACTGTGACCCATAAGAAGGACACTTTGAAAAAAGTGACCCGCTTGTGGGTCATTTGTGTTTTAATCAGAGTAATAGTGAGGGAGCGGATAAGAATATGGGGAATTACTTTTTTTCTATCCACTATATACTAGTGCTTTAACCAAGCCAATCCAATGCTTTCTTTTCGAGGTTCTTCACAAACGAATCCTTTCCATCCATATATGCTTCAATATCATTCGGATGTTGACTTGTCAGCTTTTCCTTCAAGTTGCCGTACTGCTCAGCTTCCTGAGGATGTGCGCGCAAATAATCCCTTACAGCCAAATGACGTTGAATATCTTCCTTGTTATCTGCTTGAAAAACGTGTACATGATGTGTCCGATGTTCCCCGCCCTTTCGGAAATATCTTCGTCCTTCCATGCCGAATTCGCCCATACATTCATAGCCTAGTTCTGTCATTTGCTCGTTGAAAGCATCGATTTTTCCAATGTCCTTTGCAACCGGCATCAGGTCGATAATCGGTTTAGCCTGTAATCCAAAAACAGAAGTGCTGCCAATGTGATGGATGTCGGTCAACTCATCTCCGAAAATCGTTTTTATCTTTCGAGCTTCATCTTCGAACATACGGTTCCAGTCATCATTATATTTCGTTACGATTACGTTCATTGCTACAGATCTCCTCCTTCACTTTGAACCAGCACGAATGTGTATCTAACTAGAAATCTATCCTGTAGATATATCATAGGGGGAGCTAAATAAGAAGTAAACGTTTTGATTAGCGGTTGCGGTTCATTAATCATTAGGAATAGGTATTCAGGCTATCATGACGAGTGGGCTCGCGTCGCAGATGCAACATCTTGTTTCAATATTGCATCGGTAAGAAAGACATACGTAAAAAAGAAGCATCCGCTGAATGGATGCTTTTGTGCATACAATATAAACTTAGGGTCACATCGTGGTATTGATTCCTGTATTGGAGCGTACGAGAATTTCATCGAATTCAACTTGATTGTCTGCTTTTCCTGTTTTACTCGACAGCATGGTACCGATGTAACCAGCGATGAAACCGAGCGGAATGGATACAATACCTGGAGTCGTAAGCGGATAAAGCGCGTTACCAACAAAGATTGCTTTTCCAGCTTCAGGATGAAATACGTTCGGACTGACGAGAACGAGTCCTACGGAGGCGATCAGACCAACCATCATGGCCCAGATCGCGCCATTCGTATTAAAACGTTTCCAGAATATTGTATATAAAATAACAGGCAGGTTTGCACTCGCAGCAACGGCAAACGCTAGCGATACGAGGAATGCAACATTAAGGTTTTGTGCAAATAAGGCTAGAATAATAGAAATAACAGATATCCCGATGGCAGCATAACGTGCCATATTGACTTGCTGCTTCTCTGTCGCTTGCCCTTTTCTTAAGATTTGATTGTAGAAGTCATGGGAGAAGGCAGCAGCGGCGGTAAGTACAAGTCCAGCTACAACGGCGAGAATAGTTGCGAAGGCAACAGCAGAAATAAATGCAAATAGCATATTGCCGCCCAGTGCTTTTGCGAGGAGCGGTGCAGCCATGTTCCCTGCTTTATCCGCAGCGGTAATATCACCATTTCCAACGAATGCAGCAGCGCCAAAACCCAGGAATATCGTCATCACATAGAAAATACCGATAATCCAAGTTGCGTATACAACAGAGCTGCGAGCTATTTTCGCATTTTTAACCGTAAAGAAGCGGACAAGAATATGAGGAAGGCCTGCGGTTCCAAGTACTAATCCCATCGTCAAAGACAGTGTATCAAGACCATCTTTATATTTAACGCCAGGATTAAGGAAGTTCTCTTTGAGTGGCGTTGCATCCTTGACATGATCGAACATGCCTGTGAGGCTCCAGTTGAATTTGTATAGCACGAGAATCGAGATCAGAAACGTTCCGCCCATAAGCAGAATTGCTTTGACAATCTGTACCCAGCTCGTTGCGTGCATTCCGCCAAACGTGACGTAGACGGTCATAAGAATACCTACGATGATGACGGAGGTTGCAAAATCAATACCGAGAAGCAGCTTGATCAAGGCTCCTGCACCTACAAGCTGTGCAATCATATAGAAGATGGATATGGCAATGGTATTAAACGCAGCGAATCCGCGAATTTTTGTCGTTTTGAAGCGAGCTGCAATCATATCGGCAAACGTATATTTCCCTAAATTTCGTAAAGGTTCTGCGACTAAGAAGAGTACGACTAAGTAAGCAACAAGGAAGCCGATACTGTAGAAAAATCCATCAAATCCTGCTAACGCAATCGACCCCGCAATCCCTAAGAACGAAGCTGCTGACATATAGTCCCCGGCAATTGCCATCCCGTTCTGCCATCCGGTCAAGCCGCCTCCGGCTGTATAGAATTCACTTGCAGATTTACTCTTTTTCGAAGCCCAATATGTAATAACGAGTGTCAAGGCAACGATGGCCAAAAACATAAGAAATGCAGCAGTATTCATGGTCTACCTCCCTTTCTCAACAATTATTTGGTCGGAGGCTTTATCAAATGTAGAAGCCTTTTTGTAGTAAATCATACAAAATGCCCAGGTCATCACAAATTGCAGAAAGGCAAAGACCCAAGCCCATGTAATACTGCCGTAAAAGGAATAATTCAAGATGTCCGTGTAGGATGTAAGGATCGGTAAGGCGAAATAGAAGCAAAGGAAGAAGATTGTGAAAGGAATAATGAAGTTTTTCTTGGTTCGAATCAGCTTTCTGAAGTTATCTGACTTCGCAATGGATGAGTATTGTTCGGGAGTTAATTCCTGCCTCGAGTGCTCGGCGGTTAACGTTTTATTTGCCATCAGCAATCCCTCTCATTCAATGAGTATACCTGCATCGTACAAAAACGAAGCGCTTACAAAAGATGCTGTGCCATACAGTTGTTAGCGGCCACCACCTTTAATTGAAATGTGAACAACTTGTGAAAAATACAATTCGAAAACATTATACTATAACCGTTAAAGTTGTAAAGATATAAATTTGTTTGTATCTTTAATCAGTCAAATCTGAGGCGCTAATCCTGTAGGTTATGATTATTTGAGGACATTCGAATATTTGGCAATATGGTGTGTACGGCGATTAGGCAAATGTAGTGGAAGACTGTTATAGAAGGCAGCACCTAACTTTAGAGATATAAAATAAAGAAGCTCTCGATATTTCAAGACCTTGCTAATCTGGTTCTTATATACCGTATGTATGACTCTAAAATTAGAAGTACTGCTTCATGTCACCAATTCACCCTCCACAATCTTGGTTAGATACAGCTCAGGCAGTGCAAGAAAATCCTCGAAACTGCATACATCGCCGTATTCCTGATGCTCCTCATCATAGTAGCCGATGCATTTCGTCTTTGGATTCCAGACAAGGAGAATCGAAGTATAGTTATCCACGCCCGCGGAGAGACGCAGCAATTTCTTCCTGCCTGCTTTCATTTCAATCGTTTCCGTAAAAGGGAAGAACTCAATGTAGCCGATTTCGTAGTCGTTGTCAGGCAATTCGATTCGCAGCTTGTCTCCTATTAGAAAATCAATAAGGTTTTGCGGCAGCTTATAGCTCTTCAATGCCAATCTTTTATTTTCAATGCTATGAAATTCTGCAGGCTCCAATGACTTTAAATACTCGGCCATAGCGCTATCTTTATTTTGCACAGCAATCGTATAGGCACGATCACCGCCTTTTTCACATATACACACGTCCGCTCCATGTTCAACCAAGTATCGAACCATCATTAAATCGCCATTTCGTGCAGCAGCGGTTAAAGGGGTAGAACAATACGGGTAGACCATATCCGGCTTATTGAAATTGATATCCACTCCATGCTGAAGCATAAATTCAATCGTGCGCCAATCACGAGCGTCAACGGCTTTGCGTAGTGTGTAACCGCCATATTTGGCAGCATCTAAGCCAAGCTCATGGATGAGCGGGAGGTTGTGTTTTTTTCCGTAATAAGCTTGTACATAGGCATTGCTCTTAAGATGATCCAGAGCATCGATTTTGGCTCCATGTGCTACGACGTATCTTATGATCTCTTCTTCGCAATAGCGAACAGCTAGCAGGAAGGACGGTTCCTTCTTGTGATTCAAATTCACCCCGTGCTCGATAAGCAATTTAATTACCTCGAATTGTTCCATAATTATGGCTAGTTCTAGCGGGATCACAGTCGTATATTGGCTTATTCTGATCTCTTGTTCCATATCCCAGCCTTGTGCAATGGCATCGCGCAGCGCTGATAGATTGCCTTCATAGATGTGCATAGCAAGCTCAGGCAGCGACGTAAAGGTTCCAATATCCTTTAGCTTAAACATCTCATCAACTCCGATCGTGTAAGGAATCTACTTCTTTTGTCTACTTCTTTCCAGTATAGATGGTGGAGAGTGAATTGAACAACAGGTTTCGATTGATACCACCGCATAAAGGTATTGTGATTTTCCCCCGAACAAATCAGGAAAGTATATACTTTCGTATGAGTGTAAAGTACACTCAATACAGGAAGTTCATGGAATAGCCAGGGATATTTCAGTTGTAAAATTGATCTCTTGTGATGGAGGGATTTATGGCGGTTAAACGAATCGTGGCGAATATTGCAGCATCGAATCTGTTGGATGCCAAACATTTCTATGAGGAAATATTAGGGCTGAATCTGCTGATGAATCACGGTTGGATTGCTACCTATGGAAATGATGCTCAAATGAGTGTTCAGATGAGTATCGCATCACAAGGAGGGTCAGATACGCCTGTGCCGGATTTATCGATCGAAGTGGATGATGTCGATGTTGTGCTGATGAACATGGAACGTGCCGGTTTTTCAATCGAGTATGGGCCTGCAGATGAGCCTTGGGGAGTAAGACGCTTTTATGTTCGAGATCCCTTCGGGAAGCTTGTAAATATTTTGGCACATACCAATCATTCATAATTGAGTTATCCGGTTCGGGAAGCGATTACACAATATAAGAATGGCAATCTCCCTTCTAGGGGAGCGACATTACATCATCAGGAGAGTGCTGACGGGGATGACAGAGTTAACAATTGATTGTGGCGACATATTGCTGCGTGAGTATCGAATGGAAGATGTGGATGCTATTTGTGCATTAACGCAGCAGCCTGCTATTTTGGAATTTCTACCGGATTGGAACGCATCGAAGGAGCAAAGGGCTTATATACCGGAATTGAAGCCTCCTTATGCAGATAACGCTACTCTAACAAGTACACGGAGCTGGGCAAGTAAGTTGATGATAAGACAGAGAATAACGACAACGAGGATATATTGGAGGGAAACAACATGGAAACATACAGCTTGAATGAAATGGTCGTTCATCACACGAAAATGGCAATTCAGATAGCCGCATCGATGGGTCATACGCTGGACTTCAGCAGCGAGAGCGTACATCGCGTTGAGGACATATTGGACAATTATGCTAATGATTATGCGAGTCAGCCAGATATGATCAAGCCGCTCGATCGAGAGGTGTGGTCGATAGCCGCGATATGGGGCACCTATGTTGGAGAAGTGATGAGAATCGAGCTGGGGGAACTTTGCAACTGGGAAGCGGTAGAAGGCGGGTATTTGCTGGATGCTCAAGGTGCGAAGGCCAGTCCAATCTCGAAAGCATTCAAACGAATCGTGAACGGCCCAGAAGATAATATCGTCTCGTTCTATGAGATCATTGGGGAGAAAATGCGTGAACATTTGAGTCAAATACAAGAGTAAAACTAGAGGAAGGATAATCACATGGGATATCACATCCAAGATAAATTTGTAGTTGCTGTAGCATCGAGCGCGTTGTTTGATTTGACAGAATCGGATGCTGTCTTTCAAGAACACGGGGAAGAGGAATATCGGAAGTACCAACGTGAGCATGAGAAGCGGGTGCTTGATAAGGGAGTAGCTTTCCCACTTATTAAGAGATTGCTCGGTCTGAACGGTACGGATATCGGCGATCAAGCAGTAGAGGTCGTTCTGTTGTCACGCAATGATCCGGATACCGGCCTGCGCGTATTCAAATCAATAGAGCACTATGGTCTGCCTATTACGCGGGCAGTGTTCGTCACTGGAAATGATCCGTTTGTTTATATGGATGCTTTTAATGCGTCGCTCTTTTTGTCTGGCAATAAAGATGATGTGAAGCATGCCGTCGGGTTGGGGTTGCCAGCGGGCTGCGTGTATCCTACTGATTTCGTTGATGATGACGAAGATGAAGAGCTCCGTATCGCATTTGATTTCGACGGAATTATTGCAGACGATTCGGCTGAAGCGGTGTACCAGCAGGGGGCAATAGGATTATTTCATCAGCATGAACAGCTAATGGCGGGGGAGCCGTTGCCACCTGGCCCGCTGCTTCGCTTCTTTCTCGAAATATCCAAGCTTCAACGAAGAGAAATCAATCGAAGAATCGAGAATCCAAAATATCGTCCGAAAATAAGAGTCGCCATCGCAACGGCGCGGAATGCGCCTGCGCATGAACGGGTCATTTCCACACTCAGGAAGTTGGATATCCGGATTGATGAAGCCTTTTTCTTAGGTGGGGTAGAGAAGGAGCGGGTACTGAAAATTTTTAAACCTCACATCTTTTTCGATGATCAGGTCGGGCATATCGAAGGAGTTGCGAGAATTGCGCCTTCCGTGCATGTCCCGTTCGGTGTAAGAAATGCAGAAACTAAGCAAACCAGTATGTAAGGTCTATCTCTATTTATATACTATGTTCCAGCTTCTTACTTCAACCCACCTTTCGCTGATTGCTAGAAGTGGGTTGTTTGCGCTCATGTTTCCGAGAATGAACAGATGCATAATCAGATAAGGCGATAGTTTGAAACAGTGAAAATTGAACAGCATCGCATTGCAGGCGAGTATGCCATATTTCCGGACATCTGAGCATTTTAATGGTGAACCGTATGTGCCAGTGAATTTATTGAAGAGCGTAGGTTTGAACGCCGCTTGGCATAGGGGTCGAATCGGTACAAGCTATTGCGAACAAATCGCAGAATGAGACTGTATTTCAGCTTTCCAAAGATATGGAAGGCATATCGACTGAATGGATGCCCGATTTATACGTAATAGTTCTGGCATACTAACTACAGAAGATCCTATTTTTATCGACTGCATGTCATTTACCTAACTTGAAGGGATCGATGCAAATATGCTTCGTATTTTGGCTGTAACGGATAAGATGGAATTAAGGCGAGATATAAACTTAGAAGAACTTGAGCATATACAACCAAAGTGGTATTGGGTAGACTTCAATGAACCTTCACCTGAGGAAGCGAGGCTGCTGGAGCAGTATTTTCATTTCCACACACTAGCCGTCGAAGATTGCTTACATCATTTGCTGCAGCGCCCGAAAGTTGATCATTATGAAAATACTCATTTTTTTGTTCTGCATTCGCTGCATCCCCATACATTAGCGGCAGAAGAGGTGGATTTATTTTGGGGAGATAATTTCATCGTAACGTTTCATTTGAATCCTTCCAAGGAAATCGACGACGCATGGAATCGCATTGCGGAGAAGCAGCAACTGTTCGAAGCCGGACATGTGTATGCGGCTCATTTGGTAATCGACAAGTTGGTCGATCAATATTTCCCGGCGGCATATCAGCTTGAAGATCAATTGTCTGATATTGAATCCAATGAAGGGAAGGACTCCATCCAGAGCTTAATGGACGATATATTTGAAATCAGATCCAAGCTGCTGAAGCTGCGAAAAACGATAGTGCCGATGCGGGATTTGTTGTACCGAATCATTAATTCCGAGCGTATTGAAGGCGTGCAGAGTCATTTGCTCTACTTTACAGATATTTATGATCATTTGCTGAAGCTGTCTGAAATGATCGAATCGAATCGCGAGATGACTGCAGATATGCGAGACAGTTATATGTCCTTAAATTCCAATCGCATGAATACGATTATGAAGACGTTGACTGTAATAACGACCATTTTCATGCCTCTTACATTCGTTGTCGGGATATACGGCATGAATTTTGATAACATGCCTGAACTTCATTGGCAATGGGGTTATTTTATCGTTCTGGGAGTTCTCATTGTCGGTGGTATTGGAATGTATGCCTGGTTCAAAAGAAAAGGCTGGTTTGATTGAGAAGAAGGGTTACACATCTGGTCTTCGCATTCCGATGCATGGTTCCATTGAGAAGGCTTGCCAACGCTCATCATAACATTTACCTAGATGTAGTGAATTATTTAGGAATAGGAAACCAATTATAGCCTAGGGGCATCAAATATGTGGCAGTGCCTCCTGTCTGCGATGCAGTGCTTCAAGAAAAGGGCAAGGGCGAATGCTGGAGAATAACTAGCAAGTTTTTTATACATAATCAATCAACACGGAGGAAGTAACTTGAAAGCACTTGTGAATGTAATAGACTATCCCGATCAGAATCGCGTTCGTGAATTGCTGGCAGAATGTATGTATCCTGATGATGACAAAATAAATCGACAGGTTGAGAGATACCGAACCGATCCTTCATTACAATTGTTTGGCCAATTCTATCAGGAAGAGTTGGTCGGGCTTATAGGGATATCCATCGTAAAAAATGGAGGGGCCGTCTTGCGCCATATTGCTGTGAAACAGCACCTTCGAGGTCAAGGAATTGGACAATTCATGATCAATGAATTCATGCAAAGCAGCAATATCGGCAAACTTGAGGCAGAAACGGATCGTGATGCAGTTGGATTCTATCAGAAAGCAGGCTTTGATATTACGAGTCTTGGAGAAAAATATCCGGGTGTGGAGCGGTTTTTGTGCATATTAACGTGAAGAGTACGGGGAACAGAAGAGAGGATGAGCACCGATGAGTTTTCACTTTCGGCAAATGACTCAAACACAGGCGGAAGAAATCGCATATAACTGGCATTATTCTGGAATATACTCATTTTACGACATTATGGCGGATGAGGACGATTTAAAAGAATTTCTCGATGCTGAACAGCGTGGTTGTACACATTATGTTGTGTTGCAAAATGAGGAACTTGTTGGATTTTATACGTTTCATATGACGTCAGCGGATACAGTTGATATCGGATTAGGAATGCGGCCTGATTTAACTGGACGAGGCATCGGAAACGATTTTATTCAGGCAGGACTTGACTATGCTCGAGAGAAGTATGCACCGCAGAAGTTCACATTGTCGGTGGCATCCTTTAACAAAAGAGCAATTAGGGTCTATGAACAAGCTGGCTTCAAGATTGTTGACACATTCGAGCAGGAGACGAACGGAGGAAGGCACGAATTTTACAAGATGTGCTTTGATACTATTCTGAGTTAATGCGACGGAGAGCGGAGTAATTCAGTTTTGTTAGATTAACAATTAAACATTTTAGCGGTACCCCCTCGTTGATATTCGATACGAAGAAAGTATTCGAATTTCAAGTTGGAGATATCTCAATCGGCAACGATAGTGGCATGGAGGATGCGGTTGATGAGATGAGGATTTCCCTATGGAAGAAGGGGATGAGCATACTGCCGCCAATACCATTGCTTATCTATATCATCTATTGAAAGATAGAATTGTAGCTGCACGTACAGGTCTTAAAAAGGTGGTTGAAAATCAATGGAACAGAAATTTATCTCTACTATAGTCATTGCATCTGAACATATCCAATTGAGTAGAACTAGAGAAGAAGATCTGGATTTCGTATTAACCGCTGAAAAAGATCCCGAGAACAGCAAGTATGTTATAGTATGGCCGCGGGAAAAGCATGTTGATACGATACAAAGCGATGATACCCTTCATTTCATCATACATACAAAGGATAGTCAGAAGGTCGGATATATCATATTGGCTGGTTTGCTAAACTCGCATCGCTCTGTTGAGCTGGTTCGGATCAATATTGTCGATAAGGGAAGAGGATACGGCAAAGAAGCAATCCGTTTGCTTACACATTTTGTGTTTGAAATAGTAAATGCCCACCGCCTATGGTTGGATGTGAAGGAGCATAATTTGCGAGCGAAGCATGTATATGAAAGCGCCGGATTTCAAGTAGAAGGAATGCTACGTGAATGTATACGGACGAAAGATGGCTATGAATCCTTGATTATAATGGGAATGTTAAAGCATGAATATGAATATCCATCGTGCCGCTCATTCAAGATCGAATATGAAGGGAAAAGAATTTAGTAAAAGGTATTTGTATGTATCATAATGAAATATTTAATTTCCCAACTACGACCCAGCCCTAGAGAACAATGATCTTGGAGAGCTGGGTTCTTTTATTTCTAACTTGGGTTAAATAGAAAGGTGATATATAGGATGATTCCGATTCAGGCAATGGCCGCAGAACAATTTCATTCCAATGATACACAAGGACTTATTCACCTGTCCGCATCTATCGGTTGGGATTATGATGAGCACGATATTCAGACGATCATGTCAGCTGGTACGGTATGGGGGCATCGCAATGATCAAGGCGAGATTATATCAAGTGCTGCAATCCTTCCTTATCGATCTGGATTATCTACAATCGGCATGGTTATCGTAGATAGTCGGTACAGAGGCTTAGGGTTAGGAAAAGCGGTTGTCCAAGCCTGTATGAATGCAGTCGGTCATAACGACACCATCATGCTGATTGCGACGGAAGAAGGGAAGCCGTTATATGAGGGCTTAGGTTATCATACGGTTACATATGTAAATAAGCTTGTGTGCACGAACTGCAATTCTTCTATTCTAATTGGCAACAAATCACAGTGTCGGGTGCTGCCTATGCAAGAGGAGCACTTCAACTTGGTTCGAGAGCTGGATCAAGCAGCAATCGGCGCGGATAGAGAGATATTCCTTGCTGCTCGAATGAAGCAGGC
Organism: Paenibacillus sp. B1-35; assembly: GCF_050474385.1. Classification (NCBI taxonomy): domain Bacteria; kingdom Bacillati; phylum Bacillota; class Bacilli; order Caryophanales; family Paenibacillaceae; genus Paenibacillus; species Paenibacillus sp. B1-35. Next base: position 34,851 of record NZ_JBCHVJ010000001.1, read on the forward strand.
AAAACAAAGCGTGATCGTGCAGGATTCAGAAGGAAATCTGCTAGGATATGGATTAGCTGTAAAAGGGCCGAAATATGTTGTGTTAGGGCCGGTTATAGCGCTTCAGCAGAAAGCGGCTGCGGCCGTGATTCACTTCTTAGCCGAATCCAACCAGGGCAAGCTGCTTCGCATTGATGTGCCTGAGGAGCAGCCTGGGTTTATCCGACTGTTGGAGCAAGCTGGCTTTACGAGGGAGACTCATCCTCCAGTCATGATTCAGAATGCAGAGCAGTTGCCTGCGAGGAATAATACCTTGTACGGAATTGCAGCACAAATATTTGGATAGCAGTTGGAGAGCATCCTAGACGAATTAAGAAAATGAAAGTAGAGAGACCGCAATCATTGTTACATACTGAAGGAAACGAATAAGGAGGGCGGATTATGAGCGCTGCACAGTTTGCATTTACACGAATCGGGTACGTATATGTTCCGACATCAAGACTGGATGAATCTATCGCGTGGTATTCAAAAAACTTGGAATTTATGTTAATGAACAAATTTGAAGATCGAGGTTCATTCCTTGCGGTTATGCATCACCCGCATATGCATTCTATTGCCTTGCTGTTAATTGAAACGGAAGATGAACATAGACTAGAGATCAGCAGAAATGGGAGTCCATTTCCGATTATGGCACTTCAATGTCCGGACATTGAATATGCGCATTCTTATTTGAAAGAGAATGGAGTCGCGGTGCAGGAGCTTTATACATTGGGTGAAGGCGAAGCCAAATACTTTTATTTTCGAGACAATGAAGGAAATATGCTTGAAGCGGCATGGTCGAAATGGGATCCAGTGGATGAGGTTAAGGAAGGATATGCACCTTTCAGGAATCGAAGCATGATGTGAGTAAAAAATGAGCAAACTGCTTTCATTGCTTAATCGTTGAAGTAGTTTGCCTTGCGAGGTGTTGCATGAAAAAGATGATCTTTTCTGTGGCGGTTGTCTTGGTTGCATCCTTTGGATTTTACATCTATTCAGAACTAGAAGGCTTGCCTTGGAAACATGCAGAAGTTAAGCGGGAAGCAATCGAATACATGAAACAAAAGTATAATATGGATGCTGTTGCAGCAGGTAGCTTTTATAATTTCAAGTTTAAAGTGTATACTGCGAAGGTTTTTAACGTGATGGATCCGGACAAAGTGATCATTCATGTAGAAGACGAACGTGATTTTGATGAACAGGGTCTTTACGTGGGAAGGCGATTGCAGGATGATTACAGCCTTGTATATTGGTCTGAGCAGATTCGGCATGAACTGAAGCAGAGGTATCCTGATCTATTCCAACTTGAGGACATCGACACCATACAGGTTGAATACGCTTATTATGCCTTATCGCTTACAGAGGGAATTAGCAGCGAGAAGGATCAGTATGGGGTACGTATTCCCGTGAAGCCCAAGGATATCCCTGAATTGTCTATCCGATTAAAGACTGTCGATATAGGTGATCCTTTTTTGACTCAGCTGCGTGTGGTCATAAATGATATGGTGAAAACCTCTAACCCGATAGATGTGATCGTAAGAGCAGCCTCTACGGAAAAGACTCAGCAAAACGAGATGACTAAGACGGCAATTCTTCATATTGAGCATGATAAACTCAAGCAGCTTCATTCTATTGACGAATTGAAGAGGGAAATCAAAATTTGGTAATGAACTATTCCAATGTTATGACCTAGATTGATTAATTTGTAAATTTGCTCGAATTGCAGGAGGACCATAATGAAATGTAATGTGGACTGTATTCCAGCGACTGGATGAAGCTCATCCAAATGGGATGAAATGATAAATGGACTAAGAGGTTCAAAGGCTATGTGCCTGCAAGAAAGCTGTCCCTGTCATGACAAATATGACATGAGACAGCTCTTTTTTGTGGATAAGGTTGGAAAGTGCGAAAGTCATAGTAACGCTGTCATCGTCATACGTTAACAATGATATTTATGATGGAGTTACGATATACAGGGGTGCTGTATCAGTTTGGACATCAGGGGGGAAGGGGGGAACTGCGTGTCAAAGCAAGAAGACAAGGTGCTCGCAATCGGTTCTGGTTCATTTCTGCACACTTTGATCGAGGCCTGGTATGATGCTGGTTATCCCGCAATCACGGTATATGAAGCTGAGAAGATATTTGGGGAGCCCTACAATGCTAAACAGCAACCTGAACCGAATTGGAGAAGTCTGATTCGACCGTACCAATTTATTTTATATGTAGCTCAGCTTGATCATTTGCAAGAGCTCAGCGATATTCAAGATGCTTGTGTGGTTGAAGGGAAACAGCTAGTTCCGGCAGCAATTTACAGGGGAGCAGGATTAATAGGGCCGCTGTTGCAACCAGGTGAGGAAGTACGACCGGAAGCAGCATGGCGAAGTCTGCATCCGACAGTGTTTTTAGAAAATACCCAGGTACACAATATCTCGAACAGGGCACTTGCATTCCTTGCAAATCTGATTATCCATGAGTGGCATTTAGAAGCAACTGAGGGCGAAGAACCAGCCTGCAGAGATCAATGCTATATTTTCAATCCGGCGACATTAACAGGGAGCTGGCATTCTATACGTCAGCATTTTTTTGAACTTGCACAACGAATAAAGCCAGCAAGCCGCATACCTGATTTGAAACAAGTCATAGCTGCTAATGATGCTCTAGCAGATAAGAAATCTACTAATGGTTGGTATACGAGCTTCGAACGCTTGACTTCTTCGATTAACGGAGTTTTTCATGCATGGGAGGAAGCTGATCTGATTCAGCTTCCGTTGGCACAATGCTCGGTTCAGCCGGTTGATCCGTTATCAGAGGATGATGCGATTCTGCTGACCAAAATCGTGTGCAGCGGATTGACACATGAGGAGGCAAGGCGTGAATCTGGACTTGCAGGGCTGGAAGCTATTACGGAGCGACTGCTTCCCTTGCAATTCCCCACGTTGAGTTCGGATCAGCGTGCGAATGTCGGAATAGGAGCAGGCACTCATGCATCCGAAGCGGTTGGACGGGGATTAAGGGCAGTCTTAATGAAACAATTCGAAAAACGAATAGAACAAAGCCGAGTACACTCGAACCCTATTACTGTTACCAGAGTGGAACATGTACAAATAGAAGATGCCAGATGTCAATATGATATGCAAGCGCTTAGCTTATTAAGGGGTGAGCCTCTTATATTTGTAAGCGAGCCGCTGCTTGGATGCCCGGTGATGTGGGTATATTCGGACAATGTATGGTATGGCGGAACTGATGCCGAAATCACGCTGGCTCTTCGTCACACACTCCAGATGGCGTTGAACAAAAAGGAAGGCCTCGCTTCCGATCTATTTCTCGTGCAGAGTGAAGACAGAAAATGGGGGCATTCTCTTGTCATTCCTAGTATCCCTTATCCAACTCCGCTTGAACATTGGAATTCGATGATTCGGCACGTGTTGTTGCAAGCCGATGCTTGCATAGAGGTATATGATTTACATTGCAGTTCTTTCCTCGGTTCAGAGCCGTTCTTTATCTATGGGGCAGTGCGCAGAGAGGAGGAGTCTTCATGAGTGCAGTCCTTATCATTGGAAAAGGAACGCTTGCGGATATCGTGTATACCCGGCTGCAGGAACACAGCGAATGGACGGTAGCGCGAATAGGGAATATCAATGAAGATATGCCAAAGGCAAGTATCGCGATAGTGCTTCAAGAACAGGAAAACCTAGGCTTGCTGCTGGAAGTGAATGAGAAGGTGAAGCCGCTAGAAATTCCATGGTTTCCAGCCTATATATCTGAAGAGGAAGGAATCATAGGTCCGCTGACCCGATCTGATTCAGCAGGTTGCTTTCAATGCGCTGCCACAAGGTTATCGCTAGCAGGCAGCAGTCGCAGTCCGGGTAAAGATATGCTCATGATGCTCGTTTCTCCGGACTATATTCCACAGGATGCTCCTAGGATCGATACGGCAGCATATCGTTCTATGGCTTTACTTATAGAGGAAGAGACAGCGAACATATTGAATGGGAAAAAGGTATTCACAGAGGGGCACGTGTATATTATGAACCTTCGGAGCTTGGATACTTCGCTGCATTATATTTGTCCCAATGGTGCTTGCCCAGTGTGCGGATCGCTTCCAGATGATTCTCCAGAATCAGCATGGATTATGTTTAAGCCATCTTTTAAGGTAGGGAACAGCTTTCGATGTCGTTCCATGAACGATTTGCAGAAGGTTCTGTTCAACGATTATTTGGATCGTCGATCCGGAATATTTAATAAGGTAGAACTGTTTCTTTCCTCTATATTTGCGGATGCAGTCGTGAATCTCCCGCTAGGTTATTATGATGAGGTAACAGGAGGACGTTCCCACTCCTTTGCAAGTAGTCAGCTTACAGCTGTATTAGAGGGTTTAGAGCGGTATTGCGGCATCTCTCCGCGAAGCAAGCGTCCTGTTATATTCGACAGTTATAGCCGACTAAAGGAAGTTGCTCTGAACCCTACAACGGTGGGACTTCATGCGAAAGTGCAATATGAACAGGAATATTTTCCGTTTGTCCCATTTGATCCAGATAACTCCATTGAATGGGTATGGGGTTATTCGTTCTTGCAGGAGCGTCCGATTCTGGTTCCACATCTGCTAGCTTATTATAGCTTGGGTAATGAAGGGAGCTTCGTATATGAAACCTCTAATGGTTGTGCAGTAGGCGGTAGTCTGGAAGAGGCGATGCTGTACGGAATATTTGAAGTCGTCGAACGTGATTCCTTCTTAATGGCCTGGTATGCCAAGCTTCCATGTCCTAGGCTTGATCCATACACTTCTGGAGATCAGGAGCTACTGTTAATGATTCACCGGATCAAGGCAGTCTTAGGGTATGAAGTGCACTTATACAATACTACAACCGAGAATGGAATTCCGAGCATCTGGGCGATTGCAAAAGGGAAGCCTGAACACGAAGTTAGCTTGGTCTGTGCTGCAGGAGCTCATCTTGACCCTGTGCGAGCGGCGAAGAGTGCTGTGTATGAGCTTTCAGGGATGATCCTTATGGTAACAAATCGTTGGAAAGAACGCAGTTCCGAAGCTCATTCCATGTACAGAGATTCGTATGAAGTACTGCAAATGGAAGATCACGCCTTACTGTATTGCTTGCCAGAGGCAGCGGCAAGACTTCAATTTCTTATAGCTGATGAGGGTCGGCCTGTGCGTTCATTTGCTGATGAATTTCCTGCAATGGAATTGAACACCGACTTAACGGAGGATGTAAAGAGAGTTGTTGACATTTTCCGTCAGCTTCAGTTGGACGTCATTGTCGTCGATCAATCGTCCAGCGAGACACTCCGCAATGGCTTACATTGCGTAAAGGTGTTGATTCCGGGAATGCTCCCGATGACATTCGGTCATCATCTTCGCCGGCTAGAAGGGATAGATAGGGTGCTCGACGTACCAATGAAATTAGGATATGTCAATCGCAGGCTTGCGCCTGAGGAACTAAATCCTTATCCGCATCCATTTCCATAAATAGAGTCGTTACTCATACAAATGTGACCATGAATGCTCCCTAAATTTCTTAGGGCAGACGAGGCTAGAAATGTATTGAACACAGATGTAAAATAAAGATTACCCCGCAAACCCACGGTTGCTACCAAATCTACTAGGTTTGGTTGGGAGTTTCTAGGAATTCGTATCTTTATTCTTAACAAGGATTGTTCTCTCGTGTATGTGGGAGGGTGAAAGCATGTGTCCATTCATTTCATAATGAAGCAGGAAAAATATTATACAAAGAAGAAGGCGGCGTATCACATTGCATCCTATATTTCATAAGCTTACACAGCACGTAGCGTATGCAGGGAATCTGAAACGGGATATGCATCTTTTTTTGTCATCAAATGACTGTCATTACACTGCAGATCACAATATTGATGTTGGAACTGAGGCTAGAAGAATTGCACTTAGATATGGTTCAGATCCTGACCAAGCTGAAATTGCTGGCTGGCTGCACGATGTTAGTGCCGTGTTTCCGAATTCTGAACGAATTCATGCAGCAAGGCAGCTTGGCATTGAGATACTACCTGAAGAAGAGCAGTTCCCGATGATTATCCATCAAAAGCTATCCAAAGTGATGGCGCGGGACATATTTGGCATTACAGATAATGAAGTGCTGGATGCAGTAGGCTGTCATACAACGCTGCGAGCCAATGCGACTCAACTTGATCTTGTATTATTTGTAGCAGACAAAATTGCTTGGGATCAGCAAGGCACTCCTCCTTATCTTAAGGAACTGCATCATAATCTAAAAAAATCATTGGAACATGCAGCGTTCGCCTACATTCAATATTTATGGGAACGGAAGGATACATTAAAGGTTGTTCATCCTTGGCTTGCGGCTGCTTACGAACAATTAAACGAAAAGCTGAATCAGGAATGAAATCGTAATGTGGAGTGATTCTGAACGATCAGGGGGAGAAGTTGGAAGAGTCACTGTCCAAAAAAGGAGAGCAATGCATGAGCATGGTAACGCTGCATCAGGTCGAGTACGAGCAAAAATCTACGCTGCGCAATTTGCTGGAGCTGTATAAATATGATTTTAGTGAATTTGATCCAGAGGATGTCAATGAAAACGGTCTATATGAATATATGTATCTGGATCATTACTGGACGGAAGAAGGGAGATATCCGTTTTTCTTCCGTGTAGAGGGAAAGCTTGCGGGATTGGCGCTCATAAGAAAACTGGGAACAGATGAAGATAATTGTGCGGTTTATTCCATGGCAGAATTTTTCGTCATGAAAAAATATAGGCGTTCCGGTGTAGGCAGGTATGCGGCAACGGCTTTATTTGATCAGTTCCGAGGAAACTGGAAGGTCAGCCAAATGGAGGAGAACGTGCCTGCGCAGCATTTCTGGAGAAAGGTGATTGCAGCGTACACGAACGATAACTTTAAAGAGATTCGAGAAGAAGGCTGGGACGGTCCGATTCATAGCTTTTCCAATGTGCTTCGGTAGAAGAGAGGATTCGTCACGTAAGCAATTCAATATCACTCATGCGATCCTTAGAGGAAGGGAATAGAGGAGCATTCAAATGAAATAGCCCGCTTGACGAATGGCTGATACTCACACAAGCCATACGTCCTAGCGGGCTTTTTGTTAGATATTTTTTTAATGCTAGACTAGACTTGATTAGATCAATAGTCCGCCTCTTTCTTTATGCCGCGCAATGAGTACCTCACTGGTGACGGAAGTGATGCCTTCTATCTCCTGAAGTTTTTTCAGGCATTGCTCGGCATGCTCAGGATCGTCTAGCAGTGCATGCACATGCAGATGCGGTTTTCCGCTCATTTGATACACATTCGTAATTTCCTCGGCCATTCTAAGCTGTTCCACGACATGCTGCAGCTTCATCCAATCCACCTCGATATCGAAATACATCGACAAGGTTTTTCCTGCCTTTAACGGATTGACGACTATGGTGAAGCGGTCAATAATTCCATCCTCCATCAATTGATGAACTCGTTCGCGCACCGCCGCTCGGGTCAAGTTGACCATTCGTCCAAGCTCCGCATTGCTTAATCGTCCATTTTCGGATAACAACTGCAAAATCCGCGTGTCGATCTCGTCTAAATTCCGGAACTGCATTCGATCAGCCCTTTCGACTTGTACTAGTCCTGTTGAAACCATTATACCACATACAATGTAAAGTTAATGATGCAATCTATTGATCGAATGTAAAAAATGATGTATACATATGTATGTGGAAGAACATGGCGCGGAAGGGGAGAGGGAGTTGTCTTTACTAGCAGTAGAAATTTTGTTGATCTCCGTACTGGCTGGAATCGTGGGGGCAGTGCTTGGTTTAGGGGGTGGAATCATAGTAACGCCTGCCTTAACTTTGTTGTTCGGAGTGGATATTAAAACAGCGATCGGTGCGAGCATTATTTCGGTTATCGCAACTTCCAGCGGTGCGGCAATCGCCTATATCCGGGATCGGATTACGAACGTGCGAGTTGGCATGTTTCTGGAGGTTGCTACAACAGTAGGAGCGATAACCGGGGCATTTTTAGGCGGGATTATGGCGCCAACTGTGTTGTATATCATTTTCGGACTGCTGCTGCTTTATTCGGCGGGGACTATGCTTAAAAAGCGAAATGATGAGCTGCCGCAGGATGTAACTATGCATCCGGTTGCTGAAAAGCTGTGCTTGCAGGGCGAATATTACGATAAGGCCTTGAATCAAACGGTTGCGTATAAGGTGGATAATGTATATGGTGGATTTGGCGTCATGTATGGTGCAGGGGTCATATCAGGCCTGCTTGGCATCGGCAGCGGCAGTTTTAAAGTGATGGCGATGGACGTCTTCATGAAGCTCCCGCTCAAGGTATCCAGTGCGACGAGCAACTTCATGATGGGCGTTACGGGTGCAGCAAGTGCTGGAGTCTACTTATTCAGGGGAGATATCGATCCGGCAATTTCGGCTCCGGTGGCGTTGGGTGTCCTTGTGGGGGCAACGGCTGGTGCGAGAATGATGCAGAAGATGAAGAGCAAAACGATACGCAAATGGTTCATTCCGGTATTGGCATATGTGGCCATACAGATGATTGTACAGGGAGTGGGGGGATTCTATGAGTGAGCTGCAACGAGAAGGTAAGCTACAACAGGAAGAGAGACTGCTGCAGCGGAATAATAAATCGGAGGCAGTAGAGATTGTCGTTAGTAAGTGGCTCCGGGTCGGCGTACTGGCTAGTGCTGCGGTTATCCTTACCGGTTTGCTGTTATTCTTGATTTCTGGAGAGAGCGGTTATCCAGCGAATACGTTCCCAACAAGCCTGAATGGAATCTACGATGGTCTATTGTCTCTGAAATCATATGCGATTATCCTGACAGGACTGTTGATGCTCATTGCTACACCCGTGCTCCGCGTCTTTATCTCTATTTTTGTATTTATGCATGAACAAGATTATTTGTACGTTGGGATAACCCTGATCGTGTTTTTGATTTTAATCGCCAGTTTCTTCATTGGCAGTACAGGATGATGCGGAATATTTTTATGTTTACTGTTCACTCGCTCGAAGCAAGCTATTCACGACTAAAATAACAGAAGGGACGCGCCATTTCATCATTTTCTAAAATGGGTGCGTCCCTTTTCACATATCATTACATATTTTTCGATTTATTCTTCGTTGGAAGTACACGCTGTTCCATATTCTCATACATGTCAAGCAAGCGTGACAGCCAAGTAAATCTAGTTGACGACCAGTACACAATAAGAGCCGAAACAATACCAATGACAGCGCCTGCCGCAATATCCACCGGATAATGCACGCCAACCCATACACGTGATATCGCTACACAACCCGCCAACACGAGCCACACCCAGCCCGCTCTTTTGCGCATAAGCCAGAACGATACACATACGGAGAAAAATAAGATCGTATGATCGCTCGGAAAAGAATTATCGATTGCGTGGTTAATCAGCTTGCTCACCTGGGGCAGTACGGCGAACGGTTGATGATGCGAGTGGAGCATGCTGACTGCTTTCCCTATAATCTCTGCCAAAATGAAGGCAAATCCAGCTTGAAGAACCATCATGCGATTGGATGTTGTACGTGTGAACCAAAAAAGCAACATGCAAGCCGCTAACATATACAGCGTATATTCAGCTATGAATACGACAGACGGATTTAGAAATGAGAACTGCTTGCCTAAATCATTGATTCCCCGAAACATCTCAATATTAAGTTGTGATAATGACACGTATACTCTTCCTCCTTGCAACTTCGATAAAATGATAGATGTAGGATTCATCTAATATGCTTAGTATAGAGAGAGGGCTTTAATTGCTCCTTAATAAATTCTTAATATTAGATTAAAATCTTATCATAATTGGCGCACAGTCATCACGTGACAGATCATAAATGATGCAAATGAGTTAAGAATTCAAAATGAAAATGTTGAACAAATCGCAACTAAGGAGTGTTGGATAAATGAGGCGATTCAGAAGAAACGCAATCGTCATGCAGACTTTGTGTATCGTCATGATTCTTCTCCTGCTTCAAGGCTGCAAATCCAAGTCTGAGCCCATGTATTTGGAAACAAAGAATTTGAATCGGGATGAACGCGAGATTGTACAGTTGATTAACAAACGAATGGAGTATTTGCATGATGGAAATGAGAAGGAATATATGAAGTTGTTTGCACCAAATAGTCCGATAATAGGCATGCCGACCTATCAATTGAAAACGGTGAAGCTGCATGCTCCAATTCATATTCAGGAACAGAAAAAGGCATATCAAGTTCTTCTCTTAGCTGATGATATGTTGAATGACGATGATTTTATCACGTCACAGTATGTATTTATTAAAGGGAAAGATTCGGATTCGAAATGGCTAATCTATGATATCGATTAACTCTTTATAGGCACGCGAAAAAGACTTTTCTGAGAAAAAGCAATTGGTGCAGGGGATGAGGAGCAGGAGACTAGAGGCTGTTTTGTATAAGAATGATGGTAAAATGATTCTACACAGGGTGTTCATATCAATGGGGGAAAGGCAGGAAAACGATGAGCACAATCACTGTACTTCACTATGATGCATTCTCTACGATTCCACATAAGGGAAATCCAGCTGGCATTGTACTCGATGCAGATGGATTAAGCGAACAAGATATGCAGCGAACCGCGAAACAGGTCGGATTTAATGAAACGACATTCATTCTTCATTCGGATCAAGCAGATGTTAGATTGCGATATTTTACGCCTGGCCAAGAAATGAATTTATGCGGCCATGCTACCATTGCTTCGCTGTACTTTTTGCATTCGAAAGGATTTTTCGGAGAGAAGACACACATTAACATAGAGACGAAAGCAGGTATATTACCGATCGAATTCACGCTTCATGAAGGGCAATTATTCATTAAAATGAAGCAAAACAGCTCGGAATTTATTCCGTTTCAAGGCAATATCGCCCGATTAGCGGAAGCAATTGGACTGCAGGCGGAAGATATCGACATGACCACACCTATTGTCTATGGGAGTACAGGCGTATGGACTTTGCTCGTACCGATCAAGAGTCTTGAAAAGTGTAAGACCATGAAACCCATGAATGCAATGTTCCCAAGTATAATGACTGAGTTCCCGTGTGCGTCTGTGCATCCATTCTGTATGGAGACTTATCATTCAGAATCGTTTATGCACGGCAGACACTTCTCCTCTCCATATTCGGGTATGGAAGAAGATCCTGTAACAGGCACGGCTTCTGGCGTTATGGGGGCCTACTATTTACAATACATGCGAACCGATCAGGACGCTGCTGATTTCTACATTGAGCAAGGACAAGAAATCGATCGAGATGGCAGAGTGAAAGTTCGAGCTATGAGAAATGAGGATCGGATAGAGGTCTTTATTGAAGGAACAGCGGTATTCGTTCAGAAAATTGAGGTTGAACATGAACCTTCTACCTTTATTGATAATTGAAGTGTATAATAGTGGAATGTGATAGAACGCAACAAGACCCCACGTAACCCGACTGAAAACTCGCTTTTTTGGTCGGGTTCTGTCGTGTAAGGGGAGTGTTATGAGCGATTGGCATAGTCTAAACTTGCATTTGCAAATGAGGTGGGTGGATGTGACGACTACACTTTATTTTGTAAGACATTGTGAATCACCATATATCGAAGGGCAAGAGCGCTCAAGGGGAATTTCAGCCGTTGGGGAACAAGATGCGATGAAGATCGTCGAGTTGCTGCGCCATATGCCAATTGGTGTTTTTGCATCTAGCCCATATGCTCGGGACACATGGTGACATTATGACCTTGATGATGAATGATTTTGATCCTGCCTACGGATTCGAGTTCTGGGGCTCCACGACAATGCCGGATATTTATAAGCTTGAGCTTGAGGGCATGCGAATGCGCGGAGTCACAAGGCTGTGGCAGAACAATGTACCTGATGCTAGATAGAAAAACCATAGGAACCACTTAAAAGAAAGAAGGTGGGGAGACTTGAAAATTCGCATCATTGGCCCTTGCGGCAGTGGAAAGACATACATAGCCAAGGAATTATCCAGGAAATACAGTGTTCCGTATTATGAGCTTGATAATCTCGTATGGAATCGTACAGAGGAGGAACAGCATCGAAATCCAGTCGAGGTCAGAGACGCACTCCTGATGGACATATTGCAGCAGGACTCGTGGCTTATCGAAGGCGTTCATTACAAGTGGGGGATGGATAGCTTTCGGCAAGCAGATATTATCGTCATTATTAAACCGAATAAGCTGGCAACTCAATTTAGGGTCGTGCGCAGATTTGTGCGAACAAGGCTCGGAATTGAATCAGCCAACTATAAGCAAACACTGCATAATTTATATACGATGCTGTTTGTCTGGAACAAGGATTATTTTGCGAAGAGTCTTCCTGCCATTATGAAGTTAACTGATGAATATGATCGCAAGAGAGTGATTATTGCCAACAACCGTGCATTGCTGAATACGATTGAAAGGCGAGCGCTTTAATTTCCAACAGTTTCTACTTGGGAGGAGAATATTGAACACCTAGGATCTGTGGAAGAAGGGATCTCTTCGTGTGAGAAAGGTATGCTGGATATCAGATCGGAGCGTCACCTAGTATAAGTAGCCGGTAAATGAACAAGGCGATGAGGGAGCGTTATTATGAATGAACTCGTATTTATTAAGGATTATAAAGACATCGATAAATACCGTGTAAGCTTCAATGAATTGGCGCAGCGATCATTCGGCATTCAGTTTGAAGATTGGTATCAGCGAGGATGCTGGAATGATCGGTATATTTGTTATTCCTATGCCGATGGAGATAGAGTCATTGCGAATGTCTCAGTGAATGTAATGGATATCATTGTGAACAATGAAATTCACGAAGCCATTATGATTGGCACGGTCATGACGGATGAAGCGTATCGGAATCAAGGACTGTCGAGAAAGCTAATGGAAATCGTAATCGAAGAATATCAGCAAAAATGCAGCTTTATGTACTTATATGCGAATCGAACGGTTCTCGATTTCTACCCGAAGTTTGGTTTTCGTAAAGTACAAGAACCGGAGTTCTACTCGGTGATAAATACGCAAGTGGCACTCGACCATCGTCCTCACATGCGGAAGCTAAACGTAACAGAGGTACAGGATTGGGAGCTTGTCATGCGATACTATGCTTCACGGAACGTAAGATGTTCGACGTGCGACGCTATTCATGCAGAAGGAATCTTCTCTTGGTATTGCTTGCATGTGTTTGAGGATCATCTGTATTTCATTGAAGAATTAGATGCAGTCGTTATTTTTATGCAAGATGGAAATTCGATACAACTGTACGATGTCCTGTCCCCTAAGCAAATTGATCTTTCGCAACTTGTACATCGGATTGCTACAGAACAGACGGAACGGGTGTACTATCAATTTCATCCTGAGCAAGGTGGATTTAGGGTCGAGTATCCAGAAGCATCAGATGATAATTTATTCATTTTGCCGAATCGTCTTCAATCTCTTGATCACATAAAGCTCCCAAAAATCGCGCAGGCGTAATGAAGCAGGACTTGTCACATGAATAATAAAGTGAAAGAGATTGCGAGAAGGACAATGAGCAAGCGAAAGTCTCACCTTAATTGAGAACGGGGCTTCATTTAACGTGTGGCGGCTCTGTCGGCGAATTTTGGTTGCCCTAAATCGATTGGGAAGGAGAAAGAAAAATAGCCTATCCTCTTCGGAGAGATAGGCTGTTTATGTTGAGGTTAGCTTTAGCTTGATATTATTTCAACTTGCCTTCCCGTATTGCGTCTGTTCGTCGATTGATCCGCTTGCGAAGCAAATTCAACATGGCTTTTTTGAATGGACTCTGCGTATTGTTATAGGCGGAAAAAAATTCATCCGGGCTATCGAAGCAGCCTAAATCCTCTGTGATTGAAAAGTTCTGAATATAGGTGCTGTCGCCACGCCAGCATAAATTGATGTTCTTTTTGTCTTTCACGGAAACGCCGTATCCGATATGGCCCCCATTATAGCTGCAAAGCATTTCTTTTACTTGATATAGGTAAGGATCATCAATAATGACACCTTCTAAAGCGATCCATTTCCCTTGATATTGTACCTCTGTCCAGGCATGAACAATGTTGCGGGGAGCAAATGTATAGACAATGCCGGTAAGTGCTCCCTTTTGCATTTTCTTATCGATATAGAAGCCATGAATACGACAAGGGATTCCGACTCCACGCAGTAAAGCCATAAGCAGGATGCTTTTCGTATTGCACTGGCCATAGCCATCTGCAAGAACTTCTGAGGCGGGTATATCGTCTCCCCGGTTATAACCGAATTTAATTTGATTGCGCACGTAATCGTATATTTGGCGAATCTTTTCGTAGTCATTGGCTTCATTCCAGAATCGTTCTAAGATAAGCTTCTGTATCGTTGGATGGTTATAATCGACTAGCGACGTTGCCTGCAAATAGGATTTCATGTCCATTCCCCCTTCTCCCTTCAACTATAAGGGAGTGGGGGACGTTATACTTTCAAATATCTGCTATGTTGAACAATTGCGCGAGCAGTCATGCCAAGCTTGTCTCTTACCGTTCTTGAAAAATGAGAGGAGCTATTAAAGCCCGCGTCCATAGCAGCCTCGGTCATGGGTTTTCCGTTAAAGATGGCATGAAATGCAGTTTCTAATTTGTGATGAACAAGGTAACTTGCTAGTGAAATGCCAGCCCTATTTTTAAATAGATGGGACAGTCTGCTCTCAGATAGAAATAGTTTCTTACTAAGTGTCTTCACGGTCAATTGATGAGCAGGAATCGTCTCAATTGCTTGCATGATGCTGTGGAGACGTTCATCCAGAACAGATTGCAGGTTGCTGAGGCTGTTATCTGGAAAACCCAATATGTGCTTACATGTGCTCCATGTACTGCCGTAATCGTCAGGATCCTTTATTGAGAATAATTGCGCGATTGCAAGATGCTGCAGCGCTTCTAATTGAATGCTGCTCAGGACATGCATTTTCGAATTCTGTAAATAGGTTCGCTTCAGGTGCTCACCGAATGCGGATTCAGGGTTGACGAGCATATACCATTGCCATTGTCCAAGTCCGTGCAGCTCATGAACGGCATTGGACTGCAAAATGAAGCCAGAGGCTTGATAGGCTTGTTCTTCTATGGTGATCACTACATCTTGCTGGAGGCCGATCGTAAGCTGAATGTAATTATGGCTGTGATTATCTGCCTGTACCTTGTTCGTGAGAAAAGATAAATGGTCGCTGCCAAAATACAAAATAAGGCTGTAGGGACACTCAATCTCAGGCATGTTATTACTCCTCCTATACTGAATTGACAAATGGAGCATTGGCTCGAATTATACCTATCGGTACGATTGAAGTAAAGAGAGTAGGAGCAGTATTGTCGATGTTTTTTAGGCACTTCTTTCTTTGACAGGCTCTGTTGAAGTGGATAATAATAGATATCATGGGAATTGAGGATTTTGTGAAGCATGTTCTGGAATATAGATGACAGACGAACGGAGTGGAGTTCTATGGATAATCGTGTTCAAATTAGACAGGTGGAGCAGTTGGATGAAGAAGTGCTTCACGGGTTATCTTCGTTGTTAATGGACGTCGTGAATGATAATGCATCAATAGGTTTCCTGCCTCCGCTGGATCGTAAGATGGCGGAAGACTATTGGGCCGAAGTACTGCAGCCTGGGATGCGTCTGTGGATTGCAGTAGTTAACGGTCAAGTGTGCGGTACAATTCAACTGCATCTCGCTCAAAAGCCCAATGCCCTTCATCGTGCGGAAGTGGCGAAGCTGATGGTGCACCCATCCCAGCGAAGAATGGGAATTGCCAAGGGGTTGCTGCGTATTGTGGAAGACTGCGCGCACGATGAAGCACGAAGCCTGCTGGTGCTTGATACAAGAGAAGGAGATCCTTCCAACTTGTTGTACCACTCGAATGGGTATATAGAAGCTGGGCGGATTCCGGAATTCGCCAAGTCTGCAGATGGAAGTTACCACGCAACCGTTATTTATTATAAGAAGCTCTAATGGTAACATCGGAGTAATATAGAGGGAGTTGGATACATGACTGAACGAGTCCGGGTAACTACAGGATCACCTTGGGAGCCGTTGGTAGGCTATTGCCGAGTGATACGAGTGGGCAATCAAGTCGAAGTTGCGGGCACAACAGCGATGCGCGATGGTAAAGCGGTCGGTGTGAATGATGCCTATGCGCAAACTACATATATTCTACAAGTTATTTCTGATGCGCTTCACGAAGTTGGGGCCAGTATGTCCGATGTTGTACGAACGAGAATATTCGTCACAGACATATCCAAGTGGGAAGAAATCGGCAGAGCTCACGGTGAATTTTTCCGCGACATTTGCCCGGTAGCTACCATGGTGGAAGTTAAGGCGCTTATCGATCCTGCCCTGCTCGTTGAGATCGAAGTACAGGCGATTGTGACGGACACGGTTGTATAGACGGGGGTACTTGATAGGTGTCAGCTACTGTTGAAGTGACTGTGCGCCATCTATAATTGTCTATGCACATGAAACTAGGAGACTTTTGAGGAGATAGCAAGACTTATGGAAATTGAAATTGTGCCTTACCATTCATCGTGGAAAACGGAATTTCTTGAGAGTGGACGACGGACAAGAGGAGCGCTAGGCGATGCAGCTGCTCGGATCTACCATATTGGTTCTACTTCTGTGGAAGGATTGGCAGCCAAGCCGATTATCGATATTCAAATATCTGTTCGTTCGTGGGATGACTTTGAACATATGGTTCACTAATTCAAGTCGATTGGCTATATTCATCGAGCAGATAATTCAGACAAGACGAAGCGTTATTTCCGTGAAGCTCCGGGTGAGAACGTATGCGATTCCATGAAGCCATTCAATTGTCGAGTGCTTGTAAAATAGGTTCTTGACATAGAGAACAGCAGACAGCAAAGATACTTATAGAGGCATTCTGCACAATTTAATTTTGTTTTTTCTATTTCATCATAATTGAGAGGATGAATCATTTGGAGATTGTTGTTATCATCATTCTTGCTGTAATCGGATTATATATTTGGTATCATTTGATACAATCTGCCGTTGAACAGTCTAAGATGGCCGAGCACATAAAAGAAATAAGAGATATATTAGTGGAAATGCGCATGGGTAACGGGCATACACTCGTTCATGCACCAACTCCACAATCTGTTAACCAAGGCGATGATACTCGTCATTGTGAATGCTGTCCAGGCTGTGGACAACGGGTGAGCAAGGATGAGCGTATTTGTCCAGAGTGTGGATTAACCTTGGTGAACTCATAGAAGCAGGAGAGTGAGATGAATAGCTGGAATCGGAAGTCACAGTTTATTGATATTGCTTTGATTGGGCTGTGTATTGGATTGTTCGTTATATACGGGAGGACTTTTGAGGTCGCGTTGATATGCTCACTAAGTTTTCTCTATATTCTGTTGAGTAAATTTAACTATCGTAAGCATAAGTGGTTCCGCAACGTTTTGCTCATTGGCACAGCAGCATGCCTAATTCTATTTATCGTCATTGAATCGCTTATCCTATCGGAGATGGGCTCGGATGATCGTGATCAGATGCCCGTTGATTATGTAATTGTGCTCGGTACCGGGCTTAAAGGCACTGAGCTATCCGCTACATTGAAAGATAGGCTCGATGCCAGCCTGCCATATATTCGTGCAAATCCTCAAATACCTGTCATCGTCTCGGGAGGCCAGGGACCTGGCGAAGATATACCGGAGGCGGTTGCAATGGCGCAGTATCTTATTCGAAACGGCGTTTCCAAGGAACAAATAATTGTAGAAAGCAAATCGACAACCACGAAAGAAAACTTGCGGTTCTCACAAGCTTTACTTCAAGATAGAGGAGTCTTTAAAACGAACTTGATGATCGTTACGAGTGACTTTCACATGTATCGATCCAAGATGCTTGCTAAGAGAATTGGATTCGCACCATACGGAATCTCCAGCGATTCCCCAACACATCTTAAACCAACGAATATGATTCGCGAATTTCTCGCGATGATTAAGGCTTTTCTTGTGTAACCAATATGGAATAAAGGGAGATGCTCGTGTACCGAAACGGGCTTCTCCCTTTTTTAGAATAGCGGATAAGATGCACTTGAGCCGTTATCTCCATCTGCGTATAAGTGTGTAGACCATTTCTGCGACAAGGATACCCGCAATCACATCCATGAATACATGCTGCTTGATAAACAGTATTGACATGATAATTGACCAAGAAAGGATGTTATGAAAAATACGAAGATAAAAAATGGTTGAAAATAATTGCCAGGCGTAGTAATCTTATTATTGTTTCATGTGAAACGATAATAAGTATTAAAATACAATAACCTCATATAAAACCTTGTTAATACTGTTTCGTAGGAAACTATTATGCACAAAGGAGTGCTCGAAGTGGATCATAACTCGGCATTGAAACATCAAGTTCATGAACTGTACACACAATTTCTTCATCAACAGCAGCTTCAAGAGAAGTTGGAAGGCGAAGCTTTTCTTGAGGAGATTAGAGAATCGGTCTCGGAACACTACAACTTTCATCTAACGGAAATTCACGTGCTGTCCTGCATTGGACATTCCGAGCCCATTAACCTGACAGCTATAGCGGAGAAGATGGGAATTAGCAAGGGGAACATTTCGAAGATCAATAGCAGGCTTTTGAAGGAGGGGTGGATTCGCAAGTCTCAACTGAATGACAACAAGAAGGAGATATACTTTCGGTTGACTCCGATGGGGAAAAAGGTGTTTTCCCTGCATGAACAATATCATGATCGGGCACATCAGTTATTTAATCGCTTTATTAGCCGCTACAGCACAGAGCAGTTGGAGTTCATGAAGCAGCTCCTGCAGGATGGAATAACGGCTATACAGGAGGGACAATTGCTTGTCACTGCACCTGAATCGAAATAAACCAAGATTTGAAAGATAGAGGAGGGAAATATATGCGTTCCAACGCTAAGCTTATTTTATATATCGTCTGTTTAAGTACGTTCTTCGCCTCACTGATGCAAAATATATATTCGCCGATTATCCCTTTATTGAGAGATACTTTTCAGGTATCGTTGTCGATGGTGAATGCTTCTGTATCGGTGTTTATATTTATCGTAGCTATCATGCAGATCGTGTGCGGAGCCCTTATTGATGTGAAGGGGGCACGGTTCATTCTGATGCCTGGTATCGTCATTGCCATAGCTGCCAGCATTGGCTGTGCGGTTACAAAGGATTTTGCTTGGTTTCTCGTGTTTCGAGCATTGCAAGCCGTCGGAACGGCAGCGATTCCGTTAATTGCGGCGACGACAATCGGCAGCTTGTTTCATGGAGCGGAGCGGGGAAGCGCGATGGGATCTTATCAAATGCTGTTGTCCATCGCCCCTGCAGCAGCACCGGTGCTTGGCGGCTTTATCGGAGAAAGATACAGCTATCCAGGTATCTTCTGGTTCCTTACTGCGGTATCTGTTGCCTTGCTGCTCGCCAATGGCTTGTATTATCCGAAGGACACGCCAAAACGAGCGGCATCTATCAATCTTAGAAGCATGGTGGTTCAATATGGAGCTGTATTCCGCAATTCTGTAGGCAGAGGCATTCTCACTCTTGGATTCTTGTATTTCTTCCTGTACTTTGCAATCCTTGTCTACTTGCCTGCACTTTTGACAGATCACTATCATTTGAGTTTGGCCGTTGTCGGCCTGCTTTATTTGCCAATGGCAATTAGTACGATTATCGGAACAGTTGTGTACAAAGCTATTCAAGCTAAGGTTGCTCACAGCAAATTATTCCTTTATGGCAATCTATTAGCGGCAGGCAGTATCATCATTTTTGCTTTGTCAGAATCGTATTCGTTGGCAGGATTATCAATAGGATTAGTATTGTACGGCATAGCTGGCGGGGTAATTGCTCCGCTGTTCTCAACGATGATCAGCAGTGAATTTGAGGAGCAGAGAGCAAGTGCTTTGGGTGTATATAATTTGATTCGTTATATTGGAATGTCTGCTGGGCCGCTCATTTGTGGACTGGTTATTGCAATGCTCGGTTCAAGCATCGGATTTGCTGCTTTTGGCGTATTATTTGCGATACTGACGATATGGGGGGGGAATCGGATTTATGTGCAACCCGTTTCTCATCATGTAGCGAAATAGTTTTGAACGAGCAGTATGGGGGACGAGGTCTATAACATATTGGGATGCTGCCGTGGAACAAGGGATTAAGGCGAGGGATGTGTTGGCAAGTGTCAGTCATTTTTGGTATCATTTTATTATTCGCAGGAATGCGGGGAGCAACTCAAAGTTACATAAAGCGCTATTCTTAGGGGAAAGGAGCTGAACTATGTGGAAATCGTTTAAGCAATGGATTCCAAGTATTTTAATAGCAGTATGTCTTTCACTGTTTATTAAGGCTTATGTTGCAGAGGCTATGAGCGTACCAACAGGCTCGATGATCCCCACGATAGAGAAGAAGGATCACCTCATCGTGGAAAAAATGATGTGGCTTACTAGTTTGCAGAATGGGGACATAGTTGTGTTTCATTCCCCGGTTGCTGAAGAACGGTATGTAAAGCGTCTTATTGGCTTGCCAGGGGATCGTATCGAAGTCAAGAACGGCAAGCTCTATCGAAATGACGCCCCAGTCGATGAGCCTTATATACAAGAGAAAATGAACTACTCCTATGGACCGATTACGGTACCGCAGGATCACTATTTCTTCCTAGGAGATAACCGGAATAATAGCTACGATTCTCACTTATGGGCGAAGCCGTTTGTTAAAAAGGATGAGATTATTGGCAAGGTGCTGGCTATTGTGCCCACACATGTTTTTAGTAAATAGCACGTAATAGTCTTATACAGAAAACCCTCTGCTGGTGAGGCTCAATAGCCGCCAGCAGAGGGTTTCTTTCGTTCCTATTTCGTAACTATGTTTCACTTCATTTACGATTGGTTTGCTGTCTTTTGCAAATGCTTCTTACGTCCGATTTGAATCAACGTCAGGAAGAATGCTGCCAATACGCCGCTTACGAGCAGCATCAGGAAGCAGCCATTCCAGCCGGAGGATTCAACGATAAATCCAACAAGTGCGCTTGCAGTCAAGTTACCGAACAAGTATGCAAACAAGCCAGTCAAACCAACAGTTGTACCTACAGCGAACTTCGGTACGAAGTCGATTGCGCTAAGGCCAATCAAGAACTGCGGTACATAGATGAGACAGCCGATAATGGATACAGCGATTGTAATTACAAGGACGTTCGAAGACTGCCAATATACGAGCGTAGCCAACACGACGCCGACCATGCTGATAATACAGAGCGGCATCCGGTTTCCTTTGAACAACTTGTCGCTAAGTATACCGACGACGAGCGAGCTCACAATGGCTGCCCATTCAAAAACAGCAAATGCAACATGAGATTGCGATTGCGTGAAGCCTTTTTCTTCCGTCAAGTATAATGGTACCCAGTTCAAGACGCCGAAGCGAATGAAGTACACGAATACGTTCGCCAAGCACAGGAACCAAATGAATTTGTTTTTAAGTACATATTTGATCAAGATATCTTTCATAGACAGCTTGTCGCCATCTGGATTGCGTTCTACATCATCATAATCGTTACGATATTCGTCGATTGGCGGAAGGCCGATCGATTGTGGCGTATCCCTGCCGGAGAACCATACGAATACGGCGATAATCATGGCCATAATCGAAGGAACGACGAAAATTGCGGATTGCCAGTAAGCAGAGCCGAGAATCCCTAATGCAACACCGACGATTGGCGCAATGAGGCCTCCGCCGATATTATGCGACGTATTCCAGATTCCCATATAGGTACCGCGCTCTTTCTTCGAGAACCAGTTCGCCAGAACGATACTGCAAGGAGGAGCGCCCATGCCTTGGAACACCCCGTTCACGATAAGCAGCATGAAGATGAGACCGAACGAGGAAGAAGAGCCCATAATAAGGTTAATTATGGCAGACAAAAACAAACCAACAGCGATAAAGCGCTGCGTATGGGCCTTATCCGCCAAGTTCCCCATGAAGAACTTGCTTATTCCATAAGTGACGGCGAGTGCCGCGCTCAACATACCAATTTGAGAAGTGGTAAACCCAAGCTCGTTCTTCAAATAAGGTGTGGATAACGTAAAGTTGCTACGTACTAGGTAGTAGCCTGCATAACCGACAGAAATGCCGATCAATGTACGAATACGAAACATTCGATACATCTTCGCAATCATGTGCTCCGGCAATCGAGGTATGGCGGGAGCTTTTTTCAACCAACCAAACATTTCTCATTCTCCTTGACCTTTTGTGTCTGCACGCAAGTTGTTCCATTGATCCAAAATCTGTTCATGTCTGCGTAGTGAGCTGTGTACGGGAAGTACAGCCGAATTCGAAATATCCTGCTCGTTCTGATGAACGGTAGGAGTACCGAACGATACTTGTTCCAGAACAGCTGCCGCCTCTTGGGACAAGCTGTAATTAATGAACCAGTCCGCAGCGGTCTCATTAGGTGCATTCCGAATTTTAGAGATCCCATTCACAGATAAGCTCGTATCCTTCGGAACACTGCTAACAAGATCGAATCCTGCATCGCGCAGCTTGCGCTGATCTCCAAGGAAATTGACACCGATTACATACTCGCCTGAACTAACGTATTGAGCTGGCATGTAACCATTCACTGTGAGAAGTCCAACATTGCGGATAAGACCCTTTAGAAAGGCCGTTGTTCTCTGCTCGCCCCACGCCTCGTATAAGGAGGAAAGGAATGTATATGCCGTTCCAGAGTAGTTCGGATCGGGCATAACGATTTTCCCTTGGTAAGCAGGAAGCAGTAGATCTTCCCACTTCTTGGGCATCGTTAAGCCTAATGGCGCAAATTCCTTATTCCAACGGTCACGATTGACAGCAATAGACAATTGTTCAATTTCATATCCAGCCCAATACCCGTCTTCATCCTTGAAGAAACTAGGAATGGCAGCGAGATTCGCGCTGCGGATAGGGGAGGAGAGATTCTCCTGCTTCATTGTCATATGTGCGTCAATCGTTCCGCCGATGACGAGATCCGCTTGCGGCTTGGCAGATTCCTGTGTAACACGCCGCAATATTTCTTCAGTGGACAAACGAATGTACTCGTACGTACAGCCCGTTCGTTGACAGAAGGAGGATAGCAATGCGCTTCCGACTTCCTCACGAGCGGCGACGTATGCAACAATATGGCGCCCATTTAATTGGGGCACACCTTGCTCATCTACGGTGATCGTATTTTGATCTTTGGTACAGCCTGCCTGCGTGAATAGGCAGATAAATAATAGAAGGTATAGGAATTGTCTCATTTTGATTGTGCCCCTATGTTCTTTCCATGAAGTAGCGACCCCAATTCTGTCCGCAAATAGATTGAATTGCCGTTGTCATCGCCCATGTATTCCATGACGATGTAATCGGCGTATACGACCATATGCAGCAGATTGTTGCGGTCATTCAGCATCTCATTATCCTGCTTGAATGCGGTAAGATAACCGAGCGGCTTTTGCTTGCGCAGCAGCAGCTGTTTAATTTCAACCAGATCTTTTATTTCAGATGCCTGTCTAATATGAGATACCAAGTAACCCTTTTCATCATCTTGCAGACTTCCCTGAACACCATCTATTCGATAGGTCAGTTCTTTAGAAGAGCGAATAAATTCTGCATAATGTTCTGGCGTATAGAACAGACTTAACAGCTGCGTCTGCATAGCAGAAAGCATAGGAGTCTCGTGTCCTGGGCCGTAGGACCACTTGCCAAGGGTAAAGGTATTATCGAGCGAGAAGGCCTGCTCACTTCCATTCAAATAGCGAATTCGTCCGGTGAACATGGCTTGTCCTTCATCTCTCGCAGTCATATTCTGTTTCGGTTCATACTGCTGCTTAATGCGATCCACGTAGGATATAAATGCATGCAAACTAACCTCATCATTGACTTGGAGAGTTCCCCATTTCCCATGAAAGATAGTTGCTTGCACAGGAAGGGAATCGCTTACTTTTTGCAGTACTTCATGCTTATCATAGATAAGGCCGACTTTTTGATAGACTTGTTCATTCAAGTAATAGCCGGCGATTGACAGCACCAGGATGACACCTCCAAATAGAAAGGCATTCCTTAACATCTTGTTCATCCTTCATTATTCTCCTTCGATAGCATAAACGACTATCATTTCATAATCGCCTCGTAATTGTTTCGTAAATGTATTATTTCGTGAAAATCGGCAGCGGATGTGAATCAAGTGCTGCTGGTGACCGGAAGGCTAGAGTTATTGTCGTTCCGATCCCTTCCTCTGAATGGATGGACATTTCTCCGCCTTGCTGGGCCATTAATTGTTTACAGATGAGCAGACCAAAGCCATTGCCTTTACTTGAGCTTAACGTATCATCTTCAGAAGCATTCTCGAACCGTTCAATAAGCGCATGACTTAAACCGATCCCATCATCGTGGAATGCGATCGATACATACTGCTCACTTGAAATATGTTCAATTTTTAGTTCTGAAGCATCGCTATACTTAATTGCATTATCAAGCAGATTCAAAAAGATTTGCTTCGTCTTGTCAGGGTCAGCCACCACCATTGTAGGCATTAGTTGATTGTGAAGCTGAATCTGGTATCTGTCTAATCGAGGCTGGACCGCATACACCGCCTCCTCCGTAATCGATGCGATATCACAGATCGTTGGAGAGACCGAGAACGGACTGCTGCCGTACTTGGATTGTGTCAGCAGTTCTTCGACAAGCGCAAGCATGCGCTCACTTTCAATGGATATATGATATAAGCTCTGTTCTATATCCTCGGCTGATTTCAGACGCGGAATTAAATTCGAGTACCCCATAATCGCGGTAAGCGGTGTCTTTAATTCGTGGGTTACTCGATCTAGAAAGTCTCGCTGCTTGTCCTTTTCACGGCTTAATTGCTGCACATGCAGCTCGATTGCGTCCGCCATTGCATGGAAGGAGTGAGCGAGCTGGCTGATTTCTTCATAAGCGCTTAATTCAATGCGAGTACTATAGTTGCCGCTGGCAAGCTTCTTCGCCATATCTCGCAGCTGCTCAATTGGTTTGCTTAACGATTTCGCGAAGCGATTGGCAATAAGCACAGCAACGGCAAGAATCATTAGGAAAGCAATTGCAAAGGTCGCATTCATTCGATTCAGCAATTGCGCCTCTTCCTCCAACGGTTGAAGGAAACGAATCAAGCCGATGACCTGATTGTCCACATAGATAGGACTTGAGAACAGGAGCAGCGGAGAAGGAGAAGCTTTTTGAATCATATACGATTTGGTGCCATGCAGAGCTTGCTCCGTATCTTGATTTACATAGGACAGCGAACCTCGTTCCGTATCCGCAAGGACATGCTGCTGTGTATTCATGATCTGTACCCGAACGCCCATTCGTTTGGACAGATAAGAGGCAATAAGCGGAGCCCCTTTCTGAAGTGTTTCTTTTGGTTCGCCCTGCTGCTCGCGTTCCACATAATTAATCGTATAAATTTGAGCCTCGACGCTTAGCTTCTGCAGAGAATGTACAGCCGATTGATAAATATTGTTCTGCAATGAAATATTGAGCACAATATACAGAAACAGCATGACGGGAATAAAAAGAGCTAATAGTGCCAAATAAATTCGTTTTTGCAAAGTCATCAGCGATCCACCTTGTTCAATTGGCTGTTCAACAATCGATTTTATAGCCGACGCCGTAAATCGTCTTGATGCGCTCGCCTTCATGGCCGAGCTTCTTGCGAAGGCGTTGGATCATAATATCGACGGCTCTCGTATTTTCAGGATAATCGAGTTTCCACACCTTCATGAGAAGGTCGTCGCGGGTAAAGATGCGCTGCTTGTTCGATAGCAGTAGAAGAAGCAAATCATATTCTCGATATGTTAGTATCAATGGTTCATCATGTACATATATAGTGCGCTTCGCTTGATCTACCCGGAACGGCCCGAATTGGATAAGGGCAGCGCTGGTGTCCATTTGCGCTTGCTTATTAAGTCTGCGTTCAATTACCTTAATGCGGAGCAGCAGCTCCGTGCTGTGAAATGGCTTGACAAGGTAATCATCCGCACCCAGCTGCAATCCAAGCAGCTTGTCATTGATTTGTCCCTTAGCGGTAAGCATAATGATGGGGATGTCAGGGTTGCTGCTTCGGAATTCACGCAGCAATTGATACCCGTCTGTATCGGGCAGCATCACATCGAGAATAATGAAATCAATTTGCTGTGTTCGCCACTGTTCATGTGCAGCGTTTCCACTAGCAGCGGTATGTACCGTGTAGCCTTCAATCTCTAAATTGAGACGGATGAGATTTAGGATGCTCTCTTCGTCGTCCACAACAAGAATATTCATGGTGTCCTCCTTGTGAATTGATGATCCGAACATACGTAAAAAAGCAGCCTTAATAAGGCCGCTGCTGGCATGTTGAACGGTAATAAGTGCACTTACTCCTAACTGTACACGATAAGCATCGCTTGCATACATGGTAATATTAACTAATATATGGTTCTTAAGACCTATAAATAGTTATTTATAACCTGCAATATATTCAAAATTAATCATTTATATAGTATGATTGTCGCATATAAACGGTTGCTTTGGAAATGATGGAAAATGCCTATCAACAAAGGGAAAGAAGGTGACAGGAAATGGGGCATGTTCATCATATTCAGGGGACATATGATATGTTTCTCGTTATTGTTTCTTATTTAATCGCTGTAACAGCATCCTACTCTGCACTCGATTTGGCAAGTCGAATTAGTATGAGTAAGGGGAGCAAAAGGTTAATCTGGCTGGTATGTGGAGCAACATCTATGGGGCTTGGCATATGGTCTATGCATTTTGTAGGGATGTTGTCCATGTCATTGCCCGTAAAGGTTTCTTACCACATCGATGATGTTGTCATTTCGGTCATTCTCGCAATATCTGTATCAAGCATTTCTCTATTCACTATAGCGAGGAAGAAGATCGGCATCATGGAACTTGTTTTATCTGGTTTAATAATGGCAGTTGGGATATCAGGCATGCATTATGTCGGCATGGAAGCGATGATGATTGGAATTACATATGATACGAGTCTTGTCATTCTATCTGTTGCTATTTCGGTATCCGCTTCTGCGGTAGCTTTGTGGCTGCTTTTTTATTACCGCACGGATCAACAGGACAGCGGGACTTGGTACAAGCTAGGGAGTGCGCTAATTATGGGAGGTGGAATTGCAGGGATGCATTACACTGGCATGTACGCAGCTCATTTCTATATTGATCCGAGCAAGAGTCGGCGTTCCACATTGCTGATCGATCCGGCTGTGCTCGCGTATATTATTGCATGTGCGACATTTCTACTTCTTGGCATGACCTTGTTCGGCATATTTATTACGAAGCGACTATCCCAGAAGGATTCGGTCATCCAAGAGCATGCAGGTTGGTATCGAAGCTTGTACGAGAACAATGTAGATGGAATCATATCAGTAGATACAAATGGTCGAATTATTAGCATGAACCCTGCGGTTATTCAAATGATTGGGGGGAGTGCGGAAGAATACATACTCCAAAATATTTCAAATATCGAAGCAAATATTGCGGAAGGAGAAGATGAAGGAACCCGAAAGGTATATCATAGCCAAAGAAGTTTCGCGACACATAGCTATGATACGGCAGTTATGGCCAAGGATGGCCGCCGCTTAGAACTTAAAATTAATATTGTTCCCGTAGAGATTGAAGGTGAGCTAGCAGGAAATCATATTATCGCGCGAGATATTACGGAAGAGAAACAGGCTAAGGAGCAGATTAAGCATTTAGCTTATCATGATGACCTGACGGGGCTGCCGAATCGCCGTATGTTCAATGAAATTTTAGCCAAGCTAATTCAAGAGAGCGAACGGGATGGGAGGTATTTTGGTGTTATGGCCTTGGATATCGACAGGTTCAAACTGATTAATGACTCGCTTGGACATACGTACGGCGATATTTTCTTGCAGGCCGTGAGCAAACGAATTATCTCCAGTGTTGCCGGCTATGAAGCGACGATTTCCCGACTCGGTGGCGATGAATTTATCGTACTCTGCCGTACGAATCCGGAGGGAACAGAATGTGAGGAATTGGCCACACGTATCGTAGAGGAAATGCGGCAGCCTTTCCATTTGAAGGATAATGATTTTTATATCTCCACTAGTGTCGGTACGGCTATTTATCCGAAGGACAGCGAGGATCCGGTTGAGTTGATTAAGAAGGCAGATGCTGCGATGTATGAGGTGAAGAAGCATGGCAAGAACGGCCATCAATTTTATACCCCTGACTTGGATGTAGGCTTACTCGGCAAGATTGAGCTCGAAGGTGATTTGCGCAAGGCCGTACAGCGAAATGAGCTTGTGCTGCACTATCAACCGCAAGTAAGTACAGAAGACAGTAAAATTATCGGCGTGGAAGCGTTAGTGAGATGGAATCATCCAACACGAGGCTTGTTGATGCCAGGTGCATTCATACCATTAGCCGAAGATACGGGAATGATTAGTGAAATCGGCAATTGGGTCATTCGAGAGGCTTGCCGGCAAATGAAGGAATGGCATGATGCGGGAGGGCCATTGATACCTGTATCTGTCAACCTGTCCACACAACAGTTCCACCATTCGAACCTCACAGAACAAGTGAGGGTGGTGCTGCATGAGACAGGCCTTCCATCACAATATTTGGTACTCGAAATTACGGAAAGCATGATGATGGATGCGGGCATTTCCACAACGATATTGCATGAGCTTAATAAGCTTGGCATACGCATCAGCTTGGACGATTTCGGTACAGGGTATAGCTCGCTAAGTTACTTGAAGACGTTCCCGATACATAAGCTGAAGATTGATAAATCGTTCATTGCAGATATCTCTAGCAACGAAAATGACAAAGCAATCGTAGCAACCATTATTTCGATGGCGCAGCATCTAAAGCTGGATGTGATTGCAGAAGGAATTGAGACGAAGGAACAACTGGACATTTTGACAGAGAAGGAATGTCGGAAAATACAAGGATACTATTTCAGCAAACCGCTGCCTGCGGCTGATGTTGAAACCTCATTTTTTGTGCCGCTTCGCCAGATGGAATTCGCTCAAGATTAAAATTATTTTTTATTAATACAAATGATTATGTAGACATATGAAATTGTTGTCTTCATAGTCTAAAAGAATTATAATGCTTTAACTTTAATAGCATTTTTCGATTATTTTCAAGAGGGATGGGAACGTACCGTAATTCCGAGAATTGGCATAACGGATGTATTAAATTGCATTTATGCAACAAATTGGTTTTTAATTTGCGACTTAAGTCATGGAAATGGTTCTTTTTTGATTTTTTTGAGATATCCTACCAAGTACTTTTGTGAAACCGTGTCTATAGGTAAGAGGAACCTTTGCAGAGCAGGACGTTCTCGGTAAGATGGGGTCGAGACGAATAGTGAGTATATGTTCATATAGTCTCATCATAAGGTTCGTATGCAAAAGACTTAAAGACACGGGAAGGGGATAGTACGAATGAGTAAACAGCACGGCTGGAATAAAAATGTTAAAACGCTTATCCTTTCTTGCGGAATGGTTGTACTAGGTGCGGCAATGACAGGCGGCTTTGCCGATACAGTATCCGCTCACGGTTACATGGAAGGCCCGGCAAGCAGAGCGCTGCTGTGCAAGCAAGGAGAGAATAAAACATGCGGCGCAATTCAGTATGAGCCGCAAAGTGTAGAGGCAAAAGGGAATTTCCCAACGGGTGGACCAAAAGACGGAGAAATAACAGGTGGCGGCATTTTCCCGGAATTGTTCGAGCAATCTGCTGACCGCTGGTCGAAGGTGACGCTTCATGGCGGCAAGAACACAATGTCTTGGCATTTAACGGCGCCACATAGCACGAAGGAATGGAAATATTACATTACGAAAAAAGATTGGAATCCGAACGAACCTTTGAAGCGCTCGGATCTGGAGTTATTCGCATCGTTCCAGGACGGAGGCAAAAAGCCTCAAACAAAAGTATCGCATGAAGTAAATATTCCTACAGATCGCAGCGGCTATCACATTATTTTGGGTGTGTGGGAAATCGCGGATACAGGCAATGCATTCTATCAAGTTGTAGACGTCAACTTGATCAATAATGGAGAGGTGCAGCCTCCTACTGTACCATCGAAGCTCGTTTCGAACACGCAAACGGCTTCCAGCATTGAGCTTAGCTGGGCAGCATCCAATGCATCGAACGGAATCAAGCACTATGAAGTGTACCGCAACGGTGTGTTAGCAGGAACATCCAATACTACCTCCTACGTAGATAAAGGACTGACTGCTTCCACTTCGTATACGTATACAGTTGTAGCGGTTGATGGTGCGAATAACCGTTCTGAGGCAAGCAGTCCACTTGCTGTATCAACAAAGCAATCTGTTGTGGATACGGAAGCACCTTCTGTTCCAGACAATGTACGAGCACCGCATCAAATGACGACAAGCGTTCATCTTGTGTGGGATGCATCGAAGGATAATGTCGGTGTAGCGAATTATGAAGTATACCGTAATGGGGCTCTAGCAGGCACAGCGGTCGAGCCTTCGTTCATGGATCATGGCCTCAAGCCAGAAACGACATATACGTACACAGTAGTAGCTGTCGATGAAGCGGGCAATCGATCTACACCAAGTGCAGCACTGCAAGTGACGACAAAGCCTGAAGAGGAGACGTCTACAACGTGGGACAGTGCTAAAGTATATGTTGGGGGCAATCGCGTAACCTATCAAGGTCTTGAATATGAAGCGAAGTGGTGGACACAAGGCGATAAGCCAGGCTCTTCTGACGTGTGGAAACTGCTCAGCGATACAGCGCTGGAATGGAATGCCGCGACTGCATATGATGGTCAAGCTAAGGTTACCTATGAAGACCATACGTATCAAGCAAAATGGTGGACAAAAGGCGAAACACCAGGAAAAGCGGATGTATGGCAGCTAGTTAAATAATTGTTGAGTTTTATAGCAATTTTTCTTTGTTCCATATAGAAGAATAGTATGTATCCATATGGATTTCGATTTGGATTACAAGAAGCCGTTCTAATAACGAATGAAGCTGGTGAAAGTGATTTTTGCTCACCTGTTCACGTTTGAGGGCGGCTTTTTTGTTGAAGTGTCGTACCCGTTTACATTCTGTTTACATTCATTGATTATGATGGACTCAATCGCACATGCTGATGATAAATAAGGAGTTGGGGATCAATGGATAGAGAATTAGAAGGTATGAAGGGCTCACTCGGAAATTGGCGACAATTTTTGCGCGTCATCAATGAGACCAAGCCATCAAAATTGATGTTATTTATTGCATTATTAATGAGTATCGGCTCAACCGCAGTATCACTGGTTATTCCGATGTTCACGAAGGGGATGGTGGACAACTTCTCCTTGTCCAAGCTGGATACGATGCAGATTGTGGCTTTGGCTGCAGCGTTCATCATACAGACAGTAGCTTCTGGCTTGTCGATATACATGTTGAATCTCATTGGACAACGGGTAGTTGCTGGCTTGCGGGATCGGTTGTGGAAGAAGCTGCTGATAATGCCCGTATCCTATTATGATGAGAACAAAACAGGCGAAACAGTAAGCCGGATTACGAATGATACCGGAATTGTAAAAGGCTTCATTACCGAGCATTTATCAAGCTTTTTTACAGGAATTGTATCCGTTATCGGTTCGTTTATTGTATTGCTGTACTTGGACTGGCAGATGACAGCGATTATGCTGGTAGTCATTCCGCTCGCGGCGCTCATTCTTTTCCCACTGGGCAAGCAAATGTTCAAAATATCGAAGGGTATGCAGGATGAGACTGCATCTTTCACAGCCGTATTAAGTCAAGTATTGTCTGAGATTCGCCTCGTAAAAGCATCAAATGCTGAATCCAGGGAGTATGAGAATGGCCGTAAGGGGATTAATAACCTGCTTCACTTTGGAATTAAAGAAGGTGTCGTTCAGGCGATGATCGCGCCAATCATTTCATTTGTGTTAATGGTGCTGCTTGTCGTAATTATTGGATATGGCGGTATGCGGGTATCCTCTGGCGTATTGTCTGCGGGTGAATTGGTTGCCTTCATTCTATATTTGGTTCAAATCGTGATGCCTATGAGTCAGTTGTCTATGTTCTTCACACAGTTGCAGAAGGCGATTGGGGCAACTGATCACATGATCACCATTTTTGATGCAGAGGAAGAAGATCATGTGAACGGGAAGCAAGTGGAGCAGGCGAATCAAACGATTCATGTGGAACATGTCCACTTTGCTTATGCACAAGGAGAGCCTATACTAGAAGATATAAGCTTCACGATTCCTGCTGGTAAAGTAACGGCGATCGTAGGGCCGAGCGGCGGAGGGAAGACGACACTATTCTCCCTGTTCGAACGATTCTATTTGCCAACTTCAGGTACGATTAAACTGGGCAAGGATGATATCAATGATTTTTCCTTACAATCTTGGAGAGCTCAAATCGGGTATGTATCTCAAGAAAGTCCGCTTATCGATGGGACGATTCGGGAAAATATATGCTATGGAATGAACCGTGAAGTGACGGATGAGGAATTGGAACGTGCTGCGCAAATGGCTTATGCGGATGGCTTCATTAAAGAACTTGCCGATGGATATGAGACAGCTGTAGGAGAACGCGGAATTAAGCTGTCTGGCGGGCAACGCCAGCGGATAGCCATTGCTCGGGCGCTGCTGCGCAATCCGCGTATTTTGATGTTGGATGAGGCTACATCCGCATTGGATAGCAAATCGGAAATAGTGGTGCAGAAAGCATTGAACAATTTAATGCAGGGTCGTACAACGCTTGTCATTGCACACCGTTTGTCTACTGTAGTCGATGCAGATCAGATCGTATTTGTAGAGAAGGGGCGTCTGACAGGCTGCGGAACCCATGCAACTCTGTTTGAAAGTCATGAGATGTACCATGAATTCGCTTCACAGCAGCTTCGCATCCACGATGAATCGGAAGAAGCTTGCTAGATAGGAAGAAAGGCGGCGTAGGCAAGATGGCAACTATACTCGTCGTAG
The DNA here is from genome assembly GCF_050474385.1 of Paenibacillus sp. B1-35. Lineage (NCBI taxonomy): Bacteria > Bacillati > Bacillota > Bacilli > Caryophanales > Paenibacillaceae > Paenibacillus > Paenibacillus sp. B1-35. The sequence continues at coordinate 67,913 of NZ_JBCHVJ010000001.1, forward strand.
ACGATGATCCGCATATTCGCAAGCTAGTCACCGTATTTTTGCAAAAGGAGGGCTTCAGAACGATTGAAGCCCCCGATGGTGTTGAAGCGCTGAACCAAATGGAGGTCAATAAGGTCGACTTGGTCGTGCTTGATATTATGATGCCGAACATGGATGGGTGGGAGTTATGCCGGGAACTAAGGGCGCTGTATGATATTCCGCTTCTCATGTTGACGGCTAAGGGTGACACGTCGCAGAAGGTGAAAGGCTTCAATCTTGGTACGGATGATTATTTAGTGAAGCCGTTCGATCCGTTGGAACTGGTTGTGCGTGTAAAGGCGCTGCTCAAGCGGTATCAAATTGCTGTATCCAAGCTTGTCCAATTTGGCCGGATTGCGATGGATCAGCATACATTCGAGGTTATATTGGGAGATGCGAAGATTCCGCTGCCGATGAAGGAATTTGAGCTGTTGTTCAAGCTAGGCGGTTATCCGGGCAAGACCTTCTCCAGAGAACAACTGATTGAGGATATATGGGGCTTTGACTTTGAAGGCAACGAGCGAACGCTCGATGTCCATATCAATCGCTTGCGAGAGAAATTTCCAGAGCAGGAGTATGGCTTCAAGATTAAGACGATCCGTGGACTAGGCTATCGGCTAGAGGTGCTCGAATGACCCTTCGTAAGCGATATGCAGCCTTTAAGCTGACAAAAACAGGTCGGGTTCTGAAATTTATTACAGGGATCGGCACTATATTACTGATCATTTTGGGAGTTTGGTCATTGTCCTATTTCATTAATCCGTATCTGATGAATTGGCTGGGGTGGAGACGGGACAGCTATTGGGCCTTTCTCGTTTTATGTGTGATGGGCGTGCTATTTTTCATCATGGTTCTTGCGATTATGTTCCCATTTATGCGTATGAAGCATGTTAAATTTTATCAATTGATTCTTGATGCGCTAAAAAAAATTTCCCAAGGAAACTTTGACGTCAGTATCCCGATGCATGAGGATTTCCGAGATGAATACGGCTCTCTCGTCGAGGGGATTAACCAAATGGCGGATAGCTTAGGGGTAATGGAGCAGATGCGACAGGAATTTATATCGAATGTGTCACATGAGATTCAATCGCCGCTAACTTCAATTCGCGGGTTTGCCCGTGCTTTGCAAAGTGAGGAGATAAGCGAGGAAGAGCGGCAAAATTACCTGCAAATCATTGAAATGGAAACGATGAGGCTCTCCAAGCTTAGTGAGAACCTGCTGAAGCTAACCTCACTGGAATCAGAGCATCATCCAATGGAGCTGAAAAGCTATCGCTTGGATCAGCAGCTTCGCAATATTGCGCTCGTCAGTGAGCCGCAATGGCTGGAAAAGAAAATTGAGCTGGATCTGAATCTGGACAAAATCGAGATTGTTGCAAATCAAGAAATGCTGAGTCAAGTATGGATGAATCTTGTACACAATGCGATCAAGTTTACACCTGAGGGTGGTTCGATTCATATTGAAGCGCATCAGATGGGGCATATCGTGGAGGTAAATGTTGCGGATAGTGGTATCGGAATTGATGAAGCGCATATCCCACATCTGTTTGAACGATTTTTCAAGGCAGATGCATCACGGAACCGTGCCGCCGGGGGCAATGGGCTGGGACTATCTATCGTGCAGAAAATTGTTCAGCTTCACCATGGGGTGATTGACGTTACAAGTGTAAAGGGGGAGGGAGCAACGTTCTCAGTCAAGCTTCCCTTGGATGCTTCCGTCCAATCTGTGACCCGAAATGAAGACAGCGCCGTTTCACAAAATTAGGGTGAGCGGCGCTTTTGTTTTTATGGATGTTAGACGGTATGTGTCATTGTTTTTTTCTCGGTATAGAAAGCGTGCTCCATTCCTCAGATTTCAACTGCTTAGCTGTATATACAATCTGACCTACATGGTAGGCGTAATGGGACATTTGTCGTTCAATAGCTTCGATGACGGTATGCGGCTGTTGGCGTATTGTAATTGTTTTGGTAAGATCGTCTGCTGTTAGCGAATGAAGCGTATCCAGAAAAACCCTCCACCCTTGATTCCACACGTCCAGCAGCGCTTCCCGGCTTCTCATGCTGCCCTCGAATTCTCCGTCGCGATCCCGATTCTGTTTCTCCCCGTCAGTTGTGAGGAAATCGGTCCACCGTGAGATCATATTGCCGCTCATATGCTGCACGATCACGGCAATGCTGTTCGATTCCTCGTTGTAAGACCAGTTCCACTCATTTTCGTTTAACTGCTCAAACGTTCGTTCAGCCATCTTTTTCAACTCGACAAATCTCTCAGTTACGACATGGAGATAATGGTTGGCGATAGAGATTTCCGCCTGGGTCATCATCGAAAACTCCTCCTTTATCTGTCTGAGATCTTAGGTATAATACTCATAGGTGAGAATTTCCTTGTTTCCTTTATGTTGGTAGTGCTTACTCGTATTATGCACCTTAAATGGGTTGTGGGCAATGAGGAGGAGTAAATTTTTGAATCACGAGTTCTGTAATGAAAATAAATGTGACCATATTAGTAGTGACCATAGAGAATGTTTTGAAAAAAGGACGGAACGGCGGATTGTTAGGAGGTTATGTGAATGGAGAAGAGAATCCAGCGGCGTTTTTATGCTGTGCTTACATGTTGTATCGTATTCTGTATATCTGCAATCCTTATGGTGAGTGAATATAGAGGCGGTAAAGAGATGCTGTCGGAAACGATGTTCGTTGCGAGCGTATCCCTCTTTTTAGCGATGGGCAATACGGCAGTTCTGCTCAGTTTGCTTGCACAGCGGCGGACAATGAGGAAAACGGAATAAGATGATTTCAGCAGCTTACTAATTTCTTTGTAAGCTGCTTTTTTATGTAATGAACAGTTTTTGCGATATCCTCAGAGAAATCAGATGAAATTCGACCCGTCGCATGTAGAATGTTATGATATTCACAATAAGATGGATTACATAAGCAGCCAGGGATGTTCAGTAGTTTAGAAGGAGGTGCACCATCGTGTATTTTGACCGCGAAACGATACGAAATAGATTGCACGCCCAGTTAACATCGAATGGGCATATTATTGGCGTTGCAGCGGGAGCGGGGATATCTGCAAGATATGCGGTTAAGGGTGGCGCTGATTTCATCTTGGCCTTGAATTCGGGTCGCTTCAGACAGATGGGACTGAGCTCATTAGGGGGACTTTTGCCTTTCGGCAATTGCAATGAGATGGTTATGGAATTTGGCTCGAAGGAAATTGTACCGCTCGTGAGAGAGGTGCCGGTATTATTCGGCTTATGCGCGACGGATCCAACCATACAATTAGAAGCCTATATACAAGAAATACGCGATAAAGGATTTTCAGGGATTAATAATTATCCGACTGTAGGACTGATTGGCGGCGTGTACGGGGAGGCGCTTCAGGAAGAGGGGATTGGCTTCGATGCAGAAGTGGAGGCTATTCGGATTGCGAGCAGTATGGGAATGTTCACGATTGCGTTCGTGTTCAATCGGGAGCAGGCGTGTCAGATGGCGGATGCGGGAGCGGATGTGATCTGCGCGCACTTAGGATTTACCAAGGGCGGCATATTGGGTGCGGCGAAGGTGCTCTCCTTGAAGGCAGCTGCAGAATTAGCGTCAGATATTTTCCAAGCTTGCCAAGATAGTAATCCCCATGTATTCAAAATGATATATGGCGGTCCTGTCAATACGCCGACAGATGTGAAGTACATGTATGACAATACAGGGGCGGTTGGTTACCTGGGAGGATCATCCTTCGAACGAATCCCATCGGAGGCTGCAATTACGAAGACAGCGATTGATTTCAAGGAAGTGGGGCTAACAGAGCAGGACAAGCTGCTGCATAAAATGCTGGAGGGTGTGACGAAACATTACGATTACGTACAGTTCGTGAAGGAATACGTGGAGACGAATTATAGGAATGACATCTCGTTTGCGGAGCTGGCACAGGTTGCGCACATTTCAAGAACACATCTCAGTCATTTGTTCAAAAAAGAAGTCGGATGCACATTCCCGGAGTACCTGACACGATTCCGAATCAATAAGGCGATCGAGCTTATGAAGGAGAGTGAGTTGGAACTGTCAGAGCTCTCTAGTCTGGTCGGCTACAATGATTACGCACATTTCAGCAAAACGTTTAAAAAGAAGACAGGGAAATCCCCGAGAGAATACCAACGACAATACAAAAACACATGAATATCGTACAAATACACATGTATCCGAACAGGATTCAGCCTATACTTGAATGGTAAGCCGGCTTAGATAGTAGTTCATATACTTCCACTTGATAAGGAGGTTGTTATATTGAAAACGGTTGCGATAGTCGGTACGTTCGACTCCAAAGGTAAAGAGTTTCTATTCGTAAAGGACATTTTGCAAGGCCTTGGGTTGAATACGCTTACGATTCACAGCGGAGTATTTGATCCGATGTTCGTTCCAGACGTGTCAAATGAGGAGGTCGCTCAGGAGGTGCAAGCCGACATCCATGAGATTGCCTCCCAAAAAAATCGTGCCTTGGCAACAGAGGTATTGGCCAAAGGGATGGAAAAGTTGATTCCTCGCCTTTATCGGGAAGGCAAGTTCGACGGTATTCTCTCCTTCGGCGGCTCAGGAGGAACATCCATAGTCACCCCAGGAATGAGAGCGCTGCCAATCGGAGTGCCGAAGATCATGGTGTCGACGGTTGCATCAGGCAACGTATCCCAATATGTGGGGACAAGTGATATTATGATGTACCCATCAATCGTCGACGTATCAGGCTTGAACTCGATTTCTACCCGCATATTTACGAATGCAGCATTGGCGATTGCAGGCATGGTGAAGGAAGAGACTGCGATTGATGTAGAAAAGAAGCCGCTTGTTGCAGCAACCATGTTCGGCGTTACCACGCCATGTGTCAATCAAGCTAGGGAATACTTGGAGCAGCAGGGTTATGAGGTTATTGTATTCCATGCGACAGGTGCTGGCGGCAAAACGATGGAACGACTGATCGAATCCAACTATTTTGAAGGTGTTCTGGATTTAACTACGACTGAATGGTGCGACGAATTGGTTGGAGGCGTGCTGAACGCTGGGCCGCATCGGCTGGAAGCGGCTGCGCGTGCACAAGTGCCGCAGGTCGTATCAACAGGAGCGCTGGATATGGTGAACTTCGGGCCGTTCGATACGGTGCCGGAGCGGTTCCAGAATCGGAATTTTTACAAGCATAATCCGTCCGTCACGCTCATGCGAACTACGGTTGAGGAAAACATACTACTCGGCAAAATCCTTGCAGAGAAGCTGAATCAGGCGACTGCACCAACGGTGTTGATGCTGCCCTTGAAGGGAGTATCTGCACTGGATGTAGAGGGCCAGCCGTTCTATGGACCGGCGGAGGATGAGGCGCTATTTAACACCATTCGAACTCATATCAATAAGGACGCTGTAGAGCTTATCGAGCTCGATAGCGACATTAACGATGCAAATTTTGCCGTAGTAGCAGCTCAGAAGCTAATCGAGCTTATGAAGTACAGCACCAACAAGAACAGCAACAAGGAGGAAGTAAAATGAAACAATCTCGCCAAGACATGATCAACAAACTCAAACAACAAGTTGCGAAAGGTGAAATGATTCTAGGAGCAGGAGCAGGAACAGGAATATCCGCTAAAAGCGGTGAAGCAGGTGGAGTAGACCTTATCATTATTTACAATTCGGGTCGGTATCGCATGGCTGGACGGGGCTCACTGGCAGGGCTTCTCCCGTATGGCGATGCCAATAAGATTGTTGTCGATATGGGTGCAGAGGTATTGCCTGTAGTAAAGAACACACCTGTGCTGGCAGGTGTATGCGGTACAGATCCGTTTCGCATCATGGAAGTGTTCTTGAAGCAGTTGAAGGAACAGGGATTTGCTGGTGTGCAAAACTTCCCGACTGTCGGCTTGATCGACGGCGTATTCAGAGCAAACCTCGAAGAAACTGGCATGGGCTATGACCTTGAGGTAGAAATGATTCGCCAAGCACACGAGCTCGATATGCTGACCACTCCGTATGTATTTGATGAGGAGCAGGCGATTAAGATGGCAAAAGCGGGAGCAGACATCTTGGTTGCACATATGGGCTTGACGACGAAAGGGACTATCGGAGCGAAGACAGCGTTGACGCTTGAGGATTGCGCGAAACGAGTACAAGCGATTGCGGATGCCGGCCGTTCCATCAATCCGGATCTTCTGGTCATTTGCCACGGTGGTCCGATCGCGGATCCTGAAGATGCACAATACATTTTCGAGCATACGACTGGCATTGATGGATTCTTCGGTGCATCGAGCATTGAGCGGTTTGCAGCTGAGGTTGGAATTAGACAGCAAGCGGAAGCGTTCAAAAATGTAAAGCTAAAGGCATAATATATCACTTGAAAGAGAGGGGAGCCGAATTAAGGTTCTCCTTTTTTTGTACGTATCGGGAAATACGCCTCTATTTGCTCATTGCTCCATTATCCCTTTGGCTCAGACTGTGCATTGGGAGGTCAAGCATCACCGCTGAGCAATACAGCAGGTCCGATGCTTCGAGATGGGTTAACTGACATCCTGTCCAATGCCAAGGACAGTGCTTTGCCATACCGATTTAAACCGAACACGCTGTTGTAAAGAAAATGGAAATTCATTTCCGGACATGAGGCTGTAGGTTGGGGGGGAGGCGAAGCAAAAAGAGGAAATGGTAGACAGGTGGAGAAAAAACTACACTCGGAACAAATCGAGGGCAGTTAAGCCGTACAGTCTTTGGGGTGAGCAGCATTGGGCAAAAAGTCAAAGCATAGAGAGGTGACGACATGGAACAAGTCATCATTGATGCATATAATCCAGAATGGATAAAGAGGTACGAAGAAGAGCGAGATAAGATTCGGGAAGCAGTGTCAGCGATTTGTATAGCTGTAGAGCATATCGGCAGCACATCCGTTCCGGGGCTTGGTGCCAAGCCTGTTATTGATATGATGCTCGGGGTACGAGAAATAGCGGACGTCAAGCATGAGCATAAGGAACGACTGCAAGCGATCGGATATGAGTATGTACATAAGCCAGAATTTCCAGAGAGGCTGTTCTTCCGCAGAGGGAAGTGGAGAGCTGGCACGGAGCATTTGCATGTCTATCAATATGCAGGAGAGATGTGGCAGAACAATATTCGCTTCCGAAATTATTTGCGCAGTCATCCAGCGACCAAAGAGCAATATGTCCAACTGAAGCATGCTCTGGCGGCTCAATTCCCGCATGATCGTGTTCATTACACGGCTGGCAAGGCCGCATTTATCCGAGAAATTATGAGTAAGGCGCACGAGGAACAGGTAAACGAGGAAGGGAAAGTTTGATTTGTATTGTTTTTTCACAAGCGATCGACCGCATGGACGCGATATATTCAAGGTATGGTTGTTAGGAATGTATCATTTCCAACGGGAGGAAGAAGAAGTATGATAGTTGAGCTGGAACGCGATCAATTTTATAAATGTACAGATCTTGTAAATTGCACAATGATGCTGGAGTCGAAGGCAATCGTAGCAGGCAACAATCCTGGCAGAATATTTGTCGATCATGCGGACACGCCGAAGTCCGCTTTAATATGGCAGGGCAATTTAGACGGTTTTTTATTTGTTGGTGACGCTAGTAATTCGTCCTTCAATAGGGGCATAAAAGTTTATATGGATGAAGTAATACGTGAAGAAGCACTTAAATTAGGGCTCAAGTGGGCGGAATGCATTGGCACTCATCCGAGTTGGAATACAGCGATTGAGCAAATGTTTGCAGATCGGGAACTGTCCTCATGGATATCTTATGTACGATCTCTAATGTTGCCGGATTATAAGCATAAAGCGATCCAATTGCCTGACGGTGAATATGAGATTGTTCAGGTTTCGAAGGAGCTGCTGCAAAATAAGAGCATCCTGAACCATTCATTTCTTGAATCAAGAGTATTGGACTATTGGGAATCTACGGAACGGTTTCTACAAGACGGCGGTGGATTTTGTGTGATGCACAATCATTCTGTCGCAAGTTTGTGTATTACCGGCTTTCGATACCGTCATATTCATGCGCTAGGAATTGTCACAATTGACCAGTATCGTGGCCGTAAGCTCGCGCAGATTGCAGTTCGTACCTATGTGGAGCATTTATTTTCCCAGGGGCAATGCATATGCTGGGACTGTACAGCATCGAATAAGCCATCGAATGCAATTGCAGAGCGAATCGGGTTCCAAAGAGAAATGAGTTACAGAGGCTATAGATATAAATTTTAATAGGCAACGTGTTCCCTATTATGTAAACCGAGGAGGGAGAATTGTTGATGAATCAAGTCCAGCACAGACTGCAGCGTGAAATCAGAAAGCAGGTAGATATTCATTACTTGTTGTACCTGCCTGATAAGTATGGTGACGATCAGTCAGTGAAGTGGCCATTGCTTTTATTCTTGCATGGTGCAGGGGAAAGAGGGAACGATATTAAGCTGGTCAAGCGGCACGGACCTCCGTACTTGATTGACAACGGCAAGGCATTTCCTTTTGTTATCGTGTCACCCCAATGTCCGCAAAATTCGATGTGGGAAATGGAGACAGACGCTGTCATTGCCATGTTGGATGAATTGATTGCAACACACAACATTGATGAAAGTAAAGTATATGTCACAGGCCTAAGTATGGGGGGCTCCGGGGCATGGAACCTGGCAGCTGATTATCCGAATAAATTCGCTGCTATAGCTCCGATATGCAGTGGCGGAAATCTCGAAAAGAGCAAGCAACTTAAACATACGCCGATATGGGCATTCCATGGAGAAAATGACGATGTTACTCCGGTTAAACAGGCGCAAGAGATGGTAAAAGCAGTCGAAGCAAGTGGCGGCAGTGCGAAACTTACCGTATATCCGAATACGAAACACAACTCGTGGACGAAAACTTATAATAATCCAGAATTATATCAATGGTTATTAAGCCATTCCAAGCCTGCGAATAAAACGAATTCATAATTCATCGACCATGAGTGGTCTCTTTCGGCTGTAGGATTATTTCGAAGACAAGACTTCTATAAAGGAGTGAGACCATGTCAAAGGAAGTTAATCTTAAAGACCTTGAACAGCGCTTAGTCATTCAATTTATTAGTGCTGGAGCAAGCAGCATGAACTAGATGTAAGAAGATTGAATCATGGATGACGAATATTACCGCTGATGCATAATTATTCACCGAGAAAGCGGTCATTTTGATACGATATGTATCATTTATTAGAGCTTGTGTAGAATAACGGTTTTCAAACGAGCCCAGGGGGCAACCGTTTCATATTAAAAAATGTCTCCTATTACTTACTCGTACTAGAGGCGGATAGCAAATGGAAGATAGTATTATTATATCCGAACGCCTAATCAACAATATAGAGATAAGGTGGAGTTAAAATGGAAGTCATGAGCGGGGAACTAATTACGATCGGTACGTTAATCAAAGATTTAGAGGCATTAGGCGTGCAGCCGGGAATGAATCTTTTGCTGCACTCCTCTATGAAATCATTAGGCGGTTGGGTAGCGGGCGGCGCGTCAGCTGTCATATTGGCGCTAGAAGAACGGCTGGGTGAGCAGGGAACTCTTGTCATGCCTACACATACTGTGGATTTATCAGATCCATCGACATGGCGATGCCCACCAGTTCAGGAATCTTGGTGGGAACCGATTCGGGAACATATGCCAGCATTTGATAGTGCGTTTACACCGTGCTTGGAAATGGGGCTTATACCGGAGCTTTTTCGGAAGCAGGGCGGGGTTGTGCGGAGCTGCCATCCACAGGTTTCCTTTGCTGCATGGGGATCGAACCAGGAGCGGATCATTGCGAATCACAGTCTCAATTACAGTTTGGGTGAGCAGTCTCCATTAGCTAGGCTGTATGAGCTCAATGGTTGTGTCATGCTGCTGGGCGTTGGGCATCGCAATAACACGTCTATTCATTTGGCAGAGTATCGTGCTAACTATACAGGCAAGCAGGTTATAAATTCGAAAGCCCCCATGTTAGTAGACGGTGTAAAATCATGGGTAGCGTATCAAGATGTAGACTTCAATACCGATGACTTTGAGAAGCTTGGGGCTGATTTTGCCCGTGATACTGGTTATGTGCGCAGCGGGAAAATAGCAAATGCAGATGCATTGCTAATGCCTGTCCGAGAGCTCGTTGATTATGCCGTTCAGTGGATGGAGGAAAATCGTCGCTGAGCGAGCGAACAAGCTTGTTGACCTCCTAACAACGAATTTGTAACTTCTTATGCTGCACTCATATGTATAATAATGGAATGACTTGTGAATAGCCCGATCCAGGATAATGAATATCTCAGATCGGGTTATGCTATATTTCTGCCAGATTACTGTCGTACCGATTTCGATATGCATTGGGTATACGGCCGATGTAGCTTTATTTGGAAAAAGGAATTTTTGAGCAAGTAACTGCTTGCGAATAGGAGTGATCTCATGAGTAAGAAGACGACATTATATATTGTCCGCCACGGGGAAACGGAATGGAACGTTGAACGACGCATGCAGGGTCATATGGATTCGCCATTAACAACGCTTGGAGTCAGTCAGGCACAATGGCTAGGTGAAGCGATGAAGGATACCCCGATTGATTGCATTTATGCCAGCAGCAGCGGCAGAACAGATATGACGGCACGGCTCATTCGCGGGGAGCGGAATATCCCGATGATCAGCAGTGATGCACTGAAGGAATTACATTTGGGAGATTGGGAAGGCCAGCTTGCAGCGGTGCTGGAGCGCACCTATCCAGAGCAGTTTGAAGCATTCTGGTATGAGCCGGCTGCGTACAAGTCGGAGAATGGCGAAACGTTCGAAGAGCTTCGCAATCGGGTACTGCCTTACGTTCAATCTATTATTGCTGACAATCCAGGCAAATCGATTCTAGTAGTTACACATACTGTGGTCGTCAAAACGCTCATGGCCTACTTTGAGCATCGTCTGCCCGAGGCACTTTGGGATCCGCCATATATTCAGCCTGCAAGTTTAAGTCAGGTAGAGATTGAGCTAGAAGGGGAAAAGGTCGTCATTGTGCGGCACGGAGATACGAGTCACTATAAAACTATCTTGCAAGATTAAATATTTTGTCTATTTCAAATTTAAGTAAAGACGGTGAAGCATAATGCACAATTCATGCAAAGGTATAACCGGAAAAAGAATATACTTGCGTCCATTTTCAGGCGATGATGTGGAATGGTACTATGAGGCGATGCTCTTAACGGAGTCAAGCCGATTGACAGGTACGAAGAAGTTCTTTTCTAAAGAAGTTCTGCAGAGCTATTTGGAGCGAATCGCATCGGATGGCGAACGAATTCAATTTGTTATAGCGCTGCAGGATGATGACAGGCCAATCGGAGAAATTGCGATTATGGATATGGATTCATCGAATCGGAGCGGCCACGTACGCATTGCGATATTTGCGGAAGAGGACTGTGGACAAGGATACGGTTCAGAGGCGATGATTCTCATGTTGGATTATGGCTTTGGCATGATGAACCTCAATCGAATTGAATTGGTTGTATTTTCATACAATGCAAGAGCGGTTCGAGCGTATGAAAAAATTGGATTCGTTCAAGAAGGAGTTCAGCGAGAGGCGCTGTACTACAATCACAAATACCACGATTCAATTATGATGAGTATGCTGGCACGTGAATATCGGGAGAGATATTGTAACTCAGCAAAGTAAGTTAATTTGAAGCACTATTGATATCATGAGGTCGATCAGAGATTATAGTGAGATTATAGCTGTAATAGGAAGACGACTATTTTCCCATAAATAGAATAATAGTCGTCTTTTGTTTCGCTCTATTTTAATTTGGTTTAGGAAAACGAAAGTGCTTCAGTGGCTCAGATTGATCCAAGGCTTTTATTCGTTTCTTAATCTCCTCTTTTCAAACTACTGTGGTCCATTTTTAGATTACTAGAAACAGTATTGCTCGATTTATTGTTTTGGTTCGATTGGGGCTACTTGTCGTTGCGCGATATCATTTGATGATAACGATACACACTTGATTCCGACATTCCCATTATTTCAGCAACTTCATTTATTGTACCTTTAACTTCAAATACCCCATATTCTTTTAATTTTAAAATAGCAAGTTTCTTTTGTTCAGGTGATAACTGAGCGCCGGATTCTAATATATCTTTATCTATTACTGCATAGATGATATTACGAATATTATCGGTAAGTTTCTCAATAGGTTGTTCCTGGTCAGTTTCCTGTTCAATTAGTTCTATATCTGAACTTAGATTGGCCAATTTTAATATATCCTTTGCAACTTTCCTATAGGCATCCGCATCAAAATTTATACATAAAAGACCTTGTAATTGACCTTCACGATCTTTTATAAATAAAGTTGATGAACGGAATTTTTTACCTCTTGGTCCTTCTCCAATATAATCTACAACATAATCCTTATTTAAATATACTTTTTCGTTGATTAATTTTTTTGCATAGTCAGTTAAAGGGCCATTTAAAGATCTTCCACTTAAGTCTCCATTGACTATGTGACCGATACGAGAGCCCCCATTAGGATTTAAAACATGTAATACAAATTCATAATTAGACCCCAAAATTTCCCCGAAATAATTCATTATATTTTGGTAGTGTCGAAATAGTTCATTATCCATTTAAGTATTCCTCCTTATCCGTTATTCCTGAATTTTATTCACTATGAAATTGCTTGCGAATTCATATTCAATTCCAGGGTTGAGTAAAATTTATTCATCCCTTTCGATAAAAGATGCGCTTTACTTCTCGTACATGGGTGCATTCTTCTTTTTTCTGCTATAGTCAACCAAACTTCGGTCTTTTAGCGACAAGGATTTCGTTTAATGAAGAAGCCAGCATCCAAAATAGATAACCCTAATATAACTTATAACAAGTTTTGTAGAATTTTAAAAGGGAGAAAAAATTAAATTTGTAATAATAAATTACCATAAAAATAATTTATTATCATTTGTTTGACTTCACGATTATCTATGTGGTACTCTGTCTGTGTAGTAATAAAAAATAATCACTGTAATAAATTATTTCAATTTATTGAGAAGGATTAGAAAATGATCGTTGTTTTGATGGCATTGATTGCAACGATAATTTATCCAAGTATTCAATATCAATTAGTACTAAGAAAGGAATTGATGATTCTTAGTGTTACTTTTGAAAACCCTTACATGGTGCTATTATTCCTTTAGTTAGAATGACACCGGAAAATGAGATTTAGTAATAACTGTTATTAAAGTTTCTGTCGCTGTTGAACCTCTTACTCAAGCTGACATTATCGTAGTCCGGTCCCTACTTTTGAAACAAGTTATTGCAGATTAATTACTGGAATAATTACAACTTATTTTAGATTGGTAATACTAGTAACTGGTACGGCAACTATGGGGAGGAAACTTATATGAACATGAAATTAGTACCTGTTAAAGAAAAAAAGGTTGTTAATTACAAAAGTTGTTTTGATGTGATTGGCCCGATTATGATTGGCCCCTCCAGTTCACATACTGCAGGTGCCTTAGCTATTGGAACAGTTGCCAATAAATTATTTCAAGGTCTTCCCAAAAAAGTTGTAGTAAAGTATTATGAATCATTTGCTGAAACCCATAAAGGACACGGAACTGATTTTGCAATTATTGCCGGTATATTAGGATTTGCTGCCGATGATAGTAGGGTACCTGATGCTATTGAAATAGCAGAATCTAAAGGAATTGACATTACATTTTTAGAAGAAGCAGGTGATAGTCCTGCCGGTCATCCGAATACTGCAGATATTTATCTGGAGGATGAAAATCGAAGTATTAGAACAATGGGAACTTCAGTCGGTGGCGGATTAATCGAAATTAAACATATAGAAATTGATGGGTTTAGCTTACATCTTCAAGGGCCATTGCCGGTTATTATAGCGATTTCCGAGAGGGATGACCTTGAATTTATATTACGCAGGATCTTTAAACAATATAATGTGGAAATTAACAATTTTAATAGTTTGGAAAAGTCAGGGAAATATTTATATCAATTTGATGTGGATTCTCAATTATCTAGTGATGTTCAGAAGGAATTGCGAAATTCTAGCAGTGCAGCTAATATCATTATTCTTTAATTAGATTAGGGGTGAGAAATTTATGTACATGACTATAAAGGAAATTATCGATGCAGCTAATCAAAGGAAAAAGCCAATTTATGAATTAGCAATCGAGCAGGAAATCGAGCAAACTAAAACTTCTTATGAAGAAGTTTGGGAGAAAATGGAAAGAAATTTAGTGACTATGGAGAATGCTGTAAAGAAAAGCGCTGAGGGCAACGGAGTTTTTTCTCCGACTGGTTTATCCGGAGGGGATGCTGTTAAAATAAAACAATATCGTGAAAGTGGAAAAACCCTTTCTGGAGATTTGATGATGCTTGGGGTCCAAAACGCTATCGGAGTTAATGAAGTAAATGCGTCGATGGGAGTTATTTGTGCAACTCCAACTGCAGGTGCAAGTGGGACAATCCCGGGAGTACTGTTTAGTATTCAAGATAGTTTACAGTTAAGTCATGAAGACAAGGTTCATTTTCTATTCACTTCAGCTTTATTAGGAATGATAGTAGCAAATAATGCTTGTATTTCCGGAGCCTTCGGAGGATGTCAAGCTGAAGTAGGTAGTGCCTCAGCAATGGCAGCAGCAGCAGCAGTAGAAGCTGCCGGAGGAACACCTCAGCAATCTTCTGACGCTTTCTCAACTGCACTGCAAAATTTACTCGGTTTAGTTTGTGATCCGGTTGCAGGCTTGGTAGAAGTTCCTTGTGTAAAGAGAAATGCTATTGGAACGGCTAATGCCTTAGTAGCAGCGGATATTGCATTAGCGGGCGTAACCAACATCATCAATGCTGATGAAGTAATTGAAGCGATGTTCATAGTAGGAAGACAGATGCCTCGCGAATTAAGAGAGACAGGTTTAGGGGGAATTGCAGCCACCCCCACAGGAATTGCTATTAAAAACAAAATTTTCGAAGAAAAGGTTACTAGAAAATAAGATAAAAATATAATTATAGTAAAAAAATTATAATAATTATATTGAAATGTAAGAGCTAATAGCTCAAAATAAGATTACAAACTATACTTTGTGAAAAAAATAACAATTGTTAAGACCCATTCTCCAATGCTCTTGCAAGGATGAGAGGAGTGTAAATTGATATCTATTATTGCTATATAATGTAATATATTAAATTAACTGGTTTTGTAAACGTAAACAACTTAACAGGTTTGATCTTTAAAGCAGTATGTCTATTGTTGCTACAAAAAGGTTCATCCTGGAAGCAATCTGGAGTGAATCTGCTTTTTTAAAGGAGAGGAAATGATAAAGTAGTTAACCAGTATACAAAGGAGGAATTATCATATGAATGGGAATACAGCGGAAAAACTTGAATTTACTGCTGAAGATACTACAGGGAAAATCGAAAAATATCCAGATCCTAAAAAGTGGCACAAGCAAGATACCACCTGGGCATTGGGCCTTTTTGGAACAGCAATTGGAGCAGGCGTACTCTTTTTACCTATTAATGCGGGAGCAGGAGGTTTATTATCATTATTATTAATTACAATACTTGCATTCCCTGTCATGTACTACTCGCATAGGGCGCTTGCTAAAATGATATACGCTTCCAATTCTGCTGATGAAGGGATTACAGGTACGATAAGAGAGTATTTCGGTAATAAGGCAAGTATAATTTTTAACATCGTATTTTTCTTATCGATTTATATTATCGTGCTGATGTATTCGGTTGCACTAACAAATACTGCAAGCAGTTTTATCGTGAATCAATTGCACATGAATGAGCCGCCAAGAGCCATTTTATCGCTTGTATTAGTACTCGGTCTTATAGCTATACTGAATTTTGGTCAAGATATTACTGTAAAGGTAATGAGTATGCTAGTATATCCTTTTATAGCTTCGCTGCTTTTTATCTCAATATCTTTAATTCCACAGTGGAATACATCGATGCTTAGTTTTTCAAGTGTTTCTACTGCTCCAACAGGAGTAGGAGGATACTTCAATATGATATGGTTGATTTTGCCGATTATCGTATTTTCGTTTAATCATTCTCCTATGATATCGTCATTTGTTATGAAACAGAGACAAACTTATGGAATACAAGCTACTGACGCCAAATGTTCTCAAATACAAAAAGTTTGTTATATCATGACTTTCATAGTTGTTATGTTCTTTGTTTGGAGCAGTGTCTTGAGTTTGACTCCAGATGATCTTGTAATGGCAAAAGAACAGAATTTATCAATACTTTCATACCTTGCCAATCGGCTTAATTCGCCTCTAATCGCGATTGCAGCTCCTATTATTGCGTTTGTGGCCGTAACAAAGTCCTTTCTTGGCCATTATGTAGGAGTATACGAGGTAATGCGTGACATGATTATCTCGGCCGGTAAATCGCGCGGAAAAGACCTAAAAGAAAAAACAGTTAAGAGAGCGATTCTTGTTTTTGTAGTATTAACATGCTGGTATGCCGCTTATGCAAATCCAAGCATTCTTGGAATTATAGATACTCTCAGCGGACCGCTAGTTGCTGCTATTTTGTGTCTCTTGCCAATGTATGCGATCAATAAAGTTCCTGCACTAGCTAAATACAAAGGAAAACTTAGCAATGTTTTTGTCACTGTTGTGGGCATTCTCACTGTCCTAGCAAGTTTGAAAGCATTATTCTAATTTAATATCTTTAGAGCTTGATCAGGTGGCTTGTCATTGCCATCTAAGAAAGCTCTCTTATTATTGATTTGTCGATTCATTCGTGATTTCAATCATGAGATGAATCGGGGCTTTAACCTAGTCGCATGAATATTCCGTCTTAGCTGGAGTTTTTCAGTTGTACTCGTTCATGCTACTGGGTAAGGGAATAACTTAGACAAGAGGCTCTGCCCAAGCTGACTTTGGAGCCTCTTTTACATTTTTCCGAACGGACTGATAAATTGGTTAATTAAATGAACAAATGTTGAGTCAATCAGTTCTATTGGCAACTATATTCATAGAAAGGAGGATTACCAACGATGAAGAATAAGAATTTTACGGAATATGATCGGGCGATATTGCAATCCTATTACTCCATCGTGGAAGGCTTGGCCGATTATTTGGGAGATGCCAGCGAGATTGTACTGCATAGCTTGGAAGACTATCAAAATACCGTCATCAAAATCGCGAACGGGCATCATACGGGCAGAGAATTAGGAGTCCCGATTACGAATATGGCCTTGCAGATGTTGAGTGAGATTAAGTGCTCTGAAGCAAAGCAAGCGATCAGTTATTTTACCAAAAGCAAGAACAACCGCTCAATGAAATCAAGTATGATAGCCATTCGTGGTGAAGCTGGCAAAATTATTGGTTTTATGTGCATTAACATAAACTTGGATGAATCGTTTTCTGGATTTCTTCAAACTTTTTTACCGCAAGCGGGTCTTGAAATAAGAGCACAGGAGGAGAATTTTGCATCATCCATTGAGGATATGATTCTTGAAATGATAGAGCTGACGATTGAAGCGGTGGATGCTTCTCCTGACATATCGCATGCAAATCGAAATAAGCACATTATCGGTCTTTTGTATGATCGGGGAGTGTTTAATATGAGAGATGCGGCTACTATCGTGGCAAATATGTTGAAAATTTCGAAACATACCGTTTATTTGCATTTGCGCAATCATACTCCCAAAAACGAGGAGGAAACCTGAAAACCGGTAAACAAGGCTTATGACCTTCGTCTACCGGTTTTTGTTGATTGGTGCTTGTGTCACAATCAGTACAAAGCAACATGATATAATGATAGCGACAGATATTATGGTTATTGTAGGAGATGATATCATTGGATACCAAATGGGAATATCGAACGATGAAGTATAAGACAGGCGGGTTTCTGGGCGGTAAGGTCGATGAAGATGGCTTCGAGCAAATGCTGAATGAGGCGGGGTACGAAGGATGGGAGTTAGTGTCCTGCTTCGACACAAGCACCACCAATGGTCAGTCCAGAGATATCATTGCAGTATTCAAGCGCAAAGTTTATTTATAAGGTACATACTGGCCCAGTACTGGATTCTCATTCAATCCCGTTCTGGGCCTGCTAGTAGAATCCAGCCTAACGTTCATTGGAGGGGGAGAAAATGGAACAAGTGCCTTTAAGAAATGGCATTGAATGCTTGGCAGGTCTTGCATCTCGATGAGAAGCTTACATACAAAATTATTGGTATCGTTGGCGTGAAACGCACTGATTGCAAGGAGGAGCTCTTTGAAATGGTTAGCAAAAAGAGAGTTCAACATTTCTCATACTGGCATCAATAAGATTGAGCAGGTTCGGATCGGTGGAACCGAACAAAGGTCTTCCTATCCTGCTTATGCTCCATGGCGGTTCTGGTCTGCCATGGTTGGTTCGGCAAATCGCGCGCTATCAAGAGTATGAGTATGGATTTGGATAATATGGCCTCACAGCGAGTGGCAAGCAATCTTGGGATGGCTGTCGAAAAAGAGCTCGTTAAGAACGATCAGTGCGGAGATATGCTCAAAAATTATCTGTATACCGTGAAGAAATAGTATTTTTATATCAAAATCATCGTTGAAGATTGAAGATTGAAGATGAGGTGTTTTGTTGAAAAAATTCACTTGCTGCATCGAGTCAGAACTGCTCGTTATTAGACCGCTTGAAGGTGAAGACTATTCCGCTTGGCTAGCTGGGTATGAAAATAGGATGCCGGCACAACATAAATATGATGATGGCAAAGTTGAGATGAGCAGATACACCGAAGAATGGTTTCGACTCGAGATAGACAATCATCAAAGATTGGCTTCCGAAGATAAACTATATTTTTTCGGCATCTTTCGAAAAGAAGACAACGCCCATGTAGGGGCCATCGATTTTTCTACGCTATTGCGGGATGATTTTCAATGGGCTAGATTAGGTTATATGATTCATAATCAATACTGGAGAAGGGGTTATGGAAAAGAGGCTGTAGCTGCAGCAATCACTTTTGCGTTTGACAAACTTAATTACCATCGCATTGAGGCGCATATTAACCTGGAGAATACTCCTTCAATCAAATGTGCAGAAGGGGTTGGAATGAAGTTTGAGTGTATCCGAAAAGGTTTTATTTATGAGAATGACGCGTGGACAGATCATCTCATCTACTACGTAAATGCAAATTAGACCCTAACAGCCAGCTTTTCTTATCGGAGGAAGGATGGCTTTTTTCGTCTTTACAACGCATGGTATTTTAGGATAATGGCCGCACTCCATTTGGGAATAAATGTTCATATTTGGCAAGCCTACAATGTAATTGCTGTATATGAAGCCTTGGGTGTTCAGGGGATTCCGGTTGTTAATGATCTTGAGGGTTTAGATGTGAAGTATTTCTCTCTTGATGAGCCGATTCCAGATTTGAATCCATTCTAATGAGATGTATTTGCGCAAGGCGGGATATATTCAGAAGTGGTAATAGAAGAATAGACCAAAGGAACAAGGAGGTAGAGCATGAGCGTGCGTCATTCTAAGTTAGCATGGGGGATAGCGCTTATTTTGCTTATTACAAACTTGATCACGATAGGATGTCTTATGACAGAGAAAGAGAAAGAGAAAGAAAAAGAGGCGGTTGTACAGCCAACGATGGATGTGTTTGAGTTAGAGGGGCAGTCAGAGCACTGGCAGCTTCGTCATTATCAGGTAATGCGAACGCCCAATTCGATACGAAGGGGATCAGCTACATTGACTTACTTGGGTGACACCAAGGATATTAAGGATTCCTCATCGTTCTATATTGAATATTACGAGAAGCACGGGGAGCGCGAAGAGGGGGTTCTTACGAGTGGAATGCTAGCTACGAACGGCAGAGTGCATATCTTATCGGAATTGGATCACTTGGGCTCCATTCAAAGGAAGCCCACTGAATTCGAGCGGAGCATGACGAAGGATGACTTCGCTGGCAGTTATGTCAAATTTCGCTGGTCGGATAGTTATGGTGAGGAGCATGTTGAACTGATCGAGTTGGAAGTGAACAATCATACTACATTCAAATAAGTGAGTGATCGTTGTTGTTTACAATGAGCGGGTGTATGAAGTCAGGAGGTATCGGTGATAAACAGGCAACAAGAATAGATTTATAAATAGTACGTGAACTACTAGATCATATGAAGGAGATCAGCGATGTTATACCATTTTAGTGAAGACTCAACCATTTCCACATTTGTACCGCGTCCAGCCAAACAATCGCATATTCCGCCGGCAGTATGGGCGATAAATGAGGAAAATGCGGTTCACTATTATTTGCCCCGAGATTGTCCTAGAGTCATTTATGCAAAATCGGACCAGATGAGTACGGAAGATGAAGCGAGATTCTTTGGTCACACAGTAGCAAACAAAATTATCGTAGTTGAGAATGACTGGCTTGAGCAGATAAGCAATACCACGATCTATAAATATACGTTTGAAGATTCTACCTTTCAGTTATTAGATGCGAATGCTGGATACTATATTTCGGAACGAACGGTCGAGCCCATTCAGATAGAGCCGATGACTAATCTCATTCAGCACATCGTACGAGCTGGGGTGGAATTGCGGTTTACACCGAATTTGCATCCTATTTGCAGTGCAGTACTCGCATCTACAATTGATGCTTTCTCTATGATTCGGTTTCATCATGCCAAGCCATTAGGCGCTGAATAACGTACAGGATATGCTCCTGATACATAAGGCTATGTTATGATTGGGGGGACGGGTACCAGGTGAAATGGTTGTTGCGCACGCTGCCAGCCTTACTGCATGTTATCGCAAGTCTTCAATACATCAGATTTATGGTTTTGGCTGACGAGAATTCGCTTGGTTCCGTACTTATGTATGGCTTTATTATAGTAACGGCAATCACAGCGTCAGTTACCATGCTCGTGTCAAAGGGACAATGGAGGCAGTTTCTAATCTCATCAGTTGCTTATATCGTTTGGTTTATCGTATGGATGGTTGGACTCCAACTGATTATCAATCTTAACGTTGTGAATGCCCCTGAAGACGATCCGGCATTAGGCATGCTGATACTTTTTGTCGGGTTGCCGCTGTCGCTAATCAGCCTAGTTTTTGGAACGATAACTGGAATCATGCTCGTGCAGCTTCGAACGCAAATCAGGTTGTTTCGCCAATAGATGATTTGGCTCGAACTTGCTATCATTACAACTATTACAGAACATCAGGAGAAACAATATGCTAATCTACAATATCTGTTATATTCAACGCGGAAACGAGGTTCTGCTGCTTAATCGAGAGAAGCCGAGCTGGATGGGGTGCTGGAACGGCATCGGCGGCAAGCTGGAAACGGGTGAATCTCCTCGTGAATCAATGGAGCGCGAATTAGCGGAGGAAACGGGGATTACGCCCAAGGATTTGACATTCAAGGGTATCGTCAGTTGGATGGTGGACAGGACGAGGTTTGGTGGTATGTATTTGTACGCAGCAAGCGTGGAAGAGAGCTTTACCTATGATACGCCGATGAAAACAGATGAAGGAATTTTGGATTGGAAACGAGTAGACTGGATTATGGATGTTCATAATCAAGGAGTCGCCTCTAATATGCCTCAAGTTCTTCAGGGTATGAAAAGCGATATGCATTGCTACGACTATCACTGCATATTTGAAAAAGGGAAGCTGCTGAACATGATTGCAATTCAGATTGATCCTGCATTGGAATGGGATGAGGTACAGCGAGAGGTGTATTTGGAGAAATATGCAGTTATGATCCATTCCTCATAAACATGAAGTGAAAAGAGGTCGTTATTATCCAACTGCTAAACGTTGGAGTGATACGAGATAAATAAAGCCAAAGGCACTGCGGTAAGGGTGTCGTTGGCTATATTTTTTATCTCCAGCATCGATGTAACGAACTTGATTTCCACGCAGTCAAGTTTCCATGATCAAAATCGCTAAGAAAGGTAAGCAGCTCTCTCCAAAACATCTCGGATGCACTCGCATCTGCAACGGTATTGCCCCCATAAGCAATATTCTTGCTTTGTCGGGCCGTTGTAGGAAAGAAAGGCGGCATATGAGGTCATGCTTTCCCTGTGTTTATTTTAAGCCATATTTATACCTGATGCTTGGTATGTGTATGACAGCAGTCGTAAATATTAGTAGAGTGGCGAGGAGATAAATGGCTAAAGGAGATGAGCTTGCATGAACGCATCGAATATCAATCCGTTTCTGATGTTTTTCGGGAATGCAGATGAGGCAATCAAGCACTATACTTCCATATTTCAACCTTCTGAGGTGATAAGCATTGTACGACATGGAGATGCAATGCCTAATTTGGACGAAGCTGATAAGGATAAGGTGCTGCACGCCATGTTCTCATTGAAAGGGCAGGTGTTCATGTGCATTGATAGCCTGGACAAGCAGCATCGCCATGAGTTTACGCCGGCTTTTTCCTTGTTCGTGACATGCGATTCGGAAGAAGAAATTGATCGAGTATTTCGGGAGTTGTCTGAGGAAGGACAAGTGTTGATGCCGCTTGAGGCCTCGTCTTGGAGCGCTAAGTTTGCTTGGGTACAGGACAAGTTCGGTGTATCGTGGCAGTTGAATCTGGCGAATACATAATTTGCAATTGCATGAGAAAGGAAGAGGAGCGGACTCTTGAATGTCAATCATCGTCTTCCAGGAGAGCTGCTCCTTTTTCGATTTGTATGGGTTCTTTTGCTTAGGCTATCCTTTGTTAAACTGAATATTGTTCACGATCTCTAGGAGCTGACGAAGTCCATGCTCGATGCGATCTTCAGGCACATTCGTCACATTGATTTTCAACAAATTGCTTGCCGGGAATGAAGCTAAGTAATGCTTTTCGATCGATTCGAGATGAATCGATTTCTTTTTTGCATCCGAAATAAGCCGCTGCACAGGCAGTCTGTCATGCAGTTCCAGATGGGTATGCACCGTTAGACGGGATGAAGCGCTTGGAAATGTGAAATGTTCATGCTGCTGCCGGGATAAATCACGCAGTACGGTCTGCAGGAGCTGTGACCTTTTGGCATACGAGGTTCGTATTTTCTCGCGATGATGCTCGAACATGCCGCTCTTCAAGTAGATTTCGAGCGCGCCCTGCGACAGCATGGAGCTGTCAATATCCTGGGTTCGTTTATAGCGATTAAACGTCTGGATCAGTGTATCCGGAATAACAGCCACCCCGATGCGAAGCCCTGGGAAAATAATTTTCGAGTAGCTCTTCAAGTAAATGACATGCTTAGATTCATCGTATGCAAATAAAGGGTCGGACTTCGAATTATGCTCCAGATCGGCCAGATAATCATCCTCGACGATATATACGTCGTATTTGCGTGCGAGGGCAGCGATTCGCTTCTTTTCTTCGGTTCGGTAGGAAGAGCCCAGCGGATTATGGAATCTTGGGATCGTATAAAAAAACTTGATGCTTTCCGTACAGAAAATTCGTTCCAGCTCGTCCATATCGATGCCTTGTTCCGTTCGGCGAATGCCCATTACAGGAAGCTGATGCGTTTGCAGATGTTCGACCAACAGATGATAACAAGGCTGTTCAATAAGAATCATCCTTTTTTGGTTCGGGAAAGGCATGGTACAGAGTATGGAGAGGGCCTGCTGCACCCCTGATACAATAAAGATGTTCGACAACTGTGTAAACACCTGATAATTGGCTAGATGACGCTGCATCAACGCAAGCAGAGAGGGCAGTCCCTGCGATGTCCCATAGATGAATAGATCATTTTTGTAGGTGTCGATCGCTTTATTGATACAGTGCTGAAAGTCCAAGTATGGGAACACGCCTGGGTCAGGCGCGGCGGATACAAAATCAATGAGCCCTTGTTTCGTGTCATCTGTTTGATTTCGTCCCCGAACCACATAATAGCCGCTCTTCGCTACCGAATAGATGAGATGTCTCTCCTCCAAATCATGCAGTGCCCGAATGATGGTACTCTTATTGACCCCATATTGAATGGCGAGCTCGCGAATGGAAGGGAGCTTATCCCCATCCTTGAAGGTGAGCTTCTCCAGATTGTGCTCCAGTTCCTGAATCACCTGCTCATATTTATACATGAATGATCCGTTCACCTCAATTCTGTACCGGTACAGATGATATTTTCCTTGATTGTAGCATAACGCTGCAGCGATTAACATGATTGTAGGTTCTCAATAATCAATTGCTTGCAAGCAAGGAAAAGAGGGATTGATCATGAATCATTCTGCTGTGAGAAAAGCGTATATCGCCGCCATACTAAATACACTGATTATTGGATTTTCCTTTGTGTTTGTAAAAATCGCACTGCAAAGCGTAAACTCGCTAGACATGCTTGCCTATCGATTTACGGCATCCTTTGCGGCCATCATGATCTTGGTTCTTTTGGGAAAAGTAAAGCTGAACCTATGTTGGAAGGAAGTTGCCACAATTGTCCCGCTGGCAGTTCTCTACCCAGGATTGTTTTTTGCCTTTCAAACGTTCGGGCTCGTCACCGTATCCGCTTCGGAGGCTGGGATTATTCAGGCGGCTGTGCCGATATTCACCATGATATTCGCATCGTATTGGCTGAAGGAACATTCCACATGGCAGCAGAAAATTGCACTGCTTCTGTCGGTTTCGGGACTTGTTTATATCTTTGCGATGAAAGGCGTTAACGTTGGAAATACAAGCTTATCAGGCATCTTGCTCGTCTTCTTGTCTGTGCTCTCCTTAGCGGGATACAATGTTGCCGCACGTAAGAGAACGCGCAAATACGGAGTTATGGATGTAACCTTCATCATGACTTCCTTTGGATTCGTGGTCTTTAATTCGATGGCGATCTTCCAGCATATTGCCGCAGGAACGACATGGAACGTGTTGCAGCCGTTGACCGATCCGATGTTCTTGCTCTCCATTCTCTACTTGGGCGTACTGTCCTCCTTGATGACCGCATACTTGACGAACTATGCGCTGTCGAAGCTAGAAGCTGTAAAGGTGAGTGTTTTTACACAATTAGGGACGTTGGTGACGATGGGGGCTGGCGTTATCATTTTGCACGAAAGTTTGCAGCTATATCATCTAATTGGAGCTGGGCTTATTATCGTAGGCGTACTTGGTGTGAACATTCCGCTTCGTCAGCGTGAACGTGCCGGCACAATTAAGAAGCAGGCATAAGATAGACACTATAACGATCGATGGGAGTAAAGCAAAAAAAGCACCGAACCGGGTGCTTTTTTGCATGTTACAATGATGACGGTTAGGTTTATTTGATCGTGAAATTGACTCCATACATAGACAGTTTGCATTTTGCTGCGACCCGCTGTGAGGAGAGATTGTCACAGAACGTACTGTACAATGGGGCCGCATTCATCTTCCGAACAGCCTGCGCCCAGCCGACAACTGCTTCTGATGCATATCCCTTGCCACGAAATGCTTCTAGTGTCTCAAGACCTGCCTCATGAGCTTGGAGACAAATACGGACACTGCGGCAAATCGAGACCAGTTTGTTATCGACTGCAATCCCGATACAAGGTTGAGCATACTCGATTTCCGAGAGCAGCCATTTAAATCCGCTATAATCCCAATCTGTTATATTATCCTTCGTGATGCTAGTCGTCTGTAAAACAGGCATCGATATAGGGGGAACATAATAACAAGGCCCCATCGTATAATGGTCGGACTGAAGGAGATCCATATAAGCCTCACAATGCTTGGGTCGTGTATGAATATCGGTAATGACAGGCTCATCCGAACATAATTGTTCCAGCTTTTCAACCAATACGCCGGAAACGTCGTAGCGGAATCTCCATATCGCCGCTCCATCAATCGTTCGCCCTAGGAAAAAGCGCGGAGCCGTACTTTCACCAGGCCATGGTTCGTTAATCGTTCGAAGCCGCATAAGATCATCATGCGTAAACATGACTCCCGCGTGTATGTTCATAAGCTCATACTGTTGCGGCTCTCCTGAACTCTTATTTGTTATTTCCATAACTTAACCTCCGAATATATGGTTTCGTATTCCTCCTTTACCACATCCAATGAGATATCGATCTTGTCATTATAGCGTGATGTCATCAAGAGGATGAAGAAGCAAAAGAAGCAATCCGTATCTAAGGCAGGGATATCCTGTACTGAAATATACCTTGATGTACCTGTTCTTCCTTGATATGATATCAGAAATTGGCAGATAAGTGCGATACGACATTAGAGAGGACGTGATTCCATTGGCTTATTTGCATGGAGATCGCATCACATTACGAGAATATCGAAGAGAAGATTATGATTGGATTCGGAAATGGGCGAATGATTCGGACATTACAAATTCATTAAGTGATATCTTTTTGTACCCGCATACAGAACAAGATACAGAAGCCTTCTTGGATATGATGATTGACGGGGCGTCCAAGTCGAGGGGCTTTGTTATAGCTGATAAACAAACGCTTGCCTATATCGGTCAAATTGATTTGCATCATATCGACTGGAAGAACCGATCAGCAGTGCTCGGCGTCGTAATTGGACGTAAAGATTTGCTTGGAGTCGGCTATGGCAAGGAAGCGATTCAACTAATGAAGGGCTTTGTGTTCGAGTCATTAAATATGAACCGCCTTGAGCTTGAGGTATACGAATTCAATGAACGAGCCCATCGCTGTTATGTAAACTGCGGCTTCAAGGAGGAAGGCAGACTGCGTCAGAAAATGTACAAGGACGGCAAGTATTGGGATGTCATTGTAATGAGTATCTTGAAGGAAGAGTATGAAGGTCAAAATGAGTGAGCTTTTCTTTTGCGGGAGTGTATATAAATGAAGGTGCAAGGATTAAATCATCTATGCTTCTCTGTATCTAATTTGGATCGCTCCATTGCATTTTATGAACATATATTCGGGGCGAAGCTGTTAGTCAAAGGACGCAAGCTTGCCTATTTTGGATTAAATGGCTTATGGATTGCGTTAAATGAAGAGCGAGATGTCCCTCGCTATGACATACAACCTACCTATACCCATATTGCATTCACAATCAATGAGCGAGAATTTGATGAAATGAAGGCAAGACTAGTACAATATGGCGCCAGATTGCTGCCTGGCAGAGAACGAGACGAGCGGGATAAGCAGTCTATATATTTTGCAGACCCGGATGGACATCGCTTCGAATTCCATACCGGACAATTGAATGATCGTCTGAATTATTATAAGGAGACGATGCCGCATATGACTTTTTTTGATGAATGACCGATTACTTGCTAATTCGGTAAATAATGGACTTCATTGCGATAATTTGCTAGGATCTAATGCATGAAGGCTGTGGGCTATGCAAACCGATGAAAAGAAGAGATAGGGAGTGATGGTTCGATGAGAACAATGAAGACCTTTCTACTCATGTTGGCTGAATTGCTGCTTGGAATGTATTACGGTATTTGTCGCAAAGGAGAACATTTCGATAAGAAGACGGCTCATTTGAGTGGCTATCGTTACCTAGCATTCGTGATGGCTCTTCTGTTGACACTTCTTCTTCTCACGATTTGTCTCTATCCCTTTATCCAGTAGTGCAATTCATAAAGGGGGAGGAATGAATCTGTCATGAAGCTGCGATCTGAAATTGCAGATATATTGGAACAATATGTCCAATTGATTCATGCGTACAAGCAGGATTGGCTGGAAGGGCTTTATATTTATGGATCTATTGCGTTAGGCGATTATTCGTTAGCATTGAGCGATATTGATTTTATTGCGATTACACGCGCTCGACTCCATGAAGAAGAGATAAGCAAGCTTAACGATATTCATGCACAAGTAAACCGGTTCTCAGCTCGTCCCAATATGAACGGTATTTATATCACATGGGACGATATAGGGAAGCTGCCGAAGGATGTTGCGCCTTTTCCTTACTATTGCGACGGCAAAATGAAGCAGTCTGGCTACTTCGAGTTGAATCTTGTCACATGGTACGAACTGAAGCAGCATGGAATTGCAATTCTTGGGCCGCCAGTCTCTGAGTTGGATATTGCCTTCGATATGGACGCTTTCTTGAATGAAATGCATGAAAACTTGAATCGCTATTGGGCTCGTTGGATACGAAGCTCTAAGCCTTTTTACTCTATTAAGGGCTTGATGCTGCTGAACCGAGCGCAGATAGCTTGGGGGGTGCTCGGGGTAACAAGGCAATGGTATACCTTCCGTGAACGAGCCATCACAAGTAAAGCAGGGGCAGGCGAATACGCATTGCTGCATGTTCCTGAATGCTGGCATCCCATTTTGCAAGAGTCGATCAATCAACGAAAGGGTGTCAGGGAATCGTTGTATGCGTCGAAGTGGAAGAGGAAGCGCGATGCTTTGGCTTATATGGATTACATAACCAAAGAATGCAATCAATTCGTTGCTTCGTTATCCTTGCAAAAATGAGTATAGATTTGATCTCTCGAGGAGGAAGATCGAATCTTTTTTATTTTTATCTATGATAATCATTATCAATACTATATAATGACATAGATTGCTTATGATTATACTGACATAGAGAAATGAGGGAATCGTTTGCTGCGAAGGTTTTTCTCCTATTATCGTCCGTATATGGGACTGTTCTTTTTGGACTTCACCTGTGCGGTATTCGTTGCATTGCTTGAGCTCGGCTTCCCGCTGGCGGTCAATCAAGTCGTGGACAAGCTGCTGCCAACGGGAAATTGGACATGGATTGTATGGGCTTGCGTAGGCTTGCTCGTTATTTATGGAATTAATATGGTGCTGCACTTTGTCGTCACGTATTGGGGGCATATGCTCGGCATTAACATTGAAACGGATATGCGCAAGAAAATGTTCGAGCACCTGCAGAAGCTGTCTTTCCGCTTCTTCGACAATAATAAGACAGGACAATTGATGTCCCGCATGTCAAATGATCTGCTAGAGATCGGCGAGGTAGCTCACCATGGGCCAGAGGATTTATTCATCGCAATTATGACGCTGCTCGGCGCATTCGGTCTCATGCTCGGCTTGAATTGGAAGCTGGCTGTATTGACATTTATCGTCGTGCCGATATTGTGCTCGATTACCGTTTACTTCAATAAGAAGATGATGGGGACATTCCGCCGTTTGATGACTGACCTTGCGGATTTCAATGCGCGCGTTGAAGACAGCATTGGCGGTGTTCGCGTTGTTCAAGCATTTGCGAATGAGGCGCATGAGAAGGAATTGTTCGCTGAGAACAATGGCCGCTTCCGCAATACGAAGCTGATGTCCTATCGCATCATGGCGTGGAATACGTCAATCAGCTATATTTTGATGCGCATTGTCACCGTGTTTGTACTGTTATGCGGTACGTGGTTCGTTATTCAGAAGGAACTATCGTATGGCGAATTTCTTGCATTTATTTTGCTGACGAATGTATTCCTCGGACCCATTCAGAAAATTAATACCGTAATCGAAAGCTATCCAAAGGGAATCGCTGGCTTCAAGCGGTATGTAGAAATTATCGACACCGAGCCAGACGTGAAGGATAAGCCGGATGCAGTTGATGTGGGCATGCTGCGCGGCAATATCCGATTCCATGATGTAACATTCGGCTATGAACAGGAGCGTCCCGTTCTGCGGGACATCAATGTTGCCATCAACGCTGGAGAAACGGTAGCCTTCGTCGGACCATCCGGCTCAGGCAAGACAACGCTTTGCAGCTTGCTGCCAAGGTTCTATGATGTTCTGGAAGGTAGCATTACCGTGGATGGCATTGATATTCGCGATATGAAGCTGCAATCGCTGCGCAAGCAGATTGGTATCGTGCAGCAGGATGTGTTCTTGTTTTCGGGCACCATTCGCGAAAATATTTCCTATGGGCGTCTCGGCGCATCAGATCAGGATATTTGGGCAGCGGCTCGGCGCGCTCGATTGGACGAGTTTATTCGTGAACAGCCAGAAGGGATGGAGACTGTAATAGGTGAACGCGGCGTGAAGCTGTCGGGCGGTCAGAAGCAGCGTCTCGCTATTGCAAGAATGTTCTTGAAAAACCCGCCGATTTTAATTTTGGACGAGGCGACTTCAGCGCTTGATACAGAAACGGAAGCAGCTATCCAGCAATCTTTGGCAGAACTGTCGGAAGGTCGGACGACACTCGTTATTGCGCATCGGCTGGCAACGATTAAAAATGCCGACCGCATTGTCGTCGTCACGGACAAGGGAATTGTAGAGCAGGGCGGTCATGACGAACTGCTAGCCGTAGGTGGCTTGTACAGCCGATTGCACAAGGCGCAATTCAGAGAATAGCATCTGCATGATGTGCTGAGCAGCTTGCTTGGCCAACTCGTACGGTAAAATAAATTAGATTTTGGAGCCTGATTCACGCATGTTTGCGTTCGAGTCAGGCTTTTTTTTTGTTCGAATGAAGCACATTGGCCTTCTTGTAGGTGGGGGCGGATGTTTTACAATGATAATAATAGTACCTTGACTGTCATAGTACTTTGATCTATATTGTTATTGAGGAGGTGATCCTTGCATGAATGCGAAGCTTTCTTCCGATTTGCTGCGCGGACATACGGATACAATTATTTTGAAGCTGCTGATGAGCGGAGATAAGTACGGTTATGAAATTTGCAAGCTGGTGCACACTGGATCAAACGGACTATACGAGCTGAAGGAAGCCACGATGTATTCCAGTCTGAAGCGGCTGGAGCAGGAAGGAAACATTACTTCCTATTGGGGGGACGAGACGCATGGCGGTAGACGGAAGTATTACCGCATTACAGACAAAGGACGCGTCACGTATGCAGACAATAAGCAGAATTGGGAATATGCGAAGAAAATACTAGATATTTTGATATAAGAAAGGTGGAATATGCAATGGATGAGCGATTAAGACGATACCTGGATAGTGTCTTTTCACCCTATGAAGATTTGAAGCAGATCCAGGAACTGAAGGAAGAGCTGTTGTATGATTTACAGGAGAAGCTGAGCGATTTGAAGAAGGAGGGCTATGACGACGAGGCAGCCTATCTTCTCACGATAGAATCGATAGGTGAGATTTCTGAACTCATTGAGAGCATTAATTCGCAAACGGTCAAGCTGCAGCAGAAGGTTGGGATGGACTTTTCGAAAAGCAATTTGCAAAATTCCGATTTCACCTCTACTTCTGTACATGATGGACAGTTCAATTACAGCAATTTGCAGGGCTCGGACTTCAGCTATTCGGATTTAACAAACAGTTCTTTCAAGTGCAGCAGCTTGGATCAGGTTAACTTTACAGGAGCAAATTTATCAGGTGCGCAAATTGTGAAGTCAAGCGTGAGAAAGGCGATTTTCACAGATTGTATTTTCGAGAATACCGTTTTCAAGTCCTCTGATTTCTCTGGCGTCAGCTTTGACAACTTGACATTCAATGGGGTTGTGTTTGATTATGCTGGCTTGCGAAAGACAACATTCCGTAATGCGGTATTCAACAATGTTTCGTTTAAAACAGATGTAAAGAAGACGATTTTCGACGGGGCCACGATGGATAAGCTGACTTATGCGCTTCTGAAGAGCAATAAGGCTGATTTGAGCAATGTAACGGTACGCTAAGAAGCATATTGCGCGTATTGCATGTATTGCACGCTGTGTAACGAGATACGTAATATGAACTTACCTGTAGCCATTAGGCAGCGGGTAAGTTTTTCATTAGATCCGATTGTCGAACAGGGAAGGGGACAAGGTAACATCCATGAATCATTGGCTTGCAATTGATTATTTACAGCATGGCAATGCAGATCAGGTTGAAGTGTATCATTTGCTCCAAGAGCTTCGGATTATGGCGGTTCTAGAGCTGTACACGCCCGTTCTTATTGGTACGCTTCCCCTCTCTATTCACATACCAGGAAGTGATCTGGATATTGCCTGTGAGGTGTATGACTTCGCAGCATTTGAGAAGCTTGTGCGCGTTCATTTTGAACACTTTGAAGCGTTCGAATACGTACGACGAACGGTTAACGAAGTAGAAAGAGTGAAGGTGAATTTCTGCTGCGGCAAATGGCCTGTCGAAATTTTCGGACAACCGATTCCTGTAATCGAGCAAAATGGATTCCGACATATGGTTATCGAGGAATGCTTGCTGCGCAAATATGGCGATTCGTTTCGCCAGCAGATTATTGAATTAAAGCGGAACGGAATGAAAACGGAACCCGCCTTCGCGAAGCTTCTTCAGCTCGAAGGAGATCCCTATGAACAACTGCTGCTTATTGATTGTGATGAAAATCATAGACATAAAGAGAGTTGACTTGCTAGAAAGAATACATATGTAACATTTGGCAAAAGGATATGGGGGGCAAAATACAGCGATGAGTGGGATAACAGTTGCACCAGTAAATCAGGATTATATCATCGAGCAGGTGAAGGAAAAGTACAACTGCACAGTGCTGAAATGCGAGGGACGGCCAGTACTTGAATTCAAGTCCGAGCAAGAGCTGCATGAGATTACCGACTATGTGCATCACTATTTTCAAATGGATTTGATGGATGTTTTTTTCACCGCAATTGAAAGTATACAAGCCGATGAATAGGAGAGTTGCCCAGGCAGCTCTTCTTTAATATGAAGATGTCTTGTGGTGTTAAAACGTAGGAATTGATGCCATGTGGAATTTTTTTTGTGATAAATGGCCGGATAGCAAAGTGTTTTGGTGTACAATAAGATATATTACGTCATTACGCAGCTATTGAGGTGTAGAAATATGATTATTTTGAAAAGTCAACAAGAAATCGATGCGATGCGTGAATCAGGAAGACTGCTTGGGCAGGTACATCAAGAGCTCGCTGGTATGATTAAGCCAGGCGTGACCACGCATGAAATTGATCAATTCGTGGAGCGCTATTTGCATAAGCATGGTGCAACACCGGAACAGAAGGGCTATCATGGGTTTCCGTTTGCGACATGTGCATCTGTGAATGATGTCATTTGTCACGGCTTTCCGAACAAAGAGCCTTTGAAGGACGGCGACATCGTAACGATTGATATGGTCGTCAATTTGAATGGAGCATTATCTGACTCGGCATGGAGCTATCGTGTTGGTCAAGTATCGGAGCAGGCAGACAAATTACTCACGGTTACAGAGAAATGCTTGTATCTTGGAATCGAGCAGGCTGTACCAGGCAACCGTCTTGGAGATGTCGGACATGCGATTCAATCCTATGCGGAATCGAACGGATTCTCCGTTGTTAGAGACTTTATCGGTCATGGCATTGGCAAGGATATGCACGAAGAGCCGCAAGTTCCGCACTATGGCTCTCCAAATCGCGGCATTCGCTTGAAGGAAGGCATGGTTATTACGATTGAACCGATGCTGAATACGGGACGCTACCATGTGAAGCTCGACAGTGATGGCTGGACTGCACGTACGGCTGATGGCGGATTGTCCGCGCAATATGAGCACACGATCGCCATTACAAAGGATGGCCCAGTTATTTTGACAACCTTATAAGCGGGAGCAACTGCGAGCAGTTGTTACACGCGTTACGTATGTGTACATGTGCAAGCGCCCTCTGGTGGAGATCATTCCATTTGAGGGTGCTTTATTTTTATATCCTGGTAAATGAATAGGTTGAAAGATTTGCCAGAGTGAATATAGAATGGATATATATGCCTATAGGGAAAGAGGAGAAGAACGAGATGATACATATACAGACCGTTGCACAAACTCAACTTGATGAGTTGGCGGAGTTATATACGGAGCTCGATCAAAGTGAGACGAACGTTGAAAGGCTGAAAGAACGATTTACGGCGCTGCAATCGAATCCAGACTATACATTCTTAGGTGCAGTAGATAATTCCGGCAAGCTGGTCGGTTCCGTAATGGGGATTCGCTGCTATGACTTAACAGGTCAATGTCGTCCGTTCATGGTGCTGGAAAATATGATCGTCAGTAAAAG
This sequence comes from Paenibacillus sp. B1-35, assembly GCF_050474385.1. Lineage (NCBI taxonomy): Bacteria > Bacillati > Bacillota > Bacilli > Caryophanales > Paenibacillaceae > Paenibacillus > Paenibacillus sp. B1-35. Next base: position 101,761 of record NZ_JBCHVJ010000001.1, read on the forward strand.
CCATCATCGAAAAGGCATTGGACAAATACTCGTAGAAGCGATAGAGAAAATAGCTATAGAAAGCGATTGTCGCAGTGTCGTACTTTTATCAAGTGCGTGGAGAACGGATGCGCATCAATTTTATGAGAAGCTTGGATTTACGAAGGATGCGACATATGGCTTCATTAAGCCATTAAATAAGTGACGTAAGTTTAAGGCTATGAAAATTAGCTGTTAGAGGGAAAGTGTGCAATAAATCGTATCAAGCCAAACAATGGTATAGAAATTCATGTTCTGGATACGCTCGGTGAAGCAGATCCATCCTTGATACCATTGCTTATCTGCCTGGGGTTGTCTGAATGCGGAAGAATTCCAAGTGCTCATCAGAAATGTGATGAAGGCATTACGGTGAATATTGATGCATAGTATGGAAGGACGATTTTGTTCATTCGTGCTTGCTGGTTCAAGAAAGGAGGACGATTACCGTTCCTTCTTTTCTTTTTGCCATCAATCGTTCACGGATTCCGCACATTGATCGGTTGATCTGGATAAGTTAGAAATGGTACAATATGTCATATATGAGAATTCTCTGGTGGTTTCCGGATGTTTGACTTTTTGAAATGCAAAAGTATCCTCTCGAAGCTGCAGAGGGTCGTGCTTGGAGTCGTTGTATGCTTGCTGGTCATGACGCTGCTTGAACTCCAGCTAATAGAAATGATGACCGTGCACTATGCTTCGACCGGAAGAATATCGGGGAATGGAATCTAGGTTTACTAGCATTAGTCTCGGTCTTATACAATGTTTTTTGTTTATGCGGGAGGTAATTCCCGAGGGAGCGCAAGATAATCACCCTATGGGATCATTTGCTCATTCCATATATCAATTGTGCTTTTGTTAATATTTTCACTTAAATTATTAGGCAAAATATTCACTATCACCTCAGATACATCATCGCGCTAATCATATACGTCTCCCGAATAAAGAGAAATTAGAGAGTGTGCAAGAGCAGGAAGTGCAATAAAAAGAAAAATCAACCAGTTGTCTTATGTGATCCTCCCGTGAATGTGTGACTTCGTCGCTCAACTTCGCATCGAATGGTCATGTGGATGTACTCGCAACACGGCCGAACTCTTATCTAAAAATAAAACGCTTACATGAACTGATGACCATGATGATTCTCAAAATTTTAAAACATCAAGAGCGAACTACTCAATAATTATGCAGGTACAGTCGTATTCCTCATTTTGTGTGATGGAGGTATGAATGTCAGGATGAGGATCATAAGGATGACAGGACTGCTATGCTGCATCTTGATGTTTACACAGGGATGTTCATCAATGGAAATGACCCCATATAAGGAACTGGCAAAAGCATTCAAACAAGCCCAATACGATGTTCCTGATTATACCCAGATTACAGGAGCACAGGAAGAGGTGCTTGCACGATACGAAAAGATAAAGCCATATCTAACGCAAGAGTCCTACTATTATCTGTTCCGGGAAAGATCACTGGTCGTTACCCTTGGTGCGGCGAGGAAGCAGCAATGCAATATTGTGGTTACTTCGTTCCAATTCGAGCAAGAGTCTGAGGCAGATGGAGGGAAGACCTTCACGTATTCCATGACATTGGAGCTGCGCAACGGTCAGGGACAGGTGATGGAGGAGATTGAAGTATCTGCAGGTCAAATGGAATTCGCAATACAGGACGGAGGACTGTTCATAGCGCGTGATCATGACGGAAATCCGTTATCGAGCAAGTACAACTAGGAGGTTGATACTCGTGATCGTGAAAATGCCGACAGACGTATACCATACAATTGCACAAGAATCGCTTGGGTGGAAAATGATTGAGCCGATCATTGAGCGAATCAAGGGCAAGGATCCGATTGAAAAGTCACAGGTATACGCGAAGTTGACCGAAGGTCAAAAGGCGTTGTTTATGTTTTTTGTATTCCACAAGCATACCGAGTCAGTTGAGGAATTTTATTGGTTTGCCTCTTACTTCGTAGGCGATTTGCAGGCATGGCCTTCCTTAAAGACAGGCATGAAGCAATTCAAGGACGAGGCAATGCTACACATTTACGAACAAGTTGAAGCGCTTATCGAATCCTACAATCGCCAGATTGATCGGTCTTGGCGGAAAGCTATCGTATCTGATTTGGAGCATAATACGGAACTGTACAGCAAGGTCTCTCATTTATATGATGCATATAAGAAGCAAGCTCCTAGAACACTTGAGCTCATCCATCTATATATTAATAATAACGTAGAAGAATTCGTAGAGCTTGTGACCTAATGATCATAATTTGCTGAAATCGTGCACTCTCTCTATTTTGAATAGTTATTTTTTACAACAATTCCGTTATAATAATTTATGGATGATCTAAATAGAGAGGGTGCATATGAGATGAAGTTCAGTGAATACACATATGTCCGACCTGATGCGAAACAAATCGAACAACGATTTAAACAATTGATTAGTTCCTTTGAAGCTGCAGAAAGCTTCGAACAGCAGGAACGCATCATGTCAGACATTAACAAGCTTCGCAGTGAATTCGATACACAAACCCAATTGGTATCTATTCGCCATTCGATCAACACGAATGATGAATTCTACAAAGCTGAGCAGGAGTACATGGATGAAGTAGGACCTGTAATCCAAGAATACATAACAGATTACTACCGGGCACTTGTGAATTCGAAGTTTAGAGCAGAGCTTGAGCAAAAATGGGGCATTCAACTGTTCCAATTGGCTGAAAAAATGCTCAAGACGTTCAGCCCTGAAATCATTGAGGACTTGCAATTGGAGAACAAGCTGTCAACCGAATATTCCCAATTGATTGCTTCTGCGAAAGTCCCATTTGAAGGGGAAGAGCGTACACTTGCTCAACTGACACCGTTTGAGCTGTCCACGGATCGCGACATGCGCAAGCGTGCGTCTGAAGCGAGATTCGGATTCATGGCGGAGAATGAAGCAAAGTTCGATCGCATTTATGATGATTTAGTGAAAGTACGTACGAAAATTGCAAAGAAGCTGGGCTACGAGAATTTTGTTCAGCTTGGTTATGACCGGATGTGCCGTACAGATTACAATGCGGAAATGGTAGCGAATTTCAGAGCGCAAGTGCTCGAACATATCGTGCCTGTCGCTACGAAGCTGAAGGAACGTCAACGCAAGCGGATCGATGTTGAGCAAATGTACTACTATGATGGATCATTCGACTTCAAGACAGGGAATGCGACACCGAAGGGAGATCCAGATTGGATCGTCGAGAATGGCGCCAAAATGTATGCTGAGTTGTCACCAGAGATTAATGAATTCTTTACGTTCATGCGCGAAAATGAATTGATGGATCTTGTCAGCAAGAAGGGCAAGCAAAGCGGCGGTTATTGTACATACTTAAGTGAGTTCGGCGCGCCGTTTATCTTCTCCAACTTCAATGGTACATCAGGCGATATTGACGTATTGACACATGAAGCGGGTCATGCGTTCCAGGTGTACGAAAGCCGTCACTTCGAAGTGCCTGAATACAACTGGCCTACGTATGAAGCGGCCGAAATTCATTCCATGAGCATGGAATTCTTCACATGGCCATGGATGGAGCTGTTCTTCCAGGAAGACACGGAGAAGTATAAGTTCGCTCATCTGTCGGGTGCGTTACTGTTCATTCCATATGGTGTATCCGTAGATGAATTCCAGCACTTCGTATACAGCAATCCAGAAGCCACTCCGGCAGAACGCAAGGCGGCTTGGCGTGAAATTGAGAAGAAGTACTTGCCTCACAGGAACTATGAAGGCAATGAATACTTGGAGCAAGGTGGATTCTGGCAGAAGCAGGGACATATCTATCAATCGCCATTCTACTATATCGATTACACCTTGGCTCAATTGTGCGCATTCCAATTCTGGAAGCGCATGAATGAAGATTGGAAGTCCGCTTGGGCTGATTATCTGAAGCTGTGCCGTGCAGGCGGCAGCCAATCCTTCACAGGCTTGGTTCAAGTAGCAGGGCTGATTTCACCGTTCGAAAATGGCTGCATCGCTTCGGTCATCGGCGATATCGAAAATTGGTTGAACGGCGTCGATGACGCTGTATTGTAAATCGAAAATAGAAATACGAACGGAGACCACAAGCGTACATGCGCTTGTGGTCTTTGCATAAATGGCAGTTGGGCGTAGCATGAAAAACAATCTGGTAATTATAGGGGTCGTAATGGACGATAGTCGTGTATAATATAGCTAACAAGTTATCGCATGATAATTCTTTGTGCAGGAAAGGGCGCAAAGGGGCATAGCATGAAGCTTAAGTGGTTTGGAATGGCCTGTGGCGGCAGCCTTATCCTAACACTGATTTTTGTTTGTGCAATGAGCCTTACTGTGGCTGGCAAATGGTTGGGAGCCATAGCTGCGATTCTATTGGGGATTAGCGCTTTATTGTATGGAGTTTTTGCCGACCCGAATCAGGCGCGATATATCCATCGCACGAGCAGTAAGGAGGAGCGGCATAACCGTGAACGGTGGGGAACGCTATTTCTCATGATGTCTGTCCCATTTATTGTGCTATCCCTTATTTTATTAGCTAGCAGTCGATAGTTTGTAAACGAACTTTCCATAACTTGAATAGTCAACAGGAGAATCAATCATGCACTTGGTTTTGTTACTTGTAGCAGCGCTTTTTGTCATTTTTTTAGTGTCCAGTATTATCCGGCAGGACTATCGCAACATCGTATTTCAATCTATTGTTCTCTGTGTGCTGCTTCTGTTGTACATCGCTTTCCGCAAGGATCAGAAGCGAAGCAATGAATTTGCGATATGGCTGTACCTGAATCGCGATCAGCTTCGTCAGGAAGGTGCCAACTACGAGCAGTGCCTGATCGATCGGGACTCTGAGTTTGTGCAGTATGAGGTATGTTTATCTTTCGGCATATTCAGCTATCGAATGAAGACAGGCTATTATGTAAAAGGGTACCATTTGACGCCGCTGCTGAATATGGCGTTCAGTCTTTATACTCTCCTATTTGGCTGGTGGGCAATTCCGTCGGGCCCTATCCATACAGTGCGAGCCATAGCCTTTAACTTGCTTGCTAAGCCGAAGAAGCTGGAGAATGTACTGTTTGAGCTTGAAGTTGAAGTGGTTGAAGAGTTCAAAAAGGAAGAGCGTAAGAGAATGAAAAAGCAGTCTCGAATGGCTAAAGAAGAACGTCGACTGGATAACTAAAAATGAAATCCGCAACGCTATGGACAACCGCCTATCCATATACACCTATAGAAGGAAAAGGAGCGAGCGCAAATTGATAAAAGCAGTCATATTTGATTTTGATGGATTAATCGTCGATACGGAAACGGCTTGGTATGAGTCTTACAGCAAGGTTAGTAAGGCGTATGGGGTCGATTTGAAAATAGATGTGTGGGGACAATGTGTAGGAGCTTCTTTTGAGGAATTTGATCCGCTGGATTATATAGTGGAGCATGCGGATCGTCAGGTAGACCGTGAGGCATTCAAGCAAGAGGCTGATGTGGTGTTCGCCGACATTATGGATCATACTCAATTGCGTCCCGGTGTGATCGATTACTTGGAAGAGGCAAAGCGAAGCGGTCTTCGGATTGCTCTTGCTTCAAGCTCTAATCGGAACTGGGTTGAATCCTATTTGAACAGGTTCAACATTCGTTCATACTTTGAAGTCGTGAATACATCTGACGACGTTGAGCGGATTAAGCCAGCTCCTGATTTATATGAGAAAACGATCCGTGAGCTAGGGATCAACGGGTTTGAAGCGGTTGCTTTCGAGGATTCATTCCATGGGATGACGGCTGCGAAGGCAGCGGGAGTAAACTGTGTAGTAGTGCCTAACCAGGTGACTTCCCATATGGAGTTCGCAGGCAGTGATGGGCGATTAAGCTCAATGGCAGAGAAGGACTTACATGCGGTAATCAACACTATTGCAGCATTATCGCAAGCAGAAGCGCACAATCATTCATAGATTGGCAGGAGAATATCACAATGTAATTTGTATGGGAGAACACGTTCATTGTAACTGTAGTTCTAATCATTCGATCGAGGAAGCGGGCGCATCAATTACATGCTAGAATTGCTCAACTGGAGCATCAAATGGACAATATGCAGCGCAATCATGAAGACAAACAGCGGCATTGACAATAGTTATATTTCTGATTACATGGAGGTCTGCGATGGTTGCAGCGAGTGAAATTACATATGGCATGTATACGATGTGCATGGTGAAGGATGGAGATCGGGTACTGCTTATGAATCGTCCAGACAGCAAGGGTTTTCCGGGATATTTGGCACCAGGAGGCAAGATCGAGTTTCCAGAGAGCCTTACCGAAGGAGCTATTCGTGAGGTATATGAGGAAACTGGTTTGCGAGTAAGCGGACTTATCTATAAGGGCTTGGATGAATATGTTGTTCCTTTAACGAATTTTAGGTATATGGTGTTTAACTATTTGGCTACCTCCTATGAAGGTAAACTGCTTGACAATCCTCCTGAAGGAGAGCTCATTTGGGTGCCAATCCAAGAAGTGATGGATTTGCCAATGCAATCTTGGTTCAAGCGGAAGTTTCCTTTATTTTTCAAGGAAGGGACGTTTGAAATATCCGTGGTATGGAATGAAGAGGAGAAGCAGCCGATAGAAGAGAAGATTGCTTTACTTGTATAAAAGAGCATTTAGGAATCATTACTATTGATCTCAATATGTAGAATGACTAAAAACACTTGGAAACCCAAGTGTTTTTATTTTTGAAAACAAATAGATGTTTCAGATGCTTTACAATGCAGAAGAGATTTTGCCCTTCATGCGTGAACATGGATTTGAGGGGATTCAATTGATTAGCTCATCTGGGCTCGGAAGCTCACTACCAGAAGAACAGTGTCGTTATTGGTCGAGCTGTGGTGATGAAGAGATGGAGAAGTTCTATCAATTGTTCTACGAGACCGCAGCAGATCCTTCGCTTTTAGGAACAGGAACTCATTTGTTCTACATCGGCCAAAAAAATAGATAAGTTTTTTCGATTTTATATCCGCATTTATGACTCAGAATTGAGATGAAATTCTCTATTTTGGGTCTTTATTTGCTCCTAGGCATGCCGTAGAGACTATATTCTTTCCAAGGTGCAACAATTTACAACATTTTTTGCACTGGTACAAAACTATTGAATAAAGGAAACAAATATGATAGATTACAAGATGTCCAAAAAAGAGGAAGTTGATTCCACATGCTAGATTGAAGAGATAATGGGGGGAACGATATTGCAAGCGAAATCATTTAAAAGTTGGATTGCATCATTACTCGTCTTTATTCTTATCTTCAGTTCGCCAGCATTTACGTATGCGGCACATCCTGATGTAAGCCATTCTATTTCAGCGATGTCGGCTAACTTGTCGGGGGAAGAAGATGCAAGCCATCAAAATTCAAAGCAGCTTGGCGGCGACCACGTTGAAATTGATACCAAGCTGTTGCAAGTCTTCCAGGCCGATAAGTATGCAACGTATATTGTAAAGCTAAAGGAACAGCCTGATATAAAAGCAATTTCGCAAAATGCCCTGCAATGGTCATTGCAAAAGGGTGAATCTTCGGCAAAGCAAACACGTACGGTGCGCAACTTCATCGTGAATTCGCTGATGAGTACAGCAGATGAATCGCAGGTAGGTATCATTCAACAATTAGAAAAAATGGAATCGGCAGGCGAGGTAAGAGATTTTTATCCCTACTATATCGTAAATGCGATCGCATTTACGAGTACAAAAGAAGCGATGGAAAAACTTGCGGATCGTGATGAAGTCGATAAGATCATGTCGAACCATACATATACGCTTCAAACCGACATGAAATCGAAAATGGTACTGTCGGGTGCGCAACTCGCAGTCAGCAAAAAAGAGATCCCGTGGAACTTGCGCAATATTAATGCAGAACAGGCATGGGAGCTTGGTTTTGATGGTACAGGAGTCGTAGTTGCGAATATGGATTCCGGTGTCGACGGCAGCCACCCGGCACTACAGCATAAATGGAGAGGACTGGATCAAGGCGGAAACATTGTGGATCCAGAGCTAAGCTGGTTCGATGCAACTATCGAGAAGAAGAAGTTTCCTACTGATGGCAATGGTCACGGCACCCATGTTATGGGGACGATGGTCGGCTCTGAAAAAGATGGCAGCAACAAGATCGGTGTTGCACCGAATGCAAAATGGATTGCCGCTCGTGTGTTTGATTCGAATGGACAGACAACGGATGCGGATTTGATTAAAGCGGGAGAATGGATACTTGCGCCGACGGATAAGCATGGCGTGAAGCATCCTGAATTAGCCCCTGATGTCGTGAATAATTCATGGGGAAATGTGCCTGCTGGAAAGAATGAATTTTTCCATGATATCGTGAAAGCATGGATTGCAGCAGACATATTCCCGGCATTTTCAGCAGGAAACGCTCAGCCTCCAGAAAATAATGGCGGGCCAGGTTCCATTACGGCACCAGGCAATTACCCCGAATCCTTCGCGACTGGCGCAGTTGATATTCAGAACAAGCTGGCGGACTTCTCACTTCAAGGGCCGACGCCCTACGGTCAAATGAAGCCGGAAGTATCTGCACCAGGTGTGCATATTCGATCAGCTGTTCCTGGAGGACAATATGCGCTCATGAACGGAACTTCTATGGCGAGTCCACATACTGCTGGCGTTGCTGCACTGATTAAGCAGGCCAACCGCTCCTTGAAGGTTAAGGATATTGAAGAAATACTGAAGAATACAACGGATGCATTAACAGATCATGTATTTCCACAATCACCGAACAACGGTTACGGCTGGGGGGTTATTAATGCACTTAATGCCGTGTCTACCCAAGACAAGGGGTTGGGCAAGGTTGTTGGTCAAGTGACAGTAGACGGTATCAGTGCAGGAATCCCGACAATTGAACATGATCCAATTACGTTGACGTTCAATATCTTGGACAAGGATGTATTTGCTCGGGTGCAGGATGATGTTAGTGTAACGAATGTGAACCTGTACGTTCGTGAGAAAGGGACGAATGCTTGGAGCAAACATGCGATGCTCCGTACATCCGGCAGCCATATGAGAGGTTTATATGAAGGAAGCATCCCTCTGAAGGAGCTGTCCTTGAATGGAATTGAATATTATATTGAGGCTGTAAATTTCTCAGGACATGCAAGCAAGACAGAGGTGTACCCAGTTTCTGTATCGAAGGGAGTCAAGATTGGCTATACGCAAGATTTTGAGACCTCGATTGATGGCTTCGGTTTCGGAGATGCTTCGGGTGTATGGCAATGGGGAGTTCCGACGAGCGGGCCGAAGCAAGCATTTTCCGGCAGCAAAGTAATGGCAACGGTACTGGATGGCAAGTATCCGAATGGAACCAACAGTTATGTTGAAATGCCTGTTATTGATTTGACGGATAAGCAGCATGCTGTTCTATCCTTTGCTCACTGGTACAAGCTTGGCGATTGGTGGAATGCATCTTATGATCGAGCAGAGGTGTTTATTGGCAGCAAGAAGTCGAACTTCCAGTTCGAACGGGTGAAAACATATACGATGCGCAATACCACATGGACAACCGAGTATATCGACTTATCTCCATATGCAGGCGATCAAATCTATGTCGTCTTTAATTTGCGAGGGGAGTTCGGCAGTGACGAGGGCTGGTATATCGATGATATTAAAATTCAAGCCCCGGATCCAACGCTTCCGCTTCCGCCGAAAATTAAGGTTAGAAGCAACGCGCCAGGCAAAGTCATCATCGACTTTGACGATGCGCCGTCGGGCGTTTTGAAAGAATATGTCATTTATCGCAGCACGGATCGCAGTGGCCCATGGAGTGAGATTGGCACAAGCTCAAGCTATAATTATGCAGACATGCCTAGTCCACAGAAGGGAACTTATTATTACAAAGTGAAATCGAGAACGGTCAGCCATGCGCTTAGTGTGGATTCGGATATTGTATCTTGGACGTTCACAGAAGGCCAAGTGATATTCGGTGATGAGTTCGAAGGTGCTAATAAGGGCTGGACAGTCGAAGGGCAAGGAAATGAGTGGGAGCATGGTGTTCCTCATCCGACTAGGGGGCCGCAAAAGGCAGTCTCTGGCCAGAACGTATGGGGCACGAACTTGAATGGACCTTATGGGGGCGATGTAAACCAGAGTCTCGTATCGCCTGAAATTGATTTGACTCAGGTGAAGCATGCATCACTCTATTTCCAACAGTGGCACGATATTGATGACGGTGATAAGGGAACAGTCGAGATAAGCAAGGATCAGGGCGCCACATGGCAGCCGCTCGCTGAATATCCGAAGCAGGGCTATGATACGAATCATCCACGCAGATTCTGGTATTTGGAAGAGCTTGGCCTAGATTCTTACATTGGGAAAAAAATCAACATCCGCTTCCGATTTGAGAGCAAGCGGCCGTCACTCCAGCTCGGCTGGTACATCGATGATGTAGAAGTAAGGGAGACTCCACCAGTGATGACACGACCGAAAACCACCTCTTACTCCCATTCAGGTGGAGATCAAGTAAAGAATGCTTCAATGGGAATGGAAAAGCAGAGTCTTGATGTGCTCACATTCGAAATGTTGAAATCAGCCAAGCGCGGCCAGGATTCGCATCAAGGCGGGCACACACAGGCATTTGCACAACAGCCAAACACAGGGCGTATGCCAATCATGGCAGATATAAGTGTCGTACAATCGCAGCGGGCAACCCGATCCGATGCGGGTACTGGGCGATACACGCTGAAGCATCCACCAGGAGATTATTTGCTGCAAGTGGAGGCTTATGGCTTTAAGACAGAACAAAGGCCAATCAGCATTGAACAAAACAAAGAAGCAGTGATGGATGTTCATTTGCAGCCGCTGGCGAAAGGCAAAATCGCGGGCAAGATCACAGACTTTGTTACAGGCATGCCATTAAAAAATGCGACGATCAGATTGTTGAATGATGTACGTATTGCACCAGCATTGACGAATCAAGAGGGACAGTTCGAGCTTGAAGCCTATGAAGGTGACTATCAATTGTCCGTCTCTGTACTAAACTATTTATCCGTGCAAGACAACGTCAAGATTACAGGCAACGACACGGTTAACGTTTCATTTGCCCTTCATGGCTTCCATGGATCTTCCGAAGAAATCCATTATGATGATGGTGTTGCAGATAACGCAAAAGCTTTCTATGATTCCGGCAATGGGTTTGCGGTACGTATGACAACGGATGGGCCGGCACAAGTAACGGGAGCGAAATTCTTCTTCTGGGATCAGGGATGGCCGAATCCCGGTGGAGAGAAGTTCAAATACGCGATTTATGATGCCAGCGGACCTGATGGTCTTCCTGGTAAAGTAGTGGCGGGTCCTTATGAAGGCAAGGCGAAGCGGAATGGATCTTGGACGAATGTGACGATACAGAATCCGGTTATTTTCAATGGCGATTTCTACGTAGCGTACATTCAAGAGGGAGAAATGCCGAATGTACCGGGCTTGTCGATGACGAAGCTTGGCAATTATTCAGGACGCTCCTGGAAGAACGATCGCGGTACGTGGAAAAAGATCGGGAACAGCGATGGCAATTACATGATTCGAGCTACCGTTACCAAGATTGCGGAAGAGCCGATCATTACAGAACCAGCGCCGGGAACGACGGTTACAGATGCTCATGTAGTTGTAAAAGGAATGTATCCAACTGACGGTACGACGATCCATGTATATCGCCAAGACGCGCGCATCGGAACTGGAGTTGTACAGCAGGGACAATTTGCGATTCCCGTACAACTGGAACGTGGTGAGAACAAGTTGTATGCTGTAGCAGAGTCAAATGGTCAAGCAACGAGTAAGTCTCCAACGATTGCAATTCATTACATTGCCCCTGCCCAAAATGGGGAGATTACATCGATTACCGTGCAGCCTCGAGATGTGTCGCTGAAAACAGGTGAACAGTCAACACTTGCGGTTACAGCGGCTGTGTATGAGAACGGCAATATGATACCGATGCCGTTGACGGAAGGCTTACGATTCACGTCCTCAGACAGTTCTATTGCAGAGGTGGATCAAGCAGGACATGTTACGGGTGTGAGCGAAGGGACATCTGTTGTTCGAGTCACCTATCAGCAATGGAGTGACCAATCGACGATTACCGTTCATCGCGGGGATGATGGCAAAGAACCAGAGCTTCAATCCATTACCGTTTATCCGGATAAGCTGGCATTAGATGTAGGTGAATCTGCGCCACTTTCTGTTGCAGCAGTCGTATATAGGGATGGGGAAGTCAAAATTTCCCCAATCAGAGAGCATCTCCAGTTCCGTTCTTCTGACGAGCATGTCGCGAAGGTAGATGATATAGGAAGTGTAACAGGATGGAACGAAGGCAGGGCAACGATAACGGTATTCTACAAAGACAAACAAACAGAAGCAGTGGTTACGGTGCGAAGGAAGAGTGCTATTCCGTATGAGCCGCCTGCGTCCTCGGGCGGTTCGTCCAGCTCGGCCAATTCAGGCACAACCGTTCCTGAAAAAGATAAGCGGATTCCAGTTGTTGCTGACGGCAAAACGATCGGATATCTTGTGGAGCAGTCAGCTTCTACGTCGCTGACAAAGAATGCATCGGTTTCCCTTCTTGCTCAATGGATGAATGACGAGCTTAAGGGCGCAGCAAATAAGCCAGTGATGATGGATTTGCGGAATGTGGACTTTAAGAATTACGGCCAAGTATCGATTACTTTCCAGGCAATAATGATGAAGCAGCTTCAGATTTCCGGCAAGGCGCTTCACATCGCATCTGGGGGATTTGAACTGACGATTCCGAATGAAGCCATATCCGATTATCTATCTAATGATCAATTCAAGCTGAATGTATCTGTTCAGGGGGCAGATCAGCTGATGGTGGCTGAAAACGATCAAGTCCGGCTTGTGTCCGATCGTGTGGCCATTTCAACGGAAAGCGGCAAGTTCATTCATCCGGTTACACTGCTTCTGCGATGGGATATAACGCAAGTAAAAGATTCACGCAAAACAGTCGTATATCGAAAGAGTACGGATGAGAAATGGATATATGCTGATCGATCAAGCAGATATCCGTATGGATTAGCCTTAACCATCTCACAATCTGGCGCCTATGCGGTGCATGAGCTATCTCCAAGTTTTACAGATCTGGCAGCTCATTGGGGTAAAGATGCGATTGAGGTACTGGCTGCACAGCATATTGTCAATGGAACGAGCAAGGGACATTATACACCTAATGCGACCATTACTCGTGCGCAATTTTTGATGATGCTTGATCGTTTGGCTCCGACTCAAGAAGGACACGAAGGCAATGCAAATTCAGATCGTTTATACTGGGCAACTGGCAATGTTAATGAGCTAATTTCACGGGCTGAAATGGTGCGGTTGCTCGTACAGAGGTCGGCTGCGGATGTACGTCATGCGATGAAGTCTAGATTTACGGATACTTCACACTTATCTCAAGATGAACAAGCTGCAATTGCGCATGCGGTAGATCAAGGATGGGTTCAGGGAATCGGTGGTAACCGCTTCGGAAGTGACCTGACTTCTACACGTGCACAGGCGGCAATGCTGCTGTATCGATATATGAAGTCTATGAATCAGCTATAGCAATAAAGATATATGCAGTACAGTGGAAAATAGCAAATAAGTAATGAATATCCAGAGATAAGCCAGACGAATCCGCCCAATAGTGGGCGGATTCGTTTGCTTTAAGGATGAAATTATCGGCAGCTTCTGTGAGATATTGTACATTGACATCATAGATGGAATCATGTGACAATAGATAACAACTTGAATCAATACAATGAACTTCAATGACGAGAACGAGTAAGCTATGAATGCCGATCTCCAGAGAGTTGGTGAGTTGCTGCAAGCCAACGTTCGGCGCATAACTGAACATCATCTCTGAGAAGCGCAGCTGAACAAATGGAACGTTCATAAGTAAGCTGCGCCGGAAATTCCACCGTTATTCGGAATTCGTATTTACAAGTATATGCGAAGAAGAGCTGCATGGAGCGGGAATGATAGATGGATTGGAACAGCCTATGTCTATCATCTAGCTGCATGAATATGGGTGGTAACGCGGATCAAATCCGTCCCTTTTGAGGGACGGTTTTTTTGTTGTATGGGGATAACTCTTTAATATATGTATAAGAAGTCTAGGGGGAGTAAAAGATGAAGTCATTGTCGAGAACCCACGTATTTTTCGTGGGACTCATGCTCTTTTCATTATTTTTTGGAGCAGGGAATTTAATATTTCCGCCAATCTTAGGGCAGCAGGCGGGAGATCATTTCGTATATGCGATAGCAGGTTTCATCTTGACTGGTGTGGGACTGCCATTGTTGACGGTAATCGCAATCGCCTTGTCGGGACGTGATATGCAACATCTAGCCGGAAGGGTACATCCGAAGTTCGGCATATTATTCGCCGTTATCGTCTATTTGTCGATTGGTCCATCGATGGGTATTCCACGCGTTGCCAACGTTGCATTTGAAATGGGGATGCGCTCCTTTGTGCCCGAATCACTCCAATCAAGCAATTGGGTCTTATTGGCTTACACATTTGTTTTTTTCTGTGTCGTATATTGGTTATGCTTGAATCCTTCTAAGCTGGTTGTGAGAGTAGGGAATATATTAACGCCCCTGCTGTTGATCTCGATCGCAATCATGTTTATCGCAGCGATGATGGGTCCGCTTGGGGAAGTGCAGCCTGCAATCAAGGAATATGCGACTTCACCAGGATTCAAAGGATTTATGGAAGGCTATTTAACGATGGATACGATTGCTGCATTGGCTTTCGGCATTATTGTGCTGAATGCGATTCGTGATCAAGGTGTTAAGGATAAACAAGCGATTACGAAAGCAGCGATACAAGCAGCTATTATTGCAGGGATCGGGTTGTCTTTGGTTTATGCGGCACTCGGATTTTTGGGGGTAACCAGTGTTACCGCGCACGGATACGCGCAAAATGGCGGGCAGCTTCTAACGTCAATCGTACAGCAGTTGTTCGGACAATATGGATTAATGCTATTGGCCGGTATTGTTACCCTTGCATGTCTCACCACTTGTATTGGACTAGTATCCGCGTGCAGTCAGTATTTTTCAACATTGATCCATCGACTGACTTATAACCAGATCGCATTTATCATTTGTGTGCTTGGATTATTGGTGGCGAATCTAGGTTTGAATAAGATTATTTCGATATCCATTCCAATTTTGCTTGTTATCTATCCAGTATCTATCGTTTTAATTATTTTGTCACTGGTGCATCGTTTGTTCGGCGGCCGTCGGTCTGTGTATGTTGGGGCGCTGCTAGGTACATTCTTAATCAGTATATTTGACGGGTTGAAGCAAGCTCATATTGAGTTTGACTCTATCATGCCGTGGCTGAAGCAGATTCCGCTGTACAATGAGGGAATTGGATGGTTGGTTCCAGCCATTGCAGGCGGGATCCTCGGCTATCTGCTGGGGTTGATATGGCAGGAAGAACGAAATGAGCCATACATTACAGAAAAATAAAGATAGATAAATGTGAAGCTAAGTCGACATGATATGTCCGCTTAGCTTCTTTACATCCATCCAATTGTATGAAATAATTGGTAGTGGTTGGTGAAAGATGTCAAGGAGTTGATACTGTGAACACTCAAGAAGTGATGGCTGCATTGCCGCATCGATATCCCTTTCTTATGATTGATCGCGTTACTCATATAGAGGAGGGGAAGTCAGCTCATGGCTACAAGCATATTACCCATAATGAATGGTTCATATCCGCTGCTATGCCCTTTATGCCAGACACGCTCATTATTGAAGCACTTGCTCAATTAGGCGCATTTACAGCGATTCATCGTCAGCCGGGGAGCTTAGGACTCTTGTCTTCCTTGAAGGGGGTTGAATCACTCGGACGAGCATATGCGGGTGACAAGCTGGATCTGACATATGAGGTGCTGCGAAGCAAAAAGGGATTTACGATTGGCAAAGGCGAGGCATCTGTTGAAGGACGAGTCATTCTGAGAGCGGATGAAATTATGATTTATTCACAAGTTGAATAACGAACATGACTGTTGACTTATTTATATGTTTTATTTGCTGAAGTGATACATAGCAAAGAGTCGTCCGAGGGATTCCTTGGACGACTCTTTTTGTAATGCTCAACGATACAATTACTTATTTTACATCCCATAATGCTGGAACATTAGGCGGCTCCCAGCCAGCTATTGCGGTATGAGGCTGACGGCATTCGTAGACTGTGCCATTGAAAGTAACTTTGTCGCCAACCGCATAAGCTTTATTTACTTCCCAAGGAGCTACAGCAGGTGCATCAGCAGTTGTAGCAGAAATAGCATTGCTGTCGGCAGACACATTGCCAGCAGCATCGAATGCGCGAACCGTAAACGTATACGTTGTCTTCGGGCTCAAGCCTGTAACCACATAATCCGTAGTCGTTCCTGATACAGTAGCAACTAATGTTGTACCGCTATAAATGCGGTAACCGGCGACGCCAACATTATCCGTTGATGGGCTCCACATCAGTGATACGGAAGTGGATGTTGGTGTACCCATTACATGCAAGTTTTTTGGTGCAGTTGGCGGCTCGTTATCAATAGGAACCGTTGGTGTGGTAACACTTACTGCATTGCTTGCAGCAGATTGGTTGCCAGCAGCATCCAACGCCTTCACGGTAAATGTGTATGCTGTATTGGAGGTGAGACCGTTTACCGTATAGGTGAGTGTAGAGCCTGAAACCGTTCCTACAAGAGAACTTCCATTGTAAATATTGTAACCGGTTACACCAACGTTGTCAGAAGAAGCATCCCATTTCAAGGACACGCTTGTTGCCGTTGTTGTCGTTACTGCCAAGTTTGCTGGAGCAGTAGGAGGCTGGTTGTCACCAGGGTTCGAACCGCCGAAGTTAACGTCGATAACATTATAGAAAGCGTTCGCAGTATCGGCAATCTCCCATACTGCGAGGATGACATGATATCCTGTACGGTTCGGTACATTACAAGTATCCGAATACGTGAATGGCGGGCGAACGCCTCCATAATTAACGCTGCAGAATGGTGTTAAATCGAAGGAATCGCGAGTCAGCTTTGCGTTAGCGTTCCAATTTTCCTTCGTAATATAGTATTTCCAGCTTGTTGTTGCATGAGCTGCGGTTAGTTTCCAGTTGAACGTGTTTTGTCCAGGAGTGATGTTGACCTTCGTCCAGCGAGTGGCGGATTGCTCATCCAGTTCAGGGAAGGCGCCGTTAGCGCTTGCAATTTTGCCGTCCGCAGGGCCAGCACTCGGAAATCCCTTAAGCGCTTCCAAACTTTGCGGCTCATATTGGACAGCTCCGCAGTTTTTATTCTGACCTGTTTTACACAAAGCAGCTCTACTTGCTGGCCCCTCGACATAGCCATGACCAAAGGCTTTATCAGCAAAAAGCACCATACAAATAACGGTTACGAGCATTGCGCCAAGACCGACAAACAGCTTCATTGTTATGGGGTTGGACATGCGCAGTTGATTCACACTATCTACCTCCTAAGAATAATGGGGATCTCGCGAAAACCATTCAAAATGAAAAGTTAAACCCTTTAAACTTGAACATCGGCCTCCTTTCCTTATTAGGTTGTCAAAAAAAACAGGGAGCTCCTAGATGACGCTATGAATATAGCTTCTAGCAACTCTTTTTATATAAACTCAATAGAGTTCATATACGAAGCAAAAATCAGCCAAAGTAATGAAGGAATACAGGAAAATGATTAGTGATAAAGCGGGATTCTTGAGCTAGCACATTCGTGGTTGAGATATAGAAGGGAGACATGTTGTGGAATCTTGGTGTCGTTATTTGTCTCTATCATACTTGAAAGTGTGAATAAAGTGTGAACGAAATATTTTAATTAGATTGCACTTGTTATTATAAAAATTAATTAAACCGCATTAACTTTTGAGGGATGAACAGGGATCGAAGCGTGGTTCATACGTATAAATAAGTAAGAAGGATGCGCCATCCTTTATCGTGAAGAGGCATACATCCTTCTTAGGGCAATGCTGTGTGATGTGATTAGCTTGAAAAGTCACCATTATCATGATTGATTTGCCATTGAATGCCGAATTTATCCGTCAAGTTGCCGTAGGCTTTGCTCCAGAATGTTTCTTGAAGCTCCATGCCTACTTGTCCGCCTTCCTTAAGTTTGTTGAAGATGGATGTCAATTTATCGACATCTGTGTCAACAATGGAAAGAGTGATATTATTGCCAGCTTGGAACGGCATGCCCGGGCATACGTCAGAAAACATCACGATGGTTCCCTGGATGTTCAGTCGTGTGTGCATGACCAAATTATCGGCCTCCTCAGGAAGAGGGTTGGATGGATCTGATGGTGTGTCCCCAAATGTCATGATGTGAGGCTTGTCTAGCCCGAACACTTCGGCATAGTACTCGACTGCCTCACGGCAGTTGCCGTTGAAGTTGAGATAAGGATGGATGGACATGGTTGGCTTCACTCCTTAATTGGTTTACTGTTTGTCCAGGGGACAATCAGGCCTTGTGCATACTAGCATTATTGTCGTTTCACAGTTCATTATACATGCAAAAGATTTTCGGTTTTCTTAAATTTTATCTATATTTTTATAGAGTTCATCGTTTTAAAGATAAGGCATACTATCACAGGAAAGTCATTTTAACGAAGATGCTATTCTTGCCTATAACATGGGTTATGGAGAAGATTGAGCATTGTTTAAACAGGGTTCCAAGTGGGATATATTGGAGAAAATGAAATGTATAAGGTGGTATATAACACTTTTACATACCAAGGAAGGATTGATTTCTTTATGACAGAACCGATTGCAGTGCCCGATCTCTCATCAAGACCTTATCGGCTTACGGTGGAACGTGAGATGCAGAACCCTCCAGCAGTTTTATACGAAGCATGGACACGGCTGATTGATCACTGGTTCGCGGAACCGGGGAGCGTAATAATGAAGGGAGAGGTGAATTCGGTTTTTTATTTTGAAACCGTATACCGACCAGACTCCATGCTTGTGGTTGAGCGCCATCCGCATTATGGGAGATTTTTGCGACTCGAACAGGATCGGCTAGTAGAACTGACATGGGTAACAGGGAATGGGGGGACGAAGGGAGCCGAGACGGTGGTAACCGTTGGTCTGCATCCCTTTGGCAAAGGAACGAAGCTAAGCCTAACGCATGCTGGTTTTCCAGACGAAGTCTCCAAAAATCAACATGAGCAAGCATGGCCATTGGTACTAGAACAGCTTGACAGGCGTATGAAGATCGCTGAATGAGAGCAATTGCTAGCCCTTGCCATAATCGTCGCAGTTTCATGAATATACAGGAACAACATCCTAACGAATTTTGGCGTGGGATCATAAGTTGATGTTCTGTTTGCCTTCGAACTGGTCTGCGGGTGCTGGATGCAATCCAACATCCTCTATCGCTTCTTGCTTCATCATCGCTTGAATGCTTTGCCGAAGCAGGTCTTGATTGTCCTGAAAATGAAGTAGAGCGATTCATATCGGTCCTCGCAATGCTGTCCTGTACGGTTAAAGGTACTTGAGGATGGCACCGAGCAGCTCATAATTCGAAAATGCAGTTTTCATAAAGTTAAAGCGTTTATCGATTGACAGGATATGGTTTACGTACTAGTATAAAAAACAACCTCAATGATAATACAAACTACCTTTTGACCACTACGATTTGCTTTTCAACTAGATTTACTAACCGTTATAAATTGCTTTTCATTTCGACACATCAATGATAAGACAGAGCAAAGTTCACATCTTATGCGTAGGAGGAATCGAATATGGAACACACAACAATTCCAGATTTCTTAGAAAGCAAACAGGAGCAATGGGACGAGGAGTATAAATCTAATGTATGGAGTTATTTGTCGGATATTACGGAATACGCTCGATATTCGGTGGTGTATGGGTATATAAGGAAATTTATCGGAGAAGAGGGCATCCTGGATATGGGCTGTGGTACTGGCATCCTGTTCGATATGCTCCTTGAGAGTGAAAAGGAAGGATACACAGGGGTTGATCTGTCACAGGAAGCAATCAAGCTGGCATCAGCCAAAACATCGCAGGACATATTCCATTGTGGAGATATTAATCATTATGTACCTGCTAAACAATATGATGTCATTGTATTCAACGAATCATTGCACTACGTGCCTAACACGGCCAACAAGCTGCTAGAGTATTCGAACTATGTAACTTCGAGTGGTGTAATCATTTCTTCCTTATATTCACATAAAAATACGGAAGATCCTGCATTCGCCATCATTGAAAATAAAATCGCTGAAATCGAGCAGTGCGGCTTCTTTGAAGTGATGGATAAAGTTAGCCTCTTCAATCATAATGCTGGGTTGAAGTGGTATATTCATTTGTTAAAACGCAAACAAACCAAGCCATAAAGGAGAATGCGAATATCATAGTGCGGGAAGCCGTCGCAAAGTTCTCGAAGGACTTGGCAGACGGCTCTCTGTATTGTTTCAGTCAATAACAGATATTTACAATTTATTTCTTGACAACAGACTCGTAAGGATAAAATGTTAGTGAAGTTCATGCTGTTATCGATTTGAGGTTCCAAGTTCTTTCAAAAATAATATTGTTGACAGATTTATCTTTTCAACTTTATTATTTTTGGTAACAAATCTACTAATTCAGTGGAGCATGCTTATGTGGTTTCTGTTGCTGAGGGAAGCGATTGTCTCGGCGGTGGCACAGCTTTGGAACAATGGTTTCCTTGAAGCTCTAAAAAGTAATATTCTTCATATTCTTCGATTGTCAAATTAATGACCCTCTTTCATATAATATCACCGCTTCTATCATGCTTGAAGGGATAGACGAAATTCGGTTAGAACAAGCGCTGCATCTCTTTATTGGAGAACAGGATGCACTACGATGCGGTTTGATATTATTGATGATTTGCCTCTCCTAGTTGTCCATATCGAATCGACTATCATATGACGAAGCCGGACTTCTCGCGTGATCCTAAGTAGGAAGTACGATTGAAGCAGCAAATTATGCAGGAAATAAGTTGAGCATTTGGCCTCACATCGGCTCCGCTCTTTCACGTCAGCTTGATTAAGCGTTCTCACCATACCTTCCTACCTTACATAAGAACCTCACACGATTATTGACATTTTCCAAAACAAATCATTTAAGCACTTACAGGCTGCTCAACAACATCGGTTACACCGCATTTGTCTCTCAGTCGCTCATCCTTGGCGAATGTATATCGCCGTAGCTGGCAGGATTATCAAGCTCCTGAATGAGGGTTGCTATTTATCCGAGGAAGGCGTGTGTTCTTTCTTGACAATTGCCGGCCATTTGATGATAGGGCTAGAGGCACCGTCTTTTCAAATATCCATTCGAGCCAACTTCTCATTGAATTTACAAATCATGGAGAGGAGAGTGAAGATGAACAAGGAAGAGATCGTGGCTTTATGAAAGCGGAGATTGCGACGATCTTCAGTCAGGAGCCGGATGTTAGTTCAGACGCTAAAAACATCAAAACAACATGGCATGAGGAAGAAAGTTAGGATGTCATGAATGGGTTGAAAAAGTGGATAACGTTTGGCGACATTGCCGATGTGTTCCTCGTTGTTGCATCGAATTAAGGCAAGAGCACCGTTTTTTCCTCGTCGAACGTTCTTACGTCGGTGTTGAAACGAAAGCAATAGTAGGGCTTATGGCATCACGAGCGACCCATCTTGCAGAAATTCATTTGCGAAACGTCATAGTTCCGAAATCACATGTAATTGGGAAACTGAACTTTGGCTTCGAATATGTCGTATCGAATGCTTTGGACAATGGCCGATACAGTATAGCATGGGCAGAAGTTGGCATCGCACAAGAGGGAGTGGATGCGATGGTATCCTACTCCCGTATTCGTAACCAATTCGTTACGACATAATTACAAGCGAAGTCTATTATTCTAATAAGAGGTCCGTATGAGTGAGAAAACAGAATGGAAGTGCGTTGTGTGGGACTTGGATAATACGCTGTGGGATGGAGTGCTGGTGGAGTCGGCCAACGTCCAACTGAAGCCGGGCATTCGTGAAATTATCGAGACACTCGATCGCCGAGGAATTCTGCAATCCATTGCCAGTAAAAACGATTATGACTTGGCCATGGCCAAACTGAAAGAATTGAGATTGGATAATTATTTCCTCTATCCCGAAATTCATTGGAGCGCCAAATCGACCTCACTTGCTGAGATCCAGAAAAATATTAATATTGGCATGGACACAATCCTCTTCATTGACGATCAACCATTTGAATTGGAAGAAGTAAAAAATGTACATGACAGCGTTCACTGCATAAATGCGGATCAAACTCACACGCTATTATCACTTCCAGGCTTGTACCCGCGATTTATTACCGTTGACTCTGCAAGGAGACGCAAATTATATCAGGCAGATTATGCACGTAAGCTGGCAGAACGCGAGTATGAGGGCCCGTCGGAGGCTTTTCTTGCTACGCTTTCTATGAAGTTCACCATCTATCCTGCGCAGGAAGAGGATTTGCAGCGGGCCGAAGAATTGACAGTCCGCACGAATCAATTGAACGCCACAGGAAGAACATTCAGCTATGAAGAGCTGGACACGTTGCGGAAATCTCCTTATCATCGGCTATTAGTCTGTCAATTGGAAGATAAGTATGGTGATTACGGGAAGATCGGGCTGGCCTTGATTCATATGCTGGACACTCATTGGAAGCTTGAGATGCTGCTGATGTCCTGCCGCGTCGTATCCCGAGGCGTAGGAACTGTGCTGCTCAGTTACATTTTACAAGAGGCTCGAAAACATCAGATACCGCTGTTGGCTGATTTTACAGAAACGGGACGCAACCGCATGATGTACATCAGCTATCGCTTTGCTGGTTTCCGCGAGAAATCATCAGATGGGCAAGGCAACTATGTCTTGGAGCATGATTTAATCAATATTCAAGACTTTCCCCCGTATATTGAAGTCCAATTGCTGAATTGCGAAGGAGGATACTATGAACTATCAAACTGAAATCAGAAGATTCATTCATCAAAACTTGTCCATTAGCGAAGAAAATATTAATTTTTCGGATGACGACAATTATTTTCAATTAGGGTTTGTCAACTCACTGTTTGCAATGAAACTTGTAAACTTCGTGGAGCAGAAGTTCGAAATTGAAGTTGAGAATGATGATCTGGATTTGGAAAACTTCAGCACGATCAATAACTTGATAGCCTTGATTCATAAAAAGGTTAGCTTATAAAGTAACTTCCCCTT
The DNA here is from genome assembly GCF_050474385.1 of Paenibacillus sp. B1-35. Classification (NCBI taxonomy): domain Bacteria; kingdom Bacillati; phylum Bacillota; class Bacilli; order Caryophanales; family Paenibacillaceae; genus Paenibacillus; species Paenibacillus sp. B1-35. Next base: position 125,028 of record NZ_JBCHVJ010000001.1, read on the forward strand.
CAAACATCCAATTAATCGCCAAGCTTTATTTGCGTACATGGGGATCGGGCGCAGCGTATACGGGCGGTTTGTGGTAATCTAAGGATATGGTACGGAAATATGAAGGCATGATCCGTTATCTGCAGCAAGAAAAAGACGTGAAGCGCATTTGCTCAAAAACATCAACATGATGGATAATATTAAATGTCAGCATATGTGCTAGGCTAGTTAACAAAAATGGGATTCAAGTAAGTGGGAATCTAGGCGGGATAGGTGATTAGCATAACGAAGATTGCAGTATTTCGCATACCGGAGCAGGTTCGACCAGAGGATTATGAATATTTCCTAGGCAAGGTTGCACCGCAGCGCAGAGATCAAGTTAAAAGGTTTAAGTTCATTCAAGACTCATATCGTTCTCTTTTTGGCGAGGCTTTAGTAAGAGCAATTTTGTGCAAAGATTATGGCTATACGAATTCAGACATACGATTTGAGCACAATGAGTATGGCAAACCGCATGTCGTAGGAAATGATGATTTTTCCTATAACATTTCGCATTCTGGATGCTGGGTGATGATGATATGGGGACATGGAGTGCTCGGCATTGATGTAGAGCAGGTACAGCAGATTGATCTTTCAATAGCAAATCGTTTTTTCTCTGTGCTAGAAACAGAATCCCTCATGCAGAAATCAGAAGGGGAGAGGCTGAATTATTTCTACACGCAGTGGACGTTAAAGGAGAGCTACATCAAAGCAGCGGGAAAAGGTTTATCCATACCGCTGGATTCCTTCTCTATCTTGGAGAATAGTGAGGGGAAATTTGTATTGAACCCGGATGGGGAGCCTGTGTGCTTCCATACGTACGAGCTGGATCACGGCTATAAAGTCGCTGCTTGTACTCATATTGATGCGATTTCACCCTCTATCACATTTGTAACGATGGATGAGATGCGAGATTGGATCCGGTAAAAATGTGATGATAGATAATGAAAAATGAGCCGTCATCTAGTTCGGAAGCAGAACTTGAAGTGACGGCTTTTCATTTTGAGTTTATCGTTTATATATTTGACGATACCGGGCGGGTGTAATTCGTTCAAACTTCTTGAATGACTTAATGAAGTAGCTTGGCTCACTGAAGCCGAGCTCGTTGCTAATTTGCGAGATGGACAGATCGGTCGTCTCCAAGATTTGCTTCGCCCATTCTATCTTTAGGTGTGGGATGAAGACAGAGAAGTTCTCACCGGTTTCCTTTGTAAAAATACGACTGAAATAGCTGGGACTTACGTGACAAAGAGCTGCCATATCCGCTAGTTTTACATTCTCGCTTTTATGAGCATATATATAATCGAATGCGGGCTGAAGAATGGAATTGGAAGCTAGCTTCTGCTGATTTTTCATCTTGTTGATTTGATTGTCAATCAGTGTGTTGTCCAATTCCGATTTAAACGATTGGATGCTTCGGTAGCTGTGATCCGCCAAAAAGCTAGGTGTCGAATGACCACTCGCTAGTGCCTGACGGTACATATCAATGGTCGTATTTTTCGCAATCGCTTCCTCGACAATGTAATTGCATAAATGATAGAGCATTTCAGAAATGGTGACGACTTCATCATAGGATAATACTGGCAAATCACTGTATTCCGGTTCCAGCTTCATAAACTTGCGATTTGAATCCGCATTGGCTGGACGGGATACAATCTGTTCAAGCTCCAGCGGATTGTCGCGCAGCTTCACTTGTCCCGCCATAACTGCCCCCATGTACTGATTATTGACGATGATAGGTATGGCGATATCGACAATGTTAAAATGGCATAAATAAATATAGGGTTTATTCAACCGTACAGCCTCTAGTCCGCCTCGCGCGTCACACTTCTGGCAGTATTGCGATAACGATTCGTCTTGCCGAATGGCTTTGCAGAAGCTTTGGCAATGGCTATGCGCTGTAACGGGAACTCCCTTGTAGTCGGTCGTAATAACGGCCATCTTCGTAACCAAGGAAAGCGAATCCTGCAGCTTCTGCCATTTCTCCATATCAATAATGCTTTCCAAGCTAAATCGTGTACTCATGATGGTTCATTCTCCTTTTGTCCGCTTGGCCTCATTATACATAATATTCTCATCCGAGGACAAGATAATACCATTTTGCAGGAGGAGGATAAGATAATCCGATATGATAGCGCTTTATTTGGCAACAATAGTTCCATGATCTTGTTCTTAGACGAAGTTATAATAAAGATGTTCAAACACACAGAGGAGGCATACAATCATGAGAAAAGCGTTTATCAGTCCAGCAAAATATGTGCAAGGTGAAGATGAACTATACAATTTGGGTTATTTCATCAGAACATTCGGAGATTCTGCTCTTCTAATTGCTCATCCTGACGATGTGCAGCGTGTAAAGAATAAGCTTGAACATACAATGAATAAATATAACGTCACCTTAGTTGAGAGCGGTTTCACAGGAGAATGCTCGCGTCAAGAAGTTAAGCGGTTGCAATTGCTTGCGATTGAGCATAATTGTTCTTGTACAATCGGTCTTGGCGGAGGTAAAGCAATTGATACCGCGAAGTGTGTAGCGGAAGGTGATGCATTGATTATTGTCCCTACGATTGCTGCAACCGATGCGCCTACAAGCCATTCCGCGGTTATGTACACGCCTGAAGGCGAATTTGATGACTATGCTTACTTTAAGCAAAGTCCAAGTGTAGTCATGATTGATACAACGGTTATTGCCAATGCGCCTACTCGCTTTCTCGTGGCAGGCATGGGGGATGCGCTTTCCACATATTTTGAGGCACGGGCAACGGCAAGTTCTTATTCAAACGTGAATGCAGGGCTGCCTTGCGGCGCAATGGCTGGAGTCGGGCCTGCCAAGGGTACAAAAGCAGCACTTGCTCTCGCCAAGCTTTGCTATGAGACACTGTTGGAAGATGGCGCAAAAGCAAAGATGGCCTGTGATGCGAACTTGGTCACGCCAGCACTGGAGAATATTGTGGAAACAAATATTTTGTTGTCCGGTTTAGGATTTGAAAGTAGCGGCTTGGCAGCAGCTCATGCCATCCACAATGGGTTAACGTCACTTGAAGGCACTCACTCTTATATGCATGGGGAGAAGGTAGCCTTTACAACCTTGGTGCAGTTGGTTCTTGAAAATGCAAGTGCGGCAGAAATCAACGAGGTATTGAAGTTCTGTGTCAGCATCGGACTTCCGGTATGCTTGGCCGATCTCGGTGTAACAACCGTTACGAATGAAGAATTACTAGCCGTAGCTCAGAAGTCGTGTATTCCTGAGGAATCTATTCACTCCATGCCATTCCCGGTAACCGAAGAGATGGTTGTATCCGCGATTCGAGTGGCCGACCTTATGGGGCAACAATTCAAAGCAAAGGGTGAATAACCGATGAAGAAGATTATGAATCAACCAGAAACATTAGTGCGAGAAATGTGTAACGGTATGGTACTTGCACACCCGGAGCTGGAATTCATTAGTAAATATAAGATTATGAAGAAAAAAAACGTGAATCGCGACAAAGTCACGTTGATTAGCGGTGGAGGAAGCGGTCATGAACCAGCGCATGCTGGCTTTGTAGGCCAAGGCATGCTTGATGTAGCGGTGTGCGGGGATGTATTTGCTTCTCCATCTCAAATCCAAGTCTACCAAGCGTTGAAGGCTTCCGCGAGCAAGAAGGGAACGCTGCTCATTATTAAGAACTACAGCGGCGACATCATGAACTTCAAAAATGCTGCCCACTTGGCGGGTGAAGACGGGATCAAGGTTGACTATGTTAAGGTGGACGACGATATTGCGGTTGAGGACAGTCTGTACACGGTCGGACGCAGGGGTGTAGCGGGTACGGTGCTCGTTCATAAAATTGCCGGCGCTGCCGCGGAAGAGGGCTTGGAGCTTGCAGAAGTGAAGGCAATTGCCCAGCATGCGATTGATCATACAAGAAGCATCGGTTTTGCGCTTACCTCCTGTACGGTTCCTGCAAAGGGCACGCCTACATTTGAACTGAATGACGATGAAATCGAGTATGGTGTTGGGATACACGGCGAGCCGGGAATTCGCAGAGAGAAAATCGCGTCTGCCGATGAATTGGCTCACAAAATGGTGGCGGATTTGTTCCGTGATATGAAAATTTCGGAGGGTTCCCAGCAGGAGCTTGCCGTGTTGATTAACGGATTTGGCGGATCACCGCTGCAAGAATTGTACTTGTTCGCAAATGCAGTGGTTCGTGAGATTCAACGCCAGAACGTAACTGTGATGAAGGTGTTGGTTGGCAATTACATGACAAGCATCGACATGGCTGGAGCATCTGTGTCTTTCATGCGCTTGGATGAGCAATTGAAGCATTATCTGGCAGCAAGTTGTGATACGCCAGCGCTGCAGCTTCATGGTGAATTGCACCCGATTACAGTCGAGAAACAGCAAGGGGATACAGTTGTGGATCGTGAAGTATCTTATCAGAGTGAAACGAATCCAGCGTATGCGAAAACGGAAAAGGACACTTTCTCACTTCACAACCTTATCTTCCTGACAGACAAAATGAGCGAAATCATCATTCAGAACGAAGTTCCGTTCTGCGAGTTGGATGCACATGCAGGCGATGGTGACTTCGGAATGAGTGTAGCGAAGGGTTTCAAGCAATTGAAGAGAGAATGGCATGAGATAATGAATCACCATTCGAACAATATTGGCGAATTCCTGCATGCATGCTCATTAGTCATTATGGAGCACTGCGGCGGCGCATCTGGTCCTATTTGGGGCTCGGCATTCCGCGCTGCAAGCAAATTTGCCGGAGACCGAACTGAACTGTCTATTCCTGAATTTGCACAAATGATGCAGGCGGTTGTGAAAGGCATTCAAGACACGGGGGAACGTTCCTTCGGAAGAGGTGCTGTAGTTGGCGATAAAACATTGGTAGACGCACTAGCGCCATTCGCTGATGCATGGGTGCAAAGTGCGGCTAATGGAGACGGACTAAAGCTCGCTGCGGCTAAGGCTGCGGAAGCTGCTGTTCAGGGTGCTAAGCATACCGAAACAATTGTTGCACGAATGGGAAGAGCAGGCACGGTTGGCGAGCGCAGTATCGGCTATCCAGATGCAGGAGCGTATGCGTTGGGTGTCATCTTCACAGAGCTAGCCCAAGTCATCGAATAAGAATCGTATGATATAGATTTATTTTAACATAGCTATAATTGGTGTAGTAAGCCGGAGCACAACTGTATTGTGCTTCGGTTTTTTTATATGGAAAAATATATCTAAAATAGCATTATGTTTAAAATGATCTGATTCAGCATCCGTGATAGGATCGGAAACGTAATACAAAACAAGCCGAAGCTCAACAGAGCGCGGGGGAACCACACATTGGGGTGAAGTCGTATAACGACAGGGGAGTCCGCTTTGACCCGAACCCGACAGCTAACCTCGCAGGCTGCAAAGGGAGAGATGTACAGGATGAATAACACATTTAAGAAAGTCGTACTTACAGGTGCAATTGCATTGGCACCAATTATGGCAGCGAATTCAGCAATGGCTGCACCAATGAAGCCTATGCAAGTATCGAATCCGTTGAACCAAAATTGCTCGAACGTCATTAATACGAACGTCATTCATGTGAACAAGGTTTTCCAAAATAAACAGGAATTGAAGCAATATTTGACGAAATGGGTCGAAGAGTTTCAAAAACAAGTTCATAACACTAAACCTCCTGTTTATAAGCCAGCAAAGCCGGAAGGCAACAAGCCTGGGGTGGAAAAACCAGAGGTAGCAAAGCCAGAAGGAAATAAACCTTCGGCAGAAAAACCAGTAAATCCTGGCGAAAACAAACCTACAAAACCAGAAGAAAACAACAATGCGAACAGCGACTTTGCGAGCCAAGTTATTGACCTGGTGAACAAAGAACGCGCCAATGCAGGCTTGCAGCCGTTGAAATCCGATGCAGCATTGAATAAAGTAGCGATGATCAAAGCAAAAGATATGTACGATAATAACTACTTTAGCCATCAATCCCCTACACTTGGCTCTCCATTTGATTTGATGAGAGCACAAGGCATTAACTACAACACTGCTGGCGAGAATATTGCAAAAGGTCAACGTACGCCGCAAGAAGTTATGAATGCGTGGATGAACAGCGACGGCCATCGCAAGAACATTATGAGCTCCAGCTTCACATCCATCGGTGTTGCTTACTACAATGGCGTTTGGGTGCAAGCATTCACAGGCTAATTATCGAATTTGGAATTATATATTAGTCATAGAACCTGCAGAGGAATCTGCAGGTTCTTTTATGTTCGAAGAATGTTTGCAGAGCTTCGTCTGAGGAAATCCAGAATTCATGCTTGCAGCAATAATAAAACCCCTGAACGGAGAAATCCATTCAGAGGTTCTATGTGAATGGTTATACCCACCCGAAAGCTCTGGCAAGCTGAGCTGTGGCAAAGGTAACTGCAATCGCGATACCAAGCGGAATGACGGCAGACAAGACCGTCCATTTTATACTTTTCGTTTCCTTATAAATATTGAATAATGTCGTACCGCAAGGATAGTGGAGCAAGGAGAACAACATCATATTCAAGGCTGTCAACCATGTCCAACCATGCTGTAGAAAAATATCCTTAATGTTCTCCATACCATCTGCATCTACCATAGCACCTGTGGACAAATAGCCCATAAGAAGGATTGGCAGGACAACTTCGTTCGCAGGCAGTCCGAGCAGGAATGCCATAATAATGAAACCATCAAGACCAATCGCATGAGCGAATGGATCGAAGAATGAGGCCATATGGTTCAAGACACTGTCGCCGCCAACCATAACATTGCCAAGAATCCAAGTAAGTACGCCTGCAGGAGCCGCAATAACGACAGCGCGGATCAGTACATTAAGCGATTTGTCACGTGACGATAACAAAATGGTTTTCCAAATCTGCGGTCTGCGATAAGGAGGAAGCTCCAGCGTATAGTGGGTTGGAACACCGCGCAGAGCTGTTTTTGACATCACCCATGATACAGTTAGCGTTACCACAATCCCAATCATAACCATGCCCATAACGATAGCAGCCGTTGCTACGGTTTGCATTCCACTTGCAACACCAGTTGCCATGAACAGAGAAGACAACAGAATAAGTGTAGGCCATCTGCCATTACACGGTACGAAGTTATTCGTCAGAATCGCCAGCATCCGTTCACGAGGCGACTCAATAATTCGTGTGGACAAAATAGCTGCAGCGTTACAGCCGAAGCCCATAGACATTGTCAAGGCTTGCTTCCCATGGCCGCCTGATTTCTTGAACATGCGATCCATATTGAAGGCAACGCGCGGTAAATACCCGAAGTTTTCAAGCAATGCGAAAATAGGGAAGAAGATCGCCATTGGCGGCAGCATTACGCTAATGACCCATGATGTTCCACGATATAAGCCAAGTACGAGAATGCCGTGCAGCCATGCTGGTGCATTCATCGCTTCAAATGCCATGTTTAAGTAGCCTTCGATTACTTCGAAGAAGGAGAATATCATTTCCGACGGAACGTTCGCTCCAGCGATCGTTAGCCAGAATACAACGCCTAGAATGGCGAGCATAATCGGAAATCCCCAAATTGGCGAGGTTAGAACTTTATCTAACCGGTATGTGCTTTTTAACTTATTCTTGTCTTCATACACAATAGCTGTGCTACATATTTCACGAGTCGTACGATAAATATCAGTTACAATTCCGTCTCGGATCGCTTCTCCGCTCGCAAGGCTGCGGGCTCTGGACAATAAAGAGTCCAAAGAATCTGAATTAGTGGCAAGCGGTGTGGCCATACGAAACAACTCCTTTCACTGAATCTGCGGCCGGCGAACTCCATTTGGACTTCATCGAATGAATCAAGCTTTCATCACCGTCCAGCAGACGAAGTGCAATCCATCGTGTTGGATATGCAGTACCAAGCTTTTCACGTATGATCGGTTCAAGCTCAGCGATTTTCTTTTCAATATCCTTGTTATATTGAACGAGCAGCGGGTTAGGGACGATCCGGCCGGAAGCCACTCCCTTGATTTTCTTCATCATTTGGTCAATCCCAGTGCGATGTCTTGCGGAGATCGCTACCGTAGGCACACCGAGCTTCTTCTCAATGGCATTGATGTCGATCTTAACACCGAGCCGCTTCGCCTCGTCCATCAAGTTTATACAGACCACAACACGGTGGGTCATCTCCATTACTTGAAGAGCTAAATTCAAATTACGTTCCAATGATGTTGCGTCTAGCACGACGAGTGTAACGTCAGGCTTTTCAAATATAATATAATCTCGAGCCGCTTCTTCGTCGGCAGAATTGGAGTATAGTGAGTACGTCCCTGGCAAGTCGACCATTTTATACGAAGCACCTTCATGATTGAAGTGACCCTCCGCAGTTAATACAGTCTTTCCCGCCCAGTTCCCGGTATGCTGTCGCATCCCTGTAAGTGTATTGAACAATGTACTTTTTCCTGTATTCGGATTGCCGGCTAGGGCAACCGTATATTGTTCAGTCATTCGTTGTCCCCCCCGACTATTTCTCCGTACATAAGCGTGCTTTCTTCCTTGCGAAGCGCGATCGTTGTATTATTGACCCGGAATGCAATCGGATCGCCGAGCGGGCTGCGCTGCAGCACTTCGATTACATTGCCTGGAACAAATCCGAGATCAAGCAATCTTCTGCGTAATACCCCTTGAACTTCGATTCGATTCAGCCGCACATGTTGGCCAGTGCCAGCATTGTATAATGTTACGTCGTTCGAATGCATTTTCGAATCACTCTCCTGATTTCACCATGTCCCAAAAAGTTTACCTAGAGCAAAACTAATCCCAAACAAAAGCGAAGTTTTCCGTACATGCCACTTCATTAGTATAGGTCAACTATGTTTGTTAGGCAACAAAAATTTTCCCTAAGGCAAAAATATATGTTGTTTATACTATGCAAGAAAGGTAGCAACGTTGCCTTCTTCTCTTAATAACTAATAGTTCTGACAAGCTTGATTCAGGCAATTGCACATCTCCAACAACATCTAGATTTTTTTATGTCATAAATATCATCTTGAATACATAGCGTAGGTTTTTTTTGTAATATACAGGAAATAGACTTGATTGCGTCGAAGGCTTAGGAAGATTCGCTATTTGTATAAAACTAAAGAGTGACATGAAAAAGGAAAGGAAGGTTGTATGTGAACAAGAAATCGAATGCGATTATAAATCGATTGCATATCAAATATCCGATTATACAAGCTGGTATGGCAGGTGGAACGACAACACCTGAGCTTGTGGCGGCTGTATCGAACGCTGGAGGACTTGGAACGCTTGGGGCAGGATACATGTCTCCGGAACAGATGAGAACCGCTATTCGAGCAATTAAGCAGCTTACTGGCAATCCATTTGCCGTAAATCTATTTGTACCAGAGCCTCCTGGCATTGATGGGTGCATTTCGAAAACGGTGATAAAACAATTGGAGGATATCGAAAAGGAAGTGCGAAGAAAGGGGCAAGTAGAAGTCGGCAATATAGGAATCAGCGCGGACAGTTATTTCTTTGATGAAAAAAGCTACCGGGAAACTTTTCATGAACAGGTAAAAGTGATTGTTGAAGAGAAGGTTCCCGTCCTTAGCTTTACATTTGGAATTTTGGATGACTTATATATTCGACAATTGAAAAAGGCTGACATTGTTTTAATAGGGACGGCAACCCATGTTGAAGAAGCGGTTAGTCTTGAAGCTGCAGGAGTTGATATGATTGTGGCACAGGGCAGTGAGGCAGGGGGCCATCGTGGGACATTTGCGGGGGATCCCCATTCTTCCTTAGTTGGGACATTAGCGTTAGTGCCGCTAATCGTCGATCATGTAGCAACACCTGTTATTGCTGCAGGTGGGATCATGGACGGGCGGGGGATTGCTGCTGTTATGGCTCTCGGAGCACAAGCAGCCCAATTAGGTAGTGCATTCCTACTGTGCAAGGAAAGCGGCGTACATCCTGCCTATCAAGAAGCGATTTGTTCTTCTGACGAACGCAGTACAGTTATTACGAAAACCATTTCAGGCAAACCTGCCAGAGGTATACGCAATGAACTAATTCATAGATTGGAGTCGTGTTTAGCTTCCATTCCAGCATATCCAATTATGAATGAGTTGACGAGGAGTGTTAGACAGGCAGCCGCACGTAACAGTGATCCTCAATATATGTCGTTATGGGCAGGGCAAGCTGCCCGAATGGGGGAAATTACAGGTGCAGGTGATAAGATGGAGCAGTTGGTAAAGCAATGGAGATTGGTTGTGAACGCGATGAAAATGGAATAAAAATTGTACGCATGTAATATGAAAATAATGGACGAAAATATGCTGAAAAATTTGCGAAAATGCGGGAGATTAAGCAATATCGGCATAAGTGTAAGGAATCGGCAAATAGCCATACAAAGTTTCGTTAATGCAAGTTTTGCAAAAAATCAAAAATTCCTTCATAATGGCTTAGGAGAGCTCAACGTTCAGCGTTGGGCTACGAGCATGAATCGCGGAGGAGCAAGACATATGAGTGCTTACATTGGAGAACGTTATCAATTATGCAAAGTCATTTTGCATCTGGCTGATGGAATATTATATGAAGCAATAGATTTATCACTAAAGAGAGACGTATTTATATATTTAGTAGAAAATAAAGGGCTGGATAAGGCTGAACAATGCAAGAAGGCGTTTGGGCAAATCTCGCATTTTTCAAATAATCGATTTTTCCATATGTTGAATGCCGGCACATCCGGCAGTGATTTCTTTGTTGTATTCACATCTTACAATGGAATGCCGCTTGCAAAGTACATACAGCATCACGCATTGAGTGCGACGAAGACGCTGTCGTTGGTTTATGAAGTTGGCAAGGCGGTTCAAGATGCGCTGGAATCAAATATTACGAACTTCTCGGTATCCGTCGATAACTTGTGGATTACGGAAGATCATCAAGTGCTAGTGATGAATTATTGGTCGACTGCGGCTACAGAACGATGCGGTACATTGGGATTATGTTATTTGCTGTATCAATTAAGTACCCTCCATCTGAATGTGCCACAGTATTATGAAATGTACGAGGCGCGTTTGGCCGGCGCATTGAAGGAGTTGTCGCCTGGTCAGAAGGAAGCATTGTTGTCCCTTGTACAGAGTGTATATTTGGGAGAGAGCTCATCGTTCTCCTTCATGCTTACGCTTCGCGAGATTATGGACTCTCCGAATATACCGGTGAAGACAATTGGAGGCATTTATACACCGCCTGTCCCTAAAGTGGATCCGGAACTGCTCAGTATGGCGGAAGAGGAGACGGAAGAAGAGGAAGCGGCACCTTATGAGGCAGACGGCTCGGAAAATGTGGGCCGCAAGAAGATGATGCTGATCATCGCCTGTGCAGCCGTGTTTATTTGTGTATTGGGCGGTGCGGTCATGTGGGCGAACTCGCTCTCAAAAGCGAATGATGTGGCAGTGACTGATTCAGTTGCGGAATCCAACAACCAGGCCGTAACGGGGAATCCCGCAACGGAGCCGGGATCAGGTTCAGATGCGAGCCAAAATGATTCGGGAACTTCGACGAACGTTACAGAACCGCCCGCAACTGACAACAGCTCATCCAATGACAATTCGGATCAGGAACGCGAGACAGAGTCAGATGACTCGGATCGGAGGAATCAAGACCGTGATCGGGATTCCAGCTCAAATAATTCGAGTGTAACTCCGCCAAATACAACACAAGAGAATAAACCTGATGATCATTCAACGGATTCGGGAACTACGAATAACGGTACCCAGGATGGTCAGACAGGAACAACGACGGATCCGACGACGCCTCCTGTGGATGGGCAGCATCCTGAGGGCCAACAGCCAGATCCGAACACGAATCAGACAACCGAACCACCGAAGTCCGGTGAGGTTGCTGTTCCTAATCTAGTAGGGCTGTCGAAAGAAGATGCAGAGAAGCAAATTCTCGCAAGCGGCTTGAAATATGAGTACGTCCTCGAGAACACTGATGAGCAGGAAGCAGGTAAAGTATTTAAGCAAGATGTTCCTGCTGGTGGAGCTGCGAAGAAGGGTGACAAGATTAAATTCTATGTTAGCCGAGCGAAGAAATAACCGGAAAGATCATGAGATAGATTTCATCTAATGAAGAAATGCCCCGAGTGGCCGTACCGAATTGTCGGCAGGCGCTCGGGGCATTTGTATATTGGTCTCGCTGCTAGTTAATTACACGCGCAGTTCAATACTGGCTTTCGTGCTGCTTGTGTTTCATCCAATCGTTTTACATCCGTATAATGAGGAGCATTCAACAGCAGCTCAGGCTGCTCCTTCGCTTCCTGTGCAATTTGAATCATAACATCAATGAAGCGATCCAGTGTCTGCTTGCTTTCTGTCTCCGTAGGCTCAATCATCATGCATTCCTCTACATTAAGCGGGAAGTAGATGGTTGGCGGATGGAAACCGAAGTCGAGAAGGCGCTTGGCAACATCGAGCGTACGAATGCCATATTGCTTCAATCCTTTGCCGGACATGACAAATTCGTGCTTGCACACGCCTGGATATGGAATATCGTAATAAGGAGATAGACGGTGCATCATGTAGTTGGCATTCAGCACGGCGCATTCGGATACACGGCGCAGACCTTCTGGGCCATAAGTGCGAATATAGACATAAGCACGCAAGAGGATACCGAAGTTCCCATTATAGGCCTTAACCCGTCCAATCGACAATGGTGAACCATGATCGAAGTCGTATGAGCCATCCTCAAGTTTCATCACCGTTGGGGATGGGAGGAATGGAATCAGCTTGCTCTTCACGCCTACAGGGCCAGCGCCAGGGCCGCCGCCTCCATGCGGGGTGCTCATCGTCTTATGCAAATTCAAATGGACGACATCGAAGCCCATGTCTCCAGGCCGCGTAATTCCCATAATCGCATTCGAGTTGGCGCCATCGTAATACAGCAACCCTCCTGCTTCATGCACGATGCTTGCGATCTCGACAATATGCTCCTCGAACAATCCAAGTGTACTCGGGTTCGTTAGCATTAGCGCTGCCGTATCAGGGCCGACAGCGGCTCTGAGCGCATCCAGATCAACCAATCCTTGTTCATTGGATGGTATTGTAATTGTATCTAAGCCGGCCACGGTTGCGCTTGCTGGGTTCGTCCCATGCGAAGAATCAGGTACGATTACCTTCGTCCGCTGCTCGCCACGGCTTTCATGGTAGGCGCGAATCATCATTAATCCCGTCCATTCACCATGAGCGCCTGCCGCAGGCTGCAGCGTAACCTTATCCATGCCTGTCAGCGCAGCAAGATCCTCCTGCAGCGTATACATGAGCTCCAATGCGCCTTGTACCGTGTTGATAGGCTGATAAGGATGAATGGCTGCGAGTCCAGTCAGTCTTGCCGCATCCTCGTTAATTTTTGGGTTATATTTCATTGTGCAAGAGCCGAGCGGATAGAAACCATTATCTACGCCAAAGTTGCGGCGTGATAAGGCTGTGTAATGTCTGATCACATCAACTTCATATACTTCAGGCAGCTCAGGCTCCTGACTGCGCAGCATTGAAGCAGGAATGAGTTCTTGAAGCTCGATTTCCGGAACGTCACATTCCGGCAAGGAATAGGCAGTGCGGCCAGGATGGCTTAGTTCAAAAATTAGCGCTTGATCCGGTTTCATACGCAGCTCACCTCCAGCAGGTCGATAAATTGTTCGATGTCCGATTTGGACTTTTTCTCTGTAACGGCAATGAGCATATGTCCCGCAAGCTCAGGATAGAAGCGGCCCAGATCCAAGCCGCCGATAAATCCTTTGTCAAGGAGCAGCCCGTGCAGGTGATCCATATCGGTTCCTTCTGGAAGACGGACTACGAATTCATTGAAGTAAGGTGCTTGGAAAGCTAATGAAAGCTGCTGTTTGCTGTTGATTTGGGCAGAAGCATAATGAGACTTCTGTATATTCAGCTTCGCTACCTCTTGCATTCCCTTTTTGCCCATAACGGACATGTATATCGAAGCGGCAAGTGCAAGCAGCGCTTGGTTCGAGCAAATGTTGGATGTCGCCTTCTCGCGACGAATATGCTGCTCTCTTGCTTGAAGCGTGAGGACAAAGCCGCGCTTGCCATCCAAGTCTTTGGTCAGACCAACAATCCTTCCAGGAATTCGCCGCATATACGGTTCTGCTACCGCAAAGAAACCGCATGTTGGCCCGCCGAATGAAGGTGCAATACCAAGAGGCTGCGCATCTCCGACGCATACATCGACACCGAGCTTGCCAGGGCTCTCTAAAAGAGCAAGGCTTAGCGGGTTCGTACTCATTACGAGCAAACCTTTGTGCGCATGTGCAATTGGTTCGATTGCACGGATATCTTCGATGCAGCCAAAGAAATTCGGTGACTGAATAAGTACGGCAGCAGTCTCGTTCGTGACTGCATGCTCAAGTTGTGCAAGGTCAGTTACGCCGTCTTTATAACCGATCTCGACCACTTCAACATTCAGTCCTCGTGCCATCGTGCGAACAATTTGTCTTGCCTCTGGGTGTACGGTGCTCGATATGACGATCTGCTTGCGCTTCGTTGCGCCTACAGCAAGTGCTCCTGCTTCGGCCATTGCTGTTGCGCCATCATACATGCTTGCATTGGCAACAGCCATGCCTGTCAATTCGCAAATATAGGACTGAAATTCAAAGATTGCTTGCAGCTCACCCTGACTGATTTCAGGCTGATAAGGCGTGTATGCGGTATAAAATTCAGATCTGGAGACCAGATGCTGAATGACAACCGGTATATGATGGTCGTATATTCCTGCGCCAAGGAAGCTGGTGTGGCTCTCATTGTCTGCGTTGCGAGAAGCCAACTGCTTCATATGCTTCATCATGGCTGCTTCATCTAGTGGTTCGGACATAGGAAGCACACCATTGTAACGAATGGATGCTGGTATATCGCGGAACAGATCTTCCATGGAAGAGATGCCAATCTGCTGCAGCATGTCGGCTTGATCTTGCTCCGTCATTGGAATGTAACGATGCTTCATGATGGATTCGCTCCTTTGGCAGGGATCGGATTTCGTTTATAAAATGGGGTAGGGACAACGCGGGCTTTCAACTGTTTGCCGCGAATTTCTACCATAACCTCGGTATCGAGTTCTGAAAAAGCGGTTTCAATTAAGGCAAGTCCTAAATTGCGCTTCAATGTTGGCGACTGCGTGCCAGTTGTGACCTCACCAATTACGCGCCCGTTGGCAAGCACCGGATAATGAGAGCGGGGAATGCCTTTATCAATCATTTCAATTCCTACCAGCTTCCTTGCTGGGCCATCAGCTTTTTGCTTCGTAAGTGCAACACGGCCAATGAAGTCGCCTTTATCCAGCTTGACGAATCGTCCGAGTCCAGCTTCAAGCGGTGAGATATCAGCGGTAATTTCTTGTCCATAGAGCGGCAGACGTGCCTCGAAGCGCAGCGTGTCTCTTGCCCCCAGCCCTGCTGGCAGCAAGCCGAATGATTCACCGGCACGAAGCAGTTCAGCCCATACCCCCGGAGCATCTTCTGCGGACAAATAGAGCTCGAATCCATCCTCGCCCGTATAGCCAGAGCGGGATAGAAGAGTTGACACGCCGCATACTTGTGCATCCGTTAGGAAATGAAAAGGTGCAAGCGAATCAATAGGCGCTTCTGATACGGTAGAGAGAATAGCTTGGGCATTCGGCCCTTGAAGGGCGATCAGTGCCGTGCGGTTCGATACATTTGTCAAGGTCACGCCATGAATCAAATGCTTCTGCAGCCATGCATAGTCTTTGTCGATGTTGGAGGCATTGACAACAAGCATATATCGGTCACTCTTCATCCGATAGATGAGAATATCATCGACGACTCCTCCGTCAGGGTAGCACATCAGCGTATATTGTGCTTTCCCGTCCTCAAGCCGCGATACATCATTCGTTGTCATCTGTTGAAGAAACGTTAGGGAAGCCGGGCCGCTAACGATAAACTCACCCATATGGGAAACATCGAACAAGCCTGCCTGTGTGCGCACAGCTTCATGCTCCCGCTGAATACCGATAAATTGAACAGGAAGCTCCCAGCCGCCGAAGTCAATGCAGCGTGCACCGGGAAATGTTGAATATTGATCGAATATTGGCGTTCTCTTCAATTGACTCATGAAATCACCTCGATACGCTTATTTGGACAAACCATTGGTATGCGAACAAAAAAGGACAGCCGAAAGAAAAGTGGATGTGTTATCCTCTTCGTCTCTCGCTCTGTCCTTTGTACCTGAGAGTGTCGCCGAATGCTGCAAACGATTCGTCTGCTTCCGCATGTATCATCGGCTTTCCCCTTGGGTGACTGTATTCGATCTGGTGAATTACAGTGCTCTCCAGAGATGCGTCCGGTAAAAGTCCTTTTGCCTGAGAGATTCACGTCTTACGGCTTACTCCTTCGGCGCTGCTATGTCTCAGCAGTCTCTCCCTTTACCATCATTCGCCATTTTCAACTGTCATCTCTACATTAGTTGAGCCTTCCACACTTTGTCAATTGATATTTTCTTCACATTCGATTTCACTGCTTGTCATATTGACAATCGTACGTATCTTGCAATAATCTAAGGTTGTTATAATTACCCAAATGAAATCGTAATTGCGAACGAGGAAGGTCGGGAGAGTTTGACAATGATGATTGTCAACACCGAAGGAGCAAGTTGCCAGCTGCCGATTGGCAATGAATCTCTCAGGTACAATAACCGCCATTCTGACGCAGCTCTGGAGAGTGCATATTTAGTTGCCACCAAAGGGGTAAGTTCTGCCACTATTGTGCTGGAACGGGATCTCTCAGGTACCGAGGACAGAGAACAAGGCGCTAGGCCGCTCTCTGCCCATTTTAATGATCTCTAATGGATAGACGGCCTAATGAATGACATTATGAATGAAATGGGGCGTTGACATGAGTGAAGTGAAGGATGGATTGCTGTACAGTGAAGAGCATGAATGGGTAATCGCCATAGAAGGCAATACAGTACGAGTTGGCATTACAGATCATGCGCAGGCTCAACTGGGAGACATTGTATTCATCGAGTTTCCTTCAGTAGGAACCAGCTTGTCCGCGGGGGACAGCATGGGCTCCATTGAGTCTGTGAAGACCGTATCTGAGTTGTACTGTCCGGTATCTGGAACGATTACGAAGGTAAATGATGAATTGGAAGCGTCGCCAGAGCTTGTGAACAGCAGTCCATACGGAGACGGCTGGATTGCGGAAGTTGAAGTGGAAGGCAGCGCTGCGGAAGCAGTGAAGCATCTGCTGAATGCTGAGCAATATGCGAAGCTGATTGACTAATAATAGAAGGATCAATGGGTTGTGTACGTAGAACCTGCTGTATCGGTATAATGCTGGTGCAGCAGGTTTTTTTCATCCACAAAGTGAGAAGTTTCGATAGGATTCGCCGCCGAAAAAGAGTACAATAGAAGCATCGACAACCAGACGTTACAATGCTAAATAGAATGCTAGGTGAGTGGAATGACAATCGCTTTTTTTGATTCGGGAATGGGTGGTATTACGGTATTGGCTGAGGCTATGAAGCAGCTGCCACAAGAGCAATATTTGTTTTATGCAGACACGCTTCATGTTCCATATGGGACAAAGTCGCAGCAGGAAGTGATGCGTCATGTGCAATCTGCTGTTGAGGAAATCATGCAGCATCATGTGAAGGCGCTTGTAATCGCGTGCAATACGGCAACGAGTATCGCAGCATCTGAATTGCGGCGGAATTACAATATTCCGATTATCGGCATGGAGCCCGCAGTCAAGCCGGCAGTAGAAATGAATCGCAATAACGGCAAGCGTGTACTTGTATTTGCAACAGCCTTAACGTTAAGCCAAGACAAATACCATACACTGGTCACTCGTCTTGATGAGGAACATATTGTTGATTCGATTCCTTTGCCGGAATTGGTAGAATATTGCGAGCAATTAAACTTTGATAAGGGAGTGATAGGAGACTTCTTTGCACAGAAGCTTGCTGGGATTGACTTGAGTCAGTACGGTACAATTGTGTTAGGGTGTACGCACTACCCCTATTATAAGCACATTTTGAGAGAAATAGTCCCTGATCATATCCAGCTCATTGACGGGAGTCAAGGCACAGTGCAGCGGTTAGCCCAAGTGTTGCAAGAGAAGCAGTTGAATCAGCAATCAGATCAGACAACAAGCCCAACAATTCAATTTATGTGTTCGAGTCATGATCAACAGTACATAAATAAGTTGCAGATTGCACTTCATACCTATCAGACCTTCGGGGGAATGGATACGAATGAACAGTCAATTGTTCGAGCTGACGGGGAGCAGTACTAAGCTGATCCCTATGCTTCCTGAACATACGGAAGATTTATATGAAGCAGCGTCTCATCCAGATATATGGCATTACTTGCCGCGCACGATCCGCAGTCTTGCAGATGCAGAACGGACGATTCATGATGCTGTTCTGAACCGTGAGAAGGGGATCGAGTATCCATTCGTTGTCATTGATCAGCTTACTGGGCGAATAATTGGTGCAACGAGAATTATGAATATGTCCGTCTTGCATCGCTACGCTGAAATTGGCGGTACATGGTATCATCCATCAGTATGGCGTACCCGCATCAATACCGAGTGCAAATATTTGCTTCTGCAATATTGCTTCGAACAGATACATACGATTCGTGTTCAGCTGACGGCGGATGTACGCAATG
This sequence comes from Paenibacillus sp. B1-35, assembly GCF_050474385.1. NCBI lineage: Bacteria > Bacillati > Bacillota > Bacilli > Caryophanales > Paenibacillaceae > Paenibacillus > Paenibacillus sp. B1-35. The sequence continues at coordinate 143,718 of NZ_JBCHVJ010000001.1, forward strand.
AACGCTCAAATCGGGCAATCCAACGGTTAGGAGCCGTGCTTGAAGGGAGATTGCGGCGTCATCGGGTGATGGAGGACGGGTATATTCGTGATTCTAATGTGTACAGCATTGTTGATGAGGAATGGCCCCAGGTGAAAGAAAGGCTCGAGCAATTTTTGAATCAGGTATATGTATAAGTTATAACACTATTAATTGTATTGATCGAAGCAAATGGAATATCCATAGTACATGGAGAGGATGTGCCCGCATTGAATTGGCAATCATCCTCTTTTCTTATTTAATGCTGGTTAGAGCGTATCGTATTATAGAACAACAACATAGATGAAAATACATGTTACGATACTCGGCAGCCCCGTTACAAACATTGTGCCGCTAAATTTAAAATTTCTTCGATGGTCTTCGTCAGGGATATGGCCCATATTAAATCGAAGCTTCGTGTTATCATTGAATGCGCCAGTAAAGAGTGAACCAACTGCCCAAAGCCCCAAACCGAAATAGCAGTTAATGTTGAATAGGATATGGGCATCTCCGCCTTGCCAAATAGATGTATACAATACAGTGAGAATAACGAAAATGAGACCAATTGCGAGTCGCCGTGCGATCATGATACACCTCCATTTACCCCATTATTACCCAATTATACATGACAATTGATTCATGTGAAAGTTAGATCAAAATAATTGAGCATAATGTTCAATCGTAAAACTACGATCGAATTGCAGATAACGGACTAGGAGGTTTATTGAGGAGATAGAACCATCTATAGTCAGAATAGGAACCAGTGAGGTTGAAGAAAATGGTTTTTACACTATCAAATATGAAAAGTGTATGATGTGTTGATTTTCAAAGTAAATAGGAGGGCATCTAACGGCGAAGTTCGCAGGTTAGATGTCCCTTTTATTATGGTTACGTGATCGAAGATTGTGACAATTGCAGGATCTGATGATGTATGTTCTGTTTGGACAGCCCGCCATGGTAACAGATAACCGCGTCAATCGGATATTTTGTTAGCTTGCCTAGTGAGCGGATTGCGCTTCCCATGTCCAGCGTCGTATGCGGGACGGGGCCGTGCAAAATCCCTTTATTACTTGTCATGGCGTCAGCGGCTATCAAGATGCGACTGCGCTCCAAATAGATGCTGACATGGCCTGCTGTATGACCAGGAGTATGGATAATTCGAATTCCACCACAGTAAGGAAGAAGATCATGATCCGCAATCAAGCGTGTTACGTTAGCAGAAGGCTGCAAATTGCACATGGCCAATACTTCAGCTCGCTGTTCTTCGGGCAGCAGCGGTAGTACGCTCGCCAGCGCTTCTCGGCGCGGATATTTGCCTTCTATATAGGGAGCGTCCTCCTGGTGAGCTAACACTTCGATACATCCGTTTTTGGAGGCGATAATATCAGGCAGACTGCCGATATGATCGAGATCTTGGTGGGTAAGCAGAACCGCTTGCAGACGATCCAGCGGCACACCGGATTCTCGCATGGCATGCTGGATGCGAATCCAATCGCCTGGCATGCCTGTATCGATTAGTACAGCACAATGCTCATCCCACACAAGGGTAGGGTGAATCGGTAATGCTCCTCCGATACCTTCAGATTCCAATTCTAACATCATGACTCCTGGTGCAATGATCATTGTCTATAGCCCTCCATTGTGATTGAGACTTGGCACTATGTCTAAGCATAGTTTGTTTTATCATGAATGGAGATTTTTATCAATTGTAAAATATTCAATTATAACACAAACAAAAATATTTGTCAAGGGTGAAATTGCATCAAACACTAACTCTTCATATTGTCTATAAAAAATCAAGGCATAAAAAAAGCGACATCCAGAAGGATGCCGCTTCTTCAGTAAGCAGCTACATTGCAAGATAATTTAGGATTATGGCAGCATGCGGCCTCTCGTGCTTACATAGAGAGAGTACCATTCTTCACGTGTCAATGTGATGTGAAGAGCATCTTTACATGCGCGAATGCGGTCTGGATTTACCGTGCCGATTACAGGTTGAATCTGAGCAGGGTGTCTCATTAACCATGCCAACACAATCGCTTCGCAAGTTGTGTTGTATTGGGAAGCAAGCTTCTGAACAAGGTTGGCGGTAACTTTGACCGACTCGGGTTCATTGTCGATTTTGCGTCCAGAATACAAGCCCTGCGCAAGCGGACCCCAGGATTGAACTTGGATGCCATTCATTCGGCAATACTCTAACGTTCCATCTGGGAAGGTATCGTCAGCAGAAGCAGCCTGATTCACGTGAACGCCTGCATCCAGCCAGCCGAAGCGGGCAAGGCTCATTTCCAACTGATTCGCTACGAATGGCTCATCGCAGCATGATTGCAGGAGTCGAATTTGACCGGCACTCATGTTAGATACGCCGAAATTCCGTACTTTGCCGGATTTTTTCAATTGATTAAACGCTTCACCGACTTCCTCCGGTTCCATTAGCGGGTCTGGGCGGTGTAATAGCAAAATGTCCAAATACTCGGCGCCTAGGCGGGCAAGAATGCCGTCGACACTTTCTAATATGTGAGATTTCGAAAAATCGTAGCGACCTGGAATATCACCTTCAGCGAAACGAATTCCGCATTTCGACTGAATAATGATCTTCTCGCGCAAGCCTGGTTGCGCTTTCAGTACCTCGCCAAATACTTGCTCGGCTTTTCCTCGAGCGTATATATTCGCGTGGTCGAACATGTTAATGCCAATTTCAAGCGCAGCTTCCACCGCGGCTTCCGCATGTTTGACATGCTCCTTCGTATACGGCTCAGCATCCCAGCTTCCACCCATCCCCATGCACCCAAGCACAATACGGCTAGCTGGAATTCCGCGTTCATTCAATGGTAACGTTGTCACAAGCAATCACTCCAATGTTGTAGTCAATGATAATCGTATGCGTGTTGCTTTATAGTGTTCGTCCAAATCGCTCTGGATTAACAGTACTAGTGTACTACAGTAGTGTACGAGATTCCACTTCTTCGCCTAAGAACCGCATCTGCTGGAAAATAACCTGAATGTGGTTCTTCTCAATCGGATTAGAATGTGCCAAGATAAGAAGGGGGAGTTGAGCACATGTTCCAAGACTTTAAGCTTATCCCGGGGAAACCGGCATATTTGCAGGTTCGAGACTATTTGCGGTTGCTTATTAATCGCGGATGGCTGACGGCTGATCAGAAGCTACCCTCGACAAGGGAGCTTGGCAATGTATGGGGGGTAAGCCGCAATACAGTAATCGCAGCTTATCAAGAGCTGGCTGATGAAGGACTTATTTATTCGATTCCCGGCCAAGGCAGTTATGCTTCACCTGCAGAGCGATCCAACACAATCGATGCAAATATGAACTGGAACGAGAGAATGAGTGAAAAGGCGCAAATCGCTGAGCGCATGGATGCGATGAAACATGGTGTACGCGGAGAGCGCGGCATGATTTCATTCATGAGCATTGCGCCTGACGAATCGTTATTTCCACTTCAATATGTAAAGCAGGCCTTAGTAGACCGAATTGCGGCAGAAGGCGAAATCATGCTCAATTACGGATATGCACAGGGCTATCAGCCGCTTATTGAAGAGTTGAAGCAATATATGGAGTCCAAGGGCATCGACATGAAAGGCAAAGATATGCTCATTACGAATGGATTCACCGAAGGGCTGGACATTGTCCTCTCTGCAATTGAGAAGCGCCATGGGCGTGTCATTTGCGAGAATCCAACCCATCATAGTGCGATTAAGCTATTCAAGATGCACGGTCTAGATATCGATGGCATTGAAATGGAGCATGATGGTGTGAACATGGAGAAATTGGCCGCTGCAGTAGAGGAGAGACCCTATGATTTGGCTTATCTGATCCCTTCCTACCAGAACCCAACGGGCGTCGTAATGTCTCCTAGCAAGCGGATGAATGCAATTCGTCTATTCGCAAAGCACGGCATTCCTGTAATCGAAGACGGTTTTAGTGAGGAACTGCGTTATTCCGGCGCACATGTTGCACCGATTATTGCCTGCGCTGGAGGAGCTAATCATGTTATCTATATTGGGAGCTTTTCTAAAATATTATTTCCCGGAATGCGAATTGGCTGGATAATCGCAGATGAGCAGCTGATTTCCTATCTCGTGAGTATGAAACGCGCACGAACGATTCATACCTCAACGTTGGATCAAGCTGTTCTCTATCAATATTTGCACAATGGACATTTCGAGTCTTACTTAAAAAAGGCAAAATCCGTATATAAACGCAAGTACGAATGGGCTGTGCATAGTTGCGAGCGGCATATTCCATTCCGTAAATTATGGGGTGACGGCGGTCTTCATTTGTTTATTGAACTGGATGCGTCTGTTGATGTGTCAGAAGTTCTAAGCAGATGTCAGAAGAAGGGTGTTTTATTTACGCCAGGAAGCCGCTTCTTTACGGATGGGGGAGGGGAAAACACCTTCCGTATTGGGTTTTCACGCGTTTCAGAAGCGGATATCGAGCGGGGTACCCAAATAATCGGGAATGTTATAAAGCAAATCATCCAGGAGGGGTAACAGATGAAGGTTGGTATCATTATGGGGGGCGTATCTTCGGAGCGAGACGTCTCACTTATGACAGGTCAGGAAATGATCAAGAACTTAGATAGAAAATATCAAGCTGTGCCTATCGTATTGAACAGCAAGGCAGAGCTGATTGATAAAGTGAAAGGTATTGATGTTGCGCTGCTTGCTCTTCATGGTGCGTTCGGAGAAGATGGAACGATCCAAGGAACGCTTGATACGCTTGGTATTCCCTATACAGGCAGCGGCATTTTATCAAGCAGTCTGTGCATGAATAAGCTGTTAACAAAGAAGATTGTAAAGTGTGAAGGTTTCGCAACTGCTGATTGGCTCTTGATGCAAGCTGGTTCAGCATACGATGTTGACCAAATTGGCGCAGCACTCGGATTCCCGCTAGTCATCAAGCCTAATGCAGGTGGTTCAAGCATTGGCGTGCAGCTGGTGCATCATGCTGAATCGCTAGAGACAGCCCTGCAGGAAGCGTTCAGTTACGACACAGAGATACTGATAGAACAATATATTCAAGGCGACGAGATAACATGTTCCATTTTGAATGGGCAAATGCTTCCGGTTTTATCTATTAAGCCTAAGGGGGAATTTTTCGATTATTCCTCTAAATATGAGGATGGCGGTGCGGATGAAGTCGTAATTGAGCTACCTGAATCAATTTTGCAGCAGGTGCGTCGGACGGCTCTTGGTGTGTATGAGGCAGTACAATGCAGCGTATATGCACGTATTGATATGATTCTTCACCAAGGAGTTCCGTATGTGATCGAAGTGAATACTCTTCCTGGATTGACGAAAAATAGTTTGCTGCCAAAGAGTGCTCAAGCGGCGGGTATATCCTACAGTGAACTGCTTACTCAAATTATTGAAATTTCCCTTCAAGAACATACGCGTCAGCCCATTCATGGTGAGCTTGTGAAATAAAAGATGCAAGCCGTCAGCCATACCTTCTAAATGAATGGGAAAGCTTGTACATGCACATAATAACCTTCGATCCTAGGTTAGGAAAGGAGGGGCAGCAATGAACAACAAGCCGTCTCATGATCATGCAACAAAAGCTGAGGTTCAAACGACGAAGCTGAATAAGCTTCCTGTTCCTGAGAATAACACGGATACAGAGTTCAGTGGGGAAGCATTCGAGCAAGCAGAGGCCAATCGTTCTGCAACGAGAAAGAACGATACTGTATCTTAACTGAATCAGCATTTTGCCTCAGTTTCTGCGAGAGAGACTGAGGCATTTTCCTATATGGGGAAGATTGATAATGCGGCATTATGCCATTTCCTTACAGATTACAAGGAAACACTTGAAATGTTCGGTTAGTGCTGATACTGTGTTCTTTAGATAGAATCGATCAAACATTGAAGTTTGATCTGATTGGCATGGAACGGAGGAACAGAGATGGAAGAGAATAAGAACGAGCAATATGACCATCAAAAAGAATTGTTTGAACAACTGGGCATTACGCTGGACGCGTTCACGATTCATCAGAAGGATTTTCAAATCAAATTCCGTGGATACGATCCAGATGAAGTAGATGCATTTCTTGATGATATCATTAAGGACTATAGCCAATTCTATGCGGTAATTTCAGATTTGTTGGAGAAGTACAAGGAATTAAAGCTGCAAGAACGAGCGAACAAGATTTCGATGATGCACCGTGAACGTGATGAATCCCTCAACAAGGGTCCTTCTGTTGATGTGAAGTTCATCGAGGATATCGTTCGTAAAATGGAGCAGAATATTACGGAATTGAAATATCGTATGACCATCGAACGAGAAACAGAAAAAGACATGTAATGAGACCAGGGGCACAATTGTAAGGTGTGCCGCTGGCCCAATACATAAAGACACCCGCGAAGCCGCGGGTTTTTTAGCATGTAATCAAGTCTTCGCTTCCCGCTCGCTGATTCTCGTAGAGTAGCGGTATATGTGCAGCTTCCCTAACTGTCAGACATACAATAAGTGATGAGCCGCCGCAGCTTATCGAAAAGGTAAAATCAGGGTGTCTCTGAAACTCGCGTTAACTTCTGGTTATGCTGTCCGAATCCTGCCCTTGTTCCCCCAAGTGATCCCGCTTATGAAGACTAAATCAATACTCGCTGCCTCCAAGGTTGCCCCATGGATTCATCAAGGGTGCAATCCTCCAAATGTAACATTTATCCACGATGATGATGATATAATCATAATTGGTGATGACATATTATGGCATCATGATTCGCGCAAGAAACCAATTTTGTATTGCTTGGGAGGATGCGGCATGATTCGTACTATTCGATTAGAGCAATATCGACCTGAATTAGCAGAAGCGATCGCCGAGATGTGGAATGATAGTAATGAATCATTCGGCGGCGGAAACTCGAGAATGACTGCACAGCAGGTGAGGCAGCAGGAGGAGAACACGGATACTCTTGCCTTATACCTGGCACTTGATGGAGAACGGGTAGTAGGGTATTGCAAAATATGCGAGTATCGGGAAGATACAGGAGCACTCTATGTGCAGCTATTGAACGTACATCCTGATTATCACGGTCAAAAGATCGGCAAGCTGCTCGTTACAAAAGCCGTTGAGGATACGATTGAGCTAGGCTGGCCGAGGTTGGATCTCTACACATGGCAGAGTAATACCAAGGCAGTCCCATTGTATAAAAAGTGCGGATTCTTCTGGGAAGATCGTGACGATACTACACATCTCATGAACTTTATCCCGACCGTCGTTCGCACCGAAGCACTTGCTCCCTATTTTGAGCAGCTAGATTGGTACGAAGATTCCATTCGCGAAATTAATGTAACCCCCGACGGAATCAAACAAAATGGCTTCGATTACTATGCTTATGAATGGGGAAAGTCCGGCAAGAGACTCCGAGTTGAGTTTGAACGCAGAGGGCGAGGGATGAGGCTGATTGAGACAGACGATTATTTGTTGGCAGCGGAGGTTGACTCTTCTGCTCTTATTTGCGGAAGAACGTACTCGATCCGTTATCGTCTTGTCAATAAGACGCAGAAGCCTCTTCACATTGAACTTCGGGGCGTAAGTGATCGCAATATTCATTTTGATTGGCATTCTGCTGTTGATGTGATAGGAGATGTCTGCTTAACAGCTGAGTTCGATGTCCAGGAACTGCAGGAAGAGCTGAGTAAATGGAAAACAAGCCCTGCTGTATGCACAGAGCTGCTCATTAACGGAAAAGCTGCGCAATTTCGTGTTGGTGTTCTTCCCAAGCTCCCAGCCAAAGTGGAAATGAAGCTGCCAAATGACGGCGGGTACCATCGAAGGCAAGGCATTGCTTATATTGACTTTGAGAGCCATCTATCAGACCGGGCCACATTCCGCTTCTTCCTTCCATCCCAAGAGCTTATCGTATGGGAACAGAGCGAGCTCGAGATTAGCTTAGAGCCGCTTGCTCGACAATCTATTGCCATCCATTATAATGTTCTTGAATTTGGTTACTATCAAGCCGATATTCAAATCTATGCTGAGTCAGAGTCTGGCGATTCGCTGACATTTGTGCAACGGATTGGTGCGGCATTCCCAGGAGTAGGTGCTGCCTATCAAGGCAAGAGTAATCTAGGTTGGCATATCGGAAATGGGAAATATGCTGTAACTATGAACAAGGAGCATCATGACTCGGAGCTTAGATGCATAGGAATGGAAGAGCAATTATTTATGTCATATCCGAAGCTTGGAACGCCATTTTCGGACGAGTTCTCTAAGAAAGCACCTGCTGAAGTGGAATTTATTCAAGAAGCGAATGGAGCAATGTTAAAGGTTGTACACTTTCGCTCCTCGGCCTTCCCGCATGTTCTCTTGAAGGTGATGACCCGGTTACATAGGGATGGCATCGTTGAACGTTGGTTTGAAGCAACGAATGAAGGGGACAAGCCTATGTCGCACGAGCTATGGGTATCCCAATCCATTCGAAAAGATCTCTTCCGAGCAATTATTCCTTATGAAGGTCAGTATGTTGAAATGAGTGATTCGATTGGGAGCGCTTATGAGTATTGGGACAGCAATCGTATTACGGAGCGCTGGTTGTTCAACCGTGGTCACGGCTTGCCGATCGGGATCTGTTGGAGCGAGGCCTACCAGTTGAATTTTCAGAGCTGGCATTTTGATTTGAACACCAGCTTTGGAGCGATTGATGCTCGTGCAACTGTCAAGAGTGATACGATTATCGTATCTCTGGGAAGTTTTACGGATTGGCGGTCATTTCGTGCACTTGCAATGCAGACTGGCTGGGATGAGCCTGTCCATCTTGTCCCGCAGACCCAACTAATGATCGGTGATCGGAATCCGTTCGTGAAGGGAGAGCCGACATTGATCTTGCAGGATCGAAAGCAAAGCACTTGGAATGGGAATGTGGAAATGTCCTATCGCTATTCGGCTGATATTGAAGCACAGTCTACCATCACGCCAGAGGAAGAGGCAACCCAGGTGAGCATAACATTGCGGCCCTTGCTTCAATCCATAGATGTCGTAGATGTAAGCACGAGCTTGGATACGGAGATTGGCCAGTACCAAGCAGCGATTTTCCGCCAATTGACGGAACCGATCGAATGTGTAGAGACGTTAGAATCAAACTATAAAGTTTTCGCTGCTGACAATGGGGTTATCCGAATAAAGGCGGCGCCTGATTATTATACTTCTCTGTTCTCGCTCGAAGTAGAAGGAGAAGAATGGCTCATGAACAACTACCCGTCACGAGACGTGAAGTCATGGTGGAATCCGTTTGTGGGAGGTATCTACTCCGATCTGAATCAACTTAGATCGATGTCGGTGCTGAAGCAAGAGCGGTCAGCTCAATTTGTGAAGCTGTCCGATCAGCATCATAATGAATGGCAAGGAATTCGTGTTGATTTAAACATTCAAGAGCATGAGAAGTATAAAGGGATATGCCTGAGCAATTACTATCTGTTATTGCCAGGAGTACCGATTTTGTGTTATTTCACGGATGTGCTGCAGAATTCCCGGGCATTTTTGAGTGATCGGTTAGAACAACAATTTTTTGTTCATCAGGGTGAAGCGATGCAGGACAGCTGGGTGGAATCATATGCCCATTGCGGACGGACAATTGCTTTCCCTCAAGGCAAAGGTGTCATTGATATTTATGAAAATTCAGATTGTCGATTCGGCTCTAATGACAGGACAGCGCTGCTTCATATCATCTCCGATCATACTGCTGCCCGTTCAAATGTATATGTAAATAAAGAGGTGTCACTTGCAAGTATTACCCATGATCTGAACATCCCGAACGGTCAGACACTGCGAACTTCGCCTGTCATGTTGCTGTTCTCTATGGAGCGAATTGAGCCGGAGGCATTAACTGATCTTCGCGCAATCCGCTTTTCCCAATCTGACTAGGAGGTGGACAAGGCATGAAAATCATTGATGCCCATATGCACCTATCTCATATCGAAGAATTCCATCGAACAGCTAGGCAATTATCGGGTGTAGATTATAGTGCAAATGGATTGCTGCAAGAATACGCAGACCATAATGTTGTGCTCGGAATTGGAATGGGGTTGGCAGAAACTAAGGCGGATGGGTTCCCGGACGCAGACGCAATAAATCCGATGATACTCGATATGGCAGATGATATGCCGGCTTCGATTGCTTATTGTATTGGCATTAATCCGTATCAATGTGATGAAGATTCGTGGAAGCGGGTTGAGCAGGAGCTTCAGAAGCCTAACGCCGTTGGATTGAAATTATATCTTGGCTACTATCCCTTCTATGCCTACGACCAAGTCTATGATCGCGTATACGAATTAGCGGCGAAATATGAGGTGCCGGTTGTATTTCATAGCGGTGATACCTACTCAGAAAGAGGGCTGTTGAAGTATTCACACCCATTAACGATAGATGAGGTTGCGGTTAAGCATCGGGAAGTGACGATGATGATGGCGCATTTCGGTGATCCATGGGTGCTGGATGGGGCCGAGGTTGTGTACAAGAACCGTAATGTGTATGCGGATTTGTCGGGACTGCTTGTAGGAGACTCAAGAAGGTTTGCCCGTTTGGATGAGGAGTCACCGTTGTTTTTCCAGCATTTGCGCCATGCCATCGTGTATTGTGACCATTATGATAAGCTGCTTTTCGGTACAGATTGGCCGCTTGCGCCGATTGGGACGTATATTGAATTTGTGAAGTCGATCATTCCCGAGAAATATCAAGAAAATGTATTTTATCACAACGCCTTACGGGTGTTTCCTAAGATTCTTCCGCTTGTTAGGTAATAGCACAAAAGCAAGGGGAAGAGACATGAACCCATACGAGTTGTTGAGGATGCGCATAGATTATCTTGTAAGGCTTCCACTCTTTAGTGGAATCCACTCACACTAGCAGAGGTAAAGGTGGTCGTCATCATGAGAACGTCTCGACGCAAAGGTACGACGCCGAAGCAAAAGTTGTCCGCCTCGCCTAAAGTTACCTCAAGAACTATCAGCAAGCCGGGCAGAACGAAAGCTTCTGCGCCTTACATGAATCAAAATGTATTTGGACTAACAGCCCCAACTGACCCCGCTGCATCATCGGTTGCTGTGAATCAGGAAGCGGCAGGCGATGCAACAGGCGGTCCTTATGCATCGTTCAATAGACAGTACGGAATCGACGATCTGATGAACACGTTCGGCAAAATTCAGAAGATGTTCGGCATGTTCCAGCAAGCGCGATCCATGTATAACACATTTCAATCGTTAATGGGCCCTATCGCGCTCACGAAAGGGACTCGTGCAAAAGCGGTCAGCCGGCGTCATTCTGGAAAGCGAGCGCGCAAATTGAACCCGTCGATTCAATCGCATTCATCTCGCAGCGCTGCAAGCACAGGACAACGGGCCGCACGCAAGTAGTGCAGCCCCTGTCTCCTTCTCCTTGCGACTCAATTCAGGCTGCGATATCACCTTGAGCCGATAAATAGAGTGCACACCAGCACATCAGCATGATTTCGAGATTCCCATTGATGGGTAATATATAGATATAGAACAGGGACAATGAGAAGGAGCCAGCCTTCTTTTGTCCCTGTTATCAAATATATGCTATACGTTAGTTCTGCGTTTTCTCTGGTTCCGGATACGTAATTCCGAATGTATTAACCGTAACCTTTTTCATTTTTTGTTCCTTTTCAGGCTTGTCGTCAGCCCCTTTTGGCACATTCACGATCGCCTGAGCGGTCTCCATACCCTTGATTACTTTACCGAACGCTGCATAGTCCCCATCTAAGTGAGGTGCGTCTGCTACCATAATGAAGAACTGGGAGCCTGCTGAATTCGGATCTTGAGAGCGCGCCATAGATAGGACGCCTTCCGTATGCTTCAGATCATTTTCCACACCATTATTTGAAAATTCACCCTTAATGGAATAGCCAGGCCCACCTATGCCAATGCCTTGCGGGTCGCCGCCTTGAATCATAAATCCAGGAATGACACGATGGAAGATGGTTCCATCATAGAATCCTTTGTTTACAAGCGAGATAAAATTGTTCACGGTGTTAGGAGCCTTATCCGGATACAACTCAATTTCCATGCTGTCTCCGCTCTCCATCTCGATTGTGACGATTGGATTTTTGGAATTGGATGGTTTTTTGGTGTCTTCCTTTTCGTTTTTCGATGCTTGCTTATTGCTGTCTTGAGCCGTGTTTGTGGTGTCTGCCGCTCCATTTTGTTCAGAAGCCGGCTTGTTGCCGCAGCCAGCGACAATAAGCAGTACGGCAAGCATGAGGGTGAAGATTTGAATATAGCGTGTACGCTTCAACTACATAACCTCCTTGATTGTCCAGGCCCTTTTGCCATAGTCTCATTAACACATTACCACATATGAGCAGCGAAGCATAATCCTAAACAACTACGGAGACAATCAATAGGGCAAAAATCATCGTGGTTACTACCTTTAAGAAACCAATGAAATGGTGATGCTTCATAGCTGGATTAATAGACTTCATGCACATCAGTACATAATGTGTGGCGAAAGCGATATTAAAAATTCCGTAAATTGTCAGTGTTGTTCCAGTCTGTTGTATGCTATATTGGAAAATGTGTTCAAGAAGAATACATATGTCTACTGTACATGGACAATCAATTTGTTTTGTTTGCGTGGACAGGAAGGAGCGTAGATGATGAAAAAATTAGGATTATTTCCGCGCATTGTTATTGCGATCCTGCTCGGAATTGGCGCGGGGTTTATTATGCCAGATTGGTTTATACGCATATTTGCTACGTTTAATCATATATTCGGGCAATTTCTGAGCTTTCTCATACCGTTAATCATTCTTGGCTTTATTATCCCTGGCATAGGTGAGTTGGGACGCGGGGCGGGCAAGCTGCTCGGTATTACGGCGTTAATCGTTTATGTATCGACGGTTTTGTCAGGCATACTCGCTTACGTAGTATCGAAAACATCATTTCCGTGGCTGCTCTCAGGAGCATCCGGACTTAGAGCCAACAATCCAGAAGAGATGCTGCTAAAGAGCTTTTTCAAACTGGATATGCCGCCTGCATTCGATATTATGACTGCGCTGCTGTTATCGTTCGTCATTGGCGTCGGTATTACAATTTTAAAAACCAATGTGCTGCTTACGGCTTCGCTGGAGTTTAAAGAGATTATAGGCAAGGTAATTCATACGATTTTGATTCCGATGCTTCCGTTTCATATTGCGGGTATTTTTATGAACATGACGCAGGCTGGAGAGGTTGCCTTCATCTTGCAAGTATTCTTGAAAGTATTTATTATGATCTTAATTCTTCATTTTGTTGTCATAATCGGACAGTACACAATTGCGGGAATTTTAAACAAGCGCAACCCAATCTCGATGCTGCGTACGATGCTTCCAGCGTATTTTACCGCACTAGGTACGCAATCATCAGCAGCGACGATTCCTGTGACAATGTCTCAAGTGAAAAAGCTAGGCACTGATGAAGAGGTATCGAACTTTGTAGTGCCGCTGTGCGCTACAATTCATATTACCGGCTCTACCGTAACAATTACTTCAGTAGCCAGTGCGATCATGTATATTAACGGGGCATCATTGTCAGTAAGCACGATGCTGCCATTCATTTTCATGTTAGGCATATCCATGATTGCGGCACCAAGTGTGCCAGGTGGGGGCGTGATGGCGGCTGTCGGATTGTTTCAATCGATGCTTGGCTTCAACGAAGCAATGATCAGTCTGGCTATCGCGCTCTATATTGCACAAGACAGCTTCGGAACAGCTGCTAATGTGACAGGAGACGGAGCGATTGCACAGATCATTCACTCCTTCAAGCAGAGATTAAGATTGAATGAAAATACCAAAGAACAGACAATGGAGTAACGGTATAAGAACACGAATAGTGAGAAGGGACAGGCAACAGCTTGTCCCTTCTCTTTCTGTTTCCATCATGTGGTAATATATAGTAAGGCAGTAATGTCGCATCCTATTGAAAACAAATCTACCATGAGAAATACAGAGAAGGAGGATTTCACTACTATGAAGAGCAAGAGTTATCTGCCTATGATCAAAATGATCGTATCGATGTGTATTTTTGGCTCTATCGGATTTTTCTCAGAGCATACCGGTCTGCCTTCGATGGAGCTTGTCTTCGTCCGGTGCATCTGTGCATCTTTATTTTTGGGTCTCTGCTGGATCGCAACTGGACAATATCGGAGGGAAAAGTGGAGCAAGCGAGAATTGCTGCAAACGTTAGCGTGTGGCGTGTTTCTCGTTGGAAACTGGGTGTTCTTGTTCAAATCTTTTGAATGGATGTCCATTACGATAGCCATCTCGATTTATCATCTTGCCCCGGTCATTGTGGTGCTGATGGGCAGTATATTATTCAAAGAAAAGCTAACGGTATGGTCTGTATTGTCTGTTGGTATTTGTTTCGTAGGTACTGTTTTTGTTATCGGTATCGAGGGAGGGGCAAGTGCTGGCGAATTATTATCATCCGGAGTAGTATGGGCTTTGATGGCAGCCGTCTTTTATGCAATGACAACCTTGCTGGGCAAGGGAGTTGTCGAATTAAGCGGGTATGCGATTACGATTATACAAACGAGCCTAGGAATCGTGCTGCTGCTGCCATTCGTTGATATGTCTTCTTACTCTACATTAACAGCTGGCAATTGGTTTGCGATTGTAGCAACAGGCTTCATACATACGGGATTTGTTTATTTATTATTCTTTGACAGTTTGCGGGAACTGCCGACACGTATGATATCGGTACTGGTCTTTCTTGATCCTGCCGTCGCTATATTGTTGGACACGCTCATTACAGGTTTTCGGCCAACGACGCTGCAGATCGGAGGGATTTTGCTCATCTTCGCGGGAATGGCTTGCGCCATGATAAAGCCCAAAGAACAAGCGAAGCTTACTTGTGATTGAGCGAAGTTACGTAATTGAAATCGGCTTATCATAGGGTCGTAGCATTGATTTGGGGAGCAATCAGTCGAAGGGAGCCCGTCTATATGGAAAAATTGTTGAAATGCTGGATGCGCCTTGTAATGAAGTGAGCTTCCCGACTAATTGCTTTATAGCCTCTTGTTCGACAACAACAGAATGACGTCCAATCCGTGATATGCTGAAATGTTCCACGAGTTCGTTAGGCTGCACGGACTCTGGGCGATCAATGATGCCGCTCCAGTAAGCAAGCCATCCAAGAAGATGCTCTGGGCGCGTGCTTGCCTGTCGAGCAGCAGCGATGGAAAGTGAACAATTCCTTTTGGATAAGCGATTGTTATAACTTGATGTCATTTCTCCGAGTACACCATCATGAAAGGACATAACTTTATTCGCGACTTTAAAGCGGTGCGAAGGCTGCTTATGTGCAGCGCGAATCGCTTGCGCTTCTATTGATACGCCTCTGCATGTACCTGGATAAGCGGAGCCTTCAGCAGCCAAACCATGAGGGGCGTGCGCGATAGACTGCAGTTCAGCCCGACTACAATAACAGGGATAGAGCCAATCATTCTCATGCAGCTTTTGCAAGGCCTCTTCATAGTAAGATTGGCGCAAGCTCTGTGTGTATGGTTCATATGGGCCGCCATTGTTACGCAGTACTAGCTCTCCATTTACACTTCGCATTTGCAGCCATGCCAATAATGCTGTCATTGCATTGCCAAGGTGCATTGATCCCGATGGAGTTGAGCGAACCTCCCTCTTCTAATCAACTTAATCACCATTTCCCGTCATTAAAATGTGTATGTGCCCTATCATATGGAAATCGTCCAAGCGCGTCGAGCGGTCAAGCTTGAGGCGAATCGTATTCTTTCAGTATTGACCACTGCTTCTCTCTACATGCCGCATGACAATCAGGATCAACCAGTTGGCTGCTTATTCCTCTAAAAAAAGATTGACAATCCCTGTTGAGCGTACTAATCTAACAATACTGATAATCATTATCAATTATAAGACTCGGGCAATAAGAAGGTGAAGCATGAAGAAGTTAGTTGTCGCGACGGTCATTATCTGTGCCGTGTTATGGTCAAGCTGCACGAATGTGGTGTTAGCACAACAATCTGACAGCTATGAACTCGCAAAGCAACTTGTATCAGCTGCCAAGACAGCGGTTGACGCGGCAAGCAGTTCTCACATTACAGAGGGGAATCTAGCTTTCCAAAAATTTAAGGAAGTATGGAATGACAGTAAACGAGCTGTAAAGAAAGAGAATTGGAAGGCAGCCAGCAAAATTGAATCGAGTATGGCGCTTGTTGCGAATCGCTTGCTGAATCATGATAGCAACGAGATGAAAGAGGGACTTGAACAGCTCTTGTCGACTGTAGAGACCTATGAGAAGAGCATTCTCGTAGCAAGAGCAAATAAAAGCAAAGGCGCCATGACGCTAAGTGAGTATGTAACATCACTCGAAACGACGAAGCAGCAGATTCAAGATGGAAAAATTGCGGAAGCAAAATCGAGCATTGAAATGCTGGTTCAATCTTGGCTTACGGTAGAGGCGGATGTAGTGACCCAATCGCAGCAGGTGTATAACGAGTCCGAGCAAAACTTAGGTCTGCTGCTGTCCTATGTGGACTCAAAGCCAGAGAAGGCAATCCGCACACTGCAGCAAATGATCGACAGCCTAACTCCATTGGAGAATAATGCTTACAATATGTGGGATGCGGCCTTGATCCCCATTCGTGAAGGCTTGGAGGCTCTTCTGGTCATTGGCTCCTTGCTGACGATTGCGAAGAAAACGAATGAACAGAAATCCTCACGATGGGTATGGGGGGGAACCGTGCTTGGCTTAGCTGCCAGTCTTATTATTGGGCTGATCGTATCTTACGTGCTATCTGCGTCGATGTTTGGACAGAACAATTTTGTGCTGGCAGGTGTGTCTGGGGTATTTTCTTCACTGATGCTGCTCTATGTCGGGTACTGGCTGCATAGCAAATCCAATATAGAGAAGTGGAACAGCATGCTTCAGGAAAAGAAGAGGGAAGCGGTAAGCGGCAAAATAGTCTCCTTTGCGCTCATTGCTTTTTTTGCCGTTCTGCGTGAGGGATTGGAAACGGTCATTTTCTTGATCGGATTGACTGGAAAGTTGAGTACATTTGAACTGGTTAGCGGGCTGTTAACAGGCTTCGTGATTCTCTTGATTGTCGGTGTGCTGATCCTGAAGCTGGGTGTTCGAATACCGTTGAAGCCATTCTTCTTAATTTCCACAGTTATTGTTCTATATATGTGCCTTAAATTTATGGGAAGCGGCGTACATAGCTTACAGCTGGCAGGCCTGATTCCTTCCAGCATTTCAGACCATATGCCGACGATTTCGGCTTTGGGCGTATTCCCGTCGCTGTACAGTACAATTCCACAGCTTGTCATTATCTTGTTCATTCTTGGCATGCTGTTCATACCTAAGCGCAATCATTCATTATCGAGTAGAGAGGAACGAAGTCTATGAAGCGAATTCTATTATTAACAACAATTGCATGTACATTCTGGATGGCTGCAGGCTGCTCCAGCAGTTCAAGCACGGGTACTGATGGAGCGAATACTGGGAAGCAGGCCGTTCAAGAAAGTGCACAGGATTCTGGCATTACCAGTGAAATGAAGGACTCGGTTGATAAGCTCAATGGATTCATCGACAAACTGGAACAGGCTGTTAACGCCAATAAAATGGACGATGTCAAAAAGCAGGGCAAAGAAATGAACAGCTTTTGGCTTTCGTTCGAAAATGGGGTTCGCACGGAATTCCCGTTCGAGTATACGGAAATTGAGAAGCATCTTCAACCTATCTATATTGAAGCGGTTAAGGATGAACCGAATACAGAAACGATGAAGAAAGAGATACCATTGCTGAAGACGGCGCTGTCTGAGTTGGCTTCTGCGAAGAAGGGCAATAACAAAGCAAGTGAGCAGCTCCAAAAGGCTGCAGGCGAATATAAAGCATATGTACGGGAGCAAAGCAAAGAGCTTGTCTCGGCGACTAAGGCATTCACGGATGCAGTTATTAAAGGAGATATGAATGCTGCAAAGGAATTGTATCCGAAGGCACGTGTCTTCTATGAACGAATCGAGCCGATTGCGGAAAGCTTCGGTGACCTTGATCCAAGCATTGATGCACGTGAGAACGATGCAGAGGATATTGCGAAATGGGGAGGCTTCCACCGAATTGAGAAGGCTCTCTGGATCGAAAAGAAGTTGGAAGGTCAAACCAATGTGGCGAAGCAGCTTATGAAGGATGTAGCCCAGCTTGATGGCATGATCCAAAATGTGCAGCTTACACCGGAACAAATGGTTGCTGGCTCTATGGAATTGTTGAATGAGGCCGGCATCTCGAAAATTACTGGTGAGGAAGAGCGCTATTCTCGTATGGATTTGGTTGACTTAGCAGCCAATGTAGAGGGCTCCAAGGCAGTCTATTTGACAGTGAAGAGCGCGCTCGTAAGCTCACATTCAGATGTAACGGAAAAACTGGATAAGCAATTCGAAGAGTTCGAAATAGCATTGAACCAATATCGCCAAGGCGATTCTTTTATCGCCTATGATAAGCTTGAGGAGAAACAAATTCGCGATATGAGCCAGAAGCTCACTTCGCTGTCGCAGACGATGTCTCAAATTGCGAATGTGTTGTAAGAGGGGAATGACCAGCAATGGACGGAAAGCAATCAAGCAAGCTGAGTAGACGGGAAATGTTAAAACTTACGGCATTAACAGGAACGTCAGTTGCGCTTGGAGGACTAGGTGCGTTCAGTCTTCTGAAGCCTGAAGCAGGCGAACAGAAGGAGACAACCGAAGAAAGTAAGGAGTCGGAGAAGGGGATTTCCTTTTACGGGAAGCATCAGGCAGGCATCGCGACACCACAGCAATCATTTATGTACATAGCTGCACTCGATTTGACGACGAATCGCCGGAGTGATGTCATCAAGCTGTTCCGGGATTGGACCAGTTTAAGCTATGTGTTGACGAAGGGGGAAGCTATTAGTACGAAGCAAGATAATAAGTACTTGCCGCCGATTGATACGGGAGAAGCATTGGACTTCTCATCCAGTCGTCTTACGATTACATTTGGTTTTGGTTCAAGCTTTTTCTTGAAGGACGGAGTAGATCGATATGGCTTAGCCAAGCATCAGCCGCGATTCTTAAAGACGCTCCCTTCATTTGCGAATGAGGAACTTCATCCTGAGCATAGTGATGGCGATTTGTGCATACAGGTATGCGCAGATAATCAGCAGGTCGCATTTCATGCAATACGCAATTTAACACGCAATGCACTTGGCCTTGCAACCGTCAGATGGATGCAGCATGGTTTCCTTGGCATGAAGGAAGGGAGAACGCCTCGCAATCTATTTGGCTTTAAGGATGGGACGGCCAATATCGATACGAGCAAGGATATGGAGATGGAACGGGTTGTATGGGCAGGGCAGGATGAGCCAGAATGGATGAGCGGCGGTTCTTATATGGCCTACAGAAAGATTAAGATGTTTCTAGAAATTTGGGATCGTTCTTCGTTGCAGGATCAAGAGGATACCTTCGGAAGGTATAAATACTCTGGAGCTCCCTATGGCCGTGCCAATGAATTCGATTCGGTTGATATGAGTGCACAGCCTGAAAACTCGCATGTTCGATTAGCAAAAGGAACCGGACAGGAGATTGTGAGAAGAGCTTATTCTTACACAGGCGAATTGGATACAAAGACGGGCTATTCGGACGCAGGCCTGCTGTTTATCAGTTATCAGCAAAATCCATACAAACAGCTTGTCCCTATGTTAAAAATCCTAGGGCAGAAGGATAAGATGAACGAGTATACGAAGACGGTGGCGAGCGCATTATTTGCAATGCCAGGAGGGTGCGCACAAGGACAGTATATCGCTCAGGCATTATTTGAATCGTAATTAATCCAAAAGCAGACGGTAGAGGAACAACCCCGGCAGCAACAGCCGGGGTTGTTGGTGTGGTTAGAAACCGAAACCGCAACCCCAAGAACGGCTAATGATGACGAGCAAAATGAAGAGAACAAGAATTACGCCAATGCTAGTGAAACCTCCACAAAAGCCTCCAACTGGACCACATACTTCAGACATGTTCATTGGCTCCTTTCATCATGCATTTATCTTACGTTATATGTGTATGTAGGTTAGAAGCACGCTGACTAGACGAATAAGGGGAAGGAAACGCCTAATTTATATGCATTCTAGTCATTTGACAAGTCGTGGAGCATGGAACATAATAGCTCTATTGTCCTATTATCCATAGACATAATGATGAATGCCGATAGACATGGGGGAAGAGTTGTGATTCAAGGATGATGAGTTGGCTTTACTTAATTGGTGCGATTACACTGGAGATTATCGGAACGATTTCAATGAAGATGTCGAATGGCTTTACAAGGCCAATACCGTCCGTTCTGATGATTGTCTGCTACCTGCTCGCATTTACGAGCTTGAATTTTTCACTAAAGCAGATTAATGTTAGTGTTGCATATGCCATATGGTCTGGTATGGGAACTGCTGCGATCGCAGTTATCGGATATTATTTCTTCTCTGAGTCAATGTCTTGGATTAAGGTTATCTCTATCCTGCTCATTATTCTCGGCGTAATTGGGTTGAATTTGCAGGGTGGAGGTCATGAAAGCAGTCAATCTGATGCAGTGAGGCCAGCACTCGAAGCGGATGCAAAACTGAACCGGACAGAGGGAGCGCCTATTGCCATGGAGGACGAGATAAGCGGCCCCGAACAAGGTGAGCAGCATCGTGTTCAAGGCTAGATAGAAGGCGCTTAGATAGGTGTCTGGTGACAAGTGGACTGCCAATGGCCAATCTTTGTTGATGAGAATGATGCCGATTCTGTATTGCGCACGAAGTTGCTGGAGAACAATAGTTTTTTACTCCGAATGCGGAACTAAATCAGATGCTCTTAGCGACATTTCTTGCTACGAAAGTTGAGCTTTTGAGAATCATATGACCCGAGAGAGGGACACGTTAATACAAGTGCCCTCTCTCGGGTTCTTTGCGTCTAACCGTCTTTGAAAGATACTGCCCGCTTGCTGTAGGCTGATTGATAAGTACAACGAATATTGCTCGATGGAATTTACAACCGTTATGGGCTTGGGCCTTTATTCCGTCAACATTAATCAAGGTGCGGAGTGACAAGGTACAGGCAACTAGAGCGGATCTTACCGAACGGTACATCAATATTGTTCATGGCTCCCTCCTGCTTAAGTTGGATGCTCATCGCATTGGAAGGCATTATATCCCTTGAGAGGGGTAACTATGTTAACATGATAAATATATGTATTTTTAAGGTGGTGGGGAAATGGCATCGGATGCACTATTGACATTAAAGGAAGTTACGAAGAAATATGGTGATCGAGTTGTTTTGTCGGATATTTCGCTAAATATTAAGCAAGGAGAATGTATCATATTAAGAGGAAGCAATGGATCAGGCAAAAGCACGCTGCTTCGAATTGTGACCGGATTAATTCCATTCACGTCGGGCCAACGAGTACTGAAGCATTCAAAAGTAGTGATCGGGTATACGCCCGATCGGTTGTCAAAATTAAGGATGACATCAACGGAATACCTGACCCACATGGGCAAAATATCAAATGTACCAAGAAATGATCTTCAAGAGCGCATTAAGGAGCTGCACACGTTTTTTAATCTCGAACAAAGCCAAAGCGTAAAGATGACTCATTTCTCGAAAGGGATGCTGCAAAAAGTTAACTTAATGCAGGCTACGATCAATAGTCCGGATCTGCTTGTGTTGGATGAACCTTTCTCTGGTCTGGACAAAGAATCGATCGAGCATTTGCTTGCTTCCCTGACAACAATAAAAGCAAACGGAACATCTATTTTAGCTGCTGTTCATGATCCTTTACTTGCAACTCAATTAGAAAGTCGTATCTATTGGATTCAACAAGGCAGGTTAAGGGAGGAACGTATCGAAGCTTCTCAACGTCCGTGCACTACATTTTTCGAGCTTGAATGTGTTTTAACTAAGGGAGCACTTGGCCACCTAACGAGTCTTTTTCCACAGGTTACTTGGAAAGATGAAAATGGCCGGATTACATTTATCATTATGCAAAAGGATTATCATGGTTTTATGATTGAATTCGTACATAGAGGCGTAGAGATCATCACCTTACAACGAAAGGAGATGGCCCACTCATGATTTCTATGTTTTCGTTTTTACATACCTGTTTTATGCGCTCCTATCGATATGGACCGCCTACTTTTGTTTTTATCCTTGGAATCTTTTTTGTTTATAGTGTAGTACCTAATCCAGTAATGGAAAGCTATGCGTTTTCTACATCATTTCTATTTGTTGTTGCATGCGTATTATGCTATACAATCATTGATCTCGAGACACCTAGCCAAGAAGCAGTGACGATGATACACTCCGGCAGCTTATATCGTCTTTATTTATCAAAATTATTATATAGCTGGATCTTTACTATTCCACTTGCCCTATACGCAGTACTGTTTCCGGCGATCTTTCACAAATTTTATAGGAATCCTAGCTTTGAAGAATTATTCATGTCTTTACTCTATCATTTATCTATATCCTGGCTAGCAGTTTCGTTAACCTGCTGGTTTAGTTCGAAATTCATTCGTTCGCGTGTAACGTCTTTCCTAATGCTAAGTCTTTTAGTCGTTATTACGTTTAGTGCAACACCGCTCGAAAATCTATTACCAGAGAGGCTGAAATATGCAATTTTACTATTCCCGCCCCTAAACAAAACGCTAAATGTTCTATCTGATTATGACGATACGGCATTTATTGTAAAAATATCGGCGATTGGAGCATCACTACTTTACGGGATCATGATAGGTGCTTTATTCTTATTTGTACTTAATAAACGTAAACTAGATTCACCATAAGAAAGAAATGCACATCATTTTTTGCTGTATATTTTATGTTGACCATAATAATGAATTAAAGCAGTTATCGGCGAGATTTCTCGTCATGATAGCTGCTTTTTTTAGTATGCAGAAATTCCAAGCAGATGCAATTATGCTTCAAAGGAAATAAAAAAAGGATTTGACAAGGTGGATCAGGGTGAAGTAGTATTGAAATCGACCAATAGGTCAATAATAAAACTTATGGGTTCTAAAGAGGAGTTGAAGGGATTGTCTGAATCAACACAAAGATCAGGTTCACTTGTCATTCTGATGATTAACATGTTCATTGCGATGGTAGGGATGGGACTCATTATCCCCATATTGCCCAAATATGTAACTGAGTTCGGAGCTACTGGGCAAGCGATGGGATATCTCGTTGCAGCTTTCGGGCTAACACAGTTCCTGTTCTCGCCAATCGCAGGAGAGATGTCGGACAAATATGGGAGGAAGCTGCCTATTGTGGCAGGAATCGGGTTGTTCACGATTTCGCAGATCATGTTCGGGATTGCAGAGGAAATGTGGATGTTATATGCCTCTCGTCTGCTTGGAGGGATTTCAGCAGCATTGATGACACCTCCTATGATGGCTTATGTGGCGGATATCACGACAGAAGAAAAACGTGGGAAGGGACTTGGACTGCTTATGGCATCTATGACGCTCGGTGTAGTCATAGGACCAGGAATAGGCGGTATGTTGGCGGATTACGGAATACGTATCCCATTCTACACGGCAGCTGCACTTGCTGGAGTTTCAACAGTAGTCACTTTGTTATTCTTGCCTGAATCGCTGTCGATGGAAGAGCGCATGCGAGCCAGAAGCAGTCATAAGAAGCAAGATAACCTTCTTCGGCAGATGGCAGCTTCAATGAAAGCGCCATACTTTATGCTTTTGGTGCTCGTGTTCTCCTTAACGTTTGGACTGCAAAATTTTGAAGCGATATTTGGCTTGTATGTGGATGTGAAATATGGATTTACACCAAAGGATATCTCACTCATGATTACGCTAGGAGCTATTATCGGAGTGATATGCCAAGCCGTGCTAATCGAACGCTTGCTTCGAAAGTTCGGAGAAAAGAAGGTTCTGCTCGCCATGTTCGGTCTTTCGGGGATAAGTATGATTTTGCTTTTGTTCGTATCGAATTATTTCCTCATATTATTTGTTACAATGCTGTTCTTTGTGGCGACTTCAATCGTTCGTCCGGCTATCAATACATTGCTATCGAAAATGGCAGGGGATGAACAGGGGTTTGTCGCAGGAATGAACAATGCTTACATGAGTCTTGGCAACATTATTGGGCCGGCAATCGCAGGGATACTGTTTGACATTCATGTCCAAATCCCATACGCTTTCGGAGCAATCGTGTTATTCGCGAGCACAGTCATGCTGGTAAGCTGGAAGCAGGATGCCGCATATTCGACAGCGTCAAAGCATAGTAAAGATTCGAAGGCACTATAATAGCCCTGGTCATCATACAGCGACATCTGAAAAGATCTCCATGTTTATAGGTTATTGCTCCCGTGGTTGCAGGTAACAGCCACTTTTGTTATGATGGTGGGAACTTATTAGTCATACTGGAAACTCAATGGAATGATGTCATGGAGGACATTTACATGGAAGAACTTATGCCAGAAAAGAAGAAGCAAATCCTATTATCTGCCATGAAATTGTTTGCGTCCAAGGGCTTTATGCAAACAACGATGCAGGAAGTCGCCTCTTTTTGCAAAATGTCGAAAGGGAGCGTGTATCAGTACTATAGCTCTAAGGATGAACTGCTGCTGACTATTTTTGAATATCAAGCGAAGCTGCTGCAAGATCGCATGCAATTGATGGAACGGGAGAATCAGCTTAATCCGCGTGATCGGTTAGTCAGCAAGATTGAGATCTATCTGCATATCTGGAACGAGCATCCAGAGCTTGTTAAGATGCAGATGCGGGACAATACAGAGCATGCAGCAAGCCAAGAGCTACGCGAATTTATGCAGAAGATAAGCAAGTACAATCTTGATACGCTTACGGAGTCCTTGCACGAAATTTACGGGGAACCATTTACTCCTTATGCGCTGGATGCTGCCACCTTGCTGAGCAGTTTAATTTTCACCTATATGTACATGAGGTTATTTGATCATGTTCCGATTGAGATAGAGCGGTTAAGCAGATATCTCGTAAGCAGCATGGATTATTTGGCTGAGGGGCTGTTGAAATATCGGCCTGAACCGCTGCTGAATGGCAGCATGTTCGACTTATGGAACGAAGATCAAATGAAGATGAAGAACCTGCATCCGCTTGTACTTGTAAAGCAATTGCGGGAGGTTGTAGACAACGCGGCAGATGGTTCGAAGGAAGGATTGAATAAGCAGGATATCCTCGATTCGATTCTCGTTCTCGAAGAAGAATTGCTTCAGGTACGTCCACGCAAGGTAATCTTGCTTGGAATGTTGTCCAATTTGAAAGTAATCGCGACAAGAACTCCGTTATACGATCACTTGCGTCAATCGATTCATAGTACATTCGGTTATACCCAGGGCACTCTTCGCTAATTCGCGAGAGTGCTTCTTGCTGTTCGAAGAAAATAATGTTGTAGACTCGGAAGACAAAGTGTTAGATCGTGTAAATAATGTTATAGACTCAGAAAGTATAGTATTAGACTGACGATGCGCCATTACGCTAGCGGACAGGAAAATGAATGAATTTACGGGCAATATGAATCATCCAACATTTGCGATAATGAAAGCGCAAGATCTTGAAACGCAATTTCCCCTATACTAAAAATGCAAATTTGAATGGCAATTCGTTGTGACGAAAAAATGGGGGAATGAGCATGAATAACAAGGTGGAAGGATTGTTAACGAACACAGATTTTCGCAGGCTCTGGATTGGGCAAACTGCATCACAGTTTGGGACTCAGGTTGCATTATTAGGAATGCCATTAGTGGCAGCTCTCTATTTAGGGGCCAGTCCCATGCAAATGGGGTTGCTTGGTTTTGCCGAGTATGCGCCATTTATTATTTTCGGTTTGATCGCTGGTGTATGGATAGACAGATTTCCCCGGCGACCAATTCTTGTCGCCGCTAACTTTTTCAGGGGTGCAATACTGCTCATTGTGCCGCTGACAGCCATAGCTGGATTCCTGAATATGACAGTTCTATATTTGGTAGCCTTCATAGTGGGTATCTGTACTGTCTTTTTTGATGTTGCCTATACATCCTTTTTGCCTTCCATTGTGAGGAAGGAGCAGCTTATTGATGGGAATAGCAAACTAGAGACAAGTAAATCTACCGCACAAATTGCTGGGCCAGGTTTATCAGGTGGATTGGAACAGTTAATCACCGCTCCTTTTGCAATATTGTTCACGTCGGCATCCTTTTTTGTATCCGCTGTGTACATAGCCCGGATTCGCAAGTCGGAGACAGTCGTGACAGATGCGAAAAAACAAAAAAACATATGGCTGGAAATGAAAGAAGGTCTGCATACGGTTTACACAAAACCGTTGCTGTGGGGAGTGGTGCGCTGCTCAACAGTCTTTAACCTTTCCTGGAATGTTATTTTTAGTATTTATGTTCTATATGCATCGCAAGAACTCAAAATCAGTGCGAGCATTCTCGGCATCATTTATGGAACGCTAGGAGTAGGGTACCTATTTGGCTCTCTGCTTGCCCAAAGGGTTGTACGTCGTTTTGGAGTAGATCCAACTATTGTGGGTTCCGCTACGATCGCAGCAAGTGGCGGTTTGCTTGCTCCATTAGCAGTAGGATCAGAATTAAGTATTGCGTTGATTATGATGCTTGGACAGCTTCTTTTCGGAATGGGAGTCTCAATGTTTAGCATTAGTACCCTCAGTTTACGTCAAGTAATTGTACCCGATGCCCTGCAAGGGCGCGTGAATGCTACATTTCGATTTATCTCGTGGGGTTCTTTACCGCTTGGTTCGTTAATTGGAGGGATGATAGGGGGGGCAATGGGGTTACGGTTCGCTTTATTTGCGGGTGGCATTGGATTGTTAGCTTCGGCTTGTACATTACTGTTCACCCCATTTTTACAACTACGTGTGAAATCATTTCATGAATTATCATTGGAAAAAGATGTGCCTATAAAGTGCTAAGGAGTGCCGGTCTACCCCTTTATGATCACGAAACACTTGCATGTATTAGCATGAATGTACAGAATTGTCACAATATCGTAGCTTAATAGGGTCATACGTGGTAAAAATAGGCTTGCAATTACGGTACAATAAGGAAAAAAACGATGTTGGTATCGTATTGTGGAGGCCAGTATGAAGAGAATACTCGTTAGCAGTGCAATTGCTATCCTGATGGTCGTTCTAGTCGCCTGCGGAGTCAAGCCCAAGCCAAATGATTATGACTGGAAGGTTGCTTCTTTTGAGGCAACGGATCAAGATGGGCAGCCTTTTAACACCGAACAAATGAAGGGCAAGGTATGGCTGGTCAACTTCGCATTTACAAGCTGCAATACGGTGTGTCCGCCAATGACCTTCAACTTAACGCAAATTCAAGACAAATTAAAAGAAAACGGAATCCAGGATATACATATTTTGTCATTCAGTGTTGATCCTTCGATTGATTCGCCAGAGAAGATTAAGAAGTTTCTTGGCAAATATAAAGCCGATACAACGCATTGGCGTTTTGTTACAGGCTATGATCAGGCAGCCATTGAATCCTACAGCCGTGAGACGTTCAAATCACATGTGCAAAAGGTAGATGGAGATGATCAAGTGAATCATCCAACTTCTATTTTCCTCGTTGATCAAGAAGGAACGGTGCTCACGCGCTACAATGGATTAGAGCCGCAGGAGGATAAAATCATCGAAGACGTGAAATCTTTGTTGGATTGATGGGTGGTTATGGAGGTAGAAGTGATGAGAAAAAGAATTGGGATCATTGGGCTGGGGGACATCGCGCAGAAAGCGTATCTTCCTGTGCTGGGTCAATCTGATCGTATTGACATTGTAGGAATGATGAGCCGAACAAAATCCACGGTAGATGCGGTTGGCCAGCGATATCGAATGGAAGGCAGATATACGGAGCTGGAACCATTACTGGATCAAAAGCCTGATGCCGTATTCGTTCATACGCCTACCCCAACGCATGAAGAAATCGTAATCACTTGTTTACAGCAGGGGATTCATGTGTATGTGGATAAACCATTGTCCTATGACATAGAGGCATCGACGCGGATGGCTAAAGTCGCTCAGGAACAGGGACGTCTGCTAGCTGTCGGTTTTAATCGACGGTTCGCTCCGATGTATACAGAAGCGAAGAGATGGATCGAAGAGGCAGGAGGGTTCGACCTGTGCATTTCTCAAAAGCATCGGACAAGACAGCAGCAGATGAGTGCAAAGCATACATTGTATGATGATATGATCCATATGTTGGATCTCATGTTATGGCTCGGCATGAAACCGCATCAGCTCGCTTCCTATGTCGAGTCGCAAGACGAATCAGGGAAATTGCTGCATGCAACGGGAAGCTTATTGTTCGATCAAGCCACCGCAATATTCAGTATGAATCGCCGTGCTGGGGTAGACCTAGAAAAGGTTGAGCTGCATGGGGGTGGACGGACTGTTGAAATTACGAATCTGGAGCAAGCAGTATGGCATGATCGAATAACCGGCCAGCAGGTAAAACGGTTCGGAAGCTGGGAGTCTATTAGCTATCGTCGCGGCTTCCACGGCATTATTAATCATTTTCTCGATTCCATTGATATGCCGGAGCAATGCACTATACGCGCAGATCAAGTGCTGGCCTCGCACGAGCTTGTCGAGACATTATGTACGAGGAACAAGAACCTTTGAAAGGATTTACATCAAGTTACATTACATTTCATTGTTTGTTTCATTTACATGTTTTTTGGATAAAAAGAGAGTAGAAGGACGAAATCATTCATGATCAACTAGGTTGTAGTGAACGTGGTACGCTCACGGAAAGGAGCCGCGTATGATGAAACTTGTACTTATCCGACATGGTCAAAGCATTTGGAATTTGGAGAATAGATTTACAGGTTGGACGGATGTTGACTTGTCTGAACAGGGTCTAATTGAAGCGAGACAAGCAGGAGAAATTTTGCGCAAACATGGATTTGTGTTTGACATGGCCCATACTTCGGTCTTGAAGCGGGCGATCCGCACACTGTGGATTGCACTCCACGAAATGGATCAAATGTGGATTCCGATTCATCATACATGGAAGCTGAATGAGCGGCATTACGGCGCATTACAGGGTCTAAATAAGGCAGAAACGGCAGAAAAATATGGGGAAGAGCAGGTTCATCTCTGGCGCAGATCCGTTGATGTCCGGCCGCCTGCTTTGGAATTGAATGATCCCCGCTATGAAGCCGATGACCGAAAATATGCAGCATTACAACCGGGACAGTTTCCACTGACAGAGAATTTAGAAGATACTGAGAAGCGTGTGCTCGCTTATTGGCATGAGTCCATTGCCCCGGCTATTCGTGTAGGGGAACGCATCATCATTGCCGCTCACGGCAATACGCTGCGGGCGCTTGTAAAGTATTTGGACAACATACCTGCTGACGGCATTGCGAATCTGAACATTCCAACCGGAACACCGCTTGTATATGAGCTTGACGAGAAGTTAGCGCCAATCCGGCGCTACTATTTGGGGCTGGATGGTGAAATCCCTACAGGAATCATTCCTGAACACATTTAGAATACGGAAGATCAGGGAGAGCTGCGATAGAAGCAGCTCTCTATTTGCTTAATTTTTGTATGTAAGACACTCATGTTGATATTCCGATGCACCAAGTGTAAAGTAGAGAAACAATATTATTTTCCTGTCTACTTAAGGACAATTACCGAAGGGAGTTACATACATGGAACAACGTACACTAGTTTTTGTTGGTTCGTATGCAGAAGCAGATTCTTCTGGACTATATGTATATTCATTTGACGAGAAGTCTGGACAGCTCACGAAGCTGGATGACGTGTCGGGACTGAAGAACCCGACATTCATAAATGTCGATATCGATCATAAGAAGCTTTATTCAATTGGGGAATGCGCTGCTGAAGATGGTACGAAGACAGCGGAAGCGGTTAGCTTTGCAATCGATACAGATTCAGGAAAGCTGACACAGTTGAATCGCGTTTTTTCACTTGATGCTCCTACATGCCACATCCAGCGCGACTCGAACAGCCGTTATCTAATCGTATCCAGCTATCATGGTGGTCGTATTGGATTGTTGGCGCTGGAGGAAAATGGACAGGTAGGTCGACAGCTCGATGTTCAGCAGCATGTTGGTCAAGGGCCTCATCCGAATCAAAATCAGGCACGTGCACACTCTGCCTTTTTCAGTCCAGACGAGCAATATGTATATGTGTCCGACTTGGGAAGTGACCGCGTGAAGTGTTATTCGATTGACAAGCAACGCAATGTATTGGTTCCGCAAGGAGAATATGAAGTTCCAGCAGGCTCCGGGCCGCGTCACTTGACCTTCCATCCCAATGGGCGATTCGTTTATGTGATTAATGAACTGAACTCGACGGTAAGCGTATTTTCTTATCACTCGGAAAATGGAGAGCTTCGACCAATTGAGACTGTTTCTACACTGCCTGCGAATTATGATGGCGAAAACGGATGTGCCGAGATAGCCATTTCTGAAGATGGAAAATACCTGTACGGCTCAAATCGTGGGCACGATAGCATCGTTGTATACGCCGTTCACCCGGATACAGGAAAGCTGACGACTATAGAATATGTGTCTACAGAAGGAGGGCATCCGCGTCACTTCGCTTTGACACCAGGAGGTTCCTATTTGCTTGCTGCGAATCGAGATTCAAATAATATTGCAGTGTTCCATGTAGATAGAGCCACTGGGAAAATAGCCTATACAGGGCATTCCGTACAAGTTTCCAAGCCTGTATGTGTGAAGCCTGTGTACGTGAACAGCTAATTTTCAATATACAGCATGGTTGAAGTCAATAAAGCCGGCATTCGCTTAGCTGCGAGTACCGGCTTTTTACATTCGGCAGAATTACAATACGGAGCGGGATGGTGCGGCTTCCGTTATTGCGGGCGGAGAGGGGTGGTGAGCACGCCGATCACTCATAAGGAACGCCCATACACCAATGATAAGCAGGAGACAGGCGATGAGTTGGGTCATTACTAACGTTTCCCCTAAGAGCAGCCACGCCAAAATGATAGAACCAACGGGTTCGCCAAGCACACTCATTGAAATGGACGTAGCGCTGATGTACTTCAGGAGCCAGTTAAACAGCATATGTCCGAGTACAGTTGGGATGATGGCCATGCATGCAAATAAAATCCACTCTTTTGGTTCATAAGCAGTGAAGGAATATCCCGCAGAAAGGTTATATGCAGCCAATGCTAGACCAGCAACAAGAAATACCGTGAAATTATAAACATATGAAGAGACGCGCTGGCGCAAATCCTGTCCTAGCAGCATATGGATGACTACGGCTATCGTGCCAAGCATGGATAGGATGTCACCGTACAACGCTTGACCGGATACAGCCATGTCTCCCCATCCAATCAGCATCATGCCGCATAGAGCGATCCCTACGCCTACTAATGCAGGAGCTGTTGTTTTCTGTTTAAAAAACCAGAACGATCCGGCCATAACGAGTATCGGTTCTAAGGCAAGCAGCACCGTCGAACTGGCTACGGTTGTATAGCGCAGTGATTCCATCCAGAGCAGAAAATGAAGTCCCAGGAAAAAGCCTGACAGGAATAGGCGCACCCAATCATTACGCTGGACAGA
The DNA here is from genome assembly GCF_050474385.1 of Paenibacillus sp. B1-35. Taxonomy (NCBI): domain Bacteria; kingdom Bacillati; phylum Bacillota; class Bacilli; order Caryophanales; family Paenibacillaceae; genus Paenibacillus; species Paenibacillus sp. B1-35. The sequence continues at coordinate 175,322 of NZ_JBCHVJ010000001.1, forward strand.
ACGCCACTCGGAACGGTATGCCCACACCCAAGGAAGCAATACAATGTTGGTAATTAGGAGACGATACATGCCGATAATAGAAGCTGGTGCATTTGACCACTTTACAAAAATGGCAGAGAAAGAAATTGCGATCATACCTACAATGAGCAAAGCATACACTTGCGATGTTTTTCTTGATGACATAAGCTAAAGACCCCTCGGAATATGAATGAATTGGCAATCACAATGAGCAAGTATACACGAATTGCAGTCAACTTGAAATATAAAGTCTATAGTTAATTGCAAATAAGGGCTGAGGAACATAATGATGTTCTTCAGCCCTTATCGGTACGATATTCGTTTATCGTGAAATGTGATGAAGCTGTATTATTTAGCTGGCTGCTGCACTTGCAATTGATCAAGACTTGCAAATTCATATCCCTGTTGGCGAGCGCCATCAATAATCGCACCCAGTGCCCCGGCATTATCCTTCGATATAGAGTGGAGCAGAATGACCGCACCCGGATGAAGCTGCTTGATGACCTTATCATACGCGTAGCTCGTTCCACGTTGGGCATTGACATCCCAATCCAGATAGGCCACTGACCAGAATACATTGGTATACCCCATATTTTTCGTTATAGCTAGTGTTCGGTCATTAAATATACCGCGTGGCGGTCGTAAATAAGGCATTTCCTTTACACCAGTAATCTCAGTGACAGCTTGTTTGACCTTATCCAGCTCTGTACGTATTTGCTCATCAGATTTCGTTGTCATATCTGGATGGCTCCATGAATGATTTCCGATGAGATGCCCCTCTTGAATCATTCGTTTCAGCAATTCAGGTTGTGTTTTTACATAATGTCCTGTAACGAAGAAGATGGCGGGAACTTTCTTGGCCTTTAAGGTATCAAGGATTTGTGCCGTGTATCCATTTTCATAACCGTTATCGAAGGTTAAATAAATCATTTTTTTGTTTGTATCGCCCAAAAAAATGGCTCCATGCTTCTCGATAGTCGGTTTGAAGCCTTCCTCGTCAATTGAAGGAAGCTTGCCGTTCACACTCTTCTTGAATCCAAAGTGATAGGCGGGGCTTTGCCCAGCGAATGCGGTCGTATGGATGCTTGCTGCGAGCAAACAGAGAAGAAGAGCGGCAATTCGTATGCGTTTCATATGCAAATATACTCCTTGATGTTAGTTGGTATCAATCATGGACTACTATTCCATATTTGCAATGAACTTATACGTGAACAGAATTGCAATTCTTTCGCTATTTTACTTTTCATTTTTTTGCAATTTATTTGGAGCGGGCTTGCTTCAGCTTTGCTATCTCTTCCGATACGACGAATGCAAGATCTTCGTTATTATACATCGACAATACGGCGAACAAAGTCTCATCTGGGATCGGCCCCGCCTCTTCCTTCGGTACGGTAAGTTCAATGGCCTGCTGCAATGGATAGTTGTCGCCTTGCTTCGGGTATGCGCGATGATAGAGTTCGGCAGGATCAAGATTATGGTTTACACACCACTGGGCAAAAATAAGAATCATCATTTGTTCATCACGTTCATAATTGTCGATAATTTGCTGTTCTACTTGATTACGAGTCATTGAGAAATCTCCCTTACATAGATTCATACAGCTTATTATAACGAAGATGAATTGCGATTCTCAATGCTCTAGCGCAACAAGGGGCTAGAAAGAGTCTGATATGTAGGGACGGAGCCTAGGGATTAACTGCTCAAGAACCTGGATGCTGCTGAAATCACCAGTAAGGATCCCGCACTCATACAATTCGAGTGGCCGCTGATAACCAAGCAGTAAAGCTGTCAATGATCGAATGTCTACATAGATATTGTTAATTGTGCTGAGTAATGGGTTATTTTGTGAGTCATTTGGAGAGAGTAATGTTGCGTGCCCCTCCTGTAAAAGAATTGAAATATTATTCCAAGGTGCATGAACATCGCGAATGCTCAAAATAATGGGTTGGTGTAAGGAAACGGGAGCAAACTGATAATGTTCTAGAAACGAAGCAACATCAACTATTCTTGCCATGAAGTTCGGATGCAGCGTACGTGGAATTCGTGGATTGTCAAGGGCAAACAGAAGCCGTTCATCCTGGTTAAGGCGCATCTCTACTTGTTTTGCCATGGAATCGTGCTGGCAAATATAATTCCACAATCCGATTCTGGATTCTGGTGTAATGCACATGAATTCCCTTACTTGCATCACAGAGTTGTTCATCGTGTACAACATATATCCTTGAGGTTGCGAATGTTCGTCATAATATACTGCCGCAGTATGATTATCATACAAGTCAAGCCACCATTTTCTATCTCGCACGAGCATGCCAGCATGCCGGAAAGACCATGCTTCATATACGTCTTCGATATCCGGAGAATGTGTCTCCTTGTAAAAGCGGCGAACCACACCACTCGGCTCATGCTGGAATGGAATCAATTCATGGTGTGTAAATTGGCATGTCATCCGATCGCTGCAAGCCTCCCAACCTAATTTGCGATAGAAAGGGAAGGAAAAGGGATTGAGCATGGATAGGGACGTTCCTGCATCTCTCATCACTTGTAAAGAATAAAGCAGCAGTTCCTTTGCGTAGCCTTTGCGCCGATATTCGGGATAGGTCGCCACTCCGGCAATGCCGCCCATTTTCAGCTTCATTTGTCCTAGATAGATTTCAAAAGGAATGATATGGAGCTTTGCAGCGAGGCGACCTTGATCGAATATGCCATATACGTCATGCTGCTCCAGGTTTTGAAGACGTTCATTGTGCTCTTCTTGTTTTATTTTGTATTGAAAAGCATATTCGGACAATGAAAAGGTTTCCCATAATTGTTCCTTATTCAAACGAACGATTGACATGATGCCCCCTCCTGGAAAGATGATTAGGTTGCGGTATATGATCTATTGTAAATGAAATGGAAAGGGATGCAATGGAGAAAAGAAATATATTTGAATTTGGTATATATATGCAAACAATGAAAAGTTTCATGAAAATGAGATATATCGTATTGCTCAAATTTAAAATCTCGATATAATGTAGACAGGGCATGTGAATAATTAAACAACATGCTACTATGTAGTTTGAATATGGATCTTCAGGGCAGGGTGAAATTCCTGACCGGCGGTATGGGCGTAGCTGCCCGAGCCCGCGACTCGCTGTTCGCTTATTCGGTTGTTTGCCGGTTAAGCAGAGAACGGAAGAACAGCGACTGACTTGGTGAGAAGCCAAGGCCGACGGTATAGTCCGGATGGAAGAAGATCTCGCACACGTTGTTTGGAACAACTGCATACAACAGGTCTAATGCGAATTTGTCTCTTCTGCATGTCTAGATCCGATATTCAACAACCTCGGAGGTTATTGAATATGGAACATCGTATCGAGGCCGACACACGAATGAACAGCTCCCGCAAAGGAGTATGGTTCGTCGCGATGGGAGCGGCATTGTGGGGTATTGGCCCACTGTTCCGGGTATGGGTAATGGAGTCGATGACTTCTACTCAGATCGTATTGATTGAGCATCTTATGCTCGCACTGTATGCGATCCCGGTATTATGGATTCACCGGAAGGAACTGCGCAACTGTACATGGAAGCATGTACTCGCACTGTTGTTCCTGTCATGGGGTGGCTCTGTCATTGCCACAATCATGTTCACAGAGGCATTTGCACACGGTGATGCGAATGGCGTACTGCTGCTGCAAAAGCTTCAACCGGTCTTTGCGATCATTTTGGCAAGATTGTTATTGAAGGAGACGCTGCCGCGTCGGTTCTCTCTTTTGCTTCTGCTTGCCATTATCGGTACTTATTTATTGACTTTTGGATGGTCTTTGCCAATTGGGCACTATAATGAAGTGATTGGCTATAGCAGTATTTTGGCACTAGGGGCAGCATTCTTGTGGGGCGGCTCTACCGTAATGGGTCGAATGCTTCTCGACAAGATGGAATATGAGACCGTTACATCTCTTCGATTTGTAATTGCGCTCCCGCTGCTTATTGTGTTAACTTCAATCGAGTCGCCAAGCTGGAATTTTGCAGCCTCAGAATGGGGAACACTTTCGTTCTATATTTTCTTGCAGGCGCTGCTTCCAGGACTAGTAAGTCTCTTGCTCTATTATCGCGGTCTATCCAGTACAAAGGCTTCTTACGCAACACTTGCGGAGTTGTCATTTCCATTGGTAGGGATGCTAATGAACTGGATTGTGTTCCATCAAGTAGTCACGGGTGCACAAATTACTGGTTTCGTTCTCATCTGGATCGCGTTGTATATCGTATCAAGACAAAATTGACAGACAATAAGGGGGCACAGCATGTGATCGGCTGTCGCTGCGAATTTGTCTTCTGAACATAAACGTAATCACATAGAACCCATCTGCAATGCCCCTGAACGCATTGTAGAAGGGTTCTATTGTGTTTTCAGAAGAAAGAATTGATCGCGATCAGGATGATGATAACGCCGCTAAGCACAGTGCTGAACTGTCCTACTGTGTACCGTCCAATTCGAATATTGGCCAGTTTATGACCAAGCAATGCGCCAGCCCATAATGTAACGAAGCTCCCAATTGCTGCGGTCAATGATATGGCAAGCGGAGACAATCCTATTAGTCCGGCACTAAGACCATTTGTCAGCGCATTGGCAGACAGCGCGACACCAAGAATAGTTGCTTCCCACAAATTAATCGTTCCTGATTTATCCTTATCTGCTTCTTCGGGCTTCTGCAGCATGCGCTCCAACGCATAACCAGAATTTTCTTCACCACTTGCTTTCAGGACTACTGTAGCTTCTTCCTTCGTATTCCCATGATGAGAAGTGAGTAAGACGATGCGCATGCCAACCACGAGCAAAATAAATGCCGCTAATAGAGTTGGTAATATACCTGGCAGTACCTTAGATATCCACTGGCCGAACATAAGGCCTGCCATGCTAAAGATAAAGCAAATGATTGAAATAAAAGCATTAGATAAAGCTCCAATCTTTATTTTCCGAATGCCGTAGGAAATTCCTACTCCTAAGTTATCTATACTCGATGCGACTGCTAATCCTAGGATCATAATCCACTGCATGCTGAACCTCTCCCTTGTTACTTTCGTACTTATTCAAACGATGAGTAATGGATTGACGTTCCTCTTATTCGTGCAGCATCTGCAGCACGGTTTCTCTGGTAGGAACGAATACTTGCTGATACTTACTTCCTGCCGGGTAGGGAAACGGAGATTTCAAATGGCATTCTCCTAGCTGGAATTTGCGTTTGGTGATCTCATCCACATAGAACACATTCCGAAACACTACTGATGCGCCATCATCGTAATGGACTTGAGAACATTTCAGGCAGTAATACATAGCTGTTCAACTCCTTATTGTGGGTATGGTTCGGTGCTGCTTGCAGCACTGTTGAGGTATCATATGTCACGATGTTGAGAGTTGTGATAAGGTATCGATCGAAATGTTGAAAAAAATTCAACAGAATGCGGTTGGCTTGCGCATATGATCAATGGCATGTTGATGAAATACTGCTTGGTGTACGGAATGATCAGGTATTGGATTTGGTCTGCGGCCATCGTCCGGTTCGTTTTGTTCGCTTTGACACAATGGAAGATAAAATTATGGGGTAGGCAAGGCGAACCCGTGCATATACTGAGAGCAAGGATTGCAAGTGATCAAGACAGGAGGTGAAGGCCATCGTACAGAGCAATCCACTGGGTGATATACTGAAAAAGTGCATGAAAGAGCAATCACTCTCGATGCGCAAGCTGAGTGAACAAACTGGAATGGATACAGCAACAATTTCTCGAATTATTAACGGTAAGCAGCCTGCCAAAATTCATCATCTCACTTCATTCGCCAAGCATTTATCCATTCCCGTTGAGCAATTGATGGAGGCCGTCGGCGTTGAATTCGGCAAGCTCGAATCGGTTCCTGTGGAGCCAACTGGCGATGAACTAAAGGAAGATACCATTCAATTTATAGTCAAGTCGATACAACTGCTCGATTATCCATTTACGAAGGAGCATGTCAGGCAGGAGCTGGATAAATATGAGCAATATGCACAAACCGATGAAGGTGACCGGATGATTCGCGACAATTTTCATGCCAAGGTTAAAGAAGTGAGCGGGTGGGGCCCCTTCATTGATCAATTGCATGATGCTTACGAGCAATATTGCAGCGATCAAGCAACGAGAGAAGAGCGGGCTATTTTAGGGAGTGCGCTGCTGTATTTTATTTTATCAGCGGATATCATTCCAGATTATCTGTTCCCAATCGGATATATTGATGACGCGATGGCTGTGCAGCTGGCAATGGAGAGATTATCTGACCTTCAGGCTTCTCAGCGTTTAGCAGAAAAATAGGGGTGTTCCAGGTCGCAATTTGACCGGAGCACCCCTAGCCTTGTTGCATTCTATTTGGTCGATTGACTAAGAAGCAAGCCTAATGAAGAACGAAACAATCGAATTTGCCTTACGCTCTTGACATTGCATAAGGTAATGCGGATTCATCATATTGCTGCTCATGCGGCTCCTCTGCCATTGTGAAGGACAAGGCAGCTCCATCCTTTAATTGTTCGTGGTCAATATACAAATGGGACACTTGCTCACCATTTACACGCACACCAGCTACATATTTAGCTTCGGCAGAGTTGTTAGGTGCCTCAATGACAATTTGTTTTCCGTTGTCCAGGTTGACAGTCATCTTCTTGAACAATGGCGTTCCGAACACGTACTGTGGAACACCAGGCGTAAGAGGGAAGATGCCCATTGCGCCAAATACATACCAAGCAGCTAAACTGCCGTTATCCTCATCGCCCGGCAAGCCGTCAGGACGAGCGCTGAACAGTTCATCCATTGTCTTGCGCACCCAATGCTGCGTCAAGGAAGGGTAACCTAGAGCGGTATATACGTATGGGATATGGAAGCTTGGTTGATTACTAATCGCAAATTGACCGAAGTCGATTGCAGCCATCTCTGACATCTCATGAATTTCGAAGCCATAAGAGCCAACCTTGAACTCTGGATCCGCAGCGAACAATGCATCCAGTCGTTCTTTCAATTGCTTGCGTCCGCCGATCAAGTCTGCTAACCCAAGAAGGTCGTGCTGTACGGCCCAACTGCTCTGCCATGCCCCGCCTTCCGTATACGGGCCGCCCCATTCTGTAGCATCGAACGGCTCAAGCCAGCTTCCGTCTTCCAGCTTGCCGCGCATGAAGCCAATCGTTGGATCGTACAAGTGCTTGTAGTTGCGAGCGCGCTCCATCAGCTGCTTATACTCTGCATCGCGTCCCAAATGCTTGGCAATTTGTGCGATGCAGAAGTCGCCATATACATAGTCAAGTGTGTTGCACACACTCTCATGTGTATGAATATCAGCAGGGAGGAAGCCGTGCTTCAAATACTCCTGCATTCCTTTACGTCCTACACGATGATCATCAGCAACGGTCATCGCATGCTTCAGCAAACCTTCGAACGCAGTAGCCACATCGAATCCGGTAACACCCTTGGCAACAGAGTCTGCGAAGCTGACATCAATGAGCGTGCCTGGCATCATGCTGCGTTCACCCGGGGAAGCCCATTTTGGCATCCAACCGCCTTCTCTGTATGCATTGACCCAGCCCTGCATCATTTCGTTCATGAAGGACGGGTAGAGCAGGTTGTACAGCGGGAACGATGTACGATACGTATCCCAGAATCCGATGTCAGCGAAGAGCGGGCCTTCTTCAATTTTGCCATTGTAAGGACTGAAGTGGATTTGCTTATCATTCGCATCAAATTCATGGATTTGATGTGGGAACAGGGAAGTCCGATACAGACAAGTATAGAACGTGTCCAGCTTGTCCTTGTCATCGCTTTCGACTTGAATGACGCTTAACTGCTTTTCCCATACATCTGCTGCCAGCTTCTGTACTTCATCGAAGCTGCGCTCGCCAATTTCTCGATTCAGGTTAATGAAGGCTTGTTCTTCACTGATGAAGGATGTACTTACCTGTACGTGAACAACACGATTGGCTGGCACTTGCAGTCCTACATATGCGCCAAGGCGCTCATCTGTACCTGACAACCCTGCAACAGGCTTCGACTCATGATTTGTCAATCCGCTTGCCTCAGCATCGATTGGGCAGTCGAATTTCACAACGAAGTACATGCGGTAGTTATCGGGAGTTCCTCCAGCCTTAGCTGTCGTATAGCCCGTAAGTGTGCCATTCTTCGGATCAATCTTCATCGCGGATTCACCAGGGAATGGTGACAGAATCAACCGGGATTGCTCCAGGCGATCGAACGTCAGGCGCATGCTTGCACAGCGCGTCGTTGGAGCCAATTCCAATGTAGCTTGATAGCGCAGCATCCGAACTTTGAAATAATCAGGGCGTACAACCATGTCCTGTCTGCGGAAGGAGGAGGAACGCTCAGGCGCCCAAGCCTTCAATGGTCCGGATTGCGGCATGAATGTCATATGCCCGTAATCTCCGATCCAAGGACTCGGTTGGTGCGTAAGTCGGATTCCTTCGAAACGATTATGGTTTGGATTGAAGAACCATCCGCCGCCAGCTTCCGTCGTTTGCGGACTCCATGCATTCATAGCGAAAGGCAGGGAGATGAGCGGCAATGTGTTGCCGTTAGAATAAGGATATATCGAATCCGTACCTTGCAATGGGTTTACGTGAGATAGCAAGCTCATTTATTTTCGCTCCTTTGTACTTGTTGTGCGCTGTTTTTTGCAAATTACAATCGTGACAGACACATGTTCTTATTTTTTTAAATGTTATATTGAATATGACTTACATAATGTATTATATGATATAAATCTATATCTATCCTATCATTATTTTAAAAAACCTCTCAATTTTTGTGTTAGAATGTGGTTATCAAAAGGATGCTAACAGCAGGAGGTGTGTGCATGTTCCCGTACAATTTGCAAGGTGATAAGGAAATCTATAGTGATTTTCCGTTCACGCTGAAGATTCATCATCTTCAAGCCTCGGTTCCTGCCCATGTACATCAATTCATTGAGTTTACTTATGTCATAGAGGGAACTGGCATAGAGATGATCAACGGAGTGGAGAAGCAGTTGACACCAGGCACATTTACTCTCGTATTCCCTCATCAAGTTCATGAGCTAGCTATACAAGAAGGGGATGAGCTGCGGCTCTATGTCGGGGCAATCGGATTGAAGGCGTTTTTTGGTGCGGGGGAATCTCTCTTGGCCCTGCACAGTTTGCTGAAGGGAGCAGAGGGAGACAAGAATACAACCTATCATTTGGATTCGAGCACGTCGAACCGAATTCACTTGCTGCTGCAAGACATGTATGAGGAAATGCAAGAACACAAGCCTTGGAGCCGGATGATATACCTTGCAAAGCTTACCGAGTTATTTGTATGGTTCGACCGATACCGGATTGCCCACTTGAATGAGGGTTCCCATATTGAGGACGATCATTTGCGGCGGGGAATGTGGGAGGTTGTCTATTATGTGTATCAAAATTTCAAAGAGGAGATTACGCTGGAGTTTCTTTCCAAGACATATAATTATAGCTCCTCTTATATTAGTACTGCCTTCAAGCAGTTGGTCGGCGAGAACTATTATTCCTTCTTGGAGCGGATTCGAATTGCACACGCGTGCAATCTGTTGATCAGTACGGATATGAAAATAACAGATGTAGCCTATGAAGCAGGCTTCCGATCTTATCCTACCTTTATTCGGGTATTCCAGAACCGAATGGAGATGAGCCCAACGACATATCGCAGGAAAAATCATATTGCACTATTGTCTTCCTAAAAATAAACAGGAGCTTCTTTGAATTCGTACGAAATGTACGGTCATTGAAGAAGCTCCTGTCGGTGCTGGTTTACAACCTTTATGATAGACAAATGCAGCTCTAGTCGCTATATGATTCGAATACAGCATTCGGATTCAGCAACAGTATGGCCATTTCTGAAAGAAACAAACGGCTCTTATAGTCGAAGCTTGATCGACCGCTTATATAGCGGATAGAGCCACTTTACGCCGCGAGGGGTTAAGGTGTCCGCAAGGAGATGGGAACCATATCCGAGCAGCGATACGAGAGCAACTCCTTCGAGCTCCAAATGCTGTTCTAATCCCCAGCCAATCGCTCCCCATAGCAGCGCAGCCCAGATTGTATGGGAGAGGCCGCGATGATTCAGCCACGGAACCCAGCCCACGAAAATTCCCAGTCCGATAAGCCAGCCCCAGCCCAGAAGCACACCGCCTATGAGCATAGCTCCTCCGACACAGCTGATGATAATGTTGCGAATTAATCCTTCCTTCGCTACAAAACCGAGCAAAAGCATAACAATGGTTAGAACGATTGCCTCCTGACTCAGCGATCCGCTCGTCGCATATAGATAAATAGCTCCTGCCACACAGCAGACGCCAAGCCACATGCATAAATTATGTACCCGTTTGGCTGCTTTGCCAATTCGTCTGCTCAGTATACTCGGTCCATCCAAATCCGCGCTGAGCGCAGACAATGCAGCGACAGCAAGGTAAATGGACGCATTCTGGATGGAGAATGGGTAATGCGCCGCAGCAGCGGCACCAATGGCCACACCGATACTAAGGTGTGTTGATCCTTTCATACATACTCCTTTCTAATGTACACAATCGACTTGTTTATACAAACGTATGTTTGCAAATCTATTATATCGTTAATAATAAAAAAATTAAATGTATGTTTTTTCAAATGAGAAATTGAACATTTATGGAAACAGTATTACAATCAAAGCGAGCGTTGCTTTTTCTGCCTTATACATGAACCTACTACTCATGAGAGAAGGAAAGGGAATCCAATGATTATGAACCCGACTCGTATCGAAAAAGACTTTTTAGGGGAGAAAGAAGTACCAGCCGAAGCTTACTACGGCATTCAAACGCTTCGCGCCGTAGAGAATTTTCCAATTTCGGGCACGCGGATGAACAAGGAATTAATTCGTGGCTTGGCCATTGTAAAGAAAGCTGCCGCCATTGCCAACATGGAGGTGAAGCAACTTCAAGCAGACACGTGCAATGCCATCGTACAAGCCGCGGATGAGATCATTAATGGTCAATGGCATGAACAATTCATCGTCGATCCGATTCAAGGTGGAGCAGGAACTTCGATGAATATGAATGCGAATGAAGTCATTGCGAATCGAGCACTTGAGTTGCTGGGCAAGGAAAAGGGCGATTACGCCAGCCTTAGCCCGAACAATCATGTCAATCGTTCTCAATCGACGAATGATGCGTTCCCAAGTGCCATTCATATTGCCGTATTAACGCTCGTAGATAAGCTCCTTGTCGTGATGAAAGATTTGCACAGCGCATTCTGCAGCAAGGCGAAACAATTTGACCATGTCATTAAGATGGGACGCACACACCTTCAAGATGCAGTTCCGATTCGATTGGGCCAGTCGTTCGAAGCATATAGCCGCGTATTGGCAAGAGACATGCATCGCATTGAGCAATCGAAGCAGCATTTGTTTGAGGTTAATATGGGGGCAACTGCTGTAGGCACAGGCTTGAATGCGGATCCGCGATACATTGAGCGAGTGGTCGAACTCCTGGCGGAGATCAGTCAGCTGCCGCTCGTCCATGCAGAGCATCTTGTGGATGCGACACAGAATACGGACGCTTATACAGAAGTATCTGCTGCGCTCAAAGTGTGTATGATGAACATGTCGAAAATGGCCAATGACCTACGTCTGCTTGCATCAGGTCCACGCGCCGGATTTGGCGAGATTCGCTTGCCAGCCCGTCAGCCAGGTTCGTCTATCATGCCAGGCAAGGTGAACCCGGTTATGTGTGAAATTGTTAACCAGGTTGCCTTCCAAGTTATCGGCAACGACCATACGATATGCTTGGCATCGGAAGCGGGGCAGCTTGAGTTGAATGTAATGGAGCCTGTACTTGTATTCAATTTGCTGCAATCTCTGAGCATGATGCACAATGTATTCACAGTGTTCCGCACACATTGCTTGGAAGGAATTGAAGCCAACGAGGAGCGTTGTCGTGCGTACGTGGAGAATAGTGTAGGCATTATTACGGCATTAAGCCCGCATCTTGGTTACGAGGTATCTGCCCGCATTGCACGGGAAGCTACAGAGAACGGCAAATCCGTACGCGAGCTGTGCTTGCTGTATAACGTTCTAACAGAGGAAGAGCTCGACACCATTCTGGATGCGTATGAAATGACGAAGCCAGGAATTGCAGGTGCAGCCTTATTTGATCGGGAATAGCATATAGATTCAGGGTGAATGAGGGGCATCTCTAGCGGGATGCCTCTTTTTTCATGTTTCGATGCATACATTTTACTTTGACATAAGCAGCTATCTGATGATATATTTTATCGGCTTAAATATTTATAGAATGTTGATTGGAAAGGGATGTACTGGAAAGTGACAATTAGTCAAGACGAGAAGCCGAAATTGATTCCTACAAAAATTCTGAAATGCAGAAATCCAGAGTGTAAAGCATGGGTAAGAGACGAGTTCTCCTCCGATGAACAAAGTTGTCCGTTATGTAAAGGTCCAATGATTCGCAGCATTAAGCATTTGCCTGCCGTTCAGAATAAAATAAAGCGTCAACCTAAGAAAAAGAAAGAAGAGCTGTGGTAAGCAAGCGAACCTTCACTTACATATAGCCTCTATGTAAAAAGAGCCTCTGTAAAGATAATTTCGGTGGAGCCGTTATTGTTTTTGCAGCGGCTCTTTTGCTATGTGGGATGAAGGAGTGCGATATTGCGAATAATAGACCGAAAGTTTATATGCTTTAATATGTCTATTTGTAAGGAGTAGATACCGCAATGTCAGAATCAAATTCACCCCATATTCCTCAGCCGAAAACGTTTGGTCTGCTGGGGAATTTACCGCAGTTGAATTTGGAGGCGCCTGTTCAATCTATGGTGCAGTTGGCTGAGGAGTATGGCCCTATATTTCGCATTGATTTGCCGGGGAGAAGTGAAATTTTTATCTCTGGCCATGAATTGGTGAAGGATGCGTGCGACGAGTCACGCTTCGATAAGAACGTATGGGCACCCTTGCGCAGTGTGCGGGCATTTACCGGCGACGGGTTGTTCACAAGCGAAACAGCAGAGCCGAACTGGCAAAAGGCTCATCATATATTGCTGCCGAGCTTCAGTCAGTCGGCTATGCGCGGTTACCATGAGATGATGGTCGATATTGCAGTGCAGCTTATCCAAAAATGGTCGAGGCTCAATCCGGATGAAAGTATCGATGTACCCGAAGATATGACACGCTTGACACTTGATACAATCGGACTCTGCGGTTTCAATTATCGATTCAACAGCTTCTATCGCGATCAGCCCCATCCGTTTATTACAAGCATGGTTCGCGCTCTAAGCGAAGCAATGCATCAGCTTCAGCGCCTCAATATCCAAGATAAGCTCATGGTAGTCACGAAGCGGCAGTTTCACCATGACATTCAGTTCATGTATTCGCTCGTAGACAAAATCATTGCAGAGCGGAAGCAACAGCCGGAAGAGGCCGGACAGGATTTGCTGAGTCATATGTTAAGCGGAAAGGATCCTGCAACTGGAGAGTCGTTGGATGACGAGAACATCCGCTATCAGATTATTACGTTTCTTATCGCGGGTCACGAAACGACAAGCGGCCTGTTGTCGTTCGCCATCTATTACTTGCTGAAGCATCCCGCCTGCTTGCAGAAGGCTTACGAGGAAGTAGATCGAGTGTTGACGGATCCTGTTCCGACGTATGCACAGGTGAGACAATTACCATACATACGGATGATACTTAATGAATCTCTTCGCTTATGGCCGACCGCCCCGGCATTCTCGCTATTTGCGAAAGAGGATACGCTGCTGGCTGGCAAGTACCCGCTTGCGAAGGGGGAGAGTGTGAATGTGCTTGTGCCGAGGCTGCATCGAGACAGTGCTGTATGGGGAGAAGATGCAGAACAGTTCCGTCCCGAGCGCTTCGAGGATCCGAGCCAAATTCCTCATCATGCCTACAAGCCTTTCGGCAATGGCCAGCGCGCTTGTATCGGCCAGCAGTTCGCGCTGCAGGAGGCTGCGCTCGTTTTGGGCATGGTGCTCAAGCATTTCGAAATTATCGATCATACCAACTATCAACTAAAGGTGAAGGAAGCCTTGACGCTGAAGCCTGACGATTTTCGGATTCGCATTCGGCAGCGGAAGAAACTAGGGGCTGTCGCTTGGTCTGAAAAGGGAGCGGCGGCTGGTGAATCAAGAGAGCAGGAACATGTTCAGCAAGCTCCATTGGCCGAAGCGCACGACACTCCGCTTCTCGTCCTATACGGATCCAATCTCGGAACGGCCGAAGGCATTGCCCGCGAGCTGGCGGATGAAGGAAGGTATCAGGGATTCTTCAGCCAGGTCGCCCCACTGAGTGATTATGTGGGCAAGCTCCCAAGAACCGGGGCCGTTCTCATTGTGACCTCATCTTACAATGGCAAGCCGCCAAGCAATGCACAGACATTCGTGGAGTGGCTGGAGCGATTAGATGATGGTGAGCTGGAAGGGGTTCGCTACTCTGTATTCGGATGTGGAGATCGCAATTGGGCTAGCACCTATCAAGATGTACCGCGATTCGTAGACGAGCAGATGCAGAAAAAGGGCGCTGAACGGCTTATGATGCGTGGGGAAGGAGATGCGAGCGGAGACTTCGAGCTCAACGTCGAAAGCTGGCGTACGAAGCTGTGGCCGGACATGATGAATGTGTTAGGGTTGCAGCCGACCAAGCAATCCGAAGGTGCTCGCAGTACACTTACTGTCGAATTCGTGAAGGATTACGCAGGCAGTCGCCTGGCCCAATCGTATGAAGCGGTTCATGCTGAAGTAGTTAGCAATTGCGAACTGCAGCAGGAGGGGAGCGGACGCAGTACCCGCCATATCGAGATCGCACTGCCTAATGGAGTCACCTATGAGGAAGGCGATCATTTGGGCGTGCTGCCGCGTAATCACGCTGCTCAGGTTGGGCGCGTGCTGCGCAGATTCGGGCTAAACGGCAGTGATCATCTCATCGTCAATGCAAGCGGACGCAGCGCGGCTCACCTGCCTACAGGCCAACCTGTCAGCCTGTCCGATTTATTAAGCCATAGTGTAGAATTGCAAGAAGCGGCGACTCGAGCTCAACTGCGCGAATTGGCGTCTTATACGGCGTGTCCGCCTCATAGGCGTGAATTGGAATCACTTCTAACCGAAGATAAGTATGTAGCTGAGGTGTTGCGCAAACGGGTATCCATGCTTGATCTGTTAGAGAAATACGAAGCTTGCGAGATGCCGTTCGAGCGGTTTTTAGAACTGCTGCCTCCGCTTAAGGCTCGATATTATTCGATATCCAGTTCACCCCGCATTCAGGAGAAACGGGCGAGCATCACGGTTGGGGTTGTGCGCGGCCCGGCGTGGAGCGGCAATGGTGAATATCGCGGAGTTGCATCCAACTACTTGGCTGCTCGGGAAGCAGGGGACTCGATTCTGATGTTCGTCCGAACACCTGAATCGAGATTCCAGCCCCCAGCCGATCCTGTCACGCCAATCATTATGGTCGGTCCTGGAACCGGAGTTGCACCTTTCCGCGGTTTTTTGCAAGCTAGACAGGCGCTGCAGCAAGAAGGCAAATCGCTTGGACAAGCCATTCTCTATTACGGCTGCCGCAATGAGGCGGATTATTTGTACCGCGAGGAACTGGAGCGATATGTACAAGATGGAATCGTGATCGTACATACTGCCTTCTCGCGTAAGGAAGGTGAGGCCAAAACATATGTCCAGCATCTTATCGCGCAGCATGCGGAACAAATCATTGAATTACTGGATCAAGGAGCCCATTTGTACATCTGTGGAGATGGAAGCAAAATGGCGCCGGATGTAGAGGCAACTTTGCGGCAAGCTTACCAGACCGTGCACCGCGTCCATGAGCAGGAGGCGAAGCAGTGGCTGGAACGCCTACAAGCAGAAGGTAAATTCGCGAAGGATGTGTGGTCGGGGTTGTAACGTCTTTAGCTGCAGTGGCTCTGGCGACGTTCATAAGAAACACGGCATTTTATCGGATGGATAGGAATATGCACAGTGGAAAGAAACAACTTGCAATGACATGGAACGGCGGTGTTGTCGTCTCATGTCATTGCTTTTTTTTTGCAGAAAATGCTTCAAAATGTTCTTTCTCAACTTGTTAATTGTTATGGTATTATATGGATGTGAAATTTAATCTTAAAAACGAAAAAAGGAGGACTGGAGTTGACTGTACATCATATAAAAAGAACGTTAATCGCTGGCGTGCTGCTTGGGATTGCTTTGCTGGGGTGGAATGTTGGTCTTGATGATGCCGCCGCCGCTGCGAAAACAAAATATGCAGTTCAGCTGGGAAATGTAACTGTAGCACAGAATGAGGTGTTCAATGAGCATGGCATGATCCTGGTTCCATTGTCCGCAATAAAGGGTTCGATGGGGCTAGACATGTCCTATGCGTTTCAACCGGGATTATATGATTACCATGTATACGCTATGCCGCAGAAGACCAAGACAGTCGAAGTTTGGGGGAATGACTATCGTGGATATTGGGTCAGCACACATCCGAATGGCAAGCAGGATTACGAAGATTACACCCATGTTTATCAACCGGATCAGAAGTGTGCTCCAGAGTCGGATGTCTGTGAAGTATTGAAGGAGACATACCGCGGTCCTATGATCCGAGACGGTCAATTGTATGTACAAGTACGTTGGATAGCGAAAGCATTTGATTGGAAGTTAGCAATCATTCCGGATGGAGAGGGGCAATTCTTGATTAAGATTACATCAAACACAGAAGGGAGCTAATGCATGGAGAAACGAGCAACAAGGCCAGTCAGAATGTTAACGTTCATCTTGAATCATAAACTTATCTCGTTTTTGTTGATTGTGCTGTTAGTTAGTTTGAACGTGTTTATTTTCACAAAAATCTCATTTATCTTCTCTCCATTCATTATTTTCATTAAGACAGTTCTGTTTCCAGTGCTATTAGCAGGTGTGCTCTATTACTTGCTGAATCCGATCGTTGATTTTCTGGAGCAATGGAGAATCAAACGATTCATATCCATTCTCATCCTTTATATTCTTATTATCGGCATTATTACGGTCGTCGTTCTTGCTGTTATTCCTGTCATTCGGAAGCAAGTGATTGACTTGATAGCCAACGTCCCAGGGTTTAGTACCCAGATTGAAACGTTGTTCCGCGACATGATTGGCAGCGAGTTCTTCAACCGTATCCAGCAGAGCATCGATATTAATTCCAGCAACTTCGTAAGCTCCTTATCCGAACGGGCAACTTCACTCTTAAACAACACATTCAATGGAATCGGCGGATTTCTAGGTGCAGTCACAGAAACGATTCTCGGCCTTGTCATCGTTCCATTCGTTCTATTTTATTTACTGAAGGATGGCCGGAGGCTGCCTGAGTATATCCTTACATTCTTGCCAACTTCGCTGCGCAAGCAATCACATCAAGTGATGTCCGAGATGAATAATCAAATCAGTTCCTACATACGGGGTCAAATTATTGTAAGCTTCTGCATCGGCATATTATTGTATGCGGGCTACTTAATCATCGGGCTTGAATATTCATTAATTCTAGCAGTAATCGCAGCTTGTACGAGTATTGTGCCGTACTTGGGTCCTGCGATAGCAATCACACCCGCCCTAATCGTCGCGCTTGTCACTTCACCAATGATGTTGCTGAAAATGATCATCGTCTGGACGATTGTCCAATTGGTGGAAGGGAAGCTCATTTCGCCGCAAATTATGGGGAAGACACTTCACATACATCCGATTACGATCATTTTTGTCATATTGACAGCCGGCAACCTGTTCGGTGTAGTGGGTATTATTCTGGCCGTGCCTGGATATGCAGTGCTTAAGGTTGTTGTGACGCATTTATTTGATTGGTTCAAGCGTCGCTCTAATCTCTATGACGATCATCTTACGATGTAAGTCGACTCTGCAGATTAGGTATTTAATAATAATAATGCAGCGCCATTTCAACGCTCGTAAGCGATGAGATGGCGCTGTTTTTTGATTGCATTGTTTATACGCATCACGCGAGATAATAGTAGTAGATGCACCGCAAAATCCTGATGTTTCTAGTATTGAATCTTATTGATATTTATCATTTCGGGAGGAGACCAGTTCACATCTACCTATTTGTCAAGAAGAGAAAGATGAGAATTTTATAATGCTGTTCTAATAGATTACAAAAAAGTAAGAAACGGCGGTGATCCGCCTTCTTCCTAGTAAATGGTGGATAAAAATCATGTGTTATGGTTGTTACGTCGCTGGTGACCGCAGCACACTATCCATTATTCTAGGAGATGAGAATATTGTTTAATAAAAAAAAGTTTGGAAAAATATTTGTATGTGTCACATTAAGCTTGTCCTTCGCATTGTCAGCTGGTGCAGTAATGCCAGTCCATACAGTTAGCGCTGCTTCTACATCACAAAGCTCAAAAGCAGACAAGATTATAGCAACAGGAAAAAAATACTTAGGTGTTAAATATAAATTCGGTGCGAAAGCAGGAAGCACATCTGCTTTTGATTGCTCCTCGTTTACTCAATATGTATACGGCAAATATGGCATTAAACTTCCACGTACGTCCAAGAAGCAGTCCACAGTTGGCGTTGCAGTAAGCAAGAACAATATGAAAAAAGGCGATCTTCTCTTTTTCTACTCACCGGTACATCATGTCGGCATCTACATGGGTAACGGAAAAATCCTGCACACATACGGCAAAGGCGGGGTAAGAATCGACAACTTGAGCAGTTGGAAATCACGCCTCACGAAAGTTCGCCGCGTGATTTAATTGGATAAATGAATGAGACAAGCCTATAGCGTGCATGGGAATATGCGGCTATAGGCTTGTTGTATGTTCTGAGGACTCATGCAAGTACGGGATGCTTACAAGAAATGTACTTCCCTGGCCAACGGTGCTCTCCACTCGAATCCGGCCTTGATGCTGCTCGACAAGTTCTTTAGCAATTGACAAGCCAATGCCTGTCCCTCCTGTTACCCTTGAGCGTGCCTTGTCAACACGATAAAACCGATCAAATATTTTGTCCAGTTCTTCTTCGGGAATTCCGATTCCAGAATCTGACACACGAAGACATGCAAGTTCCTTTTCTTGAAAGACGGAAACTTCAATCCAGCCAGGATCATTTGTATACCTCACGGCATTTTCGATAAGGATAACGGCAACTTGGCGCAATTGTTCCTTATCACCAGATACATAAGTATCCTTGTTCAGATGAAGTTTTAAGGTGATTTGAGAATCAGGTTTCCATAATTGTTTGATTGCATCTCGTACAACGTCGGTGAGATTTACTTTTTCCTTTGGTGGGGCGTTATTGCCAGAACGAGCTAATGCCAGCAATTGAACGATAAGGCGCTGCATACGCTGGCTTTCTTGATCCAATGAATGAAGTGATTTTTGCAGCACTTCTGCGTTTTGGTTGCCCCAACGTTTTAGCAGTTTCACATGCCCACGAAATGCGGTCAGCGGAGTACGGAGCTCGTGGGAAGCGTTCGTTACAAAGTTCATTTCCCGTTCAATCAGTTCCTCATGCTCATCCAACAGCTGATTGAGACGCTCCGCTAACTTAGTCAGCTCCATAGGTGTCTCAGGGACATATACCCTTTGCCTTAAATTCGGTGCGTTCTTCATTTGGACGATCGAATTCATTATGCTGAATAAGGGAGAGAGATTCCGGCGTGTAATGTGATAGATCAGCAACGATCCTACCGATGAGCTAGCTAATGCAGTAATGAACAGGACTTTGATAATAATAAGCAAAATACGCTCAATTGAATGGAGCTGTACATGAATA
Source organism: Paenibacillus sp. B1-35 (assembly GCF_050474385.1). NCBI lineage: Bacteria > Bacillati > Bacillota > Bacilli > Caryophanales > Paenibacillaceae > Paenibacillus > Paenibacillus sp. B1-35. The sequence continues at coordinate 195,145 of NZ_JBCHVJ010000001.1, forward strand.
TAAATTTTCCCGACCTGTCCATTCGATTGATTCCATATGACATCATCTTGAATAAATAATCCGAAGTCTTTATTCCACTGAACAGCTTCCAACCAATAGTATCGAATCTTTTGTTCGGTAAGAAAATCTTCATCCCAGTTGCGGGTTTGAGCTAGTACACGCCCATCAAAGGACACAATTTGCACATCATAATTTGCATGATCGGGGTACAGCAGCTCATCCAGCAAGGATTGCCAATCTACAAATCCCTCCTGAATGCTCTCCCTCAGCTTGCGTTCAACTGCGAACAATTCCTGCTTAGAGTCCTGAAGTAAAAAGTGAGTTACTGCACCCATAATGCATATCCCAATAAGCAGGATTACAGCTAATAGACTTAACACATACCAGATCGTAAATCTGAACATTAGCGTGTTGGAGGAGTGCTTCATTTTCTGGATTAACGATTTGAACATGGACATTTCATTGATCCTTATGGTTCACGCAGTACGTATCCGACACCGCGCACAGTCTGAATTAATTTATGTTGATAGCCGCGATCCAGCTTGTTGCGCAAATAACGAATGTAGACGTCAACGACATTGGTCTCCCCAACAAAGTCATATCCCCATACGGAAGATAATAGTTGTTCACGACTAATGACTTCACCAGCATGCTCCAATAAGTATTGCAGAAGCTCGAATTCCCGTTGCGTTAACTCAATTCGATCACCTGCACGAGAAACGATTCTTTTCTTTACATCTAAAGTCAGGTCTGAAAGCCGGTATTCCTTCTGTTCTGTACTTGCGGCCTGATTGGGTCGGCGCAGAGCAGTGCGTATGCGAGCAAGCAGCTCCTCAATTTCAAACGGCTTCGTGATATAATCATCTGCGCCGGTATCGAGTCCGGCAATGACATCCCCTACATAATCACGAGCAGATAACAATATGATAGGGACATCGCTAGTACGGCGAATTCTGCGGCAGACTTCCAGACCATTCAGCTTGGGTATCATCCAGTCGAGCAGGATCAGGCTCCATTCATTTTGATAAAAGAATTCAAGTGCCTGTTCGCCATCTTCAGCCAGAAGTACCTCATATCCTTCATGCTCAAGTTCAAGTTGGATGAACTGGGATACACTTTGTTCATCTTCGACTAATAATATGGAGTGGGCTGACATGTGTTCACCACGTTTGCAAAAGTTTGCCTATAGTATTGCCTCGATGTTTATAATGCATTCTGCATGGGGCACTTGAGTGATAAGAAGGTAAAATGTCGCAATCATGTTTGTAAATAAAGAACTCCCACGATCATAATAAAAGGATCGATGGGAGCCCTTATGATCTAGAAAGAAATAGCCTGCTTAAATATAGTGCTGATTAATGCCGCGGCTTCTTGCCGCAGCATGCTGCGTTTTGACTCATAGTCTATCGAGCTGTCGGCATCCGTAGTGATTTCAGGGCCGTACTTGCGCATAGCAACTGCATACTTAACTCCGTCAATGGCCCATGCGTCAGTATCGCCTGCCAATTTAACTTGTTGAGGGGGGGATCCGAGATACTTGGCGAATCGCCATGCAATCATGGCTGCTTCTTGCCGCTGAATCGGCTGGTCGGGATTGAAATACTGTCCAGATGAGCCGGAAACTAAGCCCGCTTTATGAGCTGCCTGGACATCCTTCTCGGCCCAGTGTCCCTTCATGTCTGAAAAAGAACTTGGGTGTTGAGAAGGCTGCATACGCAAGCACTTCATGAACATAGATACGAATTCAGCACGTGTGATTGGTGAAGCAGGGCGGAAGAGCCCTTTATGTTCGGTGTCTCCGCTTCGCATAACGATATCTTGAATATAGCTGCGATACGGATGATCGGTACCAACATCGGTATAGCGAATGTCAGGCAAGGACAGCTTCTCATACCAGGCTACGTTATTGTAATCCATGTAGGAGATCTCGCCGATGTCATTTTGCTTGAAGGCAACATATTTCCCTTTCTCTGTACGAAATAATAGCGGATCGATTTGCGATAAAGATTGAGAATTGCCATTGATAGAGTCAATTAGTTTTATTTTTCCATCCGATTGTACAGTAATTCGAATTGAGTGGAACCCGATACGCAAATCACGATATTCACCAACCAGTTTTTTTACCGTATCTTTGTCAAGCGTCGTTTCTGCGGGAACAGGCCGTTGGTCTGGATAGTAGTGATTCATAAAGGAACGAAATACGATATTGCGAAAGTCTTCCTTGGAATCTTCGTTTCGATTATAGATAACCATGAATCCAACATTTCTTTCGGGCATAAGCCAAATAAACGAGCCGAATCCCGGAAGATTGCCGCCTTTGCCAATTATGTGCTGACCATTGAAGGATTCATGATACAACGATTCGAAACCATATGTTGTATTTGGCACCTTGGGGTGGGCAGAAACACGAATTTTCATCATCTCATGTACCGTGTCGGAGTGTAATATTCGCTGTCCCTTATATGTACCTCCATTTAGTAGCGCAATCATGAATTTTGCCATATCTGAACCAGTTGATACAAGACTCCCATCGGGGCCGTCTGCTGGTGATACTTCATAGTAAGGTATCATTTCGCCTGTGCCTGTGTAGCTTGTTGCGAGATTCTTTTTCGCTTCAGGCGTCATAATGAAGCTGCTGTGTGTCATGCCGAGAGGCTGAAGAATATGCTTCATGCCATATTCATAGAATGGCACTCCTGTGATGCGTTCTACGAGATAGCCCTGAAGTTTGAAGCCGAAATTATCATAGCTGTAGGAAGTGCCAGGTTTGCGTACAACTGTAGGCATATGTTTACGAACATAATCGGCATTCGAGGTAATGGATAGATCGTCAGAGGCTTCTGGATAATCGAATCCGCTTGTGTGGGTCATTAAATGCTCGGCAGTTAGCGCGCCGTCAACTTTGCGGGGGATTGTGAGATCGCCCAGATAGGCACTTATATCCTTTTTTACATCAAGCTTGCCTTGCTCTGCTAATTGAAGCAGCGCTGCAGACGCAAACGGCTTCGTAACGGAGGCAAAACGCAAAACTGTAGTGTCGGGGTCCATTGGTTTTTTCGTTTTGACGTCTGCATAGCCGTATCCTTTACTAAGCAGAATTTGTCCGTTCTTTACAACGACAAACACCGCGCCCGGGAGCTTCTGTAAGGATGGCGAGGCAAACAACTGATCAGCAAAGGACTCAATCTCCTTTGGATCGGAGGGGCCGTTCGTCAATGTCGTTGGGATCGTAGAAATTTTTGATGAAGCACTCTGTGAAACGTTTGGATTGACCTGTGCTGATTGGGCATCAGCAGCATGAACCGAACTTACGGTCGCTAGTGCAACAGCTAAAGATAGTATTAAAAATAGCTTGCGTACGCGACGATTCATGTGGGGACTTGCAGATGAATGTACAGAAGATCGTTGCATGTTACCCTCCTCATAATTCGGATATAGAACGATGGAGTCTGAACTTTTGCAGTACATATGAGACTGTGGCTTTTAAACACTATACTTCACAGGATTACCATAAATGCGCAGTTTGAATTGTAAGAATTTTTTAATGAAGCAAAAGGCACTTGCTATTGTTTTTTATTCGATAGAGTCGAGCGATATGATATTCATGTATAATAGAGTACATATGGATGAGGTTTCCTACCGAAAGCAAGCTTTTTTCAAGGAATTCCTTACATCACAATACATACATATGCAAATAAGAAATTTAGTTTACAAGGAGGTTTATAATCATGCTTCATCCGACGTTGATTGAAAACATACTTACCGCTGCGCTTGCTACCGGAGGGGACTTTGCTGAAGTATTTATAGAGAATCGAACAGCATCGAGTCTTGAAATGATCGGCGGCGTTGTTGAACAAGCGCTTGGCGGCCGAGATTATGGAGTCGGCATAAGGGTGCTCAACGGCGTTTTTGCGGTATATGCCTACACGAACGATTGCAGTTCCGATAATTTAATGAAGGTTGCATCTTCTGCGGCTCAAGCGATACGAGGCCAAGCGAAGGATATTTCAATTGATCTGCGCAAATCGACATTCGTCAATCAGCATCCGATTCTCGTTCCGCCAAATGAAGTGACGAAGAACCGCAAAATCGAATGGATGAGACAAGCGCATCTAGCTGCCAAGGAGTATAATCCAGTGATCGCGCAAACTTCAGTTTCTCTATATAACTGGGTGCAAAATGTGTGCATCGCCAATTCGGAAGGCTTGTTCGTTGAGGATCAGCGCACATACGGGCGAATGATGATCAGCGCCATTGCAGAGTCAGGCGGCATTAAGCAGACGGGATATGTGGGTCCGGGTGCTCATGCAGGATTGGAATTCATCGAGTCGATGGATATCCGTGGATGCGCCAGAGAAGCATCTCGCATTGCGACGACGATGGTAGGAGCTGCTTATGCGCCGAGCGGCAAGCTGCCTGTTATCATCGATAATGCCTTCGGGGGCGTTCTGTTCCATGAAGCATGCGGTCACGGACTTGAGGCGACGGCTGTCGCGAAGAAGGCTTCTGTGTTCGCTGACAAACTAGGAGAGCAGGTAGCGTCCCCGCTCGTTACCGCTATCGATGACGGTACAATTCCGAATGCGTGGGGTTCATTGAACATAGACGATGAGGGAGCGCCAACGCAGCGCAACGTGCTGATCGAGAACGGCGTGCTAAAAGGCTACCTAATCGATAAGCTCGGCGGCCGCAAGATGGGGATGCCGTCTACAGGTTCAGGACGGCGGCAGTCGTACCAATTTGCGCCTACCTCTCGCATGAATAATACGTATATTGCGGCGGGCAGCTCTTCGCCAGAAGAGATTATCGCAAATACGGAGTATGGATTATATGCCAAGACGATGGGCGGAGGCTCTGTGAATACGGCAACAGGTGAATTCAACTTTGCAGTTAATGAGGGTTATATGGTGCGCAACGGAAAAATTGAAGAGCCAGTCAAAGGAGCGACCTTGATCGGCAAGGGGATTGATATCCTGCAGAAAATCGATATGGTCGGCAATAACCTTGATCACGGCCAAGGCATGTGTGGATCATTGAGCGGCAGTATTCCGGTCAACTGCGGACAGCCTATGGTTCGCGTTTCCAGCATGACGGTTGGCGGAAGAAAGGGGGAATAGGAAGTGGCGATGGAGATAGCAGCATTTCAGCAGCGTTTGTTTGAAGCGGGCAGGGAACTCGGCTGCGTAAAAATGGAAATTTATTATGAGCAGACGCGTTCAACATCGGTACGGGTGTCCAAAGGAGATATTGATGCCTACACGATTAAGGAAAGTGGCGGAGTCTCCTTCCGCGCCGAATACAATGGAAAAATGGGCAATGCGTATTCGGAGCGGATAGAAGAGGATGTCATCGATTTCCTTGTGCAAGAAGCTAAAAGTAATGCGGAAGCTACGGAGAGCAGTGAGTTGGATCAGCTATTTGCGGGTTCAGCCTCCTATTCGGCGGTGAAGACGTATGATGCTGCGTTGAAAAGCACACCGCCGCAACAATTCATTGATGCTGCAATGGACATGGAGCGAATTGCACTGGAGTTCGATGAACGTATCTCTTTAGTGCGCAGCTCTTCAGTAATAGTGACCGAGAGTGATGTACTGATTGCCAATACGGAGGGGCTGAATTGCCGCGCTTCCTATAGCACTGCGGCAGGTAGTGTATCTGTAGTGGCAACACAGCTCGGCATGACGACAACTGGAGACTGGTACGACTTTTCAATGGAACGATTTGAGGATATCGACTTTGCCGCTGTAGCTCGCAGAGCTGCGCACGAAGCTGTGTCTAAGCTTGGTGCAGACACCGTTGTCTCGGATAATTATCCAGTCATCTTCCGACATGATGCTGCCAGTACGCTGCTTGGGGCGTATACGTCTATTTTCTCAGCAGATGCAGTTGATAAAGGCTTCTCTGGTTTGAAGGACAAAATTGGTGAGCAGATCGCAGGCAGCAATATTACGATTGTGGACGATCCGTTGATGAATAGCGTTCCGGGGGCGTGTTCCTTTGATGCGGAGGGCCATGCTGCGATGCGTACAGAGATCATTAAGGATGGCAAGCTGCTGACCTATATGCATAATTTAAAGACTGCTCGTAAGTTTGGCGCAGCGTCAACAGGCCATGCCTCAAAAAGGGGATACCGCAGTAAAATAGGGATTGCTCCTCACAATATGTACGTGGTACCGGGTTCCGCATCACTGGATGATCTAATATCAGGGACAGAGAAGGGGCTGCTGATTGTACAACTGCAAGGTCTGCACGCAGGGACGAATGCGATATCAGGTGAATTCTCCTTGTCCTGTATCGGATTCCTTATTGAAGCAGGTTCGATTGTACGTTCAGTTAACCAAATTACCGTGTCTGGTAACTTGTTCGATCTCCTAAAGCAAATTGAAGAAGTTGCTAATGATTTGTGTTTCACAGGCAGCTGTAATGTGCCATCCTTAAAGGTAAAGGGTTTAACCATTTCTGGAGCGTAATTCTGCAAGACGATGCACAGGAATTGGATTTGACAGGAAAGAAGCTGGCTTTTTATAATGTATTGTTATAATCGGTTGATAGATGACAGCAGGAGAGTTGCAGCATGACTGAACTATCAAAAAAAGAAACGTTTTATTTTGGCTTAATGCTTTTTGCCTTATTTTTTGGTGCAGGCAATCTCATTTTTCCGCCGGCTGTAGGATATGCCGCAGGTTCAAATGTATGGGAAGCTATGATCGGATTTTTAATTACCTCTGTAGGTCTACCGATCTTAGGCGTTACTGCGATTGCAAAATCCGGTGATTTACAGTCATTGACGAATCGTGTCCATCCTGGATTCGGATTTGTGTTCACCTTTATTACTTATTTAGCACTCGGGCCATTTCTTGTTATTCCGCGTGCAGGAAGTGTGGCATTTGAAATGGGAACAGTTCCGCTGTTGCCTGAAGTGCTGCGTACGAGTGGCTGGTCTTTATTTGTGTACTCTTTTATTTATTTTGTTATCAGCTATTGGCTGTGCCTGAATCCATCGAAGCTGTTTGAACGAATCGGCAAGGTGCTGACCCCGATCCTGCTGATCATGATCATACTCGTCTTTATACAGAGCATGTTCCATCCGTTAGGGGAATATGCTCTACCGGGAGAAGCATACGTAAATCAAGCTGCCTTCAAAGGCGGCATTGACGGTTACTCGACGATGGATGCGTTGTCCGCTCTGCTGCTAGGAAGTGTCGTCGTATCTGCGCTGCGCAAGCGCGGGATATCTAGCTCGCAGAAGCTGTCAGCCATCACGATAAAGGCCGGACTAATAGCAGGCGTGTTCTTGGCCATCATTTATATGATGATCGGCTATCTTGGCTCAACAAGTCATTCCATCATTGAAGGAGCCGCGAATGGCGGTCAGATTATGACGGCCATTGTGCTGCATTTATTTGGTAAATGGGGTACGATATTGCTCGGCATTGTCTTTATTCTGGCATGTCTGACGACATCGGTTGGCCTGCTCGCTGCTTGCGGGGAATATTTCCACTCTATTGTGCCGCGCATTTCTTACAAGCAGTGGATCGGAATATTATGCATCATAAGCGTGGGTGTAACGAATCTTGGTCTTGATCAGATTATTTCATTTTCAGTTCCAATCGTGTCGGCCATTTACCCGCTTACAATTGTCCTTATCGGCTTGACCCTGATGCACCATGTTTTTAAGGGGCGATCGGCTGTATATATTGGTAGCTTGCTTGCCACTTCATTGATCAGCATTGTGGACGGACTGAAACAGGCGGGGCTTGAAGTTGAGCACGTTGAGAAATTGTACCGTTACCTGCCTTGGTATTCCGAAGGGCTGGGCTGGGTCGTGCCTGCGCTTGCAGGGGCAACGATCGGCTGCATTTGGTCCTTCATGCGCAGTGAACCGAACGATCTGCCGGTATCGGAAGCGGTTGAATAACATAAAAGCTCCGTTTCCAGTTGGAAACGGAGCTTTTTATGTAAAAATAGGCTTTGGAATGAAAGTACCACATTTTACAAAATGGTGAATAAAGGAAGAAAAGATTCGTTTTTCGTTTTGAATCTATAGATTCAAGTTTTGCACGAGGAATATACTGGAGATAGATCGGGATCAGGTGACGGCATCCAATCCAAGCAAGGAAAGGTGATGCGCATATGAAAAAGATTCTCTCTATTCTTGCAGCTGCCACAATGCTGGCAGGAGTGTTAACGATTCAAGCTCCTCAAGCCCAAGCAGCATCCGGTACATACTTAGGTACGTATGACTTGCGAGGGGACGGCACAATGCAGATGGTCTATCGGAACGGAGGCAAACTGGACATTGTCGACAGCTGGGGAGGGACTCGTTCCTATTCATTCGGCAATACAGTATGGGCTGTCGGGCCCGTAGAAGACATGGATGGCGTGCCAGGTAAAGAAATCTCCATCAAGGCTGGAGGAGACGCGTACATTATTCATGACCGGAGCAATCGGGCGGTCAAGTATCCCGTCGGAGGCAATCGAAGCTGGGCCATCGTTGGCACAGCCGAAACGAATAACAAGCCGGGTGCGGAGCTAATATTGAACATTGGAGAGGGGATTCGCGTCATCAGGGACAGCGAAGGAACGTACCGAGATTATAAGATGCCGAATGTGTCCTGGGCACTCGCAAAAATAGCGGATACGGACGGTCAGCCCGGAGACGAGCTTATCGTGAATGGCAGCTCTAGACTGATTATTGTGAGTGATACGAACGGTACGACCCGAGAGTATGCCGCCAACAGCGGAACTTGGGCGATAATCGATGCTGTCGATACGAATGGTCAGCCGGGCGCAGAGGTAATCTTGAATTTTGTAGATAAGGTTCGAATCGTGGACGATCGGTCGCGATCGACGCGCGACTATAAGATGAATTCGTATGCTTGGAAGGTAACGGAAATTGTTAATATGGACGGTCAACCGGGAGCGGAGATTATTATCAATGATAATACGAAAATGAGGGTCATCAATGATCGTGCCGGTACAATCTATAATATGTAAAAATAGGTGTATGACGCGACGACTTTGTTACTGTAATCGGATATAAGCTATTTGGAGAGAGGGCTTCCCTCTCTTTTTTTTGTGGAAATTTCCATTGTAGACGGCGAGTTCCGCGCTATTCCCAATGGAGTTTTTTTTACTTTCCCCCCTTAATTTTTTTCTCCCGAAATGAACATGCCGCATAACGTGAAAATCAGGCACAGATAGGTCGAAAAGAATGGGTATCATTTATTGATAAGATTTTGCAACTAAAAATGTGTCTTTGTTGTGAAAAAAATGTGTCAAATACGTTAATTTTAATGGTATAATAAGGAATGACACCAATGCGATATCTTACAACCTATTTGAGAATCAGATTGGGGCGGATGATATGAATTATCGGGTGAAATATCCAACGCGCACGAAGGCAGTTTTGGGAGCTTCTCTATTGTTCAGCTTTGGAATGCTGCAGGTTACAGCGATGACGGGTCGAACCTTCCCGTTGTTGTTTATGATGCAGATGGCCGTTCTAGCTATCGTGCTTGTATCGTTAGCAGTAGAGGTATATGCGGTGCGTTCGCGTCGTACAGTGGAAATTAGCTCGGCTTCTGATACGATCACGGTTAATGGTCGCATGATCCATTGCAGTGAGATTCAAGCGATTAAGCTAAAAGGAATAAATTGTCCAGCAATCGGCATACAACTCAAATCAAAGCATATAATTCCGATGAACTGCTGCTTTGCCTTTGCGCAAGAGTCGCAGAGTGGCATTGAAGAACTGATGAAGTGGGCCAAGCGGAACGAGGTACCCGTTAACCATACCTATTTCATGACATGGTTCTAATGCCGTAGCAGGTAATGTTTAAAGGGGGCGTATTGTCAAATGATTAGAGAGGTGGCGGTGCTTCATATTAAACCAGGTACGAGCAATGATTTCGAAAGCTGCTTCCGTCACGCATCGCCGCTTCTGACATCGTCTAGAGGATATATTTCCCATGAACTGCATAAATGCGTTGAGGCCGCCGATCGATATTTGCTTATCGTCCGGTGGCATTCGTTGAAGGAGCATGCGGTTGGCTTTCGAAATACTGTTCAATACGAACAGTTGAATGCGCTGTTGCATGAGTATTATGAGATAGATCCCATCGTGAACCATTATGTTCAGATACCAGTGCAGCTTTATTGATTCCCTTTTCACTTTACGGCGTCTCTTCTTTTGTCAATATGCAGTGTACCGTCGCTTTGAAGTTCGGCATAAAAAATTTCTTGAATATGATCAGGCGAGCATCCTGCATTGTGCAGCGCTTGATTCAGCCATTCTTTCGTTAGGTTCAGCTCTCTAAGATTCTGATATACAATGGAACCATCAGTGATAACTTCGGTCGGCATATATAAGATGGGTTCCGTGCCTATTTTCAAATCTTCTTTAGTGGGCGCTTGTTTGTCTACTTTTTTTAGCACACTCAATCCGCCATGCGGCTCGAGAATAGCATATTCGACATCTCGAATTGAAAATACGTCCTTCTCGCGTAGCAGCATGCTTACATCATCCATGTTCAGGTGCATAGACGCCATTGTCTTCTCTAGGATTTTGCCTTTTTTGATTATAATCGTGGGCTCGCCGTCTAACATAACGCGAAGACGTGGAACTTTTAAGGTGAGCGTGCCAATTCCTATTGTTAATAAGCTCCACATTGTCAAACTGATGACACCGTCGAGAAGAGATATATGCGGGTCAATTGCCATGGCTGCAGCGATGGAACCAAAGGTAATACCGGTGATGTAATTGAATAAGGTAATTTGGCTCATTTGCTTCTTTCCAAGAATTCGATTGAATAAAAGCATGGCGATAAATGCTAAAAATGTACGTCCTATAACCTCCATAAATACACACCTTTCTATTTTTCGTATTTTACCCCTGATATAGGGAAATATCCGAACAGCCGGCAATGACATTGGTCGGTTTTTTTGCTATTTTTCGTTTTTGTACATAGCATGTAAATGCAGCAGCAGACTTGAATATAAACGTTAAGGGGATGAGTGATTTTGTGAATTACTATCAAAACGACCTGCCAGTCGACTTCATGAATGTACCGATCTCGGTATTTATGGATGTAGAGCGTGCAGAATCGTCGGCTCAACGATGTCTGCTGGTTAGCGATAATCCTGAAATATTAAATTCATCGTCACTCCCGGGAAGAGAAGGGACATTGTGGCATCATATCATGCGTTCGGACGAGCAATTCGTTCTACATCGGATATTCGGCTGGCATCGCAACGAAACAGGACAACCATTGCAACTAGGAGTAACCATTCAAAATATATCCACATCAAGTAATATTACTATTCAGCAGGTACGGAGAGAGATTCTTGTTCAACCAATCAACGATCAAATGATTCATGCAGGGCAATGTCTTGTAAAGGCTTGTCTTAGCGATACTATGGAGCATTGTATTCCTGTCGATAAAGAGGCAGCTTGTCAGAGGACGGCACTAATCGAATCTGTGAGATTGGAACATGGTTATTTTGCCGGGTTCATTTATGAGTTCACAGTAACACGAGATTCATCTGCTGATGTCATGGAGTATGTTGTCCGTACGGTTGTAAGCCGGGATATGGCTGCGGACTTGCGACTAGTCCATTCAGACCCCCTTCCTTCGTATGGCACCCATCCGCGCGGATGCTGGTCTTATTCCGAGGTACATGCAGCCATGCCAGCATATATCGTTGGAACGGAAAGCGTCTATCGGGTGTGTGCGCGAACGAAAATGAACGGAGCGGCGGCTGCCGACTTGCTGTTCACGGTTAGCACGAGTGATATTGGTGAGGGGGCAGTCGATAATTTTGGCCAATTCGGTGCTATTTACTCGATTGATATTCCGCTGCATAATCATACCGAAAGAGAAGCGGCCATCCGCATTTACTTGAATCCGCGTGGGGGTGCCTATACAGGTGCTATTCTCGTTGATGGAGAAGTAAAAGGTATACCCATTATGCTTAACAACACAAATGTGTGCTTGATTGCTGCGATTGTTGTTCCCCCTGGGGAGAGTTCATTCACCTGTAAACTGATGACGGCTGGAGAATCGAATCTTCCGTTGGGCATTTATTTGGTTTCATAACACCCTAAACAGGCCGTGCGTCTGAACCTGAACCAAACGTTGCTGCCATGCTGTCTCATGGCATTGGCGGTGAGGATGGGTTTCACATTGTTGGCTGAGAAATTTATAGTCTATATCGACGCAAAGTGTCCTAGTCAAGCTAGCCAGCAATTTCTGAAAATTGGGTAAGGATGTGACGGCTCGCAATTGGAACACGGTGACGAAGTGGCTGAGATTGATCATGAGCTGGAGGCTGAATGAACGAGACATCGTTCGTCAAGATCAATTGACTACGCTTGACATTCAAGTAAGTGGATCTCATAATAGAGTATGTTTAAACATTTGAACATACGAGGTGAGAATTATCACAGTTGAGCACACACAATACGATTGCAGCAATAAAGACCAAGTGCTGGAGAAGTTTCAACAGGCAACACCTATATTTCAAGCACTTGGAGATACGAATCGACAGCAAATCATAATGCTTCTGCTTGAACATAGCGCCTTAAATGTGAATCAAATAACCGAACAGATGGACATATCAAGACCGGCCGTCTCTCATCATCTGAAAATATTAAGACAAGCCGGTCTCATTACATTCAATAAGCAAGCGAATGAGAAACTGTATTCCTTAAGCGTTAGAGAATTTATGACGACGATTAAAGACTTGATGATGTCCATTGAAGCGGGTATGTGAATAAGGGGGCATGGCTAGGTTCGGAGAGAAGAATCGTCCGTAGCTGCTAGTTCTTTTCTAAGAACTTCAGTCGATTTCCCAATGGATCTGTTACATAAAATCGGATAATTCCTTCTTCTGTCCGAACTGTGTCGTCCACCACATCGATCTGATGTTGGAGGAGATGGGCGCGTAGTAGTCTAATGGCCATAGGCGTATTGTGTGCTGCTGCGTGGTTATTTTTTTGCACATTATGTTTATAAGTTTAAACATATAATCTATATACAGGGAGAGATGATTCATTTTGAACAATCACAGCGTCAACAAAAGCATTTATTTTCTTATGCTGCTCGTGCCTTTATTTTGGGGTGGGTCATTTTCAACGGCTGAACATGTGATCACGGAAATTCCGCCGCTCGTTGCCGCTACGATTCGGTTTGGATTGGCTGGTCTCCTTTTATTGCTTCTAGTTACTGTCCGATCAGAATGGAATCTGCAAGGGCTGAAGACAAATTGGAAAGGACTCGTTATTATATCGCTAACAGGGATATTCGGGTATAATGCTTTGTTTTTTGTGGCGCTGCACTACACATCAGCCATTAATGGCTCTCTCATCATCGCCACGATGCCGCTGTTCGTTTCTCTGGGGGCTATTTTATTTTTCAAGGAGGCTTGGAACGGAAAACTGGGAATCAGTTTGGCTCTTTCATTTATCGGTGTGGTGCTGGTTATTACGAAGGGATCGCTTGAGCGATTGGCCAGCTTATCGTTCAATGAGGGAGATTTATTATTTATCGGTGCATTGTTGTGCGGGGTTGTATACAGTCTTGTTGGAAAAAAGGTAGTCAAAGATGTATCGCCCGTGTTTGCAACTGCCGTTATGACGCTGCTCGGATCAATCTTTCTTGGATTCAGTTCTATCCCTGAGGGAGGATGGGAGATGGTGCCTGAAATGTCCATTCAAGGATGGATGGAGATGGCCTATATGGTGGTATGCGGAACACTTATCGGATATATCATCTTTAATCTAGGTGTGCACCAGATTGGGGCGAGCAAGGCAAGTATCTATTTGAACCTTACACCTATCGTGACTTCACTTCTTTCTGTGTGGCTGTATGGCGCCAGCTTGACCTGGTCGCTGTTCGCTGGGCTCCTATTCGTGTTGGCAGGTGTGTGCTTAGCAACGATCCAACCAAGTCGGTCGTCTACTCAATTCTTTAATGAAATGCATGCAGTGAAAAAATAGACAAACAATATCAGGTAGAATAGAAAATAGGAAGGGGAACTTCGGTTCTCCTTTTTTGCGCGTAAAAAATTATTGTCCCAAATATGAGAAGTTGCAAGCACTAGGTTCGTCTATATCTATGAACACACAACAATGAGGGAGGAGAGCCATGAGCTGCACCGAGTTAGATAGAGATATTATCGCACAGGTTCTTGGCGGCAGGCAGGAATTATACGCTGTCCTTGTCAATCGATATAGGGAGCAAACGTACGGGCTATTGCGAGGTATTGGGGCGAGCCATGAGGATGCTCAGGACGTTGCGCAAGAGGCGTTTATCAAGGCATATCGTAAGCTGGCCGATCATGATCCATGCAGGAGCTTCGCCGCATGGTTATATACCATCACTGTTCGTACTTATCAGGATCGATGTAAACGCAAGCAGATCACATTAATCGAATGGGATCAAGAATCCGTGGCAGACGAAACTACACCGGAGATGTTGTATTTGCGAGCGGAATCTCGGCAGCATGTGCAGCAATTCATTCAGCAATTGCCGCCGGCGCAACGTATTGTCATCCTGCTCCGCTATACCAACGAGTGTACGTATGAGGAAATCTGCGAGATTACGAGCTTGACTATGCACCAAGTGAAAAATGCGTTGTATCGAGCCAAAAAGTCATTGAAGAAGTTGATTGAACAAGGAGGGAGCCATGATGTCAGGGAAGTCAGTGATGTCGGGGAGATGTCTCACGTATGAGCAGATGGAGGAACTGATGGTAAATGGACGGCTTGATAGCGCCATGGATCATATTGAGAGCTGTACACCGTGCCAGCATTTACTGGAGACATGCATAGAGGAGCAGGGTGTAATGCACCAAACGTTGTATCCGTACAAGCTGGATGATTCCTTTACAGATCGCATCATGGCGGTTATTGCAGATGAGGAAGTTGCAGGGAAACAAGAAGCAAGGAATGAGGATGCTAAGGGAAATGTGTCCATAATGGAACAAATGGCTTCCCGAAAGAGGATTTCACGAAAAAAATGGGTCGCTGCCGCAATTATTTTGATTTTTGCTTCTATCCTCAGCTTCACGCAACCGACAGTAGCCAACTGGATTAAGTCACTATTCCAGATCGAGAGCACGGAGGACGTAGGGTTACTAAATTCCGATATCATCGGTATTCATCATTTCGTAAATATTGAAAAGAAAGATAAAGGTTACACGCTGGAAGTGAAGGAAGTCGTGGCGGATACGTCGCGCATTGTCATCGCTTACCGCTTGCTGCGGCCAGACGGCAAGTCGCAAAACGATTACCTGCAACGTCGTTCCATTGATGTTGTTGACGCGGATGGCAAGTCGATTATCGATCCGAATGCGTCATTTGGGCTGCACAATATGGAAGGCGGCGAGAAGGGGAAAGAGTACGGGATGATTGATCTCGGCCTTATTGGGACATTAGACACCGACCAGATTACAATACGCGGAAATATAGACGTAATTGGTTGGGAAGGCGACAAGGTTGCATATACACTAGTAAATGGAGATTGGCGCTTCTCAATTGATGTGGATATGACGGAAGCTAGGAAGAAGGTAAGGGAGATTCCATTGAACGGCGAATATATGGCACCTGATGGAACAAGAATTAAGCCGACGCGCATGATTTTTCACGCTAGCGCATTTCAAATCGAGTTTCAGTCGAAGCTTCCTGCAGGTGCCGCACCACGTAATGAGGATCTAGCGCTATATACTTATCATGAAATCGGATACTACATTAAGGATACAGAGGGCAAGTATATAGCTCTCAATATTCGAGACCACAAATATCATGATTATGATGAGCGCCCGGCAATGTTCCCCTTGCGGTCAAGCTGTACGTTAGGAGAAGAAGGGGATTCGAAAGTAGTGACATGCATAGATACGTTTGGCGCTTTTAAGGATCTCGGTAATTTAGGAGAATTAGGGATTGATGATTATCACTTCCCGAAGTTTACGAATCATTCTATCAGTTTCTCGTTGGCAAGCTTGGAAGATGGTCCAGCCGTATTCAAGGCTGCTGGTGATGAATTTAAAATGTTGAACCCGAACGGGTTCGAGGAAACCTATGTGAGCAAAGCTGAAGGGATCAAAAAATCTTTAAAGTTAAAAGCGATTGGAACCATGTCTACGGATAGTACTGGGCAAAGGTGGATTGCCCAGGATGAGAAGGGACATGAATATCCAATTGACGTCAGGGGCTCGTATGTTAGAGGTGGTATCGATTACGATGGCGACTTTACCATTCTAGGGTTGGATCATGTGCCGAAGAAATTGACCTTAACACGGACGGCAACCGATTTTATCTATCGGGATATCAATTGGAAGATGAAACTCCCTGCGTATAAGCATTCCGTGTCATGGAAGTACGAGGAATAAGGAAAGAACGAAGAGGCTCTTCTGTCCAAACAGGACTGAGCCTCTTTTCATTTATCATCCAGAGATAACATGTTCAATAGACCAAGTGAAATAGAGGAAAACGAAGCGATAACAAAAAAATAGCCGTGACTAAAGTGAACACCAACAATACGAAGGCAAGATCGATACTATGGTACCGTGTAATGTAAAAATACGTACGTGATTTGTTCATTTGGAATCGTTTCGCTTCCATTGCAACAGCGACGCGTTGAGCGCGCCGAATGCTTTGTGCGAGCAATGGTAGGGCATACGTATGAAGGCGTTCAAAGATTCCTCTCCAGCCGCTTTTATATCGAACCCCACGGATTTGGAGTGCATGTGATCGCGTTCGGTAATCTTCCCAAATCGCAGGGAGCAGCCGCAAGGAAGCGATGAAGCTATAAGCGTATTGCGGCGGAAGCCGGAACTGCTGCATGAGTGCATAGAACAGAAGTATCGGCTTCGTCGTAAAGGCAAATGTCAACCCAAGCATACCGAAGCAGAGTGTCTTCACCCCGATGACAAGCCCACGATAGAAGCTTTCTTCCGAGATGCGGATCAATCCCCAAGACCACCATACATGCTCTCCTTTACCAAATAGAATCATAGTGGACGCTGTCGAGACGAATAAGAACAGAAAGGGGAGCGTCAATAAGAGCAGCTTTGTCTTGGAATGACCACTGCATAGGAACAGGAGCAGCGTGTACAGGACAAGCTGATAGAGCGCAAAATCAAGCTGTCGGTTAAGCAGTGCTACAAGGAGCAGAATGATAAAAACGACAAGCTTGATTGCGGGATTCACCCGGTGCAGCCATGTCTCAGACTTAGGCGCAAGCAAATTCATGTCAACTGCACCTCCCTGAGGATAGGAACAGGCACGGTCATTTTCAACAATTTGCCGTCATCAATTTGCCATACCCGATCAGCGAAACTATTGGCAATGTGCATATCATGTGTGATCATAATGATGGTAGTTCCGTTTGACCGCAGTTGTTCCAATTTTTCTAGCATTGCAAATGTATTTTTGGCATCTTGTCCGAAGGTGGGCTCATCCAGCAGCAGAACAGGGCGTTCTCGCATCATAGCTGTTGCAACGCTTAATCTGCGTTTCTGGCCCAAAGATAGATGATAGGGATGCCGTTCGTGACTTACGTTCAGATCGAATGCTGTTAACATCTGTTCAATTCTTCGTGCAATGTCGTTCTCATCCATTCTTTCTTGCCTTGATTCATAAGCCATTTCGTTATAGATGGAATCAGTAAGGAACTGCATTTCTGGATTTTGAAAGACGAATGCCAGCTCGGCTGGAGGGCGCTGTACCTTGCTGGATAATGCTTTAAACCATCTTTTTTTACGCGAAGATGCAATCTTTTTGCCTGAGACATAATAGGTTCCGCTTGTGCGGATAATCTGCATAAGGGACAGCAGCAGAGTGCTTTTTCCTGTACCATTTGCTCCAACGATTGCAATCCATTCTCCAGAATAGACATCACATGCAGATACATATATTTTACGAATGTCTTCGTAATATCCCGCGAAATCCTGCAAGGATAGAATCGGTTCTGCCCGATTATTCCCGAACTGGAGTTTACAGGCTGGGTTCATTCCGTCTTGGTGTGCTCTAACTTCATTTCTACTTTGAACGATGGTTCGGTAGGCTTCCGACTGCAAATAATCCAGCCATACGTCTGGATACCAGATGCCATACTCGATGAGCTTATCCTTATGGCGCTGAAAGATAATATTGGGCTCATCGTCTGCTAGAATATTCCCAGAGTTGTCGAACAATACAACCCGATCAATCATATCGATGACATGCTCAATCTTATGTTCCACGATCAAGATGGTGGAGGAAATGGCGGCTCTTTTCACCGTGTCCCATATTTGCTTCGTGCCTTCTGGATCGAGAAGTGCGGATGGCTCGTCAAGGAACAATACTTCCGGCTCGAGCAGCAACACCGAAGCAAGTGCAAGCCGCTGCTTCATTCCCTGTGACAGCGTGCTGATTTCGATGTGAAGATCAGCGAATTGCAAGCCCACACGCTCAAGAATGTCTGTCATGTATGCTTGCATATGCTCTTTCGGGATCGAGAGATTTTCCAGCACGAAAGCAAGCTCTTCATCGACATATGGCATACAAAATTGACTATCTGGATCTTGAAAGACGAACCCCCAGCGAGATGGAAGCTTAATCGCATCGTATTTGAGCGGAACTTCGATGGAATGGGGGATAATTCCGCTTAACACTTGCAGCAGTGTAGACTTTCCGCAGCCGCTTGGCCCGAGGAGCAGAACCTTCTCACCAGTAGAAATGTTGAAGGAGAGGTCCTTGAACAGCAAGGATTCCTCTCCTGGGAAAGTTAGGCGCAAACGGTCAACATATGCAGACGAATTCGTATAAGACTTTTGTTGCATAGGTAACCACCTTATTCTGAATCTGTGGTTCAGCCACAAATTCCGTATTCATTGTTTCGTATTTTACATTATCGGTCAAGTACCGCGTAATCTTCTTTGGATAGAGGGCGAATGGATTTGGTTACGCCTGTTGCTTCCAAAGCACGGACGAGAAGATCAGCAAAGATGCCGGCGAAAATAAAGGCACTGATCACACGAAGTCCGTACTTGAGTACGAGAACCCAAGTTTCATAATCTGCATAACCGTACGCAAGATCAATAACGAAGGAACCAATAGCAGATAAAATGCCTGCGAGTCCTGCAAGAAAGATGCTGTGTTTGCGATATCCAGTCGAGGCAAATGCCAGTTCTGCTGCGAGACCTTGCACACACCCGTATACAATGGTCTCTAATCCCCAAGCAGATCCGAGTATGGCAGATAGGTTTGCAGCTGCTAGACTTGCGAGGAAGCACACACCCGGCTTGCGGATGACCAAGTATGCGAACGGACCAGCCATAAACCACATGCCATACGTTAATTGTCCTGCTTGCGGGAACAACGGCTTGGCAAGGCTGTAGACGCTCTCCCACATTTTAAAGATGACACCGAATACGACACCGATCATCACGGTAATAAGAATATCCGTGAATTTTAATTTGTTGCTGCTTCTCTGTTGTTCTGGCAACATAACCCTCTCCTTTTGGATATCGATCATACAAAAAAACCGTCTGGCAGCCAGACGGTAGAAAGAGTCATAGACCACAGCTTGTGCATGATCACGCGACAAATACATCTTCTCTACGCTGGCATTACCCAGATCAGATTAACGGTCAGTAGCGGTATGGTCAGCTACAATCTCAGCCCGATTCCTCAAGCCCCCGAATTTGTATGACTATGCAATTGCTCATATCATACAATATCCATGTCAAGTTGACAATGAAATGTTTACAAAAAAATCATAAAATAGATAGAAACAGACAGAAGATGGTGCATCATAAATTCTAGTTAGGATCAGCGTACTCTACGATATGAAGATGGATAACCCTCATCTTATGGAAAGAAGCGTGGAAAATAAAAATGAAGATCAGGAATATCCTGATCTTCATAAATGGTTAACTGCGTGAAATACTGGATTTTCGTTTTCGTGACAAGCCATATACGATACTGCCGACAAGGAGTACAGCAATGAAGAAGATCATCAAACTGCTGTATAAGGAGGATACTGAGCCTCTTGTGAAAGCAGGCAGCAACGTGGCGAGCAGCTCGCCATGTGTAAGCAGACCGCCTACTACAGCTATCCCGATACCTTCAGCCAAGAAGCACGCAAAGCTAAGCATGCTCATTCCTTCGCCAGCTTGTTCCTCACTTAGTGATTCCGCGACTGTCGTCGATATGACGGTCTTAATAAAGGATAGTCCGCCGAATACGAGTACGAGCGCTCCTGTCATATACCATGGCGACTCCTGACCCCACAATATCAGCATCGTAAAGCTGCAGGTAATAAGCCCGAGACCAGTGGCAAATACAAACGAGGTTCCACGCTTGTCAACGAGCGATCCGCCCAGAATACCGAACACGATGACGCTCATCGTCCCTGGAAACAAGATCGCGCTGCCAATCCATGCTGTTGATAAATGATGCACATTCCGCATCATGTAGGGCACCATGGAGATAAATCCTGCGATCGTACCCAGCAAGATGGAGCCCGCAAGCGTACCGAGCACAAAATGATGGTTGGTGAACAAGGATGGTGCAATAAACGGTTCGCTCGTACGGCGGATATGCTGGGCAAACCCTAATATGACAAGGACACTGGCTGCGAGGTAAAGCCAATGGTACGTAGTCGTAAATAAGGTAAACAGAATAATACCGGTCGATAGCAGTAAAATGCCCGGAATATCGGTGTTCCCTTCCTTTGAGGGCTCTTTTGGCAAGGCAGTCAAGAAGAAAGGAAGACTGATCACCGTCATCATCGGAATGAGAAATAGATAAGCCCAATGGATGTATCCGGCGAGTACTCCGCCTGCTGCCGGTCCAATTCCTTCACCGAGCGCTACCATGGAACCGATGAGGCCGAACGCCTTGCCGCGGTGGTCTGCTCTAATATACCGAGTCACCATGACCATAATCAGACCTGGCACCGCTGATGCGCCGGCTCCTTGTATGAATCTGGCTGCAAATACGGCGGGCAAATAGGAATGGCCAAGGAATCCGAGTATGGAGCCGATACCGTAGGTGAGCACGCCGAACAGCAAAAGCTTCTTAATTCCGTGTGTGCTGGATAGTGTCCCGTAAATGACCGATCCGAGCGCAAAGGAAATCATGAAGCAAGTGTTAACCCAATTTGCTACCGAAGGGCTTACGCCGAAATGATGTGAAATATCAGGCAAAGATACATTAAACACGGTTTCGTTCAATACACTGAAGAATGCCAAGAAGCTTAACCATGCAAAAGATTTCTTTACATCACGGAAAGAATGACTTGATTGTTCTTCCGCAGATACGCATGCGCGATTGTCTTGATTTATTTGTTCCACGAACGGGAAACCCCTTTCTATCATGAAGGGGAATCGCGCAGTTTACAGGGCGAATGATGCGTTATCCCCGATTATAACCTGCCCCATTTTGTATTACGCACTTCATCGTAACTCCTCCTTACATTTGTTGTATTCAGTATAACCGCAGTATTTTCCTTATTCAATTAAAAATGCAATAATATAGAATGCATCAATGAATAGCTACAATAGAAGGAGTTACAAACTGATGAATGTATTAATTGCTGACGATGAACCGCATATGCTCAACATATTAGTTGCTTATTTTGAAAAAGAAGGATTTCAAACCTTTACGGCAGAGAATGGGATTAAGGCGCTCGACATCTATTATCATCAGGCGCTCGACTTGGCCGTTCTGGATTGGATGATGCCTTTTAAGAGTGGAATCGATGTGTGCAAAGAGATGAAGGCGAATTCGAAGCTCAAGGTGCTGATGCTTACGGCGAAGGGTGAGTATGAAGACGAGTTGAAGGCATTGGAGTCTGGTGCTGACGAATATATAAGGAAGCCGTTCGATCCACGTATCTTACTAGCAAGGGTCAAGAAGCTGTTGAATTTACAGGCGCAGTATCTATTCGGCGAGATTCAAGTTGACATGGAAGGACAGAAGATTAGCAAGGCTGGAACAGATTTGCGGGTTACGAAGAAGGAATTTCAGCTTATGAAATTTTTTATCGTGAACAAAGGCCAGATCCTATCCCGCAAGGCGCTGCTCGATCATGTGTGGGGCTACGATTATTTCGGCGAAGAGCGGACAGTCGATACCCATATACGCAGGCTGCGGGAAAAGATCGGTGAAGAATGGATACTGACACACCGTGGGATGGGGTATAGCTTCGAGCATCCGCGCCGCCATGAATAAGCTAAGTCGAAAGCTATTCGTGCATATTGCACTCATCCTTGTTGTCGTTTTCGGACTTTCTTATTGCGTAAATACGTTTTTTATGCCGAATTATTTTATTTACAAGAAGCGGGCATCGTTGACTGAGGCTGTAGAAAAGCTGCGGAGCATTGAGCCAAAGCAACTGCTTGAAGAGACGGAGCGGATAGCAGATGAATATCAACTGACGATCATTCACACTCCATATGATCATGACATTGATCGCTTGAATTGGACACTCCGGGAGCAATTTACACGTGAGCGCTTCGCCATGAGTAAGTTTTGGTTGACAGAAGACAGTGTTGCACAGCTTATGCGCGGAGGTACAGTCACGAAGACGTACCAGCAAGAAAAACTGAAATCGAGCGTGATCGTCACATTTGTTCTGAAGGAAGGCTTAATATTTGCGGCAGGCGAATCTGTTGCCAATTCTGGCGACACGATACGAATTGTCAATCAGTTCAATTTATGGATCGCAGTTGGAGCGCTTCTTCTTGCAATTGTGCTCGCCGCGTGGTTTTCCAAGCGAACCGTACGGCCCTTGGAGCAATTGAAAATAACGGCTGAGGAAATTGCAGAACTGACCTTTCAGAAGGTGGACATTCGAACGGGCGATGAAATCGAAGAGCTCGCTCACAGCATCAATTCAATGAGCACAAAGCTGGAGCAGGCCCACACTGAGCTGGAGGAGCGAAACCGAAATTTGCGCGTCTTCATTCGCGACATTTCTCACGAGTTAAAGACACCGCTCGCGGTAATTAAGGCATACGCTGCCGGAATGAAGGACGGGCTTGACGACGGCACCTACGCGGATGTTATTGAGAAGCAGACAGACAATATGTCCGAGCTCATTACAAACCTGTTGGAGTGGTCTCGATTGCAAGCGGAACAGTTAGATATTGAATCCGTTCCTATCATCCCTCTTTTGGAACGGATTATCTCAGCGTTTGAGCTGCCCCTTAAGCAACATTCGCTTGAACTGACCGTGAAACATAAGGATGCGGAACGATGCTGTGTGAAGGCCGACAAGTTGAAGCTGGAAATGGCCATTACCAATTTGATATCGAATGCGGTGAAATATACGACAAATGGGAAAATAGAGATTGTGCTTGTAACGAGTCAGATTGAGCTAACTCTGTTTATTCGAAATGGATGTGAGCTATCCATGACAGAAGCAGAGCTCAAACAGTTGTGGGAACCGTTCTTCGTCGCAGAGAGTTCTCGCAGCAAGCAGTTCAGCGGAACTGGGTTAGGTTTGTCTATTGTTCATGGGATATTGCAGAAACATGAAGCAAAATTTGGTGTGCGCTTGCAGAAAGGCGTTATCGAATTTCATTTTGCATTGCCGCTTTGCCCTCAAGAAAGATAATACGGTCATATTGCTTCAAAGTTGTGTTATCGAACAGTACAGTGACAGTCTTTCTCTATTGCTTATGATCAATCAAAAAGGGTAGAGACGATATCTAACTGGTGCTGTCCCATAAGTGGGATGGCACTTTTTTTATTTCGTCACATTGGCGTAACATTGGCTTCTTATGATGAAGCTGAGGTGAGATTATGAAGAATAAGAAGTGGAGAAAGCTTGCAATGAGCATGTCAATCGCTGTATCGCTGCTGCTGGCATGTGCATTATTTTATGGCTTGGAAATGGAACCGAAAAGGATAAGTATAATGAGGCAAACGATAGAGAACCATTACATCCCTTCGAGCTTTGATAACATGAAAATTGTGCACTTTTCTGATGTCCATCTGGGCGAGCATTTTGATGAAAAGCAGTTGAGGGGCCTTGTGGATCGAATTAATATCGAGCATCCAGATATCATCGTGTTTACCGGAGATTTAGTTGACAATTTCCATAGGTATGGAGATAAGAGACATGGGGCTCAGCGCATATTGGCGCAGCTGCAAGCAACATTAGGCAAGTATGCGGTGTTCGGCAACCATGATCGTGGTGGAGGTGGGAGTGGAATTTATCAGTCCTATATGGAAGAGGCGGGCTTCACGGTTCTGGTAAATGCTACGAGAAAAATACGGCTTCCCAACTATAACGAGTATATCACCATCAGCGGTCTTGATGATTTCTTATTAGGAACGCCTGACATTCACGGAACGCTGCAAGCCCTGGAGCCGGACATATTCAATCTGCTTGTTGTGCATGAGCCGGATGTCGCTGACCAAGTCGCTGATTATCCAATCGACTTGCAATTATCTGGTCATAGTCACGGAGGGCAAGTCCAGCTGCCGTTGCTAGGAGCGATATATACTCCGCCTTTAGCAAAGCGATATGTGGAAGGCATGTATCAGATCGAGGGAACGTCAACGTTGAATAAACCCATGCAGCTATATGTGAACAGAGGGATTGGAACTACCGAGCTGCCAATACGCTTCCTTAGCAAACCTGAAATAACCGTTCTTACCTTAAAGCGCCAGTGAATAATTTCATGGTGCAGCAGCAGCAAGATCAATGGTCATGGGATTTTTACAGCAAATCCAATAAACCATGTATTTGTGAAGAACGGAATTGGCAAACACGTGCAATTGGCTGATAGATTCGTTACACTATCTACTAGATCGAAATATGCAATCCGGTGTAGACCGTTTAGATAGATATAAGGGGAGAACGGAACGATGCAGCCAATTCGTGTGCTTGTCGCTGATGACGAGCGAGAAATTCGAGAATTAGTGAAGAAGTACCTAGAACGGGAGTTATATTCGGTGGATACGGCATCTAATGGGGAGGAAGCATTGCGATTATTCGAGCTGAATAAGTATAATCTGGTCGTGCTTGATCTAATGATGCCTTACGTAGACGGGATAGAAGTGTGCCGCCGCATTCGGGAGAGAAGCAACGTCCCCATATTGATGCTGACAGCGAAGGATGAAGAAATGGACAAAATTGTCGGCCTGAGCATTGGTGCGGACGATTATATGACGAAGCCCTTCAGTATCCATGAGCTTATTGCGAGAAGCAAGGCACAGCTTAGAAGATTCATGATCTTAGGCAGTGAGGCCATTGGCTCCGCTGAAGAAGATACACTTTTGCGATTTACAGGGTTAATAATTGATACAAAGAAATATACGGTTATGCGTGACGGTCAAGAAGTAAATCTAACCGCAAAGGAATTTGAGCTGTTGAAGCTGTTCGCTGCTCATCCTGAGCAAGTATTTACGAAGACGCAAATCTTCAGACAGGTGTGGGGATCTCAATATATTGAGGATGATAACACGGTCATGGTTCACATACGTAAGCTCCGATTGAAAATTGAATCGAATCCTTCTGAGCCGAAGCTGATTCAGACGGTGTGGGGAATCGGATATAAGTTTGCAGGTGAGAAAGATGAGACATGATAAGCACAGTCTGATGTTCGTCACTTTATTAATCGGGTTAATAATTTTATTCATTATGGATCGTATTACAATTCAGCCTCTAGGAATCATTAGATGGGGGCTGTTTGCTATGCTATTCACCACTGTGGGGCTGCTCTTGCACAGCCGTTTAAGATTGATACGAAAACTAAAAAGCGATGCTGCTGCTGTACAACGTGCAGTACGAGGAAATATCAACACGAGGCTGCTAGCAAATGAGTTCGAGACTTATAATGAATTGCTATATTCCATTAATGAATTAATCGAGCAAATGGACAGGCTGCAAGTACAGGCACATCGATCCGAGACAGCTCGCAAGAAGCTGCTCACGAATATTTCACATGACATTCGGACACCGCTTACCTCGATTATCGGGTATGTTGATGCCTTGCAGGATGAACATATGGATACGCAGCAAGAGAAGGAAGAGTGTATTGCGATTATCTCGGCTAAGGCGCAAACGTTGAAGGAACTGATCGACCATATCTTTCAAATGGCGAAGCTGGACGCAGATGAGATTGAGATTAGAAGAGAGCCGCTTGACGCTGCAGAGCTGTTACGAGAAGCGATAATCTCATTTTTGCCGGAGTTAAAGAAGCACGGCATGGACTTAGCGGTTCAGATTCCTGATGAGAAGTGTACAGCAGAGGTTGATCGGTACGGGTATATCCGCATTCTGAACAACCTGATTAAGAACGCGATCCGATATGGCAAGGATGGCCGGAAGTTAGGCGTTGAACTGGAGAGGAAGGAAACAAGCATTGAGCTCACGATATGGGATGCGGGGCCAGGCATTCCAGCGAATGAAATTCCGAGGATATTCGAACGCACCTACCGCTCCGAGCAATCTCGGAGTTTGCAGTACGGCGGGAGCGGGTTGGGATTGGCGATTACCAAGGCATTTGTTGACAAGCATGGCGGGCGTATTTCAGTCGTGAGCAAGCCGTATGAGCGGACTGCATTTACAGTGAGCCTTCCAGTAAGGATGGCGTCACCTGTATCTGTTAAGAGATAGTTAAGAACTCATTAAGCAGCATTTAAAATCAACTGTTTACGATAGAAGGAGAAGTTGACTAGCAGGAGGTGCTGCATGAGCACAATCATTCGTACAACCCGTCTTACGAAGCAGTATGGAGAGCAGATAGCGGTTCACGATCTGAACATGCATGTGAAGAAGGGCGAAATTTATGGCTTCCTCGGCCGAAATGGCGCAGGCAAAACGACAACCATTCGAATGCTGCTCGGGTTAATCAAGCCTACGCATGGAGATGTGGAAATATTCGGCCAGCGTTTGACGAATAAACCAAAAGAAATTTTATCTCGAATCGGTTCAATGGTCGAGCATCCCGGCTTTTATGAGAACTTGACTGCCTATGAGAATCTGCTGATCAATGCAAAGCTGATGGGGGTATACAAGCGGAATGCGCTGGAAGAAGCACTTGAAACGGTAGGGTTGCAGGAGGAGACCAGGAAGCTTGTTGGTCAATACTCGATGGGCATGAAGCAACGCCTTGGCATCGCCAGAGCGATTCTTCATCACCCGGAGCTGCTTATTCTGGATGAGCCTACGAACGGGCTCGACCCGATAGGAATTAAGGAAATGCGCAAGCTCATCAGATCATTAGCGGAAGAACGGAAGATCACTGTGCTTATATCCAGTCATATTTTATCTGAGGTCGAGCAGCTTGCGGATCAGCTAGGTATTATCCACGAAGGGAAGCTGCTTGAAGAAATCTCGATTGGAGAGCTGCACCAGAGAAATCGCAAATACATCGAGTTCCATGTATCGAATGACAATAAAGCAGCCATGCTGCTGGAGTCGCAAGCCGGCATCCACGATTACGAAATTCACGACGGCGGATGGATGCGTGTCTATTCGCTTGTCGGGGAGCAGTACAAGCTGAATAAGCTGTTCGTTCAGCATGATATTGATGTATATAGCATGACTGTAAATGAAGATACGCTCGAAGATTACTTCGTGAAGCGGATTGGTGGTGGCCAGATTGGTTAATTTACTTTATACCGAGCTGTTGAAGCTGAAAAGGTCGAAAATGTTCCTTGTGAGCATGATTGGAGCTTCAGCAGCGCCGATCATGATGTTCATCGCCTACCTGAGCCAAATGAAAAAAGATCCCGATGCAGTTATTCCGTTCGAAACGGCCTTCTATAACACGAATTTGAATATTATGCTTTTGCTTGGTGTTCTGCTCTACGGGGTAATAACCGCCTATTTGTTCAACCGTGAATTTGTCGAGGATACGCTGAAGAACTTGCTGACAATCCCAGTGTCCCGAGTGGCTTTATTGATAAGCAAGCTGCTTATGCTTCTATTATGGATACTTCTATTAACGATGGTAGCATGGGTGCTGACTTTAGCGCTTGGTTTTATGATTAAGACAGATGGCTTGAGTACTTCTGTATTATTGAAATCAATACAGGACTATGTGCTAGGGGCACTGCTGATGTTCCTGTTGTCCACACTGACGATATGGGTGACATTTCTATTTAAAAACTATGTCCCGACGATTATGTTCACGGCTGTCATTACGCTAGGAAACGTGACGGTCATCAGCTCAGATTATAAGGCTATATTTCCATGGTCAGCAGCACATGTTATTGTGTCACATAGTTATGTGCCTGAGTATCCGCCGCTGTATTCGATTCTTGCAATCGGCGTGACTTCGATTATCGGCTTCGTGGCAAGCGTCGTCTATTTCAACAGGATAGATATTAAATGATGTGAATGATGTAGGGGATACTTTCCTTTCAAATCATTGTATGAATGTGTGATACGAATGAGGCCATGATTCGGTTCGTTGTAATTTTCAATGTGTTAGTTACATCGATATGCACGTAACAGCTTGAAGAGACAAAATGAATCGTTGTTCGGCATGGGATCGCTCTATTCTCCCACTATTATGTTGAACAATACTGTCACAATGGATCGAATCCGCCCGGTTGCCCGGGAAATGAGCGTACAAGCTAGGGAAATGAATGAGTGCTGCTTTAGGAAATTGCATCGTACAAATTAGGCATAAACATGGGATGGGTGGTAAGGGTGATCCAATTGTTTTGATTCATAGTGGCGGCGTGGGCTCAAGGGAATGGATGGAGCTTGTCCCTCTTCATTAGCTCCGGATATAAGCAAGATGATACGGTTTTCATTGGGCGGGCCCATATAGCAAACCGTTAACCGTTATGGCGAGCAATTACCGTGACCTGTTTATTGAAATGCATACCCAATACTTTGCACGTGTCTTTATGGAGTGGCGCAGCTTTGACGTGATGTGGCCACAGCCGCTGGCAATTAAGCGGTTGGAAAAAATCGCTGTTCCTTCTCTGTTTGTGTCCGGAACGGTTGAATGGAGCGATATGTACGAGATTGCAAACGAGTTCAAAAGGGTGCAACAGATTGCTTTTGCTGTAATAGAGGGCGCGGATCACATGGTTCCATTGACGCATTCCAAAGAGCTTGCTGCGCATATTCGATCATTTCTAGAATCCAATTCATGATTTGAGGGTTCGATTATGTACATAAATGAATCAGCGGCAATCGGGCACTTTTTGTGTCACTGGACTGCCGCTGTTTCGTGTTCAATACAAGTCAAATTCTTTACTTTGTCCAGACAATGCTCATACAACACGAGCGAGTGGCTGCTCATTAATAGATCGTGATTGCACGATGTGGTTTGCTATAATGACTTGTTCCTCCGCCGCCTACCAATACTCGTCCGCCTCTTGGAAACACCAACAGCTTGTTTACCCCTCCTGAAAGCAATACCTCAACCTTAGCACGGTTCGCAGTTGCAATATAAATGACATAGCCGCTTCTAGAAATAACTGTTCTCCAATTTCTATCAAACTCGGAACGCAGTACTCGGTTTGAGTATACCTGATAATGTGCTGATTCGATTCATATGTCTCGTTTACAATAAAAAAGTTGGAGCGAAGAGATCGCTGTCCAGTGGCTGAAAAGGAGAATATTCGAATTTTTGAATCATTTTTTTCTCTACAATTCCAAAATAATTGATCTCCAATAATCGTCTGAGGTGTGATACGATAGTAATGTTTTGTGTCATAGCTCGACATGAATCATGATAGAGGAATCGTCATAAAATGGCCCTTGCCATTTCTCTTAAAATTGTATATGATTCTATAGCAAACTATATATAGTTAGTGAATTGCGATACATACACTATATATTGTGACAGCAAATGGAATCACGGGAGGCAATGCGCCTAATGCTAGGACATGCCTATTCAGAAAGTGAGAGATTAAAGCGACAGCATACGCGAGATTTTCATGATCTTCGTGCCATCGTTTTGATCCTTATTTCTTTTTGACTGAGCATTTGCATTCATCATCCGTTCCATTTGCAAACGAGTCGAACAACGGAGGGATCACGTGCTTATCGCTTACGATTCGAAGACTGGTAACGTGAAACGGTTTGTCGATAAATTGGAGAATATGAAGTGTGTCCGCATATCGACTGACGTGAAGCTTAAAGAACCCTTTATCCTCATTACGTACACAACCGGGTTCGGACAAGTTCCTCAATCCACGCAAGAGTTCCTGGAAGAACACAGTCATTTACTCCAAGGTGTCGCGGCAAGCGGCAATATGAACTGGGGCACAAGGTATGGACTTGCAGCTGATCATATTTCCAGACAATACTCTGTCCCCGTACTGATGAAGTTTGAACTCAGCGGGACAAAACGAGATGTAGACAACTTTATTCGGGAGGTCCATGACTTTGATACCAAAATGGATACAGCTTAACAATGAAATCATGGTTCAGAAGGACGGTAAATTTCAATTTGGCAAGGATCACGAGGCAGCAAAGAGCTACTTCGTCGATTATGTCAATCAAAATACGGTGTTTTTCCATAACCTAGAAGAGAAGATTCATTATTTGATCGAAAATGATTACTACGAGAAAGAGCTTTTCGACAACTATGAATTTAAGGATATTAAAAAGCTTTACGAATACTTGTATTCCAAAAAATTCCGTTTCCCTTCGTTCATGAGTGCGTTCAAGTTCTATAACAACTACGCGATGAAAACGAATGACGATACGAAGTTCTTGGAACGTTATGAAGATCGATTGGCTGTTGTGTCCCTATTTCTTGCAAGTGGAGACATTAACAAAGCCTTCGAATATGCAGAGCTGTTGATTTCCCAAGAGTATCAGCCAGCAACCCCGACATTCTTGAATGCAGGGAAGAAGCGCAGAGGTGAGCTTGTCAGCTGCTTCCTGCTGGAAGTGAATGATTCGATGAACTCGATCGGATTTGCGATCAATTCCGCGTTGCAGCTAAGTAAGATTGGCGGCGGCGTCAGCTTGAATCTGAGCAAAATCCGTGGAGCAAGCGAACAAATTAAAGGGCTTGACGGCAAGGCAAGCGGCGTATTGCCGGTTATGAAATTGTTCGAGGATGCATTCTCCTATGCGAACCAATTGGGACAGCGTGATGGAAGCGGCGTTGTGTACTTGAACGTATTCCATTCTGACATTCATGAATTTTTGGATACGAAAAAGATTAACAGTGACGAGAAAATCCGCATTAAGACGTTGTCGCTCGGCGTTGTTGCTCCGAACAAGTTCTTCGAGCTTGTCGAGCAGGATAAGGACATGTACTTGTTCTACCCGCATACTGTGTACCAAGCGTATGGCAAGCATTTGGATGACATGGATATCTCGGAGATGTACGATGAGCTCGTAGACAATCCGAAGGTACGCAAAAAGAAAATTGTCGCTCGCGACCTGATCTTGAAAATCGCTCAGATTCAAATGGAATCTGGTTACCCATATATTATGTTCGTAGACAATACGAATGAGTACCATGCGTTGAAAGAGATCGGCAAGGTTAAATTCTCCAACCTGTGCAGCGAGATTGCACAGCTTAGCGAAGTATCGACAATCAATGACTATGGCATTGAAGATGAAATCAATCGTGATATTTCGTGCAACCTAGGTTCACTTAACATCGTTAACGTGATGAAAAACAAGCGGATGCGCGATACGGTTCACCGCTCTATGGACGCGTTGACCGAAGTAACCGATCGCAGCAACATCAGCATCGTTCCATCTGTAGCGAAGGCGAATCGCGAGCTTCACTCGGTAGGTCTTGGCGCTATGAACCTGCATGGATACTTGGCGAAGAACAAGATTGCATATGAGTCTAAGGAAGCAAGAGACTTTGTACGCGCGTTCTTCATGATGATGAACTTCTATTCCATTGAGCGTTCCATGCTGATTGCGAAAGAGCGCGGCGTGACATTCAAAGACTTTGACAAGAGTGAATATGCAAGCGGCGCATATTTTGATAGATACCTGAACACAGACTTCAGTCCGAAGACAGATCGCGTGAAAGAATTGTTCGATGGTCATGCGATTCCTACATTGGAAGATTGGGCACGATTGAAGGAGCAAGTAATGGAGCATGGCTTGTACCATGCTTACCGTTTGGCAATTGCACCAACAGGTTCCATTTCTTACTTGCAGTCCTCCACAGCATCGATCGCGCCAATTACTCAGCGCATCGAGGAACGTGAATACGGAGACTCGAAAACGATCTACCCGATGCCGTACATCAACGATGAAAACTACTTCTACTACAAAGAAGCTTATGATATGGACATGTTCAACCTGATTGATCTGGTTGCGGATGTACAAGTTCATATCGACCAAGCAATCTCGACGGTACTGTTCGTTAAGGATGATCTGACGACTCGGGATCTTGCAAAATACTACATTTATGCACAGAAGAAAGGGCTTAAGACGCTCTACTACACACGTACGAAGAAGAAAACGATCGATGAGTGTGTAAGCTGCGTAGTCTAAATGAGTGCTACCCGTTATAAATGAGCGCTACCTGCATAAATGAGAGTTCAAAAAAGTCAAAAGCGGCCTTTTTGAATTACCTCTAAAGGAGATTCGTAGATGAGAAACTTTGAAGCAGTAAACTGGAACAGACCTGAATCGGATTATATGGAAATGCTGTGGACGCAGAATACGTCCCAGTTCTGGCTTGATACCGAGATTCCTATTTCGAAGGACTTGAAGTCTTGGACGAAAATGTCCGAAGATGAAAAGCTTGCATATATGCATGTTCTTGGCGGCTTGACTTTGCTGGATACGGAGCAAGGGAACGTTGGGATGCCAGTTATTGCGCAGCATGTAGAAGGGAAGCAGAAGAAGGCGATTCTAATCTTCCAGGCTGCGATGGAAGAAATCCATGCGAAGAGCTACAGCACCATCTTTACGACGGTTGCAAGCACAGCTATGATTGATGAGACTTTTGAATGGGTAAAAGATAATAAGCATTTGCAGAAAAAAACGGCTATCATTGATGGACTGTATAAGGGAATTCAAGACAACGATCCCATTAGCTTGTACAAAGCGATGGTGGCATCGGTGTTCTTGGAGAGCTTCCTGTTCTATTCGGGGTTCTTCTATCCACTGTACTTGGCTGGACAAGGCAAGATGGTAGCAAGCGGTGAGATTATTAAGTTGATCATTCGCGACGAAAGTGTCCATGGAGTGTTCGTGGGCTTGCTTGCTCAGGAAATTTACAACAAGCAAAGCTCGGAAATGCAGCAGGAGCTGTCTCAATTCGTGAACAAGCTGTTGCTTGAATTGTATGAGAACGAGCTTGAATATACAGAGCAGCTGTATGATGCGATTGGCCTTACACATGAAGTGAAGAAGTACATTCGCTACAACGGCAACAAGGCGCTCATGAACTTGGGCTTTGAGCCGTACTTCCCTGAAGAAGAGGTTAACCCTGTTGTCTTGAACGGTATTCGTACGGAAACAAGCACACATGACTTTTTCTCGACGAAGGGCAGCGGTTATCAGAAGGGTAAAGTTGAGCCTTTGCAAGACAAAGACTTTACGATGCTAAACGATCGTGTTAAACAATCCGATATTTTCGCATAAGATTATTAGGAT
The DNA here is from genome assembly GCF_050474385.1 of Paenibacillus sp. B1-35. NCBI lineage: Bacteria > Bacillati > Bacillota > Bacilli > Caryophanales > Paenibacillaceae > Paenibacillus > Paenibacillus sp. B1-35. The sequence continues at coordinate 228,705 of NZ_JBCHVJ010000001.1, forward strand.
TGCTAGTAATGATGCAAGAACAACTGGGTGGGGAACGCTCAGTTGTTTTTGTATTGTCGTGTCGTAAGAACGGAATACTAATGTACCAGCTGTATGTATATCCATAGTAGAAGAACACCGTATATTCATGAATCACTTTTCAATGCTTTCGTTTGATGAGATAATTCGGACAGATGATTTTCATACATAAAGGGCGGGCTTTCATGAAAAAAAGAATTACGGATATTGCTATCATTATCGCGGGCGCTTTCATTTTTGCATTAGCAGTCAATTTGTTTGTTATCCCAAATGATTTTGGCGAAGGCGGGGTAACAGGGGTTACCATTATTTTGTACTACGTATTTGGCTGGTCTCCTGGCTTAATGAACTTGATCCTGAATGCGGTTTTGCTCATTGTAGGCTATAAATTCCTGGATAAGAATACAACCGTGTATACGATCATTGCAGTGGTATTCAACTCCTTGTTCCTCCATCTGACAGAGAGCTGGCGCATCGCATCGAATGAATTGATGATCAATGCGATATTCGGCGGTATTTTTGCTGGTGTAGGGATCGGTCTCATTATCCGCGTTGGGGGCACGACAGCAGGCTCAACGATTTTGGCGCGAATCATGAACAAATACCTGGACTGGAATGTCAGCTATGCATTGCTGTTTTTTGATTTAATCGTGGCATTTGCTTCGTTCTTTATTATCGGTGCGCAAGGCTTAATGCTTACCATTGCGATGCTGTATGTGGGAACCAAGGTCATGGACTTCATTATCGAGGGATTGAACCCGAAAAAGGCGGTCACCATTATCTCCAAGGAACATGATCGAATAGCTGAGCAAGTGAACATTGTCATGGATCGTGGAGTGACGGTGCTGGAAGGTCATGGTTATTACACGAAGGATCGGAAGCAGGTTCTGTATATTGTCATTAGCAAGCAGGAAGTATCAACACTCAAAAAGATCGTTAGAGCAACGGACAAAGACGCATTTATTACGATACATGATGTTCGAGACGTGTTCGGAGAAGGCTTCATTGATATTACGAAATAAAATGGATTCAACAACCCAATAAGGCGTGTTTGCCACTTGGATTCCGCGCCACATCTAACTGTGAAAAAGTTAGGTGTGGCGCGGAATGTTTTCGCTAACACTTTCCTCTCAAAATGTGCGATAATACGAATTGTACAACTAGAATATGGGAGGACACAACAATGGTACAACCGTGGTTTGAGAAAGCGAAACTTGGAATTTTCATTCATTATGGCATTTATGCGGTCGATGGGATTTCTGAATCCTGGTCTTTCTATAATGGAAGAGTGTCGTATGAAGACTACATGAAGCAGCTCGACGGATTTACGGCCAGCAAGTTCGATGCAGAGAAGTGGGCAGACCTCTTTGAGAAGTCTGGTGCAAAATATGCAGTTCTTACGACGAAGCATCATGATGGCGTTGCTTTGTGGGATACACAGTACAGTGACTTGAATGTCGTGAAGAAGACCCCAGCCAAGCGGGATCTGATCAAAGAATATGCCAAGGCGCTTACGGATCGCGGGATTAAGCTTGGCATGTACTACTCCTTGATCGACTGGTCACATCCAGATTATGCAAGTGTGTACGAGGGCGGCAAGGTGCCGGAGGATTTAAGCAAGGTCAACCGCTTCTGCAGTCCGACGGATGGTATACAAGACGAAGAAGCATGGCAGCGCTTCCTTGAATTCAACAACAACCAATTGCGTGAATTGCTCACCAATTATGGCAAGGTGGATTTACTCTGGTTCGACGGGGACTGGGAGCGCAGTGCCGAACAGTGGAACCTGCCGGCGTTCAAGGACTACTTGTTATCGTTCAATCCTGAACTTATCATTAACTCACGGCTTCAAGGCCACGGCGATTATAAGACGCCGGAACAGGGCTTGCCGATTACAAGACCTGTAGGGCCATGGGAGTTCTGTACGACCATTAACAGCTCCTGGGGCTACCAGCATGATGATGATTACTATAAGACATTGAACCAAATCATCCGTATGTTCTGCGACTGCATTACAATGGGCGGTAACATGCTGCTGGACGTTGGTCCAATGGAGGACGGTACCATTCCGAAGCGTCAAGAAGAAACTCTCATTGGTCTTGGCAACTGGATCCGTACGCACGAAGAGGCAATTTACGAGACGGATGAAGGCATTCACACTCGTTATTATTTGGGCGGCAGCACCGTATCCAAGGATCGTCAGACCTTATATTTGTTCGTGTACGATGATCCGAAGGAAAGCGTTTGCTTGAAGGGTCTGTCCAATAAAATTAAGAAAATTACGGTATTACATTCCGGCAAGGAATTAACATACGATATCCATGGCGGTGTGCCGTGGTTCAATATTCCGGGTACAACGTGGATACATATGACGCCGGAAGATGCGCATGAAAATGTAACTGTACTGAAAATTGAACTGGAAGGCGAGTTGGATATGTACGGCGGATCTGGTGCGGTTGTTACGCATAACTAAGCGATGATTGAATATTGAGGACTAACATGGAGAGAGGAAGACGACAGCATGAGCAGCAACAAGCTAATATTGGCCGGGTATGCTGGTGATTCTGTACTGCCGCAGGTAACGGCAGAAGATGCGAAGAAGCTAACCCATCTGAATGTGGCGTTCGGCCATGTGAAGAATGACCGGATTACGATTGAGCATTTGCAGAATTTGTCTCAATTGCGAGTATTGAAGTCTTACAATCCTGAGCTGCTCATTTTACTGTCTGTGGGCGGATGGAGTGCGGGAGGCTTCTCTGAAGCGGCCTCAACTGCAGAGGGAAGACGACAATTTGCAGAGTCCGCAGTGCGTGTGCTAGAGACAGCTTCGTTCGATGGGATCGATCTTGACTGGGAGTACCCATGCTACTCGGAAGCAGGAATTGCCTCCAGCCCAAATGATAAGCAGAACTTTACTTTGCTCCTCAAGGAGCTGCGCGAAGTGCTTGATGCCAAAGGGCAGGCAGATGGAAAACACTATTTGCTGACGATAGCTGCGGGCGCAGATCAGTACTATATCGATGGGACAGAGATGGATATTATCTATCCGTATTTGGACTTCATTCAGCTCATGACCTATGATATGCGCGGCGGCTTCCAAACTTTGACCGGACATCATACGAACTTGTATACATCGACAGGTGACTTGTTCCGCATCAGTGTGGATACATCTGTACGGCTGTTCACGGCTGCAGGGGTTCCGCGCGAGAAGCTCGTTATCGGTGCGGCCTTCTACTCTAGAATGTGGAAGGACGTTCCGAATACGAACAATGGCTATTTGCAAATGACGGCTGGATCGGGTGGATATGGATCGGATTACACGAAGCTGGATGCAGCGTATATCAACAAAAATGGTTTTGTTCGCCATTGGGACGATGAAGCGAAAGCGCCGTATTTGTATGATGGTCACAGCTTTATTACGTATGATGATCCAGAGTCATTAACGCACAAGTGCAAGTATGTGAAGCAGCAGGAACTTGCAGGCATTATGTTCTGGGAATATAGCTGCGATCATACGCATACTTTGCTTGAAGCGATGCATCGTGCCTACACAAGCTAGTTATGAATGATGAATAAAGAATCCCCTGCATACGAGCTGTATGATGCTCAAGCATGCAGGGGATTTGTCAGTTAGTGGATGTCGTTTTTCTGGAAATTGCCGCCGAGGACATCCGAAACGCTTTCGATCGCGATGAACGCCTTGCTGTCAATCTCTTGTACGATTGCCTTCAGCTTTGCCAGCTCCAGACGCGTAACTACACAATAAATAATTTGAGTATCTTCCTTGCTATAACCGCCTCTGCCATAGATGAAGGTTGTGCTACGGCCCAAACGGCTTTGAATTGCTTCCGATACTTCCTCATACTCCTGCGATATGATGGTTACCGATTTCGATTCATTCAAGCCCTCAACGACGATATCCATCACCTTCGAAGCAATATAGAAAGTAAAGATCGAGTACATCGCCGAATCCCAACCGAAGACAGATCCAGCAATAATAAAGATGAACACGTTGATAAAGAGAATGATTTGACCAACAGGAATCCGGGTCTTCTTGGATACGAGAATCGCTACGATCTCTGTACCATCTAACGAACCGCCAAAGCGAAGAACTAGGCCGACACCAAAGCCTAGAATAAAGCCGCCGAACAATACCGCCAATATTTTTTCATTCGTAAATGCACTCCAGGGATGCAGATAGAATGTCGTACCCGACATAACTATGATCCCATATAAGGTAGAGAAGGCAAATGTTTTCCCGATTTGTTTGTACCCCATTATGAGAAACGGAACGTTAATAAGGAAGATGAACACACCGAGCGGCAAGCCTGTAAGCTTGGACACTACGATCGAAATCCCTGTTATCCCGCCATCAATTACATTGTTCGGAACGAGGAATAATTCCAACGCGATACCCATTAAAATTGCGCCAGACGTAATGAAGATAAATCTCTTCAAGTAGTCAAAAAAGGACATTTTCTTATGAACTCTAGCCATGCAACAAATCCTCTCTGTCTATAGGATGATACTAACTTAAAGTATGTATATATCATAACATTTTCATGAATGATGAACAATAAAGTGAGAATTGTCATAATTTGAAGCTACTTGTGTCCTAAGGGTGGACATTCATTGTTGAAACTCGTGAATAGTAAGCTTGCAACAAGAAAATAATAATCGAACGGTATTCATTGGATAAAAAGGAGAACTTCATGTACTTGCGTCATCTATGGCTTGCTCTGTGGCTGCTGCATCCACCTGTCGCTGCAGATCAACTCCTTGTTGAACATCAGGGTCGGCAATTAGCAGCTGTACATCGTTCCGATTATTCACTGCCAGGCGTGACCGTCGTGGATAATCACAAATTGAATAAGCTCATGGATTCGCTGGATCGCCAAGTGGCTGTTGCACCGCTCAATGCGTCATTGAATGAACATGGGGGCATTGTATCGGGACGAAACGGTGTAAAGCTGGACAGAAATATGTTCACAGAGCAGTTGTATCGTTACATGTACAGGAAAGGCACTGTGAAAATTGAGGTGCCTATGCAGCTAGCCTATCCGAAAGTGGACAGCGAACTTTTGTCTCATATCCGCGAGAAACAAATCGGTCAATATACGACCTATTACAATACGAATAACAAAAATCGATCCATTAACATAAAGCTTGCTGCAGAAGCGATCAACAATCACGTCATATTTCCAGGGGAGACCTTTTCCTTTAATGAGATCGTAGGTCAACGTACAGTAGAAAGAGGGTATGTAAGCGCCCCTATCATCGTGAAGGGAGAAATGTCAGAAGGGGTCGGCGGGGGGATCTGCCAAATCTCATCCACCCTGTTCAATGCAGTTGATCGAGCAGGACTGCAAATCGTGAAGCGTTATTCCCACAGCAGAAATGTCACCTATGTACCGCCTGGTCGTGATGCGACGGTCAGTTGGAATGGGCCTGACTTCACCTTTCATAATCATTACAATCAGCCTATATTGATTCGAGCCTTTGCCTACGGGGGGACAGTTCACATTGGTGTATTTTCATCAGAAGAAATTCGCTACAAGCAGCGGGATATTCCAGGCGCCTCGAAGGAACTGCCTGAAGAAGTGACCGATATCAATGTAGACAAGGATGGGTAGGAGTAAAGTAGAAAAATAAGAGCATTACTGTAGTTCATGTGTAGTAATGCTCTTTTCAAGTTGTTAACAAATTAGGGAGTACAATCTTGATTTTTCAAAAACGGATTCATAATCATCTTCAATAGTTGCATGGACGAATACGGTATGATCCAAGATGAACAGCTTCATTCAAATCCTCTCCAAGATCGTTGGAGGGGTTTTTTATGTTTTACTTGATGAACGAATTCGCAGGGTAACACGTACTATAGCTGTTCAGATCCGATAGGGGAGGGGAACGAAATGGGGAGAGGTATAGCGGCTGTCCTTGCACTGTTTGCTAACATGTTGTTTTGAAATATTGATTTCCGCGAGAACAGCTAGAGAAGTTTACTCTGAATTATCCATACGGACTTGCGAAAGGCGAAATGGAAATCTTGGAGCTGAAAACGAGAGGGGGGAGTCTACTCAGGACTTTATGTTGTTGATATATGAATTCGATGTTAATATATGAGGGTATTTGGGTTTGTGGTACTATATTCCTATAAATATGAAGGCTGAGCACGATAGGAATGGGACCAAGTGACCTGTTTTATGTCTATGAACATTCGATATGATAATAGTAAGGATTCGTCGAAGCTTTGCTTTCGGCGTTTTTTTTCAGAGTGGAACGAAACATATGTTCGATAATTTGAGGCTTATTGATGCAGCAGCTTTGAACGGCAGGGAGGGTAAGATGGACAAGAAGGCAAAGCAAATCGTAATGAAAACATTCTGGAGCAGCGCGGGATGGAAGGACACTCGCAGCATTTCCTTTGCCGGTGATGAGTTTGAGTATGCAAAGAGCAAAGGGCTAATGTTCGATCCAGTGACGAAAAGTCATGACAAATGTGTGATGCGGATAGTCGAGCTGCATCAAGTGGTTACCAAGGAGATGGCTGTTCGAGCTTTTCTGCACAGCTTGTCTACACGGAAAGTGTACATGCGAAGCGCGCTCTCCAGTTGGGCACTCACGCATGCTATGAGTGTCCATATGTTTACGAGCAATATCGGCAGGTGTACAAGCAGCACGTATGCCATGTATGGGGATTGCTATGAATGTGATAAGAATGGGGTTGCCACTCTTGAAGCCTATACGAATGAAGATATAAATGTGCTGAACTTCGAGCGGATAAAATGGGGAGGTGTTCGACTTAACCATATGCTTTATTGCATATTGGATATGGAGCAGCTCCTTGCCGAAGGGACAGTTGACGTTATGGAAGAGGATGTGTCCATTCTTGAACATATACTTACAGCGATAAGAAGCTGTCAGCCGAACGATGCCGCACGCCAGTTGGAAGCGAAGCTTAGCAGTGTACTGCCATCCAATAAGCAGGAACGCGATGTGTTAATGGAAATTTTGGCTTACGCCGGTGTGCTGCGAGCCGGTTCGGAGAACAGACCGGGCAGGGGCGGGAGAAACGACTTCTTCGCTGTCGTAAACTGGCGCGGCGAGGATGGATATTGCGAGCAAGCGGTTGAGGATTACTTTGGAAAGTGGTTACATGGATCGCATACATAAAGGATAGATGATATTGGACAGATAGGAGGAATCACCATGATCGAAATTACAGAGTCATATGTAGATTCGTTGGCTCCGAACGCCTCGGCTATCAAAAACGCGCAGGGACTGGTCAAAAAACGTAGTTTCGTGCAGTTGAACAGTTCGGAAGATGGATCCCTTTTGTTCGGGGAATGTTCGGGCAGCGGGAAATCCAATTATCAATGCTCGGCAGACTTCATTCAGCCTGAAAAGCCGATACTTCGCTGCTCCTGCCCGAGCAGACAGCTTCCATGCAAGCATGCGCTGGGATTGCTGTATGCATATGTGGGGGGAGGAGCGTTCGCTGCTGCACCTGTGCCTGAGGATATCATCTCTAAAAGGGAAAAAGCGGAGAAACGGGAAGAGAAGAAGCAGCAGGCTGCGGAGGGCGCCGAATTGAAGCCGAAGAAGGTGAACAAGTCTGCATTGAAGAAGAAGCTTCAAGCGCAGCTTGATGGGCTTGAATCCCTGGAAAAGCTAGTGTTGTCAATTGTTCGAGGCGGAATAGGCACGGTAGATAAGAAAGCAATTAAGATGATTCAGGATCATGCCAAGCAACTGGGCAGTCAATATTTGCCCGGAGCGCAGCATGAATTGCGCAGATTAGCCTTATATTTATCCAATGATGGGGATATGGAAGATATTTATACTCATGCGATTGAGCAGTTGACCATCCTGCACGCCTTCATTAAAAAAGGTCGAAGTCATTTGACCGCCAGACTTGCCGATCCAGAACTAGCGCTGGATCATGAGTCGACTGTAGAAGAGTGGCTTGGCCATGCGTGGCAGCTTAGCGAATTGAAAGCATGCGGCATGATGAGCGAGGATGTGGAGCTCATTCAGCTCTCTTTCCTTAGCTATGATGACCCGGCCAGACAAGAATACATTGATCAGGGCTATTGGATAGAAAAAGCGTCGGGAGAGATTCATCGTACGATTCAATACCGCCCCTATAAAGCAGCGAAGCAGATGAGGGCCGACGACAGCTTCTTCGATGTTGCGCAGGTGAAGTCGCTTTATCGCTATCCAGGGGACATGAATCGCAGAGTACGCTGGGATGAAATGATCACGAGAGCGGTTGAGCCTAAGGATGTGGATCTCATATCTGGTCATGCACATCGTGTTTATACAGACGTATTGAAGAGCGTGAAGAATCAATTGAAAAATCCGCTGGGAGAGAAAAATCCGGTTGTGCTTCTGCACGTATCAGATATGAAACAGACGGATCAGGATGAATTTGTATTACAGGATGAGCGTGGTCAGCAGATCGTGCTGAGGGATATATGTGGTTTCCATCATTCTACGGTGTCCTTGCTGCCGCTACTGCCAACTGGATGGACACAAGATGCAGCGATGTTGGTTATGTTCGAACATCGGCTGGAAAGCGGACGACTGATTGCACAGCCGTTAACGATAATGAAGGATGCGGAAATGATCCGTCTCTTGTATTAAGGAGGATGGTTGATGAGTACAGCATTGTTGCAAGAGCTTCATCAAGAAGTGAAACGCCTATACATAGCAGGCAGCGAGTTGGCAGTCGGTGACTTCCGCTTGAAGCGGCTTCTGCCGCAGTTCCAGCAGCTTGGGGAGCGGGCGCCTGTATTCAAGCGGCTCGGTGAGGGGATTGCCGCATTAATCGAACCGCCTGCGGGGAAGGAACCATCCTCAGCCGAGATGCTGCAGGATATTGGCATGCTCCTTCATTCCGTCTTATACACACAGGGCAGCACAACTCCCACTGGTGAACTTACGGCCATAGATAGCCATCCGAGCAGTCTATCAACGAGATTGTCCTACCGCAAGTTGGCGGCAGTCCAAGAGGCGTTGACGACGACTGGTGGCGGACGCTTTGAAGTAATCGTTCAGGCCTTCGAAGATGGCATGTTTGCCGATATGCGCTTGCTGCACTACGCAATTGAGGCGCTTGGCGATCCATATACGGAAATTGCAGATATGGCCATGGAGAAAATTCTTCCATCCTATGGAGCGCAGATTGTTCCGCATCTGATGAAGACGTTCCGAGCTGATGGCGGCAAGCTGGAAGCAAGGAAGCTGCGCGTTATTGGCAAAGCCGGTGGAGACGAGGCTGCCGCATTCGTTTATCAAGCTGCACAAACCGGTTCGGATGAGGTTCGATCGACGGCAATTCGGCTTTTAGCGGGGTATGTTCAGTATGAAGAATCCGTACTTGAATGGACGAAGGAGAAGAAGAAGGCAATTCGGGAGGCGGCCTATCACGCACTGGCTGCAAATGGAACGGAACGAGCGGCGGAACGCTTGCATGAAGCTTTTTCAGGCAAAGATATCGAGATAGTTTCAGAAGCGGCGGCCGGATGTGATCATCCGCTGCTGAATGCTCGATTAGTACAGGATTTGGATCATAACCTGGATTTGGCGTTGGAGCAAGCGGACGATAAGAAAAAGCTAGAAAAGATTTGGGAGAGTATGAAGTTTGCAGTGCGATCATTGGAATTTAAGAAGTGCAATGAGCTTTTCGACGTATATGCGAAAGTCGTAAGCCGATTTCAAGATTTCGTATCATTTCAATGGATGGAGCTGCTCCACGCAGCGGCTCGATATATGGAAGCACATCATTCGGCGGAAGCCCATGCTTACTTGAAGGAAATGGAGCAACATGATGTCCGATTCATGTCCTATACTGTCCGTTCCTCATTCAATCAGCTCACGAAAGAGGACATGTATGAGGACTACGTGGCATCGATGCGCAATAAGTGGAAGCTGCAGACGAACAGAGACGTGCAAAAAAGAAAGAAAGCACTGTTTAGTGCCATAGAAGAGATTGTGCTATCCAGAGAATATAAGGAATATCCATCATTGTGGAATCATTCAACGGAGCTTACCTCCATTTATATGACTGTTATGCAGTCGCTGCCAATCATTTGCGATACGTGGGATGAGCGTTGGCTGGATTGCTTCATTGAACAGAACGAACTTGCGCTCGTATGTGCTTTTGCACGACCGGGACATGAGGCATGCATCGAGTTTTTGCGAAGCAAGATGGAGAAAAACCCTGAATTCCGCAATCCGTTCGCAGGCTTGATATTATGTGGATTGAAACGAGCCGGCGTTGATCAAGAAGTTCTATGGGAGGCGCTTGTGGCCGCCATCGAAGATAAGCGCAATACGAGTTGCTATGTCTTTGATGGATATGTGCTTGAACAGCTCTATGAGCTGCCATCATCGTATCATGATCGTTTATCCGCTGTGCTGCCTAAGTTCAGGTATACGGCTGGCGAACAGCTTCGTTACATCGTCGAACAAATGGAAGCAAAACAAGCTGCGGTTGCGGCAGAATCGGTATAGTTATTCCTTACGAAACTGCAAGAAGCGCTGGAGCAGCCTTACGTCTCAAAACGATAGAATGTCAGGAACGAGCCTAGATTACGTCATGGGAGATGATGAAATGGCAGTGAGCCAACAACAAATGCAGGATATAATGCGATTGCCTGCAGAGCGCTTGTATGAAGAGGAAATTGCGGCACTGCGAAAGGCTGACAAAGGAAAGGTACCGACTGGATGGCAAATGTCGCCGCAAGCGGTACTCACGTTCATTACAGGGGGCAAGGCAGGCAAAACGTCGATTACACCTAAATACATCGGCAATAAACGTTTGGTGGAAATGGCGATTGCAACACTTGTGACCGACCGGGCGCTACTTCTGATCGGAGAGCCCGGCACGGCCAAATCATGGCTATCCGAGAATTTGACGGCAGCCATTTACGGTCATTCCGGACTTGTTGTACAGGGAACAGCGGGAACGAGCGAGGAGCATGTGCGCTACTCATGGAATTACGCCATGCTGCTTGCAAACGGTCCGACGCCGGAGGCTCTTGTGCAAAGCCCGATTATGCGGGCAATGGAAGCGGGCGGGATCGCTCGGTTCGAAGAAATCTCCCGCTGTGCTTCAGAAGTGCAGGATGCATTGATCTCGATCTTATCGGAAAAGACGATTTCTGTGCCTGAACTCGGCAAGGAAGTAAATGCGCGCAAGGGTTTTTCTATCATTGCGACGGCTAATACAAGAGATCGCGGGGTCAACGAGATGTCAGCGGCTTTGAAGCGCCGCTTCAATATTATCGTTCTGCCTACGCCATCGGATATGAACACCGAGGTAGAGATTGTGAAGAAGCGTGTTCAGGAAATCGCCTCGTCATACGATTTGCAGTCAGCTGCGCCTTCCGACGAAGCCTTGCATAAGGTCGTTACGATATTCCGTGAGCTGCGGAGCGGCATGACGATCGACAGGAAGGAGAAGGTAAAGTCTCCAGCGGGCGTTATTTCAACGGCGGAAGCGATCTCTCTGCTCACGAACAGTATGGCTCTAGCAGCCAGCTTCGGTAGCGGAGAACTAAGCGACGAAGACTTAGCGGCAGGGCTCCAAGGGGCCATTGTAAAGGATGATGTCAAAGACAAAATCGTCTGGAAGGAATACCTCGACAATGTCATGAAGAAGCGCGGGGCGGAATGGCGCGGACTGTACACGGCTTGCAAGGAGCTGAACGAGTGATGAGCCTGACAGCGGCTTCTGCCGTGAACATTTTCGGAGTACGGCATTTATCGCCGGGTGGCGCGAAGCATATGCTGGATGAGCTTGACCGTATTCAGCCGACGGTGGTGCTTATCGAGGGACCCTCAGACGCGACAGCATCCATCTGTCATCTCACGAACGAGGTAACAAAACCGCCTATTGCCATACTTGCGTTTACCGATGATCTGCCTGTACGAACGGTCATGTGGCCGTTTGCTTCCTATTCGCCAGAGCTTCAGGCAATGAAATGGGCTGATCAACATGGCGCGGCTGCAGCATTTATAGACCTTCCATCCTCCGTCACGCTTGCCTTGCACGATAAGCGGCATCACACAGAATCGTGCTCTGAAGGAAGCGAAGTCAGCGAAGGCAGCAAGCCCGAGTCATTGGAACAAGAGATGGGAAAAGGCAGCGAGCGTTCCATTTACAATCGAATTGCTCAACTAGCAGGCGAGCCTGATTATGATACCTATTGGGAACGGAACTATGAGCACAACATGAATCCAGGTGCCTATCGCGAAGCCATACTGGCCTTTTCCGAACAGATGCGGCTGCTAACCGAGGAGACGGAGCGACTTCACGATCGTACTGAATACGCTTATAACGCAATCAGAGAAGCATATATGCGTCGAAAGATCGTTGAGGCGCTTAACGCCGGGCATGCGCCTGACAAAATTGTTGTCATATGCGGCGCGTATCATGCTTCCGCACTCGCTGATCTTACGGTGGCGATGACGGATGAAGAATTCGAGCTGCTGCCAAAGCGCAGCTCGAAGCTTACGCTGATGCCCTATTCCTATTTCCGCTTGTCCTCGCGTTCTGGCTACGGTGCGGGCAACAATGCGCCGGGTTACTATCAAATGATGTGGGAACACATGCTGGACGGCACATTGGATGATTTGAGCATGCATTACTTATCCGCTGTCGCCCGCTCACTTCGAGAGTCAGGGACTCACCGCTCTACGGCCGAGGTAATCGAGGCTGTACGAATGGCTGAATCGCTCGCGGCCCTCCATGGCGGAAGCGCGCCAACCTTGCTGGATTTGCGAGATGCGGCGCTTACGCTGCTTGGCCGCGGCGACCTGTCTGTTATCGCCGAAGCATTGGTCCGGATCGATGTCGGCACTGCGATCGGTATGCTTGCAGATGGTGTTAGTCAGACGCCGATTCAAGATGATCTGAATCGATGGATGCGGAAGCTGAGGCTGGAAAAGTACAAGACGACAGTGGCGACTGATTTGGCGCTAGATCTGCGGGAGAATCGCCGGGTTTCTTCTGAGGACGCAGCATTTCTCGATTTGAATCGCTCCTTCCTATTTCACCGGTTGACACTGCTGGGCATATCGCTGGCTAAGCAGAAGCCAAGCGGGCAGGAGCAAGCGGCGTGGGCGGAGCATTGGGTGCTGCAATGGACACCTGAGGTAGAGATTGAAGTGGTTGAATCGACACTTCTTGGCGAGACCGTTCAAGTAGCTGCCGCTTATGTCCTGCAACAAAGGCTAGATAGCTGCACAACGATAGACGAAGCATCTAAGCTGATACGCGTGGCTTGCGAATGCGGAATGCTGACGCAGATGGAAGCAGCGCGGCAAGCGCTTCAGCGGCTTGCGGTGGACAGCCGTGACGTCGTACAAATTGCAGCGGCAGCCAGAGATCTGTCTACGATTATTCGGTATGGGGACATTAGACGAATGGACATGACTCCGTTAATACCGCTCTTGGAGCAGTTGTTCGTCCGTGCTTGTCTTTTCTTGCTGGATGCGAGCGGCTGCAATGATGAAGCTGCAAATGCGATGATCTCGGCGATGAACGAGCTGAACCGTGTTGCCATAGATCATAGCGAACAGGTAGATGAATCGTTATGGCTGCAAGAATTGCTTCGCTTGGCTGAGCGGGATGATCGGAATCCACGTTTGTCCGGCTTCGCATGCGCCATATTGATGGAGCGCAACGTGATATCTCCGCAGCAATGCGCGGAAGAGGTGTCTCGTCGTTTATCCCCGGGCATACCGGCCGATCTAGGCGCAGGATGGTTCGAAGGATTGTCCATGCGCAATCGATATGCGCTGCTGTCCCGTATGACACTATGGGAGCAGTTGAATGAATATATTCTATCTCTCGACGATAACGAATTCGTGAGAGCGCTTGTCTTCCTTCGACGGGCATTCAGCACATTCGCTCCGCGGGAGAAGACAATGATCGCCGAGCTGCTGGGTGAGCTGTGGGGCGTGCAAGCTGAGCAGGCGGAGGAATTGTTGATGGGTGAGCTGAAGGAGGAAGAAGCGAGCATGATTGACGAATTGAACGATTTTGATTTTGGGGACATTTGATATGAACAAATTCGCTGAATCACAAGCACTGACGCGTTGGCGTCTTATACTTGGCCAGCCAGTCGAAGGGCAGCTTTCTAGCTATTCCATGAACGGCAGTACTCCCCTGACCGAAGAGGAGCTTATCATGGATCAAGCGTTGGCGTCTATTTATGATGAGACGAGTGATGCATCGGGCGGAAACGGATCAACAGCGGGGGGCAAGGGGGCTGGACTCGGGAAATCAGCACCGCGCTTATCGAAATGGCTTGGAGATGTTCGATCCTTTTTCCCTGATGATGTTGTGTCGATCATCCAGCATGATGCGATGGAGCGAAAAGGTTGGAAGCAGCTTCTGTTCGAGCCAGAGGTTTTGGCACAGGTGAAGCCCGACATACAGCTAGTAGGCACACTGCTGTCCTTGAAGGGGAAAATCCCAGAGAAGACGAAGGATACCGCAAGGATGCTTGTGCAGGCAGTTGTGGATGAACTCGTAAAGCTGCTTGAAAATGACTTGCGTCGAGCGGTTACCGGGGCGCTGAACCGTAGACAGCACACTCCGCTCCCATCCGTAAGCGGCATCGATTGGAAGAGAACGATTGCTCGCAATTTGAAGCACTATAACATCGAACGAAAGCAAATCATCCCGGAACGATTCTATTTCTTCGACCGTGCGCAGCGCAGCAAAGAATGGACGGTTATCGTTGATATTGATCAAAGCGGATCGATGGCGGATTCTGTAATATGGGCTTCCGTTATTGGTTCCATTTTCGCTTCCATTCCGGCGTTAGATACGCGGGTCGTCGTGTTCGATACAGAAGTTGTGGACTTGACAGAGCAATGCGCCAATGACCCGGTAGATATGCTGTTCGGGATTCAGTTGGGCGGAGGAACGGATATTAACAAATCAGTTGCGTATTGCGAACAATATATTACGGAACCAAAGAAGACATTGTTCATTATCGTCTCCGACCTGTATGAAGGCGGCAATCGGGGGGCTCTCATCCGCCGCATGCGAGAGCTTAGAGAGGCAGGGGTAAGGACGATGTGCCTGCTCGCGCTCTCCGACCAAGGTCAGCCCTTCTATGATGAGAATCTTGCGCGAGTGTTGGCGCGGGATGGCACCCCTTGCTTCGCCTGTACGCCAAGTCTGCTACCGGAGCTGGTGGAAGGTGCGTTGAAGGGGCATGACTTGGCTGAGCTGGCCAAGCGTGTGGGGACAAAGTGATACATCGCACATATATATTTGCTAAAAGTGAAAAGGACGGCATTTGCCGTCCTTTTTTGATGCCTATGGTGAAGGTGAAATGGTATTATCTTGACATCTGAAAATTTGACGAAAATGATGATCCATGTAGTCTTGAATTAGCTACTCGAGGGTATCAACCTATCTGCCAGGAAGCTTGCAGCGAGGGCTAAGATAGATTCATAAAGGTGCCACCAGGGGGAGTCGAATATTTCAAGAAGAGCTTGGATTTGATGGGGGAAATCATTAAAAACAGCTTTCAGTCTGAAAATTGAATTTATATTAAAATATACTCTTCCTTATGTAACCTAACAAACTGCCTGCGGCCCATTATTATCAGAAAAAGTCAACACCCCATATGAGCCGCAAGGATTCACTTCATTGAAGTGTCCTTACGGCTCAATGACATTGGTGAATGCATGGTAGTGCACGATGGGATAGGCAGCAACGACGAGAGTTGATATCAAGTAATTCCAACGGTTTACTTGGGTTAATCGTATGATGAATAATTGATCTAGCTACAGATAGATCAATTTATTAAGCGATTAAAATCATACATACTACATTCCGTGCGATTGTCAATGCACATATATGCTACCTGAAATAAATGCGCTATAAGTTTGCATTTGTAAAAAAGCACGAATTTGAGAAGTGTTATGCAGATCTCCGTTTGAGCAAAGCATGTTGATGAGCAGAGCGTAAATCACGAGGTTATACTGAGGGTGAAGTGGAGCTTTGAGGTGATTGGCGTCTAGACAGCTTTAATCTGTGGAGCAAGTAATAATCTACACCGAAGCGGCCTGCATTTGTATAAGCGACAAGTATGAACATCGTAAGAATAATCATGATAGGATTGCTGCTGATGGATCCGCTCAAAAGAAACGCTAAATTCATGACGATAGCGAAGAAAGCAGCGGTACGAGTAAGAGCGCCCAGAATGAGTCCGGTGCCGACGAGCAGTTCACCCCATTGAACCATAAAGCTGAACACTTGCGAATGCGGGATGGCGACATGTTGGAGGAAGGAAGCCCACCAATCTTGTACGATCGGCCGATCGCCGCTTGCTTTTTCCACGGCACCCTTTAAAAATCCACTTGCGTCAAAGCCACCTCCAAACAGCTTTTTCAGGCCTGCGGATACCCATACATAGCCTACATAGAGCCGTACAGCAAGGAGCAATGCAGCTGCCCACACGTTTTTCCTTAAAAAATCAATCATTAATCAATCCTCCTTTGGTTTTAGAGCATTCCCATATATAGGATGCATAAACACTTTATAGTGATCGGATCTATTTTGCAAGACCCTTTCGAGCTATTTATTGCATAAAAGATTGGATTTTTTGCATGATTATAACGAATATCATATCTTTATGAACAAATAAAAGAGCTCATGCGAAAAAATGACATGCCGATGATCCGAAGGCGAGTGCGATTGATGTGTTCACATCTGTGCCCTTATATTTTCCAACACAGACTCGGGCATCATCTTCGAATCCTAAAATTTTAATCTGATAGGATTAGTATGAATAATAGAGCAGAAGAGGAGAAATGTCAATATATTACTATGTAAACTTCAGAATGTAAGAATCTATTTCATTTGGACCCTCCTAGTTTAGGGACATTGCATTAAAACGGCAGAACAGTATGCCATTTAGGCTCAAATCATTGATTGATCAGGTATATACTGGTACAATTGGTTAATGTACAATTTAATCCAATTCTAATTACATACTGAAATGAGGGATTTTTTTGTTATACATGAGAATCGACTTAGATCAACTCCATGCAAAGTCTATATTATGGACATGAACGGTTGCTAGCCTGGAGTGTAATACCCGAACCGTTCACTTTCATTTTGACTTTCATGGTGAAAATACGTTTATAATGTAGGCTTTGCTTCCTTAGAAAAGTTCAAGATTTTTTAAGGAGCGGAGTAATCATGAAATATGTGAAGGCGAATGAATGTTTACCCGAGCATTTATTGCAGGAAATTCAGAAATATGTATGCGGAGAGTTTATATACATTCCTGCACCAGTGGGTTCTCGTAAAAGATGGGGCGAAAACTCTGGAATTCGAAGAGAGCTTCAACTGAGGAATGAGAAGATTCGGAAATGTTTCCGTGAAGGTGCATCGATTGATCAGCTATCGGAACTATATTGCTTATCCATAGATAGCATCAAGAAAATCGTATACAAAAAAGAATGATACTAGACCCGAGACCCGCTTTGCTTCATATGCAAAGCGGGTCTTTTTGCGCAAAATAGGTGCGGATACTGTAAGTAGTTCCTTTCCAGTCATTGCAGGTTACTGTAGCTGCTGAGTCAATAGAGGTATCTCCAGAGATAAAAAGTTGCGTAAGCCTCCCAGCCGCTCCAATTGACAGACATTGCTCGCAGTTCACTCTTAGTTGGCTTTCTGTCTGATGCGAGAACATGGCGAACGGCATTATGAAGCCCGACATCATCAATTGGGAATGCTGATGGCATTCGCAAACAGCGCATTAAGACATAATTGGCCGTCCATGGCCCGATTCCCCTGATTTGGGTTAACATCTCCTCTGCCTGCTTACAGCCGCCAGCACCAAGCAGCATTTCCTTAGTCAACTGCTTATTCGCAATTAATTGTGCAGTTTGGATAAGATACTCGCATTTCCGTTCTGTCATGCGCAATTGCTGCAAATCTTGAATCGACAAGGCTGCAATATCTTCCGCGGTTGGATAGATCCAGTAGGAACGGTCTTCACAAATAAGTTGCTTTCCAAATTGTTCTACAAGCCTTCTCTTTAACGTATACGCGTAAGTAAGATTAATTTGCTGTCCTATAATTCCCCAACTGAGAGCTTCAAAAAGATCGGGAATACCCATTATCCGCAAGCCGGAGAATGCATGAACGGCATCATGCAGCAGTGGATCTCGATGCGCAAGCTCATAAAATGGCGACAGATCAGTATCTAAGTCGAACCAATCACGGATGTAATGTTGAACAGCTTTATGCTCAGATGAATCAAGAGGAACCTCATTTCCGATATAGGCCATACGCAATGACTGATCCTGATTGGCGCTGATTTCGATTATGGGAGTTCGATTTCCGAGTGGGATGGCTTTGTATACCTTCTGATTGTGAATCTCATATAAGCATTCATTGGATGCACGAGATAGATAATTCAAGTTCTCGGTGAAGCTGAACTCGCGGGGCACATCTAGCTTGATTAGGTCGTAGGCATACTCATTCGTCATTCTTTTCCTCCCAACTCAATTGAAAATATCTTCTAATCTAGTTGTATCATAACTGGTTCGCTCTATGATTTCGATATGTTGCGTTTCTATTCCTGTTCACGTACATGGAGAGCTCTTACCGGTTATACTGGAAGTGGAGGTGAGTATTAGTGGGCAAAGTAGGAGATCAACAAGATATACGCACGGACTTGTCAGGTGATGAGAAAAAGCGGGATTCTGCTGATGGAATCATGTCAGAGGAACAATGGAATGCCATCCTTTATAATGATCCCACCTATGATCATCGATTTATTTATGCAGTGAAAACAACAGGAATCTTCTGCAGGCCTTCATGCAAGTCCAGGCCTCCGATTAGGGAAAATGTATGCACATTTTCAAATGCCGCACAAGCGCTCCTGGCCGGATTCCGTCCCTGTAAGCGATGTAAGCCAACGGGAGATCGAATGCCCGATCAGGAATGGGTTGCGCAAATCATACAATGTATCCAAAACCATTATGCAGATACGTTGACGCTTCACTCGCTAGCAGAATTATGTCATGGAAGCCCGTATCATTTGCAGCGCACATTTAAGCGAATTATGGGGGTTTCTCCAATGGAATATATCCAGCATGAACGTATAAATCGTGCTTCGGAGCTGCTGAGAAATTCGACGTTCACGATTAACGACATCGCACATACCGTCGGATTTCCAAGTACGCCCTACTTTATTACCTTGTTCAAAAAGATAACTGGCCATACGCCGGCAGTCTTCCGCAAAAGACATCAAATGCTTGATGCAGGAGCGGGAAAATGAAGGAGAGAACTAAAATGGTAAAGAAGCAGCAATATATATATTGGTCCATGTTGAATCGAGAGAATTGGCAGCTATACGTGGCAGCATCGAAACAGGGAGTGTGTTATATTGGAGGACAACACGAATCCTTTGACCATTTGAGCGAGTGGGTGGCTATTCGATACCCACAAGCAATGCTCGTACGGTCTGACGAACGCTTGCACCCGCATATTGAAGAATTGGCGGAATATTTGCAAGGAGATCGCAAGGGATTCACGATGCCGTTGGATATTCAAGGGACGCCATTTCAACGTGCAGTATGGAGAATCTTATGCGAGATTCCGTATGGGGAGACGAGAACCTATTCCGAGATCGCTGCTTATTTGCAGAAGCCTATGGCAGCTCGTGCGGTAGGTACTGCGATTGGCGCAAATCCCATTCTAATTACGGTACCCTGCCATCGTGTCATCGGCAAGAATGGGCACATGACTGGATACAGAGGCGGGCTTGATATGAAAAAACGATTGCTGAAGGTAGAGCACTTATCTTCTGATTAAACATATAGAATTGCAGATGAATTTCTTTACTCAGGAAGGAGTGAAGCGAATGGAATTTCAGTACACATCTCCAAAGTCCATGCTTAATAAGGGCACTGGTTTTTTGGCTGATTACACCCATACCTTGAATCCATATACAGGCTGCTCCTTCGCTTGTTCCTATTGTTATGTACGGCAGATGCCCGTAGCTAAGTTCCGCAAGACGGAATGGGGCAGCTGGGTTGATATTAAGCAGCAAGCAGCAGAGGTGCTGCGCAAGGAGCTGCGGCGAGCGAAAGCAAAAGGAAGGGTCACGATATTTATGTCATCCAGCACAGACCCGTATCAGCCAGTGGAATACAAGGAACGGGTGACACGCTCGCTGCTAGAGGCCATAGTAGAGGAACAGCCTGATTTTTTGCTTGTGCAAACACGCAGCCCTCTCGTTCAGCGAGATATAGATTTGCTGCAGCAAATGCAAAATTCCGTACGAGTCAGTATGACGATTGAGACGGACAGGGAAGACATACGAAAGTACTTTACACCCGGCGCACCTCCAATAGCTGCAAGGTTGAAAGCGCTGGAGCGATTGCAAACAGCCGGAATACCAACACAGGCGACAATTGCGCCAGTTTTGCCGAGCAGTACTGCTTTTCCGCAGAAGTTGATCAATATAACAGAGCGAATCTGTATTGACGATTACTTCATGGGGGATGGAAGCGGAGGAGCAAGAACTCGACAGTTAGGTATAAGCAAGCTGTATGGGGAGCTTGGTTTGCAGGAGTGGTATCAGCCCGATGCATTCCGAATTGTGCTAGAGCGATTTCGCAGCGTATTTCCGTCGAATTGCATTTATGTGAGTCAGAAGGGGTTTGCGCCATTCTAGAAAGGCATCGTAGAGACAGTTATCGTCATCGATAGCTGTCTATTTTTTGCCTCTATACAAATGGATGGAAATACGGTAATGTCTATATGACTAATAATGTTTATTTAGTCATATAGACAAGGGAGTGGATGACGATGCAAAATGTTCATGTTCAGGGCTGGGTGGCAGCAGGGTTCGAAGAAGTGGAGAAGGAGTTTGTGCGGAACTTTACGACGCGTAACGAAACTGGAGCGGCATGCGCCGTCTATGTTCGAGGAATGAAGGTTGTAGATTTATGGGGAGGAGTAGCCGACCCTTACCGCAGGACACCATGGGAAGAGCATACGATGGTTCCGGTATTTTCAAGTACAAAAGGCTTTGCTGCGCTGGCTGGGGCACTGGCTGTATCGCGTGGGCTGCTGGATTATGATGAGAAGGTTTGCACTTATTGGCCTGAATTTGCAGTTCATGGAAAGGAGGATATTTCGGTTCGGCAGCTGTTGTCCCACCAAGCTGGACTGTGCACGTTGGATACATTACAATTGGAGAAGTTTGATGATTTAGACACTGCTCAGGTTGCTCCTAAGCTTGCCCAATTGAAACCTGAGTGGACACCAGGTACGATGCACGGTTATCACGCTTGGACGTTAGGCTGGTATATTGGAGAGCTTATTCGGAGAGTAGATTCAAGAGGAAGAAGCTTGGGCCGATTTTTTCAAGAGGAAATTGCGAACCCGCTTGGAGCGGAATTCTTTATCGGGCTGCCAAAGGATGTGCCGGATACAAGGCTGGCTCAAGTAAGAGGCATTAACAGCCCTGTTCAACTATTGAAGCATTTACGTGGGATTCCATTCTCAATGCTGCTGGCTTTCATGAATCCACGCTCGTTGACAGCGCGCAGTATGGTAGATCCGAAGCGCTTAGTTGCGAATGATCATTTCAATCGCCGCGAAATGCTGGCCATTGAGTTCCCATCCGGCAACGGAATCGGAGAAGTGCGGGCAATGGCCTGTATATATGGGGAATTTGCTGCTGGGGGCAAGCAATTGAAGCTGTCCGAAGCAGCAAAACAAGCGTTAGAGGCACCGCCGAAGCTGCCGTCAACTGGCGTATACGACCATGTCAATCGGACGAAGCTGGCGTATTCTGTCGGCTTATGGAAACCGATTGAAGGGCATAAGTTCGGCAGCAGCCATCGAGCTTATGGACACCCAGGCGCTGGCGGATCATTCTGTTATGCAGATCCGGATTATGAGCTGGGCTATGCTTATGGATTAAATGTAATTGGTGGATATATGGATAATAATCCGCGTGAAAATGCGGTGCGCCAAGCGGTATATCGCTGTTTGAAGTAAAGGAGAGATTAATTATTCCAAAGTTCAGTGAAACCGAGAAAGAAGCCGTTCGTGCTTGTCTGATGACTACGGGCAAGAATCTGTTCATTCAATATGGATTGAAAAAAACGAGCGTAGATGAAATTGTAAAAGCATGCGGCATTGCAAAGGGATCTTTTTATGCTTTTTTCCAATCGAAGGAAGAACTATATTATGCCATTATGCAGGAGGAAGAGGCTTTCAAGGAGCAAAAGATTCAAGAAATGCTGGCCAGTGATCAATCTCCTAAGGAATTGCTAAAGGGTTTATTCGAGTTGTCCTTTGAGCTGCTGGAGACGAATCCTTTCCTGAAGCGGATTCAGCAACGAGAAGAATATGAACTGTTAATCCGCAAACTGCCGAAGGAAACGCTCGAATCCCATATTCAAGCTGATAATGATGCCGGCGCTGCCCTAATTAAGCAATGGCAACAGAAGCATGTAATCATAGATGAAGATCCAGAGGTGATTATCGGGTTGCTTCGGTCAGTCATGATGCTCTCGATGCACAGAGATGAAATTGGCTCTAAGTTCGTGCAGGTGAAGGATTTACTTTTGGAATGCGTTACAGAAGGACTGCTTCGTAAATAACGGCATAAGGTAAATCAGAGCGCAAGAAGGCCCCAAGATGATATCTCAGGGCTATCTTGCAAGTGCTGCGTCCAACTTTTATAGCAATTTATCTCTGAAAGGCGTTACCAGTTGTAATTCTGCGCGTTCTCGGAGATCCTGCATATTTCTTATAAGGTCCGTGCGATTGTTCTGAATGTAGCTTGCTGTTTCTAGCAATGCTGTCTCCATGTGAGCGGCATGGGTTGGGATGATGATCGTTGGTAGATTCATAGAGTGTACGAAGTCGTATGACTTGAATCGATAGCCTAAGCAGATGAATGGAATGCCAGCCGCTGCTGACAATACGTTGGCGTGCAGTTTGAAGTTTACCGTAAAGTCGAATTTTTGTGCTAATTTTAAATAGGCATCAAGCGAATGGAGCTCAGGATCGAATACAACATGTTCCGGAAATCCGATCTTTTGCTGCAATCGTTTTGTGGCTTCGCGATCTGGGCCCCATACAACATAAATATAGATTTTGTACCCCTCTCGAATCCAGCGCTGCGCTGCATGGGCAAGCTCATCTTCTAATGCTGCCTCATTCCGGCCATAAATGCGGTTGTAAGACGTTCCCCAATTGAGTCCGATCCAGCGTTCATCTGTTCGTTCTGCTTGATGGACGGAAGACGGGAGTGGAGCCAACATAGCAGGATCTCCGCTTATGGAGACCCGATCCATTGGTGCGCCGCTGTGTGACAAATATTCATGCGTCCATGGACCTCGTATGCCGCAATATGCCGCACTTCGGATAACTTCCTGCAGCATTGCACGATATACGGCACTATCAGCTGCAGGCTCAGGGCTGAAGGATCGGTCGTCATTGATCATTAATCGACTGAGGCGATCATGCCCGCTGCCCCAGATGATTGTCGTCTTGTTCTTCTTGGCCGCATTGTACATGATATCAACATATCCCGGAATAAGGAGAGATCCTCCCCCGAGCACAACGGTGTCATACGGGTCAATATCGTTCAAATCAACCCCAGGCAATGAAGGAATGATTTCATACTTATCCTGTTCGAGATAACGGCTGGACATATGCCGGAACATGTCCCACATCCACTCATCCCCAAAATTATTGTAACCAATCCATCCAAGATATAATATTTTTCTTTTCATTAACGACTAGCCTCCTGTCGGCAAGCTTGCAGGATGACTTTCTGATAAAGCTCTGCCAGCTGAATCACGATTTTGTGAATATCGAAATGTTCTAATGTCCATTGACGACCCTGAAAACCGATTTTGCGCAAAGTCGCTTTATGAGTAAAAGCCTGGCGCAGTGCATTGGCGATCACTTCCTCGGAAGGCTTGCACTTAGACGCATGGTCTCCGAAATACTGATCCCACGCTTGTGCATACGCTGCTGGAGTAACAAGACCGAAATATCCGTGGTTGCCGACAGCAAGCACCGGCTTACCGCAAGCCATCGCTTCCAAGGCTACTCTTCCTGTACCAACGACAATATCAGCCAGACTTAAATAATCGCGTACGTTTTTTTTGCTTCCTACCATATGAATGAACCTCTTGCCAATTTCATGTTCGATGCTGTTGGCCAACTCGTAAATTTCCTGATATTGATGTCCATCTCCGACGATGACAACATGCAGCTGTGAGCTGCCTTCCAAGTGCAGTCTTCTAGCAGCCCAAATAAGCATTGTACACACATAGGCCTTATCCCATGACAATCTGCTTGTGTATACGATGGTATCCGCACTGTCTGGTAAGCCGAGCTGGCTCCGAAGAGAGGAGGAGTCTACTTCAAAGAAGTCGTCTGGATTTACTCCGTTTGGAATGAGCTCGGATCGTATATTCATGCGCTCTAAAAATTGCTGCACAGGCTTGCTTACACTAATAATGGCGTCGCTATATTGATTCATACGCAATAATTGTTCTTCGGGATAATACATGCCATGAGCGGTGAATACAACGGGAATTCCCAGTTCCTTCGCAGCCATTGCAGCATATAGACCAGATGGTGTCTGATGGACGTGAACGACGCTAATTTTCCGCGATTTCATTACTTGTTGTAAAGTGGAGATGATTTTCTGGAGCCTGTAATCCTGCAAATGAAGAAGGACTCCTGGAGATACATCCACTGCATGAATTGGACAGCCTGCTCGGGCAAAAGCTCCATACATACTACCGCTTGCTCCCGCGTATATGGAATGTATTCCGAGTTTCCTCAGCGCTTTGACAATGCTCAGCACATGCGTTTCCGTACCGCCAACTGCTAAGCTGTCCATCACCATCAGCACGCGGATATGATTAGATTTCATTCTTAGGATCCTGCTTTTTTGAAAAATATTTTCGGGAACGTTGGTTTGGATGACTGCGGTAGTAATAGAGAACGTCGGGGAGATTTTCAATATTTAAATGGTTCGGATCCAGACAACGCGCAATAAATTCATAATCTTCTGCACCTTTTATACGTCTTGAATGCCCGCCCTTACGATCAAATAGAGCGCCACGCATCATGACCGTACCATGGCACACACAGTGTCCGCCGTTATTATAGGTTGTGCGGATATGCTGTCCATAGCGAAGCCATTTGGGCTTGGTCTCTATCTTATTCGGATCGTTTTCGAATACGTAATAGTTTGTTCCAAGCATTTCAATATTTTGATGTTCTTCAAGATAATTAATCTGCTTCTCCAGCCGTTCTGCATGGGAAATGTCGTCAGAGTCTTGGATTGCAATATATTCGCCTTTTGCCATAAATAAGCCTACCGTCATTGCTCCAGCATATCCAATATTTCGCGGCAGCGTCATTGTAAGAAAGGAATTATGATTGGGCAAATATGCGCGGTTGTTGAGAAGCCAGTCATGAATCTGTTGAATGGAATCATCAGTGGATCCATCATCAACCAGGATGATTTCCCAATTCGTATACGTCTGCTGAAGAATGCCGTTCAGACAATCCTGCAGGTAATTTGCACGGTTGTAATTCGGGATTACCACACTGACGAGCCCTTTTATTCGAGAATATGTCATGTTTATACCACTCCACCTTCATAATGTAGCCAAATAAAATTATATAATGCGAATATAAGATATGGATTTCAATTGAAATATGGCGTACTGGCCATTCTCATAGCCAGACACGCTTGACGTGCGCAATGTTAATTTGTTTTCATCCACCGATACAAGCGTACCGGTTGTTGTTTCCAACGCAGTCGCAACTTGCAGGTTAGAACCGATTAAAGGTCTAAGCTTGTCCATCATATTCATCACCTCCTTGCTCAGATTAACCGGCTTGCAGAGAAATCGCATTGGCCAATTGCACGATAACGACCATGTCATCCGTCTCCAAGATTTCTACATAATCGCTTCCAACTTCTGTGATTGTGCCTTCTACGATACCAGCCGGCGTATTAATAGATACGGATCGATTCACATATCTTTCAACCATTTCATGCAGGGCAGAGGCGGGTGTGGGCAATGGCATATTCAGCTTCTCTATTTCTTTTTTTACTTCTGCTTTGAGTCTTGTAATGATAGGATTATCCTCATTTGCATTGCTAAGCAGGGAATCGTGCAATGCTTGCTTGACGATGTTGCTTATTCCTCCTAGCAAAGCCTGCAGCTCTTTTTCATTTGCTCTAAACCACATAAGGTCTCACCTAATTTCTATTTAATCGATATCTTTTTGATCATAGTTTATACGCGTTGCAGAGCATTTGATTGAGCTAAGTTGCATCCTTTGTGAAAATGGTTTGTTTTTATGACAGTAAATGTCATTTATTTTCAAAAACTTTACGTTTCTTTCAAAGTAATATTGGCTTACATTTAGATATTTCCTAGAAAGAGTTGACTTTCCTCTTAGTTGTAACTATAATGGTTACATCAAGTGGGATATTTTTTTTTGCTAGATGTAACGGTTTATGTTACAGCGAGTTTATATACAGAAGGCGAGGAAACGATAATGACAGTAAAGATTAAAGCCTATTCTGATTTTATATGTCCATTTTGTTTTCTGGGCAAAGGACCATTGGATGAGATTGTAAAGGAAAAAGATGTTGAAGTAGAATGGATGCCGTTCGAATTGCGTCCGGAGCCATATCCGAAGATCGATCCATGGAACGAACCGGATAAGTTGGGATCATGGGATGCATTCATTAAGCCAACAGCGGAGAAATTGGGAATAGATATGCGTTTGCCGCATGTATCTCCACATCCGTATACGAATTTGGCTTTTGAAGGATATCAATTTGCGAAAGAGCAGGAGCTCGGCAATGAATATATTCATCGCGTGTTCACAGCCTTTTTCCAAGAAGAGCAAAATATTGGGGAAATCGATGTGTTGACGAAGCTAGCTGAAGAGCTTGGCTTGGATGCAGAAGCATTTCGCACGGCGCTCGTTTCTCGAAAATATCGTGAAGTGCATCAAGAGGCGATCAAGCATGCCTATGAAGCTCGCATTTCGGCAGTGCCAACATTCATCATCGGTGATCAGGTCATTCAAGGGCTGGCCAGCAAAGAACGGTTGGCTCATGCAATTGATCAGGCAGCAGCCAAGGAGCCTTTTGACTCTGTTGAAGGTATGCAGTGCGACCTCAATGGAAACTGCTAAGTTTATCTAGTATACAAATCAAATCATTCCTAAATGGAGGAAATTCCAATGACAACATTAAAAGAGGCAATCATCAACCGCCGTTCCATTCGCAAAGTAACTAAAAATCCAGCTATTACAGAAGAACGAATCCGCGAAATTTTGAAAACATCCTTGCATGCCCCAACGTCATTTAATATGCAAAGCGGCCGTGTGGTCGTATTGTTGGACGGTGAGCATGAGAAGTTCTGGGACATCGTGAAAGAAACGCTGCGTGCTCGCGTTCCGGCAGAGAACTTTGATGCGACTGTACAAAGACTGGCAGGCTTCCGCGATGGCGTGGGAACAATCTTGTTCTTCGAGAACCACGCAACGATTCAAAGCATGCAAGAAAATGCTCCTAGCTATAAAGAGCAATTCCCGTTCTGGTCTCATCAAGGCAGTGCGATGCTGCAATATGCAGTATGGACTTCGTTGGAAGCGGAGGGCATCGGAGCTTCCCTTCAGCACTACAACCCTATTGTAGATGAAGAAGTGAAGCGTACATGGAATATTCCACAAGAGTGGACGTTGATCGCGCAAATGCCGTTCGGTGAGCCGAATGAACAACCAGGCGAACGCAGCTTCCTGCCGTTTGAAGAAGTTGTAAGTTTCCATAAATAAGATTATGCATCCTATTGTTACAGTGGGAGGGCTGGATATGGAAAGTCAGCAAGCGAATGTAGACATTATCCGCCGCACCTATGAGGGACCTGAATTTCTGCTTGAAGCATTAACTGATAGCACAGTATGGACGGAAGCAGAAGGGTATCCGTACGGTGGCACGTTCCATGGAGCAGCCAGCATCAAGAGCAACGTATTTGATCGCTTAGGAACAGAATGGGACAACTTTGTTGCCACTGTACACACCTACCATGAGGTTTCAAGTCAAAAGATTGTAATTACAGAGGGCGTTTATACCGGAACATACAAGGCTACAGGGAAATCCATTCGTGCAGACTTCGCACATGTATGGAGGCTTGCTGATGGGAAGATAGCAGCATTCAAGCAATACGTTGATAGTCATATTGTTGTTCAGGCTATGTCTTAGCATGATTAATAGAAGAAGCATGTCTCTCCTCGCGAGGGCATGCTTCTTTGTGTGTGGAGCGCCGTCTCCTATTCATTATCCCATATCACTCATCAATTAACTCCAATAAATAATCCGTGTAATGCTCCTCATTCATTGTCGATATTGCGGTACGAAGTTCATCCTGAGCTTGATCAGGAGATAGAGCTTCATAGTCAGATACCTGCATATTTGTCATTCGTGCCTGAAAATCAGTTGAACTATGTTGTTCGATATATTGAATCACTTGCTGCATGGGCATTTTTTTGAGTGCCCATATACTGATGCTGCCACTCATTGAAGAAGCCTCCCTTGATTGATTGTATTCGTAAGATCGTTAATGTTATCGTGTCCGATTTCCTATGCTTAGATTCTCAATCTTGTTCGATGAAGTTGACAGTGCAGCAGCGGAGGAGTAGGATGGGTATATCAAGAATTGAACAACTGTTCAAAACGTTTGTTCAAAACAGTGATTCAATGAATGTGGCAAGTCAACTTAGCACTTATACATCAATAACATCATGAGAGGAGAACAGGTATGGTACAAAATACAAATGACGTGAAGGTGAAAATTCTCGATGCAGCGAAGAAGCTGTTTGCACGCAATGGATTCGAAGGCACTTCAGTGCGTCAAATTTGCGAGGAAGCAGGAGTGGCGATTGCGCTAGTTTCCTATCATTTTGGCGGCAAGGAGAAGGTGTTCTATGCACTTTTTGAATCGTTGATTCCCCACTATGTTACGACAACCTATACGTTGAAAGACCCAGTTTCGGATTTTACGCATTTCATCCATCAATTTGTCGTGCTGCGCCAGTCCGAGCCTGAACTTATCAATTTACTGCAGCAGGAGATCATTATGCAGAGTCCGCGCATGGAGAAATTGCAGGCTTATGTGTACACGTTATGGAAGCAGCTTCGCGACATAATAGAAGCAGGAAGAGAGCAGGGATGCTTCCACTTCACATCCTTGAAGCAGACACTGCATTTCATTATAGGAGCGCTAATCTTCACGCGGAATGTACCTGCACTTGATGATTTGTTCGAGACAACGGGGAAGGAAGAACACACAGAGAGTATGGAAGAGATTTCGGCTAGCACCGTTCATTTTCTATTGAATGGATTACAGTAAATTCTTATCGTTACCATCACGAATACTTGCAATTGCTTGAATGTTCCAATAGGGAGGACTACAATATGAATACATCCATTATTCTATTATTTTTATTTGCCTTTACGATTCACAATTTAGAAGAGGCAGTGTGGCTGACCAGACAATCTTCCGCAGCAGGGAAGGTTAAGCTGCATAAAGCAGTTTCTCAGGATCAGTTTTTGTTCGGTTTATTTTGGGTTACCGGATTAGCCTATTTGATTACGGCTCTCTATATCATCTATCCAGACATTTCGTTGTTCAAATACGCGTATTTTGGCTATGTGGGCGGAATGATCTTCAACATCATCTTCCCGCATTTGATCTCAACGATTATCGAACGCTGCTACTCGCCAGGTTTAGTTACTGGTCTATTGGTCATCATTCCGATTGATAGCCTCATTATGAAAGCGGGGCTTACTGCAAATGTAATTACAGCTAGTGAGCTTATTATCAGCACAATCATTGCCGGTGTTGTCATTATGACCAGTATTCCATTAAGCTTCAAGGCAGGCAAAAAGCTTATTACATACTAACCTTTTAAGCATATCAATACTTACGAAATTGAATACCGGATCGTATAAGCAGTATGCGCCAATCGGGTAGAAAAACTATTCGGTTGGCGCTATCTGTTTTTTATTTTGGATAGGTGTCACAAATCGTAGATTATGGTTGTTATATAGCTTGGAAAGCATCAAGGGAGGTGAACCTGTGGAACTATCCAGCCCGGGGGAACGACAACAAAAGCAGCAATTTATCGAAGCCATTGTTGTTAAAGTGCAAGAAGGAGATGCTGAGGCCTTTGCAATCCTCATTCATCATTTCGAAAAGCAGATATACAGCTATTGCTACTATCTATTAGGAAGTCGAGAAGAAGCAGAAGATGCTTTGCAGGAAATTTTCATACAGGCTTACCGCAATATAAAGCAATACATACGGAACACAAACTTTGCAGCATGGTTGTATAAAATCACTTATAACCACAGCATGAACGTACTGAAGAAAAGGAATCGCTGGTATCGGCTGCTCTTGCGCTGCAGAGAACTTGAACCTAGTTCTTCTCCAGCACATCAAGAAGCAATTGTTGAGAATCTGCTCGAACTGTTGACCGTGGAGGAGAGGCATATTTTGCTGCTCCGAGCGGTTGAGCAATACAGCTTTAATGAAATAGCGGATATTATGGACACCAACCCGGCCACGATTCGAAAGAAATATGAGCGGCTGCGCACGAAGCTTCGGAATAACGATAAGGAGGTCTTTGCGAATGGCGAAATGGTCCAATCGAACTAAGCTGACCGATCAAGAAATCAATCAGCTTGAACAAATCATTCACGATACCGAAATGCCGGTCTATACATACAGTCATCGGATCATGAATCGGATTCGGGAAGAGAAGGCAGCGAAGAAGAAATCGATCTGGAAGCCAGCATTGATCGCTACCTCCTTAGCAGCCGTTATTAGCGGCGGTTTAGTTGGAAGCGGGTTCGTCTCATCAACGATGGCGCATGCATTAAGCAAGCTGCCCTTCATCGGCGTCGTGTTCCAGCAAACCGGCGATTTTGGCCTTTCTTACGCGGTTGATAACAATTTGGTTACGAAAATCAATCAATCCATCACTCATGACGGGGTTACGCTTCGAATTAAAAACATAGTTTATGATGGCATCCGCTTGGCTTTTACGTGGGAGCGTGAAGGCGAAAATCTGTCTTCCTATCTGTTCAGTCCCTCTTTAACAGACGATAGGGGAGTAATTCGTCGAATTCGTTTCTTAGACTCTTCACTTGAGGAGATAACATACGACTTAAGTTTAAGTATGTACCAAATTCCTGGAGACCCAGATTCGGGTATTTCAGTTAGTTGGAGTGAACCCTCAGTAACGAGAAACGGAAATCTCAGCAGCGAGCCGAAACCGCTACCCGATGAGTTCAATATCCGCATGAATGTATCATTATCGGGAGTTCGGGAGGTGTTCATGTTCAATATTCCGGTGAAGAAAAATACGAAAAATATTAAATTTACAGAGAATATGACGAAATCTTATGACGGTCTTAGCCTGTCGCTTGAGAAATTGGAGTTAACCCCAATCACGACGCGAGTGATGCTGAGAGGAATAGGAGAAATGCAGCATGTACCCGATAAATTTATAGGTCCGAAAAAAGACTTTGGACTGCGCGATAACCTGCTGTTCAGTGCAGACGTGTTCGATGATCAGGGGAACAAGGCAAAAGGACTGGTAGATGCGGGCCTTGGAGGATTAGCTAATAAGTACGAAGAGTCGAATGATTATGGATTGGATTTGCTGTTCGAGCCGTTCCCGCAAAGGCCGAAGTCGATTACGATCAAGCCTTTTTTGTATGATTATGAATCGTTAGAAGCCAGAAAGGTAGAAAAGCATTATATGAAAGAGCTAGAGTTCACCATAGAGCTGGAGAAGGAATAACGTCGTAGGATCGAGGAAGGAGAGGCAGCAAGTATGGGGAAATGGAGAGTCGCGATCATGCTGCTTATGATCATCGCATTGATAAGCGGATGTGCCGGGAAGATGCAAGAGCAGGATAAGCCCATTCAGGAAAGTAAAATCAAGGTGCTGTATCAGGATGAATACGCGTACTACGTCGATATCGATAAAATAAAAATGATGAACTATCCACTGGATCAAATCGAATTTATTGTCCAGACGAATGAGTTTGCCAAGTTCAAGGATGGAAAATCACTCGATGAGTTTTACGAGGGGCAGAAAAAGTTTCTAGACAGGCACAAGCCGGATGTCATTGTTGTTGATGAGAACCTGTTCTCGGATACCGCGCGCGAAGGGAAGCTCTATGACATGGAGGCTGATCTGCAAGATGAAAGCTTTCATCTAAACGAGTTTATGCCCGGACTGATCGAGCGATTAAAAAGCAGAGGGGACGGGGAGCTGTATGGAATAGCCCCCTATTTCTACAGACAAGTCTTATTTTACAATAAGGACTTGTTCGAGAAGCATCACGTTGCGCCTCCGCGAAGCAATATGACATGGGATGAGGTGCTGGAGCTGGCTGGACAAATCTCCGATCCCGGTTCGGGAAAGCGGGATTTTCACGGCATTTATCATACATATTCCGCCGCCCCGGCGATGATGTACCAGATCGGTTCTTCTTCCGGACTGAGCTTGTTCGACGAGAAGGGGGAGAAGCTGCTGATCGATACAGACGGATGGAAGCATGTCATAAAGAAAATGACAGAAGCAGTGAGAAGCCGTGCGCTGCTCGTTCATCCGAAAGAGCGCAACATGACCCATGATGGGATTTTTTTAGATGGGGATTCTGCCATGTTGATCGGTGATCCATCCTTTATTCATAAAGATGTGATGCAGCCGGACGATAAGAGAAAATTACACAAAAAATGGGGCGCCCTGTCGCCGCCTGGCAATCCGAAGTTGGCAGAGGCGAATATGAAGCTGCCCTATGTGTATGCAGTAGCAGCAGATTCCGATAACAAGCAGGCCGCGATGGAATTCGTGAAATTCATCAATGGCAAGAAAACAATGGCGACACATTCCCAACGCTTTATGTATGACTATGCGCCGACGCGCATGGGCAATCTGAATGATTTTGATTCAACAGTAACAGAGCCGTTCTATCAATTGAAGCCGCAGAGGAAAGACGGCATATGGGACAACCGGAATGTACCTCGTGATTTCTTTCTCGTTTTCGAACCAATCTTGTCGGAAGAACTGCAAGCGGTCATTGACGGGAAGAAAACAGTAGACCAAGCCGCTGCCGAATTAAAGGAGAAGGGGCAAGCTGTATTACGCCGATTACGGGAGGACAAAGCGCGTTCGAGTGATCCAACTGCTAAGTAAACACATGTGCACCCATCTCGGTAAGTAGGCCTGTTGCGATAAATAGGTGAGAAGGAGAGTAGGAGGATATCTATGAAAAGGGTATGGAGAACGGGAATTTTCATGCTGACGATCTTATCCTTGCTGAGTAGTTGCGGCGAACAAAAAGAAGAACTCGAGCCACTTCAAGCAGGAACAATCAAGGTCGTCTATCTCGATGAGGAATCATTCTTTGAGGATTACGGGAAATACTTCAAATTACAATTTCCGCAAATTGACGTGGAAGTGATTAGCAAGTCGAAGCTCATTACCGAATTCAATCATGTCAATGATTATGAGGAAGCGACTAGGAAGTTCCTGAATACATACAATCCTGATGTATTGCTGTTAGATGAGGAGATGTTCAAAGCCTTCGTTGAGGAGGGCAAGCTGTATAACTTGGAGACAGCCATTCATCAAGATAACTTTGATGTGGATGGGTTCATGCCTGGACTTATCGACAAGCTCAAGGCATTAGGCAAAGGGGATCTGTACGGCCTTGTGCCGCGCGTCACCGTACATGCCCTGTACTACAATGAGGATCTGTTCAAGGAATATCAGGTTGAACCGCCGAAAAATAAAATGTCTTGGCAGGAGCTAATGGATTTGGCAGGCAGATTTACGGGTCAAGGCAGTGGCGGGCACGTGTACGGCTTGGAGGAAACCTATTCCGATCCCGGACGCGAGGTACTGAATATCGGCTTCGACTCTGGCTTACAGCTATTCGACGAGAAGGCAGAACAAGTGCTTATCAATACGGACGGCTGGAAAAGCGTTATGAAGCTCGTCACGGATGGAGTCCGCAGCGGGTCGATTATTTTACATTCTAATGGCAGCAAAAAACATTTTATGAACAAAGAAGCGGCAATGACGTTCGATTCGCCAGGTCTCATGCTGTCGCTCAAGCATACCGGAATCCATATGAATTGGGGCATCGTAACCATGCCCGTGCTTCGCAATGATGAGTCCGTGAATATAAATTCGCGTGAAATCTTCGCCATATCAGCCGATTCTCCCAATAAGCGGGCGGCTTGGGAGTTGGTCAAGCTCGTGAACGGAGCTGAAATGGCAAAAGCCCTTTCCAAAACATACAACGGGACATTGCCATCGCGGACAGGATATTTGAAAGAATATGACGGCAAAAGTCTTGAGGCCTTCTATATGCTAAAAGTGAGGGAAACAGCGAAAAAATGGGGGAACGCTCATGTTCCGGAGCCCTTTTTCCGCATGTACGTAGAGCCGCTGCGAGCAGAAATGCAGGCCGTGATAGAGAATCAAAAAACGATTGATGAAGCAGCCGCCGTGTTGGAGAAAGTTGGACAAAAGGTGCTGATGCAAGCACGCAACGAAACCAGAAAATAAGTAATCATTGATAGGAAGCTATAAGGCAGCATACAACATATGTGTCGTCCCAAAAAAGACAATAAAAGGTGAAAGTGAGAGAAATATGTATAAAAAATGGAAATTTGGACTCCTATTGCTGACAATCACGTCACTATTGGGCGGTTGCTTTGGTGGAAATTCAGAGATGGCGCCGTTGAAAGACGGCAAAGGGAAGCTCAGGATCGTGTATAAGGATGAGGAATCATTCAATCGAGATTATGGGAACTTATTTCTGATGAAATATCCGGATATTGAAGTTGAAGTCATCGCCCAGGATGAATTGTTTGAACAAGCTAAGAATTCCCCCTTTGACTTGAACGAGGAAAAGAAGAGAGTAATAGAAAAGTATAAGCCCGATGTATTGCTGCTGAACGAGAGCATGTTCGAAGCCTTTGCCCAAGACGGGAGGCTATATGATCTCGATATGGTCATTAACCAGGATAAATATGATATTGCCGGCTTCATGCCGGGACTTATCGACAGACTGAAAGAGAAGGGGAACGGGAAGCTGTACGGATTGGCACCCTATTTCGAGACTCCTGTGTTGTATTACAATCGTGGGCTGTTCAAAGAATACAATATCGAACCGCCGAGAGATAAAATGAGCTGGAAAGAATTGTTGGACATAGCGGGCAGATTCGCGAACGCAGGGGTATATGGACTGTATCAGACGGAGAAACCCGAAAAGCTGTTGTATGATATTGCGGCTGCCTCTGGGATCCGTCTGGTTGACAATAAAGGACAGAAACTGCTGATTCAATCCGAGGGCTGGAAGGAAGCTGTAACGATGACTGCGGATGCAATCCGCAATAAGTCCGTGTACATACCAGAGCAAGACGCAAACAATGAGCGCATGGATCGTTTTTACGAGCCTTTTCACCAAGAAAAAGCCGCGATGACATTTCAAGAGTCCTGGTTCACTGTTCGTTTGAAAGAAGTTCCGATGTATGAAAAAACGCCGAAGATTGATTGGGGCATCGTCACAACTCCGGTCGATCCGGCCAGCCCGAATGAATCAGCCTATGTACACTTATCGGAAATTTATGCGATATCCGCAGATTCAGAAAATAAGCGAGCGGCATGGGAATTTATTCAATTCGTAAATGGAACGGACATGGCTCAGATTGCCGCACTGGGGAATAACGGGAAGATGCCGACGCGCACGGGCTATTTTAAGGAGCTGGATGGCAGAAGCACGGAACCGTTCTATCTCCTAAAGCCGAAAGAAGGCAGAGGGCTGCTGGAAGACAAGAACATTCCTCACGGATTTTACGACTTATTTGACCCGCTGTTGTCAGAGGCATTGCAAGCGATCATAGATAAACAGAAGACGATAGAAGAAGCGCTCATGGAGCTGGATATGAAGGGGCAGCAAGCATTAATAAAAGCGCGTGAAGCGGCAGCGAAGAAATCGTAAGGTAATCTTATAATCTGGTTCTGTGCATGCGGAGCCAAATGCATAAATTTCACAGGGGAGAGAAGAGAATTGCGAGTGCAAAAAATCTGGAAAATGGGGATAATGCTCCTTCTCATCATGTCCTTGGTAAGCGGCTGTTTCGGGAACGACTCGGAAGCGGAGTCCGTCAAGAAGGTTAAAGGGACAATTAAAGTCGTCTACCAGGATGAAGAGGCATTTTATCGAGATTATGGGCAATTGTTCAAATTGAAGCACCCCGAAATTGACGTCGAAGTTGTCAGTAAATCGGAGCTGTATTCCAAGTTCAACCAGCCCGATTTCGATTTTGGGAAGGAGTCGCAAAAACTGCTGGATAAGTATCAGCCGGACGTATTGCTGCTGGATGAGGAAAAGTATAAAGAATTTGCCCAAGGCGGGAAGCTGTATGCGATCGACGGGGTCATTAAGCAGGATCGCTATGATATGGAAGGTTTTATGCCAGGACTTATCGACAGGCTCAAAGTGTTGGGCAAGGGGACGCTGTACGGGCTGACGCCCAGCATTGATACCTCTGTATTATACTACAATCGAGATATATTCAAGGAGCATAATATCGAGCCTCCTCGAAATCAAATGAGCTGGAAGGAGTTTTTTGAACTGGCTGCAAGAGTAACAAATGCAGGCAGTAAAGATAAACATTTATATGCGATAGACCAGGATATTGGTGGAGCAGACAGCCTGATGTATAGAATTGCTACTTCAACCGCCTTAAGGCTGTTCGATGCTAAGGGAGAGAAGCTGTTAATCGACTCGGATGACTGGAAAGAGGCCATTCGGCAGGCGACGGATGCGGCGCGGAGTAAGGCGCTGTATACTCCGACCCAAAAAGGCCCTCAACCTATTGAACCGGAAAAAGGGCTTTTCTTCACAGGACAGGCTGCGATGAAGCTTGGCAATCCATGGGATTTGAGGGTTCTAAGAGACAAGAAAGGTGTGAAAATCAATTGGGATGTCGTGACAACTCCGGTCGATCCTTTAACGCCCAACGAAACGGGAGATGTGTACTTTCGCGACATTTATGCGATCGCTGCAAATTCCCAGAATAAAGATGCCGCATGGGAATTCATTAAATTTGTAAACGGTGAGGATATGGCGAAGGTGACATCTCGGACGAATGTCGGCATGATTCCTTCTATTCCTTCCCGGCCGGAATATTTCAAAGAGCTGGACGGCAGAAGCACAGAAGCTTTTTATGCGTTGAAGCTGAAAGAGTTTTCTTCGATGGATGTACTGTGGGGCAACAAGAACGTCCCTGAAGAATATATCAGTTCTTTCCAGGCATTGCTGAATGAAGCGCTGCAAGCCATTTTGGACAATGAAAAGTCTGTAGATGAGGCGGTAAATGAGCTGCAAATGAAGGGGCAAGAAGCGCTTCGGGTTGCGCATGAACTGCAACAGAAGACGCGATTGAACGGAAAAAATAACAAATAAAATAGTCCGACATAGGTGGAAAAATCCGTTGAAGCCCAAACTTTAACGGATTTTTTTATTGCTCACCTCTTACGATTGATACCCGAATGACTTGCAACTGACTTACGTCAAGTATATGGTTCGTCGATCAGTTGACGGTCTCTGTTTCATTTAATTTTACAATGTGTCACATTTCACATCGCGAGGATTGTTATATATTAGGAGAGCTTCTAAGAGAGTAAATGTGAGAAGTGTTTCAACCCCGGGGAAAAAGAACAGAGATGGAGAAGAAGCATGCGCAAAAATTGGAGAATAGCAGTTCTACTTTTATTGGTCATGTCTCTCATCGACGGCTGTATTGGGAAGAAGGAAGTGCTGGAACCGATTAAGCCAAGCAAGATCAAGCTGGTCTATCAAGATGAGGACGCATTTTACCGCGATTACGGAAAGTACTTCCATATGAAATATCCGCAGATTGAGGTTGAAGTCATTCCGCAGGTTCAGGTGCTCAAAAATCTCGGAAAGATGATTCGCGCGGATGAATACGAGGCGGAAGTAAAGAAGCTGCTCGAAGAAGCGGACGCAGATGTATATATGCTGGACAGCAGGATGTTCAAGGAATTCGCCGCCGACGGCAAACTCTATGACATTGAAGAAGCCATCCGGCAGGACGGCTATAATATCGAGGAGTTTATGCCGGGGCTTATCGATTCGATTAAGAACCTGGGCAACGGCAAGCTGTATGGGCTGGCTCCCCAAGTAAGCGTTGGAGCGCTGTACTATAACACTAAATTGTTCAAGGACAATCAAATCGAACCGCCGACGAACAAGATGACCTGGGAAGAGGTGCTGCAACTAGCAGCGAGATTTTCTAATGTGAAAAATGGAAGCCGTCCTGTACATGGCTTGTACTTTTCGTATGGCCATGCAGGCATGTTGATGATGGATATCGCTGATACTTCCGGCTTAAAGCTGTTCGATCCGAAGGGGGAGAAGGTGCTCATCAATTCGGATGGCTGGAAAAAAGCAATGAAAATGGCTGCGGATGCCGTACGCAACAATGCAGTTCATTTCCGTCCAGAAGATCAGATGTATTCGTCAAAAAACGACTTCTTTGATGATGGTGTGGCTGCGATGACCGTATCCGGCCCTCCCGCCACATTTGTTGTTAGATTTAACGAGGGAGAGCCGGTAGATTGGGAGGTCGTCACTGTCCCAATTGAGCCGGGGGTGGAATCGACGAACGTTTCCTTTAATTCCCTTTTTGCGGTTTCTGCGAATTCTGCCAACAAGCGCGCCGCCTGGGAATTCGTCAAGTTTACGAGCGGATCGGAAATGGCTCATGCCCGTTCACGCACGATGACCGGAAGTTTACCTTCACGTACCGGTTATTTGAAGGAATTCAAGGGCAAGAGCATGGAACCGTTCTATATGCTGAAGGCCCAGCACAATAGCGTTTGGATGAATGAGTATGTCCCATTTCCCTTCTTCGGGATGTTCAATAAGACGCTGGAGGGAGAGCTTCAGGCCGTTATCGATAATAAGAAGTCAGTAGATGAAGCGGCTGCCGCCTTGGAGATAAAGGGGCAGGAGCTATTGCTCAAATTGCAAGAAGAATCAAAACAGAAGACAAAAGGAAACTCTTAAGTAAGGAAAAGGGTGAGAAAATATACATCACAAATGGAAAATAGCGATTCTGCTGCTAACGATCGTCTCCTTAATGAGTGGATGCTTCGGGAAGAAGGAAGTGCTGGAACCGCTGCAGCCAAGCAAACTCAAGGTAGTCTATCAGGATGAGGATGCATTTTACCGCGATTACGGAAAGTATTTTCATATGAAATATCCGCAAATTGAGGTCGAGGTCATTCCCGAGATGCAACTGCTTAAAAAGCTTGGGAAAATCATTAATGCGGATGACTATTTTGTAGAAAAAAAGAAGCTGCTGGAGAGCTCTGGCGCAGATGTATTTCTACTGGACGATTATGTATTCAAGATCTTTGCCCAGGATGGAAAGCTGTACGATTTGGAGGACGCGATTCGCCAGGATGAGTATGATGTCGATGGCTTTATGCCAGGATTGCTGGACAAGATCAAAAGTTTGGGCAACGGGAAGCTGTACGGACTGGCTCCATCCTTCAACAGGCAGGTTCTATATTATAACAAGGCCTTATTTAAGGAGCATCATATCGAACCACCGAGGAACAACATGACCTGGCAGGAACTATTTGATTTGGCCGCGAGATTTTCTAATGTCGGTGCGGGCGACAATAAAGTGCACGGCTTGTATGAAATTGTGGGAGACCCGGGCAGGCTGATGTATCAAATCGCTGATACTTCCGGCTTGAGGCTGTTTGATCCGAAGGGAGAGAAGGTGCTTCTGAATTCGGATGGCTGGAAAGATGCAATGAAGCTGGCAGTGGGTGCGGTACGCAATAAATCGGTCTATTTCCATCCTGAGAGCCAAATGTATACACAAAAAAGCTACTTTTTCAAAGGGAAAGCCGCAATGATGGTTGCGGATGCTTTCGTAATGATGGAATTGAAGCAGCGACCTACTTATGTGGAGGGAGAAAAGCCGATAGATTGGGGCGCGGTCACGGTGCCGATTGATCCTGCGGAGCCATCGCAATCCATTTCTCTTTTCGAAATCGCTGCAATTGCAGCCGACTCGCCGAATAAACGTGCAGCCTGGGAATTCGTCAAGTTCGTGAATGGAGAGGAAATGGCCCAATCTCGTTCAAGAACAATAAACGGCTCACTCCCTTCGCGTACCGGCTATGCAAAGGAGATCGACGGCAAGAGCACGGAAGCCTTCTATCTGCTGAAGGTCAAGCAGGGGAACACGGTATGGATGAATGAGCATGTTCCAGATGTCTTCTTCCGATTGTTCGATAAGCCGTTGCAGGAAGAGATGCAAGCCGTTATTGATAATAAGAAGTCAGTGGACGAGGCGTTAGCCGAGCTGGAGATCAAGGGGCAAGAGGTACTCCTAAAAGCGCGTAAAGCAGAGGAGAAGAAGCCTTGAAGAAGAAATAAAGAAGCTTCGTAAGGCGGAAGTAAAGAAGCTGCTCGAAGAAGCGGACGCAGATGTATATATGCTGGACAGCCGGATGTTAAATTTTACAATAGAAGAAATCAGGGTTCATTGTGAACTGCGCTTAAACAAAGAAGGAGAGCTAGAAAGATATGCATAATAGATGGAAAATAGCAATACTGATGCTGACGGTCATTTCTCTGATAAGCGGCTGCTTCGGCAAGAAGGAAGTGCTGGAGCCTTTGCAGCCAAGTAAAATCAAAGTGCTCTACCAGGATGAGGATGCATTCTACCGCGATTACGGAAAGTACTTCAATATGAAGTACCCGCAGATTGAAGTCGAAGTCATCCCACAGGTTCAAGTGCTCAAAAATCTCGGGAAGATGATTAGCGCGGAAGCTTGGGAAGCGGAGGTTAAGAAACTGCTCGAGAATTCGGAGGCGGATGTATACATGCTGAACGACACTACGTTCAAGCAATTCGCAACTGACGGCAGGCTCTATGGTCTAGATGAAGTGATAAGCCAGGACGGTTATGATATCGAGGGCTACATGCCGGGGCTCATCGATACGATCAAAAGTTTAGGTGACGGCAAGCTATATGGGCTGGCTCCATATGTGAGAATGAAGGCACTGTATTATAACACGAAATTGTTCGCGGAGAATCAGATCGATCCGCCTACGAACAAGATGACTTGGCAAGAGGTATTCAATTTGGCTGCCAGATTCTCTACCGTCAAGAATGGAGGCCGTCCGGTGCATGGCTTTTACCATACCTATGGCAATATTGGTGAACTGATGTATGACATCGCCGATACCGCCGGCTTAAAGCTGATCGATCCGACAGGAGAGAAGGTATTCTTCAATTCGGATGGCTGGAAACAAGCAATGAGGTTGGCGACGGATGCCGTACGCAACAATGCGGTTTATTTCCGTCCTGAGAGTCAACTGTACTCCTCACAAAATGACTTTTACGATGGCGTGGCTGCAATGACAATATCTGGGCCTCCGACTTCATGGGGCTATAAATATCAGGAGACTGTTGATTGGGAGATTGTCACTGTCCCAATTGAACCTGGGGAGGAATCAACAGGCGTGTATTTTGACGAGCTCTTCGCGGTTTCAGCCAACTCACAGAATAAGCGGGCGGCCTGGGAATTCGTCAAGTTTGCGAGCGGACCGGAGATGGCGCATGCCCGTTCGCGTACAATGGATGGCAAATTGCCAACACGAACTGGTTACTTGAAGGAATTTAAGGGGAAGAGCATGGAAGCGTTCTATATGCTGAAGGCCAAGGAAGGCAATAACATGTGGGGGAATGTTTCCAGATTTGAATTCTATCGAGTGTTTAATAAAACGCTGATGGAAGAACTTCAGGCCGTCATTGATAATAAGAAATCTGTGGACGAAGCGGCTGCCGAATTGGAATTTAAAGCGCAGGACGCACTGGTGCAGCTGCGTGAAAAGTCGAAAAAGAAGCCAACAGGCAGTTCATAACTCAAGATGGTTAAGGGGCACGTCATGCATGACGCTCGTAAATGTAAAGCCCGGTGAGCCGTTCGATCTCTCAAATCCTGAGGGAAGCGAGAGCACTATGGGGCA
The DNA here is from genome assembly GCF_050474385.1 of Paenibacillus sp. B1-35. Taxonomy (NCBI): domain Bacteria; kingdom Bacillati; phylum Bacillota; class Bacilli; order Caryophanales; family Paenibacillaceae; genus Paenibacillus; species Paenibacillus sp. B1-35. The sequence continues at coordinate 270,965 of NZ_JBCHVJ010000001.1, forward strand.
ATAAGAACATCTAATAGATTGAGTGATATTGTTTATAACATAGACTAGGGAGAGTGTGAAATACGTGCTAAAAAAGTGGAAGATTTGTATAGTACTGCTGACAATGATATCACTTATAAGCGGCTGTTTCGGAGAGCGGTCAGAACTAGCGCCACTTAAAGATGGCAAGGGGAAGATCAGGGTCGTCTATAAAAGTGAAGATGCATTCTATCAGGATTATGGGAACTTCTTCAAAATGATGAGCCCTGATATTGACGTCGAGGTTATTAGTCAAGAGGAGATGTTCGGCGGTGCCGACAAAGAGGAATCATTCGATTGGAATGAAGAAAAAAAGAAGCTCCTTGATAAGTATAAGCCGGACGTGCTGTTTTTGAATGAAAGTATGTTTGAGACCTTCGCTCAAGAAGGGAGGTTGTATGACATAGAGCCGGCCATTAGCCAGGATCAATACAAGCTGGACGGATTCATGCCTGGACTTATCGATAGGCTGCGGGCAAAAGGGAACGGAAAGTTGTACGGGCTTACTCCATCCTTTGAGACAAATGTCATCTATTATAATCGCAATTTGTTCAAGAAGTATCAAATCGAGCCGCCTAACGGGAAAATGACGTGGAAGGAGCTTCTTGATCTGGCAGAGAGATTTGCGAGCGTCGAATCAGGAAAGAAGCAAGTGTTTGGCTTGTATCAAACGAAAGGGCCAGCAAGTTTGATGTATGATATCGCCGCTGCATCTGGACTAAAGCTTGTTGACGAGAAATCAAGCAAGCTGTTGATCGATTCGGATGGTTGGAAGGAAGCGATGAAGATGACGGCAGATGCCGTCCGCAATCATGCAGCCTATGCGCCTCCCCCGATGAAGGAGGGCGAACAGCTTGATGGATACGACGATAGCGACTTTGAGAAACATAGAGACTACTTGAAACAATACAGCCGATCGAACGAGTTGTTCTACATAGGTCAAGCTGCAATGACGATTCAAGCACCGTGGTTTGCTTCCTTTTTGCGGGATATTCCCTACTATTCGAAGACACCGGAGATCGACTGGGGCATCGCGGCCGCGCCTGTTAATCCTGCTAAGCCCGATGAATCAGCTTACGTGAAATTATCAGAGATCTATGCCATATCTGCGGATTCTCCGAACAAGCGGGCGGCTTGGGAATTCGTCAAGTTCGTGAACGGGCCGGAAATGGCGCAGGTTGCTGGGAAGGCAATGAACGATACGCTCCCCACGCGGTCAGACTATTTCAAGGATTTTAGAGGGCGGGAAACGGATGCGTTCTATCTGTTAAAGCCAATGCAGGCCAGTGGAGTGTCTGATAAAAAGAGTATTCCGGCGGGTTTTCATTCTGAGTTTGATGTTTTACTGTCGGATGTGCTGAAATCCTTGATTGACCAAGAGAAAACGCTGGATGAGGCAGTTGCTGAGCTTCAACTCAAGGGGCAAGAAATGTTGGATCGGTCACGGGAAAAAGCCAAGCAAGATCAATAAATGAATGAAAAAGAGATCAAGCTGAAAGATCGAGTGAAGGAAAAATAATTTATCAAGACCATCAAGACCTAATTTAATGGTATTAAAACACTGTCCCTAACATTTTAGACATATATAATATGTTAGGGGCTGTAGCTTTGAAATAAAGTCGTACCGTTTATAAAAAAGTTGTACCGTTTTATCCCTTTGGATTTTTACTTATCTAGGGAGATATTTTTATTAATAAAAGAAGATATATAAACTGAATATAAAAATGTTTTGATTTCCTGGAAAAATTCTATAATTTAATATTGCTTATGTATGGAATATTTTGTTTGTACGAAAGGGGGAATGGCATGGTTCTTACTATGAATCGCAAAGTAAACTCTTTAAATCATATAAAATAAGTAAATTAGTTACCAAAAACCATAATTTTTGCAACTTATTTAATCTGAATTAAGGTGCTCAGTATCAATTAATTATAGGATGGGTTATTTTGCCTGTGATTCGATCCATTTCTCTAAAAAAAGGAGAATAATAAGGATAGGACATTTTTATAAAAACCAATCTTAAATCTAATGGAAAAGAATCTATTTTGATTAATCTTTTTTCAAAATAGATTCTTTTTGTATTCCGTAAAGTAAGGGTGATGAGTCCCAGCAAGCAAGTAAATTGAATCGTCAATTCCAGCAATATGAAGCTAAACGCGTTGTAGTCAGCGACCTAACCTATGTCAAAGTCAAAAACAGAGTGCACTACATCTGTATGTTTGTCGATCTCTTTAATCGAAATTATTCCAGTGTGGGATCTAACCAAGATGCTGCACTAGTAGAGTAGCACGGACATTTGCTTCGAACAAGGTGATCTACGTCTGATTCAATTATTCCATACCGATCGAGGCAGTGAATTTAAGAACAAGCTGATCGATGAAACGTTGACTGAGTTCCTAATCGGTCAAGCATGAAAGGTTGTCCTTACGACAATGCCGTTGCTACAAGCCACATTTAAAATCATGAAAACGGAGTTCATTAACCAAATGAATTTTCATAGCCTTCAGCATCTGAAATTGGAGTTAAATGATTATGTGAACTGGTACAATAAACACCGATTTCACGGAACACTAGGCTATATGAGCCCAGTTGATTACAGAAAATTGGTCTAGTTTTGTGTGACAGTCCACGATCCTGACTGGAAATATAATTTAAATACGGGACAACTAACCATAACATGGAACCAGGAATAATATATTTTAGAAAAAAAGGAGGGGGAAACTTTGAGAAGACCATTATACAGCCAGCTACCTTTTTATCCATATCCAACATGGTACCCATCATCGCCATATTCTGTTCCATCTCTATTTGGATATGACGGTTCTTCAAGATATCAGGTAAACGGTAGTGTCAGGAATCGTCCAGTTACGACTGCCTATCCTGGGTCATCTTTAGCAACAGAACGACAGACTGAAGACCAGATTGATATTTTCTACGTAGACGATCAAGGCCGCGTAAATGTCATGTGGGTAGTCGGAACTGGGGCTTGGCAAGGGCCGGTTACTTTGACCGGTCCGAACTTCGCTCCACCTGGCGCAGCTTTAGCAACCGAACGACAGACGGCCGATCAGATCGACCTGTTCGTCGTAGATAATCAGGGTCGCGTAAACGTTATGTGGGTGGTCGGAACCGGGCCTTGGCATCCACCAGTCGCCCTGACTGGTCCGAACTTCGCCCCACCTGGCGCAGCTTTAGCAACAGAACGACAGACAATGAACCAGATTGACCTGTTCGTCGTAGATAATCAGGGTCGCGTAAATGTTATGTGGGTGGTCGGAACCGAGCCTTGGCATGCACCGGTCGCCTTGACTGGTCCGAACTTTACTAAACCTGGTGCACATTTAGCAACCGAACGACAGACGGCCGATCAGATCGACCTGTTCGTCGTGGATAATCAGGGTCGCGTAAATGTTATGTGGGTGGTTGGAACTGAGCCTTGGCATCCGCCGATCGCCTTGACCGGTCCGAACTTCACTAAACCTGGTGCACATTTAGCAACTGAACGACAAACGCCCCACCAGATTGACCTGTTTGTCGCGGATAATTTTGGTCGCGTAAATGTCATGTGGGTGGTCGGAACCGGAGCTTGGCAAGGGCCGGTCGCTCTGACTGGTTCAGTCGCCTTTGATGGAGTTTTTGCAACAGAACGACAGACAATGAACCAGATTGATTTGTTCTTCGTGGATAGTCAAGGGCGTATAAATGTCATGTGGGTGGTCGGAACCGGGGCTTGGCAAGGACCGGTCGCCCTGACCGGTCAGGACTTCGCCCTCCCAGGTGCATCTTTAGCAACTGAACGACAGGCAGGAAACCAGATCGACTTGTTCGTCGTAGATAATCAGGGTCGTGTAAATGTTATGTGGGTGGTCGGAACCGAGGCTTGGCAAGGGCCGGTTGCTTTATAGTCTGTATTATCGGTGTTTTACTGTTGACTACAACGAATGCGAGAAAGTAGACCTCTTACTAGCTTTCTAAGTTATGTTAACAAAATAAGGGGTAAACAAAGGGTGGTCATAACTCTGTCAAATAAACACAAAAAAAGAGACGCCTTTATGCTGCGACCGTTTCCCGATATTCTACCGGGGAGCGGTCGTTTAATTTCTTTTGGAAGCGTTCATGGTTGTAGAAGGAAACATGTTCTTAAATAGCTTGCTCTAATTCAGACATCGTTTGCAAATGAGTTAGATAAATCTTTTCTGTTTTAAGATGTGAAAAGAACGATTCAATGCATGCATTGTCAAAGCAGTTTCCACGTCTAGAATGACTGTCTAGTATTCCAAGCTTCGTGAGCTTGTTGTTAAAAGGCTTTGATGTATATTGAAATCCTTGGTCAGGAATGCAGGAGAACACCATTGAGATCCGTCTTCTCGCTAAGGATGTCCAAAGTCTTCGTAACGAGTGCGAGATCACGATCAGATAATTGCTTAGCCATAATCTCGTTATTGAAGAGATCCTGTATCGCGGATTGATATACAAAGCGATCTCCTACCCGAATATAGGTAATGTCGGTTACTAATTTACGCAGAGAGGCTTCTACATAAAACTTTCGTTCAAGTCGATTCGGATGAACAACAGATACCTGCTTGCCAGAATAACGACGTTTCTTTCGAATGACAGAGCGAATACCAAGTTACTTAATAATCCGATAAACACGCTTATGGTTAACATGAATCCCTTCGCGTTTCAAAGCAACGGTCATACACAGATAGCCAAAGTACAGATGTAGTCGGTATATGACCATTTCTAGTAACTGCGCTCGGTTAAAGACCTCACTACGTCTCCCGCTATGGGATACGTCCTCCGCCTAAGTATGCTCTATTTTCTGGATATTTTCTGAATATTATATACATATTGAACTGTATTTTCAGTATCTGTATAACTAATCTAATATGTATAAGAAAAGAGGATACATGCTCATATATTGAACATAATATCCTCTTCTTAGTTTAGTCTATTTAACGAAAGTTCTCGCATCCGATCTTTTTTATGTCTAGTATTGTACTTTTTTGCTGATTCCATATTGCTGACGACTCAAATGAAGTACAGCCAGAAAAGTTGTTGTTGCAAGGAAGAAAAAGGTTATGTATTATATTTATGGAAATCGTGGTTAAAAAAGTATCCCCGTCGTTGCTTCAAATGCTCCTATGTTTGCAATATACCATTCTATTGTTTGCTAATTATATCACTTACCGAACCAATAATCTTCACAATTTTTTTGATTTTAATGTCACATTTTCGGAATTCGCATCGTCATAGACGGTGAAAAGCACTTTTCGCATTGTAATCATACTCATTGAGGAGTTGAAATGCGTGACATTGAAGGAAAGAATACAAGAGCTCGATGCTTATCGGGCACTTGCAATCATGGCGGTTCTGGCGATACATGCGACATCGGAAGCGGTAGCATTAACGATAGGCACTCGTTCATATCCACTTTATTTAGTAGTGAATATCTTTAGTAAGTTTGCAGTACCCGTATTTATTTTCTTAAGTGGTTTCGTATTGTTTTATAATTATATGGACAAACCGTTAAGCGGCGGTGTCATCCGCCAATTTTACCGGAAACGATTACTTTACATTTTAGTGCCATACCTTGTTTTTTCTGTATTATACTTTGTCTTGCAGCTTTATCGTAATGGTGTGCTATTCCATTTATCGTGGTCGGTTGCTTATGATTTTGTGAGAGATCTACTGAGTGGAAGGGCATATACGCATCTGTATTATATTATTATTATCGTTCAGTTCTATGTACTGTTTCCACTTTTGTTAGCCATAATCCAAAAGATGCGCCAGGCCGTCCCAATTCTGTTCTTGGCCGCAGCATTGCTGCAATGGGGATTTATTATCGGCAATAAATACGGTTGGCAAATTCCAAGAGGAAATCTGGCAATCTCATATTTGTCTTACTTCATATTGGGGGCATGGATTGCCTTGCAATACGAATCGCTCCGTAATTGGCTCGTTCGCTTCACTAATGGATATAAGCAATTGTTGGGCTGGATTGTTTTATGGGGTGCGTGGATCATGCTCGGAATTTATCATGCATACATCTTTTACCGCGCGAATGTGAGCAAGATATTCGTCAACACGTTGTGGTATGAGCTCGTCTGGTATGTACATTCGATACTGTCGTGCATTATTCTTATTCAAATCTCATATGTACTATATTACTGCTGTGGGAGAAAAATATCTTCCTGGACGACCTCGTTGGGAGTTTGTTCTTTCGGTATCTATTTGCTGCATCCTTTGCTGCTCGCTATTTATCGAAAGATAGGTGTAAAAGGAAATACAATCGAGTATGCACTGTATATTGCAGGTGGCTGGATATTCGCGTTATTCGGCACTTGGTTCATCGTATATATCATATCGCGTGCAACTCCGTGGTCGTGGGTGGCATTTGGCGCTGTACCGGTTCATGGCAAGGAAAGCGGAAGTCGAATTGCAGGCAAGCCGCACCAAGAGGCGAATGCACCAAGCATATCGGAATAAATGAAAAGAGGAAGGCCTTCATCGCGAAGGTCTTCCTTCTTAATTTTAATGGTGGATTATGATTGAACGCTAGCTTCACGGGCGCCTGTTTTGTACATGAAAAAGGATTGAAGGAATAAACCTCCAACAAGAACCGCACCTGTAAAATAGGGGAGATTGGCAGGATTTTCATTCCGCTCAAGCAAGGCACCGAAGGACATTGTACCGATAGATCCTGCTAAATAGTTAATCGAACTAAGCAAGGCGATAGAAATTGTCGCGTGTCGAGGGCTGATTTCAACCAGTGTTTTTTGCTGGGTTGCAATGGAGGCCCACCCCGAAGCTCCCCACAGCATGAGCAAGAAACCGAGACCAGCCGCATATGGATGAACCATATCCATGAACATCATCGACAGCATTAACAGCATGATAAGAACAAGCATAATTGTTCTCGGACGCTTATATCGATCCATGATCGACCCGATGAAGAAGCTGCCGGCGATCCCGCCAAGCCCCCACAACCAAATGAACCAAATCGAATGCTCATATTCGAATGCAGAGATGATCTGATCCAAATACGTATACAGCCCTAGACTGCAAAAACTTAAAATTGCCGTAACGAGCATTACAAGCGTAATCTGTTTATTTTTGAACATCGACAATCTATCGCTCAATGTCGGCAAGCTGTTGCTCCGTATTTCTGGAAACCGGCTTGCGATTGCAATGATGCCAATAAGACCAACACATACAATTGACCACATTGTCAATCTCCAGTTATGCAGGGAAGAAATATAAATTCCAAGCGGCACACCGATTACCGTACCGGCACTCATGCCAAATAAGATCAAACTTAGAGCTCTGCCGCGATGCTGCTCGGAAGCGAGGTGAACTGCCGCAGAGGATGCTAATGGCGAATAGAGCCCGGCTCCGATTCCTGCAATTCCTCTAGATAGGAGGAAAATGGCGAAATTCTGCGTAACTGCAGTCATCATATTAGCAAGGGTGAACATCGATAGTGCAGCGATTAGAATATGCTTTGTGTTCGTTCGGCTCATCATGGCGGCGAATAGGGGAGCCGCGATTGCATAACACAACGTAAACGCGCTTACCGATTGCCCTGCTGTTCCAATCGATACGCCGAAATCTGCCGCAATAAGCGGCAATATTCCAGCCATGACATAGGCATCGACGCCTAAGGCAAACATGCCGAATAATAGTAATGTTATTTTTTTCATTTCAGCACCAACCTTTATATGATCTACATTTTTGCGCAATGAGCTGTTCAATGCCTATTGTAACGAGTATACTTATATTAGTGAAATTAATGTTTTGCATGGAAGGTATGAGGACATTTCATGACGATAGCACGCTATGAAGTATTCATGAAGGTAGTAGAGCAGGGGAATTTTACGAAGGCTGCTGAACAGCTCAATATGACACAATCTGCTGTCAGCCATGCAATTGCAAGTTTGGAGAAGGAGATCGGTTATGCGCTTCTGAATCGAAGCAAGCAAGCGAAGATAAGCACGACTGTACTGGCAGATCGTCTCATTCCGCACATGATGCAGATCCTGCGCAGCGAAGCAATTATCCGTGAGGAAATATCAGTGGAGAATCATCAACTAGAGGGGACATTAAAGATTGGCGCCTTTACAAGTGCTGCATCTCAATTACTTCCGCCTATGATCGCACAACTTAAAACAAATCATCCCTGTGTCAAGGTCGTCCTTTTTGAAGGTACCTATGATGAAATTCTTACATGGCTTACAAATGGAACGGTGGATATCGGGTTTGTAATGAATACGGAAGAGAAAGGTCACCTGCACAAAATTCTCATTCATGAGGATGAACTGGTAGTTGGTATGCCTCACAATCATCCATTCGCACAGTTGGAAGTGCTCGATATAAAGCAATTAGAGGGTATCGATTTCATCATGCCAAGGGCTTCCTATCAACGGCAAGTGCTTGCGTGCTTGACCGATCATAATGTGACGCCTAATGTGCTAATGGAAGTATTGCATTGTGACACGATTATCAATATGGCATCGCAAGGAATAGGAGTTACGATCGGGCCGAAGCTGCTGTTCCAGTCTTACGAGCAAATGCTCCATAAACCGCTCTTACAGGATACCAGTCGACCTATTTGTCTTGCCTATCGTATAGGCAGCCCCACGATAGAAGCTTTCCTTGTCAGTAATCAACTAGAATGCTAATCAAAGAACATATATACAGGCATGCAAAAACTCCCGCGAATTCCAGAATCCGCGGGAGTTCTGATTCATTTTTGTAAAGGCTGGCCATTACTAAATCGCTGCCGTGCATATCGATTAACTGATGGAAGCTTCGTAAATCGATTGGATGGAGCGGGACAATGTCTCATCGAATTGCTCCGATGTCTGCTGCGCAGTCAATCCAACGGACAAGGCGCGTGAGAAACTGGCAATTAAACCATGGTTGCGAGCCAATCTCTCATTTGCTTCTCCTTGATCGTAACCGCCTGACAATGCCACAACGCGGAGAACATGCGGATCTTCAATCAATTCACGATAGAAATCATCTGCTGTAGGGATGGACAGCTTGAGCATTACTTTTACATCTTGATCAAGCGCCGCCAATTGCTTAAGAAGCTCATTCTTCAAGATTTGCTCGGATTGCTGTTTATCAGGGCTATAGATATCGACTTCTGGTTCAATTATAGGTACAAGACCCATCGACCAGATTTGTTTGCCGACTTCGAACTGCTGCTCGACGACTTTACGTATTCCTACTTCGTTCGCTTCTTTAATGACCGAGCGCATCTTTGTCCCGAAAATATGTTTGTCAACTGCTCGCTTTAATAGGTCGTCAAGCTCAGGCATAGGCTTCATTAATTGAACGCCCTGTTCAAGATCAGCCAAACCTTTATCGACCTTCAAGAAAGGAACGATGCCTTTCTTTTCCCACAAGTAGTCTGCGGTAAATTGACCTTCGATCGTCCGATCCATCGTATTCTCGAATAAGATGGCCCCCAAAATATACTTCGAATCAAATGCCGAGCTCGTAATGATCCGTGTTCTCATCTCGTGAACGAGCTCGAACATTTCTTCGTCATTGGAGTAACGATCCTCTGTAATGCCATACTGCAGTAATGCCTTTGGCGTGCTTCCGCCGCTCTGATCTAATGCTGCAATAAAACCCTTTCCCGTATGAATTCGTTCCAGTTGTTCTTTGTTCATTGAAGATTCTCCTTCCTGTAAGTGGGATGGAGCTCTCAACGGAGTAGATGTTTCCATCCATCTGTTGAGGCTACAATAGAAACAGAACTTGACGCGTTCACATTAGCCTAGGACGGTCACACATATGCAGCCAAGCTGAATATAGGCTGTTGGGTTAGGCTTGTCCCGTACGTCAGGTAGAGTTTCCTTTATTGTACAACAAATTGTTGTATGACGCACGGTGTCAGATCAGAGCTGGCGGCATATTGCTTTAAAGAATGTTCTTATCGAATAACACGTCTAGCCGTAACAAAAGTTTTGTCCCAAGCGCTGCCTTTGAAGTTCGAGATCGTTACACCTACACCCTTTTTATAGGTGTGGATGACTTTGTTGTTGCCCATATATACAGATACGTGATTTATGACACCGTCACGATTTGTATCCGAGAAAATAAGGTCGCCAGGAAGCAATTTAGTTTTAGAAACCTTTGTGCCAACCTTGGATTGTTGTCTTGAAGAACGAGGCAGTTTTATACCGTTTTTCTTGAAAATATATTGGGTAAAGGAAGAGCAATCAAACGCAGTTGTTCTTCCAGTCTTTGCACCAAATACATAAGGAGTGCCTATATATTTTTTCCCTGTTTGGATTACTTTATTCGCTACTGAAGTAGAGTATGCGGCTTCTGCCTTCATAACGGTAGCGTCGCTCAGAATGCTCCCCGATAAGGCGACCGTTGAGCAAATCCCGATACTCAGCAATGTTTTTCCAATTCTTGTTGTCATTAATTTGTTCATAGTATCCTCCTTATGGATGAGAAAATAGTATTAGCCGAATGACTGGGACTAGCATAGCACACCAAATTCCACCCATAATCTTCTGCGAAATCTGCAAACCAGCATTACAACAGGAAAAACAGAGCTTTATGATAAACAGATGAGAATAAGATTAAAAATGCAGTTGATAATGATAATCAATATCTTTATAATGAGAATCGTTATCATAAATGTGATAATCATTCTCATATATTGAGTTATCAAGGAGGTATACATAATCAATGAAAGCTATACAGTACGGGGTCATTGCCCTAATGGTCATTGTGCTTGCTGCTTGCGGCAACTCGAACGGGGCATCTCCCGCATCAAGTCCGAACCCAGCGGCCGAATCTCCCGCAAGTTCATCACAAGATACGAATAGCCTAGCTGAGGAAAAAGGGGATCATGGAGAAGTAGGGAAGCTAATGCAGCAATTCGGCACGAAGAAGCCAGAGAAGATTGTGACTTTATCCGTGTCTATTACCGAAATCTTGCATGAAATTGGTGTTGTTCCAGCAGGAGTCCCTAAATCTAGCAGCAAGCTCCCAGAAGCATTCGAACATGTTCCGCGCATCGGTTCCTCTCACCAGCCTGATTTGGAGCAAATCGCTAAACTGCAACCGGATATTATCGTAGGACCAATGTCGATTAAGGACAGCATAGAAAAAAAGTTGAAGCCAGCATCAATTCCGACTGCCTATTTGCCTGCGGATTCCTTAGAGCAATTGAAGCTAAGCACAACCGTACTTGGACGTGTGTTTGGACACGAGAATAAGGCAAAAGCCTATTTGGAGAAGATTCACCGTGAGGAACAAGCGATACTTGCTTCGGTGAAGGGCAAGCCTGCACCGAAAGTCATGATACTATTCGGTTCTGCTGAATCATTAATGCTCATGAATGACAATACATTTGCTGGCAGCATTGCTCGCAATTTGGGTGCGACGAATGTGCTGTCTGAATTCATGAAGAAAGCAGAAGACTATGTACCAATCAATATGGAAAGTGTAATTGCGGCCAATCCTGACGTTATTTTATTGGTTGCACACGGTGATCCGAATGCAATTGCCAAGAAGTTCGAGGATGATGTGAAGAAGAATGGAGCATGGGAGAAAATGAACGCCTTTAAAAACGGAAAAATGAAGGCTCTGGATCCTCAACTGTATGGTATTGCGTCTATTGTGAAGGCTCCAGCAGCATATAAGGACATGGCGCACATTTTATTTGATAAATAAGGGGTTTCAGCTGCGTGAAGAAGAAAACATCAAGTTATAAATCCATTCTTCTCCTCTTAGCTGTTATATTGCTTGCCATTCTGACATTACTGTCCATCGGAATTGGAAGCGTACAGTTCAGTCCTAAGGAGACAATAGATGCCGTATTTGGAGCCGGAAATGACGTTTCCAATACGATATTGTGGGACATTCGAATACCAAGAGTACTGATGGCTTTATTTATAGGGGCTAATTTGGCAGCTTCAGGTGCATTAATGCAGGCGGTAGTCCTCAATCCACTTGCTGATCCAGGGTTGACTGGAGTATCAAGCGGTGCGGCTGTTACAGTATTGTTCATCATGCTGGCGATGCCAGGCTATTATTCGATGGTTCCAGTTTCCGCTATCATTGGGGGCAGTATCGCGGCGTTAATGGTGTATGGGCTAGCTTGGAAAAAGCATTTTGGATTAACTCCGGTACGGATCATTTTGTCAGGGGTTGCTGTAAATGCTGTCTTCGGGGGAATGATTGGCCTGCTGTCTATGATGTACAGTGATCGTCTTCCATCTGCCTTGCAATGGCTGAACGGCAGCCTATCGAGCACCGGAATGGCGGATGTGCTCGTCATTTTGCCATACTCCATAGTCGGATGGGCAGCAGCACTGCTTTGCATACGACATGCGAACATCTTGCGATTGGGTGAACAGGTAGCGCATAATTTAGGACTGAATTTGACTCATATTCGGATCATCCTATCTTTTGTTGCCATATACTTGGCTGCGATATCAGTGTCCACGGTTGGGCTTGTCGGTTTCGTTGGGCTTCTCGTACCGCACATTGCTAGAATTCTTATCGGATCTGACTATCGCTATCGTCTTCCGCTTAGCCTGTTTCTCGGTTCGATGGTGCTGCTCGTGGCAGATACCATTGGACGGACAATCTTCAGCCCGATAGAGATTCCTGCGGGTATTGTTATGGCCATGGTTGGCGGTCCGTACTTCTTATATTTGATGCGGAAAGGAGATGCCTGACTGATGCTGCAAGTGTCGTCTTTAAACATTAGGTATGGGGAAAAGAAGATCATTCGTGATTTTACACTAGATGTAAACGAGGGGGAGGTTCTCACGATTATCGGCCCCAACGGTTCCGGCAAATCTACCGTACTGAAGGCCATAACGAGGCTTATTCCTTGTGAGAGCGGCCGAATTTGTATTGCAAATCAGGAATTACAGCAATTCAACTCAAAACAACTGTCGCGTATCATGTGCTTGCTGTGCCAATCGAATATGAGTCCGGCGGATATGACTGTAGAGGAATTGGTAGGGTATGGGCGAATGCCGCACAAGAAATGGTATGAACGAATCAATGTGGAGGATAAGGAGATTATTCATTGGGCTATGGAGCTCACAGGCATGACTCTATTTCGTGAACGAAGATTAGTGACATTGTCCGGTGGAGAGGCGCAGCGTGCCTGGTTGGCAATGGCCTTGGCCCAGCGTCCCAAGGTGCTTTTGCTCGATGAGCCTACAACCTATCTTGATATTGCTCACCAACTAGAGGTACTGGAATTGGTTCGCACGTTGAATCGTGAGCTGAAGCTTACGGTCATCATGGTGCTGCATGATTTGAACCATGCCAGTGCATATAGTGATCGGGTGTGTGTGATAAAAGAAGGCGGGATTCGTATGTGCGGGACACCACGAACCGTATTCACTTCCGAACTAATAAGAAGTGTATATGGAGTAGATACAGATATTCAGGATTCTCCAGATGGAGAACATCCTCGAATACATGTGTTGAATAAATGGAATAAGGAAGCGAGGAATGTCAATGAAGCAGCAGGATAATGAAAAGATGAAGCGTCGATATATGGAGTTCATTGATAGTGTGCAATCCGTAACGCTCAGTACGATTGCAGAAGATGGAAGTCCGTTTGTCTCATATGCTCCTTATGTGAGAATGAAAGGCAAGCTGTATATTTACATAAGCAAAATTGCTCAGCATTATCGTTATCTTGAGGAAAATCCTCGTGTCGATATTATGATGATTGAGGATGAATCTAAGACCAACAATATGTTTGCGAGACAGCGTGCCCGGTTTGCATGCTTGGCTTCGAAGTTGGAGAGTGTAGCAGAAGATGCGATTTTCACACAATTCGAAACATCATTTGGAGCAAGCATGATTCAAATGCTTAGGGGACTTGATTTTTCATTATTTGAGCTGATGCCTACAGAGGGACGATACGTTGCAGGCTTTGGTCAAGCCTATAATATTGATTTGGAAGCTTTGCGATTTGATCATGTTGCTAGAGACGGGCATCAACAGGCTGATCAGATCAGCCCAGCATAAGAGGAGGCCAGGACGATGACTTATGATACTGTATCCGTCATATGGGAGACGATTCAGGAACGATTCTATCATATGGTGAAGGAATTAACGGATGATGAATTAAGCTACGGAGTGGGCAATGCTACGATTGGCTACATGATCAGACACAATGCAGAAGTGGAATATTTGTTTGCGGAATGGTACTTTGGTCAAGAATTGCCAATGAATATGGAAATTCGAACAAGTCGGGGCCCAGCGGGAGACCCGAACTCGTATACTAGCATTTTCGAAATGCTCCAGTTAATCCGCGAATCGCAAGAGCATATTGGCCATGCAATGCGTGCTCTGCCTGAACAATCGTGGCATGTTCCCGTGAAGTCTCCTATGGGTACGATCACACCGCTGCAAGCGGTTGGACGGCTGCTATATCATACGAGCCTGCATGCGGGACAAATTGCGCTGCTTCTCAAGCATACGAATCCGAACTCAGTTCCGGCAAGAAAGCCAAAAACCGTATCCACTACCTTACATTGAAATCAGCCTTACGGTTGATTTCTTTTCTTTGTGTGGAGTATGATAGCACCCGAGAGAATTGATCTGGAGGATGATGGTAAATGATAACGTACCACAATTGCTCAGAAGTCGATATTTCTCTGGCTTACAGAGCGTTTACAGTTGGTTTTTCTGACTACATCGTGAAAATGGATCATTCGCAAGATTTGTTCATATCACGCTTCTTTGGCGCTGAGGGGAACCAATTGGAATATTCCTATATTGCGATGGATGAGGACAAGCCAATAGGGTTAATTTTGGGCGGATTGAAACGGTATGAGGGTGTGCTGACGATGCGGTGCGGTACACTTGCAGTACATCCTGATTATCGCGGTACTGGGGTCAGCTCAAAATTGTTCGAGCTGCATAAAGCGAACGCGCTTGCATGCGAGTGTAAACAATTATTCCTTGAGGTTATTGTGGGAAACAACAGGGCAATTCAATTTTATAAGAAGCTTGGTTACCGCAAAGTATATGACCTTCGTTACTATACGCTGCACCAACCGTTGCGTTTGACAGAACGAAAGGTTGAGGGGCTTGTAATTAAACCAATTGCATTTGACAGCTTCGAACACTACGTACAAAACTTGCGCATCGAGCATATCAATTGGCAGAATGATTTGGACTATATGAAGCGGTCAGAAAATAATACCTATGCTGTCGCTTATCTGGACGATATGATCATTGGAACGGTATGTATGAGCGATTCTGGCAAGGTTAGTTTTCTATATGTAGATGCCGGTTATCGACACCAAGGAATTGCGACAAGCATGCTGGCAAAGCTTGTAGAGGAGAAACAGCCTGAACGATTATCGATATCATTCCCTAACAATCATCAGTTGGAAGGTTTTTTGCGAAGTCAGCGCTTCGAGAAAAATCAGCTTGAGCAATTTGAAATGTATTGCTTCTGTGAATGATAGGATAAATGACTTTCTCATAGAGCAGGAGTAGATAAGCCTAAATAAGGTCAATGAACTAAAGGCACCTGTACAGAATATGATGATCATACTATCACGTATGCTGTAAGGATGTGTAGATAATGTCATTCATATTGCGCTTCAGTACGATAACGAGAGGTGCGATTACGTTTACCGGGAACTCCCTCGGAATTAGCCGCGCCTCCAGATTTTCACCTGCTTGCACACCGGGTACGGCTGATGCGATCGGCTCCTTTATTATCAATAATCCGAACTCGGTGTGCGGCACAGTTCCGTCCAGTCCTGCGACTGGCGGGGGAACGACGAATATGTATATGATGAATTTTTCAACAAACTCGCTTGTTCTCACTCCGGGAAGTACGGTTGTATACGCTGAATTAGTATGGGGTGGAACCTATTTAATCAATACGCCAGGCGGGGAAGACTTATCAGCCCGCTTGAATGACCCCGTCAGATTCAGCACACCAACAGGCACGTTCAATATCCAGCCAGAGACATTCTTCAATTATGCGGTTAATATTCAAGGCGATTTAGGCTATGTTCGCTCTGCGAACGTAACAGCGCTTGTTGCTGGAGGCGGTGCGGGCACTTACGGGGCTGGCAAAATCGTTGGAACACTGGTTCCGGATCCGAATACGACTAGCTTCGCCGGCTGGACACTCGGGGTCGTATACGTAAATCCTGCATTACCATTCCGCAGCATGAATTTATATGTCGGGAACGTGCCGATTCAATCGGTATCTCCGCCAGTTAACGAGATGATTGGGAACTTCCAAACCCCTTCATTCGGGCCTATTACCGGGCGACTGCTCGTTAGCGCACAAGAAGGAGATGCTGGGATTACGGGTGACTTCGTACGATTTGGACCCACTCTGGCCAACCTTACTACGATCCCGCAGCCGGCAGGGTTTACGAATAACTTTTTCCAGTCGTTAATCTATGATGATAACGGGAATATCAATCCGACTGCTACATTCGGCGATCGCAATCCGATACCTGGGCAGCCAGGGACGAATATCATTGAAGGAAATCGCCAAGGATGGGATATTGCCAACGTAGACATTTCTTCCAGCCTTGTGAATGGGCAAACTTCAGCAGCCCTTCAATTCGGAACGAATGGCGACGGATATACCGTCAATTTGCTGGCGATTCAAATTGACAACATCCCGCCAACCTTGCTGGTAGAGAAGAACTCCTTCCCGGATACAGTAACTGTTGGAGAAGAAATTGTATATACCATTGTCGTCAGCAACGATGGAGATTCCCCGCTTGTGAACACCGTACTTACTGACCCGCTCCCTGCTGGTGTAACGTTTCAATCCGTGCAAACCACACAAGGTACGGCATCGTTTGCTGCTGGCACGGTTACCGTAGATATTGGGACGATCCCTGTTGGTCAGAGTGTAACCGTCAATATTACCGTGCTGGCAACAGCGGCTGGTCTCATATCCAATACTGCTTCAGCTCAAGCAAATCAGACCGGCATCATTTCCTCAACCGCAGTCAATACCGTAATTCCACTGCCGCCTCCAATTCTAGAAATTGAGAAATTGGACTTTCCCCCCATCGTCGCCGTAAATTCGGAGCTCGTCTATATTATATTTGTCTCAAATATCGGGGGGAGCACAGCAACCAACGTCGTCATGAATGATCCGCTGCCAGCAGGAACCACCTTTGTATCTGCTGAATCGGATCAAGGTACGATTTCGTTCGACGGCACGACAATTACGAATGACATTGGTTCACTAGCCCCAGGAGAGACAGTGGTCATTTTTATCGTCGTAATCCCAACGGTTACAGGTACAGTCTTGAACACGGCAACGACTTTTTCAGATCAGACTGAACCCCAAATCTCGACAACAGAAACTCTAGTTATCGAACAACCGATACTTGAGTTATTGATATCGAAGTTCGCTGGACCGGATCCCGCAACTGTCGGTGAGGAGCTTGTATACACGATCGTAGTGTCTAATGAAACTACAGATTTATTAACCGGAGTAGAAGTGGTGGATGTACTACCACCTGGCCTCGTCTTCGTATCTGCTGAATCTACACAAGGAACCGTAACTGAAGTAGCTGGCACGGTAACTGCATTAATTGGCGCCCTTGCTCCAGGTCAGTCTGAAATCATCACGATTACGGTTATTCCTACAGCTCCGGGCATCGTAACGAACACCGCTACAGCGACATCTGATCAGACGCCTCCAGTATCATCCATAATTGAGACGACTGTCAATGCGCTTCCTCCTGCTTTTTTAACTATTGAGAAGCTTGCCGAACCGGATCTAGTAACGCTTGGCAATGAAGTCACATTTCAAGTGACGGTGTGCAACATGGGAGAGACAGTGGCAACAAATGTGGTTGCAGTGGATACATTGCCTGCAGGCGTTGATGTCACTGACATCCAAGTATCTGAAGGCACATTTGTGCAGGTAGGGCAAACGATAACAGCGTCGTTCGGCAACATTGCCCCTGGGTCATGTGCAAATCTTACGATCGAAGCAATTGTATCTATAGTAGGAACATTAACGAACACAGCAGTGGTGACCGCAGATAATGTCGAAGACTCTGAAACAGCAACTGCAGACGTTACGGTATTACAGCCGCTCGCAATTTCGAAGCAAGCTTCAAGCAACCCAGCACTTCTCGGCAGTCCGCTGCAATATACAATCAGTGTCGCGAATTTAGGGGAGCTTCCTCTAACGAATGTAATCGTAAATGATGTCATTCCCCCTACGGTCGAATTTGTCAGTGTTCAATCTGAAGGAGGTACCTGTTCTGTATCTGGGCAGACCGTCACTTGTTTCTTGGGTACATTAGAAGGGCAGCAAGAACAGACGATTGTCATTACGGTCATTCCTTTGTTAGAAGGGACGGTTACCAACAGCGCTACTGCACAGGCAGATAATACGCCTCCTGTTACAGCTACGGTTACGACGCTCGTTGTTCGTACTTTAGAGTGTATTTCTGTCAGTAAACTGTTCGATTGGGTGGTCAATCGGAGTGATTTTGTCATTGAAGAGTCTATTCCGGAAGACTGCAGAGCTTTCGTAGAACAAGCAATTGCTGGCGGTAGGCAAGTGCTTGTGAGCTGCAATGTAGTGCCAGTTTCGGGAGAATGCAGCGTCACGGTTGTAAAGCGGCTGCCGCTGCCCATTATCGGATCGCAAGCAGCTATTGTATTGACCACGTGCTCTGCAGAAGTAACTATTACATTAACGGATAGCGGAACAGGAGAAACATGTACGTTTACACTATTAGTCAAGCATAACGAGAAAGTATCACTCTGCTTACCACTCCCATTAGATGAATCCAACATTACTTCTCAAATATTCGATATCCATTGTGATGCTCGACTCACTGACAGCTTAACGATTGAGCTGCAATTGGATTGGTGTTTGGAACTTGTAGTGAAATTTATAATACCGATGATGGTTGAAGCTACATTTTGTCAACCTAGAGCATTAATACCGATACCAGAGGTATGCAGCATCAGCTTTCCAAAACAATGCCCAGAAGTATTTCCGTTTGTGTAAAAGAATAATGGACTTACATTTTGCAGAAAACTCATGCTCGCATGAGTTTTTCTTTTGTTCAACAGGATTGAATCCGGAGCAGGATTCTGATTTTGCTTCTCATCTAAGTTCATATGATAAGTTCAAATCATACGCAGCGCTTGTGATATAATTATTGCTGCAGATTATAAAATGAGGAGTTGATCGTCATGCAGTATCGTCGTCTCGGCAAGAGTGGATTGAAGGTATCTGTGCTTGGATTAGGAACTAATGCATTCGGCAAGCGTGCAGACAAGCAGGCTTCGACTCGCATCATTCATCAGGCATTAGATTATGGCATTAACTTTATTGATACAGCTAATATTTATGCGGGTACTGAATCTGAACGTATTATTGGAGAGGCGCTCTCAGGAGTCAGGCATAATATTGTGCTCACAACGAAGGCCGGGTTAATTCGGGGGGAGGGGCCAAATGAGAGGGGTTCATCGCGTTTTCACTTGCAGCAGGAATTAGACAGCAGCTTAAAGCGACTGAACACCGATTATATCGACTTGTATCAAATACATACTTTCGATCCGCATACTCCGCTGGAAGAAACGCTTAGAACGCTTGATGATATGGTTCGTTCCGGCAAGGTTCGATATATTGGAGCATCGAATTATGCGGCTTGGGAGCTTATGAAGGCTATAGGCATTAGTGAGCGGCTAGGCCTCAATCGTTATGTGTCCATGCAGACGTGCTATTCATTGGCCGATCGAACCCCAGAGCAGGAGATGGTTCCACTTTGCAAAGATCAAGGAATAGGGATTATTCCGTATTATCCGCTTGCAGGGGGAATTCTGACCGGGAAATATCGTATTGAAGAGCAAAGGCCAATAGGATCAAGAGCAGATACTGATCCAAACTTCCACCGATTTTTCAATAAAGAACGTTTCGCATTAAGTGAGCAGGTGAATGAATTGGCAGCTGGTGCAGGATGTACCCCAAGTGCACTTTCACTAGCTTGGCTCATGCATCAGCCTTGCGTCTCGACCGTTATTGTAGGAGCGACGAAGGTGGAGCAGCTGCATGACAACATAAACAGTGTTGATGTTGAATTGAAGATGGAGCAATTGGATCGGTTGGATCAGATAAGTCGTCCATTCCGATTCGGTGAACCGTTTGCGGCTTATCGATTGCCTGAATAATTCGGGCTCAGGAACTCGTCTCTATTTTCTAGAGACGAGTTTTTTATATCAATGGGACTGACCCCATCATAATATGGAAAACTGTACCTTTTCAATGAGGCGCATTATTTGTAATCTTGAACACGAAAGAAACGGCGCCGTCAAGGCGGTTCAGATATGAAGGGGGTTAGCTTTGATTTATGGTACATTTACATCCAACACTTGATCTGTCAACAGAAGAACAGATGGAGTTAGGGAAATATGCGATCGATCAAATCTGTCATTATCTTGAACATACGGATGAGGTAAACGTATCTCCCGAGTTAAACCCAACAGACATTGTACAGTATGCGGAGCAAATCGATTTCCACAACCCAGTTACACCGAAGGAAGCTGTACATTACATTGTAGAAGGGTTGCGGAGATATCAGGTACATACGGCACACCCGGGATATTATGGCTTGTATAATCCGCGTCCGAACTTTATGGGAATCGTGGCAGATACGATAACGGCAGCCTTTAATCCGCAGCTGGCTGTTTGGAGTCATGCTCCTCTGGCAGTTGAAATTGAGAACTATGTATTGCGAGAGTTCGCTGTGCGATTCGGCTACCCGCGAGAAACGTCAAATGGAACATTTACGACGGGAGGAGCAGAAGCTAATTTGACAGCCGTACTTACAGCTCTCTGCGATCATTTCCCGGAATATACAACAAAAGGGCTTGCAAGCCTGGATAAGCCCCCTGTGATGTATGCTTCAAGTGAGAGCCATCATTCCTTAGTAAAAGCGGCTCGTGCCTGCGGATTGGGTACGGATTCTATCCGAAGTATACGATCGAATGCATCTTTGCAGATGGATGCGGAAGCGCTAGCCCTTCAAATACGGCAAGACCGCGAAGCTGGCTTTGCCCCTTTTTTGATTGTGGCTACGGCTGGAACGACAGGTGCAGGGGCCATTGACCCGATTGCGCATATTGCGGAGCTGGCTGAACAGGAAATGATATGGCTGCATGTTGATGCAGCGTATGGCGGTGCTATGATATTGGCGCCAGAATTGGCCAATTGGCTGCAAGGAATTAATAGGGCAGATTCCATTACATTCGATGCACATAAATGGCTGTCTGTACCAATGGGAGCAGGTATGTACTTCACCCGTCATCCCCATATATTGCAGCAGACCTTCCGAATGACAGCGGACTATATGCCCAAGGAAGGCACCGAATTGGAGACGTTTGATCCATACACCCATTCCATTCAGTGGTCACGCAGATTTATCGGGCTGAAGCTATATATGTCGCTTGCAACGGCGGGATGGGAAGGGTACCGGTTACTCGTACAACGACAGATTGAGAGCGGCAATTTTTTGCGGCAGGAGCTTGAACGATCGGGATGGTCGATTATGAATGATACGATAATGCCAGTTGTTTGTTTTAATGATCAGGCAGCATTAGCAAATCATGATATGGATTTCGTACGATTCATACATGAGAAGGTACTTGCTACAGGCAAGGCATGGATCTCGATTTTCACCATACAGGATACCCCGGCGCTTCGTGCTTGTATTACCAATTTTGATACGACCGAACAGCATATGAAAGAATTGATTCACCTACTGAACGAGGCTCGGCAGGAGTATATGACGCAAAATCCATCCTATAATGGGATGATTTACTAAGCAGTTCATATTGCTTAATTCGATGGGGTCAACTATAATATAACCTACAACTTTATAACTGGATGAAGTTTGCGGGAGATAGACAACACGTCTAGCCGAAGGGGTAAGCTCTCAGGCGCTTGGCATACCGAGCAGCAATTGCGAGTATGTATAAGCAGGACCGTAAATGGACAGGACTCTGGAGAGACTCCATCATTGGGGCACCGAAGGGGCAAGACGAATCGCATTGATCGAATCGTTAAAACTCTCAGGTAAAAGGACAGGGATGCAGATGCATAGGAAACATAAGTTTTATTTGGGTTGTATTATCATGTTCCTGGCGAAAGCTTTTTTAATTCTGCACGCATGTCCCCAGAGTCAAATCATACGATTTGGCTCTTTTTATTATTCAAGACGAGGGGAAATGATTTTGCAATGATTGAACATTGGTTAGACAAATTGAACAGTTTCGTATGGGGGGCGCCGCTTCTTATTTTGTTGGTAGGGACGGGGATATTACTCACAATTCGTTTAGGTGTCCTTCAATTGTTTCGCTTGCCGCTTGCCTTGAAGCTCATATTTAAGTCAAAAAACGAGGGGGCTGGTGATGTATCCAGCTTCGGTGCGCTTGCGACTGCACTTGCCGCCACAATCGGAACGGGGAATATTGTTGGTGTTGCGACTGCAATCAAGGTAGGGGGACCAGGTGCGTTATTTTGGATGTGGGTCGCTGCTTTCTTCGGAATGGCTACCAAATATGCGGAGGGGCTGCTAGCCGTTAAGTACCGCAATATTGATGATAATGGACAAATACTCGGTGGGCCAATGTACTATATTGAGAAGGGCTTAGGCATGAAATTCAAGCCTTTGGCTGTGTTCTTCGCCATTAGCGGCGTGCTGGTCGCACTTCTTGGAATCGGTACCTTCCCGCAAATTAATGCGATTGTTACCTCTACTGAGACGAGTCTTGGTGTGCCGGCAATTGTAACTGCGGTCATTGTTACAATTGTTACTGCCCTTGTTACAATCGGGGGGATTCAAAGTATTTCGCATGTGACGACTACGATTGTTCCTGTTATGGCTATCATTTACTTTATCGCTAGCTTCGTCGTGCTCATCACGTTTGCGGATCAGATTCCCCATGCAATGTCCTTAATATTCCATGGGGCATTCAATGCGACTGCAGCTGGAGGAGGTTTCCTCGGCGCCACGGTTATGATGGCGATACGCAACGGAATCGCGAGAGGGGTATTTTCGAATGAATCCGGTCTCGGAAGCGCACCGATTGCTGCAGCAGCTGCCAAGGTGAAATGGCCAGCCGAGCAAGGTCTTATTTCGATGACGGGGACATTCATAGATACGATTATCGTATGTTCGCTGACCGGCTTAACCTTGATCGTAACCGGAGTCTGGAATGGCCCTATGGAAGGTGCTGCTTTGACACAGGCTGCATTTGATGCAGCATTGCCATATGGTTCCTTTGTACTCACGCTATGCTTGATATTGTTTGCCTTTACGACAATATTAGGATGGAACTATTATGGCGAGCGCTGCATGGTTTACTTGTTCGGCGTGAAATCGATCCTGCCTTATCGGCTTGTCTTTATTGCAATCATTGGTTTTGGTGCATTTATAAAGCTCGATATGATATGGAAGCTTGCAGATATCGTAAACGGGTTGATGGCATTGCCGAACTTGATCGCACTGCTTGGGTTGTCTGGCGTAGTCGTTCATGAAACGCGTCTGTACTGGAAACATAAAGAGACGGAAAAATAAATGTTTACATGTAATACTGGTGAGAAAAAGCTGGCAAATGACACGAAAGTGAACATTTGCCAGCTTTTTTTTCGCGAAAGGAAACTTTTTGGCAATCTTATGCATCTAATTAACAGCTAGTCGCGTGTATGGGGTAAAGAAGGGAGAAGAAACGGCTTGTATACCGATATAGAAATCGATATAGAGACAGATGTGAGGTTGGCTAAGGAAGGAAATAAAGAGGCTTTCATTCGTCTCATCAAGAAGCATGAAGTCCAAATGTACAATATGGCCAGATCCATTGTCAGAAGGGATGAAGACTGTGCGGATGCAATGCAGGAAGCCGTGTACAAAGCTTACCGTGCGCTGCCAAGCTTAAATCATCATGCCTACTTTAAGACATGGCTTTTTCGTATATTGATCAATGAGTGCAATATGATCTTGCGGAAGCAGGCTCGTGTTATTATGTTAGCGGAGCTGCCGGAAATCGGAGAGGCTCCTCCGGAAATCAGTGATCGTCTTGATTTGCGTCAAGCGATTTACCGGCTTGAGGAAGTATCTCGAAATATTGTTATCTTGTTTTATTTTCAAGATTTGCCCATGCATCAGATTGCTGAAATGATGGACATGTCCGTCAGTGCGGTAAAGACCCGGCTGCACAGAGCCCGACATACTCTTGCAGATTGGCTGGATGACTCTGTAGAAAGGAAGATGAACGGATGAAACAGATACAACTGCCTATCGAGCAGCAGCTCGAACAACTTAGAGAACCATATAGGAATGAGCTGCCTGAATTCATTCGCAGCCGAATGGATCAGACGTATCATATCATTGAAGACATGCTTCCATTACGGAATCGGCGAAGACGGGCGAGCCGATGGCTGCGGCGAATGTTGATATCAACGGCAGGTGTCGCAGGACTCGGTGTTGTGTTGATTTTTTCAGGTCTTGCCTCTCCAGCGATTGCCCAGACATTGAAGCAGATTCCTCTGATGAACAGTGTGTTCAAGCTGGTTGGGGATCTTGGACTTCAATCTGCAGAGGACAAAGGGATGCTTACTTCCGTTAATCAACGCGTTACCCACAAGGATGTAACATTATCGATTTCGGAATTGATATATGACGGCAGCCGGCTCTCTATTGTACTAAGCAGAGAGGATAAGGAAGGAACTGCGGACTCTTTTTTTCAAAAATGGAACAAGCAGCGAATGCAGGGAACTCAGGGGAATAGTATCGATTTTTACATGCAAGACAAGCAGATAAATACATCAATGGGTCTGCAGCCAGGGGGAGAGCATGCTCCACATTCGATTATTGTTACGGCCTTGGATTCAGCCGATCTGGAGCTTCCTGATTCATTCGAGATGAAAATGGTTGTGTATTTAGCGGATGTTGATCAGAAATACGAGTTCCGCTTCCCGATTAAGAAAGATACTGCCCGCAACATCATTTTGAGAACAGCAGAGAAGAAATTGCATGATTCGATAAATATGAGTATAGATCGCGTTGAAATGACCCCCATCACAACCCGCTTGCTCGTCGGTGTCCACGGGGTAAGCGGAGACGAAGATTATCATAGCATGCTGGAAGCAATACCGGACAAATATAAGGTGGATGATTTCCTCAATCTCGAGTTCGATATCGAGGATGAGCAAGGAAATCTACAAAATGCGATTGCAGGAAATGCTTCAGGGGAGGGTAAAGGCATGATCTTTTCTACGTCATATGAGCCCTTCAAGGCAAAGCCTAAGCTGATCGTTATTAAACCATTTATTAGAAAAGGCTCGGATAAGAACTATATCCCAGAGCTGGAGTTCAGAATACCGGTCAAATAAAAATTGCAATCTTCGACCTTTCCTGTGTAACATAAATACAGATGGATAAATACCACTGAAATCTTGCACTTCAGTCAGAGGAGAATCGGCATAATGGAGATCTTGAATCAATTGGAACCAGGAATTCGAGAAATAGTGAAGCAATTTATTGAAGCAGGACGTCCTTCTGCAAGACTGCAGAGCTTCAATGAACGACGTCAAGGCTATTTGGACTCAGTTGCGCTCGCTGGTGCAGCGGAACCCGTAAGTGAGATCACGGATTGCACGATCGATTCTATCCCTTTACGCATATATCGTCCTTCGCACGAGTCGGATCTTCCCGTCATGATTTACTATCATGGCGGATGTTTCGTTAGTGGTGATTTAGAGACGCATGATCGCCAGCTCAGAGCGCTGGCTAATCTAGCGAAGATACTGATAGTAGCTGTTGACTACCGCTTAGCGCCAGAGCATGTCTATCCTGCTGGACATGATGATGCTTATAAGGCTGCGCATATTGTACGAGAGCATGCCAAGTCGTGGGGAGGAGACCCGAACGAGATTACATTGGCTGGCGACAGCGCGGGCGGACATATAGCGTTAATTACGTCCTTGCGGCTTAAGGCTCAAAAGGAATGGATGCCCACCAGACAAGTCCTGATTTATCCAATGCTAGACGCAAGCGGTTCCAGCAATAGCTATCAACGATACGGAGATGATTTCGTTATTACTCGGGATACGCTGCTTAGCGGGTTTGAAGCTTATCTGCGAAATATTCCAGTTGATCATCCGGAGGCTAGCCCGCTTCTGCGTAACGACTTGGAGGGACTACCTTATACGCATATTCTGCTTGCCGAATTCGATCCATTAGCAGATGAGGGAGAAATGCTGTATCGGCGGCTGCTAGAAGCGGGTGTTGGTGCGGAATGCATGAAGTACTACGGAGTCAATCATGGTTTTTTCCAGCTTGCCGGTATAAGCGGCGCTGCACGGACCGCAATCCATGACGTTGCCTCTCTTATAAAACATGCTCATCAATAGAATGATGGATCAATGAAAAATAAAACAGATAAATAAAACAGATAAATAAAACAGATAAATAAAACAGATATATAGAATATAAGATATAAAAAGGTGAAATGAGGCCTGGCTTCGTACAGCGGCAAGTAGAGAATAGATGATAAAAAACAACAGATATATGCCGCTGTACAGCTGGGTTACGGAATGAGAGGATTGCGATAACTCTTTTTCCACTTCCGAATCTTCGTCCGAAATGATGTGAACGGTGCAACAGAATTAATATGAATCCAGCGAGCCATCGGCCAATTCGGCTTGTCTCCCGTCCATTTGCGCATTCCTTGCGTAAATAATTCCTCTTCACTGCAACCATCAATCCATTCTATCCATTGTTTCACCGTCTCCTTTAGTTGAAAGCGTAATTCTGTTAAAGAGTATGGTGAAGATGCATCATAGAAAGATTGATATAAAGCCCCCAGTTGATTCCACTTGTATTCAGGAGAAGGCATTTGAACGATTTCTCCACTCTGTTCCTGTTTGTCCCACTCCATCACCAGATTCAGCCAGCCCAATTGGTAGGCGATAATTTCAGCAGGAGTTCGATCAACCCCCGTTATTCGGATGTCCCTTACATGATCCTCAATGTCATGATACTCCTTGTCGAGAAGCCCGTATCTTTTGTGAATTTCATCGATTAACGCAGCCTTGCTTGTATAACGAATCGCGGTCATGAATTCAATTCCTCCTTCACTTTCCTATTATTCATAGTATGCCATAGAGAACATGACAACAGTATGTCAACGATTGCAAACCATGATGAGGCGCAGCTTGAAGCACTGCTATTCGGTTTATTTCAAGGATGAGTGGGGGGTCATGGAGTTTAGAAAAAATCCACAATCGTCTATTGAGCGAATCTCTATGGGCCTGATAGAGTAAAGACAGCAATATAAAAATATAAGATGAAGATGCTGGTTCTATATCTTTAAAACAAGATAGAAAGGTGCCTGCATAAAATGAATAAATGGTGTGCCACATTAAGCGCGGTCATCGTATTGGCGTGCTCATTATTGGTATACAGGTTTGTTGAGGATACATCGTTAGAGAAGCAGATCGGCGCTCGCAGCCAATTGACGCTTCTTGATGCACTATATGTTGGCATGTTCGCGGCAAAGAAATGGAATCCCGAAGCCGTTCCCCTTTATTTGACAAGCGTGGATGACGATTTAGGAGAAGCAAGCGGACAAGAAGGAACGAGAGGCCGTTGGAACTTGCAGGTTGCTGCTCCAGGAGTCCAGCGCGCTGTTGTTGCTATTCGATATGGAAAGGTTGAGAGGATCATAACCGGAGTAGGGCCTTACAGACCTGAATATATTGTAGCGGCTGATCGGGTTAAAATCGACAGTACGACTGTGGCTGACCAAAGCAAGCGGGCAAGCAACCTGAAGCCTGGCAGAGGATGGGCAAATGGATATCACTTTATTCTTCAGGCCGTTGAGGGAGTTCCAATGATTACAATTGTCGGACAAGATGAACACAATCAGCTGAGGCAGATTGATTTTGATGCAGGGACAGGGAGGATATTGTCCGAATAAGGGGAGTGGTTCAGATGAAAAAATGAATGGCGACCATTATGATCTCAACTGCGCTACTTTCTACCGGTGTACCTTCAGTGAAGGCGGATGCGACATATGTAAATGAAGATTTTACCGCCTATACAGGGGCATCTGGGGATAACAAGCCTGTATTTGCTAGTGGCAAGGCTGCTTACATTGGTGGTGTTGCTGTACATCCGACTTCTTGGGGGACAGGGAACTGGAACAAGCCTGTTTATCCGTTCGGAACGATGATTGTACTCAATAATAACGAGCATATTACGATTCCTGGCGGAAATGTCCTGAATACATTTATTGTAGAAGACACAGGCGATCTGAAGAATACGGGCAAACTTTCCTATCGCTGGATTGATGTTTATTTCGGGAAGTACAGCGCGGCTAACCATCAGGCTGCAATTAACTTTGGTAAGAAGAAGTTTAGTTACACCGTTATTTCTTAATTCGTGGAATAGGATATTACCAAGCTTCAGCATTTCTCCGTATAAGGGTGAAATGCTTTTTTTCTATTTTCAAAAACAATCTTGCCTATGACGTAACGTCATGGTGTACATTGATGGTAATAGGGCGAGAGGAGATGTTCGAGTGAAACACATGTATACTGTTAAGGCTTTTGCAAAACTCATTGGTGTAACCGAACGGACGCTTCATTTTTATGATCGAAAAGGATTGCTTGCACCCTCCAGCTACAATGAACATGGGCATCGTCTCTATAGTAAGGATGACATTCCCACTATGCAGAAAATTATTACGTTAAAATATTTGGGGTTCTCGTTGCAAGAAATCTTGGATTACCTTGCGAACCATGATTCACATCAGATACGCGATACATTGCAAAAGCAGAAGGTTATGCTGGAGAAGAAACGCGAAGAGCTGGATTATGTAATCAATACGATAACACGGGTTGAGCGGATCATGCAGGATGAGGAGCTGGACAGTGATCTGTTATTAGCGATTATTCACTCGATTCATCATGAAAAGAAGCAAGAGGAGTGGCTATCAGCGCGATTACCCAAATCAGTGATCGAGCATGTCCTTCTACAGCATCTTTCCCCTCAGGAACGGCTCGAATTTGAAAGGGAGATGCTTACGATTGTGAATCAATTGCAGTATTACTGCAAGCAAGGTATATCACCAGTTGAAGAAGAGGTTCAGCGTGTAATCGAGCACATGATTAGCAGTATGAATGAACGTATTGCACCACATTATCAGCAGAAAATCGCAGAAATCGATCTGAATGATCATCCCCAAATAAATGTGTCTATCTTCTCCAAGGAAGTAGAGGAATATATCAAAGAGGCCGTAACCGATTTGAAGCAAATCAATTAAGCCTATCCCATGCAGAAAACAGGGTTTAGAGGAGGAGAGCCGTGTTAGAAGTGGGGGTATTGTTGTATTCACTATGTTTAATGGGAAAGGGGGGTTGAAGATGTCTAGCATCGTGTCGGATGCACGCCGTATGTTCTATTTTTCAATTGTGATCTGGATGTTAAAGCCGTCTAAGGAGCGGGGAGAGCTGTTTCCGTATCATCAACACTCTCAGTTCAAAACTATGGCCATTTTTTTGTCTATTTTACTTGTAATTGAAGGTGTACTGTTTCATTTTCTCGTCTTAATGTGGAGTCAACTTGCAGCATGGCTCCTTTCAGCTATAAATATTTACGGACTGTTCTATATGATGGCATTGTATAATTCAGCGAAATACTTGCCTCACTTAATCAAAGGAAATCGGATCATTATACGCTGCGGCTATCTAAACAGTATTGAAGTGGGTTTGGACAATGTTGCCGAAATACAGAAAGCGAAAGAAATAAATATGGGTGAGAAAATACCGAAAGATGTACACTATGCCGTCCTTATTTTTGATACTCCGCAATTTGAAATCGTACTCAAAGAACCTGTCGAGACAAAGAACTTGTTAGGGAAGACGATTTTAATCCGTTCTGTAGTGTTCAGATGTGACAATCCGGAAGCTATGCTGCTGAGGCTAAATCAAGGGATTCAACATACTGTTGAGGGGGGATGCATATAAGGTTAAATCATACATAAAGGGGAATAATTTGAACTTTTCTTATCGTTTATCCGTACTATATTTAAGTTTATAAATTGGGGAGGCGTCTAAGTGAAGAAAAGGTTATCCTGGTTGATGGCACTGTGTTTAATGGTAACCATGATTGTTCCGACAAGCGCGTTAGCTGCGAATGCAAAAGCGGACTTGAATTACGCGGCTACCAAAAAAGCAGCGGCCGAAAAGGCAAAGCTCCTGACGGAATCATTCGGCACAACAAGTGTACAGTATGCGCTCATTGATCATGGTAAGATCGTTGTATCCGGCCAAGTTGGAAAAAATGATGCATTGGGAAAAGTTCCTCTTACAAAAGACACCATATATGGAATTGGATCAACGAGTAAGGTGTTCACCGCTGCAGCCGTCATGAAGCTCGTTGATGATGGCAAGGTAAGCCTAGATTCGCCTGTTGTGCAGTACATTCCGGATTTCACGATGAAGGACGAACGCTATAAAAACATTACAATCCGGATGCTGCTTAATCACTCCTCTGGGTTGAGAGGCACTACGATGGGGAGTGCCTTCTTGCTTGGAGATAACGACTCGCAAGCTCATGATACGCTGTTGAATCAACTGCAAAAGCAAACGCTAAAGGCAGATCCTGGCGCCTATTCTGTATATTGCAATGATGGGTTTACGTTAGCTGAAATTGTCGTAGAGCGAGTCAGCGGCATGAGCTTCACCGAATTCCTTCATAAATATTTTACAGAACCGTTAGCAATGAACCATACGAAGACACCATTAGATCAGGTTGATTCCAAAAAATTCGCTGGAATATATCATCCGGCCTTTGAAGGACAACTCCCGACTGAAAATACGAACCTTATTGGTTCAGGCGGCATATATTCCACGGCTGAGGATCTTGTTCGCTTCTCGCAAATTTTTACGGGACAAAACGATAAAATCTTGTCTTCTGACTCTGTCAAGGCAATGCGTGCGGAAGAGTTCAAAAAAGGAATGTGGCCCGAAGGTGATGCTGACACAACACTCAACTATGGTCTTGGCTGGGACAGTGTGGAGCTGTATCCATTTAACAGCTACGGGATTCAAGCGGAAAACAAAGGCGGGGATACATTTATGTATCATGCATCACTTGTCGTGTTGCCAGAACAGAATATGGCAGCTGCGGTGCTGTCATCGAGTGGAAGCAGTATGACCAATACGATGCTGGCCAACGACATGATACTGCAAGCGCTGAAGGAGAAGGGAACGATCAAGGAGTTCAAGGCAGCAAAATCATTCGGCAAGCCTGTCAAGGCTTCAATGCCGGCTGATGTCGCAAAGCATTCAGGCTATTATGCAGCAAATGATCTTATTATGAAGGCAGCAATAACGAAGACAGGCGAGTTGTCTATTCGTTACAACCAAATGCCGGGTATGCCAGAAGAAAAGTATGTATATACCGCTGACGGATCGTTTGTAAACGCTGAAGGGACGGCAAAGGTTCGATTTGTTACGAGAGATAACGGACGCACTTATTTATGGGCAAGCTCGTACATGAATAGGCCAGGGTTCCCTCAAATGGCCGTGTCTCATTATTCAGGCGAGAAGATTACGGGGAATGAGATTTCCAAGGAAGTGGACGCCGCCTGGGCGAAGCGTACCGGGAAGAAGTATTTTCCGGTTACCGAAAAATATAATTCTGCTTTTTACTTGCTTGTGGATAGCATAAAAATGAAGAAGATTGACGGTTTGACTGGTTATGTTGACGGTAACGAAATTCTAGGGCCAGATTCAGCAAGCAATCCTGTACAAATCCCTGGAATGAACGGAAGAGACACGATGGAGTATAATTTCATTACGAATGATGGCATCGAATATTTAGACAGAGCTGGGACATTGTTCGTATCTGAAGATACGCTGAAGCCATTTTATCTAGGCTCGCAGTCTACGGTAACGATTCAAGAGAATGGATATGCAAGATGGTTCAAGCTGCCTGAAGCAGCTGCTGGCAAGAAGCTGACAGTTACATCAATGCCTAAGCATGCTTCATTTACGGTATACAATGAGTTGGGTCAGCCCGTACAATATATGATATCGTCGGCAGCTAAAAAAGGAATTGAGCTGCAAAGCAGCGGCACGATTGTATTCGCAGGCGAAGCGGGAGCAAAATTCGAAATCAAGATGAACTAGGGGACTTATAGCTTGGTAATCATTATACAAATATATAACTTAACCAATACAAAGCCGCTGGTGTGACTCCAGCGGCTTTGTTTGTTGTAAGACTAAGAAATTGTTGTTTTGCGGATCATGATGAAGGATAGTAAAGAGTAGAGAAGTGACAAGGCGAATAAGCAAGAAGCAAGTTGCGCAGCCGAATGGCTGCTGAACCACGTAAATATGCTGCCCCACCAGCCGAAAGATGTGCAGAGATAACTGAAGATGGAGAAAATGACAAGCATGACTGGGAACAAGATGAACATTCCCATACGGCCATAACGCCGGAAAAATATAGCAGTGACAAACCCTAAGGAGCAAAGATGTATAGCTGTAGCGAAGTAAGTCCACCATTGTTCAAATAGACTGCCGTCTGTAAGATACGGCAGGCTAAAAAAATGGAAATTCGCGCTTAAGCTATGTGTAATGCTACTTTCACTAATGGACAAAAGCATTACAATCGTGGCAACTGTTACGCTGGATAGCAGGAGCATCAAATTGGTTCCAAAATAGTAGTCTGTTCTGCGGATGCTAATGCCAAATGCGAAGGGGAAAGTTTGAGTTACGGCTACGATGCCGAGGACTAGTAGATAGATAAAAATGGAGACCATCCCACCGCTGTAGTATCCTTGTTCCGGTTTCAGCAAATAGCCGACCAACACATTAATCAGAAAACTAGGTAGCAATACAAAACACCACGGGGCAAGAAACCATAGTATGTGATCCTTGCTGTACATTTTCATAACGGTTGTTACTCGATTCATCGCGACTCCACCGCCTTGCGATCAGATTTTCTTTTTGTGAGGTGAACAATAAGCTGCTGCAGGGATACTGTTGAGAGATCAAGGCCTAACGATGCGGCTTGTTCCTGGATATGAGGAGTTAGATT
Organism: Paenibacillus sp. B1-35; assembly: GCF_050474385.1. Lineage (NCBI taxonomy): Bacteria > Bacillati > Bacillota > Bacilli > Caryophanales > Paenibacillaceae > Paenibacillus > Paenibacillus sp. B1-35. The sequence goes on from NZ_JBCHVJ010000001.1 coordinate 304,129, forward strand.
GTCAAGTACGGTTGCAGACAATAGTCCGCCTAACGGCTGGCGATCGATGATTGTATGGCCAGCGATGAATGACTCGACAAGTTCTCTCTGTCCAACGACGGAGTAGGCACGGCCTCGCAAAGCATCACTTTCCTCATTCAAAAGGATCTTGCCCCCATCAATAACAATCACATGCTCTAAAAGTTGACTGACTTCATCAATTAAATGTGTGGACAGCACGATCGTTCGGGGGTGCTCCGCATAATCCTCAATCAAACGGTCATAGAACAAATTACGCGCTGCTGCATCCAGTCCAAGGTATGGCTCATCGAAAATGGTCAGCGGTGCCCGACTTGCCAATCCAATAATAATGCCAACGGAAGACAGCATGCCGCGTGACAGCTTCTTGATACGCCTCCTTAAAGGAAGATTGAAATCATACAGCAGTTTGCTTGCCAATTCCTGATCCCAATTCGGGAAGATGGAAGGACAGAGACCAATGACATCAATGACTCGAAAGCTGTCTGGATACTTCTGGCTTTCTTTAATGAAGCAAATCTTGCTCAAAACGCGATTATTCTCATAAGGGGCTTCTCCGAATACAAGCAGTTCACCGCTTGTTGGAAATAACTGTGCCGTCATCATATGCATAATCGTTGTTTTTCCTGCGCCATTGCGCCCAAGCAGACCATAAATTTTGTTAGCTTCGAGTGTAAAGCTTACATCGTGTACGACAGTTACATCACCGAATGACTTGGTTAATCCCTTAACTTCAGCAATGGTTCTCAATTCGTCCGATCTCCTCTCTGAATCATGTCTGTTAATTGTTCCTTGGAAATGCCAAGCTTCTCTGCTTCGCGAATCATGGATACCACATACTGTTCGTAAAAAAGTTCTTTCCGCTTTTCCATGAGTTTTGCTCTCGCTCCTGTCGCTACGAACATGCCTATCCCACGCTTTTTGTACAAAATGTTCTCATCAACCAGCAAATTAACACCCTTGGCCGCAGTAGCTGGATTTATCTGGAAAAATGAAGCGAATTGATTCGTTGAAGGCACTTGCGATTCTTCAGGCAATCGACCTTCGATGATGTCGTCTTCAATGCGTTCGGCAATTTGCACAAAAATGGGGCGGCTGTCGTCCATCTTGATTGTCATATCTACACCACCAAACTGGTTAATTACTCATGTAACTAACCATATAACTGATGGATAATCATGTCAACATGCATTTGCCTATTTCGGAATTTTGAACGAGTGACTCGTGGTTATAGTGGGGTTTGGAATTACGCTAAGCGCAAAAAACTCGCAGCCAGTTGGCTTGCGAGTCTATTGAAGGGGGACATGTGATGGGTTATTCATCGGCTAGATGGTGTTTCTTACGATATGCCATACAGAATCGAGAGAATGAAAGCAAATGATAAAAATGCGCATAGGGGTATATACAAGCAGGTGTCCATTTTCGAAAATGTTGTACTTCGATTTTTTTTAAACAAGCCTACATAGTTAAATTCACCGATGACTCGCAGTGCAAATATGCACGCACAAACCCATGCTCCCCATTGAATAATACTTGAGTCGATAAATGATGGAAGGAATGATGCACGCACGAGCAGAATGACGCCGGCAAAGGCAAGCAGTGCAGCGATGAGCAAGGTCATTCCGGAATGGGGTGAGAATACTTGCTTGCCATCTCGCTCTGGAATGACAGCACCCTTGCCCCATGTACCGTGGAATGCCCAGTACACATGCAGCAAACTGATGACGAATAGCATGCAGGCCGCAATAAAACTGATTGCTGACAACATTTTTACTTCCTCCTTTTATTGCTGAATAAACGAAGCGATTGTGATGAAGCAATGGTGTCTTTATTGCTGCTAATTGAATTAATGATAATAAAAGAGGTAGCATACGGTAATATAAGGTCATTAATTTCTGGAAATATGAGAAATAATTGCTAATTTGATTATAGATCCATTTGTCAATAAGGGAGAGGAACGTCAGCAATCAGTTGTTCTGTTGCTCTGCAAATCTATTGGATATCCTGAATCCCTGTCATATCTAACGGCTGCAAGGTTGTATGCTGAGCACAGGGCTTTATATCCACCTGCCATAATTCCAAGTGCAAGCACACCAGCTGCAATTGCCACCATGAAACCCATATGTACACCAAAATGATCCACCACCCAGCCAGCAATCGCAGAGCCAAGTGCAACCCCAATACCTAGTCCTGTAGTTGCCCATGTCATGCCTTCGGTCAACTGATGTCCAGGAACGATTTTTTCCACCAGTCCCATCGTAATAATCATCGTAGGTGCGACGGACATACCTGAGAAGAAGACGGTAATAGCCAGTGTAGTCAGATTGTTCACGATAAACAGAGGAAGCAAGGTTACCATCGAAAAACTAACTGCAATTGCAAACTGACGATTTAGCGGCATGCTGATTTTGAGTGTGCCGAAGATGAGACCTGCCAAGCATGATCCGATAGCGTAGACAGACAGAACGTAGCTGGCTGCAATTGTGTGCCCCTGCTGCTCGGCAAAGGCAACACTTACAACATCTACGGTTCCAAATATCGTGCCGATTGCAGCAAGCGTAAGAGCCAGCAAACGCAGTGCGCCGATTTGGAACACAGACCCCTGACTCGCGTTGTGCTGCGGCTGTACTGCCGGCTCGCTGCCCTTATGCAGCGTAAAAAGAACAATGCCAAATGCCATAAATAAGCAAGCAGCGAGAGGGCCGGCTTCCGGAAAAACGGACACGCATAATCCAACTGAAATGACAGGTCCGATAATAAAGCAAATTTCATCTACGACGGATTCAAAGGAATAAGCGGTGTGTAGTTTGGGCGATCCTCGATACAGTTCCGTCCAACGTGCACGCACCATTGCGGGCATGCTGGGTATGCAGCCAGCCATAACCGCAAACAGGAAGAGCGTCCAATCGGGCGCGCCCAATCGGGCACATAGCAGCAGAGCCAATATGGAGATTATGCTTAGCGCTGCTGCGGGGCGAAGAACTCGTGATTGTCCCATCCGGTCAACCAATCGGGATACTTGCGGGGCAAGCAGCGCCGAAGCCAAGGCAAAGGTGGCGGCGATGGCCCCAGCGAGGCCGTATTCCCCGCGCATCTGAGCAATCATGGTAACCAAGCCGATTCCAGTCATAGAGATCGGCATTCTGGCAATAAATCCAGCGGAAGAAAAAATAAACGAGCCAGGAGCGGTGAATAATTCTCGATAAGCACGTAACATATTACAATGATCCTCCTTGCTAAAAATAGAGTGATTCCCATTTACATACGAAGCGTATGCAAATATAATATTCACATACGTTGCGTATGTCAATAAAAAGATGAGGAAAAATACGGTATGAAATAACCCGGTTCTATAGTTTATCAATCTTGTTAATTTCAAATTTTGTTGTAGAATAGAACGAAATATAAAACTGAGCTAGCATCGTGCAAGCAGCAAACGGTGCAGGAGGGGACATGGTTCGAAAAGCAAGAAAAGAAATGATCGAAGAGACAAGGAGGAAACTGCTCGAAGCGGCAAGAGAAGCTTTCGGAACAATCGGATATGCAAATACGTCCATGGATGAGTTAACCGCTTCCGTAGGATTGACGCGAGGTGCGCTGTACCATCATTTTGGCGATAAAAAAGGCTTACTCGCGGCAGTTGTTGAAGAAATTGATCTAGAGATGGATAATCGTCTTCACGATATTTCGGAAGCGGCAGCAACGACATGGGAAGGCTTTGTAGGCCGATGCCGAGCGTATATCGAGATGGCAATTGAGCCTGAAATTCAGCGCATCGTCCTTAGAGATGCGCCTTCCGTCCTAGGCAATGGATTTACTCTTCCATCTCATTCTCAATGCTTGACGACAATGGCATCTATGCTTCAGCAATTTATGGACGAAGGAATCATTGCGGTCACGGATAGTCATGCATTAGCACGGATGTTGAACGGCGGACTTGTGAACACAGCCTTTTGGTTAGCTAATACTCCGGATACAGAGAAGGAGCTGGCCGTTGCGTTGCATAGCTTGGAAGTCGTATTGGGAGGGTTACGAATGAAACCAAGTTAGTCGCAACGATCACGTAAATCGATAGAATCTATGAAAGCAAAGCTGATTAGTAAATATTCCATGCATCATTCAATAAGAAGGGAAGAGCAGATCGTTTGATAGATAAACGATCTGCTCTTTTTCAATTCGATCAGAATGATGCCTATGCGCAATATGGAACGGGATAGCTGCCAATGCTGCAAGTAATGCTGATGATATCTCCGTTACGCCATACGGTTAGGCTAAATTGCTCATCAATCGCCAGTTCACGGATGGCTGCTTCCAAGTCTGAGTAGCTGGAAATGGTCGTGTTGTTGATGTTCACTATGATGTCATCAGGTTGGAGTCCAGCAGCAGCGGCTGGGGAAGAGCCCTTAACCGTCAATACTTTAGAGCCAGCCGGCTGCCCGTCTTGCGGATGGACGTCATATGCTGAATGCCGATCCATGTTCTCCACATCTTTTCGCGTGTTCCTGACCAGTCTCATATACGCACTTCAAGTTTTGAAGGAAAAGTAGAGTTCTAGAGCGAGTTAATTGCCCTGCTTCTGTTAATGCGCTCCATACCTTCTCAATGGGTGCTTCGATAAGCATATCTCTCTTCACGGATTGTAAGCTGTTCATTGGTTTATCCTCACCTTCAAATAATGTTTTGAGTCGAGTTAAGCGATCTCCTAATATGTACCCCATATCTTAAAAACAAGAGGGATTGATATTCAGATTGCAGCAAGGCTTGCTCCAAACGGTAAATTCGGTATTTCCCTTGCTTCTGCTCGCTGATCACTCCTTCTTCTAATAAAATTTGCAAGTGCTTTTTAACGGCGGGTTGAGAGATGTGGAAAAACTGAACAAAATCCGACTGCGTTCGATCACCTTGCGCAAGCATATGAAGAATCGTCCTCCGTGTCGGGTCACTTAGAACACGATAAATATCCGTAATACTCACCCCACATATAACCATATGGTTATATAATATTCAACGAAAAAGTCCTTGTCAGCAGAATTGTTAACAACATTTGCATTTAATTTGGTAATATATCACTTATATGTGGCTGTACCTGTAAAAGGCTTGTTTAACAATTAGATATTTTCAAGATAGATAGGCAGATTAAGAGGATTCCGTGTTGTTAGAAAATGATTGAAAAATCTTGCTCACAAGGGTGACCAGACGATGATTACAAAAATGCATGTGGAGAACATGTTGCAGGAGTATATGGAAGATACAGTTGAATCCTATCGATTAATTGATAATAGCTGGGAGGACGAACACCGATATGTCGCGATCGTTAAGGCGACGAGTGGAGAAAACATCGTTTTAAAGTGCTATAACAATTCGTATACGGATAGCAGCAAAATCGCGGGATGGGCCCGGTTAGCTTCCGTGTACCGCCGAAATGGCATTGCTACGCCACAATTTTTTTGTTCGAGGAATGGCGCTTACGGGTCTGTCATAACAATCGACAATAAACAGTTCCATTACTGGGCAGAAGAATTCATGCCTGCTAAGACATTAGATGATTTGGAGATCGACTTGGAGGATTTGGATCCCGAATTTCTACATCAAGTGGGAGCCTGCATAGGTAGTATGCATACTGCTGCGAAGCGTGAGGGGATCGAATATGCATGGGGCAGCCCGTATGTTCTGCTAGATCCAGATGAGGAAAATTATAGTGATGCGCTGTCGTGGTATGAGCAACTGAGGCATTCGCAAGCAGATGTTCGATTGGTAGAAGAAATATGGCAGATATACAATCACAAACGCAAGCAATTAGAGGCTATATTTCCATCTTTGCCTGCAGGCGGCGTACAAGGAGATTTCTCGACAAATAATATTTTAGTGAATGAAGAGAAGAGATTTGCAGGGATTATTGATTATAATTTAGCTGGTAATGATAAATTCGTGACGTATATGATGCAGGAGGGTATTTTTCTTTGCTTTGAATGTTACCGGGAAGAATGGCTGGATCGGGAAAAATGCGCATATATGGAGCAGCGCTTTAAGCATTTTTATAACGGCTACAGCCAGCAATACTCGTTAACAGATGTGGAACGGTCTGCTGTTAAAATGCTGTATAACATCATTCGGCCATTCCGTATGGATAAAGTGGACACAACGCTTCGCAAAGCAGAAGAGGGACTATGGCAAGAAGTCAACGAGCGGCTGCGCTGGATGCATTACGAGCTGACTCGTGACGATATATTGGCATGCTTAGAAAGCTAGCAGGAGGCGAGGGAGATCACAATAGATTACTCTATTGTTCTCCCTCGTATGTCGACAGCATATTTCGTATTTCGCTTATGACTTTGCCTCGCAGTTCTGCGGGTTCAAGAGCTACCATAGCAGCACCAAATCCAAGGATGATCTCGGCAGCTGAATCAAGCGTATGGAACTCCACATCAGCATAATACCAGCCTTGATGAGCAGGCTCGATTTGCAGTAATTTCGTGTATCGTTCATGCTTGAGTCGCTGAAGTAAATCATCTCTTACACGAATTCGTACAGGATAGCGAGGCAGGGTAGATGTAAATTGCTTCGTGGATTCCTCCCAATAGAGAGCCAGGTCGAACCCGTCAGGACGAGCAAAAGCTTGATTCAACATTTCTGCATCGCGTATCCGTGAGATGCGATAGCTGCGGTATCCGGCTTCTACTTGAGCTGCGACATACCATACTCCTCGTTTGGCAACTAATCCGAGCGGCATGATGTCTCGAACCACAATACTGTCATGCCGTTCATAAGTGATGCGCAGCTTATGCTGTATCCATACGGCCTCCTGCACAATTGATAAGTATTGAGCAGTATCTTCCGTTTGGCGCCATCCCGCGCCGTCAATGTGTATGCGTTCTCTGGCGATGTCGGCGTCTCTCCTCATTCCAATCGGACTAGCGGCAAGCAATTTGTGATAAGCATTGTCGAGTTCTTGTCGAAGACCGAGATCGTCCACTAATGACGAGGACTTCATTAAGAGCAATGACATCAATTCTTGCGGCTTCATTCCCGTTAATTGCGTTCGATATCCTTCTGACAACGACCATCCTCCGTTGGAACCACGCTCCGCATAAACCGGGATACCGGCTATACTTAGGGACTCCATATCACGCATAATGGTTCTTTCAGATACCTCCAGTTGCTGGGCTAGGTCTCGTGTTGTCATTTTGCCATAGCTTTGCAGCATGAGCATAATAGACATTAATCGATCGGCTCGCATGTGACAGCTCCTTTCTCTTATATCAGGTAATGTTTATCTGATCTATTTTAATATGACAGTGGTTGTCATATATCTTCCTTTACACTAAAGAAAAAGTCAAATCTAATGAGGAGGTAACTGCATGAAACCATTGCAGAATCAAATTGCGGTTGTAGCGGGAGCTACGAGAGGGGCAGGGCGCGGGATCGCGGCAATGCTGGGGGAAGCGGGAGCGACTGTATACTGCACAGGGAGAAGCACACGAGCGGTGCAATCCGATATGCAGCGAACGGAAACGATCGAGGATACGGCAGAAATCGTAGCGGCATATGGAGGAATCGGGATACCGGTACAGGTGGATCATACGAAGGAAGATGAAGTGAAAGCCCTGTTCGAAAAAGTGCGGAACGAACAAAATGGTCGCCTTGATATTCTGGTGAATGATGTATGGGGCGGTGATCCATTGACGGATTGGGGCAAGTCATTCTGGGAGCATTCACTTGAAGATGGATTGCTCATGCAGGAACGGGCGGTTCATTCCCACATGATAACGAGCTATTATGGCGCACCGCTGATGGTAGAACGGAAGCAAGGGCTTATTATCGAGATTACGGATGGCGTTGACTATCGTTATCGTGGAAACTTGTATTATAGTTTAGCAAAAGTGTCGGCGATTCATTTGGCAGCAGCTATGGCGGAAGAATTGCGTCCGCATGGGGTTACTGCTGTTGCGGTTACTCCCGGATTTTTGCGTTCAGAGGCGATGCTCGACCTTTTCGGCGTTAAAAAGGAGAATTGGAAGGATGCGGTGAAGCAGGATCCACATTTCATCATGTCGGAAACACCCATATATGTCGGAAGGGCGATTGCTGCGCTTGCGGCTGATCCGAAGAAAATGGAGAAAACGGGACAGACTCTCAGCTCCTGGGGACTTTCTGATTGGTATGACTTCGTTGACGAGGATGGGAATAGACCACACTGGGGCAACTATGCCACAAAACTTGGACTGTAAAGTGTTATGCAAATAAGGGATATCAAATAATACTTCCGTTATCCATGTATCTTAGCTAGGACAACCTGTAACTTTCTGCCAAGGCTGCAAATGAAGGGCATCCCGAACGAACTAGGATGTCCCTTGCAACCTAACCTTGTTTTTCAATGACAATGAGACAAGTCCTATCAGGGAATGGAACGGGTATCTTAATCTATCATATCGATTTCATTTGGATTGACGGTATTGGTACATATAGCGCATAGTAAGTCAGGTAGACATCGTGATGGAGAGAAGGTTATTCGCACATTCTATCAACAAGAATATCATGTCGCAGAAGGGAATGAGATCATGAGTAATGCCGTGAATGAGCAGACATGGAAGGAGATTCTCCAGTTATTCTTACACACAATCTAGGAATGGAATGGAGAGCGAACAATGACGAAGGACAAAATCAAACTAGCGATTGTCGGCCTAGGAAATATGGGCAGGTACATGATTCGAACCATTTCCAGTCCAGCGTTGGCAGAACAGGTGGAATTGGTAGCGATATGCGAGGCGAATTCTGAATCGCGAGAGCAGTATCAGCAAGATTACCCGCATGTGAAGTACTATGCTGATTATAGCAAGATGCTAGAGGAAATGGACATCAATCTTCTATACGTATCTGTTCCTCCTGCCTATCATTATGATATCGTATGCACGGCATTGCGCAAGAAAATCCATGTCTTCTGTGAGAAGCCGCTTGCTAACAATTTACAAGAAGCAGCTGAATTGCTCAAACTGGCAGAAGAAGCGAACGTTGTTCATGCTATTCATTTCTCGATGCCGCATGAGCCGTCTGTGAAACGAATGGAGCAGATGATCAAGGAACAGGCCATTGGAACGATCCGCAGCATGGAACTTATCCTGCATTTTCCAACATGGCCGCGCAGCTGGCAGCATAACAGTTGGATCTCGACCCGGGCGCAGGGGGGGTTCGTTCTAGAGGTAGGCGTTCACTGGATTCATGTTATTCAGAAGCTGTTTGGCACGATTACGCATGTTCAGAGCGAACTGGAGCTGCCAGCAGATGAAGAACGCTGCGAAACGGGGATACGAGCAAAAATGCTGCTGAACAGTGAAATTCCGATTTATGTGGATGGCTTATCGGGCATGGCAGGAGAGGAACGAGTTTCTCTCGTTATTTATGGCAGTGAAGGTACGATTTCTCTCGAAAATTGGAATCGGCTTCATGTTGGAGCAATTGGACAGCCACTGGCGAATGTCGCCGTAGAAGATATGGAGGAAGTTCCGATGGCGGCGCAGGTCATTCGTGCCATTCACGGAGAGCGGGCCGATTATTTCGATTTCCGAGATGGGTATGAAGCTCAGGCTGTTTTGGAGGCGTTACGACATCCTTCGTCAGCACAGCTTGCGGACATTCGGAAGGCAGCAGAATGAACAGCTTCTTTGAACTGATTGCGCTGAGCCCCGCTTATGTGCGACAGCGATGCAAACCGTTGGAAGCAAAGGCTATGACGGATTTGTTATGGCGTTAGTGGTCGAACCTTGAGTAAAAATGAAGAAAAGCCCTGCCCTCATGAACTGTGATCCATAAGAAGAACACTTAGAAAAAAAACGACCCTCTTATGGGTCGTTTTGCATTATACACTCTAGAATGAGGCTGTCATTGCTAAGGCAGGCTTCAAGCAATCCATGTCTCTTAGGGGGAATTGTTGGGACAATGCCTCAATGGAATGGCTCTTCGTCATATGAAAGACGAAGTCCATTTTATAGATTGTCAAACTATTAAAAGAATACATGTAAACAATGTGTAGCCCCTTATATTGCATCAATCACATACATTTTATGATCCTCGGGACCAGCTTGGATAGAACTGGGCTGAGCATTTAAATAGACAACTTCCGGTGTGGAGAAACCCTCTAATGTTCGTTTTTGCGGAAATATAAGGAATCCTGTCCCTGTTTGCCGTAGTTCGCCATTTAGTTCTATAAATATAAATTCATTTTTAATGACTCTACCCCATAATCAGTGATTACAGTCCTATAACTTTATTTCTAGCTATTCTTCGATTCAATCCTTTTTAACCGTGATCATTTGGCTTCATAATGCCATGAATTACACAAGTACTAATGTTCTGTTTTGAGCCTAAGAAAGGATTAGCACAGCATGTTTAAAAAAATAACATTCTCCGTTTTACTCCAAATGCTCATCTTTTTCTTTCTGGTGTCCGTCAGTCATACTGGTGCACTTAGTCTGAATGAAGAACGAGTAGAAGATTCGTTGCTTCGAAAGCTTCAAGAAGGGGGCTACATCCTTTATATACGGCATGGCGAGACGACGGGACAAGATAAACCTAATCTGTCTTTCAATGACTGCTCAACCCAAAAAAACTTGAACGAAATTGGAAAAAAACATGCAAAAGCGTTGGGCACCATTTTCGAGAAACAAAAGATTCCCGTTGACTATCCCGTTTTGACAAGTCCTTACTGTCGTACCAGAGAAACTGCCGAAATTGCTTTCGGAAAACAGAATATGGTGGTCAATGAGAATTTAGCTTACATTTATTATTTAGAAGATGGCCAATTAGATGATAAGCAGAAGAAAATAAAAGCAAACATCATTCAAATGCTTGAAACCCAACCTCGGCATGGCACAAATAAGGTAATTGTCGGTCACAGTTATCCATTCCATGAATCGATCAAGGGTGAAATTCCGAACGTAGGTACGGTTGTGTTAAAACCGAAAGGCCAGGGGAATGGGTTCGAGTTTGTTGCTCTGATCAAATTGGAAGATTGGATCAGATGGTCTGTCGATAATCGTTCCTGATCCGGAATGAAAGAGATCAAAAAAATCGGTAGTCCCCAAGGTGGGGGCTTCCGATTTTTTTTCTTGTACGCTCAACTGAGCAAATTCATCTTTAGGGTGCAAGTCCCACACGGGGGGAGGAGGCGAACGCCGACGCGTTCGTGCTAAGAGCAACGACAGCTGTTTCCCGCAAGGGAGCTGCCGACAATCAGGGTATGTTGGCGCGCCGAGTTCTTCGCAGACACAACTCTCCCCTTCCTCTCGCAAAGTCCATAACGACCTGCTGGAACGAATGCTCGGTACGTAATGCTAGAACTTTATATGATATAATGAGAAATGAAATTCATATCATAAAGTCAGTGGTTATTTGATCCATGGAGGAACGAATCATGCAACTTATACAACCAGATCGCGTTCAACATCAGCTGCAAAGCTTACAGGATAAGTTCTTATATGCGCATCTTGAGATGACAACGGGTGCTTATGCTGCACATCGGGATAAATCAAAAATGACGGCATCCGTATTTTTTAAAAACGCCCCCGTCCGCTATTCACATGGCACGTTAGCAGGAACAGGCCCCTATCGAATCGGTCTAAAAACAGAGCATGGGTGGATTTATGCGGAAGGTCTAACACATTGGGAAGAAAGCGATGAGCGCCGACTGATTATGGCGGGCCATGATTCGGAGGGACGATTGCTTGTCAGCTTCATGCTTAGTGAGCAGCCATTCTAAGCAAGGCGAGCCTTCTCACTGCTGATTGCGAATGATTCAATTAATAGAGACAACTGAAGAGGGGACATCAAATGGAATCACAACATCGCATTGTCGTCGTGCTGCCTCATCCCGATGATGAAGGGATTATGGCAGGTACATTGGCGAGACATATTCATCAAGGCAAGATCGTTACTTATGCATGCTTGACATTGGGAGAGATGGGACGGAACATGGGCAACCCTCTCTTTGCCAATCGGGTGACATTGCCGCTCATCCGTAAACAGGAATTGCTGGAGGCGTGCAAGCGGATCGGAATCGAAGATGTCCGCATGTGGGGGTATCATGATAAAACGATTGAGTTCGAGGAGCAGGATAAGCTGTCGCAGAGAATTGCTGAATTACTGCTAGAGCTGCAGCCGGAAATCGTATATACGTTCTACCCGGGGCATAGTGTTCACCCGGATCATGATGCGACCGGCGCTGCTGTTGTGCAGGCCGTGAAGAAGCTTCCTGTAAGCGGTCGGCCGGTCGTTCGGTGCGTCGCGTTCTCATCCAATCGCAAGGATGCTCTAGGTCAGCCGGATGTAGTGAATGACGTCAGTAACTATGTCGAGCAAAAGATTCATGCGATTCATGCCCATCAATCTCAGGTACGGTTTTTATTGAACAATGGAACATTGGATGACCCGGCTTTTCGGGCGAAATACAGCAAGGAAGTATTTTGGCAGTATCGATTCGATGATTAGAGAGCTCCAAAGATCCATTAGAAAGTAAAGTTACTGATATCGGAAAAATACAATGTGCAGACACTCGATTCATCAAGTGATTATCGCTTGTGAATCGAGTGTTTTTTGCATACGAATGATTCAGATGTGAATTCCTGCGAAAATGATTATTTTTGACTCTAACTCAATTACAAAGTAAAGAAGAGTGATTCCTTAAGAATCGCTCTCTTTCTGCTTAGCTGAATTCGAACCTGTGACTTGTTCACAATCTGTAGATTGGCAGTCAATTAATATTAGCGCTGAATACGACGGCAACTACGTGATTTGCTAGCAAGCTTCCCAGCGTAAATCCGACATCTGGATTTAATGTTGGCTGTACAACTCCGTTGATTTAGGTATCGCCTACATTGGCATAACTTTTGTCAACACTCTTCACATTGCTCAGTCTGACAACATTCACCTTTGTCATCATTGTATTCGTTGTGGCGGATACTTGAATATCTCGTGCAATGCTTGGATAGCTAGGCGAACCTCACTTTGTTCAGGTTGGGGCATAATCTTCGTCTGCTCCCAATAGCCCATCTGGTTTATGTCATACTGATAATGATAGGATACAGCAAGATGCTTCAAGATATCGTGATGTAGCGTCAATGAAGTGAGATGCTCAGGAACGTGAATGGATAGCTCGACCGAAGCAGTTTGACCCATATGAAGGACGGGAAGCAAGAGCTGATTGGAAAGTAAACGAACAGTCCCCGAAGCTGCAAACATCGTGCTACAGGATGACATATTATACAGCTTTGCTTGGGCAGGCAGATTCAGTGCAAGATTATAAGCTGTACCTCCGCCCACATTCATAATTGTTAAGGTCAGGAGAGCATTTCTCTTATTCTGATGAGAAGACGCTGCAAACTGCGATGAGATTTGCAAAGCATGGTTGTGGAGATGAACATACACTACATTGCCGTAAGCGTTATGCAGCGAATTCACTTCATGAAGCTTTGTGTGACAGAAATACAGCACCTTAATTTGATTCCTTAACAGTGCTGAGAGAGGCGGGTCTACCATTTTTGCTTCGTGATATAAAATAACTGCTTCTCCAGGCTTCAAGCATTCCAAGCATAATTCGCTGAGATGCGAAGGAACACATTCATCATTGACGGAGGTTGGGATAGGCATGGATTCGGACAAGAACCGCTTCTGAGAGGCCATAAGATCCTGCACACAAAGGGACAACGCGTCCATCGTGCCGCAATTGTGAATGATCGTTCGGAAACGCAGGACATCGCCAATTGCTGCTACTGTCTTATCAACCGTCGTATGCACCTCAAGTTTACTATAATGGATCAATGTCATTACGCTGTTGCTGAATGCTTTATGGATTTTAGCTCGGACTGCTTGCGAATAGCTGTCGATCCGATAGAGTGCCGTCGCTGTATAGATGAAGCAATTCGACACTGGTGGCGTGTACACTTCAATCTCAAACCGTACAGTTACACTTTCGCCAGAATGGATACGTCCAATTTTGATCTGATGTGCAGATGTTGGAGCAAGATGGCGCATGTCATTTTGTTCGAATCGACATGCACGGATAAGTCTGGCTTCGGCAGGAAGCGGGAGCATGAGACTGACCTGTTCGGCTGAAGAATGTCCGATATTGCAGATTATGAGCGTGTATTGGTTAGGCTCGCCACATTTGACATCTTTATGTTTACCACTCAGTCGCATGATTAACTTAGCTGGTTGAATTCTGTTCTTGAGAAGCGGAATACAAGAATTGGACAGGAAAGGAATGGCTTGAATGAGGACAGGATTAGCCTTTGAAATCCCTTGCTTGCATCCGCAAAATTTGGGAATCCGATACTGATAGTCTACTTCTGATTGAATGATGAAGCTTTTCGTTCTCGGGATACCATTCACATGTATCCGGAAAGATATCAATACCGTTGTTCGAGGAAAAATAGAACCGATATAAAATCCCCGTATGGGACATACTTCAGGCCAATGCTCTCCATTTACATGTACAGATCCGCTAACGATTCGAAGTTCATCGGGTATTGCGGTCGAGAACCACACCTCATCAGCAGTTGCCGTACCTGCATTCGACACGGCCGCCTCAATGACGTGCTCTTTACCGAGCGTAATGTATCGGTGTGACGAGGCTGCATGGACGATTATGCGTCCATGGTAGATATAAGTATGAACGGTATTGCTGCAGGTTCGACGTTTCATTAGAGAAGGCTGATCATGCGAAGGATAGCAATATTCAGCATCTGCCACGTTCGCTAACCATCCTGTTACAGGAGCTTCTCTGACTAGGCAGCGATATGAAATGACACGGCTGCAGCCAGGGTGAAGCGTGCCGAGATGGAGTTCGAGTGCATTTCTGCATACATATGCCTTTCCGTCAATGCGAAGACTGCCTGATAAGAAGGTAAGGACATCTGGTAGCAAGTGGATAAAGTGAATATCCCTTAATGGAACAAGCGCCGTATTTCGCAAAATAAATGTAAATGACTGTTGTTCTCCCAGTTGTACGCATTCTCGATCCACACTCATGTACATGTCTAAAAGCGTGGCTTGTACCATAATGCATGCCGTATTCGATAGCTTCGTATCATATTTGATATGACCCCCGTTATGGAACATAGTGGAGTAGCTTACCCAGGAGGTATGGCAGATAAGCTGGTTTACAGCAATATCCATCACTTCGGCCAACAGGCTTACATATGTCTTGCCGCCGGGCATGATCCGATGCAGACGAAATCCGCAGATCGGATCAGCATACGGCGCAGGAGCGCCGTCAATACGGACACTTGATGGTATCCAACGCAGCTGAGAAGGCAGCGGGTCAGCAAACCATGCATGTTCTAGTGTCACATTCCCTTGATTGTCAAGGCGATGATATAAACGAATGATCTCTCCTGGCATGGCAAGGCGGGTATTCGCATATTTGTACAAACTGACGCGATGATAGCGAACATACGTCTTGGTTTTGTTGCTGTAAGTGGTTCCCGTATGTATCCGGCAAGAATCGTGCTGCGTATAGTTGTAGGTAATCTTAGCTTGATTGCTGATATATCCGGAGATCGGCCTTGTGGTAATCAATGCGGTGAAGGTAACCATAATCACCGTGCCTATCAATAATCGGCCTAATGGATAGCCGCGCGCAAGGTTGCAATATTTACAAGGGATACCATTCACCTTAACTGAGCCTGGTAAAATGCTAATTCCGTTATCAACCCTATCGCGCAGCTCTGTATTCGTTACGGTCACACGGCCTTCATTCGCAATACGAATCGTATATATCAGATGATCGCCTACATCAGCATATCTGTGATCTACCATTTTCGTTATGTAAATGTTGAGATCATCATGATTGTGGGCCAGGATCATATTGCTTGGTTGTGATGTCGTGATAGATGGTCGATTTGGAGCAATTTGATATCTGTACGGAATGATCGCCTGATTGCCTACGATCTGTGTGCCATGTATTTCAACGATCACAGGATTACTATCAATGGTAATTTGGGGCCCTCTATATTTGCTCGAACGATAGACACTATAGGTCAAATCAGCTTTTGTTTCAAGGCGGCCAGAAGACGGAACATGATGCAAGTTCAATTCATATTGGATGACCCGGGGAGTAAGATCATGGATATCTTCTATGCAAAAGCCAACTAAGGGATCCTCTGGTGAGATCGGCATCCCGTTGACTGTTAATGTGCCGGGAACATAGCAGCATTCATTGTCTGCGATAACTCGAAAGGATAAGTTAGCAAGTCTTCTGTTGCTGTTCGGCGTAATCGTTGTTGTAAATGAAATTCGATCCTGCCAATATGCTCTCGACATCGAACATTGCTGCGTTACGATCACATCGCATTCAGTCGAGGGAAAAGTGACCTCTACTTGATTGGACTGTACGCGAGTGCGATACATATTAGATGGAGATGCAGGATCATATGTGACGGAAGCAATGCATACCACCTGATCTTGTGAAAGCTTACTTTTTTGAACAGCAGCGGCAAAAGTAATCGTGACCGTTGCATCCTGCGCCAAAGAAGGTATGATGAGCATTCCGCTCTTGCAGTTAACCGACATGGAATTGTGACAACTGTCTTGGACACAAATATATGGCTCAAGCAGCGTTGCCCCTTCCGACAAATAGAGCGTCACATATATCCGTTCAGCTGCCCTGTCTCCAATATTGCACAGTTGGAGGGAATAGAACACGGTATCGCTAGGTTGAAGCTCCTCACTGCCCTTGTATCCCTCTATGTCCTTCAAGCTTGCCTGTATTATCGCTCCTGAGCAATCGAGCTGTACAGCTATCGTATAAAGTTCTGAATGAGCTGAATCATCTCGGGCAGATAACGCACATATCAGTTGATCTTGAATGTAAGTAGAGTCAGTACGATCGAGGGATAATTCATATTGCCGGAACCCAGCAGATCCCGGAAAAGGATCTGCCTCGCACATCTGTGAACATGCAGAGTAATAAGACCCTGCCTTTCCGACTAGGGACTGTACATTGCTCGCGCAAAACCACAGCTTTATATGGACATCACTGTATGGAAGATTGAACCCCAAAAAAATATGGGGATAAGATTTCTGTTGATGAATATGTTCGTGACCAGCGGCCAATTGAATGTATTGCAAGGGCAGGGAGAAATGTTTCATGATGACGTGCAATACCCATCCGCATTGAATCATTTCTTTGCAGTGGACCCATGAAGGAATATGTAAGGAATAAGCACCAGCTGTCCATTCTTTTATTCGAATTGTAACGTCTGCGGTACATATCAATTGAGTTGCTTGTCCTTTCGCAACGCAGGTCGAGCAGTCTTGTGCTGACAATTCATACTCACCCGAAGGAGCATGCAAAATGACTTTTGCTTCTTGCGCCCAATACACATGCTCTTTTTCCAATTGCTGTTCAAATGTCCCGTACCATGTGAGCTCTGCATGCAAGATGTCACATGCTGTGATCAGATCCAGTAATCCAACACGATCGGTCAAGCACTCCGAGGAGCCATTCACAAATTGACCTGCAATTGATATAGCCGCTGTATCTATCGTGGAAAATCGGGGGATAAGCGGCATTGTTCTGCCCTCCATTTTCATGGTATCTCTTATAGAGTGTATGAAAGGATTTGCAGGTTATAACCTTTCGCGCATACACTTCGGCATAAGAAATGGCATGCAATAGCAATAGACATGAGGCCTTAGGAAAATTGATTTTTTCGTGATGAAGAATGGTTTCAGTGGCACACTAAGGGAAATGAGGAAGGAAGTGAGTCATGAAATCGTATATACATGCTTTATTTGTATTGTTGATGCTGTTCGTATGGGCTGCACCCTCAAGCGGATGGACAAAAATACAGCCTTATACAGCTGCATTTATTCGTGACAATGACCTGTGGATTACGAGCGGAACACAAGAGAAGCGGATTACAACCGGGGAGTATATACGGAATCCGAAATGGTCCTTTGACGGGAAATGGGTCGCTTTCACGAAGGGGAAGGAACAACAGGAGGTGTGGGCATATCACACCGTTACAAAATCTCTTAGACGGATAGGAGAAGGAGAAAATGTGCAGTGGTCGCCCAAGTACAGCATCCTTGCCTTTCAGACAAATAATACGCTTCGGATAGCTAATGTGGATACACCCGCTACCCCAATTATTACAACGATTGCAGATCAAATCGGCAACTATGCATGGAATCCAAGCGGAAACGGATTGTTAGTATCTACACTCTCCAAGCTGCTGCCTAATGGGAAGTGGGAGGATATCTATTTATACAACATAAGGCTTGAAGCGGGATCAAGTGCGCCCAATAAAGAACTGCTGTACCGGATTTCAAATCAAACCGATGATTTCTTCGCCGTATTAACCAGTACATTCAAATGGTCGCCCGATGGGAAATGGATCGCTTTCATCGCGATACCGACTGCGTCGCTATCCGCTGACGACAATACACTGTGCTTGCTGTCTGCAGATGGGAAAACCTTCATTAAAATCGGTAATATGCTTCACAATACCAATTGGTTCAATTGGGCTCCGAAAAGCGATAAGCTGGCTTACATAGCAGGAGTGGGAAGAGAAGCGACAAGCAACAAGAAGCTTACCGTAGTCAAGGAGCCATTCCCTCTTAATCAGCGTTCTTATACACCTGATGGGAGGGTAGATACTGATTTCACATGGCGGGATAATCATACGATAATTGCCTCAAGAGCAACCGAAGCTCAATGGACGAGCAATCCCGATAAGAGGCCGCTGCCAGAACTCGTGTTCATCGATCTCGATACCGGAGTGCAAGCGAAGCTCACTGCTCCTCCCACTGGGTTTGGGGACTATTATCCGTTATTCGTGGAAGATGGCCGCAAGCTTTCATGGATCCGAACGGACCGATCTACAGCAGAAGTCCTGCTGTCTTCACCCGATGGCAAGCACATGCATGTATGGATTCCGGATTTAACGCTCGGTACCAATTATTATGAACGTTGGAACTGGAGTGAAGTGTTTCAACCTTACAACACCAGTACAAATTGATAAGATTGGAAAAGTGCTGCGCAGCATTATACATGCAACATTTTGGATCTAAGAATAGATTGTTTTGTTTCAATAAGCCGACATTCAAGAAGAATGAAGGCTTTTTTATATCGATTGAATGGTACATGAATGTCTCAAAAAGAGATAGGGAATGTGCATTGCCAGAAGAAAAGTTGAATCGTAGAATGATAACGTATAAGTGATAATGAGAATCGTTATTATAAGCGGACTCGATTCACAATACTTATTATTTATTTCATAGAGGTGAAGGATTCATGATCGGGGGAACATGGAAGAAATCAGCTTGGCTGATTGTATTGGTAGCGGCAGTATTGGGCTTATCCGCTTGCGGCTCAACAGGGGCTCCACAGACGAAAAAGGAGTCTTCCACAGCGGCTGAGGCAACGGATCATTCCACTGCCAAGAGCGAAGCGGAAACGAAGGACACAGATACCCGTGTAGTGAAGGACGAGTTCGGGAAAGTATCGATTCCTGCAAATCCGAAGCGTGTGATGGGAGTGTATTTGCAAGATTATATGACTGCCTTAGGCGTGAGACCAGTCATGCAATGGTACCATCCTAGCTGGGGGAAGCAGGATTATCTAGGACTGGATGTACCGGCATTTGATATTACCGGCAGCATGGAGGCATTGCTGGCAGCCAGCCCCGATCTCATCATCGTTGATGGTGGTGTGGATGCTGCGAAATACGCGCAATACTCCAGGATCGCTCCTACTTATCGGCTCCAGGAAGGGATATTGCAAAATCCCCTAGAAATCTTAAAAAAAGTTGCTGATTTGCTTAATATGAAGGAAAAAGGGGACAGTGTGCTTGCACAGTACAACCAAAAGATAACAGAGACGAAGGACAAGCTACAAAAAGCGGTTGGAAACGAGACAGTTGCCGTAATTCGTTTGAATGTAGGCGATAAAACGCTGGCTCTATTTGGGATCGAAAACCGCTATATCGGCAGCATATATAAGGAAATGGGGCTGACTCCACATCCACTGGCGAGGGATATGAAGGAATTCCACGCGATCTTGTTGGAAGAGAAGCTTCCGGATTTGAATGCAGATCATATCATTGTGTTCCCGTCTAATGGTACATGATTCTCGGAAGAGAATAAAGAAGCAGAAAAGCTGCTTGACAGTACACTGTGGAAAGGGCTGCCTGCCGTGCAAAATCATTGTGTGCATGAAGTGGATTTTTTGACATGGATGAATTATGGGGTCATTTCCAACAAGAAAAAAATTGATGATGTACTTACGCTGCTCACATAGACATCAGTATCATCAGATGAATAAGTAGTAGCTTTGAGTTCATGAAAATGCCCTACGATTCCTTGCTGCATTATTCAATTTAGATAACGGACATGGGACTGATGCTCTGGTACAATATATAAAGCAAGATAGAACTGGGAGTTGAAGCAATGAAGCCAATTACGATCTTAATCGCAGAGGATGAACCGGAAATTGCCGATCTCATTGCCCTGCACATTCAGAAGGAAGGATATAACTATATACAAGTATTAGATGGTCAAGCAGCCGTTCAAGCCGTTCGCAAGCATCCAATTGATTTGGCGATCTTGGACATTATGATGCCAAAGCTCGATGGATATGAAGTAACTCGTCAAATTCGAGAGCAGCATACCATTCCGATTATTTTCCTTAGCGCAAAAGATTCAGACCTCGATAAAATTACCGGCTTGGTAAGAGGAGCTGATGATTATATGACAAAGCCGTTCAATCCAATGGAATTGGTAGCGCGCGTCAATGCACAGCTGCGCCGTTCCATCCAGCTAAATCAGCCGACGACAGGAACAGGCAAAAACGTGCTGCAGGCAGGTGGTCTTGTTATACATGCTGAACAGCGTACCGTCAGTCTGTATGGGGAAGAAATCGAGCTGACGCCAAAAGAGTTTGATATTTTATACTTGTTAGCGAGTTCTCCCAAAAAGGTATACAGCTCAGAGCTTATTTTTCAACAGGTATGGGGAGAAGCCTACTATGAAGGCAGCAATACCGTTATGGTTCATATTCGTACCTTGCGCAAGAAGCTAAAGGAAGACAAGGCCAACAACAAGCTGATCAAAACGGTATGGGGGGTGGGCTATTCGTTCAATGGGTAAGCTGCTGAGAAGCTTTCGCTTCAAAATGATCTTGCTGCTGGCATGCAGCATGCTGTTATCTGGAATCATTACATATTCGCTTTTTAAAGCAATGCAGCTCTATTATCATACTACGAGATTGGAGGATCCGTTCACAGTCGTCCGATATTTTATGCGCGATGTGGGGGACATCTATTTTTTCTTAATTATTTACATCCCCCTTACCATAACGCTATTCTTTTTGTTCACGAGACGATATAGTGCTTACTTTCGAGAAATTTCAACAGGCATTCGCTATTTGGCTGACGGGGATTTTACGAGAGAAGTCCAAATAACTTCCAACGATGAATTTGAAGAAATCGCCCGCGATTTGAATCAAGCCAGCTTAAAGCTGCGAGGGGCTTTAGAAAGAGGAGACTTTGCCGAAAGAAGCAAGGATCAATTGATATTGAATTTGGCGCATGATCTGCGCACCCCGCTTACGTCTGTGATTGGATATTTGGACTTCATTCTTCGCGAAGAGGCACTGTCAGATGAACAGCGCAGGCACTTCACTGAAATTGCATTTGCCAAGTCGAAGAAGCTGGAGAAGCTGCTTGAGGAGCTGTTCGAATTGACCCGAACGAATTACGGGAAGCAGTCGATAAGCAAAAATCAAATTGACGTTGGCGAGCTCCTGATGCAATTGAATGAGGAGATGTATCCGGTCTATGAAAATCAGCAGCTTATTTCCAGAATGAGTATAGATCCTCACTTGACTGTGCTTGGTGATGGAGATATGCTGGCCCGCGTATTTGAAAATTTGCTGATGAACGCAACTCGCTATGGCAGTGACGGTAAGTATATCGATATCCATGCACGCTCAGAAGCAGGTGAGGTAGTCATTCAAGTTGTGAACTACGGCGCATATATCCCGCCTGAGAAGCTCCCTCACATTTTCGACATGTTTTATATCGGTGACGAATCCCGAACGCAGCGTGAAGGGAGCACGGGACTGGGCTTATTTATTGCAAAGAACATTGTTGAGCAGCATCATGGATCCATAACAGCGCAAAGTGACGTGATTTGTACAGAGTTCAAGGTGTGCCTGCCCATGTATATAGCTCCCTCTCATGAAGCAGGCTCCAATGAAGTTGCTTCTAAATAATCCAATTTAAGAAAAACTTTATTTTTACCACCACTTCTTTTTTATTCGTGTTCCTTATCCTGATTACAGGACAAGAGAAGACCTTAGAAATGAAGTGGTTTTTTTATGTCGAATGATGAAGAGTGCAGCTATGAAATAGGATGGGAATGATGATGAATCGGAAGATGAAAAAATGGTTTCGCAAAGATGCCGCTGCAGCCCTGTTATTTCTTTTGCCTAGTGGAATCGGATTCGCCATGTTCTACCTGATTCCATTCGGAATGGGAGTCATGTATTCGTTTCAGGACAATGCGGTCAATGATCAATTTGTCGGTCTTACAAATTATCGTGATCTGATGGCGAGCGATTCCTTTCGCAAGGCTGCCATACATACTTTTTATTTTACTGCGCTAAGTGTTCCGCTAATGATTGCACTTTCATTAGGCCTGGCTCTATTGCTGAACAAAAATGTATATCTGAGAAAAGGACTGCGGACAGCTTATGTATTGCCGCTTGTCGTACCAACGGTATCCATTATCTTAATTTGGCAGGTGCTTCTAGACTGGAATGGGTCGCTGAACGCCTGGCTTAGTGCCTTTTCCTTCGAGCGCGTGGATTGGATGAAGTCTGATGCCGCCCGAATAGCCGTCATTGTTGTCTTTATGTGGAAAAATATAGGGTATAACATGATTTTATTTCTGGCAGGTTTGCAGCAGATTCCGAATGATTATTATGAGACGGCAGCGATCGAGGGGGCGGGTCGCATGCGTATGTTTAGCAGTATAACGCTGGTTTATTTGACTCCGACGATGTTTTTCGTTGTACTGATGTCCATCATTAACTCATTTAAAGTATTTCGCGAAACATATCTTGTCGCGGGTGATTATCCGCATGACAGCATCTACATGCTGCAGCATTACATGAATAATATGTTCATGTCTCTTGACATTCAGAAGCTGACAGCGGCGGCAACCATAATGGCGGTCTGCATACTTTTCATTGTCCTGGCACTGTATGCGATCGAGCGTCGGTTCCGACAGTCAATGGAATAAGAATGGAGGGAGTGAGTTGCACACAACGCAAAATAAGCTTCGCGCATGTCTGTTAACGATCGTCATGACATGCATCGCAGTCATCATGCTAGCACCAATAGTGATAACATTCACAAATTCAATAATGACAGCGCAGGAAATTGAGCGGAACTACGTTTTAATCGGCAAGATGAATGATGCTGCCGTTCCACATTCGCATCAGTTTGCCAATTTGAAGCTATTACCGGATCAAGTGTCAGCAGAACAGTATCTCAACATTTTGATAAAAAGTCCGAAATACCTGTCCATGTTTTGGAATTCCGTATTTCTGGTTGTGCCGATCATTGCTGGGCAAACAGCAATAGCAGCACTGGCAGCTTATGCCTTCTCCAAGCTGCGATTTCGCGGCCGGGAAGCGATATTTTTAATATACCTGTTGACTATGCTTATGCCGTTCCAAGTAACGCTTGTACCAAATTATATTATGGCGGATCGGCTAGGCTTGCTCAATCATTCAAGCTCCATTATTTTACCGGGAATCTTCGCTGCATTTGGTGTGTTCATGCTCAGGCAGTTCATGCTTCATATTCCGTATGCCTACATTGAAGCTGCGAAAATAGACGGGGCCAGTCATATGCGGATATTTTTCACCATTATTTCGCCGCTGGTCAAGCCGGGAATCGCGGGACTTGTCATTCTGCTGTTCGTCGATTATTGGAACATGGTAGAGCAGCCGCTCATTTTTTTCAATGATCCATTGAAGCAGCCGTTGTCGGTCTATTTGTCCAAAATCAACGAAGGGGCAAAGGGCGTTGCATTTGCCGCCTCCATGCTTTACATGGCTCCTATGGTGCTGCTGTTTTTATATGCGGAATCATACTTCATCGAGGGCATTCAATTGTCCGGCATTAAAGGGTAGCTTTCAGAGTAGGAGGAATAGCGAGTGTCAGTTGCTGGGCTGCAAGAAGATAACCATGATCGCAAACGCAAGCAGGTTGTAAAGAGGATATCCATATTTTTAATAGTCGTGTTGGCTGTACTCACCTTGTTCAGCAACACATTTGAATCACTGATGCTGCCCAAAGTGATAACCGAAAAGGCAGTAAGCGGCAGTCTTGACCATAAGCTGGTTGGGGGCGGCATACTGCGTCCTATTTTAGAAGTCAAGTTGATGAATCCTGCTGGCTGGAAAGTAAGTAAGGTATTGGTGAAGGAAGGTGCGCAAGTCAGAAAAGGGCAGACTTTAGTAACTTACGACAGCATCACTGCAGAGCGTGAATTGCTGGACGAAAAGGCGAATTTAGAGAAGCAGCACATTGAGCTGCAAACCATTCAAGATCAGTTTATTGCTTCTTCTACCGTAGATAGGGATGAGATGAAGCTCCGAAGCGCATCCCGAGATATACATACACGCAAGCTGGATATCGAGATTCAAACACGTAAAGTGAATGAACGAAGCAGACAATTGGCGAAGCAGAATCGTATTGCTGCCCCATTCGATGGGATCGTCACCAAAATTCATGCTGTTGAAGGATTGGCATCTGCAGGTGAGCCTGATGTTGTGGTTTCTAACAGCAGCGGCGGTTACTTTTTCGAACTTACAATGGATGCAGCGCGCTCGACAAACCTTGCTTTAACGATTGGCGACATCGTGCAAACTGAAGTACAGGTCACCCAACAGACTAAGAAACAGTCACGTCAGCTTGATGCTACGATAACGGAAATAAAGGATACGGCGGTAAGCTCTAACGATCCAGTCGCAGCGGGGAGCAGCGCGGGGGAGATATCTGTCCCACAGGTATATAAGATTGTTCGTCTTAAAATTACAGACAAGAGCTTGAGAGGCGGTGAAGAAGCACGAATTACGTTGATGAAGCGATCTCACCAAGAAGGAATTATCATATCCAATCAAGCGATTCATCGCGATCGGGAAGGAACGTATGTTTACGTCGTGGATGAACAGATGGGCCTGCTTGGCAATGCATTCACTGCACGCAAGGCCCTCGTTACGATTTTGGAAAGCAACGACAAGGTCACATTGGTTCAGCCTGACGGCATTTACGAGCAGGAACTGATTATTATGAATAGCAGTGAACCTATACAAAATGGCAACCGAGTTCGATTGCAATAATTTGCAATATGTCTGATGTCGAAAAAAGAAAGAGGAGGAGATAGCGGTGAAAAAACGACTACTGATAGTGTTGGCTTGTATGGCGCTATTGACAATGACAATGGCTTGCGGCTCTAGGGAGCAAGGGGAAAAGCCGAAAAAAACAAAGGATGGAAAGACGATCGTTACGATGTCAATGATGGGCACGGATTCGTTCTATAAGGCCGCTGTCAAAAAATTCGAACAAAAAAATCCGGACATTGAAGTGCAGCTACACATATATAAACAACCGAATGAAAAATGGGAGGAGAATGATCACGACAAATATGTGCAGAAGATAAACACAGAGCTGTTGGCTGGAAGCGGAGCAGATATTTTAGAGGTAGCGAGTCTGCCTGTCGGGAAATATGTAAATAAAAAGTTGTTCGTCAATTTGAACGAGTTCATAGATAAAGAGGAACTCCTGCAAAAAGGGGATTTATACCCCAATATTATTAATTCGATGAAAATCAACGATGGACTATACTCAATGCCGCTTACCTTTTACATGTTATGTTTTATTGGCGATGGAAATGTATTGAAGAAGGCTAATGTTCAGGTCGATGACAAGAATTGGACATGGCAGCAATTCGAACAAGTGGCTCAGCAATTGAAACAACATTCAAGTGATGATGGGGGGATCCGTTATGCATTGGCCAACTACCCGCCAGAGGATCTGCTGCTAGAGATCGTTAGCAGTCGATATGCGGAGTTTGTTGATAGTCGCATTCAAAAAGCAAGCTTCGATGCACCGCGCTTTATCGAACTGATGGAGCAAATCAAGAGCATGTATGATCATCAAGTTGTTACATCGAAGGAGGCGGAAATCGGCAAGCAGCTATTCTATTCCACTATGCTGATGTCTTCAGCTGACTTTGTCGAATGGCCGCATACTTTATATTCCAATCCAGTACTGATGCATCGGCCGCATACAGCAGAGCAGGACAGCGGCGTTAATTTTTATGCCCCCTATCAGCTTGCTATTTCAGCCAAGTCGCAAGTTCAGGAGGAGGCATGGAGATTCCTATCCTTTTTAGCATCCGAAGAAGCGCAATCCATGCAGGAGAGACGCGGGTTCTCCGTACTTGCCTCGGTGAATGAGAAGAAGTTCAGCGATGTACAAAGTAAAGTGAACAGTGGGGCATTCAAGCTAGAATCGGGAAAAACCGTTAAGGTGGCTGATGGGTATTTTGCCAAGGCCAAGCAGCTTCTGGCAGCAGCAAATGGCTACTCATCTGGCGATGACAAGTTGTTCTCAATTGTTAAGGAAGAATCGAAGTCGTATTTCAGCGGTCGAAAGTCAGCACAGGAAGCAGCAAAATTAATTCAGAACCGTGTGACCACCTATTTGAATGAATAATGAAGCGGAGAGAGGGGCAGCTATACGCTCCTCTCTTTTGATTGTGATTCATCGCAGTAACATCCATACATGAGAAGGTGAACTACATGCTCGTCGTATTTTTAGCCTCCGAACAAGCTTCCTTCATGAATGGCAGTAATCTTCGGGTTGACGGTGGATCGGTTGCGAGCATGTAACCAGTGAAAGGGAATCACGGTTTTTGACACTAACCTTGATGTAAGTACCTGAACTAAAAGTGCGTACTTACAATTTGATAGTGATCATCTTATACTCAAGAGGCACACCTATCTAAGGAGGTCAAATCGTTGAAAACTCTTGTAATCGTAACACACCCAAACCTTGAAACTTCCGTTGTCAACAAGCGCTTGGCAGAGGAACTTAAAAAGCATCCAGACAAATATACAGTTCACGAATTGTATAAGGCATATCCTGATGGCAACATCGATGTGCAGCAAGAACAACAGTTGATAGAGTCGCACGGGAATCTTGTATTGCAGTTTCCGATTTATTGGTTTAACTGTCCGCCGCTGCTAAAAAAATGGCTGGATGAGGTTTTCACGTATGGATGGGCTTATGGTTCAAACGGTGGAGACAAATTAAAAAATCGAAAAGCTGCATTGGCTGTGTCTGCTGGCATTAAAAAAGAGGATATTGAGGATGAGGGGAAATATCGTTATTCACTTGCACAAATTTTATCCCCATTTGAAATGAGCTTTCAATACTGTAAAGCAGAATATCGCTCATTCTATGCGTTTTACGGGGCAGAAAATGACCCTTCCGAAAGCAAGTTGGAACAAAGTGCTCTTGAATATGTGAATTTCATTGACAACCTGTAAGCAGTAATTTCTATTAGCAAAATATATAGTTTTCGTTGTGGTCGGCTAGGGATAGGATTAAAGTGAAAATGCGAATGTAAAGAAGACGAGGTGCTTGCTCCTCGTCTTTTGTGATTTTCCCTATTGTAATGCCTTTTATAAATCGTCATCACTAACAAGCATTTCGCTATTCTTCATCTTCATCTTCATCTTCATCGTCTTCATCGTCGAGATCGAGCTCCTCGCTGACATCTTCTTCATCATCGTCGAGATCGAGCTCCTCGCTGACACCTTCATCATTAACGTCGATATCGGGCTCTTCACTGACATCTTCATCATCAACGTCGATATCGAGCTCTTCACTGACATCTTCATCATCGTCTTCATCTTCATCGTCTTCATCTTCATCGTCTTCATTGTCGTCGTCATCGTAATCATCTTCATCATCTTCATCGTCGTCATCGTCATTGTCCAAATCTATGCTAGTCTTATCTCCATTCTCAAACTCGATCTCGATATCATCAACTTGTTCCCAGTCGATGTTTTCTAGAAAAGAATTAAGGTCGTTGCCTTCATCAGTATTGTACTCGACTTTCTCTCCGTCAACATATTCGATTTCGATGCTATCAATATCCGCTAACTCTTTGATCTTGTTCACATATTCATTCTTACTCACTCGGATCCATCCTCTCTAGATTGGATTAGTAACATTATGAACGTTCCTTCTATTTTATGTTTATATTTTAGGAAGGTATGGACAAATGAAACCGCTGTTGCGTGGAATTTTGACTATTTCTCTGTAGTTCAGATGGCAACCGTATATTTTCTCTATGAAGCTCCAGATGCCCTTACTAGGAAGAGTAGTCAGTCATATAGTGGTATATGGTTTTAACTAATAAAGGAGCGAGCATAATGAAGGGGTTAATCCTCAGTGCTGGCAAGGGTTCTCGGGTACAACCATTTTCCTTTACGACCCCCAAACCTTTGCTTCCCGTTGCAAATATTCCGCTTCTCTATTACTGCATCGGTAACCTTGTAGAAGTTGGGATTCAAGAAATAGGAATTGTGATCCAACCTGGACACCATACGTTATTTGCGGAACAGTTAGGACGAGGGGAACGTTGGGGAGTGGAAATAACGTATATATACCAACATATACCGCTAGGAATTGCCGATGCAGTTAGGCAGGCAGAAAGCTATATTGGCTTGAACGATTTTGTACTTATGCTTGGAGATAATCTAATTACCGAATCATTGGCAGGTCTCTGTGAAAGCGTTCTGCGAAAAAGGCACGACGCATGTATGCTGTTAGGAGAGGTAGCTCAACCGCAGGATTATGGAATTGTAGAAATATGCGATGATCAAGTAAAAGGGCTGGAAGAGAAGCCCGAGAATCCAAAATCGAATTTAGCGTCGCTTGGGGCATATGTGTTTACTTCTAACATATTCGAGGCAGTTCGTTCTATATCTCCGTCAGCGCGGGGAGAGTATGAGATTACACATGCTATTCAGTGGTTGATAGACCAAGGATATTCGATTGGTTATACGATTACGGATAAAAACCATACAGACATCGGAACGATAGGACGATGGTTAGAGGCGAACCATTGGGTACTGGATGATATCGGGGATGATAATCTTCGTGAATTGCACTTCCAGTATCCGGGATGTCGACTGATCCCGCCGGTTGTAATCGATCCGACCAGTGAATTGAAGGATTGCATCATTGGTCCCTATGTAACTGTCGGACCTAGAGCCAAGATCAGTCACTGCAGCATCAAGAACAGCATTGTGCTGCAGGATGTCAGCATTACAAATGCACAACTCAACAATGTGATCGCGAATCAACATGATATCGCTTCACCGTCGAGGGGGTGAATAGCATCGATATTTTGGTCATAGGTCTTGGATATGTCGGAACAACTACTGCTCTTGCTTTTGCTGAAAGTGGATGGAAAATTACTGGATTCGACACGGATCATCTCAAGCTCTGCTCCTTGGAGAAGGGAGAACTCCCCTTCTATGAGCCAGGCCTAGAAGAGCTGCTGCAAAATCATGCACAGCAGGGGAACATCAGGTTTGTTAGGGATGTAAAGCAAGCTATTGAAAATCATCAAATCTTTTTTATTTGTGTGGGCACACCGTCTCGAGAAGATGGAAGTGCTGATTTATCATATATACAACGGGCAGCAGAATGGATTGGCGAATATATGCAAGAACACAAAGTCATTGTTGTGAAAAGCACGGTGCCAGTAGGAACTCAGAAAAAAGTCGCAGCATGGATTGGCAGCAAACAAAGGAAACCAATATCATTTGATGTCGTATCTAACCCCGAATTCCTCCGGGAAGGCAGTGCACTTCATGACGCGCTTCATCCGGATCGAATTATTCTTGGTACCGATTCGCAAGTTGCGGCTGATGTTGTAAGCAGCCTTTATCGGACTTACACGGGGCCTATAATCCGGACACAACCCTCTACAGCAGAGCTTATCAAATATGCCTCCAATGCTTTTCTAGCGACTAAGATTTCTTATATGAATGAACTAGCCAGATTGTGTGATCAATGTGGTGTATCGATTTCTGATGTTGCACAAGGTATGGGGCTAGATCCCCGAATCGGTTCTTCTTTCTTGCGAGCAGGCATCGGATACGGAGGCTCGTGCTTCCCCAAAGACGTTAACGCATTGCTAAGCACAGCGGAGCAGTATGGCACTCATCTAAGCTTGCTAGAGAAAGTAGTACAAATTAATCAGAGCCAAGTTTCATATTTTCTAACGAAGCTGACAGCCAAGCTCGGTACACTTGAAGGAAAAAGGATAGCGATCCTCGGACTAGCTTTCAAGCCGGGAACGGATGACATAAGAGAGGCGCCTTCACTTGCTATCATTACTCAATTATTGAACAGTGGTGCCATCGTTAGCGTTCACGATCCCGTTGCTAAACTTCCTTTCAACGATCCAGCAGCTCGGTTGACTCAATATTCCCATATTTCAGATGCGCTGCAGAATACGGAAGCAGTCATCATTTGCACAGAATGGCCGATATATGAAGCGATGAATTGGAAAGAGGCCATTGATGTCATGCAAACTCCAATTCTGCTGGATGGCAGGAATATGCTGAAGGCAGCCGAGATGATAGAGTTCGGATACGATTATCTAGGAGTGGGCGGGCACAAATAGAGAGAAAAATAGAAGATTATTTTAAGCAATAGATAGGGAGGTGAGCACACAAATATGTATGTCTTGGTGACGGGAGCTGCTGGATTCATCGGCTCCCATCTGTGTGAACGACTGCTCCAGGACGAAAATGTACATGTAATTGGCGTTGATGGCTATATTGATTCATCAACACCGCGGCATCATAGGGAATGTAATCTCGACTCGCTGCGGAATCATTCAAGATTTACCTTTCACGAAGCAAATCTTTTAGAATCCAACAACGAATTGCTGCTGAAGGATGTTGATGTAGTGTGCCACTTAGCAGGCATGCCAGGAGTGAGATCAAGCTGGGGATCAGATTTTTATCATTATGCCTCTCATAATATCGTGGTAACACAGCGATTATTGGAAGCTTGCAAGTCGAACCCCGTTCGCAAATTTATTTATGCCTCGACATCATCTGTGTATGGAGAAAAAAACGGGAGAGTCGATGAAAGTGCAGTCACTGAGCCTTTGTCGCCTTATGGCGTCAGCAAATTGACCGGGGAGAACCTCTGTCGGGTATATTTGCACAATGACGGCATTCCGGTCACGGTGCTTCGCTTTTTCACTGTATATGGACCCAGACAACGTCCAGATATGGCCTTTCACCGCTTTATTCGTCAACTGATTCACGGTGAACCGATAAGCTTATATGGAGATGGCAGCCAAACTCGCGACTTTACCTATGTGTCTGATTGTGTAGAGGGGGTTGCAGCCGCCGTTCATGCGAACGGGATTCTAGGGGAAACCTTGAACATCGGTGGCAAGCAGCGCGCCTCCATATTGGAATGTATTGATTTTCTACAGAAGCTGATTCCACATAAGGTTCAGATTCAGTATATGGGCAATACCTATGGGGAGCCAAGTCATACATGGGCTGATATAAGCAAGGCGCAGAAGCTTCTTGGTTACAATCCGCAGGTAGATTTGCTTGCAGGGCTTGAGCAGGAAGTTGCATCGCTTCGACAAGTATATGGTTTATAGGTAAGAAGTGGCGTCGAAGATATCGACGCCACTCTTGATCAAAAGCAGTGACTCAGCTCCATACCTCCAATATTTCTTGGGCGACACGCTGCCATATGAACTGTTTCTCTGCAATTCGTCTTCCTCTTAACCCCATCTGTTTGCATTCTTCCATATTCGAAAGAAGATGGTTCAGCTTATCCGCATATTCGATCGGATTCTCGGGATCTTCAATCAGAAGCCCATTATTATGAAGAACTACTTCTGGATTACCACCGCGTGAAGTTGTGAGAAATGGAAGGCCTGCTGCCATCGCTTCATAATGTACTCTCGCCAACGGCTCATTCCATATTGAGGTACAAACGAATATATCCGCTGCACAAAACCATCGATGTACTTCGTTCGCCTGCACATATCCGGTCGTAATAACTGGAATAGGGGAGCGGGCCGCAATTGCTCTTACATATCCAATATAATCACTGACTTTATTATCGCTGTACCATGCACCGCCAACAATAACTAGCACGGCATCCGAATGTTTCAGATGCGACATCGCACGTACAAGCACGTGGGGCCCTTTTTTTCGAGATAGTCTTCCGACAAATAAAATGACTTTTTTTGAAGAAAGCTGATGCTCTGCGCGAAGGCTGTTGCGAGTATTGCGAGCATAATCGGACTCGACCCATGGTGCGAACAGAGAGGTGTCTGCTGCCGAATATATGGTTCGTATTTTTGTTGCGGCGTGAGGATGATATCTGCATATTTCCTGTCCAATATATTTGCTGATTGTAATAATGGTTTCCGTCTGTTCTACAACGGCTTTTCCTTCTTCCGGATGAATTTTGCCGGGGTGGAACATGTCATTGTGCATACTTAAGATGATTCGTGAATGAGGTGCTACACTCCGCACGGGGAGGACCAAGCGTGGGCGATTAAAGATATGAATTAGATCGTACTTCTCTCCATGCTGAGTGAGAAATCGAATAACTCCTTCGGCATAAAGCTCGAACAATCCCTCTGAAGGAAGACGTACATAACGAATTCCTTCAGCGACCTCAACATCAGGAAGCTCCGGATCTGATCGACCGAGTATCGTAAGGTGGTGCTTCCGGCTCAACAAAGAAGCTACTCCTCCGATATAAGTTTGAATGGCGCCGCCCCTTATATTCGGGACAGGAAGCTTCTCCGTACAGATCATTAATATGTTCATGCCGTATGTGTCCTCCTGTCTTATCCAGTTTTACGGAAGCGTAATTTTTTCCTGTTTTTGCGCAGCTTTGCTGAACGGAGCGATCTCTTCTTTCGACTGACCAATGAACGGAGCGCCCTCTTCTTTCGACTGACCAATGAACGGAACAATCTCTTTTTTCGGCCGACTATGGATATTGTTCGTTGGCCTAAAGATTTTCTTTTACGCTTGCGGCGAAGCGCAAGCTTTTTTTGTGACAACGCTCTATTTGTGCTGTGTCGGCGTGTTCTTCTACGCTTTCGACGAATAGTTTTGCTGCTGCGTTTTCTATCAAAGATCGCTTCAGGTGCGGAATCGGCTGCAGCTGCTGTTGGATTAGATGCTGTAGCATCGGTTCGATCAACGATATCAGAATCCGATATGATGTTTGATATCGTATCAGTTGCAGGTTTACCGTCTGGATGGAGTGCAGGGGCAGATACTGGTTGTATGGAGATAGAAGGAATTGCATTATATACGAATTCACCGCTAGCAAAATCACCGGGAGCATACTTTTCAATATCGCTGGCCAGCTCTTTCAAAGCCTGCCATTTGGTGCTTTCCGTAGCAAGTACGCGTTGCAGCACGCCTTCCAATTCCGTACTCATGAAGGTGGTTGGGTCAAACACGATTTCTTTGACATGCTTATAGAATTCGTTCGGAAATGCCATATCCAAGCAAAGCAGTTCGAACATTTCCCGATCCATTGGGTTGGCTTCATGGTAAGCACTTATCATTCCGCGTATCCAAGTTGTATCCCAGTATCCCATATCATCCATTGTACTCGTAATCAATTTTCGCAAATCGCGAAAAGGAAGATCGTACGCTACCCCATCTAGGTCAATAACCCATATTCCACCGGGTCCCATCTGGCCATTAGACCATCCGTAGTCTTGATGAACCAACCCCCAATATGGCTCTCCCATAGCCACCATGTTGGTGTATTTCGAAACGTTCAGTAATCGATCTAATGTCTCCTTCGCTTGATTCTGGAATTCATCAACAACAGCGAGCAGTTGCTGACTGACAGGGAACTCGCGATAGGCTGAGGCAATGTCCCGGAACCATCCGATTTTTGCAATGATTTTCTCGTAATAATCGGGCCATGTGTATAATCTTGAAGACTTGCCCGCACCTGCAGGAGGAACGTATCCCTTCGAGAATCGATGGAATTCGCCGAGACCGTAACATAGTGCAGCTGCTCCCTCTAAGTCAATCTTAGAAACAGGCTGCATTTGCTCTATCCAGTCCGTTACAATCCATAGCTTTCCTCCTGCTTCAACATATACCTTGTTTTCAACCGTGGAGATAAGTGCTGGTACGCGAGCTCCTTGATCAACCAGATACTGCTGTGCCCCGATACTGAACAAACTGCGAGCAGGGGTACGATGAAGAACCTTAAGGCTTCGTGAACCATGATTCGTTTCAATTCGCCAAATCGCGCCGCCCTTGTCAGGTTTAGAGGTTATCAGCACCATGCTGGATACTTGCATGTCATATTTCGTCATCACATGGCGCGCGGTCTCTTCCACCTCTGGAGGCACATACTGCTCAAGAATGGTTCCTGGCGGTACGGCATCAATTAGATGTTCCCACGGCTGTATTTGAAATGGATCCAACGGCATTCCCTCCACATTGATATTCGTTACTCATAGGAAAAAGGAATTGAATATACATTCAGCTTTTTGTGATTTGTACGGTATGAATCTGTGAATCATAGATGTTCGTCCGGACTGCCATTGCTTCTAATGTGATGCGCCCCGTATCTATCAAATAATTACTTATGCCATGCCCTCATTATTCAGTATTTCTCGATAGATGATGAAGGAATCGCTGGCTTGATGGGACTCTTGTTAGGCGGCTTTGTTCTAGGATTATCACGTTTTCCCTGATTCTTTTTAAGGTCGGTGTCTGTTTGCTTCTCTGTATTGGTGCTCGCCCTTAATAAGGGGATTAGCGCATAGTATATTGATATGTCATAGGAACAAAAGTGAAAGGTACAATCGTATATTTATGAAATCTGCTTGCTGATTGTTAAGCAAATAGAAGGAAACGGCTTCAATGTATGGATGAGTTTATAGTTCAAAGGGTGGAGACGAATTAAAAAATCGAAAAGCTGCATTGGCTGAATGTGAATATCATTGACAACCGGTAAGCAATTAATCCTTATAGCAAAAGAAGTATTGCCCTTATAGGGAAATACTTCTTTTCGTCATTTTAGCGCTCCACGGTATCTAAGGAAGGCAATCTGTTCTTTTCTCCCCAGTCGCACATCATATCTAATAGAGGAATGAGCGAAAGACCACGCTCTGATAAGCAATATTCTACTTTGGGAGGTACTTGCGGATATTCCTTGCGAATAACTAGGCCGTCCGCCTCCATTTCTTTTAACATGACACTTAGCGATTTAAATGATATTGTACCAATGCTGCGCTTCAGTTCATTGTGCCGCATCACCTTTTGTTGAGCCAGCCAGTACATAATGATCATTTTATATTTGCCTCCGATTAAGGATAATGTATAGCCGAAGGCGGTATCTTTGAGGTTCACGCCAGTCGGAACACAGGATTTTTGCAAAGGTCACACGCTCCTTCGTTATTCCGTTCTAATTGAGCCCTATAAGAAGATTAGTCCTCAAACCGCAGCGTAAAAAGAATGGCCTCTTCGATATTGCTCAACGATTCTGGTGACAAAACGGAAGTTATTATTTTGTGAGAACTTGTCATTTGCATACCCCATACCGGAATTGAATCCTTTGCAAGGAAGGATTTAGGGTTGCTGTATGACATAAGCGTACTTCCAACCTCCTTTTTCTTCGATGGATTTGTGAAAACGGTGTACAAGTTTGTACCGGATTCATGGGCTATCCCAACTTTAATCTGTTTCATATTACCTTGCTCGTTAATAGAACCTGACGTATCTATGGATATTATAAGCTCAATTTCTTTGTGTTCCTCTTGATTTGGGGTGAGGAATAAATCGCCAACGCCACCGACGGTTTCAACTTTCTTTCCATGCTTCCATATCTCAATATCCAGGTTTGCATGCGGTTTTTTTCCTTCATAGCGTAACGTAAATGCTCCTGTCATATTACCGAGAAAAGGCTTGAGTTTGGCTGCTTCTCCCTCAAATGGGTCTGCGGGAGTCAATGTTATTTTTGCAGGTGCAGATTTGCCATCTGGTAAGGTCTGCGTTGATTCTGCAGTACATCCTGAAAGCAGCAATACGATCAGGAGAACATATGTTAATCCTCGCTGTCTGTTCATCTTGTTCCTCCTTATGCGGTGCATACCATACCTGTTATTCGAAATGGAAAAGCTAGAGTAGGCATGTGATTATATTGTACTATGAACATGTACTTACATTGTACTTTGAGTTTGATTTGATCTTTGGCTCATGTGAGAAATGAAAAATAACAAATGACAAATAACAAATAACAAAGACAGAGAACATGCGATCGTATGCAGGAAGGAGTCATACATGAACATTTTAGAGAAAAGAAAAGCAGAGCTATATGCTTATTCGGCCGAGCGAACAGCGGCAGATGATTTTGAGCTTTTTTGGGAACGGACACTAGGGGCATCGCGGAATAAGCCGCTGAACGGGAAGCGTGAGGAAGCAGACACTTTGTCCCCGTACATGACAGCATACCAGATTACGTATGAAGGATATGATCATACCCCGATACATGGATGGTATGTACTTCCAAAATTCATGGATGCGGCGAAATTGCCCTGTGTGGTTATCTACCATGGCTACCATGGCAGCAAACGATATCCGGAGAGCTATGCCGATTGGCTTCTGATGGGTTATGCGGTATTTGCAGTTGATGTTCGGGGCCAGGGAGGCGACACCGGAAATGAGCTGTCTCATTCATTCGGCATGACAAAGGGCTGGATAACACAAGGCATACTTCATCCGGAAAAAAGCTATTATCAGGCCATCACCGTCGATGCGATTAAAGCCGTGGAGTGGGTGTTCCAGCAGCCAGAAATTGATAAGGGGCGTATCTATGTTGCTGGTGCCAGCCAAGGGGGAGGGCTGTCCTTGCTCGTATCTGCGCTAAGCGACATTCCTGCCAAGACAATTGCGGATATTCCGAACATGTGCCATATGGATTTCGGCATATTGCACTCCACAGGATCTCTGACTGAGGCAGCAGCTTTTATTTCCGCTTACCCAGAATATGAATCACAAGTGATGCGGACATTAAGTTACTTTGATGTTCTGAATCTAACGGATCGTCTCCGCAAGCCTGTCTTGATGTCTGTAGGGCTGAAGGATCCGATATGCATGCCGGAGGCGGTATTTGCGGTGTACAATCAAATCTTGGTGCCTAAGGAAATGCATGTGTACCCGTTCAACGGTCATTATACGACAGGCGATCATTTCAGAAAGCAAATCGAATTCTTGAGAAAAAGCATCAATTAACGATGTAAATCGATTACTGCATATTCAACATGTCCCTTTCATATTGATCAATGGAATAGTTGCGTATTCAGGGATGTTGATCTAGCGTGCATGTAGATTGCAGGGGGCTTAGAGACGCATCTGTTCCATTAATTTCAAGAAGGGAGCGGTAAAATCATCATGGTATGGAATGATTCGAAGCAAATGCAAATTCCGCAGCCCATCCGCGAAAGT
The DNA here is from genome assembly GCF_050474385.1 of Paenibacillus sp. B1-35. Classification (NCBI taxonomy): domain Bacteria; kingdom Bacillati; phylum Bacillota; class Bacilli; order Caryophanales; family Paenibacillaceae; genus Paenibacillus; species Paenibacillus sp. B1-35. Next base: position 341,783 of record NZ_JBCHVJ010000001.1, read on the forward strand.
GACGGCGCAGGCGCTACCGATCTTGGCCCACGCGATGTCATGCGAGATATGGAAAATCCAGATATGTTCGTTCCTCCGATAACGGATGCGGGTTTGATTCCCAATTTGAAGTTTTCATTTTCCGACGCTCATATGCAGCTTAATAGAGGCGGCTGGTCACGAGAAATAACGATAAGAGAGCTGCCAATTGCTAAAACGCTAGCAGGTGTGAATATGCGGCTTACCCCCGGCGGAGTGCGAGAGCTGCATTGGCATCAGCAGGCAGAATGGTCGTTCATGATATTGGGGCGGGCACGAATTACCGCCGTCGATCAGAATGGCCGTAATTTCATCGCCGATGTAGGCCCAGGTGATTTGTGGTATTTTCCGCCGGGTATTCCTCATTCGATTCAGGGACTTGAAGAAGGTTGCGAGTTCCTGCTTGTATTCGACGATGGCAGTTTTTCGGACTTAAATACGCTGTCGATCTCTGACTGGTTTGCCCATACACCGAAAGAGGTGTTATCCGCTAATTTTGGAGTGCCGATGTCCGCTTTTGACCAAATCCCTCGGGGGCAGGTTTATATTTATCAGGATCAGGTGCCCGGGACGATTGAGAGTCAGCAGGTGCCCGATCCGTTCGGCACAGTGGAGCCAACCTTCGTCTATCGGTTAATGGCACAGCCCCCACTTACCACGCCGGGCGGCTCAGTGCGCATCGTCGATTCCTCCAATTTCCCAGCATCGCGCACGGTTGCTGCTGCGCTGGTCGAGATTAAGCCAGGAGCCATGCGCGAAATGCATTGGCACCCTAACAATGACGAGTGGCAATACTACTTGAGCGGACAGGGGAGAATGACTGTTTTTGCGGGTAACGGCGCTGCACGCACATTTAACTATAGAGCAGGAGATGTAGGATATGTACCATTTGCATTCGGACACTACATTCAGAACACGGGAACAGATAGCCTGTGGTTTCTTGAAATGTTCAAAAGTGACCGTTTTGCAGACGTTTCCCTAAATCAATGGATGGCCCTTACGCCGAAGCTTCTTGTTCAATCCAACCTAAATGCATCGCCTGAATTAATGAGCGCCCTGCGGGCAACGAAATGGCCGGTTGTAAAATATCCCGGCATTCCTCCGGTTATAGAGTAAGAAGACCAATTGCGTGTGGTTCCACTTTCTTATATATTTCTACTTGGCGTCATGATAGACTTTCAATTTTAAAATTCAATCTGCAGGTGGACTTCAAATTGCAGTACTCAAAGCTCAATAACAGGTGTGATCGTGTTTCTAGCTGCTGTTCTCCTTCGATTGGCAGTTGGGTATTGGGGCAGAGAGCATGCTCTGGTATCAGTAAGTAATGCACTGGTCATGATTCCGCTCGGCAGTGTATGTGCTAGACGCTATTTTCGGTACTTGCGTTATCAGAATATGCAGGGCCAAAGGAGATTTTGATACGCGAAAATCTGATTCAGAAGGTAAGGCAATGAGCAGAGAACGGAAGAAACCATTCATACGATCGCACATGTAAAGCTGCTGCACAAATATAAGGCAGACAATGTGAATACTCATTTATCTTATAGCAAAGAGATCATGAATGAACTGATAACCATGGTCGATCATGCGTTTCAAGAAATGGGAGGCATCTACCAGGAGTGGCATAAGGCTGGCAGACGAGAGCAATTGGAATTATAAGCGAATCAGGTGACAGGTATCATGAAAAATGATACATACGAATGTGCAGCCAAGCCAGTTGTGAATAGATTCAATGGCTTGGCTGTATTCATTTTTTTCCACTATTCAGGTTTATTGCCTACATTCGGATTGGGGACATACGAACTCTTATAGTCTTTGTACGTAACATCGGTCACCATCCCTGCAGAAGCATGATGCAAGTCATGGCAATGGAACATCCAGTCTCCAGGATTATCGGCTTCAAATGCGATGACATATTGCTCCCCGGGTTTTACATTCAATGTATCCTTTATGATAGGTGAGCCCTGTAGTGGCTGGCCGTTTTTGCTCAATATCTGAAAGAAATGTCCATGCAAATGCATCGGATGATCATCAGTTGGCGATCGATTGATGAAAGTAACCATTACTTTGTCGCCCTTCGCGACTTTAATCTTGTCCGTATCCGGAAACACCTTGCCGTTGATGGTGTACACCATTTCCCCATTTTTCATTGCCGTATTCAAATTCATCGTTACCCTTTGATCATACGTCTGTTCAAGTGTAAATAATGATTTCGCTATTTCTCCATAAGCAGCCAGATTGAATTGTGGGAGGGTTTCGGCCGTGTCGGATTGGACAACCGATTTTGTGATGTCCTCATACTGAATGACGGCCCTCATATTGCGGACTCGCTCTTCTTTGCTATGCTCGTCCAACAGCCATGTACCAGGATTGTCTGCTATAAACTCAATATCGTAACGTTCGCCGGGCGCAATCGATAATACTTGATCTTGAATGACAGCTGGGTTGTTTATAGGCTGCCCATCCGTGGCAATTACCTTGAATTCATGTCCTTGCAGGTGCATGCGATGCGAGAGATATCCAGCGTTGATCAAGCGAAGCCGAACCTTATCACCTTGTTTGACCTTAAGCGGTTCTATCGCATCGCCTGATTTTCCGTTGATTGTATACAAATCATACATGCTCATATCGTGGCCGCCCATCTGCATGGTGTTGTGATCCATGCCGTTATTGCTGCTATTCGACATATTCATCTTTGAGTGATCCATTCCAGACATGTCTGAATAATCTTTGGGCTCGTTCTCATTCGTATGTTCTGTATTCATCGCTTCTGCACTCATCCATTCGTCGAGGACGAGCGTATAGTCACGATTATATTGTTCCTTTGGATCCTCGACAATGAGAGATCCGTATAGACCTTTATCCACTTGGTTGACACTGTCTTGATGGGAATGGTACCAATACGTTCCTGGAATTGTTGCTTTGAACTCATAGGTGAATGACTTCCCTGGAGCGACAGCATCTTGGGTGACGCCAGGAATGCCATCCATGCTATTCGGTACGGGATAGCCGTGCCAATGGATCGACACCGGCTCTGGCAATTCATTTTCAAGCGCAATCTTGACGGTATCTCCAACCTTCACTCGAATTTGCGGCCCAGGAACAGAATTATTAAATGTCCATACTGGGAGTACAACCCCATTGGAAACTTCCAAATTACTTTGTTGGGCAGTAATCGTTAACGATGTGCCGTCGACAGATGCAGCATGCGTTGTGCGTTTAACCGGTGAGGCATTTGACTCCAACTTCGATTTTTGGCTGTTCTCCATAGATGAATGATCCATATTTGTCTGATCCTTGTCGTTCCCTCCATTCCAGCATCCGCTTGTTACAAATGCGATTACTGTTGTGATGACCATGGTTTGCATGACTCGAAAGCGAGTTGTGAATAAGCTTTTCAATGCATTGCCTCCTCAATTATCATTTTTGTAGATTACATTCTCAGCATAAGCAACAATTATGGAGAAATGATGGAGATCCATAGAAAATACAAATTTATGCAGTACTTTTTATACTCAAAGGATTTAAGTAGGGAGGAGATTATGCAGAAAGGCAAAATACTGGTAATGAGGGACAATTCGAGCGCGACGGAGCATTTTGGAATTCGATACCGGCAGTAAAAAATCACCGAGTTTATGATGTGGATGGAAAGTACTTTTGGACGTATGATCCGATTGCAGTTCAAGCACAGGTACAAAAAGTGACCGAGATGCTTGTAGAAGGCAGCAAAGCAAAGAGTGAGAAATAATATTTGTACAATAAATCAATTTATTTTGTCCATTGCCACATGAGGAATAATGTCCTAAAATGAATATTGATGCAAATGATAATCAATATCAATTAAATTCAAGAATCAGCAAGGGTGGCATGTATGAGTCAAGTGGCTAAATCTTTACCTAAGGAAGCTGCATCGCGAGCAGTTGAATTTCGCTCACGTCCACTGGCAGCAACACTTATTCTTTTTGGCGGTTTCTTCGCATTAATGTTAGGGATCGCTATATCTGTATCGTTCGGTGCGGCAGATATTCAAGTGACTACGGTATGGGAGTCAATTTTTCGCTTCAATCCGGAAGTAACACAGCATCAAATTATTCAAGAAATTAGACTGCCGCGCGTATTGGGCGGGGCAATGGTAGGAGCCTGCTTCGCTGTTGCCGGAGCCATTATGCAAGGTATGACTCGCAATCCGCTGGCGGATTCAGGATTGCTTGGCTTGAATGCAGGTTCAGGGTTCATGCTGGCTATCTGCTTCGCATTTTTTCCAGGTCTGCCTTACATGTATTTAATTTTGTATTCTTTTCTTGGTGCAGGCTTGGGCGCAGGGCTAGTGTATGGAATTGGATCATTAGCTAGGGGAGGATTAACCCCTGTTCGAATGGTATTGGCCGGGGCGGCACTCAGTGCTCTCTTATCCGCACTGAGCGAAGGGATCGCATTATATTATCGAATTGGTCAGGACTTGGCATTCTGGTACGCTGGTGGAGTAGCGGGCACGAAGTGGCCGCAGCTAGAAGTGATGTTCCCGTGGATTTCAGTTGCTCTTGTAGGGGCGATTGTATTATCACGTTCGATTACAATGCTCAGTCTTGGAGAGGAGATCGCTAAGGGGCTCGGTCAGCGTACACGTCTTGTAAAACTGGCAGGCACAGTCATTGTGCTTATTTTGGCTGGTGCGGCCGTATCTGTTGTTGGAGCTGTTGGTTTTGTAGGCTTGATTATTCCACATGTTACCCGTTATTTAGTCGGTGTGGATTATCGCTGGATTATCCCTTGCTCTGCCTTGCTTGGCAGCTTGCTTGTTGTATTCGCTGATCTTGCTGCTCGCATGGTGAATCCGCCATATGAAACACCTGTTGGGGCATTAATCGCTTTAATTGGTGTCCCCTTTTTCCTCTTCTTAGCTCGTAAGGAAAGGAGGGGGCTGTAAGCGGTGACAAATCTATCTATCACGATGATTCAAAAACGAAAAAAGCAGCGAAGTATCGCGATTATGATCACGATAGCCGTGCTGATTGTCATTATGTTCATCATCAGCATGAATACAGGATTTATTCGCTTATCTCCCATGGATTTGCTGCGAACATTGTTCGGTTCAGGAACGAAGAAAGAAGAGCTAATTTTATTCGACTTCCGGTTGCCACGCATCGTTATTTCTTTGCTTATCGGTGCGGGTCTGGCGGTATCCGGATGTGTTATGCAGGCCATATCGCGCAATCCATTAGCTGATCCGGGGATTTTAGGCATTAATGCAGGTGCTGGACTTGCCGTGATGCTGTTCATCTCATTCTATCCGTCAACTGCACAGGCTCCAATCTATTTATTGCCTGTGTTCGCATGGCTCGGCGCTGGACTAGCAGCGGCGCTCATATGTTTGCTATCCTATAAGCGGCATGAGAATATATCTCCTACGCGATTACTGTTAACCGGTGTTGCTGTTGCTGCAGGTATCAGTGCTGCTATGATCGTATTGACATTAAAGCTTAGTCCAGAAAAATATCAAACGATGGCGACGTGGCTTGCCGGAAGCATCTGGGGTACGAATTGGAAGTATGTGCTTGCACTTCTTCCGTTCATCATTGTGTTATTACCCTACATATTCTACAAGGCTCGAATCATGAACGTTCTTAACTTGGGAGAACAGACGGCAACAGGGTTGGGAGCATTTGTATCAAGAGAACAAATTTTGCTGCTGGCAGCGGCGGTAGGCTTGGCAGGCTCATGTGTCGCAGTAAGCGGAGGCATCGGCTTCGTTGGGCTTATTGGCCCGCATTTAGCTAGACGGCTTGTGGGTTCCAAACACCAACTCCTGCTGCCAACTTCGGCTTTAGCCGGGGCCTTGCTTGTGATTACGGCAGATACGATTGGACGATGGATATTACAGCCATCAGAAGTACCTACGGGAATTGTCGTCGCTGTAATCGGCGCTCCTTACTTCCTATATTTATTAACGCGCTCGAAAGCATGATAAATAAAACTTCGGATTTTAAAAAGGAGGAAGGGAGATTTCCCATTGCTGCGCAGATTTTTTGCATACTATAAGCCGTATAAATGGCTGTTTGTCATTGATTTTTCCTCTGCTCATCATTCATGTGTATTTGAATCATGCTTCGAGGTATGCGCAGCACATGGTTGCGATCAAGGCGGGAACAGTTGTACGGGAAGGTTCGCCAGCCGAGGTCATGAAGATGAAGGTGCTGCGTGAGGTATTCTCCATTGAAGCAGATATTGTGCCTGATCCGCGAACTGGAGTACCTCTGTGTTTCCCTTACGAGTGAAGTACGGTGGTGGCTGCGGGTGCATAAATGAATGAACGGCACAGTCGATCGAATGTGCCGTTTTCCCTCGCTATCTTCCTTCAGCCTTATCTCCGCGCAGTACCATGCAAGTACTCGTTGCATAAGCAACCAGGCTGTTATTGTCGTCATATACATTACAATCAATAAGTCCAATTGTCTTACCCTTCTTCACACTCTTTGCTTCTGCTCTAATGGTTCCATTCCATACAGGCTTCATGAAATTGATTTTTAATTCAATCGTCGTGAAAGTCTCTTCCGGCAACAGAGTGGAGCCGAAGGCCATGCCCATTGTGATATCAGCAAGGGTACAGGTGATTCCACCGTTAAGCGTGCCTTGCGGATTGGAATGCTGCTGATCTACATCCATTTCAAATATGGCATGTCCAGGAACTACTTCGATCGCTTTTATCCCGATAAGCTGCTCTACTGGCGAAGGTTCCACAAGGCCTACGAGCACATTGCGGTAAAACTCTACTATTTTATTTTCCATAAGTCACCTCGTCTTAGCATAACTTGCTAAAAATGTGGAGCTAGCTCTCAACATGTTAGAATTCTCTTATACAAAATATAACATATGAACATGGGATATTATAACATACCATTGATTAAAATTTTCTTTCTTAAAAGCATGACAGCATAGTGTTGATTGCGAACAAAGCAATCTGGCATTCCCATTTCAATCATGCGATAATGTACATACTTCTGGAGTTATTTTCAGCTCTACGAATTGGATACGTGCGCATGTAAAGCTTAACATCAGGTGAGGAGTGCAGAAGAGAATGAAGAGCAATGTTGGAGAGCAGCAGATCAGATTCATGACTTTTAACGTCAAATATGACAACGCTTACGAAAAAGATTGCGAGAATAGCTGGAGCCGCAGGGCGGGGATGGTGGCTAGTATGATTCGATACCATCAGGTAGATGTGGTAGGAACGCAGGAGGCATTGAGGCATCAGGTTGCCGATTTGGAACGAATGCTTCCCGAGTTTGGCTGGATTGGGGCAGGCAGGGACGATGGTGCAGACACAGGAGAATTCGTTGCAATATTTTATCGCAAGGATCGTGTTAAGCCGCTAGAGCATGGAACGTTTTGGCTATCCGAGACACCCGAAATCCCAGGAAAACGAGGATGGGATGCCGCTTGTCCACGCATCCTGACATGGGTCCGGTTTTTGGACAAGTTGACAGGAACCAAGTTCATTCATTTCAATACGCACCTTGATCATATTGGAACCGTTGCAATGAAGCAGAGTGCCCATATGATCTTAAATCGGCTTCCCGAATTGGCGGGTAATGATCCAGTAGTAGTAACGGGAGACTTCAACTGCACGGAATCGTCCGAACCCTATCAGATTCTCACGACTGGCCAGGACGGTAAAGCAGTGCTGCGGGATGCGCGGTACGCCGCAAAGAACTCCCACTTTGGACCATCCTTCACGTTCCACGGTTATCAGCTGACACAATTAATCGACTGTCTATATTACAATGGATCAGTATTCAAAGGGGATAACGGAGAGGATCTAGATTCGCCTATCGATTATGTATTCGTGAACGAGCATGTTGACGTTTTTCAATATGCAATTCTTTCGGATCAGGTTAACGGTCAGTTTCCATCCGATCATTTGCCTGTGGTTGTAGACCTTTCATGGCACTAATTCTTCATATTTATACGGTAAATTAAAGGCCGCGTCAGCGCGGCTTTTTTCATGTCATTTTCGACGAAGGCTGTTCGTAAATGCGGCACAGTTCAAATAACCGGTGTATACGGAGGCAATTATAATTTATTTCCGCTCGGTGCTTTTTTTGCAAGAAATATTACACTAATAATGGGGCAAGCACCGGTTATTCATTATATGCCGGAATTGTACAACAAAATAGTGAAGGGAAGTTTTGATCCCACAGCCATCATTACGCATCAAATGCCATTGGATCAAGCAAGCCATGCGTACCGTATTTTCAATAATCATGAGGATGAATGCGTAAAGGTTGTATTAAAGCCGTAAGTGTTGCTGTAGATGTACCATGACTATGCTTTAAATCCGTTTAATTTTATCGGAATTAGAGAATAAAAAGTTTGGATAAGTGTAAAATAAATCTAAAATGACGTGGATATCCCACGGAGGTGTGCCCGAGTGCAAGCTGACAAACGATTTGACTTATTAGCACTTTCTTCAATTCCATTGATAATGGCTTTAGGGAATTCAATGCTAATCCCTGTATTGCCTGAAATCAGGAGACAGTTGAAGGTTAGCTCGTTCCAAACAAGTCTGCTCATTACTGTATACTCGGTCATGGCGATTTTCCTCATTCCTATTGCCGGCTATTTATCTGATCGCATTGGCCGTAAGGCAGTCATCATTCCCAGCCTTCTCATAACAGGCATTGGAGGCGGTGTGTGCGGTGCAGCGGCGGTCTGGATGGATCATTCTTATTCAGTCATTTTATTGGGAAGGGTTCTGCAGGGCATTGGCGCTGCTGGCGCAATGCCCATCGTTCTGCCTTTAGTAGGGGATATGTTCAGCAGTGAAAAAGATGTGAGCAGCGGTCTCGGCATTATCGAAACGGCCAATACATGCGGCAAAGTATTAAGCCCTATTTTGGGGACAGCCCTGGTAGCGATCGTTTGGCATCTTCCTTTTTGGGCCATTCCGGTATTGTGTCTAATTTCGATCCTGCTCGTTCTTTTTTTTGTCAAGCAGCCCAAAGAATCTGATTCTGAACCGATTCCCATTCGCGACTTTTTAAAACAAGTGATGCAGTTGATTCGAGAGAATTCGCGTTGGCTAATCGCCCTATTTGTTATCGGTGGATTTTGCATGTTCATGCTGTTCAGCTCGTTATTTTATTTATCAGAAACGCTAGAAGACAAGCATGGGTATAAGGGAATAATAAAGGGTTTGCTGCTAGCAATACCTCTGGCCGTATTAAGCTCTTCCTCTTTTATTGCCGGAAAATGCATAGGCAGTAATAAAATCGCGATGAAATGGATCATTGTGTGCGGTTTGGCTTTAACAGCGGCAGGACTTGGCATGTGCATCCTGATGACATCGGTTGTTCCCTTGTTCATTTGGCTAAGCGCAGCCTTTCTCGGAATAGGAGCATCCTTGCCATGTCTCGATTCCTTTATAACCGCTAGCATTGAGAAGAAGCATAGAGGCACGATTAGTTCCTTGTACAGCAGTATGCGCTTTGTCGGCGTGGCAGCCGGCCCAATGATTGCAGCACTGGTGATGAATCATGCACGGATCAATTTATTTCTGATCTTATGTGCTTGTGGGATAGTAGCCGCACTTTCCGGCTTGTTTGCAATCAGAGTTTCACGCGGTTCACAACAATCATAAAGTTAACTCTTACGGCAGTTCCCTTGGCTGAATTGATTTTCGGATAGCTGGCCGAGAAAACTGCCGTAGAGAAGTTGTTAATGAAGGTACAATTGATAGGTTGCAGAAATGTAAAGTGGTTCTTTTGAATTGCAAACTATTAAGATGAACGTGAAGCGGAGAACCGCAGTGTCAGTGACCAAAAAACAATTCCTATAGCACTAACTATGGCACCCAATATGCTTACGCCATTCCAACCCCAAATTGCATAAACATTCGTTGATGCGATTGATCCTAATGCACTGCCAAGTGAATAGAAAATCATATAACCGGCCGTCAAGCGACTTCGCGATTCGGGGCGAACGGCTAATATCATGCTTTGATTGGTAACATGAACGGCCTGAACAGCAAAGTCAAGCAGGATGATTCCGCCAATAAGCGCAAGCAAAGATTGATCTACATAAGAAATCGGCAGCCAAGATGCAAACAGCAGAAATAGTGCCGCCCCAGTCGTACGTTGACCTAATCCTCGATCGGCCCAGCGTCCTGCTTGTGCAGCTGCAATCGCTCCGGCCACACCGGCTAACCCAAATGCTCCGATTGCACTATGGGAGAGGGACAAGGGAGGAATACGCAATGGCAAAACAAGCGATGTCCATAAAATACTGAATGCTGAAAAAATGAGTAGGGCGAGTACGGCACGTATCCGTAATATCGGTTCCTCTTTAAATAAAGTGAGGACAGAATAAAGAAGCTGCTTGTATGACAGAGATGCACGAATGGAATCTTGTTGCGGTAGTATGTTGTATAACGTGATTGACATGATGAGCAGTAAGGCAGCAGACACAAGATAGACCGAACGCCAGCCTGCAATGTCGGTGAGAATGCCAGCTACACTCCGGGCAAGAAGAATGCCGATTACAACACCGCTCGTTACGGCGCCGACAACTTGCCCGCGCTCGAAGGATCCGGCCAAATTCGCCGCATAGGCAACAAGCACCTGTGTCACTACCGCTAACAATCCAACGCAAGCCATGCCAATAAACAAAATCGTGCTGTTCGGAGCAATCCCTACTGCAACAAGCGCTGCTACAGACAGAAGCATTTGTAAAGAAATCAACTTACGCCGGTTCATCATATCGCCCAGTGGCACCAATAACAATAATCCAGCAGCGTAACTAAGCTGCGTGATCGTAATGACGATCCCAATTGTAGAATGCCTAATGCTAAATTCACCAGCTATGGCGTCCAATAACGGCTGCGCATAATATACATTGGCAACGGCCAAGCCGCACGCTGTCGCAAGCAAAAGAACAATGGAGCGGGATAAAGAAACTTCAGATATTCGCGCACTCGTACCCATCATTGCAACTCCTTTTAATTATAATTTTTATTATGTACTGATCGGTATGTTATATAGCCGAAAAATACCATGCTAAAAAGTGAGTTGTCAATATTTTTCTGAAAATCAACTGAAAAATGCTCAATACATAGATCTTGAAATCATATTTCGTTTGACAGATCATGTCCTATAGTATATTTTTATTGTACCGTTAGGTATGATATATCTATTCTACTTCTATCATCATCGTGACAAAAAACGATCTGTAAATAGAGTTTAGAGAGTAAAGGAGGAGGGACATGGCCCGCCCGCGTGAATTTGATGAGGAAAAAGCACTGCATGCCGCGATGCAATTATTTTGGGAAAAAGGATATGAAGCAACTTCCTTAAGCAATCTAACCGCATATATGGGAATACAACGCCCAAGTTTGTATTCTGCTTTCGGGGATAAAATAGGTTTGTTCGAAGCTGCGCTGCGAACATATACACAAGCTCATGCCGCCCGCATTCGCGCGCAGTTGTTGAATAAGCCCTCTGTAAAAGAAGCGTTCCGGAGCATATTCGAAAGCATTGTTCAAGAAGGGAGCGATTTGCATGAGGGAAGCGGCAAAGGATGCTTTTGCATCAATACAATGGTTGAGCTTGCACCTCACGACGCCAAATTTGAAGTTCTGACAAGGGAGCATCAAATGTATCTCGCAGCCATTTTTCAGGAGTCAATCGAACGCGGAATACAGTCTGGGGAACTGAAGTCGGATATGAACGCTAAGGCAATTGCACAGGCTTTAGTCATTTCGCTGATCGGTGTCACCGTTATGATGAAATCTCGTCCGGATGAATTATTTATGCGCAATTCCTTACATGTTATCCTTCAAAGCTTAGAGTAATGATAGCTGCTGCGGTCATTTACATTAAAAGACGATAAAGAGGTGGCAAGACCAATAGAAGAGGGGATTGGTCTCGTAAGCCAGCGATAAAGCAACATCTATACCGAACGTGTATTTTTCGAATCTTGCGAAGTCATATGGCGTCGATTTGATCCTCTCAATCGCAATGATAACTCGTGGATTTTTGAAGGAGGTATGTTTTCAATCTTGATAATATATTTATAAATACCAGCACTTCAATTCAAACACACTATAGTTTATACATTGAATATAAGTTTTTTACACTTATGTAAGCGCTTCATTTCTAGTAGATTTAAGTTGTACTCGAATATAGCACCTCATGGTGCGAGGAGGAGACTTATAGTGGTCAACACGATGAAAAAGAAAATGAAGCTTTTACTCATCACCTCGCTTCTTGCTCTATCTACATTTGGGCCGATTATGGCTTCAACTGCTCATGCGGAGCAGCCGCGCACCTCTTATTGGCATCCGGCAACACTTCTAGAGTGGAGCCCTACAGCCGACAAGGATGCGAAGTTCAATCGGGGAACGATTCCGCTTGCAGAGCGATTTACCGGCCAGAAGGTGAATCCGAATGCACAGACCCAATCGCGGCTTGTTGCTTTGTCTGCGTTAAATGACAATACTAGCGGCGTTCCGTCTCAAGGATCCAGTCAATTCCGTGCGGATACGTTCGGATATTGGCAGTATGTCGATATGATGGTGCTTTGGGGAGGCTCGGCTTCCGAAGGACTTATCGTACCTCCGAGCGCGGACATTATCGATGCGTCCCATAAGAACGGAGTGCCGATTCTTGGAACTATCTTTTTCCCACCGAATGTATACGGGGGCAACTATCAATGGGTACAGCAAATGCTGCAGCAAAAACCGGATGGCTCCTTCCCGGTAGCAGACAAGCTGCTTGAGGCAGCAAGCTATTTTGGCTTTGACGGCTGGTTCATTAATCAAGAGACGTCGGGCGGCAATACGGCTGATGCTGCGAAGATGCAGCAATTCATGCAGTATTTGCAGACTCATAAGCCATCCGGCATGCATGTTATGTGGTACGATTCAATGACGAACAGCGGAAGTATTAGCTGGCAAAATGAATTGAATGCAAGAAATCAGATGTTCTTGCAGAATGGTGCGCAGAAGGTGGCGGACAGTATGTTCCTTAACTTCAACTGGTCTGCATCCATGCTGCAAAACTCCAAAAATAAAGCAGCCAGTCTTAATCGAGATCCGTATGATTTGTACGCCGGCATCGATACAGAAGCGAATGGCTACAATACGTACGTCAATTGGTCAGGGATTTTCCCTAACAATCAGGCACCTGCTACATCATTGGGCATCTATCGTCCGGATTGGGCATATCGCAGCTCTTCCAATAATGATGATTTCTACGCGAAGGAAATGAAATATTGGGTAGGACCGAATAGTGATCCGCGCAATACGGCGACTTCTTCCAATTGGAAAGGAATTGCGAATTATTTTGCAGATAAATCATCGATACAGCAGTTGCCTTTTACAACTAACTTCAATACGGGGCATGGCAGTCAATTTGCGGTTGATGGCAACATTATGAGCACGAAGGAATGGAATAACCGCAGCTTGCAAGACATCCTTCCTACATGGCGTTGGATTGCGGAAAGCTCGGGTACAGCGCTGAAACCAAGCTTTGATTGGAACAACGCGTATTATGGCGGAAGCTCCCTCAAAGTATCTGGTGCACTTAGTCCGCAGAATGCTACTCATTTGAAGCTGTATAGAACTAGTCTGCCTGTGTCTAGCGATACAGAAGTCTCCGTTACATATAAGACTGGGGAGTCAGCTTCAAATATGAAGGTTGGTGTATCCTTCGCCGATAATCCGGAGCATTTTGAGTTCTTTGATGTAGGCGATGGGGAAGCTTCCGCATGGAATACAAAAAGCATCTCGCTGGGCAGCTTTGCCGGCCGCACGATTGATGCGTTGTCCTTGAAGTTCGACAGTGGGAATGCGCTCAGCAACTATGCGATCAATATCGGTCAATTATCTGTTCGCAATGCTGGTTCATCATCAGCACCGGAGACTGTAACGGGCTTGGCCATTGAGGATGTTGATTTTTCTGGAAATACAGCAGATGCGCGTTTAAGCTGGAATCCTTCTTCAGGGGATAAGATTCAGGCGTATGAGGTCTATCGGGTGAAGCCTGATGGCACACGGGAATTCATAGGCGCAACGCCTAATACTGCGTATTATGCACAACCGATGAGCCGACTTGGAGGTGAAGAATCTACGACTCTGGAAGTGGTTGCGCTAGGGGAGAATGGGGCACGCAGTACAGCAGCACAAGTCAGTTTCCAATGGAAGCAGGCATCATCTAAGATGAATCTAGCACTGAATCAGACAGCGACTGCAGACAGCTTTGTGCCAGGCGAGACACCTGCCAAGGCATTCGATGGCACAACAGCGAACAACAGCAAATGGTGTGCAACCGGCTCCGAGCCGCACTGGCTGCAAGTCGACCTGGGTTCAGTCTATTCCATCGATCAATTTATCATTAAGCATGCTCAAGAGGGCGGTGAGTCATCGAGCTTCAACACGAAAGAGTTTAATATCCAGCTTAGCGAGGATGGAACCAACTGGACGGATGTTGTTCAGGTGACGGGAAATACGATGGGAAAAACAACGCATAGCATCGATCCGATGTCAGCGCGTTATGCGCGTTTGAATGTGACGAAAGCGACACAGGAATCCGATACAGCAGCTCGCATCTATGAGTTTGAGGTGTGGGGACAGCAGCTTCAATAATACAAGCGAGCCCTGACAACAAACAGGTTGTCAGGGCTTTGGTTAACGGTTCAGACGAATCATCCCAGAATCCTCTATCTGGACGCGGACGTCAATCCGTTCAAGAGAGTTGGGCGCGAGCTGCAGCAGGGAACCATTTTTGTTTTTTTTCCAAATGGAGAGGTACTTGCGATAAACATGATTTTGCAACGAATAAATGTCAAGGTTTCTATTCAACCCCTGTTGAAATGTTTGTTGTACATCATTCCTTACTTTTTCCTTTGCCGCTGCGATGATAGCTTCTTCGGTTGCATTATCGGCAATTTCTTCGACAGAGCTGCGGACATCAATTACGAGGTTGAACTTGGGGACTTCGCCATGCAGCGACACATTAACGGATACTTTATGTTTATTTATTGTAAGTATCGCATCAGGGCTGGTTGGACGCCCGACTCCTATATGTATATTATGAATTTGATTTGACAGCCACCTCAATCCTAATACTTCTTCCTGCGTCAACCAATTTTTGTACTTTCCGTTTTGAAGGACGAATACTCCATTGAGTTCGTGCTGACTAATTGTTTTTTTGTCCTTCATCCATTCCTCATTGTTGAGTGAAAGGCTGGGCAATAATACAGTACATCCCGGCTCATTCAGCAGTGCGACCATTTTTAGCAGCTGCAGCGGAGGAATGTTGGTCTGCTGCTTCAATATTTCATCCGGGGCATATAGCATAGACGCGATGGGCGACAAATTAAACGGAGGCGTTACCGCGAATAGGTCAGCGATCGGAATTTTGGTGCCGTACACCCATGGTGTATATCGAATTCCTGAAAAACGAAGAAGGGAATCAATCATCTTATTTACGTCCTTATGCAAGGCACGCTCACTGAAGATGAGTACAGTCGTATGATCCCAAATGACTTGCAGGGTAGAAGCGGCATATATGTCATTTACCGCTGAATCAAGTGTGTATCCTTCTCCCTTCCCGATCCATGTCGGCGGTTTGCTCGGGCTTCTGGTTCCTTCCTGCTTCGCTACATTGGTGAACTCCAGCGAGTTCGTGTACACGATATATTTACCATTAACATAATCAATGCCCAAAGCAGTAACATAGTTCATATCCTGGACATTTTTAATGTCCCAACAGCCTGCAAGTGGTAGAACCAGAGACAGGATGCTGACAAGCAGCCATAATCGTTGTTTTCTGCTCCTGTATAGAGATCTCTCTCCTTCATGATAAAATAAGCTCATTTTGGCTCCTTTCCTTCGCGAGTCTTGTCAGTTGTTCGGAGCATAATGGGACGTCGGTTCACAATCTTGACAGGCAATGCAAGAAGCGATTTCAGCATATCCCCGAAAATAGGCGGTGACAGTGGCGATAAGTAGGGCATGCCAAATGAATGCAGTGACGATAAATAGACCAGTATGGCCATGACAGAAATAAAGAAGCCGTACATGCCAAGTATGGAAGAAACGATTAGCACAAAGAGACGCAATATACTTACCGTGCCGCTCAGCGACTGGTTAACCAAAGTAAAGGTAGCTACAGCAGTAACTGCCGCTACGACAAGCGTAGTCGGAGAGCTGAGACCTGCTCGGATCGAAGCATCTCCGACAATTAGTCCACCTACGACGGCAATCGTCTGCCCAACTGCCTTTGGCAATCGAATGCCTGCCTCACGGAATATCTCAAATAGCCCAAGCATCAATATCATTTCCATAGGAGCGGACAGTGGAAGTCCTAAGCGAGAGTTCGTTACCGTTGCCAAAAGAGGGAACGGAAGCTGTTCTAAATTAAAGGCAATTAATGCAATCCAAAACCCAGGCATATAGATAGAGATAAGTAAGCCGATTATTCGCAGCAGTCTTTGAAATGCTACGAAAAAATACGGAAAATGAATATCTTCCGGCGATTTCAAGGTTAATACTAAGTTAGCTGGGCCAATCAGCACACTAGGCATTCCCTCTACAATAATAATGAATCTTCCTCTTACGAGGGATTGTACAGCGTAATCGGGTCTTCCAATGTAATCGAGCAAAGGGAACAAGGAATAAGGCGAGTCGCCAAGCGCTTCACCAAGCTGTGAGCCGCTTACGATTGCATCTGTATCGATTGCTTCGATGCGTTGCTTAATATCACGCATCATGCTTGGATTCGCTATATCCTCAATGTAGAGCAAGGAAACTTTAGTTTGGCTGCGGACCCCAATCACAAAGGATTCGCATTTCAAAGAGCGGGTTCGCAAGCGCTTGCGGATAAGCGCAATGTTCACCGCACAGTTCTCCGTAAACCCATCCTTCGGGCCTTTTATGGATATTTCCGTATTGGATTCTTCAGGAGCTCGATTGGGCGGATCTGCAATATCGAGAGAATAGTAGGCGCTCAATTCTTTGAATTCGATAATGAGATGCCCGGCAAACAACAATGTCTCCACGGCTTGCACACGATTCTTAGCATCGATAGGCTGGAGTGCCAATAAGTTATTGTGAAATAGATCGTGAAGCGAATTGGCACCCTCTAGATTGGCTTTTAACAGCGGAATCACATATTGATTCAACTGTTTAATGTCAGCCAATCCTTCGCAATAGATGAAGGATACAGTGTACGAACGAGTGCTTGATCCAAATGAATACGTTTTCTTCTGAACATCTGCGCAATTCTCCAATGATCGAAACAACTGTTGAAGGGTAAGCGGCTGGTTTTCAGTTGATTGAACATCAAGTTTCTGATTCAACGTTTTATTTGGTTTCACGAATGATCCCTCCATTGTATCTGTACTGTCTGTAGTAGGTGAGAAAAGCGAGTATTACGGACAGAAATACAAGTACATAAGTGACGCTTGGGAAATAGATGTTTCTTAACAGATTGACGAATTGAATGTCATCTCGATAAGCAACAACAGCAAAGCATAATAATACAGCCACCAATACACCAATACCAACTCTCGTGTGATTTTCGCGATGAGGAATGGTGTCTATAATGAGGAACAGGGCCAACGATATGCGGATGAATGAACCGGATATCCATTGATAGATCGATAAAAAATCGAGATGCTCAATGTACTTGCCCGCGGTTACAATTCTCCACTGCTCGAAAGCTGGATACCGCATGTAAGAAGCATTTTCAATTCCGAAGTTGGCTATTGAGCCTAGATAAGGGCCAATTGTAAGGCCGGCTAGAATGATCGCCAGTGTAGACATCCCCCAAAATCGAGGTTTATTTGACATATGCGGCAGTAAGAAGATAATAAGAAGCAGCTCGGCCATTCCAGCTCCAATTAGAATCAGCCCATTTATAATGGGAGTAAACCCATGCTCCAACATCGGGAAAATGAGGGAATAATCCTTGTATTGAAAATTGGCACTCATCACAACATATCCGAGAATGATGACGACCGGAAAAAGAATACCAGCGCAAATTGCAATTGATTGTATGCCAATTAAGGCGCTGAAGAGCGACAATAAAATCAATACACCTGCGATTACAGTTGTCGGGGTGGTGGGCAAATACGATATTTTAGTCCATGTTACTGTGTCTTCCAACGTAACAAATGCCGAAAAAAGCAAATACGCAATCATCAAAATCGTAACCAACCATGCAGCAAAGCTGCCACCCAGTGAATAAACCCATGAGAACAAGGGGAGGGGACGATCCGGTTTGGCTCGAACAGTAAACAGAAGGAGCGGAATCCAGCATAAGGTGAGTACGAGTGCAATCAGTACACTGACCCAACCGTCTTTGTGCGCTTCACGCAGCAGAACAGGAATGATAGTAACGTGATTCATTAGACCTGTTGACAAGATGACAATAAAGCAGGCTTGCAGAAAGGTGATAGAATGACGCGGCATGATGTTTGTTCTCCTTTGTTCGATCTCTAGTCAAATCTGTAGTCAATTCAATCATGTATAACCATTATTTTGAGTCATAGTTAAGAAATTCATCCATGTTTCCTCCTATGTTTAACCCTATATTATGAATGCGGTATCGGCGTTAAATAAGAAGCCTCCTATACCAGAAAAATGGATCCTGCCTGCACTGGAATGTCAGATTATAAAAAAACAGCACCGCCTTCTTATCTTTGCAGAAAGGCAGTGCTGTTGAACGTCCAACAATTTATAATTTAAGCTCCATCCCATCTTCAGCGATATAAAATGCTCGCTCCTGAACAAGATTCGTAAATGCGCTCGCTCGGTCGTTGACAGGATTCGTGTGATTAAAATGTGTAAAATAAATCTCTGTATGCTCCGCCAAGCCCTGCAATCGATCCATTGTTTCTGTCATAACAGGATGGGGGATTTCTTTATAATTGCGGCCCATGCGTTCAATCTCCTCGATCGAGTGGAACGTGCCATCTAATAAGCAAATATCTGCTTCCTTCGCCATGTCATAAATGTCGCGATCCCACTCATCCCAACGATCAATGTCTGGAATATATAGCAGCTTGCGAGTGGGCCCTTCAATCCAAAAACCGAACGTTTTAGATAGCTCATTGCGATGGGGAACCTCGATCGGCGTAATGCGAACAGAAGGCGACATCTGCTCCTGCTGTTCATGCTGGATAGGGCTCAATTGAATATTGTTCAATTCTACTAATTGTGACCATGGAGCATGGCTTTCCAGCATCTGCTTCATTTTCTCTCCACAGAAGACAGGAACATCTTTCGCGCCAATGGCTTCTCTTCCCAAGAACATTAATCCAGGATAGTGGCCGATATGGGCGTGTGTTAGCCAAATTGTATTCATAATCGTCCCTTGAAGATTGTACTTCCTTTGAATATGAGCCATCTGCTCACGCATGTCTGGTGTAGCATCAATAAGATGCCATTGCTTGCGCTCCGGTTCGATAATGGCTAAGGAAGCTGCATACCTGCGAGTCCCATGCTGCAATGCATTCATACAGTGCTGACAAAAGCAATTGGGATGCGGCACACCTGCATCTTGTGCAGTGCCGACGATATTAACGATGACTTCATTCATGACCGATTCCTCCTGCAGTCACATTCATTTGAACTGAGCGTACAGAGTATTCCTTCTTCACGATAGTCCAACCTGTTAATCCGTACAATAAATTGATAAGCGGGGCGAGGAACGCGAAGAAAATGTAAGGAATAAATTGCTCCGCGCTTACCCCCAGCATGTTGGCAGCAAATACGGCAGGTACGCCCCATGGAACTAAGGTGATGCCAACTGTGCCGGCTGCTTCTACACATCGGGATAAATTTTTCGTGTCAATGTTCATGTCCTTATATGTTTGTACAAAGGTTCTTGTCGGTAAAATAATCGCCAGAAATTGCGCTCCGCTGGCAAAGGCAACAAGGAAGGTGGACGCAAGTGTCGTCGCAATTAACGAGCCAGGTGTCTTGATCTTCGCAACGATGGGCCGAACAAGAGCATGAAAGATGTTTGTTCCTTCCAATAATCCACCTAGTGCAGTAGCAATAGTCAACAGACCAATCGTATTCAGCATAGAGACAAGCCCGCCTCGATTCAGCAAGGAATCAACGGCCTTCACTCCGGATTCCGCATGGAATCCATTCGTCATCGTGTTGATCATCGATGTGATTGTGTCTCCCTGCACAACAATGGAAATTACACCGCCAATAATGCCTACCAACAGCAATGTTGGCAGAGCCGGAAGCTTTTTGATCATTAAGAAAATCGTGAAAATCGGCAACAATAGCAATAGGGGATGAATAAGGAATGAATGTTGAATCCCTTTTAAGATCATATCGATATTGGCTGTATCGACCGCGCCCTCTGCCGTGCGTGTGCCAACTAGTGCGTATAAAGCAACGGCGATAGCAAATGCGGGGATCGTATCCCACAGCATATGGCGCACATGACTAAACAAGTCAGTTTCTGCCATAGCTGGTGCAATATTCGTCGTATCCGATAAAGGCGATAGCTTATCGCCGAAAAATGCTCCTGAAATAACCGCGCCCGCAATCAAGCCAGGGGAGAATCCCATTCCTTCACCGATGACCATGAATGCCAGCCCAATCGTTGCAATCGAAGTGAAGGAACTGCCAAGCGTAATGGCAATGATGCCTGTAACGACAGCTACAGCCGGAACGAAGAAAGAGGGATGAATAAATGATAAACCGTAGTAGATCATAGTAGGAATAACCCCACTTGCAATCCATGTCCCGACGATCATCCCAATGACAAGTAAGATGAATATCGCAGGCAAAGCTTTAGCTACGCCATTTACCATCATGTCCTGCAGCTCGCTCCATTTATATCCGCTAATCACCCCTACAAGAACGGTGAAGATGATGCCAATTATTAATGGGATGAACATGCCAGCTTTCCAAATAGAGATAGAGGCAGCTCCCGCAGCGATTAGCGCAAAAATAGGCAATAGCGCTAGACCAATGGATACTTGTCTTTTCATGTTCGTTTCACTCCTTTATATCGTAGATGTAATGGTTCATGTTCATAAGTCGACTTGTTGAACAATCTCTATAAAATAAAAAAGAACCTCCATCCCACATAGGGACGGAAGTTCCGCGGTACCACCCTGATTAACAAAAATAAGCTTTTGTTCACTTAATCTATAACGGCATTGCCGGACGCAAGTCAGCTCCCTAATTGTAATTCGCTGCATGCCCCGGCTTAGTTCGCACCAACCACCAAGTCTCTGATTTTCCGCCACAGACAGCTACTGTATTAGTTCAACGCTTTTTGATATTCTACTGTTTTGCTTTTTGACTTTCTTGCTTTCTTGCTTTTGGGCTTTCATGTGATAAATCACATTATAGTCCTCTTGAAACGTTTGTCAACCGTATTTTTCTGTTATCTTTGCTATAGCTCTGATTTCAATCGATTCAAAAAACGCTTCGCCACTTGTGAAATATGCTTATCCGAAGCGTGAACCCAGCCATAATAAAATCGCTCTATACTCGGTATTTCCAGCGCTAAGGGGATGATATGCAGACCATCTTCCTTGAAGGAGTAATCAATCCCGATGGTCACTCCAATTCCTTCTTTTACCGCATTATGAATTGCTTGTGTATTGTTGCTGATAAACAAGATGTCAGCCTCCCCGTACACTTCAATGAACTGGGTCATAAAGTTCCGAATATGCTCATCATCATAGAGAACGAACGTTTGATTGATCAGTTTTTCAGGTGTTAGAGCTTGTTCCCAACGCAGGGGAGATTGTTGATTGACACCTACGACCAGCTTACCTTCTAGCAGCTTCTGAAACGTTACATTGCGCTGCTGCTGGAGCAGGCTTTCCGATAATGCAATCAAGCCAATATCAATTTTATCCTGCTTTATGAGATCTAATATTTCTTTTGGTCCTTTTTCCATTATTTCGATTTTAACGCCCGGGAAATCACGCTTGAAGCTGGAAATGACGTCAATCAGCAGATGCATGGGGCCTGGGATGGTTGCAATTCGCAATTGTCCGCTTATCGTGTTGCTATAAAACTGCGCCTCTTTTTTTAACTCATTGATTTTCATGAGTGCTTCATTTGCAATGCGAATAATCACTTGACCTTCAGGCGTTGGAACCGCTCCTTGTCCGCGGGCACGCTGGAATAAGCGAATCCCAAGCTCTGATTCAAGCAGGGAAATAGATTGGCTGATTGCCGAAAGGGTTACGTGCGCTTGCTCTGCGGCTTTGGTCAGCGAGCCTGATTTGGCAACCTCAACAATGTTTTCCAACTGTTCGATATTCATAATCATGCACCTCAATTAAGTATTTCTTAATTATAGATTAAATTAAATAAATTTTAGTTAATAAATTACAATGATACAATATAGGCATAGCAAGAAACAACTGTCAATGAACAACCTCATATCTATATGTACATGAATAACAATCAAAAGAGGAGGAAACGAACATGACTGAAAAAAGAGTTGCTATTATTACAGGTGGCGCAAGTGGAATTGGGAAAGAGACGGCTTTGAAATTTGCTAGAAAAGGAGATCGTGTCATTGTCGCCGACTTCAATGAGCAAGCAGGCAATGAGGTCGTAAAGCTGATTACGGAGCAAGGAGGAGAGGCAATCTTCGTCAAAACAGATGTGTCCAAGCTGGAGGATGTAGAAGCGGTAGTGGACAAGGCTGTTGAAGCGTTTGGTCGTATTGATGTTATGTTCAACAATGCAGGGATTGGACGGATTACACCTGTACTTGATCAGAATCTGAAAGATTATCATGATGTCATTAATGTCAATCAGCACGGTGTGACCTACGGCATTATTGCTGCTGGGCGCAAAATGAGAGAATTGGGCATCAAGGGCGTCATTATTAATACTGCCTCTGTCTTCGGATTTTTAGCTTCTCCCGGCACATACGCTTATCATGCGACTAAGGGAGCTATTATCATGATGACAAAATCGGCTGCACTTGAGCTCTCTGCATATGGAATTCGTGTTCTGGCGGTTGCACCTGGCGCTGTCGACACGCCAATCATTCAAGGATACAAGGATAATGGCATGGTCGATGCGATGAAGGCAAAGGTCATTGGCAATAAGCTGACCCTGCCGGAACAAGTTGCAGATACGGTATACTTACTATCCCTCGATGAGGCCAGCGCGATTAACGGCAGTGTAGTCATGGCGGATGAAGGCTACGCTTCGTTTAAATAATATTTTGCGTTGACATGAGATGTTGATAAATGGACAAGCACCTCGCATCCTAAAATAAAGGATCAAGGTGCTTGTTTTGTTATTGAGAAGCGCTTGCGGCATGAGTTCAGGAATACACGATAAAAGGCGATGGTACAGCGAAAAGGAGCATAATTATCTTGTTTTTGGGAGATAGTTTCCTTGAGGTGATGACAATGAAAAAGAAGTGGCCTGCAATTGCAATCTCTTCGCTATTGCTCTTTGTACTTTTTATGCCTTTACAAACATACGCACACAATGGGCACGTCCCATCCAGTACTGATACTCTTTTGTATCAAGATATGCTGTTACTTATGCTGCTTCCGCACATCCAGAAAGCTGTCAACAACTATTACGATAAGATATTGACGACCAACCCCATCGTATATCCCTATGAAATCAACATTATAGAGGCAGCGAGAGCTTCAATGAACCGAAGGTATGACTTCCTTATTATGTTTGAGGTTCAACCGGTCGTTGGACCGCATATTGCGGTGGGGAAGGATCGAATCACCCTCGAATTGTCACCGCTCCTTCTGAGCACTGTAAAAATAAACAGTTATTCGCACATTGAAACGAACGAGCTTCCACCAAATTGGCAGCATATTTTACGAATAAAATTTAGTTCTACAACATCACTGTTGCAAAATAGTGATACGCACATATGATGTTATGATATTTGGTTGGTTTTGATTGGAGAGGTACTGCGAATGACAATTACACCTTTACAACGAATTGCTAGCAGCAATAAGAATGTTTTTGTCGCTGATTCTGTTGGCGAGGCTGTAGTATTATTAATCACTGGCACCCCCCCGAACGCTGTAAACATTGGAAATGTAAATGGCATTTGGCCTCAATTTGAATCCTTCAATAATGACAATAATGTGTGGTTTCAACAGGTTACGGGCCCAATGTTTGTTTGGGCCAAGCAAGGCGATAAGTCAGGGAAGGGATACAGTTTTGCCGCAGCATCTGTACCTTTACCTATTGTTGAAGGAACGGATGAACTTTCTTATCTGATTTTTTTTACTTTATTTTGTAATCAGCCTAGCAATATGCGCATTACGTTAATCGATGCTTTTGGAAATCCAGTGGTTCCAAATTTCCCGGATGATTTAAATGTTGAACTTGTGGCAATCCCCTCGGACTTGGAATCTATCAAGGAGGGGGTTCCTTGGCAGAATGTTCGATTTTATTCGGTTTCAGTGTCATTTAATCCTGAGTTTGTCCTTCCTGGCTCTCGTTTTCTGTTTACTTTCCAGGTTATGAATCATTTGCAGGGAGAGGTGGGTTTAGCCTTCGTTGCTGATATTTACCAAATAGCTGAATATTGGTATGACAATGGTGTGACGGGCCCAACAGGTCCAACTGGACCAACAGGCAGCACCGGAGCAACAGGAGTCGCAGGAGAACCGGGAGTGACGGGAAGCACCGGGGCGACAGGAGCAACCGGAGCGGCAGGAGAACCGGGAGTGACGGGAAGCACCGGAGCAACGGGAGCAACGGGAGCCGCAGGAGCACCGGGAGTGACAGGAAGTACCGGGGCAACAGGAGCAACTGGAACCGCCGGAGAACCGGGAGTGACGGGAAGCACCGGAGCAACGGGAGCAACGGGAGCCGCAGGAGCACCGGGAGTGACAGGAAGTACCGGGGCAACAGGAGCAACTGGAACCGCCGGAGAACCGGGAGTAACGGGAAGCACGGGAGCGACAGGAGCCGCCGGAGAACCGGGAGTGACGGGAAGCACCGGGGCAACCGGAGCAACAGGAGCCGCCGGAGAACCGGGAGTGACCGGAAGCACCGGGGCGACAGGAGCAACTGGGATTGCGGGTGAACCAGGAGTGACCGGAAGCACCGGAGCAACAGGAGCCGCAGGTGAACCGGGAGTGACCGGAAGCACCGGAGGAACTGGAGCCGCAGGAGAACCGGGAGTAACGGGAAGCACCGGAGCAACAGGAGTCGCAGGAGAACCGGGAGTAACGGGAAGCACCGGAGCAACTGGAGCAACAGGAGTCGCAGGAGAACCGGGAGTGACGGGAAGCACCGGGGCAACAGGAGCAACAGGAGTCGCAGGAGAACCGGGAGTGACGGGAAGCACTGGGGCAACCGGAGCAACTGGAGCCGCAGGAGAACCGGGAGTGACTGGTAGTACGGGAACGACTGGTGCAACTGGGGCCGCAGGAGAACCGGGAACGACCGGAGCGACAGGAGCAACTGGAACCGCAGGAGAACCGGGAGTTACGGGAAGCACTGGGGCAACCGGAGCAACCGGAGCCGCAGGAGAACCGGGAGTGACTGGTAGTACGGGAACGACTGGTGCAACTGGGGCCGCCGGAGAACCGGGAACGACCGGAGCGACAGGAGCAACTGGATCCGTAGGAGAACCGGGAGTGACGGGAAGCACCGGAGCAACAGGAGCAACTGGAGCCGCAGGAGAACCAGGAGTGACTGGTAGTACGGGAACGACTGGTGCAACTGGGGCCGCCGGAGAACCGGGAACGACCGGAGCGACAGGAGCAACTGGATCCGTAGGAGAACCGGGAGTGACCGGAAGCACCGGAGCGACAGGAGCAACTGGGATCGCGGGTGAACCAGGAGTAACGGGAGCGACCGGAGCAATAGGAGCAACTGGAGCCGCAGGAGAACCAGGAGTGACGGGAAGCACCGGGGCGACCGGAGCAACTGGAGCCGCAGGAGAACCGGGAGTAACGGGAAGCACCGGAGCAACTGGAACCGCCGGAGAACCGGGAGTGACCGGAAGCACGGGAGCAACAGGAGCCGCGGGAGAACCGGGAGTGACGGGAAGCACTGGGGCAACAGGAGCAACTGGAGAACCAGGAGTGACAGGAAGCACCGGAGCGACAGGAGCCGCAGGAGAACCGGGAGTGACGGGAAGCACCGGGGCAACAGGAGCAACAGGAGCAACAGGAGAACTGGGAGTGACGGGAAGCACTGGGGCGACCGGAGCAACTGGAGCCGCAGGAGAACCAGGAGTGACTGGTAGTACGGGAACGACTGGTGCAACTGGGGCCGCCGGAGAACCGGGAACAACCGGAGCGACAGGAGCAACTGGATCCGTAGGAGAACCGGGAGTGACGGGAAGCACCGGAGCAACAGGAGCAACTGGAGCCGCAGGAGAACCAGGAGTGACTGGTAGTACGGGAACGACTGGTGCAACTGGATCCGTAGGAGAACCGGGAGTGACGGGAAGCACCGGAGCAACAGGAGCAACTGGAGCCGCAGGAGAACCAGGAGTGACTGGTAGTACGGGAACGACTGGTGCAACTGGGGCCGCCGGAGAACCGGGAACGACCGGAGCGACAGGAGCATCTGGATCCGTAGGAGAACCGGGAGTGACCGGAAGCACCGGAGCGACAGGAGCAACTGGAGCCGCAGGAGAACCAGGAGTGACTGGTAGTACGGGAACGACTGGTGCAACTGGGGCCGCCGGAGAACCGGGAACGACCGGAGCGACAGGAGCATCTGGATCCGTAGGAGAACCGGGAGTGACCGGAAGCACCGGAGCGACAGGAGCAACTGGGATCGCGGGTGAACCAGGAGTAACGGGAGCGACCGGAGCAACTGGAGCCGCAGGAGAACCAGGAGTGACGGGAAGCACCGGGGCGACCGGAGCAACTGGAGCCGCAGGAGAACCGGGAGTGACCGGAAGCACTGGGGTAACAGGAGCAACAGGAGCCGCAGGAGAACCGGGAGTAACGGGAAGCACCGGAGCAACTGGAACCGCCGGAAAACCGGGAGTGACCGGAAGCACGGGAGCAACCGGAGCCGCGGGAGAACCGGGAGTGACGGGAAGCACTGGGGCAACAGGAGCAACAGGAGTCGCAGGAGAACCAGGAGTGACAGGAAGCACCGGAGCAACAGGAGCAACTGGAGCCGCAGGAGAACCAGGAGTGACTGGTAGTACGGGAACGACTGGTGCAACTGGGGCCGCCGGAGAACCGGGAACAACCGGAGCGACAGGAGCAACTGGATCCGTAGGAGAACCGGGAGTGACGGGAAGCACCGGAGCAACAGGAGCAACTGGGATCGCGGGTGAACCAGGAGTAACGGGAAGCACCGGAGCAACAGGAGCAACTGGAGCCGCAGGAGAACCAGGAGTGACTGGTAGTACGGGAACGACTGGTGCAACTGGGGCCGCCGGAGAACCGGGAACGACCGGAGCGACAGGAGCAACTGGATCCGTAGGAGAACCGGGAGTGACTGGTAGCACTGGGGCAACAGGAGCAACTGGGACCGCAGGAGCACCGGGAGTGACCGGAGCAACAGGCAGCACCGGAGCCACGGGAACAAGCGGAGTAACGGGAGCGACCGGAGCAACAGGCAGTACAGGAGCCACGGGAACAAGCGGAGTAACGGGAGCGACCGGAGCAACAGGCAGCACCGGAGCCACGGG
Organism: Paenibacillus sp. B1-35; assembly: GCF_050474385.1. Taxonomy (NCBI): domain Bacteria; kingdom Bacillati; phylum Bacillota; class Bacilli; order Caryophanales; family Paenibacillaceae; genus Paenibacillus; species Paenibacillus sp. B1-35. Next base: position 369,457 of record NZ_JBCHVJ010000001.1, read on the forward strand.
AGCAAGCGGAGTAACGGGAGCGACCGGAGCAACAGGCAGCACCGGAGCCACGGGAGCAAGCGGAGCAACGGGAGCGACCGGAGCAACAGGCAGTACAGGAGCCACGGGAGCAAGCGGAGTAACGGGAGCAACAGGCAGCACAGGAGCCACGGGAGCAAGCGGAGCCACGGGAGCGACCGGAGCAACAGGCAATACGGGAGCCACGGGAGCGACCGGAGCAACAGGCAATACAGGAGCCACGGGAATAACCGGAGTAACGGGAGCGACTGGACCGGCCGCCTCGGTTTCTACAAAAGCTATTTTATTTGGGGGAGCCAACTCAGGGTTTCAGCGGATTTCCGGCTCTCCTGGCGCAGTATCCAATACAATTCCATATGTTGTACTCGGTACAGGAAATGTGTCTGGTTTTTCAGGTTCAATTAATGTAAACAATTTACAAGCAGGCGCATATTTATTTCAAATTTGTGTTGACGTTGCAAATAATGCTACTTCCCCATCTCCAAGTAATATCCTATCAACGATAACGATAACAACCACAGCACCAATAACTGGAACTGTCGTGTTTTCTATCCGATCTACAGATATTGGTTCACAACCAGTATACGTATATAACCCAACACTTTTAACGGCACCGGCAACAGTAACGTGGACTAGTGTAGTACCTGGTAATACAGTAGTAAGGAATAATGCGATATCACTCTACTCTTCGCCTAATATTACCCAAAGCGCTGTCTATACGGTTTTCTTCACAACTACTTCTTAAAAACACACTATTACTCCGTTGCATTAATTTTGAAAAGAATCTTATCTCAGATATGCTGAATAATAAATATAAGCCACTGTACTTGAACAATCAGTTCTTCTGTATAGTGGCTTTGCTTATATACAACTATTACGGTCCGGAATAGAGCCGAAAACCATCGAATCTGTCAGCAAGATTTTCTATTTGTAGCGGATGTATGGCACCAACAATTATATAATTGAATTGCCCGGAGAATTTCACAATGTATGTAGTGGGAAATACTTGCTTGATAGTCTTAACTATTGCTAAGAGCAGTGGTGAATCGGGTGTTGTCACGTTCACATTTAAGGCAATAAGTCCATTTGGACTTATATGCGACCGAAGAGTGCCACAAAACTGCACGGTCGATAAATGAGCAGGAATGTAAATTTGCTGTGAATAGCAATCGACAACGATGACGTCGAATGTGTTATCCGTACCGCTTATATCTACACGGGCCCCTGATTGACAATGTCAGCGTCTTCAACTTCAGCCCCATATATTGATAGCTGAGTTGTATGACCTCTGGATCAAGCTCTAGCCCGGTAACCTTCATATTTGAAAAATCCGCCGATCCAGTAACCAAGTGACAGTGATAGGAATATGAGACCAATCATATTGGCCATACAATCATAGAAGTTCCAAAATAGGGTGCCAAAAAGCGGGATGCCGCAATCTCAATCGCCATAATAGATGCGCCCGTAATACATACATAAACATACAAAAAACGGATTGCGCACTTGCTTGCCACGTTTAGACCTCAACTCTGCAACGATTGAAAAAATGGTTTCTATAGAGTAATCACATACACAGGGAAAATGATTGTACTGCAACAGTTTTCAGACAATTGATCCCTTCATACAGATCAGCAGTAAGTGCAAACTGAACTAAAAATCAGCGAGACAGGGCGAGCTTGACTTCACAGCGCGCATAAAATATCATTGTTCCATAACTATCAAACAATATGATTTTACATACAAGGAGGCTCAAGAATGAAGGGTGTAATCGTAACGAAACCAGGTGGACCTGAGCAATTGGAGCTGGCAAATTTGCCAATCCCCGAGCCCCAGGCAGGCGAACTGTTAATCGAAGTGCACGCAGCGGCTGTGAATCGTACAGATATTGTCACGCGGGAAGGCAAGTCTGGGTATGCGACCAATCCGATATTAGGGGTAGAAGTAGCTGGTACGGTCATTAACGTGAATGGTAAAAGCACCTTTTCAGTTGGAGACAAGGTAATGGGACTTGTCAATGGCGGGGGATATGCTGAGTATGCGGTCATGCCAATTGATCGCGCAATTCCTGTTCCAGATTCCTTCTCATTTGCTGAAGCAGCGGCGATTCCTGAAGTGTTCCTGACCGCATACCAGACGCTTTATTGGCTAGGCAAGCTTCAACAGGGAGAAACGGTTCTTATTCATGCTGGTGCAAGCGGGGTGGGGACAGCTGCCATTCAACTTGCCAAGCGAATTAGCAATGCCACTGTAATTGTAACGGCTGGTTCCGCCAAAAAGCTGGAGTTCTGCCGTGAGCTCGGTGCAGATGTGCTCATTAATTACAAGGAGCAATCCTTTGATGAAGAGGTGCTTCGTGCTACGAACGGGCAGGGTGCTGATGTTATTCTCGATTTTATAGGTGCGGATTATTGGGAGAAAAACCTAGCCAGCATCAAGAAGGAAGGCCGATGGGTGCTCATTGGCGTGCTCGGCGGGGTCAAGGTACCGCAAGTGAACTTATTTGCCTTAATGTCAAAATGTGTGCAACTTACAGGAACCTTGCTGACGCCAAGAAGCGATGCGTACAAGGCGAAGCTGACACAGGATTTCATCCTTAACATTATGAAGCACTTCGAAAATGGGAGCATAAAGCCGATTATAGATACTTCTTATCCACTCGAAAAAGTAAGCGAAGCTCATGTTCACATGGAGAGAAATCAAAATATAGGTAAAATCATTTTAAAGGTGAAATGATTAGCCTTTTTACCAAACAAATAAAATATATTCATGAAAATCGAGGGCCGCTAATATAAGAATAGCGGTCCTTTTTGCATGCCGCATGTGTAGGCAATATTTTATTTGTGTAAACAGGAGGGGAGAGGAGAATCTGCTTAATAACAGGCTTGGACGTGTTACCAATGCATAAAGACAATCATCAATAACATATGAAGGAAGGTAATGGCATGGGGAACAAAAAATGGTTGGCATTGCTTGCTTTATTAATAGGACTAACCAGTTTGATTTCGACTGCTGGCGCTTCTGAGGTCATTTCACCGCAAAAGCGATTGGCAATCTATTATGGCTGGCCTTCTGTCGTAAATGGTGCGGCTGGAAATGTGGCAACTGCATCGAACACCTTTGCACAGTTTGATATCATCGTGTTTGGGGCAGGTCTTGAAGACACGACACATGGAGATCATTCGAACACAGTTGCGATTATTAACAATTTAAATGCACTCGGCGGCAAGAAGGTGTTTGGGTACGTGAATTTAGGATGCACTCCGAACCCTGATACAACAGCGATTAAGCAAAAAATCAACAAATGGAGTGGTATGAACATATATGGTGTGTTCCTTGATTGTGCTGGATTTGATTATGGGGTAACAAGAACAATCCAGAATGATGTCACGGATTATGCGCATGGAAAGGGGCTCAAGGTGTTTATGAACGCCTGGAATCCGGATGATATTGGAGGAGATCTTAACGAAAAAGGAGTGTACCAGCCTTCCCGTATCGGTGCTGGTGACTGGTATCTTGCCGAAAGTTGGCTAATATCTAACAATTCGTATTTATCGATTTCTGACTGGTCAGCTAAAGCTGACAAATGTCTAACTTACAAACGTAACAAAGGCATTGAAACGGCGGTTATTGCCACGAACGCAGCAAATAGCGCACAACCAACCGATAATGGAACCGATAAGTTTAAAATGGCGTGGTGGGCGGCAGCCATGTACGGATTTCCGTTCCAATGGAGCGATATCTGGTATTCCGCTGGTAATAATGTGCTGAACCTTTATCCAACCCCAGTGAATTACGGCACGTCATTTACAGGAGATCCTGTTCATCATACAGGCCCAATCAGCAATTATCGCACAACAGACACCGGCACGATCTATGTGGTAGGTAATGGTGCTAGCACAGGGACAGGATACTTTACGGCGAATTAACAAATTCGCTATAAAGCCAATTTTTTGCTAGCCTACACCACTCTGTATTGTCCGTAGGTACGATTCGATTATAGAAAAGGAAGGGGTGTCCCAGAAGTTGAGAGCGACTAGGAACACCCCTATTAATGTAAGATGAGGGCTTAGTTTCTGCCTGTAATTAGACTTAATACCCCATATCCTTTAATATTTTGGATAACGTGCGCAGACGTTCGCCTATCATCTCATCGTCATTGCTTAACGCTTGGCTGAACAGCTTAATATCCTCATTAATTCGCTCATTGTCCGTACATACCGCCACGGTCATGGCATCTCCTTGCAGGCCAACTCGGTCGATGATAGGCTGCTCGGGATCATAAAGATGCTCATATCGATACGCTTCACGAAAATGTTCCAATGAACGACAAATCAGAATAGACAAATCAAGAACACGATGAAGAGGGAGCTCTTCGGATTGTCTGGACCATTTTTCTCCCGTGTATCTCCACACTTTGGCAGAAATATCGATCTTTCCTCTATCGTTCCATTGGGCCAATCCTAACGAAAGGCCTTTGGCATCTGTATTGGGAGCGAGTCGGCCGTCAATCTGCTCATAGTTTTCCGACACGACAACAGGTTTATGTTTTAACGTAGTAGGTATTTTCACGTTCTGACCCTCTTTTCATTTACTAATTTACTAAATGACTGTTTCATCTTATCTTGGATTTCAATGATAGTCAATCTGTCGGGTATACTGGGACATATAAGAAAACGGCGGGGAAGCTTCCCCGCCAATTGCAGTAAATTACGACAATAACTTAATTCTTAGGAGGCTTATTATACCCTTTGTCTCCATAGGGCTGCAATTTTTCAAGCCATGGCTTTATGATTTGCTTCACTTCCCAGCGTATGTCGGTTACCTTATCAGCTTCCTTCTGCTCCAGAATCTCATAGGTGAAGGCATCCGATCCGAACTCCTTCCAATCCTTTTGAAGCTGAGCATTTGCGAATCTGCCCATGTCCAGCTGCATTTGTATCGTAAGCCACTTATTTTTCAAATTAGGATAGCTGTCAATATAGATTTTGCCGTTGACGGTATTCTTAATCTGGACAACTCCCATGTAAGTCTTGATCTGTTTGAAAGCTTCAATAAGCTCCTTGCGCTTGTTCATATCCATGTTGTTTGTTCTCCTTTTCAAGGTTGAAGAGTGATGTGAATTATATATATCTAGTGATCATCCGAACTAACTTAGCAGGCAGCTCATGCAAATCCGAAATATCCAAAAAACGATCATTCCCGTAGATTTCCTGGATGATGTCCTTGTCTTGACCGATTGCGGCTGCAAGGAATCGAACTCCTCGTCGCTCGTATTCCTCAATCGTTTGCTGCATGTCGTTTACTGCATTATTCCCTGTGTAATCGTCCATTGCTTTGGGCTGTCCATCACTAATGCTAATGAGCAGCTTGGTTTGTTGAGGGGATACGGCTAATCGTTCCGCTATCATTCGCAGCGCCATTCCATCGCGATTATTGCTTCTGGCCTGGATGTTCATGAGCCTGAATCGGTCGCTAGGATCTGGCTTCTCAAAGTCGGTGTAAGCAAAGATCGACATTTGCTCCATCCTGGAAACATCTGCCGTGTCGCCGTAGATGAGTATGGGGATCTGGCAAATCTGACAATATTCATAGACTGCCATTACCGCTTGTTTAGCCGCTTTCAATCTGCCAAACGCAGACATCGATGCGGATTCGTCAATCCTGAGGCCAACCACTAGGGAAGGGGAATCAGATGGAGGGCGTTTTTTAGCAAAATACCGATAATCCCTGTAAGCCACACTATCCGCCTGAAATTTGCTTCCATAGTAACGATTCCTAACATATTCGGAAGATACCTCATGTTCCAGCAGCGGGAGTGTTTTTCGGGCAATCTCCCTCACGATTGGCATGAGTCCTTTGCTGAGACGATCGTATTCGTACTGATCTTCTAGCGTATAGTCTGGACGGTGAACGATAAGCTTCACCTTATCATGAATCGTATTGGACACTAATTCTCTGGCAGCACGATTTAGCTTTTTGCGAAAGTCGCGCTCTTTTTGTTGTTCATCCTCAGTCATTAGATCCGGATTTGCCTGATGATAGTGGGGGGAGCCGTCTTCACCGGTATCTGTACTTATCATTGTATCGTCGTGAGGATCCACAGATGTTCGTGATGAGCTATCCTCACTATCCGCAGACTTTCTCAGTGCTATGCCTCTTTCCTCAGTTAGGCTGTCAGCATCATAGTCAAGATCCGAGTTGATATCTCCCCATGTTTTGATTTCTATTGTATCACCGATTTTTTGTTTTTTTTTTACCTGATTCGCAGTGTCCTCTAAGGCAGCAAGCAATCCATGCTTCTCAAGTGCTTCTTCCAGAATCTTAATTTCTTCGTCATCGGTTGTTATTTTATAGATGACCTTATGATATAGGGACGCTTTGACGGAGGCTCCTCCAGCAACTGCATCTGTCCAGTAGAAAAAGGAACGCATTCCAGCCACGCCTTTGATCGCATTTACTCGGGCTGTTCGATCCAAAATGATAATGACATCTGCTAATAAGCTAAGCACCTTTTCATCCTGATAGCCTGTTTTGGACATCGCGCGTTCCATCATGACCTCTTTGCCGGGCAGATCCATCTTTTCCGAGTGTTGAACTCTGTCGCGTAGTGCTTCGTTTAACGGTCTGGCTCCCGCATAGCTTCGGTTTGTTGTGATGATTGCGATAAAGTCTGGGTGTCTGTGTATGATCTTAGTAGGGAGGTTCATGCTTCCATCCAGTTCCAGAGCAGAGTTTAACGCCATCAATACCGCTGCATCTCGAATCACATTAGGTTCTTGAATTTCTAGAAGATATCCTTTTTGAAACGCTCTAACGATCTCCGATGGGTAAAATCGATATTCAACAGTCTCTCCATCGGTATTTTCAACCGCACGCTTCATTAGCTGCTTCATTTGTAAGGTAGCCTGTTCCTGTGTAATCTCTAGGGCATCCATTAAAATTTCCGTTACGCGATGCATACTATCGCTCTCATAGATTGCTTGCCACATGCGTTGCTCCGCAGGTTCCACCTTCTCTAATTGCTCAGAAGGAATGACTGGCAAAATGGCGCCGATAATATCTGATTTATCCATATCGGCAAAGCAGGTTACTTTCGTATACGGCAATCCGAAATTAGCTGATAGCGCTTTGGCTAGTTGTGTTTTACCGGAACCGGCATCGCCTTCTAACAGAATATTGGCAATTTTCATTTCCCCGCGATTCCAGTTGCGCTTTACTTCTTTACAAATACGCTGTTCTTCTTCACTGATCTGATGAGAGGAAGGCTTCTTCCAAACCAGCGTTTTCTCTTCATCCGTCAGTTGTCTCGCAGGGGACAAGACATAGGTTTCTTGTACGTTCATTTCATGATTCTCCTTATCCATCATGATGCGGAGCTTCGCTTATCGTTTGCTTTTTTTCAAAAAGGAGAGGGGTGAGCAAAAGGGTCCCCGCAATAATCAATATACCGCTCAACACAAATACAGTAAGCAGAGAAAACATCTCCTTCAAATAACCGGATAAAAACATGCCCACGACCATCATGCCCATAAAAACAGGCGTGATCACGCCGGATACTCTGCCCATAAATGCACCTTCTGTATTGCGCACTATAAGTGTCTGAATGCCGCCATGAATACATGGGTAGAACAAGCCGCTAATTACTAAGAGAACAACGGTTAGCCAAATCATGGTAGACGCGCCAATGCCCATCGTACAGACGGCCGCGACAAGCAAGCCGATCATGAGCAGCAACTGCGGCTTTACCTTTTTAGCGATCCCCATGATGGCAATTCCGCCTGCGAACATGGCTGCTCCGTTGGCCATTACAAACCACTGTAAATCTTGTTTGTTCAATCCCAATTTCTCGATGACAAGGAAGATTTGAAGCGGTTGCGTCAGACCTGATGCTAATCCGACAGCCGCGAAGGTCATGCAAAGTGTGCGTAACGATTGATTCGACCCAATATAGCGCAGCCCGGCTGTCAGCTCCTTGATGAAGCTGCCTGCATCGTTTGATTGCGGTTCTTCCTCGTCACGTGGGAGTGAGGACAATATGAGCGAAGATCCCAGGAAGAAGACAGCCGTCAACATTAGAGATACGTGAATTCCAAACTGTATAAATAGAAATGTGCCGATAATCGGACCCAAGACCGTGAAGATGGCGACAAGCGTTTGGAACATCGCCATTACGCCTTGCAGTTGTTCACTTGGTACATGCCGCTTGAATAGTTTCATGGCCGAAGGCTGAGAAAACTGTGACAGACTGGCCGAAATAAATGATCCGATGAGAAGGGCAATCCATCCGTTGTTCAAAACAGCAATCAGCACAGCTACAACGGACAAGGCAGACAGCAGATCGCTCCATACCATCGTTCGCTTCGGCTTCCATCGATCGGCAAAGGTTCCGCCAATTAGTCCGAATAGAAAAATTGGAGCAAATTCCGCAACTGAAATTAGCGATACATAAATCGGATTATTGTTTGTCAATTCGGTAACATACAGCAGAACTGCATAATTCCGGATCCAAATTCCAAGTTGGAGCAGCACCCGGGAGAGAATCACGGTTCGAACATATCGATTGGACAACATGTCAATACCCCATATCCTTTAAAATTTTGGATAGATTGCGAAGGCGCTCGCTGATCATCTCATCATTGTCACTCAGCGCTTGACTGAACAATTTAATGTCCTCATTGATTTGCTTATTTTCCGTATTAATGGCCACGGTCATGGCATCTCCTTGCAGGCCAATCCGGTCGATGACAGGCTGCTGCGGGTCATATAAATGCTCATAGCGGTATGCTTCGTGAAAATGAGCTACAGAGCGGCAAATCAAAATGGATAAATCAAGCACACGATGGAGGGGAAGTTCCTCCGAATTCTGCGCCCCTTTCCCTCCCGTATGTCTCCATACCTTGGCGGAAAGTTCGACCTTTCCTCTGTCATTATGCTGAGCCAATCCCAGGGAAAGAACTTTTGCATCTGTGTTCCTGGCGAATGGGCCATCGACTTGCTCATAATTGTCCGACACGACCACAGGCTTGTGTTTTAACGTAGCAGGTATTTTCATTTTCTCCCTCTTTTCAATTTTGTATTTACTAAATTACTAATTTACTAAATTACTGCTTCAGTTTATATTGGAATGTAACGGGAGTCAATCTTTTTTTGCGCCCGTTTTTTTGCGAATTACGTGAACCTGATCATTTCTCTCGTGATCTAATGAACCGGAGAGAGTAGTTTGAGATCCACATTTTAGGAGGGAATCGAAATGAATGTGAAGAAATCAGTTGTCGCTGTAATGCTTGTAAGTGCACTTTCTGCAGGAGTTTTAACTGACGCGGCATATTTGCCAAGGGCTTTTGCCCAGCAAGCGAAGGCCAAAATCGAGGTTAGCGAAGAAATGATTGCGAAGGTGAAAAAGGCAATAAAGGATGCCATGCCAAATTCGGCTTATGAAATTGTCGATTATTTGCAGGTAGGAATGCCGGATTTGCCTGACGGGGAGTACATTCGTTTCGAGCTAAGGGACAAACGTGGAAATATAGTCGTCAATTCACAATCCGAAGAAATCGTGCTTTTCAGCCTGGTGGCGGATCTCAAGGATGTACCTTTGTCCATTCTAACTGCAGGCAAAAATAAACTGAAAGAATTGGATCCGAAGATGGCGCAGGTAAAAGACGCATCTAGAGGCAAGGATACGTGGACCCTGCACGGTATGAATTTAGCTACTTTTGTCACTATTGATGGAAAAAGCGGAAAAGTAACAAATGCAACCATTAGCTATGCGAAGGCACCAGATAAATCTAAGGTTGATATTGCGCGTAAAACGATGAAACTCTTAAACGGCGGACAGGATGTAAAGGTGCTTGATGGGGTGAACCTAAATTATAATCCTCAGAACAAGGAGGGAAAGGTGCTGAAGTTCTTTGATGAAGGATTGAAGAATTCTATCCTGCACAAAGTGCACATCGGAGCGGATACCGGGAAAGTATGGGGGGCCGAATTGCTTCGAGAAAAAGAATACTATAAATCCGACGATGAATATAAGCAAACGTTCGCCCAGCCGATACTCACGTCCGAACAGGCGATCACCAAGGCTGCGCCGACGGCAAAGCAGCTATTTGGCGTTGATTTGAAGGGATCGAAGGTAGCGATACAGCTCGACCGCTATACGTTCACGAAGCAAGGACAGCCGACCGTTATCGCGCTTGTCAATCCGAAAGGGACATTCCATACATTCGAGCAGCAGCCAATGAAGGGCCTGAAAAATTAACCTGCAAAAGCGATTGAAACCATAATAAGATCACAATAAGTTGCAAACAGAACAAAGGAGCTGTTGGAAAGGTAGAAAAACTACCGCTCGACAGCTCCTTTGTCAGATATGTATAGGTAAATGGATCGTCATACATTATCTGTTGTACAGTCCCTCATACTCCTCTTTCGTTATGCCGAAATAAATCTCGTCATAGTACCTGCCGTTCGTGTAAATCATGTTGCGCAGTCTGCCTTCCTGGATGAAACCCAACTTGCGATGCAAGTTCATAGAAGCTTCGTTGAAGGAGTAAATGCAAACGGTCGCTTTTTGATATCTCAGCTCGAAGAAATAATGCTTCAAAATGGTAAGTATCATATCGCTGGCGTAGCCCTTGCCCCGAAAAGCAGGGAAGACAGAAATCGCATAATCGAAGGTTCCGTTTTTTGAGTCGCAGCCATCGATCTCAATGGTACCAACAACGTTTCCCTGTTCGGCATCCTCGGCGATCCAGTAGAAATCATGGCTATTTTCATCAGCTCCCTGCGAGATTTGCTCGATCCATTCTTCCATTTGCGCTTGTGTCCGTGGAAATGCGATCGAGTCCATATTTTGCAGTATGCTGTCATCCAAACTGTCAAATATGATGATATCATCTGCAACAGGTGCGCGAAACCGAATACGCTTGCCTTTCCAATACGAAATCTCCATTTGTAAATTACCTCAATTCGTTAAAATTAGAATAAAATATGTTCTAGTAGCATCTGTTTTTTATTCGATTAATCTTCTTTTTCTCCTTTTCTATTTTCATTTTATAGTAACGCATGTCTTTCTTTTTTTGGAGCGCTTCACTGCATGCGTATACCTTCTTTAATAGATTTAAGTATACATGATTCGTTTTGCTGATCATCCATTTTCCATTTTCATAGCATAGGAGAGCATTCGTCACATCCTGCTCTTTGCACATGCCAAGACAGATATCGAACCAAGCCTCACTCATTGCTCGGCCCAGACCCGTTTCCCGCCAACTATCAAATTGCAATAATAGCTGTTCCCATTGTCGGGCAGATGCGAAAGCTTGGCTGCAGTCGTTATTCATCACATGCAGCTCGGTGATATTTAGGAGTGCAGATGCCTTCTCACTTGGGTCGCTGATAGACGCTAATTCCTTTTGTTTATAGGAAATGGCTTTTTCATATTTTTTTAACTCTTTTGCTCGGTAAAATAATGACGTTGTGTCAGCTCCAGCTTCCTGTTCAAGGATGGAAAACAGCTTATCAGCCTCTTCATGATCTTGAAAATCAATTGCTCTGGACAACAGACTATCTGTTGACTCCTTGTCGATGCTGTCGGGGAACCATGAGGCCATCCTTTGCAGGAACGCTTCAATTTCTTCCTCGGAATAAAGGGATCTCAATCGATCTTTCCTCTCGAATAAATAGCCGTTCGATTTCGTCAGCTCATATTCCTCAAGGTACTTGCACGTATTTTCGACTCCTGCAGAAAAGAGAAATTCATCAAAATAGCCGCAATAGGTATCAAAATTAGCGCATTTAGCTTTTTCATAGAGCCATACATGTTCTGGTTTACGGAACTTTGCCAACAAATAAGAAAGGAGCAGCAAGGAATCCCCGTAACCTTGAAAAGAATCATGGGTTCGGCTCTCTACTTCATTTTCCATCAAAAATCGAATGAACTCATAATCCTCATGCTTCCAGTCATATTGAATGGCGACTGCTGCCGCATATCGTTTGAAGTAATTTTCGTCTTTTTCTTGGTATTCGAACTCTTTCCATAATGGTTTGGAGTTTCTAATCGTTTCAATATTTCGAATGATTTCTTTAGGCTCCAACACATATCCCTCCAAATCTACATGTGAATGTAATCGATCAATCCATTTTAGTTCTATCCTCTATCTTAACAAAAATTAAGGCGAACCTTAACGTTTTGTTCAAGACAGACACTGTTGAAAATTGATAACGTTATAGGTGTCATAACGGGCTGCTCAACATTTAGAATTCATACCCATCCATGCAAATGCCTATTATTGAGAAGGCAAAGGGAACACCGAATCACAGAGGATTATTATGAGAAGGGGAGAACCGAATGAAGTTTACTACTTTTAAAAAAACATCAATTGAAGTATCAGAAATTGGATTTGGGACAAATGCGGTAGGTGGGCATAACAATTTCGCTAATGTAAATGAACTTACCGGTAAACAAACTGTCCAAGAAGCCATTGATCAGGGAATAACGTTCTTAGATACAGCGGATGCCTATGGATTCGGTCGTTCGGAACAATTGATTGGAAAGGTTATTCGAGATTGCCGGAATAATCTAGTGCTTGCTACCAAGGGAGGGATCGAGAAGCTCGACAACGGCAGCATACGCTTCAATAATGACCCCCGCTATCTAAGAAGCGCAGTGGAGGCGAGCATGAAGCGGCTTCAGACGGATTATATCGATTTATACTATCTTCATTTTATCGATGGGAGTATCCCGCTTAGTGAATCTGTCGGAGAACTTACTCGTCTGAAGTCAGAGGGGAAAATACGTGCAATCGGCATTTCCAATGCGACGATCGAGCAAGTAAAGCAAGCAAATGAAACAAATGAGCTCAACGTGCTGCAAAGCCCTTATCACATGCTGGATCGCTCAGCTGAACAGGAGCTGCTTCCTTATTGTATGGAACATGATATTTCCTTTATTCCGTATGGGCCTCTCGCGTTCGGCATATTAGGAGGAAAGTATCAATCCGATATGATACTGGACGATGGGGATTGGCGCAAGGATTTGGCATTGTTCCAGCCGGATATGTTCACGCGGCATCTAGCTAGAGTAGAGAAATTAAAAGCCATTGCAAGCGAGGAGCAGCTCACGCTGCCGAATTTGGCACTTGCTTGGCTGCTACATCAGCCAGGCGTCGACGCAGTCATTCCTGGCGGGAAGCGGGTAGAACAGATTCGCAACAATGCAGAGGCCAGCGGCATTCCTCTATCTGCATCAACTATGAATCAAATTAAACTCGTTCTCGAAGAATAACGTAAATATACACAAGCCCACACATTCTTCATGATGGAGGGCTTGTGTTGGCTCTGCCGCAGCAATTTACATAGCTTCTCTCCCTGTATACAATAGAATCTAGCGCTTCTATGGCGAACAAGGGGATAATGAAGAGAGGGAAGCGACATGGAATTATCCGTGTATACGAATAACCATTTTTTCTTTACATACGTCAGTCATTTATTCAACGACAAAATGAAGCTTACTCATATTCAAGATTGCCACAGGTTCCGTGAGGCAATCGCTTGCGCAACATCTCGCAGCGTATTCTTATTAGATGCGAATCAGATCGAGGACGACACATGCTTCACCCGCATGATGACAGAGACCAAGGTGCCTATTATGATCGTGAATCCAGAGGAGAAGGATACATTGAAGAAGATGATGATGTGGGAGCAATCCATTTCTGGAATGTTGGGTGACGAAAGCGAAAAAGAACACACAAGGAATTGTCATGCAATTGATAATGCTGTCGTGCTGGATGATAACCAGACATTATTTCAGGTAGCCAACCATTCCATTCAGAAGAACGGAGTAGAACATATATTGTCAACACTTGAATTTAAGCTGCTCTATCATTTGGTTCAACAAGACGGCCAACCGGTATCGGCTCACGAACTTGCTGATAGTTTGGATACTTCTGAAGGTGTGCTCTATATCTATATCAAAAAAGTCCGCGAAAAGATTGAAGAGAACCCAAGTCAGCCTACTATCTTGCAGCACATAAGAGGAAAAGGATACGTGCTGCACATAGCAGGATATTCAAAGATAGCACCCGTGGAATGGTAGTGTTCATTTCAAGATTTTAATAGCCACAGTGCAGGGACATTAGGCGGCTCCCATCCAGCTAGAGACGTATGGGCAACAAGCGCTTCATAGGTTTTGCCGTTATAAGTTACAAGTGCGCCTACGGCATATGAGGTATTAGCCGCCCAAGGAGAAGCAGTCGGTGCAGGTGAAGTTGTGACATTAACCGCATTGCCGCTCGGCGATACATTGCCCGCGGCATCGTAAGCAATAACCGTAAACGTGTAAGCCGTATGAGGTGTAAGTCCTGTTACCGTATAGGTCAAACCGCTTGTTGAGGCTGCCAATGTCGAACCATTGTATATTCGATAACCGGTGACGCCTACATTGTCCGTCGAAGCTTTCCAGGACAGCTTCACACTGGTTGAAGTAATATCCGATGCAGATAATTGAGCTGGGGCAGTTGGCGGTTCCGTATCTGGCTGCGGCGCCGAGGTTTGGAAAGAAGCGACATTGCTGCTAGTGGATTCATTGCCGGCTGCATCCAAGGCTCGCACGGTGTACGAATAGGATGTATTTGGCGTCAGCCCTGTCAACGCATACGTTACTGTGTTTCCGTTCGTGGAGCCAACGAGTGTGGAATCCTTGTAAATAGTATAGCCGGTAACACTTACGTTATCTGAGGAAGCATTCCACGATAATGTAGCGGTATATGCCGTAATGTTCGATACGGCAAGATTCGTAGGTGCAGTAGGCGGAGTAGGATCGACTGGGGAGCCGCCGCCGAAGTCAACATCTATAACATTGTAAAAGGCATTGGCTGTATCCGCGATTTCCCATACCGCTAATATTACTTGATATCCGGTTCGGCTAGGGACATTGCACGTATCGGAATAAGAATGTGGGGGCTGTTTGCCTTTATAGTCCACACTGCAGAACGGAGTTAAGTCGAAGGAGGCGCGGCCAAGCGGCGCATTTGGATTCCAGTCTTGCTTTGTCATGTAATATTTCCAGCTTGTCGTTGCATGGTTTGCTTCAATCGTCCAGTGGAAGGTAGTCGTTCCGGGCGTGATTTTCACCTTACTCCAACGTGTAGCTGATTGCTGATCCAATTCAGGAAAAGCGCCGTTCGCACTGGCAATCTTGCCATCTGAAGGCCCTGCTGCCGGAAAGCCCTTATGTGCTTCCAAGCTTTGTGGTTCATAAATGATGAAACCACAGTTTTTGTTTACCTTTCTCGCACACAAATCCGCTCTGCTGCTAGGCGAGTCGATATAGCCGTGAGCAAATGCGGTGCTAGAGAACAGGAGCAAGACAAATGCCATGGAAAGCATCATTCCGCCAATGACCAGCCATTTGCGCAAATCTAAATTCCACGAACTTTTTTCTGTCAAAATGAAATTCCTCCTTTAATTGGACACGTTCAAAAGCATGCAAATACTTGCTTACTATTCATGCAGCTACTGTGTACACACCTCCTTTTTGGAATCTGATTTCTCAAGTTGAAATGAATGTATAAAAACTCATTATGAGCCTATACCGGATGAAAAGGGGTTGGAGTCAGAACACAAAAAAATGTATACGCTTTAACTTCGAGTATGATGAGAAGAAAATTTTTAAAGCTTGACCCAAACATCCTTTGAACGCGCTTCTGCTAGGGCTGAATTCGGTGATTTCTTAATTTTAAGGAATAATTTAAGGAATAATTTAAGGCAGCGCTGCTCTCATTGTCCGAAATGTTCTCAGATATCATTCATTTACCTCTCTTGATTGCAAGCACGGCTTCATTGACAGTTCTGAACATTGAAGGTAAGATGCAGGAAGTAGAATATGTCCTCGTTAGGTGAGGCTCCTATACGAATATAGGCCACTGCCCGGAAACATCGAGAGATGCCAATGGGTAGAACAGGGATTGCCGGATTAAGGCTTTTCATAATGTGGCTAAGAGGCATGTGCCTCTTTACGTTGTATAGTGCCAAAACTGTACCAGGGGGAACGGTGCTTATTTGAATTGTGCGCAATTATAGCAGCCTTTTTCATCAACAGCTCTCCCGAGGAAGGGAGGGCTGTTTACTTTATTCAGAGTAAGTACGAATCCGATTCGTTACATAAGCAAATCGATTGGGGGAGAATTCGATGAATAAATGGACCAGCTCGATAGAGTCACAAATCCGCAATCATGTGCTAGTCGTTGAGGATGACAGTCATATACGCCGTTTTATTTCGATTAATTTGGAGCGTAATGGTTTTCAAGTGAGTGAGGCGGCAATGGGGATAGAGGCGATGAAGCAATTTACGGATAATCGGCCGGACGCTGTTGTTCTTGATATTATGCTGCCTGATATGGAGGGCTTCGATATTTGTCAACAGATTAGACAAATAGATGCGAATATCGTCATTATCTTTTTGACCGCTAAGGGACAGGACTTTGACAAAATTAAAGGGCTTGAGCTTGGAGCTGACGATTATATTGTGAAGCCGTTCAATCCGCTTGAGCTTGTTGCCAGAATCAAGACGGTTTTGCGTCGTACGAAACAAACATCTTCTGTATCAAATACCGTACTCGAATCTGGCCCGATAAGACTGGATAAGGGAGCAAATAAAGTGTTCAAGCACGGTGCAAAAATCGAGCTGACTCCAAAAGAGTTCGGCATGATCAAGGCATTTCTTGAGCATCCGGATAAGGCTCTATCAAGAGATGAGTTATTGAATTTAGCTTGGGGCGAAGACTTTATTGGCGATCCGAAGACGGTTGATGTTCATGTTCGCAAGCTGCGAGAGAAGATTGAGGATGATTGCTCGAATCCGAGACGGATCGAAACTGTCTGGGGGATGGGGTATCGTTGGAAGAAAGGAGAATAAAGATTGAGCATTCAACAACGGTTAGTTGGCAGTTATTTAGCTGTAATCCTAGCAACCGTATGCATATTAGAAGTCATTTTGATCACTTCAGTCAACTATTACTATCACTATAATGTTGAGCGGGCGCTGATGAATCAAGCTGAAATCTCGGCCTCATTCTTCCAACAATATTTCTCAGAAGAAGAAGTGAATGAGCAAGCGGAAAGGCTCGTTAGAGCATTTTCGCAGCATACTTCCGGACAGGTTCAGATCTTGGATGCCGCCGGACATATGATACAAGATTCATTTGGCGCTAGGTCAGGCATTTCGTTCATCAAATACGCTGACGTACAGCAGGCCTCTGGAGGTGCAGCAGGCACATGGCGCGGCGTTGATGGCGACACCAATGAGAATATAGTTGCCGTTTCTTATCCGCTCCAATCAAAAGGCAAAACAGTAGGCATCGTTCGCTTTATCAGTTCTCTCACGGGAACAATTGAAGCCATTCGTTATGTCTCCGGTCTAATTATTGTAGCGGGCGTGCTCGTTGTCCTCATTGTTGCGATGTTAAGTCTGTTCATATCGCGAACGATAACCAACTCCATAAAAGAACTGACAAAAGCCGCTGAACAGATGGCGGATGGGAACTTTTCTATACGAGCCAAAAAATATTATCGAGATGAGCTAGGAACGCTTGCGGACACGATGAATGCAATGGCGTCCAGAATCAGCCGCAACGATCAGCATAAAAATGAATTTATCTCCTCGGTCTCGCATGAGATTCGTACCCCGCTGACTAATATTAAGGGGTGGACAGTAACATTGAAGGCAGATGCAGCACGTGATGAGTCATTGGTGACGGAAGGACTGGATATTATTGAATCAGAAACAGATCGGCTAGCTCAATTAGTAGACGAATTATTAGACTTCTCCAAGCTGGATAATGGTAGGTTCGAATTGGTACGAAGCTCTATGCATGTTCCCGAACTGATCCAGCAGATTGGCATATTGATGGCTCCAAGGGCTGCGCGTTTAGGAATACGTCTTGATATTTATGCTGACTCCGATATTCCTAAGATCACAGCCGATGAGAATCGCTTGAGACAGGTGTTCATTAACCTGTTGGACAACTCGCTTAAATTTACGGATGCAGGCGGTACTATTGTTGTTCATGCCGAAGTTTGTCATAGAGAAGTTATGATTCATATTCAAGATACCGGCTGCGGTATAGCGGAAGAGGAGCTCAAGTTGGTGCTCCAGAAATTTTACAAAGGAAAGAACAGTCCAACTGGAAGCGGGCTCGGACTGTCTATCTGTCAAGAGATTATACGCCTCCATCATGGCAGGATGGAGATTGATAGTGAGCCAGGTGCTGGCACGACAGTTCGTATTTATTTGCCCATAAATGAGCAAGTCATTGATCGAGAAGAGGAAAAATGATTATGAATTTTAACGATTTCATAACCCTTTCATCCAATTGAAAATATACACTAATACATGGAGTACGATCAGGCAAGGAAGGTGGATATGGATAAATGAGAAGACAGAAGATGCGGCAAATATGGATATTGGGGTTGCTCATGTGGACAGTTGGTTGTGGAGTTCCAGCTGCACCTATCGACCTCATTCAGCCACCACTTCCCGCAAGTCATAGCCATGAAGCTGTTGTTCGGCGGGCACTGCCTGACGGCTCCCGATTATTAATCCCAAAGCATGGGGGAGGGAACACCGGTATATCGTATGGAGATGTCGATGGGGATGGCCACGATGAAGCTGTTATCGTGTATGAAGAGAATGTACGTAATGAGAAGACGCGCAAGGCGGCCTTGCTCAGATACGAAAATAAGCAATGGAACATCGTGTGGGATACGAAGGGCTACGGATACGGACTTGATTACGCTAGCTTGACTGATGTCAACAAGGACGGCTTGCCCGAGATTGTATTAGGCTGGACAATGGGCGGCGACGAAAATGGTCTTGATGTATATACATGGCAGGACCAGGCGTTGAAGTTATGGGACAAAAAAACATACAGTGGCCAGATTGATTTCGATGTAAATGCCGATGAGAAAGCAAGAAATCACATAAGAAATAGGGAATGAAAGAGAAAGGGGCAACAATGAAAATCAATAAAAAATGGATAATCATTTCGCTGGCATTTCTTCTCGTAGTGACAGCGACGGTGGGATATCTATGCCGCAAGCAGATTGCCCTCATGACCTTCGATATGTTTTTATCGAAGCAGGTGGAGAAGAAGCTGGAGGAAGCGTATAAGCCATTAACAATTAAAAATCCATTGGTGCAAGATGAGCCATTCTCGGTTCTGCTCCTTGGAATTGATCAGCGGGACAAGGAAATAGGCCGATCAGATTCAATGATTTATTCTGTCGTGAGGCGCAAGGAGAATCGGATTCTGTTATTGTCCATTCCACGTGACAGCTATACCGAAATTGTAGGAAAGAACAAACAAGACAAGATCGCCCATGCGTATGCGTTCGGCGGAGCCAAAATGAGCGTTGACAGTGTAGAGCATCTGCTGCAGCATCCCGTGACCCATTATGCAGCCATCAACTTCACAGGATTTAAGAATGTTGTGGATGCGCTAGGTGGGATTAAGTTACCGATAACAAAAGATATTGTCAATAAAAACTGGAATCATGACAAATTCAGAATTGAAGCGAACAAGCCCATTTACAACGGTCTCGAAGCTCTTAACTATGTAAGATATCGCGAGGATTCCGATATGGATCGCATGATGCGCAATCGAATTTTTTTACAGGCCGTAGCGGAACGTGCGGTTCAGTTGGATAAATTCAGCCATATTCCTGAACTGCTTGGCATAGCGGGCGAGCACTTTACAACAGACATTTCTCCATCCGATATGATTGATCTGGCCAAATCCATCTTCATGAAGGACACTCTCCCTCAATTCACAACCTATGCTTTAGATGGAGAGGGGATGATGAAGCACGATATTTGGTATTACAACCTGGACGAAGGGGATCTGGCATATGCGCGCGAGCTTATCGCGAATTGGCTCGATCCTGCGGTAACAGCTGAGAAGTTGACGGAGCCCCGATCCAAAAAGTAATTGAACTCACCCCCGTGCAAGAACGGAGGCATAGCTGATGGAACCGACAATGAAAAAAGGCCGCCCAGACTTCCTGTTGTTATTTACCGTCGTGCTGCTTGCATGTTTTGGCATGGCGATGATATTCAGCGCAAGCTCCGCATTGGGCAGCGTGAAGCATGATAATCCCTGGTATTATACATCCAAGCAAATCAAGTTTGCCTGCATTGGACTCGTCGGTATGTTCGTCATGATGAATATTCCCATTCGCGTGTGGAAGAAAACAGCGCCTTATTTGCTGCTTGTTTCTATTGTCCTTCTGCTTGTCGTTGTGGCGGCAGGCAGCAGCATGAATGGAGCGAGAAGATGGATTGTTGTAGCTGGATTTCAGTTTCAACCGGTTGAATTCACGAAGCTGGCACTCATCATGTACATTTCATCTCTAATTAGCAACAAGGGAGAGCGTATCCAAAGCTTTAAGAAGGGGCTGCTGCCCATTCTTATCGTAGTGAGCTTCATCTCATTGCTTATTATGAAGCAGCCCGACTTCGGATCTGTTCTCATGCTATTCTTTATTTGTCTAACTGTTATTATCATTGGCGGCGTTAATTTACGTCAGTTAGGCTTATTATTTATTGGAATTTCGCCTGTAATGATCTATTTGGCAGTAAGCCAAAGCTACCGCTTTAAGCGCATCGCGTCTTTTATGAATCCTTATGAGGATCAGCAAGGCTCAGGCTATCAACTGATCCAATCCATTTATGCTCTTGCTCATGGTGGAATGACAGGAACCGGATTCGGACACGGTATTCAGAAGCTATTTTATCTTCCAGAAGCGCATACTGATTTCATTTTTGCGGTCATCGGAGAAGAGTTCGGCTTTATCGGCGCATGTATGGTGGTACTCGGCTTTTTCATCTTGGTTGTAAAAGGCTTCATGACAGCGCTGCGAAGCGATGATCCCTTTGCCATTATGCTTGGAACCGGAATTGTCAGCATGATCTTTATTCAGGTTATGCTTAATTTAGGGGCAGTCACCGGGCTTCTTCCAATAACCGGTGTTCCGCTTCCCTTCATTAGCTACGGGGGATCTTCCTTACTTTTATGTATGGCAAGCACAGGCATTATCCTCAGCATTTCTCGTGATAACTATCGAAGACGGCAGCAACAGGGCTACGGTCGGAAAGGAAATCAAAAGGAACAGAGCTATGATCATATTTTTGCGCAAACTTAGTAAGATCGATAAGTTTACTCTAGTTATTGTAGGATGTCTTATTGCAATTGGTACAATTGCGGTATATGAGGCAACATTTCAAACGAAGCTGCATGGCATACATGTGAATAATATCGTGCTGTTTGGCGTATTTTGCATTCCAATGCTCTTGCTTGCAACCATTGACTACAATCTATTAGTTGGGAAGCTATCATATGTCATATATGGGTTAGGGATCCTGCTGCTTCTGCTCGTGATGTTCAAGGGTGAAAATATTAACGGTGCAGTTCGGTGGCTGAGCATTGGAAGCTTTCAGCTCCAACCGTCTGAAATGATGAAGATCGCAACGGTACTGCTAGCAGCGCATCTTTTGCAAAAGCGGGGAGGGGAGCAGCTCCGCTTGCTGTACGATATCGTGCCGTTTGCTCTGGTGTTCCTTCTGCCCACCGTTATTATTATGAAGCAGCCGGATTTAGGCACTGCGCTCGTATTTATTGCTGTTATGCTAAGCATGCTGTGGATGGGGAACGTTAAGGCTCTTTACATGGTCATTTGCCTGTCCGTGATCGCAATTGCAGTAGGAACGATTTGCTGGCTTTATTTTGCGGATTATGAGTTGCTCGCGAAGCTCGTCAAGCCCCATCAGATGTCAAGAATTCAGACCTTCCTTGATCCGACGAGCGATCCTGATAAATCTTGGCATGTGAAAAATGCAATGAGCGCCATTGGGACTGGGGGCTTAAGCGGGAGCGACGGGTTTTATATGGATAGAGGCTTCATTCCATATGCATATTCGGATTCCATCTATGTTGTCATCGGTGAAAAATATGGATTTCTAGGTTCATCTGTTCTGCTGCTGCTGTATTTTATGCTGATCTATCGTATCGTCCTCATTGCCAATACAAGCATGAATCTAGCGGGAGGTTATCTTGTAATTGGCTTAGTGGGCATGATCGTATTCCAAGTGTTCGTCAATATCGGCATGCATATCGGACTTGTCCCGCTAACAGGCTTATCTTTGCCATTTATCAGTTATGGAGGCAGCTCCATGCTAACGAATATGCTGACAATTGGCTTAGTGATGAGTGTGCACATTCATAAGGATACCGTCCCTCTCCAAATGTCTGGATAAGAAGCAGGTTTCAAACTTCGAAGGATTCTTTATGAGTGTTTAAGTGTTCATAAGTCAAGTTGCCCCCGCATTTGGGTATATAGTACGATAACAAGGAATCTAAGTGATGGGATATTGTAGCACATATTGAAAAGGATGGGGGCACATCTACATGCTAACGCCACTGAAGGATAAGACGGTTGTTGTGACCGGAGGAAGCAAAGGAATCGGCAAAGGAATTGCAAGAACCTTCGCTGCAAAGGGGGCGAACGTCGCAGTTGTTGCACGCAGCCTGACAAAAGCGATGGAAACCGTAACGGAAATCCAAGAAAATGGAGGCATTGCTCATGCTTTCGAAGGCAATGTCTCCGATTTGGAGTCGATGAAGTGTGTTGCGAACGAAACGGCAAGTACTTTCGGGGGGATTGACGTGCTTTGCGCCAATGCCGGTATTTTTCCGAATGCGTCGATTGAGGAGATGACCGGAGAGCAGTGGGATCAGGTGATGGACACAAATGCACGCGGGACGCTGTTTTCTCTTCAAGCTTGCTTGCCTTTTTTGAAGAAAGCGGAGTACGGCCGGATCATTGTTACCTCTTCCATTACGGGGCCGACCACCGGTTATGCCGGATGGTCGCATTACGGTGCGAGTAAAGCCGCTCAGCTTGGATTCATGCGCAGCGCGGCGCTTGAGCTTGCGCGTTACCATATTACAATTAACGCCGTCATGCCCGGTAACATCATGACGGAAGGCTTGGAAGGCCTTGGGGAACATTATCTGAATGCGATGACGGCGTCCGTTCCGCTCAAGCGGCTCGGAAGCATCGAAGATATCGCTTACGCCGCTCTTTTTTTGGCTTCGAAGGAGGCCGGCTACATTACGGGTCAAACCATCATCGTTGATGGCGGTCAGCTTCTTCCAGAGTGTCTGGAAGCGATGGGGCAGAACTGATAGAATTGGCAAGAACATACATGAAAAAAGACGCCTCCATTCCCACAAATTCAGTGGTTTCGGAGGCGTCTTTGCACGTCTATAGGAACCGAACTATCATTAATTCTCTAAATATCGATAGAGGGTCGACTTACTAATACCCGTTTCATTTTTAATGTCAGCCAAAGTATATTGCTTGCTCTCGTACATGGTAATGGCTCGTTTTACATTTTCATCAGGCTTGCGCGGACGTCCGGTAACTGCTCCATTGCGCTTCGCCTCATACATGCCCTGTCTTGTCTTCTCACTAATTACGTCACTCTGGAATTCCAGTAAATGCGCAACCATCAATCTGAAATTGGCACATGATTCCTTTCGTGTATCGATTTCTTCCTGCAATGAGCAGAAACACGACTGCTTTTCATCGAATAATTCGAGCATTTCCATGAGATGTCGCGTTGAATCTGCCAAGCTGTACAGCTTCGACACCATCACGGTATCACCAGGTTGTAGTTGATGTGCCATATCATATAATGCGACTCTTCTCTTGGCAGAGGAGTGCTCTTCCTGAACGATTCGATCACATTTGTCCTCCAGCAGCTTCAACTGTTCCTCACAGCTATCATCTTCAAAATAAGGCCTTATGTATCCGATTATCACCTGATTCGCTCCTTTATCACAGCTACTCTCATCATATCATATCTCAATTTTGAAATAAAAAAGTCCCAAAATGGTTCCATTTAGAGGCTTGTCGTGATACACTGTTGCTATTGTTTTATAAGTTGTTTCTAGATTTGTATTGAACATAAGTAAGAGGTGTGAAATTGTGGGGGAAAAAATAAAACAACAATGGTTTTCTAATGTAAGAGCTGATTTGCTGTCAGGAATCGTGGTCGCTCTAGCACTCATTCCGGAAGCTATCGCATTTTCGATTATCGCAGGTGTAGATCCGATGGTGGGCCTATATGCTTCCTTTTGCATTGCCGTCATCATTTCCTTTGCCGGTGGAAGACCAGGCATGATTTCAGCAGCCACAGGAGCGATGGCGTTGGTAATGGCGCCTTTAGTAAGGGAGTATGGCTTGCAGTATATGCTTGCTGCAACCATTCTAACTGGAGTTATTCAATTTATTCTCGGTATTTGTAAAATTAATAGACTTATGAAATTTATCCCGAGAGCGGTCATGATCGGGTTTGTAAATGCACTCGCCATACTTATTTTTATGGCACAGGTGCCGCACTTCTGGGGAATTTCAACGATGACCT
This sequence comes from Paenibacillus sp. B1-35, assembly GCF_050474385.1. Taxonomy (NCBI): domain Bacteria; kingdom Bacillati; phylum Bacillota; class Bacilli; order Caryophanales; family Paenibacillaceae; genus Paenibacillus; species Paenibacillus sp. B1-35. Next base: position 393,950 of record NZ_JBCHVJ010000001.1, read on the forward strand.
ATGTATTCGTCGGTATCACATTACTGCTTGTATACATGCTGCCTAGATGGATTAAATCCGTGCCGGCTCCCTTAATTGCAATTGTACTACTGACAGCCGTATCTATTTTCGGCCATGTTGAGCTCGGGACTGTTGGGGATCTGGGAAATATTCAGCAATCCTTGCCGTCCTTCCTTATTCCCGATGTGCCTTTTACGCTCGACACAGTGATGATTATTTTACCATACTCCTTTGCTATGGCCTTGGTCGGGTTATTGGAATCACTTCTAACCTCCACGATCATTGATGAAATGACGGATACGGGAAGCGACAAGGCAAGAGAAGCAAGAGGGCAAGGAATTGCCAATATGATAAATGGGTTCTTTGGAGGTATGGCAGGATGTGCCATGATCGGGCAATCGGTCATCAACGTCAAATCAGGAGGCCGCAGCCGATTGTCTACATTCGTTGCGGGCACATTTTTAATGTTCTTGATTCTCGTGCTCGGCGAGTTGGTCGTTCAAATTCCGATGCCGGTGCTAGTCGGCATTATGATTATGGTATCGATAGGCACGTTCGATTGGTCATCTTTTACGTATATGCGCAGGGCTCCTATAACTGATGCTGTTGTTATGGTGGCTACCGTCATCATCGTTGTAGCTACGCATGATTTATCCAAAGGTGTCATTGCAGGCGTATTGCTGAGTGCCGTGTTCTTTGTTGCGAAAATCTCTAAAATTAAGGTTGTTCAAGAGAACGATGGGCAGTCTACAAGAATTCAGGTTACAGGCCAACTATTCTTTGCTTCTACAACAAGCTTCGTGAAGGCGATTGATTTCAATTGCCAATCCAATCATATCGAGATTGATTTCACTTATGCACATATTTGGGATGACTCAGCCGTTCATGCAATCGATAAGGTGCTTAACAAGTTTCGTGAAAATAAGAAGCAAGTAATGCTGACGGGCTTGAACTCGTCTAGTCTGCATATGCTGCGGACATTATCTGGAGAGGCGCCTCTTCATGAGACATTCCAGCAAACAGCATAGAATCAACATGAAATTTAAAAGATAAGTATTCAGATAACTTGAGCGCTAACTAATGGAATGAAAGCTTGCCGATGCTGATTTGACTATTTCCAAATATAGCTTGTAAAATGATGGGTAGCTGGAAAATTGATGTTGTAATCGATTCGAATGGCAAAGGGAGAATGTGTGATGTCGTATATGGGTTGGAGCCGTGTAATTAAGATCATTAATAAATTAGGGAAAGGAGCGTGATAAAAAAATAGGAGGATTGTTTTATGAAATACAGAAAAGCGACAGAAAATGATCATGAGCTTATTTTGAATTTGTGGGATAGATCCGTAACCGCTACCCATCATTTTTTGAAACTCGAGGATAAGCTGGAAATTCGCGAAGAAATCCCTTTGTATTTTCCTCATCTTGATGTGCGTCTTTGGTTTGTTGAAGGCTCTTTCGTCGGATTTTCGGGTACTCATCAGAACCATTTGGAGATGTTGTTTTTAGATCCCGACAAGAGCGGAAGAGGGTACGGAACACAAATCATTCAATTGCTTATCAAGGAGTTTGGGGTAAATTCAGTTGATGTCAATAAAGATAATGAGCGTGCAAAAATGTTTTATTTGAAAAATGGTTTTTCGATCGTAAACGAGTCGCCAACGGATAGTAGCGGACGTCCTTATCCGATATTGCATTTGAAACTGCAGCAAAATCGCATTTCAAGGTAATCATTGGCATAATAGTACACATTACACATTTCATTTAGTGATAGGAAATAAGTTTTATAAAAGGATGAGTCATGAGAGGGTCATTTCCCTTGCTTAAAGACTCATCCTTGTTTGTTTTTAGTTAGAAAATATGCTTGGTTCTAGCATGCTGCACCTTAATTCAAGGATGATATAAATGATAATAGATGATAAAGAAATCAACATGAATGGTCTTTGTTATACGATTCGATCTGCGGTAAACAGCGATGCGACAGCGTTATCTGCGGCAAGAGTGCAAATTGATGGGGAGACCGAAAATATGGATCGCGAACAAGGTGAGGCTTTCATCGATGCCAGCGGATTTGAACAAATCATCAAATCGGACTCCGAGAGCTCAAGAAATTTGTTTCTCGTTGCTGTAGTGCAAAATCGTATCGTCGGTTTTTCCAGATGCGCGGGAACTTATTTGAAGCGATTCTCACACAAAGTCGAATTCGGAGTATGTGTATTGAAAGAGTATTGGGGATACGGCATTGGCAAAAACCTGATGCAGCAGTCGATTGCATGGGCAGAAGCCAATGGGATTAAGAAAATTACGTTGAATGTACTGGAAACGAATGAAGGTGCGATTCACCTTTATAAAAAGCTCGGTTTTGAGGTAGAAGGAATTTTAAAAAAGGACAAGCTCATGTCAGACGGCCATTATTATAACACGATCGTAATGGCACGATTCACAGACGAAAAACAGCCAAGCTAGCTATATCTGCTGCAATTGTATCGAATGAACCCTCTGTCAGAAAAGTATAAATAAGTACCAATACGATGAGGAGGAATGGAGATGCAAATAGCTGATCTGCGTTCGCTGAAACCAGAACGAGGATGGCTGTATGGCCTGATTTTTTTACTTGTGATTAGCTTAGCACCAACCCAAGCTTTAGCTTGGAGCAGCATTGCTGGGGAACCATTATCAGCAACCGTCAGGGGTGATGCGAAGGAGATAACTTGCAATACGACATCCTGTCTATCCAAGGCATTGAAGAGGATTACTCCAGGGAGCTCAGTCGTGCTTGCGCCGGGAATATATAAGGGCAGCTTTTCCTCAGACATTAACGGAGCATTTGGCCAGCCTATTGTAATTCGCAGTGCTGACCCTAGCAATCCTGCTGTACTATCCGGAAATTCAACCTCATCGGGTTATGCCATGCGGGTACGAGGCGATTATTGGGAGATACGCGATCTTAAATTCACGAATGCACAGAAGGGGATCATCCTGGATCATTCCAATTATTCGCTCATCACTGATGTAGAAGTGTACAATACGGGCATGGAAGGCGTCCATTTTCGAGACGGCAGCTCGTTCAGTACGATTCAGAATTCAAGCATTCATCATACGGGCAGAACTGCACCAGGATATGGGGAAGGGGTATACGTAGGTTCTGCCGACGGCGCAGGCTATAATCAAGCCACCCATCACAATACGATTCGAAATGTTGTGTTTGGCCCGCAAGTGACCGCTGAACATGTTGATATTAAGGAAAGAACGTTAGGAACAATAGTAGAAAACTGTATTTTTCACGGCGAAGGGATCAGCGGAGCCAACTATGCAGATAGCTTCATGGATGTGAAAGGCAATGATGCGATTATACGCAATAATGTGGGATATCAGGAGGGCAATCACACGATCATAGATGCATTCCAGCTTCATGAGGTTGTCACGGGATGGGGCAGCAACAATATCTTTATCAATAATAAAGTACATATGGACAATTCGGAAGCCTATGTCATTGCTGCCTACAATAATGCCAATGCCAAAGCTGCCAATATGATAAGAACGCCGTCTGGGAATATGTATAAAGGAAATATTACTGCATATGTAACCGATGTTCAATTGAAGTGAGAAGGAGAACGTTTACAGATAAATCTTCATGTGGTAAGGTGAATGTAAATATATGTAATGTATGCGATTGCATATAAACAGCAGGAGTAAAAACGATCGGATAAGTTAACAGCCCCTTAGATGCTGCTCCAAATTCCGATCTGCACAGCATGGAAGCGGAAACCTGTGTACGATGAAGCAAATAAGGGGGAAAGCAGAAATGGAGCAAGATCTTTTACAGGGTAAAGTGGCTATCATCACGGGTGGATCGTCCGGGATGGGGAAGGATATGGCCTTCTATTTTGCACGTCTTGGAGCCTCGGTCATGATTTGTGGCAGAAGTATGGAACGTTTGCGTCCAGTCGTTGAAGAAATCACATCGCTTGGAGGCAAGGCACAGGCCTATGAGTGTGATGTACGCAACCCCGAAATGGTGCAATCCATGGTGAATGAAACGGTGCAGACATGGGGCGGCATCGACATTCTCGTGAATAATGCAGCAGGCAATTTCGTGTGCAGGGCCGAAGATTTGTCCGTGAATGGTTGGAACGCGGTGGAGAATATCGTGCTCAACGGAACATGGTACTGCAGCCAGGCAGTTGGAAAACAAATGATTGCAGCTGGTAAAGGAGGCGCGATGCTTAATATTGTTGCCAGCTATGCATGGACAGGAGGCCCAGGCGTCGTGCATTCTGCTTCGGCGAAGGCTGGAATTATTGCAATGTCGCGCACGCTTGCTTCGGAATGGGGGAAATACGGAATACGCATCAACTGTCTTGCACCCGGTCCAATTGAAGGAACAGGTGGAATAGATAAGCTGATGGCCAATGAGCAAATGAAGGAAGCCGTAATTGATAACGTCGCACTGAAGCGATTAGGAACGAAGGAAGAAATCTCATCTGTCGCCGCATTCCTGGTGTCCCGATATGCTTCATACATAACGGGCGACGTGATAACCGTGGACGGCGGAAGCTGGCTGGATAAAGGCTTTCTTCACCAATGGGAACGTACTGGAGCAATGTAAGACATCATACCCTGCTGATCATGGAAATTAAAAACTGTTGGACGTATACAAAAGCGACTTCTTTATGGGGAAGTCGCTTTTTATTATGCCTGTCAGGAAGTGATCGATAGGGATGAATCAATATTGTGTGTATGTTAGAACACGATTTTTATTTGCATCTGATTTTCTATAAAATAAAGAATATGGAATGAAGAATGAGATTTAGCTCAAAGCGAAAGCAATGGAGGAGACATCGATGAGCAATCCGATATACGAACTCATTGAAACGGACGAGGCATTGCCCTTCGACGTTTCATTGCACAGCGTGAATTATGTGCCCAATCACTGGCACAACAGCATTGAAATCATATTCGTGCTGCAAGGCAACCTAGAGGTGACTTTGCACGATCAACAATATTCTTTATCGGAAGGCGATGTATTGGTGATCAATCAATGTCATGTACATGAAGTCATCGGGCTTGGCGTGAACATCATTGCCACGTTCCTTATTCCGCTAAAATATATAAAGAAGAATATAAACGGGATAGAAGGCATCAATTTCGCGTGTTATTCGCATAGCGCAAGCAAGGAACAGAAGCCCGCTCTGGATCGTCTTCGCCAATGCCTGGCGGAAATGGTTCAGTTGAAATATAAGAAGGGCGAGGGGTACCAGCTTGATATGCAAATATGCATGCTCGGCGTATTCTCCATTCTAATCAAGCAGTTCAAACGTCCTGTCTTGGAAGGGAAAATAAATGAGAAGTATATGGAACGCATGCTGCGGATCATTACGTTCATTGACGAGCATTACCAAGAGCCGATAACACTTCAGGCGATTGCAGAAAGAGAATATTTGTCAGTACCCTATCTTTCCAGATTTTTCGGCGATAATATCGGCGTGAACTTTCAGTCTTACTTAACCAGCATACGCTTGAAAAACGCGGTCGAGGAGCTGCTCCGCAATGATGATGCGCCAATAGCGGATATCGCCATGATGCACGGCTTTCCAAATGCGAAGTCCTTTTATGCGGCCTTCAAACAGAAATATCGTATGACTCCGAGCGATTATCGCAAACAATATCGGCCGCATACGGGAAATAAAGAGAAGCCTCTTTCATCAAACTATTTATCATTTAATCAATCAAATGCCCTTGGGATTATTAATCAATATTTGCGGCGCACTCCGTCCATTGGTACAGCAGAAATACGCAAGGTAGAGCATGAGACCTACGAGGTGGGTGCATCCGCTCTGGGTCGTCCTGTCCAGCATACATGGAAAAACCTGATTACGATCGGAAAAGCCAAAGAAGGACTTCATACGGATGTACAGGAGCATTTGCGTCACATTCAGCGCGTATGTCCTTTTCGACATTTGCGTTTTCACGGCATATTCGACGACGAAATGATGGTTTACGACGAGGATGATGCGGGCAGGGTTCACTATAATTTCAGATTTGTCGACCAGCTTTTCGACTTTTTACTATCCATTGGTTTGAAGCCGTTTGTAGAGCTTGGATTTATGCCATCTCTTTTGGCGGCCAACCCGAGCAAAACGGTATTTTATAAAAAGAGCTGTGTTAGCCCTCCGAAGTCGAACGCTATATGGTGCGAGCTCGTCGAACGATTCCTGCGCCATTGCATGAATCGTTACGGGTTCGAAGAGATGGCAAGCTGGAAGTTTGAATTTTGGAATGAGCCTGAGTTGCTGGCATTCTGGCCGGGAACCATAACCGAATATTTAGAATTGTACATGCGTACTTACCGGACGCTGAAGGGCGTATCTTCTCAGCTGCAAATAGGCGCCCCCGGCCGCATTATTACTTTTCGCTCGAACGAGCTGAACGATGTCTTTTTTGCATACTGCAGGAAACATGACTGCATGCCTGATTTTATTCCGCTACATTTCTACCCGCATGACAATCTGGAGGACATTCGCAGCAAGGAGCAGTTGGATCAACGGTGTCCATTGCAGACTTATCGCAAGCTGCTGGAGGAATTCAGGGGGATATCGTCCAATCCGGATTACCTGCGGGACATGCTATCTCGGGAAAAGCGATTGCTGGCCGAGCAAGGGCTAACCGACAAAAAACTGTACATTACGGAATGGAATTCTACTGCCTATCATCGGGAATTAACCAATGACACCCTATATAAGGCCGCCTATATTGTCAAGAATGTTATTGATAATTTGGACAGCATTAACGGTTTCGGCTATTGGGTACTGAGCGACAACATCGAGGAGACAGCGGCCTCGCCGCACATATTCCATGGGGGACTCGGTCTGATCGCTCAATTCGGCATTCCGAAGGCGGGCCTCATTGCATACGAGCTGCTATCGAAGCTGGGGGAACGTCTCATTGCACGCGGAAATGGGTATGCCGTAACAGCTGGGCGGGGCGGGTATCAAGTCCTTACCTTCAATTATTGCCATTTCGATGACCTATACGCGCTGGGAGATACATCCTTCATCGATATGACGAACCGATACAATGGCTTCAAAGATGAGAAAACGATCAAACTTAGCATTGTTATGAAAGGAATACCGAGCGGGAAATACCGAATGACAACCTATGCGCTCGATCGGAACAATGGAAGCAGCTACGACCGTTGGGTAGGGATGGGGGCGCCCGAATCGCTCACATCCGATGATATCGAATATCTGAAGGCCGGCTCTCGACCGCGGTTGGAGGTGCGGCAAATAGATATCGACGGCGGCTCGATAAACCATATCTCCGTATTGGAGCCTCATGGCGTAGAATTTATGGAACTTCGTCCGATTTACTGATGTTTGTGTTCATTTTTAACCTGCGCGGCATATCTCATGACAGCGTTACCAAAAAAGACATTAAAAATAGCTATAAAAGTCTGCAAAAAGCCACCTGCCTGAAGCCGGTGGTTTTCTTTATAATGATTTATGTAAGCGATTTCAAACATCTCTAGGAGGCAATAACATGACTGAACCAAGAGTAAAAGGGCAAGTCAGAACCCCGCTAGGCAGATTAACGTTTGGAATTATACTCGGATACGGCTGCATGATGCTTGGACTCATGACCCCCGCCATGCTGCTGTTAACCTTTAAGATGATAGAGATCGATCCGAATGGATACACATCATCTTATGGGCTGATTGCCGGAGTGGGCGCGTTTTTTGCCTTGATCGGCAACCCGTTGGGCGGGGCGCTTAGCGATCGGTCGAACAACGCTTTCGGCCGGCGGCGCACTTGGATGCTCATTGGGCCGCTTGTCGGCTGTGCCGCCTTATTCTGGGTCGGGTATGCGACGGAAGTGTGGCAAGTGATGATCGGCTGGGCGATCGCTCAACTATTTTTTAATTTTGGCATGGCTGCTTATACGGCACTCATTCCGGATCAGGTCAAGGAAGAAAGACAGGGTACGATTTCAGGAATCGTCGGACTTATCCTGCCTGCTGCCGTATGCATCGGCATGGTGCTCATGATTCTCATGAACGGCGCAACCTCTGACGTAAAGTGGTTGTCGCTCTCCATCATCGGCATCGTTGGTCCGATCATAAGTTTATTCGTCATTCGCGACGGGAAGGTTGAGATTATCCAGACCGAAAAACGAAAAGAAACGTTCGGCGAGAAAATAAGCAAAATTTATCCCAGCCCAAGGAAATTCCCTGCATTTACGTGGGCAATCATCTCGAAATTCCTGCTTATGATGGGTTATTGCAGCACGTTATACCTTACGGTCATGCTCGTGAACCGGATGGGTTACACGGAAAGTCAAGCAACGAACAGCGTCGGGACGCTCAATATTGTCTGCTTGATCGCTTCGGCTGCTACCAGCATTGTAGGCGGCATTCTGTCCGATAAATTCAAGAAACAGAAACCGTTCTTGTATGGTTCGGCTTTCATCATGGTCGTAGGCATACTGTTGTACGCCTTCATTCCGGAGTATACCGCTTATATAATCGCGTCCGCTATTATCGGACTGGGCTTCGGCTGCTTTAGCGCCGTCGATATGGCATTGGTCGCTCGGATTCTGCCGCGAAAAGAAGATGCCGCCAAGGACTTCGGCCTGATGAACGTTGCGAATGCACTGCCGCAGTCCATTGTGCCTGCGATTGCACCGCTGCTGCTAGGAGTGGGGGGCTGGACGTTCTTCTACATTGTATTAGCGATTTGCGTGGTGCTCGGCATGCTTGCCGTTAAGCCATTGCCTGAAGTCGGAAGTTCGAATGGTCGCATACAAACAGATAATCACATTACAGCACCGCAAATGGGAGGTTTATCGCATGAATAGAAATGTACACGACATCATAAAGCAAATGACGCTCGAAGAAAAAGCAAGCCTTTGTTCGGGGCTGAACATGTGGCAGACCAAAGCAGTAGAACGCCTCGGCATCCCATCCATCGTCCTGACGGACGGACCGCATGGACTTCGCAAACAAGCCGATCCTGCGGACATGTCGAGCAAAACGGTACCGTCGACATGCTTTCCAAGCGGAGCAGGTCTTGCCTCTTCTTGGGACAGACAATTGATTGAAGAGGTAGGTCAAGCGCTTGGAGAGGAATGCCAAGCCGAGGGCGTTCACATTATTCTCGGGCCGGCTGTTAATATTAAACGTTCTCCGCTTTGTGGACGCAACTTTGAATATTTTTCCGAAGACCCGTACCTCTCATCGGAAATGGGAACCCATCATGTATTGGGCGTACAAGGACAGGGGGTCGGAACCTCAGTCAAGCATTTTGCAGCCAACAACCAAGAGACACTGCGCAATTCCATTAACGCGGTCGTCGACGAACGAACATTGAATGAAATTTATTTGCGCAGTTTCGAAGGGCCGATCATCGACGCTAAGGCGTGGACGGTCATGTGTGCCTACAACCTGGTTAACGGCGATTTCTGTTCGGAAAATCCGTATCTGCTTACAGAGATATTGAAGGAAAGATGGGATCACGAGGGTTTTGTCATGACGGATTGGGGAGCCATTAATGAGCGGATGAAAGGATTGAAGGCAGGTCTAGAGCTAGAAATGCCTTACGCTGGTCCGGAACGCGATCAGATGATCGTGGATGCTATCCGCTCCGGCGAGCTGGAAGAAAGCGTGTTGGATGATGCAGTGGAACGGCTGCTGAAGGTTATCTTCCATACGATCGACAATAGGAAAGAAGGCTTCATTTACGATAAGGAAGCGCATCATGAACTGGCACGGAGAGCGGCAGGTGAGTGCATGGTGCTGCTTAAAAATGACAATGCATTGCTGCCGCTCAACACCAAGCAATCTGTTGCCGTGATCGGAGCATTTGCCGCAACTCCTCGTTATCAGGGTGGGGGAAGCTCGCATATAACGCCTACGCGTCTGGATGCAGCGCTGGATGCGATATCTGCGCTAGCCGAAAGGGGAGTGGCGTATGCGCCAGGGTATTCTCTGATGGAGGATGTCGTCGATGAAGCAATGATTGCGGAGGCCGAATCGATCGCGGCGCAACAGGATGTCGCCATCATTTTTGCAGGCTTGCCGGATGCGTTCGAGTCGGAAGGGCTGGATCGCACGCATCTTAATATGCCGGCTTCGCAGTGTGCGTTAATCGAACGTGTAGCAGCCGTGCAGCCGAACACGGTCGTTGTTTTGTCCAATGGCTCGCCGATCGCAATGCCGTGGCTGAACAAGGTGAAGGCTGTGCTCGAAGGTTATTTGGGTGGACAAGCAACAGGCAGCGCGGCGGCGGACGTGCTCTACGGTTTCGTGAACCCGAGCGGCAAACTTGCGGAAACGTTCCCTTCATCATTGGAGCAGACACCGTCTTATCTAAACTTTCCTGGCGGCAAAAACGAAGTATTCTACGGCGAAGGCATTTTTGTCGGTTACCGTTACTATGAAGCGAAAAAAGAAAAACCGCTATTTCCATTCGGCCATGGACTGAGTTATACGACGTTCGCGTATGAACGGATCCATATCGACAAACAGAGCATGAAGGATACGGATACCGTGACCGCAACTGTAACCGTGCGCAATACAGGCAGCCGTGCCGGAAAAGAAATTGTGCAGCTATACGTCAAGCCTTCGGAAAGCTCTGTAGTCCGTCCGGTAAAGGAGTTGAGGGGCTTTGCGAAGGTCAGTCTAGAAGCAGGCGAGGCAACGACGGTGAGCTTTACGCTCAATAAACGATCCTTCGCTTACTTCAATACCGATATCCATGATTGGTTCGCTGAAACGGGCGATTATGAAATCGTAGTCGGTCCGTCATCCGCAGACACGCCGTTATCGGCAAGCATTCATGTCCGTTCGACGGAAATTCCATTCTCGAAGGTAACCCGAAATACGAAATTTCATGAGCTGCTGGCAATTCCGGCTACGACTCAATTTGCCAAAGATGCGATGAAGGAGAGCATGGCGAGCTTGGAGCACATGGGAGCCGTCTTCGCAGAGGGCATGGGCGATGAGGGCATCGCACAACTGCTGAAAGCTATGAAAGAATGGAAGAAATATGATGGAATACGCTCTCTGACAGGAATGCTGGGGAGCGGCATGACGGATGCTCAGCTGAATCAGATAATTGGACAACTGAATGAGACCTTAGGGTTAAAGAACGCTTCGACGAAATAAATCCCTGTGGATGCTTGCTTAGCAGCGGTGGAATCAAATATAGAAAATCGCATGGGGATAGGAGAGGAATCGGATACATGAAAGATATAGAAACAATGGCTCATCAACATGGAAATGCTATTTCATATATTCAGAACGACGGCGGCCCAAAGCTCGGATATTGCATGCATTCGGGCGTAACGATTTTGGAACAAGACGGATACTTTTTCAAGGATTTGAACAAAGATGGCAAGCTTGACAAGTATGAAGACTGGCGCCTGTCTCCGGAGGAGCGGGCGCGGGATCTTGCTTCCAAGATGACGATTGAGCAAATCGCGGGATTGATGCTATACAGCAGGCACCAATCCGTTCCGGCAGCGAGCGGCGGATGGTTCGCCAGCACATACGGCGGGAAATCGTATGAAGATAGCGGAGCGAAGCCTTGGGAATTGACGGACGAGCAAATGAAATTTCTCTCGGAGGATCATTTGCGCCATATTCTCGTGACGAATGTGGAAACTCCGGAAGTGGCTGCCCGGTGGAGCAATTTGGTTCAAGCTTTCGCAGAAAGCACGGGGCTCGGCATTCCGGCGAACAACAGCTCGGATCCGCGGCACAGCTCGGACTCCAGCTCCGAATTCAATGCTGGAGCAGGCGGGGCCATCTCCATGTGGCCGGAGCCTCTCGGGCTGGCGGCAACGTTCGACCCGGCATTGACGCGCAAGTTCGGCGAAATCGCGGCTAAGGAATATCGGGCGCTGGGGCTGACGACCGCCTTGTCCCCGCAAATTGACATCGCTACCGACCCGCGCTGGTTCCGCTTCAACGGTACGTTCGGTGAGGATACCCGATTGGCGACGGACATGGCGCGTGCTTATATTGACGGGTTCCAAACCTCGTCGGGTGAATCAGAGCTTGCGGACGGTTGGGGTTATGACAGTGTCAATGCGATGGTAAAGCATTGGCCGGGCGGCGGTTCGGGCGAAGGCGGACGGGACGCTCATTACGGCTGCGGAAAGTACGCGGTATATCCGGGAAATAACTTTGCGGAACACATTAAGCCTTTCTCTGAAGGCGCATTTCGATTGCATGGCCGTACAGGCAAGGCTTCAGCCGTGATGCCGTATTACACGATCTCCGTTAACCAGGATACCGTGAACGGGGAGAATGTCGGCAACTCGTACAGCTCGCACCTGATTCGAGATCTGCTTCGCGAACGATACGGCTATGACGGCGTCGTCTGCACCGATTGGCTGATTACGGCCGACGAATCGGGAGGCAAGGATACCTTCCTGTCGGGCAAACCATGGGGGGTGGAGGAGCTGTCCGTTGCGGAGCGCCATTATAAGCTGATCATGGCAGGCGTCGATCAATTTGGCGGCAACAACGAAATCGAACCTGTACTGGAAGCGTATCGAATGGGTGTTGCGGAGCATGGTGAAACGTATATGCGAAACCGCTTCGAGCAATCAGCCGTGCGCCTCTTGAAGAACATCTTCCGTCTCGGCCTGTTCGAAAATCCATACTTGGATGTGGAAGAAAGTGCGCATATCGTCGGGAACCCGAGCTATATGCAGGCCGGTTATGAAGCGCAACTGAAATCGATCGTCATGCTGAAGAATAAGCAGCAAATCCTTCCTCTGCCGCGTCAAAGCACGGTTTATATTCCAAAACGGCATATGCCGGCAGGGAAGGATTGGTTTGGCAATCCAACGCCGGAGACGGTTGAGTATCCCGTGAATATGGAGGTTGTTGCTAAATACTTCAAGGTAACGGATAACCCGGATGAAGCCGATTTTGGCCTTGTCTTTATGAGCAGTCCGAAGTCGGGAACCGGTTATAGTCAAGAAGATGCGGACAACGGCGGGAATGGATATGTCCCTATCAGTTTGCAGTACAAGCCGTACACCGCTGAACATGCTCGCAAACAAAGCCTTGCAGGGGATGCGCGCCCAGATGAGGTTCTGAACCGAACTTATCTAGGGAAAACCGTGACAACGCATAACGAATCAGATTTGGATGCCGTTATGGACACGGCAGAGAAAATGAAGGGGAAGCCCGTCATAGTCTCGCTTTCATTATCTACGCCTATGATCGTGGGAGAGTTCGAATCACATGTCGATGGAATCATCGCCCATTTCGGCGTCCAGGATCAAGCCATTCTCGATATATTGACGGGAACTGCTGAACCATCTGGACGATTGCCGATGCAAATGCCGGCAAACATGGCGACCGTCGAATCGCAATTCGAGGATGTGGCGCATGACATGGAGTGTCATGTTGATACGGAGAACAATGTCTATGATTTTGGATACGGCTTGAACTGGAGCGGACTTGTTGAAGATGAACGTACGCGAACCTACAAGAAGAAGCAGTCTACAATAGTTTTTAGCACCAGTTCACTATAAACGGCAAGAGAGGAGACAGTGTCGGCGATGATGCTGTCTTTTTTTCGTATTTATCTTGCCTTCGTCAAAATATAGTATTCTTTTTTATGGTATTGTAAGACATAGTAGCAGGTATTACAGAGAGGAGCGGCAACATGACTCGCGAACAAGAACAAACAATGGATTGGGAAGACGAAAAGATTGATGACCCTGCGCATTTTTTGCTTCATCATGGGATGAGAGGAATCTTTGAGGCAGAGGAAATGGTAGAGGGGGACTGCATCGTTATCCCAGAATGGGAGCTTACGATACGCCCGCATGTGGCGAAGTGGACGGATCAGACTGTTATGCTTCAATTTCAAGTAAGCTCGCCTAAGTGGGATCGTGATATATATGAAACGACGGCTGGTATCGGCAGCAGCTTGAAAAATGCATTTGGTACGGCGATAGGCGGCTTTGCCTTTTCCTTTATGGAGGGAATCGCCTCCATGGAGCAGGAGCGAAATCCCGAGACGCTGCATTCGACATACGGAGACACGGTGCATCACTGGAAGGCTTATAAGAGCAATATCGTCGGTTTGGGAGAGTCGTCGCCTGAAATGGAAGAGTCCCCATACTGGGAAACGCTTAAGGACGAAATCGCAAAGCGGATCGGTGATCAAAAGCTTTGCTATATCAAAATTTATGCTGCGAAGCACGAGGACGACATTACCGGCGAGTGTCGCATTAATGATATTCCGAGCCCCGAGCTAGGACAAATCGTAGCGGAGATCGCAAGCAAGTGGCAGGTGGAAGGTTTTGCATCACAAAAGCAGTTTATTTTCTTGTTGCAGTCGGAGGAAACATATACACCGTATCCTTATTCTCCCGAGCATGTTGCGGAGGCGACGCATACAGCGGTTCGCCTCTTTATGGAGTGCGATACGCAGGAGAAGTACGATAATTTCACAGATATATTAGTCGAGCGATTGCAGGATAGCGATTTAGCTCAGGAGTTATACTCCTTTTTACCTGAAATCTGTGCAGAGCATGCCTTCGATATGCTTAGTTATAACGAAGAATTGCTTTTGTACAGGGGAGAGGAGTCTTTCAATGTATACCGGACTCAATTTGCCAGCTATTCGATGATTTCAAATGCATTTTTTGAAGGCTTTCGAACGGGAGAATTTGATGATGACGTATATAAGCAATACATAAGTGTCAGCTCTATTTACAACGTGATTTGCCAAGCGAGGGAGCAGGGAGCGGATTTGGTGAAGGACGGCGGCGTTTTGACGCTTTCCTACGGAATGTCGGAGCAGTATCGCTTTAGATGAGGAAGTGAGAGGTGTACGAATTTCGACATTACAAAAAATGTAACGTGGAAGGAAGAGGTAGGCGAGACTAGGTCCTAATGTACTTGTCTTTTACAGGAAAGGAATGCCATACTGTGTATATCAATCATGGGAGGTGTGTCAATGGAGCGTCGCGTGATTACAGCAAAAGATTTGTACCGGTTCGTATGGTTATCTGATCCGGCCGTCAATCCAGTAGACGGGACGATTGCTTATGTAGCGAAACAGGTGAATGAAGAAAAGAGCGGTTATCGATCGCGCATACATATTACGACAGCTGACGGGACGAAAAGCAAGGTATTTACACATGGAGAACAAGACAACGCTCCTATCTGGTCGCCTGACGGTCAAAAGCTGGCCTTTCTTCGCAAGAAGGGGAAGTACCAGCAAATCTGGCTAATGGCAGCTGACGGCGGCGAAGCGGAAGCTCTCACAGACACAGAGTTTGGTGTAAGCGCATTCCTGTGGTCGCCTGACGGTTCCCGCTTGTTGTATACCACGAGCACCAATCAAGCAGAGATTGAAAAAGTGAACGCGCAGGGAGACTGTGAGAATAAGCCTGGCAAGCAGGCAATCGTTGTCGATCGGTTAAAATGCAAGGCGGACGGCAAAGGATTGCTGGACAGCAAGCGTTCGCATTTGCACGTGCTTGATCTTCAATCTGGCTCGACCGTCCCCTTAACTTCTGGAGATTATGATATCCATGATTTTGCATGGTCACCAGATGGGGTTCATGCTGCTTTTTCAGCGAATCGCATCGAGGAAGATAGGGTCGACCAAGATCTGGTCTTCACGCAAGATATCTACATCGTGAATTGCAAAGACGGAGTATGTCGTCGTGTGACAAACTCTGGTCTTGTGATTGGAAATATTGCCTTCTCACCAGATGGGCAAACGATTGCTTTCCTAGGACATAACCGCCAATATGAGAACGCAACATTAATTCTTCTGTATACCGTGCCTGTTACAGGCGGAACAGCAGAATGTATACATCCTGACCTGGATCTATATCTCGATAATGCAGCCGTGACCGATATGAAAGCTCTCGGTTCTTCGGCTCCTGTCTTTACACCAGACGGCTCAACTATTTATTCGCTCGTATCGGCGGAGGGCAGTGTCCAACTCGCGCGCTTCTCCTTGAATGGAGACTATGAAATTCTGAGCTCTGGTGATCGTGAGATTACTCAATTTACGGTGGCACAGGACGGGAAGCAAATTGTCTTTATCTCAGCCGATCCGCTGCAGCCAGGTAATTTGTGCACGATGGATATGACCACAGGGCGAGAGCAGCGCTTAGTAGCCCCGAATGACAGCTTTCTAGCTGAGTTGAATCTGAGCCAGCCGGAATCGTTCTGGTTCCAGACGTCTGACGGCTGGAAGGTGCAAGCTTGGATTATGAAGCCGCCAGGCATGTCTGCAGGCGACAAGGTACCGACAATTGTTGAAATTCATGGCGGCCCGCATACGATGTACGCGCACTCCTTCATGCATGAGTTCCAACTGCTTGCCGCCCAAGGTTATGCGGTTCTCTATTCGAATCCGCGCGGCAGCCACGGCTATGGTCAGAAATTCGTTGATGCTTGTCGCGGGGATTACGGCGGGAAGGATTACGAGGATATTATGGAGACGCTAGATCAGGCGATTGCCCGCTACTACTTCATAGATAAAGATCGGCTTGGCGTTACGGGCGGCAGCTATGGCGGCTTCATGACGAACTGGGTTGTTGGCCATACGAACCGCTTCAAGGGAGCTGTCACACAGCGTTCGATCTCGAACTGGTTCTCGTTCTATGGTGTCAGCGATATCGGATACTTCTTTACCGAGGATCAGATCTGTGCACAGCCATGGGAAGATCCGGAGAAGTTGTGGAAGCATTCACCGCTCGCATATGTAGACAAAGTGCAGACGCCGCTCCTTATTTTGCACGGAGAGCAAGATCTGCGCTGTCCGATCGAACAGGCTGAGCAGCTATATGTGGCCTTGAAGCGCCTAGGCAAGACCACACAGTTGGTGCGATTCCCAGATGCGAATCATGATTTATCGCGAAACGGTCATCCAGAGCTCCGTGTAGAGCGGCTGAACCGAATTGTTGGCTGGATGAAGCAATATGTGTAGGGTCAACGAACAAGATTCCCTCTTGCAATAATAAAATCGATTAAGAAATGGATAAGAACAGATTGGAAAGGGGGAGCTTTCCATCTGTTCTTTTTTATATGATGAGATGAAGGCGATCGATTTTTTCAACTTAAATGTTAAGTCTCATTGCGAAATGAAACCTATATAAATTAACTAATTTAATTTTATAAACACATGTAACTTAAAATTTACGTATTTTATGTCATTTCATTTAAATATACCGATTAGTCACTATAATAAAATTAATCATTTTAAGAAGAAGGGTCAGTGGAGGAATGGATACAATTGATCGCTCAATTTTGAATGCGTTAAAAGAAAACGGCAGAACGACTGCTTCAGAAATTAGTAAAAGAGTGAATCTCTCAATTCCCGCTGTAACAGAACGAATAAGGAAATTGGAAGAAGCAAATATCATAGAAGCTTATACGATCAAAATCAGTCGTGAGAAGATGGGCTGCAACTTACTTTCCTTTATTTTTGTTACCATTGACCAGTCCAAGCATATCGAGGATTTCAGGAAAGCAATAGTCGCATGTAAATCTGTACTTGAATGTCATCATGTTGCGGGCCAATACGATTATTTATTGAAGGTGATCGTTGCAGATACGCAGGAATTGGAACATTTTATATCTCATACGCTGAAAAATATGATCGGTGTTCATAGCAGTAATACGATTATTTCCCTATCTTCTTTGAAAGAAAATATTAATCTATAGGAGATCGTACGATGTTAAAGAAGGGGTTTTTCTTTGGTATGACACTGCAGTTCGCTGTAGGACCGGTATGTATTTTTATCTTTCAAACAGCTTCGTTCCAGGGATTTCTAACTGCTGAGACCGCAGTGCTAGCTACTGTATTCATTGATCTTATCTTTATGTTAGCCGCCATTTTTGGTGTGGCAGCAGTAATAAAGTGCAAACGAATCAAAATGGGATTGAACCTATTTGGAGCTATCGTCTTGTGCCTATTTGGGATGAGCTTTGTTGCGAACGCGCTGGAAACTAATGATTATTACAGTATAGGCGATAGGGTTCATTCTCGTACAACTAGCGTCTTTTTGCCTGCTGTCCTATTGGTCGCTTCAAACCCGCTCAGCATCGTTTTTTGGGCCGGTGTATTTTCGACAAGGGTGCTTGAAGATGAGTTGAAGAAGATGGAGGTTTATGTATTTAGTTTGGGTGCTTTATGTTCTACACTTTTCTTTTTAACTATGGTTGCATGCATCGGAGCCTGGATTGGCAGCTTTGTGACACCTGCAATTATGCGAAGCATGAATATAATAGCTGGAATGTTATTAATCGGTCTTGGAGCTGAGTCTCTATTGAAGGTGTGGAACGTGAGGAAATCAATCTAATTTGGAGGATTGTCCTGGATTGACTGCCTCCTCATGTACTGTCCCTCATTCTGAATGATGAACACAAAGACAGGGCAGTCCCCGGTGAGGGAGCTGCCCAATCTATTTATTGCTGAGCGAGTCTATCTCTCCGTTCATGCTCAGGCTCAATATGAATCAATACTTCTGCACGCTCGAAGGAGCTCTGAATGGTATGTTCGATCTCATCACATAGATGATGCGCGGTGGCGATATCCATGCCAGAGGGTACCACGAGGTGAAAGTCTACGTATTCGACCGGGCCGGAGCGTCTTGTACGAAAATCATGAAATTCTATATACTTCTCCTTATGAAGGAGTATCAGCTGCTGAAGCTGCTGTTCTTCCTCTTCGGACAATCTAGCATCGAGCAGGGGAGGAAAGGATTCCTTCATAAGTGTAAATGCTTCCTTCATAATGTACATCGCAAGAAATATCCCGATAATCGGATCTAAGATTGTCCATCCCGTCAATGTAACAAGAAGCAAGCTTGCCCCTACGCCTAGCGATGTATATACGTCCGTGAGCAAATGCAGGGCATTAGACTTCATCGCTACCGAATGAAGCTCATCCGCCGTTTTGCGCACCTTTTTCGCAACAATAAAATTAATGGTCGCTCCAACAAACATGACAGCGATCCCCAAGTATGGCATTTCAATTTCCGCAGGCTGCATGATTTTATGGGCACATTCGTAAATAATCCAAATACCGGCTGCAAATATGAGCAGGGTTTCGATTGTTCCTGAAATATTCTCAACTTTCCCATGTCCATAGGGATGGTTGCGATCCGCAGAACGACTCGATATGCGTACAGAGAAACATGCAATAACTGATGCTGCTAAATCTAAAAATGAATGTATCGCTTCAGAAATTATCGCGATAGATCCCGTTAAGATTCCTACGATCAGCTTTAATATTACGACAGTCGTGTTGCTGAGCACAGACAGAAATGCAACTTTTTGACCGTTCAATATCATCACCCTTACTATTGTCATCGTTTGCTAATTCCAACATAGCAGATGAAAATCGTGTGGGTCTACAGAAACCTTTTTTCGTGTTTGCAGGTAAATAGTGCATGTTGAAAAAAGTTGATGGAATGCAAAAAAACCGAATAATCCCATCTTATACCATAATATTCTGTGTTGTGCGAAGATTGTGTGCTATTAAATGGATATCTGATCCAGCTTGTTAAGGAGGCAACCAGTATGTCTAACTTGATATCAAATGGCTCTCCTATTATGGGGATACCTGTCCCAAAAATAACAATGAAGGGTTTTCAAACCAGATAACCTGAAATGGCTGCATCGGCTCATAAACCAGCCATCGAGATAGAGAAGGCAATTGATTTTGCAGCCGATTTGCCGTTAAAGCCGTCTTCTACAAAGAAAATAAAGGATGAGCAGACCTAGCTAAATGGGTTGAAGGGAAGGAAGAAAAGCACTTTGGAGTTTGTATCTATTGCGAGCCTCCATACGAAATGGTAAAGGGAAGGACAGCATTCCCTTTTTGTGATACCTGTGTGGATATGGGAGAGCAACATTTCGAATATCGCCTTGTGCTATAACATAATGGATCAAATACACAAGGAGATGAGCTTATGAGCAAATTACAAGGGAAAGTCGCTGTCGTAACAGGTGCAAGCAGGGGGATCGGACGAGCCATTGCGCTGCGTCTTGCACAGGAGGGCGCTTTAGTCGCTGTACATTACGGGAAAAGACAAGAGCAAGCAGAAGAAGTGGTTCGGCAAATCCAACAATATGGAGGAGCTGCGTTCAAGGTAGGCGCTGATGTAAGTAATGTTAGCGGGATCAATCAACTTTATGAAGTTTTGGATGAGACGATTCGAGAATATACGGGGGATCCTCGATTTGATATTTTGGTGAATAACGCTGGAATTGGGCAAATTCTGTCCATTGAGGACGCAACGGAAGAGACATTTGATGAAGTGATGAGCGTCAATGTGAAAGGGCCATTTTTTGTTATTCAACAGGCGCTGCCTCGCCTAAACGATTATGGACGAATTATTAATCTCTCTTCATTTGTGACACGCGCGGCCTCCCCGAGCGTGTTCGCTTACAGTATGACCAAGGGGGCAATTAATACACTTACTATCGCCTTAGCTAAGCAATTAGGGTCGCGTCATATTACAGTAAATGCAATTCTTCCCGGTATCGTTAATACGGAGATGAATGCCAGGACTTTGGGAAATTCTCATGGACAGAAGCTGGCTGCCGGATTATCCACCTTTAACAGATGGGGAGAACCCGAGGATATAGCAGATATTTCCGCCTTTTTGGCCTCACCCGACAGCCGCTGGATAACCGGACAGTTGATTGATGCAAGCGGGGGATCACATTTGTAACAAATGTAACAATTATAGGGAGAAGGCCAGCCTTCTCCTTTTTGTTTTGTTGAATATCAACTTTCTTTATCTATTTATGCGATTTGCCGTTTATTTAAAATTTGATCTTGTAATGTGTGAGTGATAGGATTATGATATAATTGTTTCGTATGTAACAATTACATGACCACTTTTTGTACTCTCTTTAGATAACATTGTTCGATTATAGAAAGGAGGATTAGCGGAGTATGTGGTGAACTTATTTACAATCATATTGTTACATATGTAACAAAAATAGGTTGATGGATGTATTTTCAGTTCACATTATGCTCAAAGGAGTTGATAACATGGATTATCAAGCTATAATCGTCGGAGCGGGGCCTGTTGGATTGATGTTGGCCTCTGAGCTTGCCTTGTTTGGCGTGTCCGTTTGCATTGTTGAACGCTTGCCTCAGCCGGGAACATTTTCAAAAGCATTCAACCTGCATCCTCGTTCCTTGGAGATACTGGGAATGAGAGGACTTCTGAAAAGATTTATGGATGAAGGGCAAATCATACCGAGTGGTCATTTCTCTGCCTTGGAAACAAGACTGGACTTTTCAGTGTTGGATACAGGCTCGAATCATATGTTATTGATTCCACAGAGGACAACCGAACGATTACTGGAAGAGCACATTCGCAGTTTGAATGTTCCAATTTACAGAGGAATGGAAGTCGTGGCGGTTCGCCAAAATGATGAAATAGCCGAAATCGTTGCTGTAGGTACAGAGGGTATGATTTTACTCCAATCGCACTATGTTATTGGTACGGATGGCGCTGGCAGTATTGTTCGCAAGCAAGCGGGAATTCCGTTCGAAGGCACGGATAGCAATATCACGGCTGCCTTAGGCGATGTAACGCTTTCGAATCCACCTAGTGACAACCTATTATTCGTATTCAATCAACGCGGAAACGCATACATTATACCTTTGCCGGAGGACAAGTATCGAATTGTTGTTGTCGATCCGATGTGCACGCAGACACCTAAGGAAAGGCCTGTGTCCCTAATGGAATTAAGCACTAGTCTGCAGCAGATATGCGGCACGGATTATGGCATATCCGATCCGATATGGATGTCGCGCTTCGGCAATGCCACACGAATCGCGAAATATTATCGAAACGGCCGCATTTTACTGGCTGGCGATGCAGCGCATATCCATTTCCCGTCAGGCGGCCAAGGCCTAAATGTTGGTTTGCAGGAAGCTATGAACCTTGGTTGGAAACTGGCGGGTGAGATTCAGGGCTGGGCTCCAGCATGTCTGCTTGACAGCTATCATAGCGAGCGGCATCCGGTGGCAGAACAATTACTGCATAACACAGAGGTACAGACAAAATTAATTGACTTCAGCCCCGCTGGCTTAGAGCTTAGAAAAACGATGGCCGATCTGCTGAAATTCCCTGACGCTAATCGATACTTATCAGAACGGATATCTGCAATCGGTGTAAATTACGAACCAGACTCACAGCTGCCTATCCATCCTCTTCATGGGAAGAGACTTCCTGATTTAGACATCCTGTTAGCAAACCGGGAGGCCACATCCTTATACTCACTTCTTCATGCTGGTAGTTATGTATGCCTCTTGCTGGAAGATCACACAGATGAGTCTGCACATTGTGGCGCTTCCGCTCCACTCCAGATGATACATGCCACCATTGCTGAGCAGCGCTCTGAATGGGCCGATGTCCATGCAGCTCTGATACGTCCTGACGGACATGTCGCATGGGCATTAAGCAAGCAACAGCCAGATCTCCCTTCACTTTTGCAAAAAGCTATACATCGGTGGTGCGCACGATAAATTCTTCAATTGACCGAAGGCTGCGCATACATGATAAACAGTATCTATAGCTATAAATTTGGTTCGATTATAGTAGGATGCTATCAGCTCCCGATTCAGGAATGCCTATGTCTCCTGCTACTCCGCTGATGCAAGATCGGGTATAATAAAAGAATTAATTCAAGCGGAGGATAGGCATGGATCAGGTAAATTCTACTTACAGTAAGCATGCATTTTACGAATTATTTATTGATCTCATTCATCAACAAGAGCAGCACGAATTTATGATTCAAAAGCATATTGCTAAAGTGCTAAATAAGCTGGGGGATGAGTTTGATCAAGAACTTCAGTTGAATATTACAGAACTTCATGTGATATCCTGCATTGGGGAGCATGAACCGATCAATGTCACATCACTGGCCGAACGATTACGGATCTCCAAAGCGACGGTGTCACGAATTTGCTCCAAATTGTTGTCGAATGACATCATACGCAGAACCCAACTGAGCGATAACAAAAAAGAAGTTTATTTTCGTTTGAATCCAAAAGGGAAGCGATTGAACGTACTGCATGATCGAGCGCATCAAGAACTGGAGCAGCGATTTTCGGACATTCTGGATCAATATAACGAAGAAGAGCTTCTCATCGTACAAAGGCTGTTCCAAGATATATTGAACAATTGGCTGTATATCCATGAGACTTTGGAATCTAAAGACTAGCTTGTTTATTTTGCGCCCAGTCCATACTCGAACGGGCTGGGCGTAATCTCACACATGGATTTGTACGTATCAAGCGGGAAGAAGTTTATTAAAGCTAATTAGTTGGAATCATCCAGTGCTTTTCTGACTTTTCTAGCGAAGATTAGCGGTTTTTCTACCGCTTCAATATTGACATAAATCAAACGCGGACGTTCAAACAGCCATTCATTGTGAACAGAAGAGACGAGTATGCCCTGTTTGCGAATAGCAGATAGAAAACGATTGGTTTCGTTTTGCAAAAGAGCGATTCTTCCTAAGCATAAGGCTTTGCCTGTTATTTTATTTTTTGATTCAAACGAGAAAGAAGAGGTTACACGGAATCTTTTCCCCAAAATGAAAGTCCGTAGATGCTTTCGAGTTATCGTTGCCACGCACTTTCCGCCGGCGAATCCAGATTGTCCACCGATGATCAGTGCGAATCTCTTGCATAGGCGTTCATCATTGCTCATGTTAGACTGATCCCCCTTCCGAGAACATTCCCATGAAATCCCCATTACGTTAATTCAATACACGAATTGAAAACCGAAAAAGAAGTTGGTGGATGCATGTTAAGCATTCTATAGTCAACATAATTTATGTGTTATGGACTTCACTTGACTAGGCGCTTCCCTAAATGTGATGTAAAAGTCCTGACATTGAAGTCCGCTGTTGAGGCGATGTACACATGATGAACACATTGGATTTCTATAATAGCCTTTGTAAACCTGATTACAGGAGGCTATTGCCATGAACAAAGGTATAACAATATTATTTATAGGTGCGATGGTTACGATGTCTGTACTAACGAGTCAAGCATACTCTCATGAGCTGAAGACGCCACTCGGTATTGTAAAAGGGTTCACGGAGGGATTGCAGGACAATGTCGCACTAGAGAAACGAGATCGCTACTATCAGCATATTTTGTCTGAAGTGGATAAGATGAATGCCCTGATCATGGATATGATGGAACTGTCCAGATATGAAGCGAGGGCGATTCAACTTAAGCGAAGCTCTTATTCCATCAATGAGCAAGTACGAGGCGTTGTTGAAGCGTTCGATGTTCAAGCGGGCAGGAAACACTGCAACATAGCTTGGTGGACTGCGCAAGAAGATTTTCGTGTATCGGCTGATGCATGAGTTGTGTTTTATTTTTCATTAAATGAATCAGAGGGTGACAATATTGAACCTTGTTAAATTAAGCGGACTCATCTTATGCTGTGCAGCTATTCTAGCAGCTTCAGCGTGCGGAAAAAATGGAGAAATAAGCTCTAACGCAAAAAAACAGCCAGCTCCACCAGCGCAAATGCAGACTGAGCCTGAGGAGCCCATCTTAGTCGTTGTGGATCAGACGAAATATCCAGGCCAGCCAGAGCGGCATTTTTATTTCCAAGTCGAGCAAATCCCTAAAGGTTATTCTTTGGCCGAAATGAGATGGAAGTCAGATAAGACAACTGTTATCAATACAACAGAGCAAGCGATCGAACATGGCGGCAATGGAGAAGACGGGTTTTATATTAGTGGCAATGGCCAATTTTCCGGATTTATTTATGATGAAAAACGAAAGGGAGAGACTGGGGAAGTTACATTCGTATTCCGCAATGATTCAGGCAAGGAACGTACGTGGACCAAGAAGCTGACGTTACAATAATCAACTCTCATCGTTCTGTAAGTTGAGAAAATCGATTAGCCGGAGAGGGGAGGGACACCACCCCCTTGCTCCGGCTTCTTTATCTTGTTATAGCTGTAATCCGAATCGCTTTAGTTCGATGAAAATTCCTTCTAAGAGCTTGCCTTTGTCAGTAAGCGTATACTCGACCCGCGGAGGGACTTCGGGGTATACGTTCCTATCCACTATGCCGTGATCCTCTAGTTCCTTTAACCGCAGCGATAGTGTTTTCGGGCTGATTCCATCCATTGCTCTCAATAAATCGCTAAATCGCATTGTGCCTTCTATCAACAAATCCCGGATGATCAAAAATGTCCATTTTGTCCCAATCACATCGAGTGTTTTTGCTATCGGACAAGTTTGTCCGGGCGTTCCTTTGGTCAACGTAATAGAATCAGATGAACCAGTCATAACGAATCCTCCTAAAATATGACGATTTAGTCCCATCATATCACAATACTTCATTTACGGAAATAATGTGAATAAAATATCAGTACTTCCCTAAATGAATTAATGGAACATATAATGAGTTTGCAGCCAATACATCAAAATTAAGGAGCTGAATCCGATGAAAAATATTCTGATTATTAACGGTCATCAGCAATACCGTTCTGCGGAGGGAAAGCTGAACAACACATTAGTGGAGAACATGATTCGAGTGCTGAGTCCGTACAACAACGTCAAGACAACAGTCATTCAAAACGGTTACCACGCAGAAGAAGAACAGCAGAAATTTTTGTGGGCCGATGTAGTGATTTATCAGACACCCATCTATTGGTTCAGTGTGCCGGGACTGCTTAAAACGTATATGGACGAGGTCTATGCATACGGAACATTCTTCACTGGCGCGGATCAATACGGAACTGGTGGGTTGCTGACAGATAAAACATATATGCTCTCCACAACCTGGAATGCTCCGGCATCTGCATTTGAGGATGAGACTCAATTTTTCGAAGGGAACAGCTTGGACGAGGCGCTGCAGCACCTGCACCGGATACACAAATTTTTAGGTATGAAGCCGTTAAAAAGCTTTTCTTGCTACGATGTAGTCAAAAATCCAAACATCAAACAATATATTGCCAATCTTGAACAGCACTTGAAGGAGGCACTTACAAATGAACCAGTTGCAAAATAAAAAGATCGTAATTATCGGTGGCAGCTCCGGGATCGGACTTGAATCTGCAAAACAAGCGATTGCGCATGGAGCCGAAGTAGTCATTGCGAGCCGCTCTATGAACAAGTTGCAGCTTGCCAAGGAACAGCTTGGGACGAAAGCAGAGACACATCAACTTGACCTGACGATTGAACATGAGGTAGAGGCTTTCTTCCAGCATGTCGATGCATTCGATCATCTTGTCGTGAGTGCGGCCGAGACTTCTGGCGGCTCCTTCCTGAAGTCGGATACCAAGCAAGCGAGACAATTGTTCGAGAATAAGTTTTGGGGACAATATCATGCTGTAAAGTATGGCGCGCCTAAGCTCTCAACGAACGGCTCGATCGTTTTATTTTCTGGAGTTGTAGCCTATAAGGCTATGATTGGTTCGTCTATTCTTGGCGCAGTCAATGCGGCCGTATCCAACTTAGGCAAGACGCTGGCATTGGAACTTGCTCCAATAAGGGTGAACGTCGTATCGCCAGGCATCATTGACACTCCTTCCCGCAGCAAGATGCCGGAAGAAGCGCGCCAGCAGTTGTATGAGACAATTGCAGAGAAGCTTCCTGTACAACGCATAGGCAGTACTGAGGATGTCGCTCAAAGCGTGCTCTATTTACTTACGAATTCGTTCGTGACCGGAACGGTCATTCATACGGATGGTGGGCATTCGCTAACGTAATTTTTTCGACTGTATGTCGTTTTCATGCACATGAAGTAAACAGAAAGATAGGCTAGAAAACATAATAACCCCCAGCTGTTATGCTGGGGGTTTAATTGTATGTATATCGCTGTAAATAATAGGTATTGATAAATGATTAGGTATATGATACTATAGTGTGTGCTCTTATTTCTTACAGATCTAATTAAAATAAATCATATCATAGACCTTTTTCTTTGTCAAATATGAGTAATCCACGCATATTCCGTAAACTTAACGGTTCGATACGTACGCATATTTTTAGGGGGGCGACAGATTGACTAACGAAGAACGCAATGAGCAAACTCATTCAGATGCAGATATTGATTTACTACCTCCAGGAGTCAAAATAGATGACTCTGTGCGGATGTATCTTAAAGGGATTGGCCGAGTTGGTCTTCTCAGCACGGAAGAAGAAGTAGATTTGGCAAAACGCATTGCTGAAGGCGATGAAGAAGCGAAGAAGATGCTGACAGAGGCTAACCTTCGCTTAGTCGT
The DNA here is from genome assembly GCF_050474385.1 of Paenibacillus sp. B1-35. Lineage (NCBI taxonomy): Bacteria > Bacillati > Bacillota > Bacilli > Caryophanales > Paenibacillaceae > Paenibacillus > Paenibacillus sp. B1-35. Next base: position 421,226 of record NZ_JBCHVJ010000001.1, read on the forward strand.
TAGTATTGCGAGACGCTACGCAGGACGAGGCATGTCACTCCTTGATCTTATTCAAGAAGGGAACATGGGTCTAATTAAAGCTGTTGATAAATTCGATTATACAAAAGGCTTTAAGTTCAGTACCTATGCAACGTGGTGGATTCGTCAAGCCATTACGCGCGCGATTGCCGATCAAGCGAGAACGATACGTATTCCTGTACACATGATCGAGACCATTAATAAGCTTGTTCGTGTTTCCAGACAATTGGTGCAGGAGCTTGGCCGTGAACCAGAGGTAGAGGAGATCGCCAAGGAAATGGAATTAAGTGTTGAAAAGGTTCGCGAGATTATGAAAATTTCGCAGGATCCAATCTCACTGGAAACACCGATCGGTGAAGAACACGATACGAAGCTGGGCGATTTTATCGAGGATCAGGATGCGCAGTCTCCTGTTGAATCGGCAGCATATGAGTCGCTAAAGACCCAATTAGGGGACGTGCTTGATACACTAACCGAGAGAGAAGAGAATGTCCTTCGACTTCGCTTCGGTCTTGATGATGGACGTACCCGTACATTGGAAGAGGTAGGTCAAGTGTTCGGTGTTACACGTGAAAGAATTCGCCAAATCGAAGCCAAGGCTCTTCGAAAATTAAGACATCCGAGCCGCAGCAAGCGCTTGAAGGACTACATCGAATAACATTATCATATGTAAACGATCAAAGCCGCGTTACTCTAATCCGTTAGAGCGCGGCTTTTTTTGTATTTCTTAATAAAATATTCAGATTTACAGCGGAAAATCATTCATTGTTAATTTCATCTTCATATTATCTTCATATCTTTTTGATATCGTATTCGTGAAAGAAAACTCCCTAATCAAAAAAATGAAATTAACAACTTAGTCGGGGATAAGGATATGCGGAGGAATCATGGGATACAGCCTAGATCAAGTTCAAAAACAACTGCTTGCCGGAGATGAAGGCATATATATTCAATTATACAATGACTATCGAGGAGTGCTGCTGCAGCATGCCTATCGCTTTGTTCGCAATCAACAAGATGCAGAAGATGTGGTTCAAGAAGCGTACATTCGCATCATACGGAATTTGCATCGGTACAACTTTTCCTGCAAAATCATTACTTGGATGCAGATGATTGTGCGTAATTTATGCATTGATCTTATTCGACAACGCAAACGCAAGCCGACGAGCCACTTTGTCGAGTACATTGCTTACGACAATCAGGACCATCCCACACTGGAATCTCTACAGGATCAACATAACGGACCTGAGCAGCAAGTACTGGAGCAAGAAAATCAGAAACAGGTCTTGAACATGATGAACGGCCTGCCGGAGGCGTATCGGGACGTATTTCAGCTCCGTTACCTATCAGAGTATTCGCTTGCGGAAATATCTAGCGTGCTATCACTTGAAATCAATACGGTGAAGTCAAGATTGTTCCGTGGAAAGAAATACTTGCGGAAGCAATATGATTGCACCATCTGTTCCTAACGAAAGAAATTTTAGCATGAAAGTATTTTTGTTGATCACGATTGATTGGACTAGCGTACAATAAGAGGTGACAGCTCGTACATCATTTCACGGTCAAAAATGATATAGTGAGATTGGTGAAGGGCTGCCACTAATCATTTGGAGGTTCTTATATGATACGCAAAGCAATTCCAGAAGATAGTAAAAGCATTATTCCACTAATGATGGAGGCGATAGGCACTATTGCCTATGAGCTGTCAGGTACAACGAACATAGAGGATACAATTGAGATTTTGGAGCAATATTACTTACAGTCCGGCAATCGCTTGAGCTGGGAAAATTGCATTGTCTGGGAACAGGATCAAGTTCCTGTTGGGTATGGACTAGCCTATCCAGGCTATAAGCTTATAGAATTGGATCGTCCGCTGGAAGCGCGCTTGAGCGCAATGCAAGGCAAGCCTGTACAGCTCGTTAAGGAAACAGAAGGGGAAGAGTATTATTTGGATTCCTTAGCTGTTCATGCTTCCCAGCGAGGTATGGGCGTTGGAACCAAATTAATGAAGGCGTTTGAGGAGGAAGCAGTGCAGCTTGGATTCCATACAACTTCATTGATTGTTAACGTCGATAACACCCGAGCAAAGCAACTGTATGAAACACAAGGTTACGCAGCAGACGGCATCATTATTTCCATTGCTGGTGAAGATTATGAGCATATGGTGAAAAAGGTTAAGTAACGACCCTCGTCAAAAAATTACATTAGCTTCAGCACCTTGCACAGCTTTACAAGCACATGAACGCCAAGAAATTGTTGTTGATTTCGTTCATGAATGCTGCGGATGGCTTTTTCCGTCACTCTTTTGGCATGTTCAACACGATGATGGTCAAGAGCCTGTACAATTTCTTTCATACTTTTGAGAAAATAAATCGTACTGCGCAAGGTGCGAAGCAGCAATATTTTACGAAGGTGAAGCGGGCTGAACATCCGATATCCATTCTCAGGGTTGCGGTCTGGCGTAATGAGCCCTTCCTTTTCCCAATGGCGGATCGCAGAGGCAGCGACACCCGTATATGCAGCAGCTTCACCAATCGTCATATGTTCCTTTATCGCTTTGCTGGTCACTGAGGGCAGCTCAATCTGTTCCAGTATTGTTAGTGTTTGATCGGCAGCTTCCTTCTCTTGGTGCAGCTTGGCCTGCTCGCGGTTTACGAGCCAAAATGCATCATTTATTTCCTCTTTCTGAATATGCCTCAGAACATCACAAGTCAATCCGACACCAAACCCCGGAAACATCGTGCGCAGACAGCGAAAATAAGCCAAATGAGCATCTGTGTACAGCCGATATCCATTGTCGTCGCGAGCTGGGGAGGGAACAACGCCCCATGATTCATAATGCCTCAGCGCACTCGTACTAATTTGAAGCATCCTGGCTATGTCAATAGGTTTGTAGTGCTTCATCGCACACCCTCCTCTTATCATTTCGATTCCACTGTATCAGAACGTCTCAGCATGAAGCAAATCTTATAGTAAAACCTTAAAGCACCATGCTAAGGTTTCGTATCCCTCATATTGATATATTCACATGAATTATGAACTGCTTTAGCACTTGCATGAATGTTGTAAAGTGGATGATGTAACACGCATTTCACCATCATTATCAATATGGAGGGTGCTGTATGAAAGAAGTTATCCACATTCGAGGAGCTAGAGAGAACAACCTGAAAAATGTATCATTGGATGTTCCTAAGCATCAACTGATTGTTGTTACAGGTCCATCCGGGTCAGGAAAATCAACACTTGCCATGGATATCCTTCAGCGTGAATGCCAACGGCAGTATATAGAGTCCAGCGGAATATCGTCCGAGTCCATTTCCAAGCCCAATGTAGACTCTATTAACGGTTTATCGCCATCTATTTCCATACAGCAGCATGTAACGAACCGCAATCCTCGTTCAACAGTAGGTACGGTTACCGATATGTATACGTATTTGCGCATCATATACGAGAAGAAAGGTATCAGACGCTGTATGGCGTGCGGCGAGGAATTCCCCGCAGGCAATAATTCAGGAGAACAGGGAGTTACGATCTATTGCCCCGTTTGTTCACATCCCCATGCCCCTTTGACGAAGGCGAATTTTTCCTTCAATACGCCCTATGGGGCCTGTTCTTCATGCAGTGGATTGGGCTCGGTTGTCGATATCCAAGTGGATGCTGTATTTAATACGGCTAAAACGATCCGAGAAGGTGCTGTGAACATCTGGCATGATTCACTAGCTGAATACCAGGCCGGTATTATTGAAGCAGCAGGAAGGCATTACGGGTTGGATATGACCAAGCCTCTGGATACATTCAGTCCTGTTCAATGGGAACTGTTAAAACATGGAGTGGAGAGTGAAGCATTCGCTCGTCAATTTCCACAGATCGAGGCGCCTAAGCATGTAACAAAAGGCAGGTTCAAGGGCGTGCTCACCTCCATGTGGCAAAAATATAAAGAGAAGGAAGGGCAGTCAAGTGAAGCTGCCTATTTTCAGGCACAGACCTGTCCAGATTGCAATGGTGATCGGCTTAAGCTGGAGAGCCGACTGGTTACGATTGAAGGACGCACCTTACCCAGCTTGGCCCGGTGCACGCTTGATGAACTGTATAAGTGGCTGAAATCCGTACATGCAAAATCACAGCTAGAAGCGGATGTAATTCTTGATGCTGCGCTCCATGAGCTCATTGTGAAGGTAGAACGAGTCATCCTCGTAGGACTCGGATACTTGTCGCTGGATAGACAGACCGTATCTCTGTCTGGCGGAGAAACTCAGCGTCTGCGGCTTGCCTCAATACTCGGTTCAGGACTTACCGGCGTATTGTATATCCTTGACGAGCCTACTACGGGTCTTCATCCAAAGGATACCGACGGATTAATTCAAGTAATGAAGGAGCTCCGGGACATAGGAAATACAGTGCTTATGATTGAGCACGATACAAGGGTCATGCAGGAAGCGGATCATATCATTGATATCGGACCAGGGGCAGGCCGATTCGGCGGGGAAATCGTAGGGCAAGGGACTCTCCGGGAGATTATGGAACAGCCATCCTCTGTAACTGGAAAATATTTAAGAGAACAATCGACGTTAAAATCCAAAGGTCGAGCTGGCATTGGTGATGTGATTACGGTTCATGACGCCGAACTTCATAATTTGAAGCAGGTAACCGCATCATTCCCGCTCGGAATGTTGATTGCAGTGTCTGGAGCTTCCGGCTCCGGCAAGTCAACCTTAGTCTTTGACCTATTGGCGAATGCCGGTGGGGAACACTCTCACATTACAGGCTGCCGTGCAATTACTGGCTTGAATAAAATCAATCATATTGTAACGGTTGATCAGTCGCCCATCTCTCGAATGCAGCGGTCAAATGTCGCGACCTACACGGATTTGTATACGCTGCTGCGCAAGGTATTTGCTTCACTTCCTGAGGCCAAAAGGCTAGGGTTAAGTGACAAGCATTTTTCCTTCAATTCGCCAGGTGGGCGATGCGAGCGCTGTGAGGGATTGGGTGAAGTTGAAGTTGATATGCATTTCCTCCCGCATTTGCGCGTGGAATGTCCGGTATGCAATGGTAAGAGATTTCATAATGAGGTCCTGTCTGTAACATTCAAAAACTACACCATATCCGATATCCTAGAGCTAAGTATCGAGGAAAGCCTGTCACTGTTCACCGAACAAAAGAAGATATCTCAACTGCTAAAGCTGCTGTGCGAAGTAGGGATTGGATATCTTCAGTGGGGGCAGTCTGTCACAACGCTTTCCGGCGGTGAAGGACAGCGTTTAAGGCTAGCTCGCGAGTTAAGCACGCCAACAAGCGGCCATTCGTTATATTTATTGGACGAACCATCAACCGGCTTGCACCCAATTGATGTACAGAAGCTGTATATCCTGTTGGATAAGCTTGTTGAGGCGGGAAATACAGTTATTATGGTCGAACACAATACGGATCTTATTGCGGCAGCGGATTGGGTGATTGACATGGGGCCAGGTGGGGGAGATTCTGGAGGTCAGATCGTAGCGGCCGGTACACCAGAACAAATCGCTCGCTCTAAAGCGTCTTGTACAGGGGTCTTTTTATCGAAATAACTGTGCTTGAGTCATGTCTTATACGCATACATGCAATTGAATTGGACACGAAAAAGCCGGTCGGATCCATGATTCGATCTGACCGGCTTTTTTCAGAACCGTTGCAAAGTATGCTTTGCTATCACCTTGTATCGCAGCTTCTATACCTGCTCATGTCAGCAGGCTAAGCACAACCGACTTATTTCTTTACAGCCGTTTCTGCAAACTTGATCAAATCTTCTTTTGTGAGCGGGTTGCCCGGATTGGTTGTGATGCTATAAAGATGATCCTGATCTGACCAAATCAGCTTATTTCGAACCAGGCCAGGGATCTTCTTGCCTTGTTCGGCATCAACTTCAGTTGATTTCATGTACCGGTATCCGCTGCTGGCCGTATTTCTACCAAGTTTGTGCACGACTTGCATTTCTAAATTGTCTTTTCCATTTGCAAATGTAAGATTGATTTCGCCCATTTCGTTCCATTCGAATTTTTTGTAATATACGCTTTTTCCTTGAGCTTCCGCTTCCGCTTTCACTTCTTGTTGAAACTCTTTAAGATTCTTTGCAATCGGGGGTTGGATGTTTCCGTTCTCAAATTTATAACCTTCAGGCAAACCTTCAGGCTTTTGAAGCACAGGACCCTGTAGTTTGGCTGCCTGTTTTAAATAATCATCATAATTTGTGAATTTGAACATGTCCAGGTAATACAAGAATGCAGATCCGCCATTGAGACTTGGATCGCTTACGTACAAGAGGTACGTATCTCCTGTATTCTCACCATTATTTCCCCTTACTTTTTGGGAGAGTTCTGCTTTTGCCGCTTCAACAGCTTCCTTACCAACCGCCGGCGTTTTCGTTTCCATTTCCTGTGCGGAGTTATAGGTTGTTTGGATTGCAAATGCCTCTGTCATATTTGCGGTGCCAAACAGCATCGCGATACCCGTTGCTACAACGGCTGCCTTCTTTGCGTATTTCATGTGAATATGACTCCTCTCATTTCTGCATGTTTTTGATGTGAAGACTGGATTCTATCTTTTGGGATCCCTTTGTATCCAGCTTCAATGATATAAACACAGCCCAGGAAAATTTGGTTCACTCTTTTTGAACTATTTTTAAGAAAAAATATCAATTAGTTATATAATTTGCAAAAGTAAAGCTGCTAAGGAAGTCCACACGTACTATAAGGCCGCTCACGTCCACTAAGCGGTCTTCGTCATTTTTTCCAAAACTCTTGTGTGGCATGTTAAAATAGAAATAAACATATAAACGTAATAGAGATTATCGTCTACGCAACCGCTTCATGTGAGGAATACGATAAGTGAAAACCAATTGCAGAAAAGAGAGCTTTATTGTTTATTACTTGAAACGATTAGCTCTTTTGCCTCGTACTAATAAGTGATAGTAAGTATCAGTGCAATTCATGGGATACCGTTGACTGCTTGAAGGGATCAGGCAACATAAGATCGTCTATTCCGGAGAAGGGGTTACATCTTGCTTGCTGCTTCTGTAATGATTGCCAACATTACAAAGTGTAATCACTCATAGCCTGAGATCGGGTACAATGAGTACGTAGAATCAACGTATAGAAGAATTTTTTCCGGATAGGAGTAGGTTATGTTTCAAAATATCATTGATTTTCTAATGAACTACGGAGTGTGGGGGCTTGTCATTCACTCATTCGCAGATGCAGTTATTTTTCCGATACCAGCCTTCTTCTTGCAAGTGCCGTTAAGCTTGCTCGATCCGTCCAATGCATTATGGCTTGCGACTGCAGGGTATGTTGCTTGTCTATTAGGGACGCCTGTAGGTTACTTGATTGGTAAGGTATTAGGCCACTCCGTGCTCGAAAAGATCCTTAAAAAATCATGGATTGACGGCGCAAACCAAATGTTCAAAAAAAATGGGGAAGCCGCCATTCTAATTGGATCGTTTACACCTATCCCGTTCAAAGTATTCACGATTTTGTCCGGCTGCATGAACTTTCCGCTTTGGCGCTTAATCGGGTATGCGGCTCTTGGGAGAGCAGTAAAGTTTTATGCGGTGGGTCTGTTATTTTATCTATACGGAAGATCCGCTGAGGGAATGGTTCAGCACGTCTCGCTGTACATCTTCCTGATTGCTGTTCCCATTTTGGCTATCTACTTGATTATTCGCAAGCGGAGAAGAAACAAAGCTGCAGCGAAAGCAGAACATACGGAATCCAACACAACCTCAATCAGCGAATAAGAATCGTTAAGAAGGTCGACCTTTGGGGTCGGCCTTTTGTTTTCGTTCAATAACTTAAAGCAGAGCCGGCCTGAGTGATCTCAAATAAGGGGTATGCAATCAAATAGCATCAATCCAAATCAGGAGAAATCTTTTTCCGGTGTCCCTCCTGTTTGACCTCGTCGAACAGGTTTTCTATCTCTTTAGACTGTTTGGGAATTGGCTTATCCCAAGACTTTAGCAGTTTTTCCAATTCACCGATCGTTACCGGCTTTGCATGGCGCATCAATTCAAACCCGATATGTCCGCTCATCTCGATCGTAGCTGTTTTTACTTCAGTTAGGGAAGTAATCCCCTTCGTTCTTAATTTCGCCTCTAGCTGATCCACAGTTAAGCGCAGCTTTTTTAAATTCGCCTCTAAAATGGCTCCATTTTCGATTACAACTGTAGATCGCCCCATAACCAATTTTTCGACCCAATCAAACTTAATCGCAAGACGCTGCAAGGTAACCAGAAGTCCTACATAAATACATAGGGTAATCAATGTTTTAAAAAGCCCATAAGCGGATACGGCATGACCAATCATAGAAGCCATTGCGAGCAAAGTGATGATTTCCACACCCGTCATTTCGCCAACTGTTTTCTTGCCTAGAATTCGAAGCAGGGCATATCCAACGCTTAATACGATCAATGCTTCCCAAGTGAATTTCCAATCCATAAGTAGGCACCCCCGGCTCCTTTTCATATCTGAATTGGAGCGTAATTCATGGATTTACTGAACCTGATAGGGGTAGTATGCTTACTTGTTCAGAATTTACTCGAATGTAGCTTATAACAGCTTAATTTCCTTCAGACTGAAGAAACTGTTGAACGCAGCGCTTACATACGCAGGCTTTTCTGCGTAATTCTGACGGAATTTTCTCCAGTAGTGCTTTAGGTACGGATATATTCATGCACCAGCATTCCTGGGGCGGTCTGCCTGCCTGGTATGCGCATTGATTATCATTGCCGCAAAGGGGACATATTTTAGGATTTATTTCTGTAGTCATCCTCATACACCTGCTTTTTGTGAGTATAGTTGCAGATCACGCTCGCTCTGAAATAATCATAGCCCATGAAAGGATATTTACAAATACGAATTATCACATCGGGCCGCATCGTTTTATTTTTCCGGAGTCGTTCTACAACCGAAATATAATCGGCGAATGACGTTTTAGATGATAGCGAAAACTGTTTTCCACTTTCAAGCGTCTAATAGAAATGAAGAGTTTGCAAAGCTCCTTGAGTTATACAGCAGAGCAGTATCATCTCAAAGCTGTCGAACAGTTGTCGACGGCTTCTTTGTTTACCGAACGTCAGCACGCGAATGGTATCGCTTCATTTTCTTCACTGCCATAACGAAATGCCTGCTCCTATACATAGCAAACACTTTAGAAAAGAGGGATAAGTTGATCAAGCGAATCAAACTACGGACATTTTTGATTGGAGGTATATTTTCATTCTTTTTTCTTGTCATTATATTGAGGCTGTTCTGGTATCAGGTTATCAATCAGCCGTTTTGGATGGAACAGGCGAGAGACACGTGGGCTTTGAAAAAGGAACTGATTCCTGTTCGAGGTACTATTTATGATAAAAATGGGGATGTGCTTGCCATGGATGCCCCCGCATACACCGTTGCGGTGAGCCCAAGGATGATTCAAGAGCTGCGAAAAAATAAGGAGCTAAATGAGCAGCAAATCGATATGGAACGAATTATCGTGGACAAGCTTCACAGGGTGTTGAAAAAGCCCGAACAGGAACTATATGAGCTTACACGCAAAACGAGACGAAAAAATGATAAGGAAGAGTATTTATCCACAGGTTGAAGTTCGCAGCGAGGGTTGGAAGGTCGATGATGAAAAGGCAAAGCAGCTTCGTGAATTTATTCAGGATCTGAAGAAAGAAACAGAGTTGAACGATATAGGGCTTTACTTGCTTCCAGAGGTGAAACGGTTCTATGTGAAGGAATCGCTGGCATCGCATATTCTTGGGTATACGGATAAACAGAATAACCCGGTAGGTGGCATTGAACAAATGTATGACGAACAGCTTCGCGGCTCTGTCGGATTTCTGCAATATGAGAAAGACCGGCTGGGCAACAAGCTTCCGAGAGCAACGGAGGTCTTTACGCCATCTCGAGACGGAAGCAGCATCTACTTGACGATCGATCGTACGATTCAACTATACATAATAAATGCGATGCAAAAGGTGTACGACAAATATACACCTACAAGCATGACGGTTATTGCTGCCGATCCGAAAACAGGCGATATTTTAGGATTAGCAAATATGCCGGATTTTGATCCTAATACATATTGGAAGGCAAAAGATCTCTCCGCTTTTTATAATCATGCTGTCCAGTCACGATATGAGCCAGGTTCGACGTTCAAAATTGTGACACTCGCAGCTGCCGTTCAAGAAGGGCACTTTGACCCGGATGCCAAATTCGTATCAGGTTCCATTATAGCTGGAGGAGTCAGAATTCCTGACATTAATCAAACATGGGGAACGATCAGTTATTTAGAGGGGTTAAAGCGATCCAGTAATGTCGCGTTTGTCAAATTGGGTTATGAGATGCTGAAGGAAGAGAAGTTAAAGAGCTATATTGAAAAATTCGGATTTGGCAAAAAGACAGGCATTGAAATGCTTGGAGAAAACAGCGGTCTCATTCGTTTTCAGTATCCGGCTGACGTTGCTGCTGCATCATACGGTCATGGACAGGTGTTGGTTACACCAATACAGCAGGTAATGGCGGTATCAGCCGTGGCTAACGGGGGAAAGTTGATGAAGCCGCATCTCATTCGCAAGATGGTCGATCCGGTTGCCGGCGAAACCACGGAGCGACAGCCAGAAATCGTGCGCGAGGTCATCGATCAAAGCACCGCTAAGAAGGTGAGTGAATATTTAGAGCAAGTCGTAGCCGATCAAGAAATTGGTACGGGGAGACATGCCTATATTGATGGATATCGTGTAGCAGGGAAAACAGGAACTGCAATTAAGGTCATAGATGGAAAATATGATAATGACCGGGCTGTGGTGTCCTTTATCGGCTTTGCCCCTGTAGAGGATCCGCGCATCGTACTGCTTGTTGTTGTGGATGATCCGAAGGATTTTTATAAAGGCGGGGGCTTCGTCGCTCCTTACATGTTCAAGGAGATTGTATCGCAATCTTTGCGATATATGGGCGTCCCTTTGTCTTGGCAGCCGAACAGCGCAGGCGGCGACAAGCTGGGCTCTCGTCCGTCCGTGCAGGCACCGGATATGCAAAACGTGAAAGTACGCGATGCAAAGCAGCGGCTTGCGGAGCAAGGAAGGGTATTTGACACAATAGGAGCAGGGGATATGGTGAAGCGGCAATATCCGAGACCGGGTGAACCGATGGCTATTAGACAGCGCATTTATTTGCTGACAGATGAACCTGATAAACTGCCGCTGCCAGATTTCAAAGACAAATCGCTGCGTGACGTAATGGAAATTACATCATTGCTCGGTTGGGAAGTTCGAGTAGAAGGGGAAGGATACGTGACCGAACAGAAAGAAAGCAAAGAGAACGGTATGCGCATCGTCCATGTAAAATTGGAACCAAGGCATTCCGGCTGACACCTCAAAAACATACTCGCATAAATACTACCCGCTCTATGCATTTGAGGTTCACAAGAGAGATTTAGTCAATAACTTGTCAAATGGTTGATTTAGATGGTTAATAATTGAAGTAACAAGCTGGCTGTCGATTGTATACGACAGCTTTTTTATGTGGATTTTTATATAGAGGATTTGCATGATTTACATTATTATTGTGACATCTTTATAATGACATCAAAAGAGGAGGGGAGCGAATGGCTGCACCACTATCGAAGTCACAACGATCCGCACTGCATTATATCGCTACCTATGCGAGAGGCCGCAAAATGAACGCACAGCATACAATAGCGGAAATCTTGCAACGTTCCGCCATTTCGCAATACAAATATGATCAAGCCGTACAGATGATAAAGTCATATGCTAGAGTGGCCCTTCACTTCCACCCAGATAGACCTGACCCGAACATGAAAAGTGTCGCTGAGGCGCTTTTGGCACAAGGATTATACAAAAGTCAATTTGAAACGCGCCTGTCCAATGGAAGCGTTTCGGCTTTTCCCGGCGGTGAACGCGATCTTTGGGAGCAAAAGTTATTTGGCGGCGCCTATCAACGAGAAGGAGTGACCAATAGCGAGCGTCCCAAATATGGGGCGCTTAACCTGATGCTGCATCCTGATGGCCCCGCTCCACGTTTTGGGTCGTGTTACTTCCTTTTGTCACCCAAGGTTTCTGAACGTTGCACCTTCACGTACATGGATTCGCATCAAGGCCCGCCAGAAAAGGGGAATTATGACGAGTTAGATGATATATTGGCGGCACTCCTGACAGATGCGCATAGGAATGAATATGCACTTGGAGAAAAAAATCTCAGTTCTCTCAAGCTAATTGATCATTTGCGCTTCAATCTTGCAAAATCTTTTCCAGATCCTTCATACAGAGAGCCGAAACGCAATCTAGATTACTATATTGAAGCGCAAATTCATGGCGACATATCGCTTATGGATGACGTTGACATGCTAGTAGCTGATCCTTCTTTCCTCCATACCTCCATCGGCAGAACACTCGAGGATTTATGCCTGAAGTATGCAATTGATCTATACTGGCATAGGGGATTCTCTCTGTTGGCACATGAGGTTCCTACCGATTTTAGAGGTCCAGCGATGCCGTCTTTAGCGATGCGAATTGCTCGTAACAGCAGGGTGGATGCCAGCGTGATAGGGGAGGCTGCCATGGACTTGAGGCGCGAGCCCTCGCGCTGGATTGATCGTGGAAGCTACAAGGAAGTACTTCAGGAGTTTAAATTGCTATGGCATGTACTCGTGAAGTATGGGAAGCCGTTGTCGTAATGCCGTACAACGAAAAAGGCAATCAAAGTAAAGAGGAAGCAATTTAAGCTATCATAGGAAGTATTGGGATGGCAAGTAATTTCCTATAAACGGAAAATATTGTGTTCCTGTATGTCATGTTCTTCCGTATTTATGCATTAACAAATCTGTAGACATCAGCAAATATCTTGGATTTTGTTTTCTGTAGGTTTTGAGCGGACTCGATACAGACAAAAAATGAATAGGCATTTGGCTGATCCATTTAAAAGCGCGATAGAACGGATTATGAATCTGTACGATATCGAATCCCAAATGAGTGCATCCTCGATGCAGCATCGTAATCCCGATAATGGCTTTAATTTCAGAAAATTTTGGATGGGATTGAATGTATCTGCACACTCCGGGCAGGGACTGCTCTACCGCACGATAAATAATTCGTCCCTTCTTGACGTCGTTGTCCAGGGGGAGAATTTCCGTAAGCAAACGTACATTATGAAGATGTATTTTCAACAATAGATCGCTATGTTCGATGTGAGTTCCGTCAGACAGCATAATTGCCTTTCCGCGATATCGGAGTAATCGTACCCTGAAAATATTCGAAAGCGATTGATCGGGAAAGGTTAATCGGGTTAACGAATAATATATTGGATCAAACCTATTCCATACGGATATTATAAACATTTTTAGTTTCATATGTTCTGATTGCCCCTTAACTTGGAATACAGTCAATGATAATCTGGATTAGACAAAAGGTTTTTATTCGGCAACTGAAAGTAGAGCGGCATAAATCGAACAAGAAGCTGAGGAATTCAAATAACAAGTTGCGCCAGAGGCGGAATTTATTTTATAATGTTTACTGAACAGGGGAGGTGGCAAGGGATGGCAAAAAACTTTGCCAGAATCAGCAACGACTCATGCAAAGCCTGATTTAGGGGCGATACTTTGCATGGGGCTGGACAACACGAAGGAATGATTGTCGCCCAAGATCGCTTATATCGTTTCTAATAATGGGCTTTGCACCTTATTTAACTAACCATTCAAAATAAGGAGCTGTAAAGCATGACAACACCATTTATTAGAAACCACCAATATAACTTGATCAAGAAGCAAGCGACTTTGCTTCAACATACTTGTCAGACAGTAGCGGATCCGAAAATTGTTGACACGGTACGATACAGTGCGTATACCAAGATTACAGAGGCGTTCCCGCAGGCAGACGAGCACCAGCTGCAACTGCTCGAGCGGATTACAACCTTGGACAAAACGGAAGAATTCTCTCAATTCCTGCTTTCTCTGGAACCATATCTGATTGAGTTCGAACAGGTAACTGACAAGCAACTGAAAAAGCTCTTTCCGAAGAGTAAGAAGCTGAAGCTTCCGAATATGGAGGAATTGGATCTCCGCCATACGACGTATCTTGGATGGACGGACATTGGAACGAATCGCATGTATCTAATCCATCAGCTAGACGGGGGACTTGTCGGTATTGAGGGGAAATTCACCCAAGCAAAGAAGAAGAGTACGTGCTTCTTATGCAATCGTCAGGAAGAGGTGGCCTTATTTACGGCAGAAACGAAATCCAAACCTGCGAATGCTTCTTCTGATTATTACAAGGCCATTGGGAACTATATGTGCATGAATAGCCACGTCTGCAATCAGAACATTACAGACACGTCTGCATTAGAAATGTTCATTCGCACCATTAATGGCTAGATCGCAATATACGCAAAGAAGGATGCCAATACAGGCATCCTCTTTTTAATTATCTCACTTCATAACTTCAAATCAATAAACTTCGTTACTTTGGAGGAATACCACTTTTTAATACTGAAGCCACTTTTTTAAATTGGATATCTTCTTTGCTCATCTTTTCCATCTGATCCTTTAGCACCTCAGCAGTAATTCTTCCGCCGGCGCCTACATGACCAATTGCAATACATACATCATGACGACGAAAATGCTCGCGCATTAACATGAATTGCTTATGAACAGCCGCCTTCGTATGTACATCATCCAGGAAAATGTGATTTTCAAGGCTAGGCACTTGCATCTCGTTTGCCACCTTACCGACAATGCTGCGGAAATTGGTATGGCTGTCTACGAAGAATAGCCCGCGCTCTTTGCATACCTTCAATACATTACGCATCACCCGTTCATCTACAGTTGCCTTTGAACCCATATGATTATTCATGCCGATCGCGTGAGGAACATTATCAATCGCCGCATGAACCCGTTTTTGAATCTCGGCATCACTCAAATCTGTTGTAATCGCTCCAGGTCCAAGCCAGTGTTTTTTGCCTGACAATGCTTCCATAGGCATATGAACAATCACGTCATGCCCTGCGGCATGTGCACGTTTTGCGTCTTTCTCTGTACTTGGCATAAAGGGCATGACAGCAGCTGTCACTTTAAAGGGCAGCTCCATGATTTCCTTTGTTCCTTTGGCATTATTTCCAAAATCATCAATGATGATCATGGCTGTTTTTTGACCCTGCTGCTGAACCGGTAAGGAATGAATACCTTCAGGTAACATCGGCAGGATGAGAAATACCAAGATAATGCACAGTATTCTACGGACTAAAAAACGTTTTTTACGATTTCTCACATCAGCACCTGCTTTCTTGCTTCAATGACTTCCTTACTATCATTGTTCATCGGAATCGATAATTCCATGCTGATTATTTTTTAGCAGTATCAGTTATTCGATGCAGGGCATAGTAAGCTGAAGAGATTAGATAGCTATAGCTGAAATTCCATGCACGATGAAATAAATGGCAAGGGGTGATCAACGTTAACATGTATGGACGGCTGTGTACAGCTATACTGGTTATCGGTTTCTTCTTTGCTTCCATCGCATGGCAGCCTGTATGCTCGGCAGCTCAGCAGGTTGTTGATCAGGAGATCACCATGTATATACAGAAGCTGTTCGCGAATCGAGCTCAATATTTGCTGTCACAGAACGATGACGTGCTTCGAAATTTTTATTTGCCTGAGCGTTCATCAAGTATGAGAGCGATGAAGCATGAACAATTGCGAGCAAAATACGTACAAGCATGGGCCGAACATAGAGGGGTTCGCTTCGTGGAAGCCGGCAGTAATGCCAAGGTGGTTCGCATAAATAAGAGGGGCGATAACGTATTTATATCGGCGGTTGATTCCTTACGGCTCGCTTATTCTTACAAGGGGAGCTCCAATACGATTGAACAATTCGGGATTGGAACTCGTCATGCACTGACACTGACACGTAACAACGGAAACTGGCATGTTCTCAGAGAATGGTATTTGGATCCATTGGAAGAAAACCCAAAGTTGATTCCTAGTTTAAGCAAGAATATTCCTCGCACCGTATCTAGGCAGCATCATAGCTCGAAGGATATCAACCCTTCTAGCTCCGCCAAATCCACTAAAAGATACAATCGAATAAATGCGGTCCACTATGCCAACACATATGCAGGATTAGCATGGGGAGCGGGGAATAACAATCGGTACAACAAAAAATACCGTGATTATACCGGATTAGGCGGTGATTGCACAAACTTTGCTTCTCAATGCCTCGGCGACAAAGAAGGAGGCGGCTTGAAGATGAAGGGAGGGTGGCATCACTATCGTTCGGGGGGAAGCAGATTATGGGTTCAAACCGATGCTTTCAAAAACTTTCTGTTATATAGTGGATACGGAAAACTTATTAAGCGGGGAACTTTCTCGGACATTACAGAAGCGCGCAATAAGCATCCACAAGGAGCTTGGGCAGAGTTGCAACCAGGTGATCTTATCGCTCATGAGCTCGATGGTGATGTGGATCATTTTTCAATTGTGGTTGGCTTCGACGCCAACGGTTATCCATTAGTGAATTCTCATACTGCTGATCGCTATCGCGTTCCATTTGACTTAGGATGGGATCAATACACGGTTTACTGGCTCATTCATATCCGTGATTGAATTACTCACCTTGTAATAATCTTGTTCCAACACATACCCCGTCCGTTCTGCTCATACAATGATGAGGACAAGATGGATTGGTCGGTAGGTGAAAAAATGTTATCTTCTCTCGTGAAGCAAACGGCGCTGCGGAGCGCCGTACTCATCGTCGGAAAATGTATTGGACTAGCAGGTAGAGTTGGATTATCCAGAATACTTGGTGCTGAGGGCATTGGGTTATATCAAATGGCATACTCCTTCTTCGGTTTGATCTTAATGACCATTTCAGGAGGAGTGCCAACTGCACTTGCTTTATTTACGGCCAAGCAGCCAAATCGAGGGTGGAGAGCGCTTCAGCTTCTATCCGTGTATACCATAGTTATCGGATTAGTCCTCTCGTACTGGATGCATAATCATGCAGGAGATATTGCGGCGTTCGTCGGCAATCATGAATTGATTTGGGCGATACGCGCATTGTCTCCTGCTTTAATTGCTGTACCGCTGCTGCAACTGGCACGCGGATATATGCAGGGAGTTCGGAGCTATGAGGCTATTTCCGTGTCTGAATTGACCGAACAAGCTTTGCGTATCGCCATTTTGATCATACTTATAAGCCTACATGCATCTCAAGGGATTGGATATGCAGTAGGAATGGGACTATACGGAACAACAATCGCAGCAATCGGCGCATTTCTCGTATTAACGATTTTTGCGATAACCTCGAAGCAGTCTACAATGATGATTATTTACTCTCCGATGAACAAGGTTGGCCTGGGAATCATGCTCAGAACCTCAGTGATTATTGGCGGCACAAGAATGCTTGTCCCATTTTCTGATTTTATTGATTCTCTCCTTATTCCACACCGGCTGCAGGTTGCCGGTCACTCCTTATCAGAGTCAATTGCCATGTACGGCATTATCACTGGCATGGCTGCTGTTATTGTCTATATGCCCACCATGATAACCGCGGCAATTTCACATACCGTCACGATGAAGATAGCCGCGAACTATGAAGAAGGCAAGCAGAGCCGACGCGATATTGAGAAAGTGCTCCGATTTGTATGGACATGGGGAATCATAAGCGGACTATTTATTTTTATTTATGCAGAAGAAGCAGCTGGGCTTATATTTGGGGTAAAGGAAGCAGCAGAACCAATCCGCTACTTATCCGCTATCCCGCTAATCGTAGGCTTGCGGGAATTTACCACTAGTATTCTTTGGGCCCAAGAACGTAAGCATACCCCATTATTCGGCCTAGTTATAGGGATTTGCATATCTGTACTGCTCCAATACATTGTTATCGCAATTCCAGGGTTCGGCTATACTGGAGCCTCTATTGGCATTCTCTTGCTGGAAGCTATAGCAACGCTGTGGAATTTGCGTGCACTACACAATACGGGGTGCACCTTGTTTTCATTCAAGTGGGTCGGTTTGGATTTACCTTTCTTTTGCTGTGTTATGCTTCTCTTCGTTCCACCACTACTTCAAGGTGAACAACATCTCGTCACAATCGTGCTGACTGCGGTGTTTTTCTGGATATGTGCTTCACTTCTAATCGGAATGCGATACCGAAATAAGTAACTTACATAATCCGTAGCAGAAAGCACCCTATGCCTCCCCACTCGAACATCATTCAAGAGAATCAGCATAGGGACTCGTTATCCTGTTTTTGGCTACGAGGCTACAGAAAGAACGGGAGTAGGAAAAAATCTGCTATAAAGGGAAATGGGATACGGCGAAAAAAGAATCGGCGTCTAGGGAAAAATCCAGGGTGGAAGCCGAACTGTCTGTACGTTGACGTTTGAGCTGGCATGCCGCTCATTTGTGTCATCATTTGATCGCTTGGAATCGCAAGTGTTAAACCATCTTGATCAACATGAGCAATAAATCCATCATGACACATATTGTCCTTTGTCCGAATACCTACATAATTATTGACACAGTTCCAACTCACTTGGTGATAATAATTTGGATCCATAATAGCCTCCTTGGAAATAAATCTTCTCAGCATTAGTCTATCCGCGGATCCCTATATGGCTCACGGCAATAGCCCATTTCCAAAATAAATTTTTTGTCTTATGTCACAGTCATAGATGTTAATGTCATTGACAAGCAGCCGCACATCTCTGAAAAGTAATCATGAAAAATACACATAAAAAATCATACTAAAACGGATTGACAAAAAAGTAGTTAGGAACCATACTATATACATGACCAATCATCCAATAATCCCCAAATCCAATGATGCTGTACCTTCACTCATTCAGTCCAAGCGCCAGATCGAACGTTATAAACTGGATGCTGACGCACAAGCTATCCTCGTTGCTGCCAGACTGCTGGAGACAGGCGCCAAGCTGGGACAGGCGGCAGAGGTTCATTTCTCCCGCTTCGGTCTATCAACAGGGCGTTATCGCTTGCTGGCAGATCTTGAAGACAATGGCGGAGAAGAGCTGCCCTCTCAATTGGCCAACAATCTCGGTGTAACACGTGCGACTGTCACCGGGTTAATTGACACCTTAGAACGGGATGGTTTCGTATCACGCCGTGCAAGTGCAGTCGATGGCCGGCAAAAATCGGTCATGCTGACAGAGCAGGGAGCTAACAAGCTGCGCGAAATGGCTCCCGAGCATTTTGCAAGGTTGGAAGCCATGGTTGGCTTGCTCACAGTTGAAGAACGAAGTGTGTTTCTCGATCTGCTTGGCAGGGTAACACAAGGCATCTCAGCACTGACTGAGGAACCAAAACTGAATGTATAGGCACATGAGAAACGTATGAAAATGGGCTAGTGAAAAACTAGCCTTTCTTCACCCTATATAATTAGGAGCCTAATTATATAGGGTGAAGAAAAATACTCACAGAGAGGGTGCGCATATCACAGTGAACAAGCCGATGCGAACAAGCTGCATTGAAAAAGTCAACGACATGAAGCCTCATCCGTATGTACTATGGCGCGAGATGCTTGTAGCCTATGCTGCCCCTGCAGCAATGGCGGGAATCGGCGGCATAGTGAGCGGGGACAGGAGCCTATTCATCGCGGCTCTGACATCGATAGGCGGAACATCGGCATTTACAGCTTGGATCCTTAGTTATTGGTTGCAAAAGCGAAGTGTTCATTTGCGTTGGCTGTACAAATCGAAGCTTGTCATTGTAGCAATTGCCTTCGCCTTATTTGGCTGCTTAACAGGCATTGTAGTAGTCGTGGTTGTTTTTGGAATGCTGGGCCTAGTGTACACACCTGAACAGCTATCATGGCTGAATCGAATATGGTTCGATATTCCGCTTTCTACGACGATTGCCTGTATAAGCACAGCCTGTCGATGGCACTTATCCATGCAGAAACAGGTTTCAATGAAAAGGAGCGTGTCAAAATGATCGTGATCATAGGAGCAACGGGAACAATTGGAAATGCACTGCTCACTCAACTGGTTCAGACAAACACACCTGTTCGTGCAATAAGCAGAGAAACGGAGAAATTAAAAACACAATTAGGAAAGGTAAACCAAGCAGATATTGAGGTCGCACAAGCGGATGCTTCCGACATACATTCTCTGCACTGTGCTCTACAAGGAGCTGATCAGCTTTTTGTAGCTATATCCAATAGTCCGTTACAAGTCGAACTCGAAAGCAACGTAATTCGCACAGCAGCCGAAGTTGGGATTGAGCACATTGTAAAAATATCGAGTCCTGAATATCGTCAACATACACCTGTTGAAGTAGCCAGATGGCACCAAGAAATCGAGCAAATTCTTCATGATTCGAATATGCTGCATACGATACTGCGTCCGTACGCATTTATGCAGAACCTGCTGAGAATGAAGGGATCTATTTCCAAGCAAAATGCCTTTTACGGATCTATGGGGGACGCTGTGTGCAACTTCATCGATTGTCGCGATATTGCGGCCGTCGCTGCTGTAACATTAACGAATCGAGAGAAGGCAGGAAGAACCTACACGCTTACCGGCTCGGAATTATTCAATTATGAACAAATAGCGGCAAAATTTACAACTCTACTCGGACGAGCCGTCCGCTACATTGATCTGGATAGAGAAACCCATCTTCGCAATTTAATGGAATATGAACAAATGCCAGCATGGCTTGCAAATCATGTCGTAGAAATTCAAGCGATGTCGGCAGCCATTCCTGAGCAACCGACAAGAACAGTAGCTAACTTGCTCGGCCAGGAACCTCGAACGCTTGATGCTTTTTTACAAGAACATATCGGCCTGTTCCGGTAGTCGGATGGAGGAGGGAGAGTGCAGGTGTCTGACGGAACACAGTTGGATGGGGCATAAGGCTTTAAGGCTTGGGATATCATTATGCGTATCTATGAATATTAGCCGACAACATACGTGCAGTGACAAAAAAGTTTCGCTTCCATAGCATTTTTGCTAGTGGAAGCATTTTTTTATGAACGTATTCATAAAATTGGGCTTATTCACATAATCTTCGCATGAACATGCACTTCCATTAATACTTCAGTTGCATAATGATTTTTGAACGAAACGATTCTAATCCCAATAGTTCATGATGAGGAGGCGAAGAAGAAGTGAATATGCTTACAATGTTGAAGAGCAAATGGTTGAAGGTCGTACTTGCTGCCATGATTGCAGTACCTGTATTGTCTACTGGAGCAGGTTCACAAGCTTATGCAGAAGGCCCTGCCGATCCGGCGCCGTTTATTTCTGCCAAAGGTACACCGAACGGAAAGAAAGTATTGTTTGACAATACACATGGACAGACAGCAGGCGCAGCAGACTGGGTTATTGACGGCGGCTTCTCTGATTTTGCTAATGCGATTGCAAACAAAGGCTATGACGTAAAGGAACTGCGTAAATCAATGCCAATTACGTACAACGATCTGAAGGATTATCAGATATTTGTCATTGGCGAGGCAAACATTCCATACAAAACATCAGAGCAAGCAGCTATGCTGCAGTATGTGAACAACGGGGGCAGCATTTTCTTCATCGCAGATCATTATAATGCAGACCGTAATAAGAATCGTTGGGATGCTTCAGAGGTATTTAACGGCTATCGCCGTGGTGCATGGAGCAATCCAGCGCAAGGAATGAGCACGGAAGAAGCAAATTCATTTGCCATGCAGGACGTAGCCAACTCCGATTGGCTGGCAGATAACTTCGGTATGCGGATTCGCTATAATGCGTTGGGTGACATTAACGCGAATATCATCGTCCCTCCGCAGCAAGCATTAGACATAACGAATCAAGTAAATAGTGTAGCAATGTATGCAGGCTCGACAATTGCGATTACGAATCCTCAAATCGCTAAGGGCATTGTATATGTTCCGGCTCTTACCAGCAGCCAGAAATGGCCAAACGCAGTCGATCAAGGAGTTTATAATGGCGGTGGCGTAGCTGAGGGCGCTTATGTTGCCATCGCGAAGGTCGGATTGGGCAAGGCAGCAGTCATTGGTGATTCATCTCCTGTTGAAGATGCGACGCCTAAGTACTTGCGTGAAGAGAACGGCCAAAAGAAAAAAACATATGACGGCTTCAAAGAACAGGATGATGCCATCCTGCTAATGAATCTCATCGACTGGCTGTCGAATCAGGAATCCTATACCAATTTTACCCAGGTGCCTGGCCTTCAACTTGACACTTCGACAGCACTTCTTCCATTCGAAACACCGCAGCTAAGCACGGAACCGCAGCCTGAGCCTTGGGCAGCCCCAGCAGCAGGATATAAATGGTGGGATGCATCAACGTTCAAGAGTGGATCGTATGGTGCTTCAAGCGGCGGACAGAATCCTTCCGGCAATCCTTCCATGACACACCCTGCTTCCTTGACTGCCGGAACGCCATTCGACGTGACTATTTCAGCAAGCGGCTTAACACCGAACAGCACGATCACGCTGCAAATTGGAGTATACTTAACAGGCGGGCTGCAGGTAGGCCAAGTTCAACACCCGAACGGATCATGGCCGAGTGGATATGGATATCAGAATGTGACGCTTTCAGCCGATGGGAGCGGAACTGCGGTGCAAACGATTCAAATGCGCACACAGTCCGGTAAAAGCGGTGCAGCCAATATTCGTCTGCGCAAGGATAGCAGCAATGTGTACCAAACCGATTCGGTAACGATTACGCCTTAACCGATACTGCACGCAAACAAAACATATCGAGCAGCCCCCGCCGCTTCACGCAGCAGGGGCTCTCTGTGATTTCACTTATACAGCAAGAATGAGAAGGAGTTTGACGATGAACAAAGATATTTCGAATCATTCACAAGCAACTAATCTTACATTTCCATTCGCAATCATACATACGAGTGACATTCACGGCACTGTTATGCCGTACCGCTATGCCGATCAGCAACCGATCGAAGCAGGGCTAGCCAAAATCTCAACAGCACTTGACCTATTGCGGCAGCAATATTCGGATACGATTTATATCGATAATGGCGATCTGATTCAAGGTACACCGCTTTCGTATTATCATGCACGCATGCAGCCAGAGCTGCCTAATCCATTAATCGCCTGCATGAACATTATGAAGGCAGACGCTGCCGTGATCGGCAATCATGAATTTAACTATGGACTGCCTTATTTACAGCAGGCGATCAAGGAGTCTCACTTCCCATGGCTAAGCGCCAATTTGCTCCGAGGTGAGGAGGGGGAGCCATTTTTCGGCAGTCCCTACATCGTGAAGGAATGTGCAAATGGTCTGAAAATAGGTATTCTAGGCGTAACTACTCCTTATATTCCGAATTGGGAACTGCCGCAGAACATAGCGGGTATTTATTTTGAAGATGCGGTAACCGCTGCGAAGCGCTGGGTCGACATCCTGCGGAACGAAGAGCGGGTCGATCTCGTCATCGTATCCTATCACGGTGGATTTGAGCGAGACTTACACAGCGGAATGCAAGCAGAGGCTGATACCGGCGAGAATCAGGGGTACCGAATCTGTATGGATGTGCCAGGAATCGATATTTTGCTTACTGGACACCAGCACCGCTTGATTGTAAACGAGCAGGTGAACGGAGTATGGGTTGCTCAGCCGAGTTCTCATGCTCAAGGGATGGGTTACATGGAAATCAGCATGACCAAAACTGAGGAGGGATGGTCATTGGCA
Organism: Paenibacillus sp. B1-35; assembly: GCF_050474385.1. NCBI lineage: Bacteria > Bacillati > Bacillota > Bacilli > Caryophanales > Paenibacillaceae > Paenibacillus > Paenibacillus sp. B1-35. The sequence goes on from NZ_JBCHVJ010000001.1 coordinate 444,946, forward strand.
AGCTGTCGCTCTGAATTTATGGATGTCGATGGAGCGGCTTCTGACGAGCGGATTTTAGATGCTATTGCTGATACTGAACGTAAAGTGCAGGCCTGGCTGGATCAACCGATTGGCAGGGTAGAGGGAAGTATGGCAATTGACGATCCCGCACGAGCACGCCTTGCCGATCATCCCTTGATCACATTCATCAACCGCGTGCAGATGGAATACGGTCACACCGACATATCCAATACAGCCCTCTTCGATGACAGTGCGCCCGGATTCCTCGGCAGCATTACAATGAGACATGTAATGGCCAATTATATGTATCCGAATACGCTGCGGGTCATTCGCATTTCGGGTCAAGATATTAAGGACGCCCTGGAGCAATCTGCTACTTATTTTACGTTGTCAGAACAAGGTGACAGCATACAGGTGAGTGAATCATTTTTATACCCGAAGCCGCAGCATTATAACTATGACATGTGGTCAGGCATCGAGTATGAAATTCAGGTGTCTCAACCAATCGGGGAGCGCGTGACAAAGCTAACGGTCAGTGGGGCGCCAATTGAACTGCATGCATTGTATGACGTCGCCATGAACAATTACCGAGCAGGGGGCGGGGGGAATTACCACATGTTTGCCAATAAACCTGTTGTTCGCGATCTGCCGACGGATATGGCTGAGTTAATTGCGGATTATATTATGAAGCGAGGAACGATTACCGCTGTGCAATGCAATAGTTGGAAAGTTGTCATTTAGCTTATCACATTGGCTTGCGTTTAAAGGCAAATTGCTTGGAATATCAATGATTTAAAACCCCTCATACATCGAACGAGTCAGCGCCCATTTTTACACAATAGATGAATATGCACTATACCGTAGATAACAGGCACTCATAGTATATGATTAGTTCGATTATTTCCTTTTTTACACTTTAAAAATGTATGAGGAGTGATTGTATGTCTCAAGCGAATGTGCCAAATATAACGCCTGTAATAACCCTTACTCGTGGTGAAGCATTTAACCTGTTACTTGCGTCGATTGCGTTGGAAGAGTTGGGGCTTAGCCATATTATTAATGCAGAAGGGGAAAAGATTCAGTTCGCACTTGGAACATTACCGGGAGTTACCAGTCCGCCAGCAACCATTAGTAATATCCTGGCTGTAAATGCAAGTGTACAACAAACCATATCGGCCATTACTAAAAAAGAATTGGTACTGTTAGATAAGCTGGAAAATGTGCTAGATGCAATAGAACGTCTAGGTGGTTAACAGGTGCCAATTGGTAATGAAGTGGTTGAAGATTAAATTGTACAAATGCTAAAATCTTTCACCTCGTAAAAAATGCGTTAGTCATTCGTGCTATTTGCAACCGTACGAATGACTAACGCTTCATTCAATCTAGTAATCCCGGATCATCATGATATGGAGGCTATCCATTATTCGATCAATCCAAGATGAATATATATTGCAAATGTAACTACTCCATCCTGAGACAATTGATGATCTCGTTGGTAACGCTTAAGGGCAGAGGTAGTGTTAGATCTAAACTTGCCGTCGCACCTTCCGGTAAAATAGCCGGCACTCTGCAGACGGGATTGGATCAACTGCACATCTCCTCCAGCATCACCTTCCGCTAAGTTACGCGGATCATGCTTCAAGTCCCCTAACACATGACCCATGATGACCACTTTCGTGCCGATCGGAATCATTTCATATAATTCCATAACATCCTTATTGCGCATCCGTATACATCCGTGACTAACATGCCGACCTATGGAATGGGGCTTATTCGTACCATGAATTCCATAGTGCCCCCAAGACACATTTAAGCCAAGCCAACGCGGGCCGAATGATGGGCCCCAATTCTCTCCCTTAAAGATAATCCGAAATTCCCCAGCAGGCGTAGGAGTAGTGGGATTGCCGACAGCAATGTGATAAGACTTAGTGGTAATCCCGTTCTTCATTACGACAAGGCGGTGCAAGTGAGGGAATATGACAATTGAAAAAGCATTTGGATCGGACTGTACTGTACGTATAGGCTGGGCGCGGGCAAGATTATGGTCAAGCATATCTATTCCAAGATGGATAAGCAAAAAAATGGACAGTAATCGTAAGCATGTTATTTTCAATCGATATACACTCATTAACATCTCCATTCCCCAAACACTGAAAAATTTCCTTTCGGGTAGTTTCACCGAATCTGAACAATCTATACAAAATAACAACTAGGATAAGCATTTCGCTTTTACGCGAAATTATTAAAATATCCTTAACACAACGGCATATCACAGCTACAGGATCGAAGAAGTTTTTACGAATCGTTACGTAAGCAGTATACTAGTATCTTTCCAGTCTGTTGTAGGGAAATTCGCGCCGTATCCAGATGCCGATCTGTTTCTCTCTTCTCGTGATCATCCAATGGACATGGTGATGGCAATGAATTTGGGGGCTGATGATTATATGCAGAAGCCATTCCATATTGAAGTGCTGTTCGCTAAGGTTCAAGCCGTTCTGAGACGTACATATGCATACGGAGAAGAGACTGTCGATCTTATCGAATGGAATGGAGCGTCTGATGTTTTTCCGTTATGTAAACGAGATGAAGAGCTGAATTGGATTCTTTTTGGGCGCATTGTGCCTTTTTTGATCACATAAGTGTTTTATATAGCATTTAACGGCATACATAACGTATAAGGGACAGCAATTAATGCTGTCTTTTTTTTGCGTACAAATAATCATTTTACCACTAGAAATAGTAATGATACTCCCCTGTTTATTTGATTTATTTATAGCTACAATAAATTCAACTTCAGTAGTACACTTCAAACTTATTGATGCAAACAACATTAAATTAGGAGGAACATTTAATGAAAAAGTCATTAATTCTTATGACTGCGGCTGCTACGCTCTTGATGGCTATCCCAGCATATGCACAACCATCTATTTCAAATGTGACTCAAGCTAAAAGCTCTGTTAAAGCAGTAAATTACACGTGGGGTTTTGAAGTCAGAGCAGGTAAAACAGAGTCTTCTGGCTCATTCTATCCAACTGGTGACAGAATAACTTTACAGGCGAAGCAATCCAGTGACGGAAACACAAAAATTGAATATACGCTTTATGAAGAAACAAATCGTGATAGTGATACTGAAATAGCCAGTAAGACAGTGCGGAGAAACCATGATGAGAAACTTGTGTTTGAAGATGTTCTAGTTAATAAAAATAAGAAACACTATGTAGTGGCTCACAACTTAGGTGATAAAACAACTAAAGGAGTAGCATACATCTCCCGCTAAAATTAATTCTATTGAAGCCCGTTATCCCCTTTTGTGGGAAGCGGGCTTTCTCTTTGTTAATTACGCAATAAGGGGTGTTCAACGTAATGACACAGCCAATTGAGGGCAGCGAGCACGAGATAAAAGCATTTGTTCACGAACCGCGCGTAGTGCAGTATACAATTGGAATTACGGCTGCTGGACGAATCGGAGTTGTAATTGAAAGAAGCCCAAGGATCCCTAGGCTTTCTTTGTAATTGTGCTACAAGTCCGCGCCAGCTTTAAGATTTTTTTCTAAAAAACAGAAGAGAAATCAGGATAATTACTAGAATTGCTAAAATATTAAAGATCACTTGAAATGTTCCAACTTGTGTCCGAGAAATAATAAAACCCATAATAGCAATAACTAGAACCACTAACCCAAAAAAGATATTTTTTTTATTCAAATTAACCCCTCCTACCGGTGAAAAATATATTACAGAATAACATACTCATTAGTATAATATACGCTATATATTGGTAAAGTAGGGGAGTACACCCATGAATTATTTTTTCAAGAAGACTATTTCTGGGGCGTAGCTTTGGTGCTGTTGTTAAATTTAATAGGAGTTGGTTCAGCAAGTGCTAGTAACGAAAACACATACCAATTTAGCCAAACTGAATTTGCTGAGTTGGAAAAAAACCTATACCTAATTGAAGCTATACCTGATGAAGTAATTGAACAAGGATCCCAAACAACTGCCGAATGGCTGAGTGCTTACACAGGTGATATGTATATTACAGATGGAGAGAAATTCTATAATACATTAAAAGTAGAGACTTTAGGGGTAATTGGGTGTATTTCAGCAGTAGGACTGGCTATTGCCGAAAACCTGTTCTCATTTACAAAGATTGCAAAAAAATTAAAGACGTTATTAAAGCAGGTGGAGGAGTAACAAAATTTATTGGTAACTTGGTTCCTGCTTTTAAAGTTGCTAGAAGTGAGTGGGTTTACAGCATAAGTGAAGCAATTGGATATGCTGTTAAAACCGCTGCACAAGATGCAGGCCCTGAATTAATTAGTGCGGCAATTGGTTTTTTTAGTATAGGGGACATCTATTCTTCTTGCTTTGAATAAAAACTACCATTCAAAAGGAATTTGTATATTATTAATAAAGTAAAAACGAACTCAACACAAACAAAAAAGAGCTCTTTTCGAGTGTCGCGTGACCAGAAGGAGCTTTTTTTTGTGTTCAGTAAGGAGTTAACTTATCCCAGTCGTACCAGCGTCGTTGACACCACCCGCAGCGTGTGTTTTACGTCATTTGTTGGCTAGATCCCTAATCGTGATCATTCATTTACATATTTTGCGCGATTACATGCATCTATTTTATACAATTTAAAATAGGTGTCTCGTCGCGTCTAGGGTGCTTGAACAAAAAAAATCTCCAGACATATGTACCAAATGCCGGGATCTTGTGAAATAGTTTAGCCCTTTTATCGCTGTATTCTGGCAAATTAAGCCCTGAGCGGCGATTTTGCTTCCGTGGAACATCACAAAAAAACGGGTAAATCGCAACATTTACGTTCTCCCGTTTTCTTCGTATTTCTTTGATTTAGGTATTGATCCATTTTCCTTCAATGAATGAAATAACTTCTTCGGTCGATGATACATAATCCATATCCAAGCAAATCATGAGCGCAAACTTCCCGACCTTATATTCCCCTTGGGTCACTCGATGCACTTCGTACCGATCATCATTCCGGCTACTACTCCGCCGAACGACACGTTATCGCCCACATTCATCTGACGGATTTTCTCTTTCTCCACGTTACTCAATATCACGTTCCCATCTACTCACTTTCATCGTTCATGTCACACATTTGGGAAGCTGCCACCCAGCGAGGGAAATTACATATGTGTGTTATTGTCGTACACATCAAAAAACATAGTGTGTTATTGTGTGTGATTATAACACACTGGGATTTTAACCCCTTTGGCCGCGGCGGCAGTTTAATCAAGCCCGAATTCCTTGCGCAATCTCTTTTCATATTGCTCGTCCACATAATCCCGAACAAATCGATCACATGCTGCAGCTTGATTTTGTTGCTGGATGATGTGACCGAGTGCACGAATGATTTCATTCTGTTCGTTCACCGTTATGATCGTAGGTGCTCCAGTTGCAGCCAACACGTCCTCCACATCATCTATACTCTTACCGGCTGCATACGCTTCTCTAATCTGCACAAGAACGTCTACCGAAACTCTCCTGACTTCAAAATTATTCCTGATGCTCATATCTAGGGCAGGAAGGAAATACAAAAAACCGCAGCCATGCCACCGCGGTTAATGATCAAGTATTTTTTGATTCCTATTTGAGTTATTTACCTTGGTTAGAATCGAGTTGTTGCCTTCTGTCTTTTTTAACTGCACCTAATGCAGTACCAGCATCGACCTGAATCAGTTTTGATTTTGATACCTCGATGTGTTGGGACGTGTAGATTCCTGTATGGCCAGAAAATAAATAACTGACTAAGCTAGCAATAAACATATATATTGCGCCTTCCGAACCGAATAGCTCTATTCCCATCAGAAAACAGGCGATAGGCGTATTCGTAGCACCGCAAAATACAGCGATAAAGCCCAATGCCGCCAGAAAGGGAGCGTGCAGTTGCAGCAGGCCTGACAAGGCGTTGCCCAACGTAGCCCCAATCGCGAATAGCGGGGTAACCTCACCGCCCTGAAAGCCTGCTCCTAATGTGAAGGAGGTGAAAATGAGCTTGCCAAGAAAGGCGAAAGGGGATACGTTCTCCGTAAAAGAACTTTGAATTAACGGTATACCTAGACCTAAATAGTCACGCGATCCGACGATATACACAAATCCGATAATGACAAGACCGCCTACTGCGCTTTTTATCATCGGATTAGCAAACAGCTTGGTGTAGCCTTTTTTTAAAAAGTGAGTGAGTTGACTGAACAGTCGGCTTGTTAGTCCAAAGAGAACCGATGCTAGTATAACCTTACCTAGTACGATTGCCGACAACCCAGGAAACTCGTGTACCGCATAGTGAATATGAGTAATTCCCCATACATTCGAGGTGACGATATTGCCTACGAAGCTTGCTACAAATGCAGGGATAAGAGCCTCATGCCGAATAAGACCAATCGCAAGCACTTCAAGACCGAATACCGTACCTGCAAGCGGGGTGCCGAATATAGAGCCGAATCCGCCGCTTATTCCACATATGAGCAAAATTTTGCGATCTACTGCATCCACCTTCAACAACTTTCCAAGCCATTCTGACAAGCTGCCTCCCATTTGAACTGCCGTGCCTTCACGTCCAGCCGATCCGCCGAACAGATGGGTAACAAGTGTGCCAAAAAGAACTAACGGGGCCATGCGCAGCGGAATCGTTTCCTTGCCATCGTGAATTTGCTCCAGGATTAAATTGTTCCCTTTAGCACTGTTCTTGCCGAACTTCCAATATAGAAAGCTTACCAGCGCTCCGCCGAGCGGCAATAAGTACAATAACCAGGGATGCTCCAGCCTCGTGATTGTGACATAATCCAAACTCAATAAAAAAATCGCAGAAGCCGTACCTGATAATAGTCCAACAAGGCTTCCCAGTACAATCCATTTCAAAAAAGATACTATAATGGCGGGGTATGTAGTTGTTTCTAATAGCCGTTGCAGCTTGCCTTTCTGATTATTTACATACATAACTTCCTCAACGTCCTTTCCTCTCCTTCTATTGTGGACAAAAAAACAGACTCCTACCAGGGAAATGAAAATTCTCTGGTAGGAGTCATTAGCCTCATCGGCGGTTATGGCGAACTCCATCGCCTATTCATGCTAACGTAATTGTATTTTAATTCATGATTCAAGTCAAACCTATTCCATTACCATATTCGCGATTCGCGGATAGTTGATAGACGTTATTCCATAGGATTCATTTCCTTATTGAAACTCCAACAATTTCGAAGAAGGGAAGCACAAGGGAATTATACATATGTACAGTGCTCCTGATACTCGGAACGATATTATGCGTATTACTGGCCTTTTTATGTGCAGGTCACAAGTCTTCTGGGAACAGTCGCAATGATCTACCAACCGGTACTAGGCTTTATTATTTTATGTCTTTACCTCTCGATCTTTATCCAAGCCCTTTCTCCATATGTTCATATAATTATAGAGTGGTAGAAAATACAACTTGAGGGAGGGGTTTATTTGTCACAATCTAGTATACCCAACATCACTCCTACTATTTCAGTAACTAGAGATAATGCAATTAATTTATTGTTATCTTCTATAGCTTTGGAAGAGATTGGGTTAAGCCACATTATTAATGCCGAAGGTGAAAAAATTCAGTTTGCTTTAGGAACTCTACCAGGTGTTACTTCTCCATCTGCTACAATTAGCGACATTTTACTTGTAAACGAAAGTGTAAGAGATACAATACGAGACATAACAAAAAAGGAATTAATTCTACAGTCCAAACTAGAAAGCATCTTGTCTATACCGATATCTGTCGGACCAACAGGACCAACAGGCCCAACAGGTCCAACTGGCCCTAGTATTGGTATTACTGGAGCCACCGGAGCAACTGGAGCGACCGGAGTAACAGGAGCGACCGGTGCGACTGGAGCGGCAGGAGCTACCGGAGCCACCGGAGCAACCGGGGCGGCGGGAGTAACAGGAGCTACCGGAGCGGCAGGAGCAACTGGAGCGACAGGAGCGACCGGAGTAACAGGAGCGACCGGTGCGACTGGAGTGGCAGGAGCTACCGGAGCCACCGGAGCAACCGGGGCGGCGGGAGTAGCAGGAGCTACCGGAGCGGCAGGAGCAACTGGAGCGACTGGAGTAACAGGAGCCACCGGAGCGACCGGAGTAACTGGAGCGACCGGAGTGGCAGGAGTAACTGGAGCGACAGGAGTAACTGGAGCGGCAGGAGCCATCGGAGCGACTGGAGCCACCGGAGCCACTGGAGTGGCAGGAGCGACCGGAGCGACTGGAGTAGCAGGAGCTACCGGAGCAACTGGAGCGACCGGAGCGACTGGAGCCACTGGAGTGGCAGGAGCCACAGGAGCGACAGGAGTAACAGGAGCCACAGGAGCCACAGGAGCAACTGGAGCGACCGGAGTGGCAGGAGCTACCGGAGCGACCGGAGCAACAGGAGCGACAGGAGTAACAGGAGCGACAGGAGCGACAGGAGCGACCGGAGCGACTGGAGTGGCAGGAGCGACCGGAGCAACAGGAGCGACCGGAGCAACAGGAGCGGCAGGGGTAACTGGAGCGACCGGAGCCACCGGAGCGGCAGGAGTAACAGGAGCGACTGGAGCGGCAGGGGTAACTGGAGCGACCGGAGCGGCAGGAGTAACAGGAGCGACCGGAGCCACTGGAGTGGCAGGAGCAACAGGAGCGACTGGAGCCACAGGAGCGACAGGAGTAACAGGAGCCACAGGAGCCACAGGAGCAACTGGAGCGACCGGAGTGGCAGGAGCTACCGGAGCGACCGGAGCAACAGGAGCGGCAGGAGTAACAGGAGCCACAGGAGCCACAGGAGCAACTGGAGCGACCGGAGTGGCAGGAGCTACCGGAGCGACCGGAGCAACAGGAGCGGCAGGAGCAACAGGAGCGACTGGAGTGGCAGGAGCAACAGGAGCGACTGGAGTGGCAGGAGCAACAGGAGCGACTGGAGCCACAGGAGCGACCGGAGTAACAGGAGCGACAGGAGCAACAGGAGCGGCAGGAGTAACAGGAGCAACTGGAGTAACAGGAGCGAGCGGAGCAACTGGAGTAACAGGAGCGGCAGGGGTAACTGGAGCCACCGGAGCAACTGGAGCGGCAGGAGCCACCGGAGCGACCGGAGCAACAGGAGCGGCAGGAGTAACAGGAGCTACCGGAGCGACTGGAGTAACAGGAGCGGCAGGAGCGACCGGAGCGACCGGAGCAACTGGAGTGGCAGGAGCAACAGGAGCGACCGGAGCGACAGGAGTAACAGGAGCGGCAGGGGTAACTGGAGCTACCGGAGCGACTGGAGTAACCGGAGCGGCAGGAGCAACAGGAGCGACCGGAGCCACTGGAGTGGCAGGAGCCACAGGAGCCACCGGAGCAACTGGAGCGACAGGAGCAACAGGAGCGACAGGAGCAACAGGAGCGACCGGAGCAACAGGAGCGGCAGGAGTAACAGGAGCGACCGGAGCAACTGGAGTGGCAGGAGTAACAGGAGCAACTGGAGCGACCGGAGTGGCAGGAGCAACAGGAGCGACCGGAGCCACTGGAGTGGCAGGAGCAACAGGAGCCACCGGAGCGACTGGAGTAACAGGAGCGGCAGGGGTAACTGGAGCTACCGGAGCGACTGGAGTAACCGGAGCGGCAGGAGCAACAGGAGCAACAGGAGCGACAGGAGCGACTGGAGTAACAGGAGCGACTGGAGTGGCAGGAGCAACAGGAGCCACCGGAGCGACCGGAGTAACAGGAGCGGCAGGAGTAACAGGAGCGACCGGAGTAACAGGAGCGACCGGAGTAACAGGAGCGACCGGAGCAACAGGAGCGGCAGGAGCCACAGGAGCGGCAGGGGTAACTGGAGCTACCGGAGGGACTGGAGCCACAGGAACGACTGGAGCGACCGGAGCGACCGGAGCCACAGGAGCGGCAGGAGTAACAGGAGCGACCGGAGCCACTGGAGCAACAGGAGCGACCGGAGTAACAGGAGCGACCGGAGCGACTGGAGTGGCAGGAGCAACAGGAGCCACAGGAGCGACCGGAGCAACAGGTGTGGCAGGGGTAACTGGAGCTACCGGAGCCACTGGAGCGGCAGGAGCCACAGGAGCGACCGGAGCTACCGGAGCCACAGGAGCCACCGGAGCTACCGGAGCAACAGGAGCGGCAGGAGTAACAGGAGCGACCGGAGAGACTGGAGTAACAGGAGCCACAGGAGCCACAGGAGCCACAGGAGCTACTGGAGCAGCCGGAGTAACAGGAGCGACCGGAGTAACTGGAGAAACTGGAGCCACCGGAGCAACTGGAGCGACCGGAGTGGCAGGAGCCACCGGAGCGACTGGAGTAACAGGAGCGACCGGAGCGACTGGAGTGACAGGAGCGACCGGAGTAGCAGGAGCGACCGGAGCCACAGGAGCGGTAGGAGCCACCGGAGCGACCGGAGCCACAGGAGCGGTAGGAGCCACCGGAGCGACCGGAGCAACAGGAGCAACAGGAGCCACTGGAGCTACTGGAGCAGCAGGAGTAACAGGAGCGACCGGAGCGACTGGAGTGACAGGAGCGACTGGAGTGGCAGGAGCCACCGGAGCGACCGGAGCCACAGGAGCGGTAGGAGCCACCGGAGCGACCGGAGCAACAGGAGCCACTGGAGCTACTGGAGCAGCCGGAGTAACAGGAGCGACCGGAGTAACTGGAGAAACTGGAGCCACAGGAGCTACTGGAGTAACAGGGGCGACTGGAGTAACAGGAGCAGTCGGAGCGACCGGAGCCACAGGAGCTACTGGAGTAGCAGGGGCGACTGGAGTAACAGGAGCAGTCGGAGCGACCGGAGCAACAGGAGCTACCGGAGCAACAGGAGCGGCAGGAGTAACAGGAGCGACCGGAGAGACAGGAGTAACAGGAGTAACCGGAGTAACTGGAGAAACTGGAGCCACAGGAGCTACTGGAGTAACAGGGGCGACTGGAGTAACAGGAGCAGTCGGAGCGACCGGAGCCACAGGAGCTACTGGAGTAGCAGGGGCGACTGGAGTAACAGGAGCAGTCGGAGCAACAGGAGCAACAGGAGCTACCGGAGCAACAGGAGCGGCAGGAGTAACAGGAGCGACCGGAGAGACAGGAGTAACAGGAGTAACCGGAGCGACTGGAGCCACTGGAGCGACAGGAGCCACCGGAGCAACAGGAGTAACCGGAGCAACAGGAGCGGCAGGAGTAACAGGAGCAACCGGAGCGACCGGAGCGACTGGAGCCACAGGAGTAACCGGAGCCACAGGAGCCACAGGAGCTACTGGAGCAGCCGGAGTAACAGGAGCGACCGGAGTAACTGGAGAAACTGGAGCCACAGGAGCCACAGGAGCCACAGGAGCCACAGGAGCGACCGGAGTAACCGGAGCGACTGGAGAGGCAGGAGCCACCGGAGCGACTGGAGAAACTGGAGCCACAGGAGCAACCGGAGCCACAGGAGCGACTGGAGCCACAGGAGCGACCGGAGCCACAGGAGCCACAGGAGCGACCGGAGCAACCGGAGTAACAGGAGCCACCGGAGTAACAGGAGCGACTGGTTCTTCAGCAATTATCCCACTTGCTTCTGGTGTACCTGTACTGTTGACCACGCTCGCAGGCGGATTGGTAGGAACAGGCGGACTAATTGGATTTGGAAACTCTGCACCGACCACGAGTGCATTAGGTGCAACGATTGATCTTACTGGAGCGGCAGGTTTGCTTTTGAACATGGCATTCTCGATGCCGCGTAATGGCATAATTACGTCTATCTCTGCTTACTTCAGTACGACAGCGGCCCTTAGCCTTATTGGAGCAACTGCAACGGTACAGGCCCAATTGTGGCAATCGACTACACCGAACAACATATTCACTCCAATTCCAGGAGCTATCGTTACATTAGCACCATCTCTTTCTGGAGTAGTAGCAATTGGTACGATATCCCACGGAGTAACGTCAGGGTTGGCAATACCTGTAACAACAGAGACTCGCTTGTTAATGGTCTTCTCAGTTACAACAACAGGTCTTGCAGCGGGTACTACGGTTGCAGGATATGCAAGCGCTGGTGTAGCGATTTCATAATAACTAAGACGAAATAACAAAGAAGCGGCAGTCTTCACGCTTATTCGACGGTGAGGGCTTCCGCTTCTTTGTTTTGTTCATATTAATCAATTTCCAGTTCGGTTCATGTTTATATTGACTATATTCTTTTAAGGGTCATCATATCATTATTAAATTTGTAGATTCGTTCTCACCTACATATTGGACAGGGGTGAATATATAAAATGTTGGCTTCCTCAACTACAACGATTTCTCCTCAAGATCAAAAAGATCAAAAATAATCCGTTTTCCGGCATAATCAATCCGTCTTGCGGTAGCCGCAGCATTCCGATTTCTTATATCATCATAGGGAAACATTTGAAGCAGCTACTTTGGGAAAGGAGTGTCAGTCAAAATGGTTAGAATAAGGTTCAGCGTATTTTTCAGTGTTTTTGTCTCGATGGTGGCGTTAATGATTATTGCACCGGTCATGCCGCCGCTCATTCGTGAATTGGGGTTATGCGAGATGCATTCAGGCATCATCATTTCATTAGGCTCTGTCGCTATGGCCGTGATGGCTCCTGTATGGGGACGCCTCAGTGATCTCAAGGGGAGAAAGCCGGTCATACTATTCGGATTCATCGGAATGTTCGTCAGTTATGTCATATTCACTGCAACGATGTATGCTGGATTAAATGGGGCAATAAAAGGCAGTGTGCTTCTTGGATTGCTCATCGCGGCACGCGCCATGGTTGGATTGTTCATTCCAGCCGTCCCTTCATCCGCACAGGCGTATATGGCGGACGTTACCGATGTGAAGGAGCGTTCTTCAGGCATGGCCCTTATAGGTGCGGCTAATGGACTTGGTCTTGTTCTCGGTCCTGCAATCGCAGGTATATTCGCGTTAATTGGACTAATATGGCCTTTGTACGTTGGAGCGGTATTGCCGATCATCGCATTTCTTGTCGTGTTGCTGTTAATTCCGACTCATAAACCAATGATTCACACCAAGCCGCCTAAGGTAAGTCCGTTTCAGAAAGGAATCTCTCTCTATCTATTTGCAGGGCTAACTACCATGATTAGTATCGTTACACTTCAAGTGGTTGGCGGATTCTACTTTCAAGACCAACTGGCCCTCAGCACGCAAGAAACTGCCCGTATGGTCTCAATGGGTTTAATGCTGACAGGAATCGCAATGATATTGACACAGGGTATTCAAATGAAGTCGTCGAAGCTGAAGCCTAAGCAGTTGCTGCTCATAGGATCGCTATTGCTGCTATGCAGTATCGCCCTCTTCCTATTCATTAACAGCTTGATCAGCTTCTATATTGCGTTCTTTTTGTTCGGGGTAGGGGCAGGATTGTTAATGCCGGGCTTTATGACCGGCGCATCGCTTGCAGTATCAAGCGAACAGCAGGGTGGAGTTGCAGGGCTTATTTCAGCAGTACAGGGGATATCAGCAGTCATTGCACCCATTGTGAGCACGATGCTGTATCGTTTGGATAAGCATATTCCATTCGCAATCATTGGCGTACTCGTACTTCTATTGACCGTTACGTTGGCATCCGCATCGAATAAGCCAGTATTAAATCATTCAGCTATTGAGAAATAGGACAAGATAATGTCAAGAGAATAATCAGCAGCGCATCATCGAAATCGCAAAAAAGGGTGTTACGTTTTTTCATATTGATAATGATTATCATTTTCTTTAAGATAAAGGTATGTGCATGTACTTGCTTTCATCCAGCAAATGATTGAAGGATGGGATTACATGAACGCCAAATCTGATTAATGAAGATTGCAGCAGGATTACAATACAATTCATGGAAAATGGATTTTGAGAGTGGAGGAGAAAAACTTGAAACTGCACATCGAGTCCCGCGATTTAAGCGATGCATTCGGAGAATTCGTAGATGTCACCCCTTCACCACGAGCAAGTGCTCAGAACCGCATCTATTCCATTCCGGCACCAAGCGGATCAGGGCATCTACAGAGGTTTCTTATACGAAGAGGCCTTGAAATTAATTTCTTCAATGCAGAATTCCATCGTCCGGTAACTATGGACGTTGAAATCCACTATCCTCATCTTGAAATATCATATACAACGGCAGGCAACGGAAGCTGGTCGGCATCTTCGCAAGAGATCGCTATAACCCCAGGTATGTCAACGCTCATCTATGTTCAGGAGGCAAACATCTATGCGGAACTGTACCCTAACGAACAAATGCAGCATATGGAGCTACGGATTGATCTGCGCTATTTCGACAATAAGATTCCAGAGCTTGATCGCTTGGCCCGCATTCCCGTCTTCTGCAAGCAAATGGCGGGTTCTTCCCAAATTCCGCTGCTTGTAGAGCAAATGAAGCAATGTCCTTATCAAGGTTCGCTTCAACAACTCTATCTGGAAGGAAAGGCACTAGAGCTGCTTGCACTTCAATTGGATGGGGTAGATAAGGAGGTAGCCGCTCGGCAGGTCATTTCCAAACTGACTGCTGATGATATCCAATGTCTATATGAAGCGAAGGAAATCCTGTCGCATACATGGAAGCAGCCTCCTAGTTTGCTCGGACTGGCACGATTGACAGGACTTAACGATTATAAGCTGAAGCTTGGGTTCAAGGAATTGTTCGGAACTACTGTATTCGGTTACGTGCGGGGACTGCGCATGAACGAAGCAAGGCGAATATTGGAACAAGGTGAAGCGAATGTGAGCCAGACTTCTATCATCGTTGGGTATCATAATGTAAGCCATTTTGCTTCCCTTTTCCGCAAAACTTTCGGCTACAATCCAAGTGAATGTGGAAGGCCCACAGTCTCCGCTTCAAGCAATGCGCTTGTTGTCAAACAATAAGGCGAATTAAGATGGTAAGGGAAATCATTCATCATAAATTATGAAATCTGCAGATCATTTCACTCCTTTGAGCGAAATGATCTTTTTTAGCTAGTTTAAAAAGAAGAGCAACGCCCATAATTGAAATTAGGATGCACAAATGAAAATGATGCGGATATGAATCGAAGAGCTCGGAGGTGCATGTGTCTATGTTGGCTAGTATCGGAATCTTGATTGTTGCCGCCATCACCATCCTTATCGATTATCCAACTCGCTCGAGGAATGGCAGTAAACGCGAAGCAACCATATTTGTCATACTGCTGGCTTTAAGCACACTTATTGGAGTGTTACTGGCCCTTCATGTAAAAGTCCCAAGTCCACTTAATATTCTGGCGGCCATCTATAGACCGATAACTAACCTAATTTCAAGTATACTTCAAGGATGATGAATAGGAGCAATGATGAAGCCAATTGGTGAAAATAATGATATAAGCGTTCGTCAGTTTACCATTCTCGTCTTCTTATATTCGGTTGGTACTGCAATATTGGTTATCCCTTCTGGCCTCGCGGAAGAGGTTAAGCAAGATGCATGGATTGCAGCATTAATCAGTATTGGAATAGGTCTGCTGCTTGTCAAACTTTATCTTGCAGTAGGACAATTACATGCAGGATATACACTTATTCAATTAAATGAGAAACTATTAGGGAAATGGGTCGGTCGAGCGGCATCTATAGGGTTTGTTATCTTTACACTCATAACCGCAGCGGAATTGCTCTATTATATGGGGAGTTTTATGACGACGCAAATATTGCCTTCAACCCCGATGGAGGCTACCAATATTATATTTGCGATAATCGTTATAATGGGAGTGCGCTTGGGTCTGGAGGTTTTGTCTCGATCTGCAGAAATCCTCTTTGCATGCTTCCTGTTCTTAATGTTCATTCTCCTGTTCTGTGCGGCTCCAGATATCAAGGTTCACTACATTCAGCCTGTACTTGAGACAGGAATGAAGCCGCTCATGCGTGCAACGCTGTTGTTCACGTGTATTTTCTCACTCCCTGCAGTCGTCTTCTTAATGATCTACCCGTCATCCACCAATGACACACGCAAAGCAGCGAAAGGATTCTACATTGGCGTAATTCTCGCTGGTACCGTATTAACGCTTATTATTGCCTGTACGATTCTCGTTCTGGGAGCAGAGACAACCGCGCGACAACTATATCCAAGCTATACACTGGCGAAAAGAATTATGCTCGGATCTTTTATCCAACATGTCGAAGTGGTCGTTGCGATCATGTGGTTTATCACGATCTATTTCAAAATGTCTCTCTACTTTTATGCAGCCTGCCTGGGCTTATCACAGACATTTCGCCTTGCGAACTACCGAACGGTTGTCATTCCTTTAGGCATACTTATGGTTGTACTCTCTCTAATCGTTCATCCAAACACTGTTCACTATATTAATTATAATAAGACGACTTGGATTCCATTCGTTGCTACGTTCGGGCTCGTACTTCCAATCACGTTATTATGTGCTTCGGCATTTCGGCAACAGCGATCGCAATCAGCCGCAAATCATCCTCAGGAAGGCGAGTAAGCGTGACATTGTCTATTGGGGGGTCCATCTATTGTCATACTTGCAGATGCTTGTGCAAAATCAAGTGATTTATCAAGCCGGTTCTGCTGCTTTGCAAATGAAACACAATATGGAAAACTGCATTTTCGATCTGGGCAAGCAATATACGGGTAAACGTGTGCGAAAGCACTATATGCTGAAAAGTCCTCCTCACTCCTTAGAGGCGGTGGACTTTTATTTTCATTCCAAGCATATCTCCTTATCAAGAACCATTTTTCTCGAAAGGAAATGATCAAGCTTGAAGCTGAACCATCTTAACCTTACTGTCACGGATGTTGCCGCAGCCAAGCAATTTTTGCAGACCTACTTCGAACTTACTGACAGAAGCCCGAGCGGAAATCCAAGAGAACATTCCTTTGCACTTCTATCTGACGACAACGGCATGGTAATCACCTTAATGAAAGGAACAGAAGTTCAATACCCCAAAACCTTTCATATCGGATTCGTACAAGAAAGTGAAGAGAAAGTGAATGAACTGAATCAGCGGTTGAAGAACGACGGTTTCGAAGTATCTCCTCCGAAACGCTCACACGGCTGGACATTCTATATCAAAGCACCGGGCGGATTTACAGTAGAGGTAATGGCCTTAGAGAAAGGAAGTTAAATACTCATCGACTTATATTGCTGCTAAGTAACAAGCTCTTTCTGAGCACAAACTCAGAAAGAGCTTAGTTCGTTATTGCTACCTAGCGTGTCATTACGACTTAACGCGTCTGAACATCTTGTAAACGTTTCTTAGCTCTTAAGGGTTTCTCAAACAATTGCTTCAGGCTGTCGTAATTGACAATCGCTGTACCAATCAGAATCGTAATCGCTCCAACAGCAGACATCCATGTGAGTGATTCCCTATAGAATAGCACGCCAACGAAAAGCGCCAACATGGGGGATACATACAACCAAGTTGAAGCAAAGATAGGCGTCGTTTTTGCAATCAGCCAATAGAACAGACTGTGTCCAATCATGGAACCAATCACAATTAAGTAAAGCAATGAACCGAGCGCACGAGTTGACAGCATGTTCTGGAAATGCCATTGCTCCGTGAACGCAGAAAGGAGAAGCAATAAGGCGCCCCCATACAGCATCTGAGATGCATTTAATGCAATTGGTGAGATATCGGCGAAGCGTTTAGCAACTCGTTTGGAATAAATCGCGCCGCCTGCGTAGAACAACTCGCCAGCTATAATCACGATGCTTCCTATAAGCATCCATGAATGCTCAGAGACTGCCATGCTCGGAGCCATCATGATAATAACTCCAATAAACCCGATGACGCAGCCAATTAAAGAATGAACTGACGGCTTGTGGCGCATGATGGTGATCTGGATGATCAGAACCAGAATGGGGCCAGTTGCTGACAATACCGCCGCCATTCCAGATGATACATATTGTTCCCCCCAATATAATGCGGAGAATGTACCGAAAGTAAGACCGAACCCTGTAATCAACATTTCCTTATGGAAAAGCAGAGTGAGGCTTGCCTTTTTCCGCCATAGCATCCACATAAATAAAATAAGACCTGCAACGAAAAATCGTATGCCCCCGGATAAGAATGGTGGTGCTGACGCATCGACGCCAATTTTCACGGCAAGAAATGTCGTGCTAAAAATCAGACACATGAGCACATAATTGAACAAAACCATGGTTTCTCCTCCTTTTGAATTGATCATATACGTGAGGAGATAGAACAGTTTAAAAAGAGTAGAACAGATCGGGGATATATTTGGGAATTTATGTAGTACAATGAGGTTGAGGAAGATAGGAGATGTACCCATGCGATCCAAACAAATATACGACTACATCATAACGAATATCGAACGCGGCGAATGGGGTGCACACGACAAGCTCCCTTCGATTCGCTCTCTGGCTGTAGAGCTTAACGTGAATCGATTGACGGTGTTTAAAGCCTACCAATTGCTGAAGCAGCATGAAAAGGTTTATGTAAAGGAGAAGTCCGGTTACTATGTATGTCCGGATTGTGCTGGGACAGCTGCTGATGCGGTTCATCATACACCCAATGGGGTGTCTGCATTGCAGGTGACCAGCCAACTGTCCGACATTCACAGAATAGCGGTAGAGTATCAGTTTTCCCAGGCCATCATAGACCCCAACTTACTTCCAAATCTGTTTTTATCGGATTACGTCAAGAAAGTATTCGACATTTACCCCAAGCTTATGGGGAACTATTCCACACCGCAAGGCGATGAAGAGCTTCGTGATCTATTATGTCAATACTTCAAGCGCAGCAACCGAGTAGAGCTGAACAATGGCGAAATTGTGATTACGACTGGGGCGCAGCAGGCAATTGATCTGCTCTCGCGAATTCTAATCCGGCCGCTTGATGCTGTATTGGTCGAGCGCCCGACATACAGTGCTGCTATTGACATCCTCCGAGGACAAGGCGCGAGATTGATTCCAGTTGAATTCACGCCGGAAGGCTATGACTTAGAAGCGATAGAACGGCTGATGAAGCAGCATCGTCCAAGGATGTTCTATATGAATCCGACGTTCCACAATCCAACTGGATATATACTTCCCGCGTCCCAACGCAAACAGCTCGTGGAATTAGCCGAACGTTATCGGTGCGTCCTTGTTGAGGATGATGCATTTCATGACATGTATTTTCATGAACGACCGCCGCAGCCATTATTCATGTATGATACAGATGGCTGGGTTGTCTATTTGCGCAGCTTTAGCAAGTACGTTGCTCCAGGACTTCGCATCTGTGCCGTATTCGCCCGCAAATCGATGATTGAGCCGTTAATTGCGGCCAAATCACTGGCTGACAACGGGACTCCGCTCGTCACACAAAAGATATTCCTGCATTATTTTCAATCTGAGCGCATGCAGCAGCATCTAAAAAAATTGAGAACCGCGCTGCAAATTCGCAGAGACGTAATGGAGGAAGAACTGTCGGCTGCTTCGATCGATTGGCAATGGACAACTCCGCAAGGCGGATTGAACATATGGCTCCGTTTGCCGAATCATATATCTGCGAGCATGCTGCTGCAAGAAAGCCTTCAGCACTCGCTTTCCTTTGTTCCCGGGCATATCTGTGATCCCAATAACGGCTATCAGTCCTGGGTGAGGCTCAGTTATTCGTTAATGAACGAAATCCAAATACGCGAGGGCATGCGTCAGTTAACACAACTCGCGCAGCAGCTAGCAACACGATTCGATTTTCCGTCATACCAAAGGAAATAAAAATGGGAAGGAGAAGGGGACAATGAAAAACTTCATCATTTTCGGAGCAAGTAAAGGATTAGGAGACGCATTCGTGAGAGGCTTGCCTCAGCAGGGGGATCAAGTATGGGTGGTGTCCCGCAATCGCCCGAACAGCTTGGATGTGGACGACGGGGTGAAGCGAATATGGGTGAAAGCGGATTTGTCTCAGCAGGAAGCAGCCTCGAGTATAGCGCATTCGATTGGGGATGCAGCCATAGATGTATTGATTTATAACGTAGGGATATGGGAACAGAACGGGTTTGAGGACGACTACAATTTTGAACAAGATGAACCTGCGGATATCGCTAACATTATTCAAGTAAATATCACGTCAACCATTACTTGCATTCAAGCGTTGCTGCCGAACCTTCGAAAATCGGATGCAGGCAAAATCATTTTCATTGGCTCCACAGCTGGATTAGAACATACTAACAATTCACAGGTGTCGTTCGTTGCTTCTAAATTTGGATTGCGCGGGATTGCAAATGCTCTGCGCGAGCATGTTCGTAAAGACCAAATTGCCGTTACCTGCGTTAATCCGGGTGAACTGGCCGCAGAAATTCCTTATGAAGAGGGAGCTGAGAAGGCGCTTAAAGCCTATGACAGCAGCCGCATTCCCGTACAAGACATCATTTCACTGGTTACATGCATAATTGGCTTATCCAAAGCAGCCTGCGTAAAGGAAATCGATATTCCTGCAATGCAGGATACGAATGCTTAATCGAAAAGATATACACAACCGTGCCTTGCACGGTTTTTTTTTATACATTTTGGTCATATTCAATATTCATTTATCGTTGACATTTGTAAAAAAAGGAATATACTCCTCTATAACAGGAGATGATCAGATGAATTTGAATGCACCCAAGTTTTCTGCCGTCCCTCGCCGCAAACTGGTGGATCAAGTGCTTGAACAGCTGCACGATGCGCTTAACCACCACTATCGCCCTGGCGATCGCATGCCGACCGAGCCGGAGCTGATGGACATGTTCGGCGTAGGACGTTCGACGATCCGTGAAGCCGTCAAGATTCTGGTGCATGCCGGTGTGCTGGAAGTTCGACAAGGGGACGGGACGTATGTTCGTTCACGCCCCTCTGATTCTGACTCGTTGGAGCAGCGTCTGCTTAGAGCGGAGACCGCACACATTACCGAAGTAAGAAGCATGATGGATGCTCTGGCAGCGCGTTTGGCCTCAGAGCGGCGCACGGACAAGGAGCTTGAGCGGATGAAGCAGCTTCTTGAAGAACGAAAGAAGGCACTGGTGGTTGGCAATTACGCTGCCTATGTAGACCATGATGTGGAATTCCACTGTTCAATTGCAGAGGCGTGCCACAATCCTGTGCTAATTGACCTGTACCGCGCCTTCTGTAGTGCGCTTCGCGGTGAATTGAGCCATCTCATTGTAGACACGCAGCATTATGAGGATCGATCGGAGCTGCATGATCAATTGCTGCAGGCGATTGCGAACAGAGACGCTGATACAGCCGTTCGCTTGTCGATGGCTAATCTGGAGCCCCAACAGGGCCGCAGAGGCAATAAATAACTGTCGGATACACATAGGAGAGGAGAGAAGTTATGGTTATAGATGTTCGCGATGTTGCCTGGAAGAGGGACAAGAAGATGATTCTGGATCAGGTATCCTGGAAGGTAAACCCAGGTGAGCATTGGTGCCTCCTTGGGCTTAACGGTTCAGGGAAAACAACCTTATTGAATATGATTAACGGCTATATCTGGCCGACTTCAGGGAGCGTTTCTGTCCTTGGAAAGCAATTCGGCACGTTCGACCTGCGTGAATTGCGCAAGCAAATCGGTTGGGTCAGCACCTCTTTGCAGCAGAAGCTATATGGGCATGATACGGTGCAGAAGATCGTACTAAGCGGAAAATTCGCCTCGATCGGCATATACGAGAACATCGAGCAGGCTGACGAGGACAAGGCATTATCCTTAATCCGGCTGCTCGGGTGCGAGCGGCTGCTTGACCGCACCTATGATACATTATCGCAGGGTGAGCGGCAGCGCGTGCTCATAGGGCGAGCGCTGATGGCTTCACCGAAGCTTCTCATCCTCGATGAACCATGCACGGGACTCGATATCTTCGCTCGTGATCATCTTCTCCACATGATTCAAGCAATTGCACGCGAGCCTGATGCTCCGACGCTCATCTATGTTACGCATCATGTCGAAGAGATTATGCCCTGCTTTAACAAAACGCTGCTTATTAAGCAAGGAACTGTATTTTCATCAGGCAATACGGCCGATCAACTAACCTCAGCGCATCTAAGCGAATTTTTCGATTCGCCTATCGAGGTGCGGCAGGAGTTGGGCCAGCGCTACTCTCTTCAATTGCTATCCAACGAACTTAATTACAATAAGTGATAATAAAAGCGGGCGAATATGCCCGTTTTTTTATTTTGCAACCTGTAATGTAAAAATTGGATAAAGGTGTTGAAATATCGTAATAAATGATCTAAAATTATATCAAATGATAGAAAGATCTATCATTATAATTTAAATCCTACAAATGAGGATACTGCTATGAACAAAACGCGATCATCGAAAGAAGCGAAGCTCCATATGATTCTGGATGCGGCAACAGAGATCTTAGTCGAAAAGCCTACTGCTTCGTTGAATGACATTGCCGAATATGCAGGTATTGGCATCGCGACACTGCACCGTTATATCGAGAGTAGAGAGCAGCTTATGCTCCAGCTCGGTCTGCGTGCCGTTAAGGTCGTCGGTGAGACCATGGATCAGCTTGAGCGCTTGCAAAGTAACAATGAAGCGTACATTCCCCAGCTCGTGGATGCGCTAATCCCATTAGGGGACAAAATTCACTTTCTGACCCAAGATGCATCACTGTATTACAATGAGGAGATGGTTGCCGCAGAAGAGCAAATATTGCGGCGCTTACGACAATCCATCGAACAACTTCAACATAAGGGACAACTGCGTCAGGATATGAGCACGGATTGGATTGTCAATGTGCTGTACTCACTTCTCATCCTTGCTTGGCAGCAAGTGCATCAAGGAAATATCGCCAAAAATGGCGCAGCAAAACTAGTTGTGGACACACTGTACAACGGCGTGAACGCTTAAGCCTCCATGTAACTGTCCACTTTGCCCCCTGAAGCGCTACCTTCCTACTTACTTGCGGAAATAGACAATGGTTATCTTGTATCAATCCATTTGAGAGGATGTTGTATATGAGAGAAGCAGGACTCATTCCTGAACCAAAATCGTATGGACCGCTTGGCCACTTGCCCCTTATGGACAGCGACCAGCCAACGCTATCCCTCTGCAAGCTCGCAGAGCAATACGGCCCAATATATCGGCTAAGGCTCCCCGGATTCACGAGTCTGGTCGTGTCCGGTCATAAGCTTGTAGCGGAAGTTTGCGACATTACCCGATTCGATAAGAATGTGTACAATGATCTGCTCTTCGTGAGGGCGTTCAGTGGAGACGGGTTATTTACTAGTCATACGACTGAGCCGAATTGGAGAAAAGCCCACAATATTTTGCTGCCAACGTTCAGCAAGCAGGCCATGAAGGATTATCATCCCATGATGCTTGATATTGCGCTTCAGTTGATCCAAAAGTGGGCGCGCCTCAATCCGAACGAAAGCATTGATGTGCCTGACGACATGACCCGTCTCACCCTCGATACGATTGGAATATGCGGTTTTAATTATCGATTCAACAGCTTCTATCGGCAAGATCACAGCCCCTTTATCGTTAGCATGGTGCGGGCGCTGAATGAAGCAATGCAAAAAAGCTCCCGCCTGAAGATTCAAAACTTCTTCATGGTCAAAACAAAACGACAATTTCAATCGGATATCGATACCATGTTTACATTAGTCGACAAAATCATTGAGGAACGGAAAGCACAAGGAAATCAAGGGGAAACTGATTTGCTCTCTCGCATGTTGAACGGGATAGACCCTGACACAGGAGAGGGGCTCGATGATGAAAACATCCGGTATCAGATCATTACCTTCCTTATTGCCGGCCATGAAACGACGAGCGGCCTCTTATCCTTCGCGCTTTACTTTTTACTCAAGCATCCACAAGCATTGAAAAAAGCCTATGAAGAAGTGGAACAGGTACTGGTAAGCCCGCTCCCGACCTATCAACAAGTGCTTCAACTGAAGTATATCCGTATGATACTGAATGAATCGCTCCGCTTATGGCCGACTGCACCGGGATTTGACCTCTATGCAAGGGAGGACACCGTTATCGGCGGCAAGTATCAGGTGCGCAAAGGGGACAATGTCAGCGTGCTCCTACCACAACTGCACCGTGACAAGGAGGCATGGGGAGAGGATGCCGATGAATTCCGTCCCGAGCGATTCGCGGATCCTGCCAAGGTACCGAATCATGCCTACAAGCCGTTCGGCAACGGCGAGCGAGCCTGTATCGGCATGCAGTTTGCCCTATACGAAGCGATGTTAGTTCTCGGTATGATCCTCCAACATTTCAACTTGATCGACCATTTAAATTACCAATTGAATGTGAAGCAGACCTTAACTTTGAAGCCGGGAGATTTTCAAATGCGCGTACAGTTGCGTGATCATAAGCAGGTCGCGAGTATGACGACGGGTGCAGCTTCTATTGTACAGAATGAGGCGGAACAACACAGTTCAACGAATAAAGATGAATCAGCACCTGATGATCGTGCTCTAATAAATTCTGCCCATCTTACACCGCTGCTTGTCTTATACGGCTCGAACTTAGGAACGGCAGAAGGGCTTGCACATCAGCTCGTCAATCAAGCTCGCCTTTACGGATTCCGAAGTGAGGCAGCTCCGCTCCATGATTATGTTGGCAGACTGCCGAAGGAGGGTGCTGTTCTTATTGTGACCGCATCCTATAACGGAAGACCGCCGAAAAATGGAGCAGCGTTTGTAAAATGGCTGGAGGAGACGCAGCCTGGAGAACTCGAAGGTGTGCAGTATGCGGTATTGGGGTGTGGGGATCGCAATTGGGCGAATACGTACCAAAGTGTACCTAAATTTATCGACGAGCAGTTGGAACGAGCAGGCGGCAAGAGGCTTGTACAGCGAGGCGAGGCAGATGCAGGAGGGGAGTTCGAGCAGCTGGTTCATACATGGAAAGATACGATGTGGGTCAATGTAAAGCAGACTCTCGGCATTGAAGAGGACAATTCGTCGGATGACAGGGATCAAACACAAAGCGCGATTCACGTTCAAGTTGTAAGCAGACTATCAGCGATCCCGCTTGTTCGAAAGCATGACGCGTTCTTAGCTGTCGTACAACATAATCGAGTACTGCATATGACAAGCTACAAGACGTGCACGAGGCAGATCGAGGTTGCGCTGCCACACGGAATAATGTACAAGAAAGGGGATTTGCTCGGCGTACTGCCGGTCAACAGCCCAGCGATTGTCGAGCGAGTGGTAAGGCGGTTCCAACTGCAAGAAAATGACCAACTTTTCGTAACTGCGAACGGACATAATGAGGCTGACCATTTTCCACTAGACCGATCCGTCTCTATACAAGATCTGCTTCGCTACTGTGTTCAATTACAAGAGCCTGCAACACCTGCACAGCTTCGGGAATTAGCGGCTTATACGCGATGTCCGCCGCACAAGCGAGAGCTAGAAGCACTGCTAGATGAGAAGGCTTACCGCGAGCACATCCTGACCAAACGCATCACCATGCTGCATTTGCTCGAAACCTATGAAGCATGCGAACTGCCATTCAACAAGTATTTGCAGCTCTTGTCGCCTCTCCAACCTGGCTATTATCCAATCGGCATTGATTCAGAACCCACTTCTCAACAGCCGAGTATCGTAATCGATTACAATGAAGCCGCGTCTAATCAAAGAAAGATGGAACACAACAACGAGCTCACTTCCGCCTACTTATCCATTTGCAATCCGGGAGACGATATCCTTATTTTCATACAAGCAGAGAACCTTGCTGTTCAGCATATCTAAATAAAGATAGATCAACCTATAGAACAATAAAAAGCTGCTGCTAAGCGGTATCATCAGATAAAAGTCATGGGTTGTACACGATGCCCTGAATATCAACATCTCAGCATTTCATAACCGAGGAGAACTAGCATACTGGATTGGTAAGCCATACTGGGGCAAAGGATATGGTACAGAGGCGGCTCAAGCGACTCTACCTTATGGGTTCGAACAGCTTAAACTTCAAAAAATATTCGCTGAAGCATACACCTCCAATCCTGGATCGTGGAGAATCATGGAGAAGATTGGACTCAACTATGAAGAAACACTCAAGCAACATATGTGTCGATTCGGGCAATATCACGATTTAGCATTCTATGGATTAGTAAAAGACGAATATGGACAAAGAACGAGCTGATTGGGCTCGTTTTTTTGTGGCCAGATTTACAGTTCGTATAATAGTAAGGTCCCTGTCACAAAATATTCGTCTGTAATTGTTATATCCTGTCACAAATAGCCGATTTGAAATTGTTATATAGAGTAGAAACAGCAGTTATAAAACAAGAGAGATTGGAGTAGTGAAACAGAATGATCCGTAAAGAGGGAAATCATCAATCGAATGACAAGCTTAGTTTGATCAAAAAATCCATCATTGTCACTTCTACAGCAGTACTGCTTGGCATAGGAACAATCGGCTCCAGCATACCCGCAACGGCAGCACCGAGGATAGATGGCTTCAATGAAAAGGCTGCTATCGAGCAAGGCTACCTTTACAAGCCTAATTTGAGTGTCAAGCATGACGGGATTACCTTAACTTTGACCGACGTTCGTTACGATGGATCAACATTATCCTTCGCATTGCGTCCAGAAGGGGCGAATCTGGATTTTCCCTTTACCTCCGACCCGGAGAAAGAGAAAATCAAAGGCTACATCAAGCCAGATTGTGAGGTGCTTGCCGATGGCAAACCAATTACCTTCAGCAACACTGAGACAAATGGAGCAAACAAGAGTCTGCAATATTTTGCAAAAGGTGTGAAGCTCCCTGACGAATTCGAGCTTTCGATTAAGGCCGAAGTGACGAAAGTGAAGGAAGCTTTTGATTTTAAGGTGCCAGTGAAGTTGAAAAGCAAGCCGCTCGTCGTGAAGCCTGATGCATCGAAAACTTCCGGGAAGTTCACCTATACCGTCAAGCAGCTTGTGCTGTCGCCGTTCTCTACCCGACTTATCCTTGACAGCCAAGGGCCGGTTCCTGCTTCTGCCGAACAATCCGGGAAGTACCATGCAAGTCAGGTTTATTATGAGTTATTAGACAACAACGGCAACGAGATCGCGCCTGAAATGATTGGGTTTTTCAATAAAAAGCCGGAAACCAAGTATCATATCGATAAATTCTACTACCCGATGGACGATAAGGCGACATCTATCACGATCAAGCCATATACGTATACGATTAACAGCAAAAACTGGGCTATCCTCGAAGAGAAGGGGAGCAACGGGAAAATGACGAATAAGAAAACCTATTTGAAAGACTTGGAGCTCACGATTCCAATCAAAACGATAACACAAAAATGATTTACAACTAGAAGGGAAGATTGATAGAAATGAAACCATTCAAAAAAACGGCAATCGTCGCCTTATCCGTGGCAGCACTGCTTGGCATAGGGACAATCGGTTCCAGTATGCCCGCAGCGGCAGCATCGAAACTAGACAAACGCATCAATGAAATGACTGCAATCGAGCAGGGTTACTTGTACAAGCCTAATTTGAGTGTCACTCATGACGGAATCACCTTGACTTTGGCCGAGGTTATCTACGATGGTACAACATTGGCCTTCTTAATTAAGCGAGAAGGAGCGAATCTGGAACGTACCTTGTCCCCATATTACAGCATGGATGATCTAAAGAGAAATCCAAATAATGAGCATATCAAAAAAAATGTCGTTCCTGAGAAGGATCAGCTAAAGGGCTACATAAAGTGGGGGACGAAGGTGTTAGTCGATGGACAGCCGATAACACAGACCACTGGCAGTCACTCTGATCCTAAAGATGAATTTTATTATTACGCAAAAGGTGTCAAAGCGCCCGAAAAATTCGAGCTTGCGATTACAGCTGAAGTTACAAAGGTTAGTGAACCATTTGAATTCAAGATGCCTATCGAGTTGAAAAGCAAGCCGCTCGTCGTGAAGCCCGAAGCAACTAAAACGTCCGGGAAATTCAGCTATACCGTCAAGCAGCTTGTACTGTCGCCGTTATCTACCCGACTTATCCTTGACAGCCAAGGGCCGGTTCCTGCTTCTGCCGAGCAATCCGGGAAGTATCATGCAAGCAAGGTCTATTATGAGCTTGTCGACAACAAAGGGAAGGAAATAAATCAAGAAATGATTGGATTTTTCAATAAAAAGCCGGAAACCAAGTACCATGTTGATCAATTCTACTTTCCGATTGACGACAAGGTGACATCCATCACGATCAAACCATATACGTATACGGTGAATAGCAAGGATTGGAGCATTCTCGGAGCAAAACTGAAGGGCAGTGAAGGAAAGAGAACCTATTTGAAGGATTTACAAGTTACGATACCGATCAATCGATAATACAGTAATAGCAGGGGATTTCTAAAACGGCGAAGGCTTTGACTGGAACTGCCTATTAACAGGCATTTACTCGCATATCATCAGATGATGATTGCGGTAAATGTCTTTTTATTTTGCCTAAATAAAAAAAATTTAGAATGCCTGTCACAAAACCGCCTGTTCCGATTGTTATATATAATAAGTCAACATGAAAGGAGTTAAGCTCTTGCAATCCGACATCTCTGGGGAACGAGTTGTGAAACCTATGAATATTGAAGAGGTTGTAGCGCAGGTACAATCCGGTGATAAGCAGGCATACAGAGTAATTCTGCAACATTACGAACGTCAGATGTATACATACTGTTACTATATTTTAAAAAATCATGCAGAAACAGAAGATGCCGTTCAGGAAATATTTATCCGTGCCTATGAAAATTTATATCAATATAATAGGCGGGTTTCCTTTTCCGCCTGGCTTTATAAAGTCGCCTATCACCATTTGATCAATTTAAAGAAAAAGAAGATCCGATGGCTCAATCTAATTAAGCAGGTTGAGAAGCAGAATGAGCATTTAGAGATTGCCTTTTCCCAGCATGAAACGATAGTCAGTCAACTGTTGACCTATCTCACTGCTGAAGAGAGGCATATTTTGCTTTTAAAGGCAGTAGAACAGTATACCTTTGAGGAAATTAGTGAAATTATGGGCCTTAAGCCTGCTACTGTGCGCAAAAAGTATGAGCGATTACGCGCAAAATTAATGGATCGCATTTGTAAAAAAGGAGAGAAGGTCCATGGAGCATATGCAGCGCACGGATTACGCTGAAATGGATGGAATCGAGCAAATGATTCGTGATTCGTCGCTGCCTAATAGCCGAAGCGATGAAATTATGAATCACATTGAACAAGCAGGCTGGTCAAGAACACAAAAATTTTCGCGTAAGCCGAATGTATGGAAGAAAACTGTTTTAGTTGCTTCTATTACGTTAGTATTGGGAGCGGGAATCATCGCTATGGGGTATGTATCACCGGCAATGGCAGAAGCCCTGAAAAAAGTACCTATGATCGGACAATTATTTGCGGATATAAGCGAGGAATCTGCACAACTGGCGTTTGACCGCGGTATTGTAACACAGCCTAATCTGAGCGTGACTCACGATGGAATTACCTTGAAATTGGCTGAGGTTCTGTACGATGGCACTCGTTTGTCGATTCTTATCGAGCGCAAGGGGGATAATTTGCCCCAAAGCACCATCAGTTCATATATTATGGATAATGATACTCAGCAATTAAAAGGGAATAAACGAGAGAAATTAAAAAAGACGCCTGAGGAAGAAAAGGAAAAGGGGTATATCACGCTTCCCATTATTCTTGTAAATGGACAGCCTTTTCAATACGGATCAGCCAGTTTTGGAGACTATCCTTTAGAGGATGTTGCTTATCGTATCGAATATACGGAGGGTCTGAATTTGCCCGATGAGTTTGAGCTGAGCATGAAACTGAATGTCACCGGAGTGAAGGAAACGTTCGAATTCAAGGTTCCGGTGAAGGTTGAGAATAAATCCATTGTATTCAAGCCGAATATGACGAAATCCGATGGCAAATTCTCTTACACGGTCAAGCAGCTCGACTTTTCGCCTGTGTCCACTAGGCTCGTTCTGGATAGTAAAGGCGCTGTTCCGGCAACGCCGGAGCAAACCGGCAAATATCACGCCAGCCATGTCTATTATGAGATGCTAGATGACCAGGGACGCGTCATTGAGCCGCGAATCTTCGGTTATGTTCATGCAAAGCCCAAAACCGAATATCATGTTGATGAACTATACCTGCCTGTTGAAGGTATACCGAAGTCCATCACGATTAAGCCGTTCACGCTTACAATTTACAACAAAGGATTCATCGTGAAGGGGTTAAGCAAAACGAGTCAAGGGGATCGAACATACTTGAAAGATCTTGAACTCACCATTCCCATTCAGGATTAATTTTTATGTAGAGGGAAGTTTCTCAACTCCATGAATTCATGGCGAGGGGGCGACCCTCTCTATGTGTTTGCTCTGCTCTTCCAAATTTACATTGCCTAAAATTCATGCCATGAAATGGCTTGTCCTAATTGTAGACATTAAAAAAATGAAGTTTGAAAGGGGCTGAGCTCTTGCAGTCCATTACTGCCGAGGGATTAGAAGCAAATTGTATAGATATAGAAGCAGTTATCATACAAGTCCAAGCAGGAGATAAACAGGCGTATAGAAAGATACTCGACCAATATGAACGACCGATGTATACATATTGCTATTATATTTTAAAAAATCATGCCGAGACGGAAGATGCCGTACAAGAGATTTTTATCCGCGCCTTTGATAATCTGCATCAATACAAGAGGCAAGCATCCTTCTCCGCTTGGCTTTATAAGGTAGCTTATCACCATTTAGTGAATGTGAAGAAGAAAAGAAGCCGATGGTTTCGCATGATTGAACAGTGTAAAGAACGGGAATCGGAGCGGCAATTCTCCCAACATGAAACGCTAGTCAGTGAACTGCTGACCTATCTGACGGCTGAAGAGCGGCATATTTTGCTGCTTAAGGCGGTGGAGCAGTACACCTTTGAGGAAATTAGTGAAATTATGGGTATCAAGTCTGCCACAATACGCAAGAAATATGAGCGATTACGTACGAAGCTGATGGAACGTACTTGTCAAAAAGGAGATAATGCCCATGGAACCTATGTCCCATCAAAATAAATACGCTGAAATAGATGCTATCGAAAACATGATCAGAGACTCGTCGCTGACCAACAGCCGAAGCGATGAAATTATGAATATAATTGAACAAAGGGAAACCGCAGGAAAGCAAAAATTTAAGGATAAGCCCAACTGGATAAAGAGATCACTATTCATTGCTTCTGCTGCTGCAATTATCGGCATAGGACTCATTGGAGTCGGATATATATCTCCAACAATGGCGGAAGCTTTGAAAAAAGTCCCGGTTATCGGGCTGCTTTTTTCCGAGACGAGTGAAGATGCAGTTCTCGCAGCGATTGAACGGGGAATTATATCAACGCCAAACATCAGCATTACGCATGATGGAGTTACGCTAAGGGTGAGTGAAGTATTATTTGACGGCACGCGCTTGTCCATTCGTATTGAGCGTGAGGGCAAAAATTTGCCTGAGTATATTGGTTCTCCATATTTTGAGGGTATATCGGAAGAGGAAATGAAAAAGATCGTTAAAAAATACAAAGGGGTAAACGATCATATCGTGGAAGCCTTCGCTACTCCTGTTGAAAAACAGACCAAGGGATATGTTCGAGACCCGAAAGTTCTAATCAACGGTGAGCCTATCAAATCCTCTGGCCATCTTCAAAATTATATGATGGATGATACACACAAGCCGATCTATAAATTGGAATTCAGGCATGTCGCGACATTGCCGGATGAATTTGAGCTGACTGTTCGAACGACAGTAACACAGATCAAGGAAACGTATGAATTCAAAATTCCAGTGAAGGTTGAGAACAGAGCTATTATTCTGAAGCCGAATGTGACCAAGTCAGACGGCAAGTTCTCGTATACGGTCAAGCAGCTTGACATCTCTCCTGTATCCACTCGTCTAGTGCTGGACAGCATGGGCCCTGTTCCGGCCTCTTCGGAACAATCGGGGGATCATCATGCAAGCAGAATGTACTATGAGATAGTGGATGATCAAGGGCGTGTACTAAGCCCATCCAAACTCATCTATACGCCTGCTCTGCCAAAAACCGAGTATCACCTTAATGATTGGTATGCGCCGGTAGGGATGAAATCGAAATCGATCACAATCAAACCTTATAACTTTACAATAAGTAACAAGCACTTTAGTATGAAACGAACCGATAAGAAAGATTATGGAGATCGAACGTATTGGAAAAATCTTGAGGTTACGATCCCAATTCCGCAATCGAAAAGATAAATAGACAGGGTCGGCACTACGAACCATGAAATCATGGGGAAGAGATCGGCCCTGTCTCATTTTTGCATATAGAGGGATTTCTCCCTCTTTTATTGCAATTTATCCCTTATGATCAGCCCCTCTTTTCTAGATAATGATGTTGTAAGGCTGAGCCGCACAGAGCCTTGTAGATGCTCATGCAGGTGTTGTGTCATAAGTCCGGTCATGAAATAGGAGGGATAACCGAATCTTTTATCAACAAATTGCAAGCGCTATCATTATGGATTATAGGAGGATGATTACGTATGTTACGCACAGGGAATACATCCCACAGAAAATGGATGATTGTCTTACATGCTGCTCTAGCATTGTTGCTCCTGCAAGGCCTGGTACTCTGGGCGCCGCAAGCTCAAGCTGCCGTATCCAGCAAGACGATTGTAGGCTACTGGCACAACTTCGATAATGGCTCCGGGTTCATCAAGCTCCGTGACGTATCTCCTAAGTTCGATGTCATTAACGTCTCCTTCGCAGAACCAACGTCTGGCGTCACGAATGGTACAATCGGCTTCACGCCTTACAATTATTCGGATGCCGACTTCAAGGCTGATGTCGCTTACTTGCAGAGCCAAGGCAAGAAAGTCATTATCTCTATCGGGGGCCAGAATGGGCAGGTTCAACTCCCAAACGCCGGAGCCCGAGATAATTTCGTCAATTCGGTTATTGGGATCATTGAGAAATATGGCTTCAACGGACTTGATGTGGACTTCGAAGGACATTCCCTCTATTTGAACGCTGGCGACAGTGATTTCAAAAATCCCACCACTCCAGTTATCGCCAACCTCATTGCAGCTCTCCGTACAATTAATAATCACTTTGGAACCGATAACTTCTATCTTACAATGGCGCCCGAAACCTTCTTCGTACAGCTCGGATATACCTTTTATGGCGGAAGCTGCATTAGCTGCGACAGTCGTGCAGGAGCATATCTGCCTGTCATCTATGCAACACGCGATATTCTGGATTGGCTTCAGGTACAGAATTACAACTCTGGCCCAATTACAGGCCTGGATGATCAGTATCATACGATGGGAAATGCCGACTTCCATGTTGCGATGGCCGACATGCTCTTAACTGGGTTCCCGGTTGCCAAAAATCCAAACAACTTCTTCCCAGCGCTGCGCCAGGATCAGGTCGTGCTTGGATTACCTGCTAATGCAAATGCAGGAGGCGGCTTCACAACAGTTGCAGAGGTACAAAAGGCGCTTGATGCGCTTATTAAGGGCGTGCAATTGCCAAGCTACACAACGCGCGGCAGTTCAACGGGATATCCGAATTTCCGCGGACTGATGACCTGGTCAGTAAACTGGGATAAGTTCAATAACTTCGAGTTCTCCAATAGTCACCGCTCGTATCTGGATGCACTAACTCCGTCGCTTCCAAAGGGCAAAATTTAATTAAAATGTTGGAAACGAGATAGCGTAATACGATGAAATATCATATGACATTTCGTCACTATGCCGTATGACAATGAACAAGTATATTCATCCTGAGAGCCATCTGATTGATGTGCTACACATTAGAGTAAAGGGTGATTGTAATTGTTTAAGAACAGTGTCATCATGTTGATTGTAATCGTTCTATCGGGAATGTTGGCCCAGCCTGCCTTTTCCTTAATAGAACCACCAAATCCAAATATTAAGAATTGTTTAATTGTGCAGGACGTCACCATTGTGGATGTGAAGACAGGCAAGCTGAAACCAAATCAGTCGGTTGTCATTCAGGGCAACCAAATTACAGCAGTAGCTGATACGGTTGACGTTGATGTTCCTAACGATGCGCGTGTGATCAAAGCAAATGGGAAATATCTTATCCCTGGTTTATGGGATATGCACGTCCATATGGAAAATTACATGGATAATGCAGTCCCTCATTTTTTAGCAAACGGAGTGACAGGTGTTAGGGAGATGGGCTCTAGCCTCCACCATGTTCAAGTGACGCGCAGCATTAATAATCAGGGAATCGTAACTCCGCGCATTGTACATTCTGGTAAAGTTATTAATCTATCACCAAATAAAGAGGTTCCTTCGCATCACTATAGTTTAAAAAATAAAGCAGCGGTTCGTAAAGCTGTACAACAGTTGAAGACATATAAGATCGATCAAATTAAAATGTACTCCCACATACCTAAAGACCTGTATGCTGTGGCTATGGAGGAAGCAAAGAAGCTGCAACTTTCGGTTAGTGGTCATTTACCATTTACTGTACGTGCAGATGAAGCTTCTAACGACGGTATGAGGAGCTTCGAGCATTTGCATGGGATGCATATTGCTACAGCATCAAAGAAATCAGGTATTTTCAACAGCCTTGTTAAGAAAACAAAAGCGGGTATTATTAATAACGATCAGTTGTTGTATCTTGAATACGAAAATAAAGCTGCAAAGCATTATGATGCAAAAGAAGCCGGAACGCTGTTTGAGATCTTTAAACGGAACGAAACTTGGCAGGTTCCTACACTTGTAACGGTGACAAGCTTAAATAAGCAGGTGCCTGATGAAAGAGTGCGCTTCTTAGAACCTGCTGTTCAAAAGAAGTGGGCAGCATTAATAGAAAATTGGCACAAGGATAAAAGAGGGGCTGCTATCCATCAGGAACTGGAACAGAACAATTTGCAATTAGTTCGTAAAATGAATAAGGCTGGGGTACCGATTATGGCTGGCACTGATTCTACTTACATGATGCAAAATCTATATTACGGCTTTAGCCTACATGAAGAACTTCAACTGCTAGTCAAAGCGGGACTAAGTCCGCTGCAAGCCCTTCAGGCTGCCACGATTAATCCGGCTCGCTATTTGGAAAATGAGGATAAGCAGGGCACGGTAGAGGTAGGAAAGCTAGCCGATCTCGTCCTGCTAGACGCGAATCCGCTCGCAGATATCCGCAACACAACTCAAATCCATGCGGTCGTCATGAATGGGCATCTAATCGATCGGACAGCGATTCTCAAAAAGCTCAAAACGTACCCGATTAGTAAGGAGTTCTCTCGCAATCAGAAATAAACTGTGGTACGTGGTACGTGTCACGTACTACTATCGCTATGTTCAACTCGTAAAGCCTGAACCTAAAAGGATTCAACCTTTACGGGTTGTTTTTGTGGATTAATTACCCAAACTGCTATAAGGCCAACGACGAAGTTACTTATGCAGGAAAGACTTACTCATAAAGGACTTACTTATGCCGACAAGCGCATACTTCATTGCCAGGGGGGAAACCGTCCAACGCCCCAGCTTTGTGGCAGCTTACATCCTAAATCAAGTGAGACGAGGAGTTCTGAGCTATCAGGACTCCTTTTTTATGTTCGTTCAACTGCGTCGCTTCTCCTATTGACACCTGCCAGCTATTGCTTATAATCAAAAATATCGCTTAACATCACTTAACAATGCTTAACTTTACTTAAAGGGATAGGGGAGAGTTCATGTTTCAAGAAGAACGCTTGGCTGCCATTTTAGAGCACCTAAAGAGGAACAAGCGCATTGAAGTTGAACAAGTATGCGAACTGCTGTCTATATCGCGAGATACTGCGCGAAGGGACATAATCAAGCTCGAAGAACGAGGCTGCATCATTCGAACACGGGGCGGTGCCGTCCTGCCTACCATATCGAAGGAGATGCCAAATTACGGTCAGCGTCTGCAGAAAGAGACGACGTCTAAGCAGATGATCGGGCACGTTGCTGCAAGTCTTCTTCATGACGACGATTACATATATATGGATTCATCCACGACGGTAAGATATGTTGGAGAATACATGAAGACGAAGCGGAATGTTATCGTTACCAATTCGATTGATATGGCCGGCATGTTGGCAGAAAGGAATTTGGCTCGTATTCAGCTGCTTGGCGGTCTACTGGACAATAATCAACGCATGATTTATGGATCGCGGGCGATAGAGATGATGAGCGATTATCACTTCGACAAGGCGTTCCTTGGCACTTGCGGATTGTCTATGAATGGACTGACGACCGACTTTGAAGAAGAGACGTATCTCATTAGGCAAGTGATTCGCAACGCGGACCAAGTCATTATCCTTGCTGACCACTCCAAGTTCGGCAAGACGATGTTCCATCGTGTTGCCGGCTTAGAAGATATAGACTTTATCGTCACAGATCGTGAGCCAGATACGGATTGGCAGCGTCATGTAAATGAAATAGGCGTTGAAATTATCATTGCTAACAAAAGAGGTGCACCATGATTAACAGATTGATTTGGATGGGATGTCTATCGTACATAGTAACTGGGGTAACACTTGTCATGATGGGCGCAGTTCTTCCTGAACTGCTTCTGAACTATGGCTTGAATTATACGGACGGCGGAATACTCGTATTTGTCCAATTTGTCGGCGTGCTGCTCGGCGTTCTCAGTATGCCAGCTATTTCTCGAAGGTTCAGTCGAAAGCGGGGAGTAATGATCGGATTGCTGATGATTAGCGCCGAGCTGCTGCTGTTTTTCCTCCCGCCATGGCCAGTCGTTATTTTGTTAGCTGGATTTGCGGGAGCGGGAGCGGGGCTTGTGGAGTCAGGCATCGGTACAATTATCCTTGTCGCTGTCAAAGAGAAGCAAGCCATCGCGATGAGCAAGCTGGAGGTTACTTTCGGCATCGGCGCCTTGACGATACCATTCGTGGCAAGCTTCTTAATCGCACGCGGGATATGGACTTACTCTTTCCTTCTGCTCGGCATAAGTGCACTTCTTACTGCAATCGCTTGGCAGCGGATGTCGTTCGGCCATGTCGATGCCATGTTGACGCGGACAGTAAATAAGGGCTCTGAACCCAAACGTAAATCTTACTCAAGGAAGTCCATTCCTTTCCTTATTTTATGCACATTATACTTCATGCTCTATGGGGGGAGCGAGGTGTCTGTTGTTCACTTCTTTCCATCCATTTTTATTGAGAGATGGGGTGTTGCAACCTCTGATGCAACATTAACGGTTACGGTATATTGGCTGGCTATGGTTATAGGACGTGCAATGTGCGGAATTCTTGCTGAGAAGCTAACCTATTATCGCTTCTTATGGATGTCCACAACCATTAGTGTGCTCGCACTGCTGCTGATGCCTTTCAGCTCACACGCATGGGTCGGCTACCTAATTAGCTTCCTGCTAGGGTTGGGCATGGCTGGCATGTTCGCAATTATGCTTATTTATGCAAATAAAGCATTGCCTGGTATGACAGAGCGAACAACAAGCATATTGCTTGCAGCGAATGGACTCGGCGGTTCGCTCATGCCAATCGCTGTCGGCAGAATGATGGATATATGGTCAGTACATGCTGTCATGTGGCTATTTTTTGCTGTTATGCTTGTCATGCTGCTCATTGTGTTCGCTTCGAAGCAGCTACAAGGGCTGGCAGCACGTCCCGGACATTTCAAGCAAGAACAACGGGAAGCAACGTTGTGTGAAGAATCATAATTCTGTTGTGTTACACACTTTAGGATAATTTGTGAAAGTTTAAAGAAAAAGCAGTTCCTATCTTCGATTATGTGTTATTATCCCCTTGTAGTAGGCGATGGAAAATTAATCCATGATATCATGGATTAATCATTGTTGACCGGAGGGGATTTTTCATGTCTGCTGTTTACACCCACTCTACGGTTATTTCCGCATACATACTGCACTGCGCACAGGGGTTTCACACACTTCAAAAACATATGCAAACAACTTACGAGTCAGAACCTTATAAGCAGCCACTCAAGACGCGGAAACCGCCTTGAATAACGCGTGTATAGAATCATTTTTCTCGCATCTCAAAACTGAAAATCTGCACTTAGCCAAGCCAAATATAGAATCTAAGGTCGAATATCTTGTTCGCGAATGCGTCGCCTATTATAACCTAGATCGGTTACAGAAATAATTAGGAACCGATCACCGGTAGAATACCGGGAATCGATCGCCGTTTAAATTAACTCTTTTTCAACCGTCTACTTGACGGGGATACGACCAATGAAGGTGGAATTGCTTTTTTCATTATCATAGCAATGCTCCTTAAGCCATATATTTTGACCATTGGTGCAATATCTGAATACGCTTACGAACAATTTCCTAACGATTTGGGCATTTACACATTACTTTCTTGTGTTCATTGTAAATAGAACTTGTAATGAGGGAGGGAAAGTGATGCCTATACAGCTTCACTACACCATCGCTATTGTTGGAGCTGGAAGTGCCGGATTATCGGTTGCGGCACGATTGCTGCGGCAATCAAAAGCGTTTCAAGGATCTATTGTAATCATTGATCCGCAGAAGAATCATTACTACCAGCCCTTATGGACATTGGTCGGAGGGGGTGTCGTTAAAAAGGAGACAACAAGTCGCAGCTTGCAATCGCTTATCCCTAAGGGAGCAGACTGGCTGCAGGAAGCGGTCGCCCAATTTCAACCGAGTGAGAATCAAATCGTCACTGCTGAGGGAACAGTCATCAAATATGATGCGCTCGTCGTCACAGCGGGCATTCAAGTGAATTGGGATCATATTAAGGGGCTCAAGGAATGCATCGGACAAGAAGGGGTATGCAGCAACTACGATTATCGTTACGTGGATAGCACGTGGGAATCCATTCATCAATTCCGTGGCGGCAATGCAATATTCACTCAGCCAAGTACCCCTATCAAATGCGGGGGAGCGCCACAAAAAATTATGTATTTGGCTGACGATGCTTTTCGTCAGATGGGAGTCAGGACTAAAACCAACATTATTTTTGCTTCCGGGAACGCTTCGATATTTGCTGTTCCTAAATATGCAGCCGCGCTTGATCGAGTTGTGGAGCGCAAGGGGATTACGACCAAATACAAAATGAACCTGATCGAGATCCGTGCTGACAAGCGAGAAGCTGTATTTGAGCATGTCGATACAAAAGAACAAGAGACCATGAAATATGACATGCTGCATGTCGTACCGCCCATGTCCGCCCCATCATTTATTCAGAACAGTCCACTTTCAGGCCCGGGCGGTTGGGTAGAAGTCGATAAGCACTCTCTTCAGCAC
The DNA here is from genome assembly GCF_050474385.1 of Paenibacillus sp. B1-35. Classification (NCBI taxonomy): domain Bacteria; kingdom Bacillati; phylum Bacillota; class Bacilli; order Caryophanales; family Paenibacillaceae; genus Paenibacillus; species Paenibacillus sp. B1-35. The sequence continues at coordinate 484,091 of NZ_JBCHVJ010000001.1, forward strand.
GTGCGGTTTGAAAATGTGTTCGCCCTTGGAGATTGCAGCAATCTGCCGACTTCCAAGACTGGGGCGGCTATCCGCAAGCAAGCACCTGTAGCGGCGCGCAACATTATCAATTGGCTGGCAGGACAACCGCTTGATGCCAGCTATGACGGATACACCTCTTGTCCGCTCGTAACGGGATATAACCGTCTCATTTTGGCGGAATTCGATTATCAATTGACACCGCGAGAAACGTTCCCCTTCGATCAATCGAAGGAACGGTACAGCATGTACGTGCTAAAGAAAGACCTGCTTCCAAAAATGTATTGGCACGGCATGCTCAAAGGCCGGATGTGAGCAAGTAGTACAACGTGCGAACATACGAGAATTGATTATATGAAAATTGATTAAATGGGAATTGATTATAGGAGAATTGCTTAGAGGAATCAAAATAGAAGGGAGGGGCAGTTTCATGCTGCTACGTTATTTTTATGATGAGAAACTGGCTCATGCATCGTATCTCGTAGGCTGTCAAGCAACAGGAGAGGCTATCGTAATCGACCCTGCTCGGGATATTGAACCGTATTGTACTGCGGCACGAGCCGAGGGGTTAGCGATTGTCGCAGTTGCTGAAACCCACATTCATGCTGATTTTGTGTCGGGTGCGCGTGAATTGGGAGTGAGGCAGGGAGCTACGCTCTATTTGTCCGGCGAGGGAGGCCCGGATTGGGCATACAGCTACGTGGACGATACAGGAAGCGGTAAGATCAAGTACCGAATTATTAAGGACGGCTATAAATTTCACATTGGCAACATTAGTTTTGAGGTGCTGCACACGCCTGGACATACGCCGGAAAGTGTGTCGTATTTAGTGACAGATAAGGGTGGGGGAGCCGATTGCCCAATGGGCATCTTCACAGGCGACTTCGTCTTCGTAGGAGATGTCGGACGCCCAGATCTGCTGGAGAAATCAGTTGGAATGGCTGGTACGGCCGAGCAAGGTGCACGGCAAATGTTCCGCTCTCTGCGACGCTTCAAGACTCTGCCTGAATATGTACAGGTATGGCCGTCACATGGAGCCGGCAGCGCATGCGGCAAGGCTCTTGGCGCAATCCCGTCTTCGACGGTCGGTTATGAGAAGCGCTTCAATTGGGCCTTGTCGTTTGATGAGGAACAATCTTTTATTACCGCCTTACTGGCGGGCCAGCCTGAGCCCCCTACCTATTTTCCGCGTATGAAGCATGTGAATCGAGACGGAGCAGTACTGCTCGATCAGCTTCCTGAGCCACAACAGATGGAAGGAGAAATCTCGGCTATAACCCGTCTTGCGGAAAATGGAGCCATTGTACTGGATACTCGTCCATCTTCCTCATTCGCAGCGAAGCATGTGAAGGGGACAATTAACATTCCATATCAGCGTTCCTTTACGACATGGGCCGGCTGGCTTGTTCGTGATGATCGCCCTCTATACGTGATAGGCGATACTGATCAATTCAGAAATATATTAAGGGACTTGCGGTCAATCGGAATAGATCGCATAGCGGGTACAATAAACACGACAGAGATGTGGAGCAACAAGCGAGGCGAGGCCGCATTGTCTGATTTACAATCCTACACGGAGGTCACGCCTTCCGATATCGTGGGCAGGGTTCGAGCGGATGAGGTAACAATAGTGGATGTGCGCTCAACAGCAGAATGGGAGGAGGGGCATCTGCCCGGGGCGAAACATATTCTACTGGGCACGCTGCCCGCTTGCATTCCAGAAGTCCCGTCTAATAAGCCAGTCCTCGTTCAATGCCGGACAGGAGCGCGCTCCGCGATTGCAGCGAGTATTCTGCAAGCGCACGGCTTTTCGAATGTTATGAATTTACTGGGCGGCATCATCAGATGGAAGGAAGAAGGACTTCCGACAGAGAAGCCGCTCGTTCGACTTGGAGAAAGTAATGGCAACTGATAAGTTTTCGGTTAGGGAGAGCAATCTACAGCGATATTCGTTCTAGCTAACATCTAGCTTACTAAAAAGAGCGGCAGGATCAAGAATCATCTTGAGCCATGCCGCTCTTGTTTTATGTGAAATTATGCGAATTCGTTCAACGCTTCCGGCGTCCAGTCCCTTACCCCGTTGTCTTCAATAATTCCGATTACAACGTCCGTAATATCGGGATCAGCAATTAGTTTATCTTGAACGCGGAATATGATATCGTCAGCATCGGCTAATGATAAGCCCTTGCGCGTTTCTATCATGGCATCTACGTGATAGTAACGTCCTTCTTGTGTAATTCGCAGATCGTTAATATCGGTTACATCCTGATCGGAAAGAATAATGAGCGCCACCTTCTCAGCTACATCGCGAGGAGCCGCCACGCCGATAAGTCCGACCATGTTGTCATACCCGACGCGAAAAGCAACACCAACCATTAAAAAGCCGATCAGAATCGTTACTACGCCATCCAACGCCTTGAATGCCGTCATGGATGTAATGACTACTGCAATCATGGCTAGAAGAGCACCCGATACCGCCACTAAATCCTCGTAAAAAACCAACCGGGTAGGCGGTGCAGAGCGTCCAACGTGCTTAAAGGATGCCGGGATAAATCCCAAGCCGCGCGTTTCAACTCTAGCTTCCTTGGTAATTTCCTTCATTGCTTTCAATAGGATTGCACCGTCAACCGCAAGATTAAAAATCAATGCAGCGATATTGATCCAAAATGCACTGCTGCTTGTTTGCGCGGGATGCTGGATTAAATGCCAGCCTTCGCGCACAGTTTCATAGGCCATAATCGTAACGACGATAACGGCCACCATGCAAAAAATATTAATGACTCGACCGAACCCAGTAGGGAATTGCCGAGTAGGCTTCTTTTCAGATAGCACGCTGCCGACAAATACGAAGCCTTGATTCACACTATCCGCCAATGAGTGCATGGAAGATGCGAACATCGCACCACTGCCGCTCATCGCAGCGCCTACGCCTTTCGCAGCTGCAATAAAGGCATTGCCAATCATCGCAATTGCAGAAGACTTGTTTCCTTTCTTAATAAGTTCTAATACTGTTTCTCGTTCCGGTTCGGGATCCATTGCTTCCTCCTAAGATCATGAATAAGTTAAATGAAATTGTTGACTAAGCTTACTTATTTTATTACAAGAAGCTTTATGCAATCAATTATTAATACGGCTAAATTAAAAAAAGTTTCGAGATTTCATTTTTGCATCTATCGTTGATATAATTACCAAGGTAGGAGATTGATAGAATTTCGCTTTAGTTGAGATTTGTTTTTTCGTTATAGCTACATCATAAATGGAAAAGCGCGGGAGGAGACGACACATGAGCGAAGAGACAAGCACCGCCGGTTGGGATGCAATTGATCATGCGTTAGCAAAAATTTATGGCAAACAAGAACCAAAGCATTATGGAACAATGATTCCGTATGCATTGGGCGGTGATGATCCTTTGGACGGAATAAGTGCATACAAAGCGGATTCACCATACCCGCATTGGCATTTTATAACCTATGGATTTTCAGAGCTTTATGATAAGGAATCAGATCACGCTGCATATAGCGGTTACGGGTTTGAGCTCACGTTCAGACTTGCCAGGCAGCCCGAGGAAGAGGAACCTCCCGCATGGGCGCTCAATCTGCTGCAAAATATGGGCAGATACGTATTCAACTCCGGCAATGTATTTCGCTCCGGCGATTATTTGGATGCCAACGGCCCGATATGCTTAGGTTCAGATACACAATTAACGGCCCTAGCTTTCATGCAGGATCTCGAATTGCCTGCAATTGATACCCCGAATGGCAGGATGGAGTTCATCCAGATGGTAGGGATAACAAAAGATGAACTTGAAGCTATGCAAGCTTGGAATACACTCGGCCTACTGAACGCTTCCCAATCGCATCTGCCTTATTACATAACGAATCTAGATCGGGATTCGCTTCTTCGCGTACCTGAAATTGTAAAAGCTGTCGAACGCGGCATGCAGGAAGAAGGCTCGAATACGGGATTCTTATTCGTACAGCAATTAGGATGGGAATCTGGAAAGAATGGCTGGCTGAGCAAGAAGCCGGCTAAGCTTCTTATCGGGGCGAAACAAGCCGCTATTATCGGAAAGCTGATACAGGGTCGGGTACTAAAGCGTAAAGAACTCACATTGGTAGGATCAGAAGTTCGAATCGTGATAAAGTCCAGTGATCATACCTCATATGAAACGATAGAAGATGAAATTCAGTTGTTCGTAGATGATCGTACGGCTGCTGAACTAAGCGCTAAGCTGGAGCCGAAGGCAGGCGTTATTGAACTTGCGTCTGTGCAAGGCATTGTCGTTCAGATCGAAAAAACGGAAATTAAGGATCAAGAAGGCAACGTCGTTGAGGTTATTGGATAAGGCAGGCACAAAAGATACAATGCACAAGGGGAGAATCCGACATTGAGCTGGTTAAAAGAAGAGATTGCGATGAAGTGGCGTGCGGAGGGCAAGCGATATGCCGCAGAAATTAATGAATTCGTACGCATCGGAATGGAAAGCAACTGGGAGCAGGCACAACAAGAGCCTGGGGAAGATCAGCGTTCGAGCATGGCGGCTGACATCGTTGATATGATAAGGGCTGCCAATCGGACAGGCGATACCGAACGGCTGCGGCAGGAGATTCCGCCAGCATCGTGGCCAATTACATCCGCTTTTCAGGAAAAGCAGCAGGCTGTTAAACCCATTGTCTGCTTGAACGATGGAACTATTCTTGTTAGTACAAATGGCGGAAACATATTTATCATCCAGCAGGATCGCATTACAGAGCTTTCAAACCTAGTTCATGTGGGCTGCTCTTCGGATGGAAACGATTTTGCGCTTATAACGGAACATGGAATACATACAAAACGGGGAACAGTCTCAAGCTTGGAAGAGTGCGAAGAGATTGCCGCATGGTCTTGGAAAGACATTCAGCAAAGCATTAAAGCCATTCTGCCTGATTGGGAATCTCTTGCCGACTCAGAGCATCCAGCAAGCCACATTGTGGAGGCGATTCCGTTTGACAACGGAACACGGCTTCTTCTCGTTACAGATTACGGCATCTATTTGATCCAAAAAGATGATGTTGTGCTGCTGCATCCTGAGCTTGCTGATATACAGGAATATGATTACGAGGATACACACATCGATATGGCTCACGGCGTTGTATCGCCTGATGGACGCTGGCTGGCGTACGGCAGTCAGTGTAGTGAGCATCTATTGCGAGATGTTGCGAGTGGAACGGTGCATACGTTCGAGCCGCAATCCAGTTATCCTCATTATGCGTCGTTCGCTAAGGATAGCCGTGCAGTTTGGTACAATGCATGTCATTTCTATAATGGGGCAACGATACAAGTTCCGCTTGATAACATTGGACAGCACCGACCTGAGACAGAATACGAATGGCCGCTTATGAATGATGAGATGCGCGTATATGCTGCTGCCGCATTGTCAGACGGGCATATTTTAGGTGATGCCTATGGATATTTGCGCAAAATAGACAGCACAGGCAAGGAGATTTGGCGATATTTTGTCGGCAGCACATTATACGGTATTGTCGCTTCGCCAGATGAATCTCGATTAGCGGTAGGTACATACGGAGGTATGCTTCATCTCATAGATTTAAAGAGCGGAGAGAAAAGTGCTTACAGTATCGGTACTGCGAATATTGTAGAGGTTGACCGCTGGATTTTGTGGCGGGATGAAGAGCCTCTGCGCTGGTAGTAGGCGTACGGCACAGAGAACTAAGCTGATTTGACAATGAAGATTGCAGACAAAATGGAATACCTGTTTTTCACTGAGGAAGTATTCGAACTTGCTATATTTTTTCCGAATAAAATCAATATGTTAAATTTCTTATTAAAGAAGGAAGGTCTACGATGAGCAAACGCTGCGCATGGGTAAAAGAGAATGAGCCTTTATATGTGGACTATCATGACAAAGAGTGGGGGGTTCCCATATACGACGACCGCAAGTTATTTGAAATGCTGTGCTTGGAAGGTGCGCAGGCAGGGCTCAGTTGGTGGACAATTTTACAGAAGAGAGACAACTACCGTGAAGCATTCGATCAATTCGAGGCGGAGAAAATCGTTCAGTATACGGAGAGCAAACTGCAATCCTTGCTTGATGATACAGGTATCGTACGCAACAAATTGAAAATTCAAAGCGTTGTTAAAAACGCACGCGCCTTTTTGCAAGTCCAGAAAGATTACGGCTCCTTCTCCAATTACATATGGGGTTTCGTAGATAACCAGCCCATTGTGAACCATTGGGCAACCATCAAGGAGGTTCCGGTTACAACCGCCATCAGCGATAGAATGAGCAAGACGCTAAAGAAAGACGGCTTTTCATTCGTAGGGAGCACGATTTGTTATTCATTCATGCAGGCGGTCGGCATGGTGAATGATCATACGTTGGAATGCTTCTGCCATCGGTCGCATCAAACGATTCAATCATAGACTCTGCGTACAGCTGTTATGTTTTCGGCTTGAAAGGAGGTGAGAAATCGATGAGTTCGATTCACATGCTGGCTGGCATACCGGGCAGCGGGAAAAGCCACTACGCCAAGGAGCTTTGCAAGCAGCACAAGGCTATTCATGTAGCAACCGATTCCATTCGTCAGAGGCTGTTTGGAGACGAGGCGAAGCAAAAAAATACGTATTTTGTATTTGATGAAGCGTTTGCCCAAATCGAGCAGGCATTGGCTTCAGGACGCAATGTTGTGTTTGACGCAACCAATGTTAGCCGCGACCGCAGACTGAAGTTTCTGAAGCGGTTCAAGGAGTTTCCGGTTGAATGCCATGTGTTCAGCACGCCCTATGATATCGCTATCCAGCGGGCACAATCAAGAAAGCGCAAAATCGACGAAGCTGTTTTGTCCAAGTTTGCCAAGCATTTTGAGTTTCCGGTTATTGGCGAAGGCTTCCAACAGATTCATATTGTGCATGCACCATCTGAAGTTTTGCTTGCGCGGTCGGAGCTGGAACAGCTGCTGGCTGACAATTCTGATCATGACGAGATGTTTGCATACTTGTCCAAATCCCCACATTTTCAATTGATGGTAGGGTATGACCAGCAGAACCCGCATCATTCGAAAACACTGTCTGAGCATACCTATGCGGTGCTTGAATATGTGCGTGTATGTTATGAAGGGGACAACATGCTGGCTATGCAGCTTGCAGCACTGTTTCATGATGCAGGTAAGCCATTCTGCAAGGTGTGGAAGCAAAGCCGGGGATACTACTCTTATTATGGACATGAACATGTATCTGCCGCGATCGCGTGCCATGTTTTGAAGCAAATGGGGTACGAAGAGGAGCTTATCCTGCAGGTCGTTAATTTAGTCAGCTTCCATATGGAGATCCTGCACGGCGGGGATGCCGGAGCATCCCATATTTATCATTTGCTAGGCGAGGAAATGCTGGCCCAATTGTATTTTTTTGCGGAAGCCGACACTTTCGCGAAATAAGGAGGTGACCGAAGTGAAAATCAAATATCCAAAAACGATGCACCTTCCATGGTCGAGAAGCTATACGAATGACGATAAAATATTGCGGAATACGAATCATTTTATCGGGCGCGAGGTTGTCGTTACAGAAAAGATGGATGGGGAGAATACGACGATGTATACGAATGGTATCCATGCTCGTTCACTGGACAGTAAGGATCATCCGTCTCGGCACATTGTTAAAATGCTGCATGGTGGAATTCAATATCTGATCCCGGAAGGCTATCGATTGTGCGGTGAAAATGTGTACGCGAAGCATTCGCTATACTATACGGATTTGCCGAGTTATTTCTTGCTGTTCTCCGTATGGAATGAGCAGAACATATGCCTATCGTGGGATGATACTCTCGAATGGGCTGATAAGCTTCAGCTTGCTGTCGTTCCGGTGCTGTATCGGGGAATATGGGATGAAGAGGCTGCTAAAAAATGCTATACGATGCAATCGCGCTGCGGTGGGGAACAGGAGGGCTATGTTGTCCGGCTTACGTCAGCATTTCAATATGATGCATTCAAGGACAGCGTGGCAAAGTTTGTCCGTCGCAATCATGTGCAAACCGATGAGCACTGGTTAAGCAAGCCAATCGAGCCAAATAGACTCATAATCCGATAATCGATTTTGCGATTTTTATACGATAAATGACTACAAGAAAGGAATGGGAATCATGTAATCCATAATGGAAGTACCCATCAGAAGCAGAAATACATAAGATCACAGCAAAAAACCAGCTTAACCTCCGTAACACGGCATGCAGCTGGCGTAGATTTCCTATATTATTTTATCTCTGCTTTTTCTTGCTCCAGGGCATACGCTGTGCTTCTTTCTACAAACTCCAATACCTCGTCGGATATCGGAAATAACCCCGTCTCACTGACTGGACGTTTCCTTACTTCCCAGAACTTTTCGATTAACTCCTCATCACCATCAAATGTGATCATCGACAGCTCATGCATCTCGTTTGCAATTTTATAGCCTTCATCGGATTCTGGCAGGATAGACTGTTGGATGCACCATTCAATCCGCCGCAGCAAGGACGCATACTGTTGAGTTAACGGGTCGCTGTTGCCGAGATTAGGTAGTGTACGGCGCAATAATTCGCTTTCTTCCTCTTCGAAATAATCCATCCACTGCTTCGAATTTGCAGGCGCGTTTTGCACAAGATTCGATACCTTCTCCCAAGAAAGATTTCCTTCTATATCAATCATATGTATGAGAGTGGCTGTATTGGAAATGCTCGTCTGCAGCGATGTTAACTGCTCCTGAAGAAGGTTATAATGTGCAGTTAAGATATGGCGGTAAGAGAGCTTGTCTATCAATTGCTGAATATCCTCCAGCGGAAGCGACAATGACTTCAAAAGCGTGATCTTCTCAAGTGTAAATAAATCTGTCTCCGAATAGTAGCGTCGACCGTTGTCTTCCTTTTGACTCGGCGTAAGCAGACCAATGACATCATAATAACGCAATGTTCGTACGGATACATTTCTCATCTTCGAAACCTGTCCTGTTGTCCAACGATTCATGTCAGTCCTCCTGAAAAAAGTGCTTGCAGGTTACGTAACGTCACCTAATATAGTTGGATTATAACACAGAGGATTGAGGGATGAAGTTTGAAGATAACAGAGATGTGGAAGAAAAGTGATCCTTGGACTTGGCGCGAAATGCTAGCTTTACTGGCACTTGAATTCGTATTTGTAATCGTTGTGATTAAATATCCGCTTCAGCAGTTGTACGTCGAATGGTTTGATAATACGCTATATGCCGGGACGCTAACGGGTCTCACCATTGCGATTACATTAATACTGGGCACCTATTTTATTGCTTTGCGACCAAAGTCTCTGTCTTGGCTAGATGTAGGTGTTAGAGCATTTCCTGCTAGAGTTTGGTGGAAAATCATAGGCTGGATCTTGTTACTTATCATATTCAGCTTGGCTGCAGTTTATCTAACCAGCCTGCTTGGGAATACGGTGGAAAACAGCAAAACGGAGAGTCTCAAGCAAAATGTCACATTATTTACGTTATTCCTTGGTATTGTATCGGCAGGGATTATTTCGCCTGTATATGAGGAAATCTTTTATCGCGGCTTCATCTATCGTTGGCTTCGGACACGTGTTGGAATGGGGGGAGCAATCCTTATTAGCGCGTTGATCTTTACAGCAGCGCACTACCCAACGACCAATGCTATGCCCGTTAATTTCATTGGCGGAGTCATTTTCGCTTGGGCTTACGAACGAACGGGTTCTGTTGTGCCCGCTATCCTTGTCCATAGCTTTACGAATACGATTGGTGTTCTATTAACGGTGACTGGGTAAATGATGGTTACCATAATCCTGCAATCATTAGACAACTTCGTTCTGGACGTAGTTGTCTTTTTTTGCATTTTCTGCTGACAGAATACTTATAAAGACAGGGTGAGATCAATTTGACACAGATATTTTAGAGGTATATAATTCAATGGTAAAATAAATAGATAGATAACCTAATTATTTGAATGCCTAATAGTTAGATGATCTAATATAGAGACGAGACTTGGACATATGTTCTAGAAACGATGAGGTGATGCGGAAATGTTTGATCCAGATACGACGGCTTATAAGCTTGTCCAATCGTTTATGCGATTCAATAAGGCAGAATGGAATCAGCGAATGAACGCTGGCAAGAAGCGCAGTGAAATGATGATGCTGTTCTGCATCAAGCGCCATGCTCAAGAAGGGGAGCCTGCAATGCGGGTGTCCGATATCGGCAGTCATTTACGGCTTACCTCACCTACGGTAACGCAAACATTGAACATGCTAGAGAAAAAAGGTCTTGTCGAAAGGTTTATGGATAAGGCAGACAGGCGCGCGGTTCGAGTAAAACTGACCGAAGAAGGTTACAAGACGACAGAAGAAGGTCAGAAACAATTCGAGGAACAGATTAATGGCTTGATTAAGCATCTAGGTGAGGAGGAAAGCCTTCATCTTGCGGATTTATTGAAGAAAGTATATGAATATTACGAAATGCGCAGCCAAGAAAGAGAAAAATAGAGTCACACGATGGAGATGGAGTTGAGGAAGCATGATGAAATTATTTCGGTATTTGAAACCATACCGAGTCCCAATTGGCATTGTATTAGCGCTTGTCTTCATACAATCGCTGTCGGAGCTGTATTTGCCGACGCTTATGTCTGATATAGTGAATTTCGGGATTTCGAAGGGGGATGTCCCGTACATTTGGAAAATTGGAGGCCTCATGCTGGCAGTAGCTATCGGAGGCACAATCTGTGCAATCGTGAGCAGTTACTTATCGGCCAAGGTTGCTATGGGCTATGGGAAATTGATGCGCGGAAAGGTATTTAACCATGTCCAGCATTTTTCCTTGCAAGAATTTGACAACATAGGTACAGCTTCGCTTATTACACGCACAACCAATGACATTACACAAGTACAGCAGGTGCTTGTCATGATTCTGCGCATGATGATCAGCGCTCCGATGATGTGCATCGGGGGAATTATTATGGCCGTTAATAAGGATGCCAAGCTTACGTTGGTGCTGGCCGTTGTCATTCCAATCTTGGCCCTAGCAATCTATTTAGTAGCCAGTAAAGGGATACCGCTCTTTAAGGCACAGCAGAAGAAGCTCGATAAGCTGAACCAAGTGCTGCGTGAAAGCTTGATTGGCATTCGGGTTATTCGTTCATTTAATCGGACGGAGCACGAAAAGGATCGTTTCAATGAAGCCAATACAGACCTGACGCAAACTGCGGTCAAGGTGAACCGCATTATGGCATCACTGATGCCTGTCATTATGCTTGCCTTTAACTTTTCGACGCTTGCGATTATATGGTTCGGTACAGATCGAATCCATGCAGGCAGCATGCAGGTCGGCGATTTGATGGCATTCATTCAGTATGCGGCTCAAATTATGTTCTCCCTTGTCATGGTATCGATCATCTTTGTTATGATACCGCGCGCCTCTGCATCAGCCACTCGAATTAACGAAGTTCTTGACATGGAGCCTGTCATTCGCGATCAAGAGCATGTCAAGAAAGCAGAAGGACTTCGCGGCTATATTGAGTTTGATCGCGTGACGTTCAGTTATCCGGGTGCAGAGAATCCGGCTTTATCCAATATTTCTTTCAGCGCACGTCCTGGAGAGACAACGGCGATTATTGGCGGTACAGGTTCCGGAAAATCAACACTGCTGAATCTGATTCCACGCTTTTACGATGTAGACAGCGGTCGAGTTCTTATTGATGGAATAGACATTAGAGAGCTGTCGCAAGAGGACTTGCGCGAGAAAATTGGTTATGTGCCGCAGAAGGCTGTACTATTCTCAGGCACGATTACAGATAATATCCGTTATGGCAAGCAAGATGCTACTGTTAAAGAGATTCAGCATGCAGCAGAGGTTGCTCAAGCTGCTGACTTCATTGCAGCAATGCCTGATGGGTATGAATCACCGATTTCCCAAGGGGGAACAAACGTATCAGGCGGCCAGAAGCAGCGCTTATCCATTGCGCGCGCATTAATCCGTAAGCCGGAGATTTATATCTTCGATGACAGCTTCTCAGCATTGGACTTTAAGACGGATGCCAAGCTGCGGGCTGCATTGAAGAGTGAAACAACGACAGCTACCGTCATTATCGTTGCCCAGCGTGTAAGTACGGTAAAGAACGCAGATCGAATCATTGTGCTGGAGGAAGGACGAATCGCAGATATCGGCACACATCAAGAACTGTTGGAATCCAGCGAAGTATACCGTGAGATTGTATCCTCACAGCTGTCAGAGGAGGAGATCGCATGAGTGAGCGAAACAAATCAGCACAAGCAGGCCGCAAGCATGGCGGCGGTGGTCCTATGGGTCCAGGTATGATGATGCCTGGCGATAAGGCTAAGGATTTTAAAGGCACATTAAAACGGCTGCTCGGTTATTTAAAACCTAGCCGAACGAAGCTGATTATCATATTTGTAATGGCAATTTGCAGCACCATTTTCTCGATTGTCAGTCCTAAAATTATGGGTAAAGCAACAACTAAGCTGTTTGAATTTACAATGGCGAAATTCAACGGGCTCCCAGCCGTCATGGACTTTGACTTTATTAACAATATCCTGCTGTTGCTCGTTGGCCTCTACTTGTTCAGTGCATTCTTCAGTTATATTCAACAATATGTAATGGCAGGCGTAGCGCAGAAAATCGTATTTGATATGCGGAAGCAAGTCAATGATAAGCTGAACCGTTTGCCTCTCAAATACTTTGATGCTCGAACACACGGTGAGATATTAAGCAGAGTTACGAATGATGTTGATAATATCAGTACAACGCTGCAGCAAAGTTTAACGCAGTTAATTACTTCGATTATTACGATTATTGGTGTAATCGTGATGATGTTAACCATTAGCCCGCTGTTAACCCTTATCTGTATGCTTACATTGCCGCTGAGTGCGATCGTCATTAAAATGGTTGCCTCAAGATCTCAGAAGCATTTTATGAGTCAGCAAAAATCACTTGGTGAGCTGAACGGTCATGTGGAAGAAATGTATACGGGCCATAATATTGTGAAAGCTTTTGGTCATGAAGAGAAGTCGCTCGAAGAATTTAACGAGGTTAATGAACGCTTGTACGAATCAGGTTGGAAGGCACAATTCATTTCGGGTATGATTATGCCGCTCATGAACTTCATCGGAAATATCGGCTATGTGCTGATTTGTGTGGTTGGCGGATTGCTCGTTACAAAGAAATCCATTGAAATCGGTGATATTCAAGCATTCATTCAATACGCACGACAATTCACGCAACCAATTGCGCAAACAGCCAACATTGCAAACGTCATTCAATCGACGATTGCGTCGGCCGAGCGGGTGTTCGAAGTGCTTGATGAGGTAGAAGAGGTTCCAGAAGCAGCGAAGCCACTCGAAATTGCACATCCAGTCGGACAAGTGGACTTCGAACATGTACAATTTGGTTATAAAGAAGATGAACTGCTTATTACTGACATGAATATTCACGTGAAGCCAGGTCAGATGATTGCGATTGTAGGCCCAACAGGCGCTGGCAAGACGACACTCATTAATTTATTGATGCGTTTCTATGAAATCAATGGCGGTGCCATCAAGATCGATGGCGTGGATATAACCGACATGGAACGCAGCCGCCTGCGGTCGATGTTCGGCATGGTGCTTCAAGATACTTGGCTTTTCAATGGCACTATACGCGATAATATTGCGTATGGTCGAAAAGGGGCTTCGGAGGCAGAAATCATACGGGCGGCCAAGGCTGCACACGCCGATCACTTTATCCGGACGCTTCCAAAGGGCTATGATACGGTTTTGAACGAAGAAGCATCCAACATCTCGCAAGGCCAGAAGCAGCTTCTCACGATAGCTCGCGCGATTCTTGCGAACCCATCCATTCTCATATTGGATGAAGCAACAAGCAGCGTCGATACTCGTACTGAAGTTCAAATCCAAAAAGCGATGAACGAACTGATGAAGGGGAGAACGAGCTTCGTGATTGCCCATCGTTTGTCGACGATCCGAAATGCAGACCTTATTCTCGTTATGAACAAAGGTACTGTGCTTGAGCAAGGTACTCATGATGAGCTGCTTAAACAAAAAGGCTTCTATGCTGATCTTTATAATAGTCAATTTGAGGCGACAACACCAGAAGCAATTTAACACGATAGTCCGAGCATACAAATCCTTGAAGGATCTCGTTGCTCGGGCTATTTTTCTTAACTTAATGTGGTTGCCTTATTTTGAACCGCGACAAAAAACCAGCTATTATCTTGTCATGATAGTAGCTGGTTTTTTAGTTTGCGCAATTTATAAGTTCAATCTTCTCTGCTTAGAACGATCTTACCTCGTGTGCGGCCTGTTTGATTGGAAAGATGAGCTCTTCTTACTCCATCGACCGTCATGGGATAGACTTCCCCTATAATCGGTCTAACTTTTTGAAATTCGACCAGTTCTCGAATATGATTCATGTTTTCCCCATCCGGACGCGTGAACACATATTCAACGTTCAGTTGACGCTCCACCTCTATTTTTTTTGTGGAATCAGGCCGAACTTCATTGGGCCCGCCGAATATTGTAGCCACCGTTGATTGAAGCTTCATACAGGTTAATGCTTCCTCGAATGAAGAACCCCCGAGTGTATCGAGCATAAAATCAAATTCTATTTCTGAATCTCGAATGCTTTCCTGATCGTATGCAATCACTTTATCTGCGCCTAATTCTTTTACAAAATCAATGTTTTTAGCGCTTGTTGTCGTTGTCACATGAGCCCCAAGCGCTTTTGCCAATTGAATGGCAAATGAACCAATTCCACCACTGCCCGCTAAAATAAGAACGCTATCGCCAGCTTGAACATTTCCCACTTCTACTAGAGCCTGCCATACCGTCAGGCCCACGAGCGGGAGTGATGCTGCTTCGACATACGTCAAATCACGAGGCATTGGAGCAACAAGATTTGCAGGAACAACAATTTCATCCGCGTACGTGCCTTGTTTCTCCATTTCTGGACGGAAGAAAACATTGTCTCCCACTTGAAAGTCTTTTACATCCGTTCCGCAAGCTGCTATTTTACCTGCCGCATCCCACCCCAAGATTAGAGGGAATTTATATGGAAAGCTTTCTTTCAAATGTCCTTCCCGTACTTTCCAGTCTACAGGGTTTACCCCACTAGCTTTTATTGAAATGAGTAGGTCGTTAGATCCTAATGGTTCTGTCGGAACATGAACCACTTTAAGCGCCGATTCATCTCCATAATTTTCAATACCGATCCCTATCATAATAAAACTCTCCTTCTATATTTATTACCGTAGGTCATTTTATTCTAGTATAGCTTCTTGTATGATGAAAATCCAAAATAGCCCTTAACGGATATATTTTATACTAATATAAAGAGTACATCATTAGTTTACATAACATATATTACGTGCCTTATTGATTGTGATATTTCGTGAATGCAGGCAGATAGGTGCGCTGCGGAAAATAAAATTTGACATTTAATGATTACATATGTAATCATTATGCGAGATATCAATTACATATGTAATCAACAGAGAGAGGGATGTAGAAATGAAAGAGATTCCGCGAATCTCAGAGGCTGAGTGGGAAGTGATGAAGGTCTTCTGGAGTGCGACTGCCAAGGCAACGGCAAATGAAGTCATCGAAAAACTTGGTGAAAACACGGACTGGAAGCCAGCCACCATAAAATCGCTTATTAACAGATTACTTAAAAAAAATGCACTCGGATATGAACAGGAAGGGAAGACCTATCAATATTATCCATTAGTTAGTGAAGAAGAGTGCGTCAGGGCAGAAAGCAATTCCTTCTTGCAGCGTCTATATGGCGGTTCCTTGAAGCCAATGTTCGTTAATTTCCTGAAGCAAGAGAAGCTATCCACGGAAGAGGTAGAGGAGCTTAAGAAAATACTTGATGAGGGGCAGCGCAGAAATGAATAGCTTTTTTACATGGTTAACTACGATCTTCGATTGGATTGCCAAGACTTCCTTAATGGCCTCAATCATTGCCATTCTTATCTTGTTTGTGAGGATTGTATGGAAGGATCGTCTACCGATAAAGTGGCAGTACTTGCTCTGGTTTGTACTGCTTGCCAGGCTGATGCTGCCTTGGGTACCTGAAAGCTCGATCAGCTTGTACAATTTATTTTCAATTGCAGATAAACCAATTGCGTTTCCTTTCTCGGCAGTTGAAGATGATATGACAAGATTATTAGCGGAACGTACAGCCGGCATGGACGGATCCAGCAGCATTCAGGAAAAAAGCATGTATGACACGAATGAGTCAAACGTCACAGATGACGAAAACCCTACATTCATTCAATCTGCATTGTCACTTGGCTGGTTAATCGGTGTATTGGCAATCACGATCTATGTGCTTCTCTCGAATCACAAATTTTCGCGCAGGATGATGAAAGAAGCCCATGCCGTATCCGATGAAGACAGCTTGCGCGTACTTCAGCAATGCCATGGAGATTTGAAAATAAAGAGAACACTGCCGCTTCTAGTATCGAATGGAGTGAACAGTCCTACACTGTATGGGATTTTACGACCAAAAATTTTGCTGCCAGGCAAGTACTTTGCGCAATTCAGCAGTGATGAACTAAGACATATCCTGCTTCATGAGCTTGTTCATTACATAAGAAAGGATATTATCACGAACTGGTTATTTACCATTCTACTTATTCTAAATTGGTTCAACCCGATTCTATGGTACGCATCTAAGAAAATGAGGGAAGATCAGGAATTGTCTTGTGACGATCGCGTCATTTCCAATTTGGAGGCGGATGAGGTCAAGCAATATGGATACACCATTGTCAAGCTGGTGGAAGCGAATATGGCAGGCCGCTTTCGACCTGTCGTTGCGACGAGCTTTACAAGCGACAAATCCCTCATTAAAAGGAGAATCAACATGATTGCTTTATTCAAACGAGGCTCGTATAAATGGACCGTGCTCGGTATTGCGATTATTACTATTTTTTCCTGTGTTGCCTTGACGAATGCAGCGGAGGAAGAACCAGGGGCGAAGAAATCCGAAATTCTAGAGCTGTATGCAAACGAGCTATTATTTAACCAGGTGAATGAAAAAATCCGAAATACAGTGAAGCAAACGGTTAGTGATGTCATGCAGCAACTTGGCAAGCCGCTTGCGCTCAAAAAGATCATGCCCGCAGAAGGAACGAAGGATTTGTTCCTAGAATTCAAAAGCTCACCAAGCGACGGTCCCGGTCATCGCTACATATGGGTAAGTTCGCAAACCGGCAAGCTTAGCAGAGTTGAGTTAGGTTTAAATCTTACACCTGAGGCCGTTGGCCCTGAAATACTGACGAAGGCTGCACAAGCACTTCAAGAGAATGGATACAAAGGAAATCCTAATTTTAAAATAAGTCGTACCATTTTTAATGATCCATACACGAATGAATTTACAGTTCAAACGAGATTGCTACAAAATCAGCACGATCAACGAGTTGAAGTGCTCTTTTTGAATGACAAAATTACTACGTCTTATGATGTGGGCCCTGATCAAATTTCGGAAGATGAAAATAAAAAAGGTCAATATATGCTTGCTGTTCTGCGGGGAAGAAAAGTTGATCAGCTCACTGCTGCATCTAAACTTTTCTCTGACAGCTACAATACCGTGTATTTGTCTTATGGCACTGACGGCGGTGTTAGCTTTGATCCGAAAACCTATAAGATTCGTCAAATCTATGATTCTTCATTATCGCGGTACCCAGTTGACCCCAAAGCTATCGAGCAACGCAATAAGAGGCTGCTTAACATCTCAGATGAAGAGTTAATGACAGCAGCTTTCCCTGTTGTTCCAGAATTGCTGGGTTATGATTTATATGAGTTTGAGATGAAGAGAAATCCAAAGGCTCCTGGTTCTGCTGAATTTATAAAAGATGGGAAACGTATATTTGGGATAGCGTACAACGAGAACGGTCAAATATGGATGATTAACGACTATACGAAATGAAGCAGTCAGTTCTGATTTACTGTATTCGAATTACGAGATAGTTGAGTTTAACAAGTATTGTATTCGTGCATTGAAGGAATCCTGAATCGTTAATATTCAGGATTCTACTATCTTATTCAATGGTTTTTTCGCTGGCCCCTCCATTACCTCACCGTCAATAGAAAACCTAGATCCGTGGCATGGACAATCCCAGCTCCGTTCACCGTGATTCCACTCTAGCTCACATCCCATATGGGTGCACGTCGTATCCACAATATGAAGCGTACCCTGTTCATCTCGATAAGCTCCAGCTCTTTTCCCATCAACAGTAACGACGGCGCCCTCACCATTTGGGACATCCTCGGGTTTGTTGTGAACTGTTTCAAGTTTGCCGCTGATCAGATGTTTGGCTACGTCGGCATTTTGAGCAAAGAAGGTCTTCACATCCGGATCAGCATGGAACCTAGAGGGCGTATACAATTCCCGATATGTGTTTTCTTTTCCCAATATCAAATCTCGAAGCAGAAGCGCAGCAGCAGTACTATTAGTCATGCCCCATTTTCGATAACCGGTTGCTACATAGATATTAGGGGATGTGGATGAAATTTGTCCGACATACGGCATTTTATCCAGCGTTATTAAATCCTGAGCTGACCATCGGTATGATATTTCAGTTGCACCAAATACGGATTGAGCAAAGGCTTGCAGTTCTTCATAATGCTTGATCGTGCAGATGCCCTGTCCTGTTTTATGACTTTCACCGCCTATAAGTATCAGGTTCTCTCCAGTATCCAGTGAGGCAGTACGGATAGACCGCTTCGGATTCTCTGCACTAATATACATACCACCCCAATGGTCGGTCTTGCTTGGAATCCCAATGACATAGGAGCGTTCAGCATGCATTCTTGCAAAATAAAATCCCATTCCATCATAAAACGGGAAGTGAGAGCATGATACGACATGCTTACAGGTCAGCCTGAAACCGTCCCTAGTGATGACAGTAGGTGTCTCAGCCTTCTCCACAGTGTCTACCGTAGTCTGTTCATGGATCACACCGCCGAATTGAATGAACAACTGGATCAGCTTGTCCACATACTTGAGCGGGTGAAATTGGGCTTGCTTGCGCATAACGAGAGCCCTTTTCATCGGTACAGGAAGATCGAAATGGGTGACCAGTTCTCCGGTAATTCCCAGTTTGTCATACGCAGCCAGCTCTTGTTCAAGCTTCGTTACATATTCATCTGAATTCGTGTAGATATAAGCATCCCGCTCACGAAAATCGCATTGAATACCATGTTCCTTAACTGTGTGCCTTATAAATTGCAACGCTTCGTCATTGGCTTGGTAATACAATCGTGCCTGCTCTTGACCGAAATGTTGAATAAACTCATCATAAATGAGATCATGTTGTGCCGTTATTTTCGCGGTCGTATGTCCGGTCGTGCCATTCAGCAGCTGCCCTGCTTCCACAAGCACAACTTGAAGTCCTTCCCTCGCCAAGAGATAGGCTGTTGTAATGCCGGAAATTCCGCCTCCAACTACAACAACATCGGCTTCCTTATGTTCCGCAAGTTTTGGGAAGGAGGTGATCTTCACTGAGTCCCGCCAATAGGATTCTGGAAACTGGGGCAGTTCTTGATTAGACGAGTGGTTATTAAACATGGAGCGATCCTCCTTGATTGCTTATCTTTGTCTATTCATTTCCTTATGAAAACGTATTTAATCCCGTGTAAGATTAAAATTGTACATTCGAAAAGCACGGTGCAAAGGTAGAATGAAATTTAGGAGGGAATAATTCAATCCCTAGGTAGTTAACATTGACATCTCCTCAATTTATAGATATCATAGACAAAATAAGTCTGTAATTAAAGAGGGTATATTCATGAAATTCACAAAGGCAACAAATTATGCACTGCACACCATGCTCACACTGATTGAGGCTTCCCCCGTAAAACCGGTAGGTGTACAACAATTGGCCGAAACCCAGGGCGTGTCTCCAACTTACCTGTCCAAAATATTAACAAGGCTTGTGAAAGCCGGCATGATTGAATCGATTTCAGGAGCGAATGGCGGTTATCGCTTGACTCGTAATCGAGACGAGCTCACATTTTTGGATATTATCCATGCCATTGAAGGGACTGCCTCCTTATTCGAATGTAATTTCGTTCATGGCGATGAATGTTTAATCCAGGCCGTAATGAAGGAAGCAGAAGCGAAAATGGAAAATCATCTCAAGAATAAGAAATTGGTGGATATTGCTCAACAAGTAAACAAGAATAAACACTCGTAAAGCCGTTAGGAGAGTGTTTATTCATTTAGAGTTAGATTTAACTTGTATTCGTAATAATACCAACGGATTTGGTATTGCAATTAGGGAGAGATGCTTTGGCGCTTTACCTGTTTTGTCTACATCGCAAAAATATTTTTTTATTAGTATCATAGATATAATTAGTCCGTAATATCTTAAATAAGGAGATGAGCATCATGATTTATGATTACGATTCCTGAATTTCGGCGCATTGCACATGGCGAGCTGCAGAGATATCCATCTGTCAGTCTGCTGAAAAGCGAAGCAGTTTCGGTTAGCAAAATTGAATCAAATGAATCAAACTTCGAGGTGCAAGATGCATCCGGAAAACGGATTCAAGCCAGAAAATTAATACTGGCGACCGGGGTAAAGGAAATATTTCCGGAAATTGACGGTTTTGCTCCACTGTATGGACGAAGTTTATTCAATTGCGTATATTACGATGGCTGGGAACTGCGTGATCAACCGCTTGTCATTGTTCTGAGCATGTTTCCGGATTCCATACAGCCAAATTGCTTTATCAATGGAGCAGGGATATCGTCGTCTGTACGAATGGACATTCAGTCCTATCAACGGATCAGAAGCTTCAACTGTACACAAAAGGAATAAAAATTATGGAGCAGAGAATCGCGTCGTTCATCGGAACAGACGGCTTGCTGGAACACATTCGATTCGAGGATGGAACGGAAATATCGAGGTCGGGCGGATTTGTTACTCCTAAGTTTATACAGAGTACATCGTTTGCAGAGCAATTGGGCTGCGAATTATCAACATCTGGCGGGATCATGACAGAAGGATTGGGAAAAACTACGATACCCGGTTTTACGCAGCTGGGGATGCGGTCTCCTCTTCACCTTCCCAAGTTGTCTTTGCCGAGGCCGATGGAAGTCGGATAGCAATGCGTGTAAATCAAGATCTATCGGAAGAAGATTTTGAACAGAATACGATATCAGATATCAATAAAGTATCTTCGAAAAATATGTAATTTTTATAGGAGGGGTTATGATGAACATGCCATGGAATGAGCGATATGATTCAACAGAATATTATTATGGGGAAGAGCCAAATGCATTTATACGAGAGCAGGCGTACCGATTAGACAGCCACAAACGCATCATTGCTTTTGCGGAGGGTGAGGGGAGAAATGCAGTCTATTTAGCGCGAGCGGGACATGAAGTGACGGCCGTTGATTACTCAGAGAAAGGTCTGGCTAAAACGCAGAAGCTGGCTCTAAAGCACAATGTCCATGTGCATACCAAGCAGATGAACCTTCTTACAGAAGATGTCCCTCAAAAAGAATATGATGCGGCGATCATGGTATTTGGTCATTTTCATCATAGTGATCAGCTTGTAGTTCTGAATAAGCTTAAGCAGGTTGTAAAGCCTGGCGGCATGATCATGATTGAGGTCTACTCGAAGGAGCAGATCCATTATCGAACAGGCGGACCTTCCGATATTGACATGCTTTACGAGCCTACGGATATCCTCGCTTGGTCTAGGGGATTAAAAGTGCTGCATTTCTTTTACGGAGAGCAGGAACGCGTAGAAGGGAAAGGACACACTGGATTAGCCCATGTTATTCAATTCGTGCTGAGGCTATAATAATTTAGCCTTTTGGAGAGATGCATTACTTTTAATTGGGTTTACTCTACATTTCAAAATAAATCAATTGTGTTAAAATTCCAAGGATTATATTGTAAACAAAATCTATGGGTGCTACTATTTTACAAAGTAGGGCGATTATAGTACCTCTGCCTTTTAGCCAAGACAAACTCCGAATTCGCTTAACCTACTATTACTTATGATAGGAAAACGAAACAATCAGGAGGACTGATGGCACCCACCATGGATAAAAAACTATTTCCTTTAACCCAGGCGCAACGAAGAATATGGTACACGGAGCTTTTATACCCGAATACAACATTAAGCATGATGGCCGGAACGATGGTAATGAGGGGAGCTATTGATGTATCCCTTCTTATGCAGGCTGTTCAAAAGCTCATCAAAGATCACGATGCATTTCGGATTCGCATAACCGAACAGCATAATCAACCCATGCAATGGTTTGAAGATGAGTCCAATATTCATCCCTCAATCGATTATTTGGAAATGGCGAGCCGCACGGAAGCCGAAAAATGGATGCAACGATTTTGCAGCTCCCCGATCAGCATGTTCGAAATCGACAAGTATAAGATTGCCATTATGAAAATCAATGATGAAGAATATTGGTTTAACTTGAAAGTCAACCATATCATTGCGGACGGCGTGTCCATGTATCAATTATGCAAGTTCATCATGAATAATTATACGGCATTAAAAAGCGGGATAAATCCGCTCCCTGTTCCAAAAGGCACATATATGGAGTACATCCATGCCGACCAAGATTATATGAAGTCGGAACGTTATCGAAAAGATAAATGTTACTGGATGAAAAAGTTCGAAACATTGCCGGAAGTCACTGGATTGAAACATTCTTCCCCTGATGAACCATTAACAGACGCAAAAAGGATCAGCGTCACCCTCACCGATGAACAATACTGTCGATTGCGAGCATTTAGCGAAGCAAGCAATATTAGTGCCTTTGTTTTTTTTCTGACCTCCATGTATCTGCTGCTGTACAAACATACGGGAAATGTCGATGTTCCCGTCGGTACCGTGTTTGCAAACCGCACAAGCAGGAACGAGAAAGAAGCCTTAGGAATGTTTGTAAGCACGGTTGCCACCCGATTGTCGTTTGACCCCGATCAAACACTGGAATCCTTACTCCATCTTGTATTCAAAGAGCAGCAAGCCTATTTCCGTCATCAAAAATACCCATACAACCACCTCATCCAAGATTTGCGGGATCGAGATGCGAAAAGAGATATGCAAGACCTGTTTCGCGTGTCCTTGAACTACACGCCAATTCGTTGGACGCAATATGGCGATATCTCTGTTCAACTGAACGCTAGATTTTGCGGCCATGAGACGAATGACTTTTTTGTACATATCGAGGATTTCTTAGATTTACAACAGATGAGCCTGCATGCAGACTATCGGATTCAATTATTTAAAGAACACGAAATTGAGAGAATTATGGAGCAATTGCTTATTATTGCGGATCAGATACTTTCAAACCCCCAACAAACTGTGCGCGAGTTGTCGATAGTCGGGGAAAGGGAGCTAAGCAGATTGTTGACGGAGTTTAATCCTCATTTTCTGCCGCATCGCCCGGAGCGCTTATTGCATCAAGCTTTTGAAGAACAAGCCAAGCAGAATCCCGACCATGAGGCCGTCATCTGTATAGACAAAAAGCTTACCTACAAGGAGTTGAATGAGAAGGGAAATCAGTTGGCAAGAACATTGCAAGCCCACGGTATAGGCAGAGCATCAATTGTTGGAATATTGGCCGATCGTTCCGTCGATATGCTCATTGGCGTTTTGGCTGTATGGAAAGCGGGAGGTGCGTATGTTCCGATCGATGCCGATTATCCTGAGGAACGCATTCAATTCATGATTGTTGATAGCGGGGCGACATTATTGCTGACGCAGTCGCATTTCCTGCAGCGTTCTCCAGTTCTTGGGGAACTGCCGTCCCTGCGAACCGTACTCTGCATGGACGACGAAACGATTAATAACGGAGACAATGCGAACTTGCCTAATCTGAACAAGCCATCTGATCTGGCTTACGTGATTTATACATCAGGCACGACCGGACGCCCGAAAGGCGTCATGATCGAGCATTCGGCCCTTACGAATACAGCCGAGGCCAATCGACGAGAATACGGTCTTGACCAATTCCCTGTAAAGCTCCTTCAGCTTACGAGCTTTTCTTTTGACGTGTTCGTCGGAGACATAGCACGAACGCTTTATAATGGCGGGACGATGATCATTTGCCCGGCAGAAGACCGGGTCGATCCGTCTCGGCTAGATGGCTGGATTCAGAAATTTGAAATTACGATATTCGAATCTACGCCCGCACTCATCATCCCGTTCATGAATTACGCATACGAGCACGATTTCAATATGAGCTCCATGCGCCTGCTGATCGTCAGCTCCGATAGCTGCAGTGTTAATGATTACCGGACATTGCAGGAGCGCTACGGCTCCCAATTCCGGATTATTAACAGCTATGGGGTGACGGAGGCGGCAATCGATTCAAGTTACTATGACGAGCCGCTGGATCTATTGCCGAAGACGGGAAGCGTACCGATCGGCAAAGCTTGGATGAATGCACGATTCTATATTGTAGATCGGCAGCTCAATCCCGTTCCGATAGGAATGCCGGGCGAACTGTGCATCGGCGGCCCGGGAGTGGCCAGAGGATATTTGAATCTCCCGGACATTAGTGAGGAAAAGTTCGTACCAAGCCCGTTCGTTCCAGGTGAACGACTGTATCGCACGGGCGATCTGGCGCAGTGGATGGTTGACGGCAATGTTGATCTCATCGGACGCATCGATTTTCAAGTTAAAATCCGCGGCTTTCGCATCGAACTTGGAGAAATCGAGGCAGCAATGCTAGCATTTCCAGGAGTTCATCAAGCAGTCGTAATCGACCGAATGGACAGCAGCGGGGAAAACTATCTTATTGCTTACGTTGTTTCCGAGTGCTCATTAGATATGAAAGAACTTCGGTGTTTCTTAAAGAAAACATTGCCGACCTATATGATTCCTGCGCGCTTCCTGCGTCTTGACCGCCTGCCTTTGACATTCAACGGCAAAATAAATCGAAATGCTCTTCCAACGCCGAAAGCTATCGAGCCTGTCGAAGAGGAACACGAAGTGGCGGAGACTCCATTGGAAATCAGACTTGTAGACATGTGGAAAGAAATGTTGGGAGTTGAACAGATCGGCGTTAAGCAGAATTTCTTTGATATTGGTGGACATTCTTTGCGCGCAACAATGCTGGTCAGCAGAATTAATAAAGAATTGCAAGTCAATCTCCCGCTGCGTGACGTATTCCGGTTCCCTACGATTAAGGCAATGGCCCAGGCGATAAGCGAATTGGAGCAGCGGACGCACAAACCTATTCCCGTAACGGAAAAAAGAGAATATTACGCGATCTCATCTGCTCAGAAAAGGCTTTATACCCTTCATCAGCTTGAGGGAGCAGATCAAAGCTATAACATGTCCGGCAGTGTGTTGATTTTGGGATCATTGTGTCGAAAACAATTTGAGAAGGCGTTTCGAGATCTGATTGCGCGACATGAAACGCTGCGAACCGGATTCGAGCTGGTTGACGGCGAACCTATGCAGTGCGTGCATGATGAGATCCATTTCGAAATCGAATATATGCATGCTGGCGAGGAAGAAGCGGCGGAAATTGAAAATGCCTTTATCCGGACGTTTGACTTAAGTAAACCTCCGCTTATGCGGGTAGGCTTGGCTGAATTGAAGGACGATCGGCATCTGTTTCTTTTCGATATGCATCACATTATCTCTGACGGCGTCTCGACCGCGATTCTGATCGATGAATTTTCCCGCTTGTACGGCGGAGAGGAACTGATGCCTTTACGCATTCAGTTCAAAGACTACACGGCATGGCAAATGTCCGAAGCACAGCAGAAAGAAGCGAAACTTCAGGAGGCATACTGGTTAAGCGTGCTGGAAGGACAATTGCCAGTATTGGAAATGCCGACTGACTATGCAAGACCTGCCGTGCGAAGTTTCGAGGGAGATACGCATCAATTTGAGTTGGATGCTGAAACGAGCAGGGCACTCGTACGATTGTCATCCGAAACCGGAACAACACTGTTCATGGTATTGTTCACTGTCTATGTGGTCATGCTTCACAAATATTCAGGGCAAGAGGACATTGTGGTTGGCACCCCGATTGCCGGCAGGACGCACGAAGACTTACAACCGCTCATAGGTATGTTTGTCAATACGCTAGCCATTCGCAGTCATCCGAGCGGGGACAAAACATTCCTGACTTACTTGGAAGAAATAAAGGAAACGACATTGGGAGCCTTGGAGAATCAAAGCTATCCTTTTGCGGAACTCGTAGAAAAGGTTCTTGTGGCGCCGGATAAGAGCCGTAATCCAATATTCGACACGATGTTTGTATTGCAAAACACGGAAGAAGCTGAAGTGAATATTCTCGGGTTGCGCTTGAAGCCGCAGCCAAGTTTGCGGCCGGTTTCAAAATTCGACTTGACCTTCCAGGCTTCGGAGGAAGAAGGCCGGCTTGCGTGCAGCATTGAATATGCGACAGCTTTATACAAGCAGGAAACCATAAAACGCATGGCAGGGCATTTCAAGCAGCTTGTCAGCCAGGTAATCAATCATCCGAAGGCAGATTTGGCCTCGCTGCAGATGTTAACTCCCGAAGAATCTGCGTTAATTTTGAGCAACTTCAATAGTACAGAGATGGAATATGCCAGAGAGAGGACGATACATCAGCTTTTCGAGGAACAAGCAGAGAAAACACCGAATTCTGTGGCGGTCGAGTTCGAAGGCATGCGGCTCACCTACCGAGAACTGAATGAAAAAGCGAATAGTCTGGCGCGAACGCTGCAATCGGCTGGTGTCGTGCCGGATGCACGAGTAGGGATCATGGTCGAACGTTCGATCGAGATGATTATAAGCATCCTGGCCATTCTGAAGGCAGGAGGCGCTTACCTGCCAATCGATCCGGATTATCCGCAGGAGCGAGTTCACTTCATGCTGGAGGATTCGGGAGCTCAAATCATAGTGGGACATCGCCGGTTGCTTGATTCAATCCATGTGCAATGCAAAATCGTGGCGTTGGACGATCCGCATCTATATAGCAAAGACATGACAAATTTAGAACCAGTTTCCACTCTATGTCATTTGGCATATGTGATCTACACGTCAGGAACGACGGGAAAACCGAAAGGCATTCTAACAACCAATCGAAATGTAGTGCATTTTGTGCATGCATCGAAATTTCTCGAAATTTCCGAAGAGGATCGTATATTGCAGCTTTCCAGCTTTTCATTTGACGGATCGATATTCGATATTTTCGGGACGTTATTGAACGGAGCCAGACTCATTCTTATCCCGCAAGAGTCGGTATTGAATATCGAACAACTTGCAGAACGGATTGAGCGGCAGCAGATTACGAGAATGGTAATTACAACTGCGCTATTTCATCTTCTCGTCGACACAAACCTGGAATGCCTGCGCCATGTGAAATCAATTCTAGTCGGAGGCGAGCGCGCTTCCGTATCTCACGTACGCAAAGCGCTGAACTGTCTCGGTCCCGGAATTATTAAAAATATATACGGTCCGACAGAAGCAACCGTATTCGCGACTTACCATGATATCAATGAAGTGGATGATAATGCCATAAGCGTTCCAATCGGAAAACCGATCAGCAATACGTCCATTTATATCGTCAATGAGCGCAACGGATTACAGCCTATCGGCATGACGGGGGAAATATGTATTGCCGGAGACGGGATCGCACGCGGTTACTTGAATCGTCCTGACTTAACGAGCGAAAAGTTCGTGGATCATCCATTTTCGAATGGGAATCGGATGTATCGAACGGGAGATCTGGGGAAATGGATGCCTGACGGGACGATAGAGTATGTTGGACGAATGGATGATCAGGTCAAAATCCGTGGCTTCCGCATCGAACTGGGAGAAGTTGAAGCCCAGTTATTAACAATCGATTCGGTAAGAGAGGCATTCGTCATTGCGCAATCTGATGAAAGCGGTGCACAACAGCTTTGCGCCTATGTAGTGGCGGACAGGGAATTAACGGGCAAAGAGCTGAGAGTCGCATTGTCGGATAAATTGCCGGCATACATGATTCCGTCTTATTTCTCGCAGGTTGCGAAAATGCCATTGACGACAAACGGAAAGGTAGACCGGAGAGCACTGGATGATTTGACAGTAAGCTTGCGGCATGACGAGGAACATGTAGCGCCGCGGACAGAAACGGAAATGCAGCTTGCGCGCATCTGGCAAGATGTGCTCGGGTTGCCTGGGAATCGCATCGGCGTAAAGGACAACTTTTTCGAAATAGGAGGCCATTCCCTGCGGGCAAGCACTTTAGTTAGCAAATTGCACAAAGAGATGCGCGTCCAATTGCCGCTGCGAGACGTGTTTCAGTACCCGACGATCGAACAAATGGCTGAAACGATTAAGCATCGGAAACATGCCGACTACGACACGATCCCGAGGATCGGGAGGAGAAATTATTATTCCGTATCTTCAGCGCAGAAACGGTTGTACGTTCTCCAGCAGTTGGAGGGCGGAGAGTTGAATTATAATATGCCGACCGCATTGGAAGTTATAGGGCTTATTGACAGAGAGCGTCTGGAAGCAGCGTTGCAGGCTCTCATCGCGAGACATGAGCCGCTTCGCACCTCTTTCCATATCGTGGATGGCAAGCCCGTTCAACGAATTCATGCGAACACAGAGTTTGAGCTTGCTTGTAAGGAGCTGATTGGAGAAAACACAGAGGAACTCATCCGTTCCTTTATCCGGCCATTTGATTTAGGACAGGCTCCACTGCTGCGCGCAGCTCTTGTAAAGCTTGAGCCGGAACGTCATCTCCTTCTCCTGGACATGCATCATATTATATCCGACGGTACTTCTGTCGCAGTGATAACCGAAGAACTAACTCAATTGTACGCGGGCAACACACTGTTGCCGCTACAGCTGCAATATAAAGAATATGCGGCTTGGCAGCAAACTAGTTTGCGCACGGAGACCATAAAGCAGCAGGAACAATTTTGGATGAAGCAGTTCACCGGGGAGATCCCAGTGTTGAACTTGCCGACTGATTTTCCTCGGCCGGCATTGCGCAGCTATTCGGGAGGATGCGTAAACTTCTTTCTGGATGAGGAAATGACAAGGAATGTAAAGCGTCTGGCAAGACAAACAAATACGACAATCTATATGGTGTTAGTGTCAATTTATGGATTACTGTTGTCAAAACTGAGCAATCAGGAAGAAGTTATCGTCGGAACGCCAGTAGCAGGCCGAAGCCAAGCAGACACGGCAAGGATGGTAGGCATGTTCGTGAACACGTTGGCGCTACGCATGTCCCCAAGCGCCAATCAATCATTCTCTGGCTATTTACAGGTTGTCAAGCAGTTCGTGCTTGGTGCGCTGGAACATCAAGATTATCCCTTTGAGGAACTTGTACAACGAGTTGCTCCGCCTCGGGAGTTGAGCCGCAATCCGATATTCGATGCCATGTTCATATTGCAGAACATGGAGAATGCGGAGCTCGCTTTGGATGGAGCCAGCCTTCGGCAGCACCATTTTGATTACTCGGCCGCTAAGTTTGATGTGACTTTGTCGATAACCGAAACCGAAAAGGGCTTACATGGAAATATGGAATATGCTTCGACGCTGTTCGCCAAGGATACTGCAGTTCGGTGGACAAACTGCTTTATTGAGCTGCTGAGGCAGGCCATTTCCAATCCTGACATAGAAGTAAGAAGCATGGGCCTGATGAACGACGAAGAGCAAAAAAGACTTTGCGCTAGGTTCGCTGGAAAGCAGGTAGCTATTCAGGACGAACAGACTATCCACGGCCTTTTCGAAAGGCAGGCAGCAATAACGCCTGATCAAATCGCGCTTATTTGCAATGGAGAGCAGATGAGCTACGAGGCGCTGAACCGAAAGTCTGCACAGTTGGCACATGCGATTCGATCACTAGGCGTTTCCCGAAATGAAGTCGTTGCAGTGCTTGCCGATCGCTCGATATTGCTAGTGGCAAGCTTGTTGGCTGTAGGCAAAGCTGGAGCCGCATATCTTCCGCTTGACCCGCTTCTGCCGGAAGAACGGATTGCGAGCATCATACACGATAGCGGATGTCGGGTGGTTGTAACGGATTCTGCGCATGTGGCGAAGATTCCTGATAAACAATTAACCGTATTGCTGGATCGGCTGCCTATGTCATGCGAAGAAGACTCCCTTGCATTCCCATGTTCATCCGTTAGCCCGTCAGATCTCGCGTATGTCATTTATACATCAGGCTCTACGGGCAAGCCCAAAGGGGTCATGATCGAGCATCGTTCGGTTCATAATTTGCTCGTGGGCATCATTCAAGAAATACCACTCGAAACGATAAACAATGTATTGTCTTTGACGACTGTCTCATTTGATATTTTCGTACTCGAAACGCTGCTGCCGCTCATGCTAGGTTGTACGGTGGTTATGGCAACGCATGAGGAACAAATGGAGCTTGAGCGACTTGCTCATTTATGCCAGGATCATCGGATCGAGCTTCTTCAAACGACGCCTGCCCGGCTGAGGATGCTGCTGGATAATACCCGCATGGCAGAAGCGCTGGGTTCGCTGCGCTATATGCTAATTGGGGGAGAGGCGCTGACAGAAACGCTATTGCATCGTGTCCGTACGATAACGAGCGCCCGTTTGTTCAATATGTACGGCCCGACAGAAACAACCGTCTGGTCGACCGTCAAGGAACTCACTCATGATACGCGCATTACGATAGGTCGGCCGATTGCCAATACAAGAATTTATATTATGAACGATCACGGCCTGATTCAGCCCGTCGGCATCGAAGGTGAACTGTGCATCGCAGGTAAGGGCCTGGCACGGGGTTATATGAACAATCGGAAGCTTACGGCTGAACGATTCGTACAAGAGCTGAATGGAGATCACGATGATGGATACGGAAAAATGTATCGTACCGGAGACCGTGCCCGTTACCTCAACGATGGAACCATCGAATATTTGGGCCGCCTGGACGATCAAGTGAAAATTCGCGGGAATAGGGTTGAACCTGGCGAGATTGCTGCCGCATTGTCCAACCATCCATCAATCCGTGCAGCGGTAGTCGTAGACGGGGAAGAGGCGGGCAACAGCACATATTTGATTGCCTATTATGAATCGGCAGAACCAGAACCGCTGCCTGTATCTAATCTCCGTGAATATTTAGGATGCCGTCTTCCTGCCTATATGATCCCGTCTTTTTTTGTGCAGTTAAACAGCATTCCTATGAACACAAATGGGAAGGTCAATAAGCATGCACTGTCTCTTCCGAATGCAACAAAATCTCCTGTATCCCGAGATGCCCTGCCGCGCAATGAAGGAGAACGAATTCTTGCTGACATGTGGAAGGAAGTGTTAGATGTGCGGGAAGTCGGACGAAATGATAATTTCTTTGAGCTGGGGGGACATTCACTGCATGCTGCGCTATTAGTTGAAAGAATCCGCAGGGAACGAAACAGCCAGATAAAGCTGACCGACTTTTTCATGCATCCCACGATTGCATCATTGGCAAGCCGCCTGTTCGAGCCGTCCGTTCGCAAAGAGCGGATTGCTGATGTCGAAGAAAGGGTGGAATCACGCAAATCACTGATGAAAAGGCAAAGAGATCTCAGAGGAAAAGCAAGAACATAAAATAAATAGGGGTGAACCACTTGTTACGAGATGAAACATTATGGGAGCAAGGAATCGCTGTCATCGGCATGTCCGGGAGATTTCCCGGAGCTGAGGATGTAGACGCATATTGGAAACTGTTAAGCCAGGGCGATCTAGGAGTTCGCTTCTATACAGATGAGGAACTGCTGCAAGCGGGGGTTCGGGAAGAAGTTCTACAGGATTCCCAATATATTAAAGCAAAAGGGGTGTTGGATGACCCGGTCATGTTTGATGCCGCTTTTTTCGGAATGAATCCCCGTGAAGCGGAATGGACCGACCCCCAGCAAAGGCTGTTTCTCGAATGTGCGCATGAGGCACTGGAGAATGCAGGCTGGATTTCCGACGGCTATCCCGGACGGATCGGGGTCTATGGCGGCTGCTCGCTAAGCACTTACTTGTTGAACCATATTATTGCTTACGGACTCGATCAAGGATTGGGAGATATCACCTCCATTGTATCAAGCAATGATAAGGATTTCTTGACAAGTCGCGTATCATACAAGCTTGATTTAAAAGGTCCTGCAGTGACCGTACAAACAGCGTGCTCCACTTCTTTGGTCGCTGTACATATGGCATGTCAGTCTCTTATGAGCGGGGAGTGCGACATTGCGTTGGCAGGCGGAAGCACCGTTACGTTCCCCAATCATTCCGGATACAAGTACCAGGAAGGCATGATTTTGTCTCCTGATGGAATCTGCCGCGCTTTCGATAGTGAGGCTCAGGGAAGTGTCCCCGGCAACGGCGTTGGGATCGTAGTACTGAAGCGTCTAGAAAAGGCCGCGGCAGACGGGGACTTCATCTATGCTGTAATTCGCGGTACCGCGATTAACAATGACGGTGCACTTAAGGCAGGTTTCACTGCCCCTAGCCCGGAAGGTCAGGCTGACGTAGTTGCAGAAGCCTTGGCGATCGCCGATGTCCATCCCGAGACGATATCATATGTCGAAGCCCACGGCACGGCTACTATAGTTGGAGATCCAATCGAAATCGAAGGATTAACGATGGCTTATCGGCAGTGGACAGATTTAATCGGATACTGCGCAATCGGTTCCGTTAAAACGAATATCGGCCATCTCGACTGTGCCGCAGGAGTGGCAGGATTCATCAAGACGGTGCTCGCCCTTCATCATCGCCAAATTCCACCTTCCCTCCATTTTAAAGCACCGAATCCGCAAATCGATTTTACGGAAAGCCCGTTCTACGTTAATACGGAACTGAGGGACTGGGAAGATGCGAGATATCCTAGGCGTGCGGGAGTAAGCTCTTTCGGCATCGGGTCAACGAACGCTCATGTCGTTCTGGAGGAAGCACCCCTGACAGAAAGCGATGCTTGCTTGCGGCCTTGGCACAGCTTGCTTATATCCGCTAAATCGGAGAAGGCACTTGCCGCAGCTTGCGAAAGGATGGCTGGCTATTTAACTAGAAACCCTTTTATACCATTCGAAGAAATTACTTATACAACGCAGGTTGGCAGAAAAGCATA
The DNA here is from genome assembly GCF_050474385.1 of Paenibacillus sp. B1-35. NCBI lineage: Bacteria > Bacillati > Bacillota > Bacilli > Caryophanales > Paenibacillaceae > Paenibacillus > Paenibacillus sp. B1-35. Next base: position 517,183 of record NZ_JBCHVJ010000001.1, read on the forward strand.
CCCGTTCCGCAAAGCCGTCGTTTGCCGAAATGCCGCCGATGCACAGCGCATGCTGGCCTTTAAACCGGATTCGGAAAAGATTCGGAGCACAGATGAACAACCAATGACTGTATGGATACTTCTCCCTTGGTTGGAGGAGAGCCTTTCCGGGTTACTAGAGTTGTACAGAACTGAACCGCTCTTCTGCCGCGAATTAAATGAAGCAATTGAAAAAGCTGAGTCTGTCAGCGGACTAGAATTGAAAGCCGTATTTAAAGGCTTCTTAAACGATGCCCACGCTAATCAGCAGCATCATCCACTGCAATTGAATTCACGCATAAAACTACTGATCTCAGTAGCGTCTTCTTACAGTCTTGCTTCAGTATTGAATCACATGGGGCAAACGCCCGATCGAATTGGGGGTAAAGAAGAAGGGGAGTATGCGGCCGCCTGCATCGCTGGGTGTTGTTCATTGGAAGAAGCCTTCAAGCTTACGCTTGCCCGGCAAGATTTTATAGAAAACGGAGACATCGAGAAGTTCGCCAATACAGTCAATGGCATACGCTTTGCTGCTCCCCGCATCCCAACCTTGAATGCGGAGATGAATATCGCATTATATAAAGAATCGGAATTGACGGCAAAAATCAGAGAACGGTCGCTAAGTTCAGAAATTACAGAAGCGCTCAAGGATGGGCGATGGAGAGCGATAGCGATCGGATCACCACTGCACACCTACACAAACGGGGATGAAAATGCTTTAAGCTGCTACGACTGTCATTCTTGGGCGGACACTTTGGCAGCAATTTGGGAAGCGGGCAACGAAATGAATTGGCAGGCGCGTTATGCGTTAGAGAAGAGAAGAAGAATGCCGCTGCCAACTTATCCATTTGAAAGACAACGCTATGAAATTCCAAACTCGAGAGGCTTCGACGCTTCCTTCCCGAACGCGAAAAGCAATGAAAGACAGGAGGAACCGGAATACCCGGCTCCACTAGAATACGAGAGCCCGCGTCAGTACGTGGAGCAGAAGCTTATTGTATTTTTCGAAGAGGTTCTCGGCATGCCGGAGCTGGACATACATGCTCCATTCTATGAGCTTGGGGCTGACTCTCTGAATAAAATGCAGGTTATATCACGAATTCGGGAGATGTACCCGATCTCGCTGAATGTGCAGGAATTGTATGCGGCTGAAACCATTTCCGAGCTTGCAGACATTATCGAACTAGCCTATATCGAACTGCTGGAAAAAGAAGAAGAGGAAGGAGAGGAAAAAACCCATGACCAATCGGCATTCGTTAGCACAACGTAGAGCGCAGTTATCGGACAAGCAGCGGGCGATGCTAGAAAAAATGCTTCAAGGGGACGTCAAAGTTGATCACGCTCCTTCCTCTGACAGGCATGAGATTCCGGTTCGCCAAAAAAAAGAAAAGCATCGGCTTTCGTACGCCCAACAGAGGCTATGGCTATTTTCTACCCTGGAGCCGGAATCAACGGCGTATAACTTGGTTTACGGCATGAGGCTGAGGGGAGATTTGCAGGTCGAAGCATTCGAGAAAAGCCTGCAGGAACTCGTAAAACGGCACGAGGTTCTGCGCACCGTATTTCACGAGGAGGACGGAAGTCCTTATCAACTCGTGCTGGATGACATGGATATGCCGCTGGAGCGGAAAGACTTGCGGGAAGTACCGCCAAGCGAACAGGATGAAGCGGTGAAACAGCATATGTCCTTGATTAGTAGGCCGTTTGATCTCACACATGGACCGCTGCTTAGGGCGATTCTTCTATGCCTTGCTGATAGGGAGCATGTACTGCTGATTTCCTTTCATCATATCATTACTGATGGTTGGTCCCACCATGTATTTGGCAAGGAGCTGCTGGAGTATTATCTTTCCTTCGTTAGCGGAGAGGCGGAGCGCATGCCCGCCCTTCGCGTGCAGTATGCGGACTTTGCGGAGTGGCAGCGGGAACGGTACTGCGAGAACGCGCTTCAAGAACAGTTATCGTATTGGAAACAAAAGCTGGCTGGAGCGCCGGAACTGCTTCAGCTTCCGACAGATCGCCCGCGCCCTGCACGGCAGCAATATACGGGAAAGAAGCTTAGCTTCGATCTTCCGCAGCAGTTATCGACAAGGCTTTTCCAACTCGCTGCCGAGGAGAAGGCCACTTCCTTTATGCTGTTAATGGCAGCATTTCAGACGCTTATGCATCGCTATACCGGTGAGGAAGATATTTGCGTTGGAACCGCGATATCAGGCAGAAACCACAAAGATGTGGAATCTATGATCGGTTTTTTTGTCAATACGCTCGTCATTCGTTCTGAGATCACTGCAAATTTGCCGTTCCGCGAGCTGCTTCGCCAAGTTCGAAAGCATGCGTTGGAAGCCTATGCATATCAAGATGTTCCGTTCGAGCTTGTAGTGGAGAAGGTGGCTGGGACGCGAAGCTTGGGTTATTCGCCATTGTTCCAGGTCATGTTCACGCTTCAAAATACGCCTGTAATTGATGTTGAAATAGCTGACCTGACATTCGAGCCTTTACACGTAAATACGGAGACAACTCTCTTCGATCTGACTCTTGAAGTGATTGAGAGGGGCGGGAGCTGGAAAGGAACTTTTACATACAATCAAAGTCTATTTGAAGAAGCAACGGTGAAGAAAATGATAAGGCACTTTCTGATGCTGCTTTCCAGTATTGCAGACCATCCAGACACCCCTGTCAAATCTTTGCCGATATTGCTGGAAGATGAGCGTAATCTGCTGCTGAATGTATGGAACAGGACCGAGCAGGAATTCTCCCCTTGCGAAACCCTTCACCGGATGGTGATCGCACAAGCTGAGGCAGAACCGGATCGGATTGCCGTTCAGAACGGAGCCGAAATTCTAACCTATATAGAGCTAGCGGCTCGCTCTGATCGTCTGGCCCATTACCTGATCAAGCAGGGCAGCGGGCCGGGGACGGTTACTGCAATATGTCTCAACCGTTCGCCTGAACTGGTCATTGCCCAATTGGCCGCGCTTAAAGCGGGCGGTGCGTACTTGCCCATTGATCCTGAGATGCCGGTGGAACGAATTGCTCATATCCTAGCAGATTCCAAGGCGTCTAATTTACTGACGAGTCGTTCTCTGCATGAGCATATCGCATCACGCTGTGAGACCAGAATCAAGATGGAACATGAAGGGATCGTTCTAGCTTCGCGGAATGGTTACAAAGAGGCGAGTCCACTGATCGACAAAGTCATTGGCAGTGACGCAGCTTATGTCATTTATACATCCGGTTCAACGGGTAATCCTAAAGGGACAATAATCCCGCATGCATCGGTTGTCAACTTCATGCACTGGTATAAAGACATTTCGGCATTAACGTCCACTGACCGCGTTTGCTTTGCCGTCGGTGTTGGCTTCGATATGTCCGTCGCGGAAATTTGGGGGTCACTGATCTGCGGTGCATCGTTATGGATTCCGCCCGAAGAAATAAGACTTCAGCCCGAGTTGCTGCGAGACTGGATGGTGGACAATGCGATCACGTTTGCCTTTCTTCCAACACCGATAGTCGAGCTATTAGTCAATATTCCTTGGCCCGAACATACCTCTCTGCGCCGTTTATTCACGGGGGGAGACAAATGGAACGCAACGCTTCCAATCGGACTTCCGTTTGATGTATATGAAGCATATGGTCCCACGGAGTGCACGATCGCCAGCACTTATCGCATCATTGAACCGGGACATGCGCATAGCCCCGCTCATATTGGTAGGCCGCTCGCAAATACAAAAATATATATTGTGGATAAAATGCTGCAGCCAACCCCGATAGGTATTCCCGGGGAACTGTGCATCGGCGGAATCGCGGTCGGCAGCGGTTATTTGCGAATGCCGTCGATGACCAACGAGAAGTTCATACCGGATCCGTTTTCGTTACGAGAGGGAGCGCGGTTATACCGCAGCGGAGACCGGGCCCGCTATTTGCCGGATGGACGTATCCAGTTTCTTGGGAGATTGGACGATCAGGTGAAAGTTCGGGGCTTCCGTATCGAGCTTGGTGAAATTGAAGCGGCGCTTGCCGCACAACCTTCTATAAAAGAAGCGGTCGTGATCCTGAGGGAGGATATCCCTGGAGATAAACGAATTACGGCTTACATGACAGGAAATACAAAGATTGCGCCGGACATAGAAGTCCTTCGTCGCGCTCTTAAAGAGCGTTTACCTGATTATATGATTCCAACGGCATTTGTTGCGCTTGATCGACTTCCGCTCAATAATAATGGCAAAATCAACCGGAAGGCGCTGCCGAAGCCGAATGAGGATAGCATGTCTAATGATCCGTCCGACGAACCACGCAATGATATCGAAAAGCTGTTGTGCGGTATAATGTCTAATCTGCTTGGACTTGGCAGGGTCGGAATACATCAGAACTATTTCGAGATCGGCGGCGATTCGATCAAGACGATGATGCTGATATCCCGTGCAAGACAAGCGGGTGTATCGATATCCCATGAGCAAATTTACCAATATCAGTCTGTTGCGGAATTAAGCGGAGTTATTGCCGAGTGCGACAAGGGAACGGTTGCTGCCCACGACGAAAAAGCAGTGCGAGAGAACGAAGCCGATGCGGGCTTTTCATTAGTAGGATTGAACCGAAGCGATGTTGCCGCTATTGCCTCCTTGGATCCTGAAGAGATTGAGGACGTATATCCGGTTACGCCGCTACAAGATTACATGCTTGATACCTTGCTGAACAATCCTGAACCGGCTCAGTTTTTTGTAAATATGGTCATGCGCTTTACGGACAAATTGGAGCCTGAACTCATGACACAGGCCTGGAATCGAGTGGCAAATCATTATGCATTAACGAGGACGTCCATCTTCCATGAAGGATTCGACCAACCGATACAGGTTATGCGGCGGAATGTTCGTATACCGGTTCACTACGCGGATTGGCGCGAATGGGATGCTGACCGTCAATTTCATGAACTGATGCGATATCAGGATGTTCAACTGTGTGCAAGCAATATTGCTTATATCAAACGGCCGACTACTTATGAAGTCATGTTTGCTCGGATAGGAGATCGCGAGCATTTCCTGGTTATGAGCTGTTCGTATTTGCTGATGGACGGGTGGAGTCATTTTATTGTCTTGGCCGAAGTGCTCAAATGCTATTACAGTCTGGTGGAGAGCAGGTCTTATCAGCTCCCGCCGGTACGCAATTATCGGAATTACATAGCATGGTTGCAGCAGCAAGATATAGAACAATCTAAGCGATATTGGATAGCGGAACTTGCTGGCTTCCGCCATGCGACCCCGCTTATCGAAAATGCTCCGCATAATCGGGGGAGGTCAGGAACTGGCGGCTTCGCAAAACAATACGTCGAATTCGAGGTCTCTGCTCCGCACACGGTGAAAGAGCTAATCCGTCAAAGTGGTGTAACAATGAGCGTAGTGTTTCAATTGTCTTGGGCGCTGCTTTTGGCTCGTTATACAGGTCAGCGCGATGTATTGTTCGGCGTCATGTCGACTGGCAGACACCCGGAATTCGAAGGGATTGAGGAGATAGTTGGTCCTGCAATCAATACGCTCCCCATGAGGATACGTTTGCTTGAAGACGAAAATGTATTGCAGATCCTCAAGCAAATTCAAGCGAAGCAGCTTCGATTGACGAAATATGATTATACACCGCTCAAGAAAGTCCGGGAGTGGAGCGGACTAGCGGATAATCAGATCCTGTTTGAGTCATACATGATTGTTCAGAACCTCGGATCATACTTTGATATCGCCATCGAAATGGATGAGGATGAGATTCCGTTGGTTAACGAGTATGGCAAGTCGCTTGCGATTTTCAACTCCGGTACGCCGCTGCGCATTGATGTCGTTGGGACTTTGGAGGGGAGCTGTCAAATTTATATGACCTATCTTAAAGCGCGTTTCCGCGACGAATCGATCTTGCAAATGCTCTCGGATCTTCAGAATATGTTCAATGACCTCTGCCTCCATCCGCATCAAAGCATTGCAAGCTTGATCTCTGCAACCCCTGAGCCTGCATTCATTTAAGTGAAGCAGAAAGGGGGGATGTGGATACATCCAATAAGAAGGTTGAAAAATTCATGCGAAGGAGCAGAATGCGAAAGCATCTGCTCTTTTCGTTTTTCTTTCAGCAGAAAGCTTCATTACATGCTAGATTTCATTGCACAAAATGAATTTTAGAACTATCGCATTCAGTTCTTGAATCTTCGACTCGCATGGTATATTATGTAAGGGAATGAACATTCATTCCGCATAAAGGGTGATACGATTGTCCACTAACAAAAGAGAAGACATTTTACACGCCGCATTACATCTATTTACCGCACGCGGGTACGATGCAACAACCGTACCAATGATCGCTGATCGGGCCAATGTTGGCGCTGGCACCATTTACCGATACTTTGAGAACAAGGAGGAGCTGCTGAATTCCTTATTCCAAGAATGTACTGAAAAATTTTTCCATGCCGTTTCACAAGGATTTCCTGAAGCTGCAACTGCTCGCGCACAGTTCCATCATATTTTTGTTCAGACCATTTATTTTGCAAAGGAAAATAGAGAGGCTTTTTCGTTCATAGATTCACATTTGAATCCTAGATTGCTGGATGAGAAAAGTCTGAAGACATTCGAAGTAGGAATGGATTTTATCCGACACTTTTTAATCAAAGGACAACAGGAGGGCACAATCTCCCCGTTGCCTCCCAATGCACTGATCTCCATTTTCTATGGGGCTCTTGTTAAATTATTCGAAACAATACGAGCAGAGGTGCTGGAGGAGACGAACGAGCTTCTTGCTGGCGTGGAGGAGTGCTGCTGGAATGCGATCCGAGTCCATTAACTCGGATGTCTTCTGCACATTACGGAATGAATATTCATTCCTATGATTTGAAATCATGATTTTTATTGCTGTCCTGCACAACACGGCATCTTATGAGCTACCTCTTACGAAATGTTAGATACCATCCGAGGAGGCAAAATTATATGTCAATTTCGATTCCACAGCCCAAAACATATGGCCCGTTAGGAAATGTACCTCAATTGAATCCAAATACTCCGATACTGTCATTCATGAACCTTGCCGAGCAATACGGTGAAATCTACCGGATGAAGCTCCCATTTGGAACGCTGCATGTTGTCTCTGGCTACGAGTTGGCTAAAGAATTTAGCGACACTGCGCGCTTCGGTAAAATCGTGGACAAAACAATCTTGAACAATGTGCGCGCCTACGCAGGGGACGGATTGTTTACCTCTGAGACCAACGATCCGAACTGGAAAAAGGCCCATAATATTTTATTGCCAAGCTTCAGCCGTACAGCAATGCGAGGCTACTTCGATAAGATGCTTGATTTAGCGATGCAGCTTATCCAGAAGTGGTCTCGCCTAAATCCCGATGATCAAATCGAGGTGCCAGAGGATATGACAAGGCTAGCTATGGATACGATCGGGCTATGCGGCTTTAATTACCGCTTCAACAGCTTCTACCGTGATCAGCCTCACCCGTTTGTAACGAGTATGGTTCGGGCTTTGGAGGAATCCTTGAATCAAGCGCAGCGGCTTGGCATTCAGGATATGCTTATGGTCAAAACACGGCGGCAATTCCAGCAGGACATTGATGTCATGTTCTCCCTAGTTGATAAAATGATCGCTGAACGCAAAGCTCATGATCATGAAGGGGCAAACGACTTATTAGCTTATATGCTGAAAGGAAGAGACCCTGATACGGGCGAATCATTGGATGATGCAAACATTCGATATCAAATTATTACGTTCTTGGTAGCCGGACATGAAACAACGAGCGGCTTATTGTCATTCGCCCTATATTTTCTACTGAACAATCGTGATAAGCTGCAAAAAGGCTATGAGGAAGTAGATCGTGTACTGAAGGATCCTGTTCCTACCTATACACAGGTCAAGAACTTGAAATATATCCGCATGATTCTCGATGAATCACTGCGCCTATGGCCGACAGCTCCTGCCTTCAACTTGCTTGTGAAGCAAGATACGCTGCTCGCGGATAGATATGAGATGAAGCAAGGAGATCGCTTGCTCCTTTTGCTCCCTCAATTGCACCGTGATCCTGCTGCCTGGGGAAGTGATGCACACGAATTCCGCCCAGAAAGATTCGAGGATCCGAGCCGAATTCCCCACGATGCCTACAAGCCGTTCGGCATCGGACAGCGTGCGTGCATCGGGCAGCAATTTGCTCTGCAAGAGGCGACGCTAATGCTCGGACTTATTCTCAAAAATTTTGAACTCATCGATCATACGAATTATCAATTGAAGCTAATGGAGTCGCTCACGATAAAACCCGAGGGATTTATGATGCGAGTTCGCCCGCGTCGCACTCGCAACGAAGCAATTTCCGTTCATGGCGGTCAGCGCGTTCAATCTATTTTAGAAACAACGGCCATTTCAGAATTGAATTCGAGCTTTCCTCACAATATTCCGCTCCTCGTACTGTATGGCTCTAATCTTGGCACAGCAGAGGGAATTGCCCGCGAACTGGCGGAGAAAGGCCGACAACTAGGCTTCAAAAGTAAAGTAGCGCCCCTTAACGATTATGCAGCGGACTTGCCCAAGGAAGGCATTACGTTTATTGTGACAGCATCATATAACGGTCAGCCGCCCAGCAATGCACGACGCTTCGTAAAGTGGCTAAAGGAAGTGGAGCCAGAATCATTGAAAGGAGTTAGCTATTGTGTCTTTGGTTGCGGCGATCATAACTGGCCTAGTACCTATCAAAGCATTCCCATATTCATTGATGAACAGCTCGCGGCTAAAGGAGCGAATCGTTTGCTGCCTGTCGGACATGGCGATGCCAGCGGTGAATTCGAAACCGAAGTGGAGGAGTGGCGCGATAAGCTGTGGCCAGCAGTTATGCGTTCACTGGATTTGAAATTTGACGGAATTGATGGAATAGAAAAATCGACAGCTTCTTCTTTAACCGTAGAGGTTGTAAACATATCGGTTGAATCGCCGTTTGCCGATGCATACAATGTCCATTGTGCAACGATCCTCGACAATCACGAGCTGCAAAGGGGTGGAAACGGGCGCAGTACACGCCATATCGAGATTGAATTGCCTGAAGGAGTGTCTTATCTTGAAGGGGATCATTTAGGCGTGTTCCCTATCAATGCGGATAATCTAGTCGAACGGGTAATCAGCAGATTTGACTTAAATGGAAGCGATCATGTGGTGTTGCGAACTACAGGGAATAGTCCTTCCCATTTGCCATTACATCGCCCTGTACTGATAAATGATCTTCTAAGCCGGAGCGTCGAACTTCAGGAGCCTGCCACTCGAGCACAAATTCGCGAGCTTGCCGCATTGACGGTATGTCCTCCGCACCGAATTGAATTAGAAGCACTGCTTGAGGCAGAGAGCTACAGACAGAACATCCTTGAAAAGCGAGTATCGATGTTAGATTTACTTGAAAAATATGAGGCTTGCTTAATGACGTTTGAGCGCTTTTTAGAGCTGCTCCCGCCACTAAAAATACGATACTACTCGATATCCAGTTCCCCTCGCGTACAGCCGAATCAGATTAGTCTCACGGTAGGGGTCGTACAGAGCCCAGCTTGGAATGGACGCCATGAATATCGAGGCGTTGCTTCCAATTTTCTTGCAGACAGACAACCAGACGAATCAATCATGATGTTCATTCAGCCGCCGCAATCCAATTTCCGGCTGCCGGAGGATCCGAGTACACCTATTATTATGGTAGGACCCGGAGTAGGGATTGCGCCGTTTCGTGGATTTATTCAAGCCCGGCAGGCCATGAAGGAGCAAGGGATTTCGCTTGGCAGCGCGTATCTTTATTTTGGCTGTCGAGATGCGACGGATCATATCTATGAGGAAGAGCTTAAGCAATATCAATTAGAGGGAATTGTTACGGTACACACCGCATTTTCTCGAATTGCGGGTCAACCAAAAACATATGTCCAGCATCTTATCAAGCAGCAACAGCACGAAGTGATCGGTCTCCTTGATCAGGGAGCAATATTCTATGTGTGCGGTGATGGAAGCGCTATGTCACCAGATGTGGAGGCAACACTTAAGCAGATGTATCAAGACGTTCATGGTGTTGGCGAGACGAAAGCGAACAGATGGCTGGAGCAGCTCGGGGCCGACGGGAGATATGTGAAAGATGTATGGGCAGGCAGAAAGCTTAATTACCAAACAAGTTGTAAATGAGTTGCAGGACAAGGGCGCCCTAGATGGGCGCCCTTTATCATTTGGATAGTTCAACTAGGTCATTCGTGTGATTGTGTTGAAAGGACAGGCTTTATATACTTGATTGGAGGTTGAAAGTAGTGGAGACCTTCTAGGATCAGAGACTAGTAGGGGGAATATCAATGATATATATTGAAGCTGCCGGGGTCGAGGAAGACGATCGGTACTATTTTGAGATAGACGAGAACGGAACGGCATATCGACAAATAAGCAAATATGGCGATTCACATTGTGAGGTTTCCACTTCGCCCGATTTTGTACTGTGCGATCAAGAAGTAATTGTTGAGGCGTACGATCGTATCCTTACGAAGGAACAATTTGAAATAGAATGGCAGCAAGCTATTGAGCCTAATCTAGCGGCATGGAAGCGAACGAAGAAGCAGTATCCACCGGGTAAACCAGTTAGCGGGGAAATTGCAATGTTTTATCCGCAAGGAGCGATCATCCGATTAAGCGATAATGCTTATGCTGTAACAGATTACAATAAATTGAGAGAACGAACGCCGGCACAATATTTATATCCAGGCTACTGGATAGAAGGGATTGTCTCACAATACGATGAGATCAATTTATGGCTGGTTATCAAGAACTGTAAGATAACGGGAGAAAACTCTTTGTAGGTAGTAGCAGCGCTATTGATACTAACTTTTGCAGAAGGGAAGAGGCAAGATGACGAAAGACGAGGCGCTATTTCTTCTCAAATGCCATGCCTTCCATCATGATGATATCGAGCACGAAAAAATGACGAATGGATTTTTAGGCATGCTGAGACCTTTTCGCGGTGAATTGATTGAAGATAATTTCCACGAGCTGATGAAGATCATTGAAGTTCTGGCTGATGAGTTCGCGAAGCCGCAAGTAAACAGAATCTTGATATCGTGCTTCTGGAGCATCTGCCAGCTATCCCGCGCATGGGCTTTATATCCTGACGGCATGCTGCAGAGCAATGGCCTGCTTTCCCAAGAACAGGTTCGAAAAATCGACGAATGGATAGACATGATCTCGTATGCTGTGATGGTTTTATTGGAAGGCGAAGATCAATTGGATGAAGCGTTATGGGGATATCGAGAATACTTGCGTCACCTAGAGAAATGAAAACCGTCGTGAAGGCGAATCAATGGGTTATCGAGGAAAATATAATGCATTTAGGAGAGTTATGGAAGCTGCAAGATGACCTTTTGTTCGATTACGTAAAAAAGTAGATGCAAGCGTTTTTTCTGAAGCAGTTAATGTTATGAAAGCAGTTATCGAGATAACCATTTTTCGATATTGCTTCGTATGAACGATGAAATGGAAGAGGTGACGTGCTTAAATAAATCAACAGCGAGTATAGCATGTACTACTCTTTTCGTTCATTGTCATGGATCCGTGCAGACAATCTACATTTTGGTATAATTTCATTTTTTCAGGAAATGTTACATCTGTAAATGATTTTATACAACGGAGGATGTACGATGATTGAACGAAACGAGTTGCTCACGAACGGAGAAGTCACGATCGAACCCGATATAAGCAACCTTCCGCAATGTGTTGAAGATGTCAGAAAGGCCGTTGTTTCTAATATTCCCGGTCCGCCCGATCCGACGGATTACCACCAACTGCGCGGCAGATTGGAAGCAGTACGCAGAAAGCTGCCTGTTCTGTACCGGGACGCAGTCGTCGAACCATTCCTTAAAGCACTGGATCAACTGGGTCCAGAAGGATTCACCGACATTTTAATTCACGATCCCCTGCGCAAAGGACCGGCTTTTCTGCTGTTCGATATCGCACAAACCATACTGCAGAACGGCGAAGGCTATAATGCGGATGCCACTGACGCTTTTCAGGAGATGGTAAGCGATCTGTACGACGGTTTCTTAAGCGCTGAGGACAGAGCGAGAGTGAAACGTCCAGACTTGAGCATGATACCGCCGCTCGTCAAGTGGGGGATGCCTGAATTCGGTCCGTATACCCTGCCTATTGACATAACAGACCAGATAGGCTTAAAAACGGGTATCGTAAGTCTTCCTCCCGCTCATGCCCGGCGGGGCCTCCTGGCCTGGTCCAGCTTGGGTCATGAAACGGGCGGGCATGATATTTTGCATGCTGATACGGGACTGCTTGAAGAATTGGCGGATACGGTACGAGCGGCTCTTCTCGCGAACAATCTCGGAAATGATTTAGCTGAGTATTGGGCTAAACGCATAGACGAGACGGCATCAGACGTCCTAGGGATACTCAATCTGGGGCCTGCGGCCGGGATCGGTTTAATCGGTTATTTCCGTGGAATCCGGGCGGCCTATTCGGGTATTCCCGCGCTCAAAAATATCGGTTCTGAGAGTGACGTCCATCCTGCTGACATTTTGAGAGGATATTTAGCCGCCTATGCCGTAGGTACCCTGCAGTTCGACCAGGCTAATATATGGGAGCGGCTCATCGAGACAGAAACGGACAAAGATCTGACCCACATCCGTCTGGAAGGAAAAGTTGTCGGCGCCGAGGAAGCCAAGCTGTCTGCAAAGATCGTGGCTGCCGCCATCATGACGACGAAGCTGCATACGCTGGAAAATCATAGCTTGGATCAAATTCAAAATTGGAGAAACCTGGACGAATCCTTCACTGCGCAATTACGGGCTTTGTTGAGCACCGCGGGTCCGCTGCCTGAACATTTGCAATCTGGATTCTACGCAGCTCACGTGGTCGCGGCCGCCGTGACGGGCGCCTTGGTGCAGCATGCGGATATCGACATGATTTTTCAGCGGATGATACTGCTGTTAAAATCGATGCATGATCATAATCCATCGTGGGGACCTTTGCTTGTTTTGCATCCCGGAGATATCGTGCGCCATCGCGTATACCAGGAAGACTGATTCTAGGAACGCTAGGAAGCTCCTCACCCGAGTTGGACTCGGTGGAGGAGCTTTCTGCCAGATGGGGGTTCTGCCCTATGCACCTGAATATGATCCACTATCGTTCTTCATCTATTATTACTATAGTTTTGACTTATTGAAGCAAGCGATGTCTACTTTTACTGCAATCAAGAATGGCAATCACCAGCTTGCTCCTACTATTGATGAACTGCTTCAGTTATTCACCAGCTAACTCATATAGAACCTTTCGTCGTCATTAGAACAATAGAGAAGGTGATGCGTAATTTCGATAATTTATCTACCTTTAGCTTAGCCGTATGCTTACCTGAATAGGTATAATAAATATACGTTAGCAAACCCTAACAGCACGATACATACGAAATAGCAGGAATGAAAAGGAGATACAATGAACGAGAGACCTTCTAATTTAGACGCAGGATGGAACTTCGACAACAGTTTCACCCGTCTTCCACATTCATTTTATTCCAAACTGAATCCAACTCCTGTACGAGCGCCGGGACTTAGTGTTCTGAATGAATCGCTCGCTGTCTCCCTAGGATTAAGTGCAGAAGCATTAAGAAGCGAGTATGGCGTAGCTACGCTTGCCGGCAATACGATTCCTGAAGGGGCAATGCCTCTCGCCCAAGCTTATGCTGGACATCAATTCGGTTACTTTAATATGCTGGGGGACGGAAGAGCGATTCTGATTGGCGAACAGATTACCCCATCAGGAGAGAGATTCGACATTCAATTGAAAGGCCCGGGGAGAACTCCCTATTCGAGAGGCGGAGATGGGCGAGCTGCGCTCGGGCCGATGCTGCGTGAATACATCATTAGCGAAGCGATGTACGGTCTAGGTATTCCAACGACTCGCAGCTTAGCTGTGGTGTCCACTGGTCAACCGGTAATACGCGAATCTGAACTTCCAGGTGCAATTCTCACTCGTGTTGCAGCAAGTCATCTGCGCGTAGGAACGTTCCAATATGCATCCAATTGGTGCGGCATCGAAGATCTTCGCGCACTGGCTGATTATACGCTGCAGAGACATTATCCGGAGGCAGACGGCAGCGAGAACCGTTATTTGGGGCTGCTTCAGGCAGTGATGAAACGCCAAGCATCGCTCATTGCGAAGTGGCAGCTTGTCGGGTTTATTCATGGAGTCATGAATACAGATAATATGGCGATTAGCGGTGAAACGATTGATTATGGCCCTTGCGCCTTTATGGATGTGTATCATCCAGATACCGTATTTAGCTCAATCGATAGGGAAGGCCGCTACGCCTACGGGAATCAGCCGAATATTGGGGGGTGGAACCTTGCCCGATTTGCAGAAGCAATCCTGCCTCTCCTTAATGACAACGAACTAAAGGCTGTGGAGATAGCGGAAGATACATTAGGTGAATATTTTGATCTATACCAACGCAATTGGCTTGATGGCATGAGAGCCAAGTTAGGTATACTCCATGAAGAAGAACAAGATGAGACACTGATCCAGAACCTGCTCAATCTGATGCAGCAGCATCGTGCGGATTATACGAATACGTTCCGCGCACTTACACTCGGCATATGCGAAGAACATTCATCCTTATTTGGCAGCACCGAATATGCACACTGGTATGAGCAGTGGCAAGCAAGACTTGAACGACAACAGCATTCCAAGGATGATGTACGTCAGCTTATGCGCAGAAGCAATCCTGCCGTCATACCGCGCAATCATCGAGTTGAAGAGGCATTGGATGCTGCTTCTCAAGAAGGAGACTACAGTGTGATGCAGCGCCTGCTGCAAGTTCTCTCAGAGCCATTTGCGTACTCGACTGAGCAGGAAGAATACACTTCACTGCCAACTGCATCAACGCGCCCTTACCGAACTTATTGCGGCACATGAATCGGAAACATTGCATTGACTTGACATGAACTTTCCCAGGATGATACGATGATTGCATAATTTTCTAGGGAGAGATGTTGATGTTGGCGGTCGTTCTTAACTAATCGAATTCCATATATGAGGAATATGTAATACCAGTGAGAAGTGTTGCTGCTTAGCAATGTTTATTTGCTGTGGATGTGCGTATCCTCGGAATTAGTTAAGAACAACGGATATCAT
The DNA here is from genome assembly GCF_050474385.1 of Paenibacillus sp. B1-35. Classification (NCBI taxonomy): domain Bacteria; kingdom Bacillati; phylum Bacillota; class Bacilli; order Caryophanales; family Paenibacillaceae; genus Paenibacillus; species Paenibacillus sp. B1-35. The sequence goes on from NZ_JBCHVJ010000001.1 coordinate 532,359, forward strand.
ACATGCCTTAGATGATAGGTATGCCTATTTTTTGAACCCGCATCCGTGCTTCTTCAAGCACGGATTTTTGCTTTATTGTGGGGCTTATTTAGGCATCAATCAAGAAGGGCGTAGAATGACGTTTGTTCATTCTGCGCCCTTTTTCTGCGCCATGAATGAACGTCATTCCGCCATTGAGGAGGGATTTACGAATGCGTAACTTTATCGAAATCGCAAACGAAAGCGTACGCCTTGAAGAAGGCATTTCCATCATCGAACAACTATTGTTGGAGTGTTACATGAACCCTGGTATATCCACCAAAGAACTGGCCCGTGCAGCACTTATTCCCATCCCAGTTGCGGCTGCCGTCAAACGGGAGCTTATCAAGGCTGGAGCAATCGAGCAGGATAAGGGAGCACGCTGCTCGATGAGAGGCAGAGTATGGGTTGAAGAGCAATGGGGCTATCGGGGAATCAACAAAAAACTGTATCAGGAGCTGATGGCTTGCGAAGACTTGTCTCATCCCGAGCTCCACAATCTGTTGGTCGTTCTGAAGGAAATTATGATTCATCGTCCGATGGTCGATGTGCGGATCGATCAATCCAAATGTACGCCGGAGACAAGCCTGAGAAGAGCACTTCTATGTCTCCGGCAGCAGACCTTAGTAGGCAAGCAGATATTATGCGTTGGAGATATGATTTGGTCAGTATCTCCATCGGCTTGCTGCTTCAAGTACTTTTCCCTAATGGAGGGCATTCCAAAACAATCGTACAAGTAATTGATGTGGATGAACGATTTCTACAATACATTCATGATGTAGCGCAGCTAAGGCAATTGCCCATTCAATGCGTCCATCACGACTTAAGGGAACAACTGCCTGCACGCTTGCACGGGCAATTCGATTGTTTCTTTACCGATCCGCCTTATACACTGCAGGGCATGAGCCTCTTTGTATCTCGAGGAATTAGTGCACTCCGGAAGAGAAAAGGATTGCCGATATTCTTATCCTTCGCCCACAAGTCACCTGACTTCATGTTCGCGATGCAGCGTGAATTTATAAGAATGGGAATAACAACAAGTGCAACATTGCCCCGATTCAACGAATACGAAGGGGCGGAGATTATAGCCAATCGAAGTCAGATGATTATTCTCAAGACGACCGAGCGTACTATGCCAGAATGTAAAGGGCGGTTCATGGATGCACTATACACTGGCGAAGTGAGACAAACGATACGCAAGTACCAATGTAAACGGTGCGGGAACAAGATCACGGTTGGCATCCAAGGGAAGATGGCTACAATAGAGCAGCTTAAGCAGCGAGGCTGCTTGTCATGCGGCAACGATTCGTTTCATTTGATTAGTAAGAAAAAAGTAAAATAAAGTAACGGAGGATGAATATGAACATTATGATCCGAAAAGAAACAGAGGAAGACTATCAAGCTACAGAATTAGTTGTGGAGCGCTCATTTGCAGCGATGGAGCACAGCGATGGGAAGGAACATGAGTTAGTATCCCGTATTCGACAATCAGATGGTTTCATCCCAGCGTTATCACTGGTTGCTGCCCACAATCATGGTCAACTTATTGGACATATCCTGTTGTCCCGCATTACCATTCAGGGAGATAAGCACAGCGTGCAATCACTCGCATTGGCTCCGGTAGCAGTCTTGCCAGAATACCAATCCCAAGGGATTGGGAAGAAGCTTATATGCGAAGCTCTGCGACAGGCTGCACAACTTGGATACGAGTCTGTAATCGTACTCGGTCATCCTCAATATTATCCGAAGTTCGGTTTCAAGCAAGCCACTACATGGGGAATAAAGGCACCCTTTGAAGTGCCGGATGAAGCATTTATGGCATTAGAGCTGCGAGAACATGCTCTGGAACATGTAGCAGGGGTTGTAGAATACCCAAGTGTATTTTTTGAATAAAAAGCAAACCAATTCCAAAATTTTCTTCCTTGGAGGGGGTGGAACGGGAATTAGATCATGGGAGATTCTATTTTGGGAGACAGAATCGTTGCATATGGTAAAAAGTATTATGATAATTGAGTAGATATTTGGCATCGCTCTATTCGCATGACACACGCACATTTTTGACAGAAGAAGATATTCAATTTTACCATAACATCATTTGTAATGACGTTAAGCGGCTGAGGTGTGGATCCAGTTGAATGAAAGCAGCGAAGCTAATGGCTTTATCGGACTTGATGGAACGAAGATAGAGATGTTGTTCGTAGATCCAGACAACCATGGATAGGGAATATGATGTTCAAGTCAGTCTCCTCAAAGGAGTGGCTTGAACTCTTTTTGTCTTGAGATTAATTTCACAATAATTCAAGATGATGGACGTCATATTTGGATTGTTCCATCATATGATCGATACTGACCGAAAGGTTAGTAAAAAGTGAAGGAGGCGAAGCTTTGCCTGTAAGGCTCTACGAAAGAGAAAAAGTGTTGAGGGCCTGCATATCCGTATTCGCGAGCAATGGTTATAAGAACACTTCGACCGGGATGCTGGCTGAAGCAGCCGGCACATCGAAGGCTTTAATATTTCATCATTTCACCAGCAAGAAGAAGCTGTATTTCAGCTTATTGGATCATTGCATTGAAAAGTTATCAAGCGAAATTCGAGCGGACTACATACTCGATAACGAGGATTTTTTTGAGGCTATAGATACGATCAGCCGCTTAAAACTCAATTACTTTCGCAAACACGCGAATGAATACAAATTGGTGTACGAGGCTTTCTATTTGACGCCTGATGAACTGAAAGAAGACATTGAGCTGAAGTATGGGCACGCAATTGCCCTCAGGTATCAAGAGTGGGAACGATTATTTGAAAAAGTTCAGCTGCGAGAAGGCGTTCAGCGCAAGCAAGCTTTTGAGCTGATCAAGATTACGCTAGAGCATTTCCAAAGGAAGTTTATTGAGGAGCTCAAGGATATAGATAACATTGAGGAAGAATGCCTTGATGTCTTGCTTGATGAGATGAAAAGCTTCTGCTGCATGATCCGTCATGGAATTGCATCGGACACGACTGACACGAATGCATGACCCAATGATTATGGAAACGGCGAATGTGAAAAGGAGCGAAAATATGAAGAGATTAACGAGTGACGACTTTATCACTACGGAACCAATGCACGATGTCGTCTCATTTTATTCGAAATTTTATGAGCAACATGAACCGCTGTACCGCCTTGATAATTTTTTTGGCATGGGGGAAGCATGGCTCGCATTTCGCCACGATGATGTTGTTGCAATATTGAAAGACCCGCGCTTCATCAAAGACATCCGCAAGCTGACACCAAGGGAACAACCCATAGAGGAGAACGCATCCGTGAATGCCTTGATGGAATGGGTGATCAACATGCCGAATATGCTCACTGTTGATCCGCCCGATCATACCAGGCTGCGCAGGCTGGTATCCAAAGCCTTCACCCCCAACATGATTGAGGAGCTGCATCCCCGTATTCAACAGATTGCCGATGAATTGCTGGATGCTGTGCAGGAGCAGGGAAAGATGGATCTCGTATCGGATTTTGCCTATCCGCTTCCTATCACCGTCATTTCGGAAATGCTCGGCATTCCCGTTGCTAAGCGAAGCCAATTCCGAGAATGGACGCGTACACTTGGGCAAGCCTCACTGGATCCGAAGGAAAGTGAGGCGGTTGTTGCCACACTGAATGAATTTATTCAATATATTCAATTACTTCTAACCGAGAAACGCAAAAATCCTGGAAACGATGTAATCAGCAGTCTCGTTCAGACCTATGACGAAGGTGATCAATTAAGCGAGAATGAGCTCCTATCGACCATATGGCTGCTTATCTCCGCCGGACATGAAACGACATTCAATCTGATCGCGAACGGCACGCTGGCTCTGCTTCAGCACCCAGATCAGATGCGTCTGCTCCAGAACGATTCCTCTTTGGTGCCTTCCGCAGTGGAGGAATTATTGCGTTTCGCTGGTCCAGTCTTGCTTGGCAGCCGCATTGCGGGCGAAGATATAGTGCTTCACGGTCAGACGATCCGCAAAGGCGAAATGATTGTGATCACGCTGAATGGAGCCAACTTTGATCCGCATAAGTTTGCGAATCCCGGTACTTTGAACATTACGCGTGAAGAGAATGAGCACTTAACCTTTGGCAAGGGAATTCATCACTGCTTAGGCGCCCCATTGGCCCGATTGGAAGGTCAGGTTGCTTTCCGCACACTGCTGCGACGACTGCCTAATCTGCGCCTCGCAATTGATCCCGAGCATCTGACCTATAACAAGGACTCAATGCGTTCACTTGCGAGCTTGCCTGTATTGTTTTAGGCTCTTCATCACAGTTCGCTGACTGTAATTCGACGTTCACATGTCTTCAGGTTTTGTCGTATCAATGATACGCAAGCTTGAGGACATTTCTTTTTTATAAACATAAAAGCCTTTAGCAAGATTGGAACAGCATCTATCCCACAGAACAGATACAATAAAGGGAACAACGAACGACTGCTAGAAGAAAGGACAGATCTCGCATTGGATTACAATGACGATATTCAGCGCAGTATCGAGTATATCGAAACAAACCTCACCAGAGAGCTTACCGCCATTGAGATCGCAGAGCATATCGGATACTCGGTATTTCATTTTTGTAGAGTGTTCAGTGTTCACCAAGGCGTGCCTCTGATGGATTTTGTGCGCAAGAAAAGACTGATTCAGGCAAGGAGAGCGCTGCTCACGAACCGCAAAATTATCGATATTGCCCTAGATTACGGGTTCGAAACAGCAAGCGGTTTTTCCAAAGCCTTCCGCAAAGAATTTGGCTACAGTCCGACCGTTTATCTTACTAAGTTCGAAGCATGGCATTCAAGCCATCTATACATTCATTTGGAGGGAGACAGGATGAATCCTATTTTTGTAACGAAATCCGAATTCAAAGTAGCTGGCTATGGTATTCACACGAATCTGGCGAACGGGTATACGAAAGACATCGCAGCCTATTGGGATACGTATATCGGTGACAATTTAGAAAGTAAAATGTATGCGCAATTAACTCCGCCGCAGCACGGTGAGGTGGGAATCTGTATCCCCTCATCCGATGAAGGGAATATTGTCTATTTATTTGGCGTCATCGTTGATGATTATAGCAAGGTTACACCCGACATGATCACTGTCGAAGTTCCTGAGGCGCAGTATGCCGTATTCACAACACCGTCAGTCGATTACTTCGGAAGCGAAGCAGCCTATAATGCAGATCCGCTGGCTGCTGCCGTTCAAGCAACCTGGACATATATTTTCGAAGAATGGTTCCCGAACAGTGAATTTGTATACGATGAATCCAAGCTCGATTTTGAATTTTATGATGAACGCTGCCACGGCCAGTGCAATGTCGTCATGGATATTTATGTCCCAGTTAAAAAAACTGCTCAGGGGGAATAGAGTATGGAGAAGCAATATTATGGAGAATTATGTTCCTTATTTTATGATTTGGATAAGCCGGAAGCGCCGAAGGAGCAAATGGACTTCTGGATGTCTTATGCTGATAAGACAATGAGAATATTAGAGCCTATGTGCGGGTCAGGCCGTTTTCTAGTCCCATTTCTTGAACAAGGCTATCAGATCGATGGATTCGATTTGTCTGCAGATATGATACATAGATGTATAGAGAAACTCACATCATTAGGCTTCAGTACACGTATTGATATATGTGATTTTAACAACTTTGATACGACTGCTGAAAAATATGATCTTATTTTTATTGCGGCTGGATCATTATCCTTGTTAACAAAGCGTGAAGAGGTGATCAAGGCACTGAAGGTCATGAAGAATTGCTTAACCTCAACCGGACGAATTGTGTTAAGCGTTGCAACTGATCTGTCTTATCGGGGAAGCGATCCATCAAGCGTAAACCAGGAACAATTGGAATTGGCAGCGTTCGAGGAAGGCAGGAGGGTAGGGAAGGACTCCGTAGAAGTTGCACTGCGAAGCAAGCATGCTTACGATACGGACAAACAAATTTTGTACTCGATGATTTCCTACGAGTTGTACATCGATAATAGGCATGTACGTACCGAATACGAGGATTTTCATTTGAGACTGTATCAGCCAAAAGAATTTGATCGCATCGCAGAAAAATGCGGGTTAGTGGTAGGACATAAATATGCCGACTTGGATAAATCAAATGTTGATTTTCAGAATGCAGAAGAAATTTATTACGTGCTTCATCAATAGTAAGGGAGGGCGGTTGTTAATCTACAACACGAAGCCGCCCTCTTGAATTCGTTATTTAGCAGATACCGGAATATGTGTAAAGCTGGAGAAATCAAACAGCCCCATATCCGTCAGCTTCAATTCAGGTATTACAGGCAAACATAAGAATGATAATGTGACAAAAGGATTGAATTCCTGAGAAGCTCCAATACGCGCTAAAGCCTCATTAAGCTGTTCCATGTCCTCGAGTACCTTTGTATAACCATTTATCGCCATCAGTCCGGCCAGTGGAAGCTCAATCGCGGCAAGCACCTTGCCACCACTCGTCACAACCAACCCGCCCTCCATCTGACGAAGCGCCTGAATGGCAGTTAGCATATCCCGATCATTGCTGCCGGCCACAACTAAGTTGTGGGAATCATGTGCCACGGTGGAGGCGATCGCACCAGATTGGATGCCGAACCCCTTCACAATGCCAAGTCCGACGCAGCCAGTATGATGGTGCCGTTCAAATACAGCGATTTTCAACTGATCCTTCTCTACGGAAGAACGGAAATATCCGTTCTCAATGTCAACTGCCTCTACAAGATGAGTCGTAATCAGACTATTTGGATTAATGCCGATAATATGACAGTGGCGCTCCTGATTGCCAAGTTCGATTTGCAAATCCCGCTCTGTAATATCCGGCAAATGTACCGTCTTCATTAGTTGAGATGGGATAACAGCAGAATGAAGCTGCGGTCCTGTATATTGTCCGTTATCGCCAACCCTATTGCCGGCTTTATATACCTGAGCAATCGTAAGATCATGCAGATTATCAAGCAGCAGGAAATCCGCCTCGTATCCAGGGGCAATCGCGCCCTTCGTATGCAATCCGAAGCACTCAGCTGCATTCAAGGAAGCCATCTGTATCGCCTGAAGCGGATCAAGACCGCAGCGGATTGCAAGACGGGCGTTATGGTCAACGCTGCCTTCATGGAGCAGCTCATCCAAGTGCTTGTCATCCGTGCAGAACACACAGCGGCGTGCATTGCTTGCCGTTACAGCAGGGATGAGCGCTTCAACATCCTTGGCAACCGATCCCTCGCGAAGCATCACATACATGCCTCTGCGCAGCCGCACTCTAGCTTCCTCGGCTGTCACGCATTCATGATCGTTGCGGATGCCGACTGCCCGGTACACATTGATAGCCTCCTCATCTAAACCTGCGCCATGACCGTCAATCATCCGACCATTCCGATGCGAAGACAGCAGCTTGTCCACCATATCGTCATCACCGCGTCTTACAGAGGGATAATCCATTACTTCCGCCAGTCCCAATACGCGAGGATGAGCGTAGAAAGGTTCCAAACTGCCAGCATCCAACTTAGCTCCTGCATGTTCGAACGGCGTACATGGAACGCAGGAAGGCAGCATGATATATACGTCAAGCGGTAAATTCTCAGAAGCATCAAGCATATATTGAATCCCGGCTGTCCCAACGACATTCGCGATTTCATGCGGATCAGTTATGACTGTTGTAACCCCGTGCGGAAGCACGACACGTGCAAATTCAGCAGGCGTGACCATAGCCGATTCAATATGAACATGAGTATCGATAAAAGAAGGAGCAATATAGCGGCCCTCCGCATCAATGACGCGTTCTCCTTCATAGCTGCCGCCAATACCTACAATCATGCCATCTACAATCGCGATGTCGCCTTCCATGATTTCCAGATTGAAGACATCGACGATTTTTCCGTTCGTGATGACAAGATCGGCAGGCTTCCTTCTGCCTGCTGCGGCAATTCGATTAATCCAATGCTGCTTGCTCCAATTCATTCGAAATCACATTCCTTTTCTCGTTGTATAAATAGTGTGGGAAAGTATTGCCCATATAAATACAAAAGCTTTAGTTTTTGACAACTAAAGCTTGACGGTAAGGAACAAGAAAAGCTTGTCCGTATCAGAAAGTCGATTAAACAGGCTCAAAACGACTCCTTGAGACAAGCGCTCTTATCCTCGTAGTCAAGCTGTTTACGGCAGCTCGGTAGAGACGATTGGACCCTATTTCCAAAGTTATACGAAGAAGTATGCGGTTGTAATTCTCTACATTGTATAGGGCGTCCTAATTCTCGTCAACCCTCGTGAAAAAAGTCAGGTTCTAATAGGATTTTCCTAATAGCAGGAAATGCTGTGGGGGAGGACTTCGTGAGGACTTCGTGAGACGGATTGGGCAGTAGAACAGAGGGAGCGAGGTTCCCTCTGTATTTTTTTGTGATTGATTGTAGAGCATGGATCATTAAGACATATCGGATTCCTTGCTCGGGACATTTAGCTGCTGCTGGTTGACTGGGAGTGTCATGACTGCTCCAGCGTGCAGGTTTAACAATGCGATCGTTTCTTTCGTATTCATACTGAATCCGCTTTGTGGGGAATGCAGGTAGTTGATAGCGACGGGCAGCTGATCGATTTTCGCTGTTTGAAAGCTGTCATTTTGCTGTGTTTCGCTCAATAACACCTTGCTGCCGTCAGGCCTAACGAGATACTGCCTGATGTAACCGTCTTCGCGAGCCGTGACGAGACGGCCTTTTTTGTCCCCTTCTTTTTCTTCTTCCTTGCTCGCGGTTTCTTTCATCGTATCTGCAAATAATGCCTCTTGGCCTCGATTGGTTCGGTTAGCAGCAGGCGAGAATCGGTAAATTGGCGATTCAATGCGCATTTTCTTTATTCACTCCTTCATTTATTAAAAAAGTATCGTCATTTTATGTATCGGAAAAGCAAGTCCGTTTCTTTAATCTTTGTATGGGCTTAATATTTGCACCAATTCATTCGATGAAATAAAAATCCGGCAGGTTGCGCAGCAACTTTCCTGTATATAAGGCTCAACACGAATTTAATAGATTAGTTGATTCACCAGCTTTAATCGGGAGTTTGTAGGGGGACAAACATTTTACTGAACGAGTGGCCTTTTCCTATATTGGAAATGTATTTTATTGGTTAATAGACAGTCCTATGTTGAAATATGATTTTTTTTGATTGAAACTACTAATAAATGGTTGTATCATATAACTCAAGTATGCTTATGGTATAAAATAGAAATTCAGCTATTTTATGCAGTCCTTCGTTCTTACAATTTATGATCCAGGTGGGTGATAAGGTGGAAATAGGACATGAGACGAAAAATCTGACTGGGCGCATTAGGGAATCGCCCTCCGTGCTAGTAAATGAACTTGTGTTGCGACCGCAATTCGAATACGAGCTTCAATACCTATTGCCTTATTACATCCGCATTGAACAAGTAATGGCAAGAGAATATGCGCGCTTAGGAGTGCTCTCCGAGAAAGACATGCTTGCTATCGTCAAACTATTGGAAGAGATTGAGCAGAAGCGTTCTATCGGGGCAGACCCTGAAAGCAATATGTCCGATATCCTGTTTGCACTGGAACAATGCGTGCAGAGCCGCATGAGCCGCATGCATCAGTCATCCTCGGAACTTTGGCATATGGATCGCAGCCGAAATGACGTACAGGCCACAGCGCAGTTGATGTTCGCGAGAGATGCACTAATTCGAGTGACAGAGCATTTGCTGGATTTCACTGAGGCTCTTCACTTTCTCGCTAGGAATACCGCAGATCTTCCCATGCCGGGTTACACTCACTATCAGCCAGCTCAGATTATAACGGCCGGCTTCTACATATCCGCTATGAGCGAACAACTGGGCAGAACAATTCGCCGGCTGCTGGCTGTATTCGACGACATCGACGAATGTCCGCTCGGGTCAGGTGCGATGGCTGGGTTGGAACTGGCATGGGACAGAACATGCTTGGCTCAGCAGCTTGGCTTCTCCCGTCCGGGACGACATGCGTTGTCCGGCGTCGCGTCCAAGGAATGGATGCTGCACATTGCCGCAGAATTATCGACCTTGGGCGTCGCATTGAGTCGATTCGCCACCGATTTTATCAGTTGGGGAAGCAGCGGATATCACTTCATTGATTTACCCGATTCCTTATCGGGTATCTCCTCAGCAATGCCTCAGAAAAAGAATTTTCCCATCTTGGAACGCATTAGAGGCAAGACAGCTCACATCTCTGCCTACTATACGGATTTTGTCATGATTCAGCGTAATACGCCATATACAAACCTGGTTGAAACCGCAAAGGAAGGAGGCCGTCATTTTCAGGATCTCATCGACGCGACCTGCCATACAGCGGCGTTATTCACAACGGTCATTCGCCAATTGAATTTTAAAGATGAACGTCTGCTCGGCATCTGTACGCAAGAGTTTTTCGGAGGGTTCAGCCTAGCCAACCTATTGGCTCTTAGAGCCAATATTCCTTATCGGACGGCGCAGGTTCTGGCGGGCAGGTATATTGTCGCCATGCTTAACGATAAGAAGCTTCCTCAAGAGGCGCCGGCTCCGCTGCTGCAGGAAATTTGCTCCGAAGCCGGATACAGCATAGACATTGGGGAAAGTGAACTTCGCATCGCTTTTTCGATTGATCACAGTCTGTGGGGCAAATGCACCTCAGGCTCAGTTCGCCCTTCCGAGGTTTTGTCGCTGCTGGACGAGCAAGTCAAGGAATGTTTTAGCCACAAAGAGCGATTGCAAGCAAACAAGCGGCGGATCGGCCGCAAATCGGGACTATACGAATGAGTACTTAGCGATATCAAAGATACAGGAGAGAGAGGAAACATGATGCAGCATCAAATGTCCATCATCTGCACGGGTTCGGGTAAGGCTTGCGGCACGTTCGGGGAACTGCTTCAGGGTGTCAGTGTGGACGGCAATGATTTTCTGGTTACAATGCCGATCAATCGTTTTTCAACTGCCACGTTTACCTCTTACGACCAGTGTTCGGATATTATGGTGTATCCGAGCTCCAAGCATAAATCGAAACAGTTGGCTGATTTAATCTTATCTCATTACAGACTTCCGCCAGGTGGAATGCTGGAGATCGAAAGCAATATTCCTGTAGGAAAAGGTTTGGCGAGTTCATCTGCTGATCTTGTAGCTACGATACGGGCGGTCAGCGATTGTTTCCAATTGAGGCTTGATGAACGGCAAACGGAATATTTTTTAAGGAAAATCGAGCCGACCGACGGCGTGATGTACAGTGGAATCGTATCCTTTTTCCATAGGCATGTCCAGCTTCACCGGTTCCTTGGCGAATCTCCTCTCTTGACTGTGCTGGGAATCGATGAAGGCGGCGAGCTTGACACCGTCGAGTTCAACAACAAGCCCAAGCCCTTTTCGAATATGGAGTGTCGGGAGTATGACGATATGCTGTGCCGAATGACAGAAGCGATTCGCGCCAAAGACGTCCGAACGATCGGCGAAATTTCGACGCGCAGTGCGATCATGAACCAGAAACTATGTGAAAAAAAACGGCTGGACGATGTCCTTGCCATCTGTCGACAGGTGGACGCACTCGGGGTTATAGTGGCGCACAGCGGGACTTTTATTGGCATTTTATTTACGGAATCCGATAAAAGACATTTTCAACAGCTTCATGCTGCGCGCCTCTCGTTGCTTCGCCTAGCGGATGAGGTGCACCTGTTCCATGCTTGGAATGAGGATAAAAAGAAAGGAACGGCTGGACGACAGTGCCAGAATGACGAATTTCCTGGCCGGAACGGGAACGGTGCAGTCCAGACAGTAGGTGCGGCGACGCTGCTATACGGCAATGATCAGTAAAGGAGGGACGCGAGATGCTGCATGAAAGCATGGTAGACGCGGTGGGACGCGTACCGCTCGTCAAGCTTAGGCTCGATGAGCAGTGCAGAGGTAATGTGTACGCGAAATTGGAGCTTATGAATCCCTTCGGCATGAAAGATCGCGTAGCCAAACAAATTATCCTAGAAGCAAAAAAAGCGGGGCAGCTCAAAGACGGCGCTCCGATCGTGGAGAGTTCCTCCGGCACTATGGCTTGCGGCATTGCGCTTGTAGGTACGCATTTGGGCCATCCCGTACATATCGTAACCGACCCAAGAATCGACCCGATTACGATGGCCAAGCTTACATCATTAGGATGCCGCGTATACATCGTAGATAAGATGAACGAAAACGGATGGCAGGGGGCACGTCTGGAGAAGCTGCAAGAACTGCTAAACCAATACCCTGACGCATATTGGCCGCGTCAATACGATAATCCCGACAACCCTCGCGCCTATAAGGAGCTTGCCGAAGAGTTGGTGTCAGATCTTGGTCATGTGGATATTCTGGTTGCTTCCGTCGGCAGTGGCGGCTCCATGTCGGGTACGGCTGCGGAATTGCGCAGACATAATCCCAACATGCGCGTCGTTGCAGTTGACGCGACCGGCAGCGTTATTTTCGGTCAACCGGATCGCAAAGACCGATTGCAAAGCGGATTAGGCAACAGTCTTGTAGCGGCAAATGTGAACCATAGCATTGTCGACGAGGTTCATTGGTTAAATGACGAAGAATCGTTTGCGGCCACATTGCAACTGGCGGAACGCGAGAAAATATTTGCCGGCAACAGCTCCGGTTCAGTATATGCCGTTGCGCGGTGGATCAGTACTCGAGTCAATCCGGAGACGAAAATCGTCGCTCTATTTCCGGATCGAGGCGATCGTTACGTCGATACCATTTATAGCGAACGGTATCGGCTTGAGAAGGGAATTCACCAACTAAGGCTTCCCGATGAGCCTTTACAGGTTTCGGAGCAGTGCGTGGTTCATTCCTGGTCTTATACCCAGTCGAAAGGAGCATATGCAGGTGTGCGATAAACTGGTGTTCATAGAAGCCAATACGACCGGTACGGGCATGCTGGCACTGCGCAAAGCTGCCGAAATGGGATGGGAGCCACTTTTTTTGACCAATTGCCCCGATCGATATGACGGACTTATGGAAACGGGCTGTTCCGTACTTGTATGCAACACTAATTCCATTCCTGACATCGAACAAATGCTGGGCTCGGAAATAGACCGCGGTGCAATTTGCGGCTTTGCAACTACAAGCGAGTTTTATATTGAAACAATCGCCACCCTGAGCCAGCGCTACCAGCTTCCGGGCAACTCACCCCAAGCGATCAAGACCTGCCGCAATAAACATATGACGCGCTTGCGGCTGGAGGAGGCAGGAATAAGGCAGCCCGAATTCGCCGTCGTTCGTTCGGTTCATGAACTCGGCCAAGCTATCGGTTGCATAGGATTCCCTTGCGTAATCAAGCCTGCAGACGATAGCGGATCGAACCACGTGAAGCTGTGTAGGAGCCGAGAGGAAGCAGAACAACAAATTCGATTGATTCTGGACGTACAGGTAAATATGCGCGGACAATCCACGTCAATGACAGCACTAGTAGAGCAGTATATTGACGCGCCTGAATACAGCGTGGAAATGCTTTGCTGGCAGGAAACCATGCGCTGTATCGGCATTACGGAAAAACAAGTGGGCGGCGCTCCATTTTTTGTAGAGAAGAGACACATTTTCCCCGCCCCATTGTGCAAGAAAAGCGAAATGGAGATACGATCCGCCGTGGAGTCAGCTCTGCAAGCTGTAGGCTTTCGAAACGGCGCCGCCCACGTTGAAGTCAAATTGACGGAACAAGGCTGCTCTATTATCGAAATTAATGCTCGCCTGGCCGGCGGCATGATTCCAGAATTGATTCGCTACACAACGGGAATTGACGTTCTAGAGCAGCATATTCGCTGCTCAGTAATGAAGCCGGAACCATGGAACGGAGAGATGGTTGGATTTTCCGGCATTCAATTTTTGACAGCGAAAGAAGCCGGGGTGTTGCGCGAAGTGCTTGGCAGAGAGCGAATCGAGCAGTTGCCGGGTATGCGGCAATTGACAATTACGGCCAAGTCCGGTTCCCGCGTAAGGCTGCCCCATAACGCTTATGACCGGTTAGGTTATGTAATCGTTACGGGACGGACATACGAGGAAGTCCGGGATACGCTGGATCGGGCATCCGAGATACTGGAAGTACGGCTGGAGGATGAGGCAGCCGCAGCAAGCATCAATCCTTAAGAGGAGGGTGTATTCGGAATGGAGCGAAAGGAAAAAGAATTCAAATGCGTCATCTGGGATCTGGATCATACAATTTGGGACGGCGTTCTCCTTGAATCTTCGAATGATGTGCGACTGCGCCCAGGAATAGCCGAGGTTATCAAGGAGTTGGATGCACGAGGGATTCTCCACTCGATTGCAAGCAAAAACGATCATGCACATGCATATGCGAAGCTGGAGGAATTCGGAATTGCCGATTATTTTCTGTACCCGGCAATCAATTGGAACGCCAAGTCGTCCAATATCGCCTGGATTCAATCTAAACTAAATATCGGCATGGATTCGATGCTGTTTTTGGACGATCAGCCTTTCGAGCGGGATGAAGTTCAAAGCTTTCATCAAGAAATTGCTTGCTGGGCTCCCGACGATATACAGGGGCTGCTGGTTCATCCAAGGCTGAACCCGGCTTTCATTACGGTCGATTCGGCTCGACGCCGGCACATGTACATGCAGGATCAGAAACGTAACGAGGAAGAACTTCAATTTGAAGGGCCCAAAGAAGAATTTCTCGCCTCGCTTCGCATGGAATTCATTATTTCGGAAGCCCAGCATGAGGATTTAAAGCGAGCCGAGGAATTGACGGTAAGAACCAATCAATTGAATTCTACGGGAATCACTTATGATTTCGAGGAACTGAACTATTATTGCACATCGGAGCAACATAAGCTGCTCGTATGCGAATTAACAGATAAATACGGCTCGTACGGCAAAATTGGAATGGCGCTGATCGAGATGGGGGACACAGCCTGGCATATGAAATTATTGCTTATGTCCTGCCGCGTCATGTCACGCGGGGTCGGAAGCGTGCTTCTCAGTCATATCATGCAAGAATGCAAAGCGTCCAATAAAGTGCTGCGAGGAGATTTTCGCAAGACGGGACGCAACCGGATGATGGAGATGACCTACCGATTTTCCAACTTCAAGGAAATTTACAATCAAGCTGATCTCATTGTATTCGAAAACGACTTGTCGATCATACAGCCGCTTCCTTCCTATATTCGAGTTCGAATTGGAAATCATGCGGGGATTTAAATGAAATAGAGCAGGGAGATGATGTTGCCATGCATAAGGCTGGCATTATTGGCGCAGGTACCATGGGCATCGGCATGACGGTAGATCTCATTTGGCACGGTATCCCGTCTGTGCTGATCGACGTGAGCGAGAATGCGCTTGCCGCAGCGAAATCTGAAATTTTGAAAACCGTGCGGCTTGCTCCGCTCATCAACCGATCAGCCCCCCGGTTAACGGCTGACCAGGCACTTGAACTGGTTACGTTCGACACGGAGATTTCGGCTGTTGCAAACTGTAATTTTATTGTCGAAAACGCAACGGAGAACGAATGCGTAAAAAAGGAGATTTACGGAACACTCGATCAAATATGTCCGACAGAAGTCTGCTTCGCCGCCAACACATCGTGCATCTCCATTACCCGCATCGGCAGCTTTACCGGACGGCCGAGCAAAGTAATCGGGATGCATTTCATGAATCCTGTCTATATGAAATCCTCCGTTGAGGTCATTCGGGGTTATCACACCTCTGCAGATACGATTGATCAGGCTCATCGATTTCTGGACAGCTTGGACAAAGAAGCCATTCTAGTCAACGATATGCCGGGCTTTGTATCGAATCGGATATCTCATTTGTTTATGAACGAAGCGGTTTATGTCGTTCAAGATCAGGTCGCTTCGCCCCAGGAAGTGGACGACATCTTTAAAAAGTGTTACGGACACAAAATGGGACCGTTGGAAACCGCGGATTTGATTGGGCTGGACACCGTATTGGATTCCCTGAATATCCTTTATGAAAGCTATCAGGATACCAAATTCAGGGCGGCCCCCTTGCTGCAGAAGATGGTGGATGCCGGTTTGTACGGCAAAAAAGCGGGCAAGGGCTTTTACAACTATAGTTAGCAAGGAGGCAGAACGATGGAATTCCGGCGACTGACGGACATGCTTCATGCTGTAAGGCGACAGGAGGATAGAGGAATTACCTTTATCCAAGGAGGTGAAAAGGAACACTTTCTTTCTTACAAAAACCTGTATGACCGGGCTCGGCACCTGATCGGTTATTTTCAGGAAAAAGGAATCGTGCCTGGAGACGAAATTTTATTCCAAATTGAAGACGAAGAGCTATTTATTCAAATGTTTTGGGCATGCGTGCTGGGCGGTTTCATTCCGGTACCTGTATCGGTTGGCAGCAATGATGAGCATAAAAGGAAATTGTTTCAAATATGGGACGTGTTGAAGCGTCCCGTGCTTTTGATAGCTGAAACCAGCTATTCGTACGTAGAAGCTTTTTCTCAAAAAGCGGACTACCAAGATCGATGGTCCGATATGAAGAAGCGCACCTTGTTTGCTGACAGCATTGATTTCGCATCCTGCAGGCCCGGAGCCGTCCATGAGGCAGAGCCGTCGGATACAGCTTTTATCCAATTCTCATCTGGATCGACAGGAGAACCAAAGGGAGTCATACTGACCCACGATAACCTGCTTAGTAATATACTTGCGATGATAAACCGCTCGGCTATAGGATCAGAGGATTCAACGCTTAGTTGGATGCCCTTGACACATGACATGGGATTGATCGGCTGCCATATGGTGCCAATAGCCGCACAAATTCAGCAGTATCTCATGCCCACTTCCTTATTCATTCGCCGTCCGACACTATGGATGGCGAAATGCAGCGAACACCGATCGACTATACTTTCATCGCCGAATTTCGGCTATCAATATTTCTTGGGAAAATTCAAACAAGAGGCGGCTTCAGCATGGAACTTGTCCCATGTGCGGCTCATTTTTAATGGAGCGGAACCGATTTCAGCAGAGCTTGCCGCCCGGTTTATGGCTGCATTGGCTCCATGCGGGCTGAAGCAAAATGCGATGTTTCCCGTATACGGTATGGCCGAAGCTTGTCTCGCTGTAACCTTTCCCCCTGTCGGAGATGAATTGAATACGATGCACCTGAATAGAAAGCATCTCTCACTCGGAAGCGTCGTCAAGGAAACGGAAGCCGGAGAGGGCGTGTCCTTTGTCGATGTAGGCAGCCCGGTTGATGATTGCTGTATATACATCGGGGACAGCTCTGGCACGGATTTGGCTGAGCTGATGATCGGCGAAATTTACTTGAAGGGAAGAAATGTCACTTCCGGTTATTACAACAACGAATCGGCGACAGCCGAACGAATCACGTCCACCGGTTGGCTTCGGACAGGCGATCTCGGTTTTATGCGCAATGGAAGGTTATACGTAACCGGGCGCGTTAAAGACATTCTGTTCGTTAACGGGCAGAACGTATATCCTCATGATATTGAACGAGTATGCGAAGCTGTGGAACCGATCAAGCTCGGCACGATAGCGGCCTGCGGAGTAAGCAATCCCGAGGCGGCCAGCGACGATTTGCTCCTGTTCGTTCTCTATCGCGGCAAGCTGGAGGATTTCGCTCCCCTGGCGGTAACGCTGCGGAGCCATGTTCAGCGTCAACTAGGTATCACTGTTGAGCATGTCGTTCCGGTTACCAGGCTCCCGAAAACAACGAGCGGGAAAATACAGCGCTACAAGCTTGGCGAATGGTATCGGCAGCAACATTTCGCCGAAATCATCGAGCAGGTATCCGAGTATGTTCAATTGCACCTGCAGGAACGCCAACTCGCGATGCCCGTTTCGGGGACGGAAGAACGGCTGCTGGAAATATGCTGCCGATTATTAGGAGTCAACGAGATCGGCACACTTGACAGTTTGTTTGATTGGGGCAGCAATTCCCTACAGTTGACCTATTTGATCGCAAACATCAGAGCAGAGTTCGGCGTAAAAATCTCTTTGCACGACATTTTTCATCAGCCGACAATTCGACAAATCGCCCATTTGATCGAACATGCTCAAGCGAGCGATGCGGATGAAGTCATAATGGAGGTCGATCCCTCTGAAAGATCGATATTCCCGACAACGCCGCCGCAGCGCCGAATATATGCCTGGCAGCAATTAAACAAGCAAGGAGTAAGCTACAATATTACCGCCGTCCTGAAACTGGAAGGGCCGCTATCCTTTGAGCAGGTCGAGAAGGCTTGGTCGGCAATTGTCAAGAGACATGGAGCGCTGCGCACTTATTTCAATTTTCAGGACGGAGAACCCGTGCAGCAAATCGCTGCCGTTTCTGACCTTGCTGTCAGACTGGACTACGAAGAAGTCTTTGGCGGCATCGATATCCAAAATTATGCGGACTCGTTCGTTCGACCTTATGATCTTCATCATGCGCCGCTTTGGAGGACAAAGCTGTGCAAGACTTCGGAAGACCAACATCTGTTCCTGATCGATCTTCATCATATCGTGATCGATGGAACATCCATGCACATCATCATGAGCGAATTCGTTCAGCTCCTGTTGAATCAGAGTCTCGGCCCGTCGCCCCTTTCCTTTGCCGATTATGCCTTGTGGCGGGAGAAACAGCCTTTATCTGAAGAGCATCAAGCTTACTGGCTCGCGGAAATGTCGGGAGAACTTCCCATACTTGAGATGCCGACCTGTTCTCCTCGTCCTGCCCTATTATCTGGTGCGGGCGACCACTACTTCGACAGGCTGAGTAAAGAGCTTGCGGAGCGCTGCAGGAGCTTCGCTCGCGAACAATGCGTAAGCGTCTATATGGTGCTTTTGGCAGCATACAAGCTTATGCTCGCCCAATGTACCGGACAGCAAAATCTTGTCGTCGGCACATCGTCTGCCGGGAGAACCATTCCCGGTACAGAACGAACCGCCGGCATGTTCGTACAAACGCTAGCGATTCGGAGTCAGCCGGAAGGCCATAAAACCGTATCCGAATATGTTCGGGAAATCAAAGAGAAGACGCTGCTCGCTCTTGAACATCAGGATTATCCGTTCGAGCGGTTGCTTGAGAAATTGCCAATCCGGCGGGATGCGAGCCGAAATCCGCTGTTCGATACAATGTTTGTCTATCAAAATATGGACAAAGCAGCCTGGCGGGAGAACGAGCTTCACATCGAACGCGTTCCTTATTCCGCGAAATCATCCAAATTTGATTTTTCGCTCATTGTGGAGGATTTGGACGATACATTCGCGCTCGATTGGGAATACAGCCTGGATTTGTACGAGCAGGGCATGATATCGGAGCTAAATGCTTACTATTGCGGGATTTTAAGTCAAATGTGCGAGAATCCGGAGAATCGATTATGCGAATTAAACGTCTTGAACTCGTCCCAGCAGGAGGAACTGCTGCGAATGGGGGCAGGCCCGGAAGCCGATTATCCGAAAGACGCATTCATTCACTGGCTGGTCGAGGATCAAGCTGCCATGACGCCCGATCATACCGCCATAGAGGACGGGCAACGTTCGCTAACTTACCGGGAACTGGACGAGCAGACCAATCGCCTGGCTCGCGTTCTTGTCGCTAATGGCTTGCAGCGGGACATGCTGGCTGCTATTTTGCTGCCTCCGTGCTTAGAGCAGATCGTCTGCATTCTGGCCGTGATGAAGGCAGGAGGAGCCTATCTGCCAATCGATTCCGATTATCCGGCGGAACGCATTGCTTATTTGTTGGAGGATAGCGGTGCGCAGCTTCTGTTAACAGGCGGTCATTTGCGCGATAAGCCGAGATTTTCAGGCAGAGTGGTCGATGTGCTCGATCCGTCCTTACTGGAAAAGAGCAGTCCCGAGCCGATAACGCGCTCTGGTTTACCTCGTCAGTTGGCCTATGTTATTTATACGTCAGGTTCTACGGGAAAGCCGAAAGGCGTCATGGTCGAGCAACAGGGGCTGGTCAATTATATATGGTGGGCACGAAAAGTATACGCAAACGGGGAGAAGGCTGATTTCCCTCTGTATTCTTCAATCTCGTTTGATTTGACCGTAACCTCTATTTTTACCCCTCTCGTAACAGGCGGTAAAATCGTGATTTACGGAGATGACGACAAGGATTTGGCCGTGCAGCGGATTTTCAAAGACAATAAAGTGCAAATCGTAAAGCTGACGCCTTCTCATCTCAAATTCATTAAGGAATGGGACAACCGTCATTCGATGGTAACGGCGTTGATTGTTGGCGGGGAACAGTTGGATATGTGTTTGGCCTCGGAAGTTTTTGACAGCTTTGGCGGAGAGGTTGCGATTTTCAATGAATACGGACCGACTGAAACCGTAGTCGGATGCATGATTTATCAGTTTGATGCGCAAATTCGGCGAGCGTGCGTACCGATCGGGAAAGCTGCCGATAATGTCCGCATCTACTTGCTGGATGGCAGTCAACGGCTTGTGCCGAAATTCAGCGTTGGTGAAATTTACATTGCCGGGGATGGTGTTGCACGAGGATATTTAAAACGGTCCGATTTAACGCGGGAGCGATTCGTAGAAGATCCGTTTGCCGAGCGCCTAGGTGCTGTTATGTACCGGACCGGGGATTTGGCTCGTTGGTTGCCGGACGGCAACATGGAGTATATCGGACGCGCTGATGATCAGGTCAAAATCCGCGGATATCGCATCGAACTGCAGGAGGTTCAGCATGAACTCCAGCAACTATCCGGAGTCCGTGAGGCTGTCGTGGCGGCGCAACAAGATAACGCCGGGCAAGCTTATTTATGTGCGTATGTGATCGCCTCCAGACCCGTTTCGATATCCGTCATTCGTAAAGAGTTGAACCACACGCTGCCGTCCTACATGCTGCCGGCTTACGTCGTTCAGGTCGAGCATATCCCTTTGACTGCGAACGGAAAAGTCAATTTCCATGCTCTCCCCAAGCCTCAAGACAACATTCGTACGAACAGGGTGACAGGGGCGCCGCGCAACGAGACGGAAGAAACGTGCGCGCGCATCTGGGCGGAAGTTCTAGATTTGGACGGAATAGGCATTCATGATGAGTTTTACGAATTGGGTGGAGATTCCATTAAAGCCATCCAAATTTCATCCCGGCTTAAGCAAGCAGGGATTTCGGTCGAAACGAAACAGATTTTGCAGCATCAAACTATCGGTTCGCTGTGCGAGAATCTGGATATGAATGCCGTTGCGAAGCATTATGAACAAGGCCTTATTTCAGGAGATAAGGAAATGTTCCCGATTGATCATTGGTTTTTTGAACAAAAGCTCCGGCATCCCGGTTATTACCATCAGAGCGTGCTGCTGAAAATGAAACAGCCGATCGTGCTGGAACGCCTCCGTACTGCGCTTGGGCAGCTCGTTTTGCATCATGACGGACTAAGGCTGAATTACCGGGCAGACGGCGGCGAATCCCTATTTTATCAAAATAAGCATGCGCATCTATCTTTTCCGCTTGAAACCTATGAACTGAAGCAGCAATCCGAAGAACAAAACATGCTTGAAATCGAAGCAGCAGCAAGAAGCTTGAAATCCAAATTGGACATCTATAAAGATCTGCTCATCCGAGCAGTCGCATTTACATCGCAACTCATAACCGAATATGTGCTGATTACGGCTCATCATCTTGTCATCGACGGAGTATCGTGGCGCATTTTGCTGGAGGATGTCAAGCTTGCATACGACCAGTTATCCGAGTCCCGGCCTGTCGCATTGCCGGCCAAAACAGCCTCTCTTCGCGACTGGCACGAAGGCTTGCGGCAATATGCGGAGCAAGCGGAAGTCAAGCAGCAAATCGACTATTGGAGCGCTAACCAACAGGCTCAGCACTGGTTCTTTCCTCAAGCCGCGGAAGTCAAAGATTGGACTTCTGGCCGCAGAGAATGCCATGTCACATGGATTGATGATGAATGTACCCGCACGTTGCTTACACAATCACATCGGGCATTCAACACCGAACCGGTGGACTTGATGTTAACCGCTTTTGCCAGAACCATGCACTTCTTTACCGGACATTCCTTGATCGGATTGGAACTGGAGAATCATGGGCGTCATTTGGAAGGCATTGACGCTTCACGGACGATAGGCTGGTTTACGGCGCTATTTCCGCTTAGGCTGGAACTGCCGCAGGCCTCTCTATCCAAGCAAATTCAATCAATTAAGGAGCAATTGCGTCAGATTCCGGATAAAGGAATCGGTTATGGAGTTCTTGCTTATATGAATAGAGATCTCCTCGAACGAAGCTGCGAACCTGCGCCGTTCCGCTTTAATTACTTGGGGCAATTCGGCAGGGAAGCGGATAATGACTGGTTTGAGCTGGTTTATCAAGAACATGCCATGGAATGTCATCCGGATAATCGAATGAGCGCCAAATTAGAGCTGAACAGCCTGGTGATGAACGGAAGGCTAAGGCTGGAATTGATGTATCACTGCGAGGCTTATGATCAAGAAACGATCGGGCATTGGATGAGCGTTTATGTACAGCAGTTGCAGGATATTATTTCTCATGCCACCAACGAGCGCGAGGAGCAATTTACTCCTTCTGATTTCGATACGGTCGAAATTTCACAGCAGCAGCTTGATATGTTGTTTAAATGAATTTTTTACTACGTGAACAAAAAAGGACGGAGTCGCATGGCGGAGGCAAAGCAAATCGAAAGGGATCAAGTACAGGACATTATCGGATTGACTCCTTTGCAAGAAGGGATGCTTTTTCATTATCTTAATCCGCAAGACAGGGAGCATTACTTTGAACAGCTCTGCGTATGGCTGGAAGGGGACGTTCAGGCGGATCTGGTTCAGCATGCCTGGAATCTTGTTATTGCAAATAACGAAGCGCTGCGCAGCGTATTTCGCTGGCAAAAGCTCAAATCACCACTGCAAATCGTCCTGAAGAAGTGGGATTTTACCGTTGCGCTTCACGATTGCTCCCAAATGACCGCTGAACAGTGGAGCAATTTTCTCCATCAATTGAAAAAAGACGACCAACGGCAAGGCTTCGACCTGACGGAAGTGCCGTTTCGGGTCACTCTCTGCAAAGAGAGCGAGCAGAAATACGTCATGATGATTAGTAACCATCATATTTTGTACGATGGCTGGAGCAACGGCATCCTCCTGTCCGAATTTCTAGATGCTTATCAGCACTTATACCGAAATGTTCCTTATGCTCCCGGCATCAAGACGAGCAATAAGGAATATCTCAAATATGTACAATCGCAAGGCAAAGCCGGGCAGGAGCACTATTGGCGTTCCTATCTTGCGGGGTTCGATACTAAATCGCTGCTCCCCGCGTTCCCATCTCCTTCCGAGAAGGAAGAAGCGCCCGGCATCCACAACTTCAGGCTACCGGCCGAACAAACGCTGGAACTGATACAGTGTGTCAGGTCTCTTAAAATAACGCTGGCTGCATTTGTATATACGGCCTGGGGGATTTTGCTTCAACGCTATACCAATTCCGCAGAAGCTTTATTCGGCACCACAGTCTCCGGCAGAACCGACAAAGTTCGAGGAATGGAGTCGATGGTCGGCCTTTATATTAACACGCTCCCATTCCGCGTAACTGCCAAGCCGGAGGAGACGGTTTCCGAACTTCTTGCGCGAATGGAAGAGGCGCTGCGTGTACGGAACGATTTTGAAGCGACTGCGCTGATCGATGTTTATGAATATAGCGACATCGATAAAAGGGAGGGACTGTTCGAATCTGTGCTCGTATTCGAGAACTATCCCTTGAACGCAGCAATGCAGGATGAAGAGCAAGTCATCCGCTTTACCGATTATGAAATGAGCGAGTCGACTCCATACGAAATGCTGCTTAGCATACATCCCGGGAACGAATTGAATTTTCAAATGCAATATGCGCTGCATAAATTCCCGCTAGAGCTCGTAACTCAGCTATCCAAGCACTTTCTTTGTCTTATTTATGAGATGATCACGCGTCCCGAAGCTTCGGTCGACGAACTTCATATTATGACGGAAGAGGATACGCATCGATTGTTGACCGATTTCAACGGAAGCTGCCAGCCCATCCCTATACAGCATACCATTCAGCAGCACTTCGAGATGCAGGCTGCATGCTCTCCTCAGCGCACGGCCATTATTTATGGACAAGCAGTCCTGACTTATGAACAGCTCAATAAGCGGGCCAATCTCCTGGCGCATCACTTGCGCGCCAAGCAGGTTGAACCCGAGCAAGTCGTTGGAATTCTCTTGGAGCGGTCAGCCGATGCGATCATAAGTATGCTGGCCGTGCTCAAGGCGGGCGGTGCCTATATGCCGATTGATCCGGAATATCCAGCCGATCGAATCAAGCATATGCTGGAAGGCAGTGGATGCAAGCACCTTCTTACTCAGCGGAATTGGTTGGAAAAGCTGGATAACACCGATATCGAAACGGTGCTTCTGTCCGAATTCGATTTCGAGAAATCCGATCCCGGCAATCCGGCACCCATTAACGAAATAAGCGACCTGGCGTACATCATTTATACGTCCGGCTCGACCGGGAAGCCGAAGGGCGTCATGGTGGAGCATCGCAATTTGAACAGCTTCATTTATTCTTTCATGTATGATCAGCTCCAGGCTGAAGACCGCGGGATATGGCAGTCATCCCTGTCTTTCGATACGTCCGTCGAGGAAATTTTTCCTTTGCTGCTGCGGGGCGGAACTTTGGTCATTTTGCCAAGAGCGGATGTACTGGATATCAATCGGCTAGTCCACTGCATTCAAGAACAACAGATTACGTTCATGTCATGCTCGCCGCATTTGATTCATCAGTTGAATGGGAGGTTGACCGATCATAGGCTGCGTTTGCTGATATCGGGAGGCGATGAGCTCAAATGGTCTTATTGCGACGATTTGCATGGCATGAAGCTGTACAATTCATACGGGCCCTCGGAAACAACTGTTGCCGTTACCTATTATGAATGCTTGAGTCCGACAAAAGGACGGATTCCAATTGGCGGGGCTATCGCCAACCATTATTTCGCTGTCGTGGACAGGCTGGGTCGACTTCAGCCGTATGGCGCCGAAGGCGAGCTATGGATCGCAGGGCCGTCCGTTGTCCGAGGATATTTGAACTCGCCGGAGATGACGGCGGAGAAATTCGACGAAAGTCCGTATTTCCCAGGAGAACGCATGTACAAGACGGGCGATTTGGTGCGCTGGCTGCCTGGCGGATTGCTTGATTATATGGGAAGGGTGGATCAGCAGGTTAAAATTAGGGGATACCGCATCGAACTGGCCGAAATTGAATGTGCGCTGCTGAACTGCTCCGGAATTCGAGAAGCGGCAGTGTTGGCCGTTGAGGTAAATAACGGGCATCGGACACTATGTGCTTACTATGTAGGCATTCAACAATCCGAATCCGCACTGCGATCCTATCTGCAGGAACGGCTTCCCGCTTATATGATCCCATCCTATTTTGTGCATATGGAGAAGATGCCGCTTACGGTCAATGGAAAATTGGATCGGCATTCGCTGCCGGCGCCGGCAATGCAAAGAGATAACGAAACGCGTTGTGTGGCTCCTTCCAATGAAATCGAGCAGCAGTTGCTGCGCATATGGAAAGAGCTGCTGCCGACAGAAAGAATCGGCATACACGACAATTTCTTCGAAATAGGCGGCGATTCCATCCTGCTGATGAGGATGCACGCACAAATCGACATGCTCCACCCAAATCGCGTAAGCATTACGGATTTGTTCGCTTATATGACCATATCCAAACTTGCGCAATTTATTGGGGAAGAGGGGGCACATATTCAGTCAGGGCAGGTATTCGAAGGAGTCGTGTTACCGCAGGTTTTCTTTACCCGCATGCCCAATGGGTCTGCAAGGCAAATCAAGCATTTTGAATGTGCCGAACCGCTATATTCCAAACTGAGAAAGCTTGCGCAAGGGGAAGGGCTTGAAACGCATGATGTCGCTTTGGGCATGTTCATGTATCTCCTTCAACAAGCGAGCGGTCAGCAGGCAG
This sequence comes from Paenibacillus sp. B1-35, assembly GCF_050474385.1. Classification (NCBI taxonomy): domain Bacteria; kingdom Bacillati; phylum Bacillota; class Bacilli; order Caryophanales; family Paenibacillaceae; genus Paenibacillus; species Paenibacillus sp. B1-35. The sequence goes on from NZ_JBCHVJ010000001.1 coordinate 558,329, forward strand.
TGGAAGTACAATCCATTGTCAGCCGAACAGACACGGTTGTGCCGATAAGGGTGGATTTTAATGCGATCGAGGATTTCTTCCAGCTCTTTTCTTTTGTGAAGGAAATAAATAATGGAAAATGGATCAACGGATCTCATTCGCTCCAAACGGCAATTGTCGAAAGACGGGGGGGATTGCCGGATACGGCAATAGTGCCCCTTTTTGTAAAGTCCGGCCTGATATCCAACTATTCGGCGTTGACCCGAAGTTATGATCTTATACTCGAATTCCGAGAAACAAGGGATCGGTTGGAATTCTGCTATGAATACAGTAGAAAATTAAGCCAGGAGGGGCTCGATCATTTGGTTCTCGGCTACAATCAATTGCTTGCCGACCTTGTGGAGCAATATGAGCTGCTCGCATAAATCTCTTGCTTGGAATGGGACGAAAGGAGGCTTGCGAATGAAAAGCGTGAATGTAGCCTTGGAAGAAATGAAGCTGGCAGTAACGGGAGTGGGTGGCTTCTTGAAGGACGCCCGTGATTTTCGTGATTGGTGGAATTCATCCCCCATATCGATGGAAGAAGGTACAGCAATCGAAGAAAAAGATCGATTCGATGCCCGCTTTTTTCAGATGACCATTCAAGAAGCGGCAGAGATGCATTCGGCCGAACTCGATTTTTTGGAAGCATCGTGGACGGCTCTGCAGACTGCTGGGTGCACACGAGGTTTCGGCAGAAGAATTTGGATCTACGCCGATAGCAAGCTCATTCAACAGCGGACCGCAGCTCGATTAACGGCCGCTCTATCCTCACTACCGATTACGATCATTCACGGGAACAGTTTGCCGAACATGTTGCTGGATATCCGTGTCCGTCTGAACGGCAACCTGAACGATGTTGTACTGTGTGCGACTTTAGGGAGCAAGGGCGTGGGGACTTTTGTCATAAGTCCATGGAATATTGCGGAGCGGAAGCTGTTATCCATTACGGCCGTCCTTTGTGTGGATGGCGAGCATGTCCGCATAGAGACGGACGGGCAGCCGTCCTTGAATGAACTCGAAACCGTAATGCCCGCGCAACCACGTGCCGGAGAACTGCTCATGCTAGCGGCGGGAACAAGTTCGGCACTGGAGGTCTCAACGGATCAACTTGTCGGCTATCTCAATCAACACGTTGATGCAAATCTGGGAGATGTCGCCTACAGTCTGCATAACATGGCGGCATCACTCCCTGAGCGCCGCATTCTGGTGTCCTCCGGCATTCGTGAGGCCGTCGAGATTTTGCAGAACCGGGATGCGTGTCGATATTGGGACAGTTCATGCGATGCAAGTACTCGCAAGCTCGTTTTCATGTTTTCAGGTCTTGGAGATCATTATGAGAACATGGGACGCGACATCTATGAGCAGGAACCGATCTTTCGCGATACGGTCGATGGCTGCTGTAAATTTTTGCAGCCTCTCCTGGGATTCGATCTGCGCGAAAAGCTTTATCCGGTGCGTTCGGCCAAACACTCAGGCGGAGGAGAACAGCTTAGCACGGTGCCGGAACTGGACATTCGGCGCATCCTTCGCCGAGACTCGCCAGGAACTGCGGGCGAGCAACGGGAGTCGACGTCGTGGGCGCATCCAGCTTTGTTTACAGTCGAGTACGCGCTGGCACGCCTTTTGGAATCCTGGGGCATCAAGCCGCACGTCTTGATCGGCCACAGTCTAGGAGAGTATACTGCGGCCTGCATTGCAGGGGTATTTACGTTAGAGCAAGCGCTGACCATCGTCGCCAAGCGCTCCCAACTCATCAATGGGCTGGAGAAGGGAGCGATGCTCGCCGTCTCGATGACAGCAAGCGAGGTCTCGCCGCTGCTGCCGGAAGGCACGACAATCGCATTGATGAACAGCCCAGGGTCACTGGTCATTTCCGGCACCGCGGAAGGCATCGGCGAGCTGGAGCGGCGTCTTGCCCGTATGGGTGAAGTATCTGTCCGCATTCCGTCCGATCGTGCCTTTCACTCGCCGATGATGGAGCCTGCCGCCTCTGCACTGTCGGCACTGATCTTCGAGCATGAACCGAAGCCTCCGTCCATTCCCTTTTTGTCGAACGTAACGGGGACATGGATAACGGCAGAACAAGCAACAGACCCCGGATACTGGGCAGACCATCTGTGCCGAACTGTGCGCTTCAGCGACGGAATAAACGAAGTTATTCACGACGGGGATGCGATTTTCGTGGAGATCGGACCGGGGCAATCACTATGCAGCTTTGTGCGCCAGCATCCGTCTGCTGCAGATGGCGAGCGGCTTCAGACTATTCCGACCATGCGGTATGCTTACGAGCACGCTTCCGATCACCTCTTCCTGCTCCGAACTATTGGACAGCTATGGCTGAACGGGGTTGACTTTTGTGTGGACGCCTTTTACCGGAAAGGATGCCGGCATTTGCCGCTGCCGACATATCCGTTCGAGCGCATGCCTTTGACGAAGCGCTCCAAAACTATCAAGGGAGGATAAACCGATGGAAGTACAGCATAAGGAAAAAATTCGGGCTTTTTTGGCGAAATATTTCAAACAAGTCCAGTTGCACGACGACGATCAATTGTTCTCGCTCGGATTTGTCGATTCTCTTTTCGTGATGCAACTCGTCACGTTCTTGGAATCCGAGTTCGCCATCGTGCTTGACAATGATGATTTGGAATTCTCACATTTCCGCACCATTCAAAGCATGTCGGATTTGATTGAGCGCAAGCTCGCAATAAAACAATGACATTTGATTGGTGGTGAAAACGATGCATTTCAACCTGACTCCAGAACAGCAATCCCAGTATGAACAATTCAAGCATTTCGTAGACCAGGACATTGTGCCGATCGCAAACTCGTATGACCAACTGGAGAAAACGCCAAGAGCCTTAATTGACAAGCTTGCCTCGCTGGGCTATTTGGGCGCGCTTATCCCGAACTCATATCGCGGTTCTGGCATGGACATGATTACGTTCGGACTGCTGAACGAAGAACTGGGGCGCGGATGTTCGTCTATCCGCAGCCTGCTCACAGTTCATACCATGGCAAGCCAAGCCATCATCCGCTTTGGCACGGAAGAACAAAAAGAGACGTGGCTGCCCGCAATGGCAATAGGCCATACCATCGGCGCGTTTGCCCTGAGCGAGCCGAATATCGGCAGCGACGCTCGGCATATCGAAACGCAAGCCGTGCTTTCCGGAGATCATTACGTGCTGAACGGGACGAAGAAATGGATTACGTACGGACAACTGGCGGATGTATTTTTACTTTTTGCCCAGGTCAATGGTCAACCGACCGCATTTCTAGTCGAAAAAAATCGGCCTGGCCTTTCCATTGAGCCCATTAACGGTATGTACGGCACGCGCGCTTCGATGCTGGCCGAGCTGCGCCTGAACGATTGCCGCATTCCAAAAGAAAATATACTGGGCAAAGAGGGAACGGGATTCCCCTATGTGGCGCTGCATGTTTTAGAGTATGGCAAGTACAGTGTCGCATGCGGGGCAGTTGGTATTGCACAAGCATGTCTGGAAGATTCGATTCGGTATACGGAGAGTCGTATTCAGTTCAAACAACCTTTAAAAGAATTCCAATTGGTACAGGCCATGATTGCAGAAATGCTTGCAAATACAAAGGCCGCCCGCTTGTTATGTCTGAACGCGGGATTTATGAAGCAAAACAAAGCGTTGCAGGCCGGGGACGAGTTGAATGCCGCCAAATATTTTGCGTCGCAAATCGCGGTTAAGGCAGCGAATGACGCCGTTCAGCTTCATGGTGCGAACGGATGCAGCAACGAGTATTCTGTGCAGCGCTATTTGCGAGATGCCAAAATTACGGAAATTATCGAAGGCAGTACACAAATTCAGCAAATGAACATCGCGACATACGGTTATCTGGAGTATGGAACGAGAACCGCAGTCGCATCATGCAATGCCTGAGGTTCAGCAAGCCCTTGGCGCAGCAACGAAGTAGAACTGCCGGATTGTGCCGGCAGTTCTCACAAATTCCGGAGGGGAGCAGCTTATGCCTAATCTCGCCAAAAAGTCCGCTCCCTCATTTGTTACGAAGTGCTTGGCGTTAGCGGCGAGCGCGGAAAATAAGAATGAGGATGCCGGCGTATATGAAAAAGAAGTGATCGAGCTTTACCGCAAGCTGGAAGCAATGAACGAAACGTTGAACAGTGAAGGAAGAAGCCCTGGCGAGGAAGAAAAGCAGCAAGCGGCAGAGTGGCTGAAAAGAATATTGACAACCAAACAAATTCATCCCGCTGAACTGGCGGAACGAATGGATGACCTGTGGAGCTTCTCCCTTAACGCGCATTAACAGATGCATAGAATGCTAAAGGGGCAGAAAGGAAGTCGTTATGGTAAAGAAAAAGCTGGGGTTCGACAAAGTTACATTGCTGAAACGCGATAACATGTCTTCGCATGCCGAGCATTATGAAGCTCCATCTTCAAGAGATGTGGCCATTATCGGGATGTCTCTGCAAATGCCGCAAGCCAACAATCCGGATGCGTTCTGGCAGAACATCAGGGACAAGGTGGATAGTGTCAGGCTGCCTTCCGCAAGTAGACAAAAGCAAGCGAAACGCTATGCGGCGGTCGCATATGGAACGGACTATCAGGCGAAATTCTACAAAGGCGCCTGTCTCGACAATATCGATTCGTTCGATTACCGTTTTTTTAATCTGTCCCCCCGCGAGGCAAGCCTGATGGATCCGAACCAAAGGCTGTTTCTGCAGACTGTATTCTCCGCTATTGAAGATGCGGGATACGACGGCAGAAAACTGGCCGGAAGCCGTACGGGCATATATGTCGGTTACGGAGATGACGGGGAGTATTCGCGGATGTTGCAACTATTGGAGCCCGATGCAATGAGCGTGGCGCTGGCCGGAAATATCCGTTCGATTATCGCTAGCCGAATCTCTTATTTACTGGATTTGAAGGGGCCAAGCATGCTGATTGATACGGCGTGCTCTTCATCGCTCGTTGCCATACATCAGGCTTGCCAATCCCTGCGCGCTGGGGAATGCGACATGGCGATTGCCGGTTCGGTGAAAACCTATATTTTGCCGCTGGATACCTCGCAAAGAATCGGCATCGAATCATCGGACGGACGAACCCGATCATTCGATGACTATTCCGATGGAACTGGTCCGGGCGAGGGGGTGGCAGCGCTTATTTTGAAGCCGCTGCCTCAGGCTGTCAGGGACGGGGACGCGATTTACGCCATAATCAAGGGAAGCGCCGTTAATCAAGACGGAAGCTCCATTGGCATAACGTCGCCGAATGTATTGTCGCAGGAAGATGTTCTTATTCAAGCCTGGAGAGACGCAGGCATTGAGCCGCAAAGCATCGGTTATCTGGAAGGGCACGGTTCTGGGACGGAGCTGGGCGACCCGATAGAAGTCGATGCGATACAGCGCGCTTTTCGCCGATATACCGATAAAAATCAGTTTTGCGCATTGGGATCAATCAAATCGAATATCGGCCATCTCGATCACGCAGCGGGGATTGCCGGGGTTATAAAAGCGGTGCTGGCTCTTAAGCACAAGGAACTGCCGCCAAATCTCCATTTCGACAAACCGAATGCACGAATTGACTTTATCCGCTCTCCTGTGTACGTCAATGACCGCGTAAAGCCCTGGCCACGAGACGCAACGCCTCGTCGATGCGGGGTGAGCTCGTTCGGCATGAGCGGAACAAACTGCCACATCGTGTTACAAGAAGCTCCCGAACCAGGATCGACAAGCTATCCCGAAAGAGAAGAATTGCTGCTTTTGTCGGCCAAAACGCGCGAAGCGCTGCTTCATCTCGTTAAACGTTATACTGCATTTTTGCACGAACATGCGCCCATTCCGCTGACGGAGATATGCTACACCGCCAATACGGGAAGAATCCACCATCCATGGCGGCTGGCCGTACGGTGTTCCAGCATAAGCGATTTACAGTTAAGGTTGGGGGCAATCGAGGCACACGGTCTGACTCATCGCCCGGAGTATGGCCATTATTTTGGCATGGCGGCAGAGGCTGATGTGAAGGATAGCATCTATCCGGCGGATCGTGAGCTTTCTGAGCTGGCGGAGCTGTTCGTGAAGGGTAGCGAGGTGATATGGGAAGCCTGTTATCCATTTCACGTCAATAAGCGGAATTTGCCTACCTATCCATTTGAAGCAAGCTCATGCTGGCTGAATCTGCCCGTTCTTCCGGAGGAGCAGAAATTTCACACGCTCAAATGGATTCAAGAACAGCTTCCTGCTGCCGCGAACAAATCGGATATGGGTACAGTGCTTGCAATTATGGACAAGTCGGGTTTCGGGGCAAAGCTGGTGAAAAAATGGCGTTCGAAAGGGAGACGCGTCATTGAAGTCGAGATTGTACCGGATATCCATAACATGAAGCTGAACGATTACCGTTACGTTACCGACGGCTCGGAAGAAGGTTACCGGTTCGTGCTCAAAAGCGTGGAGGCGGAGCGTCTAACAAAAATCGTCCATATGGGCGGCTTGGACTGCGACCACCATCCCCGTTCACTCGCGGAATTGGAGAACACGCTCCATGCAGGCTTGTACAGTCTTTTTTCTTGTGTCAAATCCCTGGCAATGCTGCAGCGATCCCAGCCTATTGAGCTTATTTTGACCGCACGATATGCGCAAGAAGTAAATCAGCTTGAACCGCAGATTCATCCGGAGCATGCCGCGCTGTTCGGGCTGGGCAAGGTTGTCGGACTTGAAAATCCGCAGCTCAAATGCCGCGCCGTGGATTGGGACGATGAAACTCCACTGGCCACAATCCTTCAGGAACTGGACGTATCGTCCGATTCGTATCATGTCGCATTTAGGGGCGGAGAGCGTTATACGGAGCAATTCGCCCCGCTTTTGTTTGAGGAAGAGCCGGATGTTCCGCTGCAGTTGCATACTGACGGCATCTACGTCATTACGGGGGGGATGGGCGGCATCGGGCTGGAGACGGCGAAATATTTCGCGGCTAAATCACCGGTCAATCTCGCTTTGTTGAATCGTACCCCTTTGCCGGATCGTTCCATGTGGCCTTCAATATTGACTGATGCGAACCAGACAAGTACGGCGCGAAAAATCGCAGCGATTATGGAGATCGAGCAGCTCGGAGCAAAGGTTCATCCCTATAGCGCGGATGTAGCCGATTATGAAGCCATGCAGGAGCTTTTCGCCGCTCTACGTACCAAGCACGGCAGCATCAGAGGCATTGTTCACGGAGCCGCCGTAGGGGGATCGGGATTTCTTTTGAACCGCCAGGAAGCCAAGTTCCGCGAGGTCGTTCGACCCAAAATTCATGGGACATGGATATTGGATAAATGCACGCAGCATGACCAACTGGACTTTTTCATCCTCTATTCGTCCGCAACGACATTGACTGGCGGCCTTGGTGAAGGCGACTATACGGCGGCCAACGCTTATCTCGATGCTTTCCAAGCCTATCGCAATCGCCAAGGAAAGCGCACGCAAACTATCAATTGGGTATCTTGGGCGGAGACAGGAATGTCCTATGAACATGGGGTCGCCGATGACGATTTGTTCGAAAAGCTGACGAATGCTGAAGGCATCGAAGCGCTAGACACCATAATTCGCAAAGGAATTCGCCAATCATTCGTTGGGACAATTGCCTACCGCAGTAAATATCGCAATGAAAATCTTATGCAGCATGGCATACTGCCGTTCCGATTCGCGGACGAAATTGCGGCGAAGATGAACCAAGCACGTTCGACCTCAGTTACGGATGTTGTCCCTGGCGCATCTGATTTCGTTCAAACCGAACGCACCGAAGGGTTGAACCTGAAAGAAATGCAGCTTGCCGACATTGAACAAGCTACGGCTGAAATATGGAAACGGAGTTTGGGCGTTCACCATATCGATCCGGACGACAGCTTTTATGCTCTGGGTGGAAACTCGCTGATCGGGATGGAAATCATGCTGGAGCTTTCCAAAAGAACCGGCATTCAGTTGAACGTTGCCGTTCTGCTCGAGCATGAAACGTTAAGAAAATTGAGTCAGTATCTGGAATCGACCGCCAAAGGACATGATTCAAGGCCTAAAATGAAATCAATCCCGAAGGCAAAGACATTGTCGTAGCAAAAAACTTGGAATTGCAGCTTGCATGATAACCGCATTCAGAAAGGATTGATGGAACGTGAAAATGAATTTGGAGGCGGAAGCGGCCATCCACAAATACGAATTGTCTCATGCGCAAAAGCGGTTCTGGTTTACGGAACAGCTTGAGTTTGTGCAGGAGGCTTCCGTTCATGCCATGACTCATGTTTCAACCGCGTTTACACTCCAGGGTGCATTGAATGAAGCTCTATTCAAGCAAGCGGTTCAAGTTATAGTCGACCGGCACGATACGCTGCGCACCTGCTTTATGGAGGAGGACGGGAATCCGGTTCAACTTGTTCATGAGAAATTGCCATTCGAGGTTCAGCATGAAGATTTGAGCCGTTTGCCGGAGGAAACGCAATCCCAGGCATTGAATCAGCGAATTGATTCTGCGTTGAACCAGGCGTTCGATTTGAAGCAACCCCCTTTAGTAAGGGTATATCTGTATAGATTGGCCGAAAATGAACATTTATGCTTGATTGCGGCACATCATATTATTTCCGACGGATGGGCTGTGGATGTGTTCATGTCTGAGCTCATGGCCAACTATGCAGCTTTCTTGAATGGCCAGCCGTCGCCTCTGGAGCCTCTGGATGTGCAATATGCGGATTTTGCCCATTGGCACAATCACCGTCTTGCCGAAGGAGAGCTGGACGGCATGAAACGATTTTGGTCGGACAAGCTGGCGGGAGAACGAGCCGATCTGAACTTTCCGCTCGATTTCCCTCGTCCGGCCCTGCAATCCTTCAACGGAAGCACTGTCCCCGTCATTATTGATGGTGAATGGATGGAACGGCTCAAGCAGACATGCGAAAGTCTCGACGTCAGCCATTATATGTATTTGCTTGCCGTATTCAATGTGCTGCTCGCCAAGTATACGAGAAATGAAGACATTATTATCGGAACATCCCTGTCCGGTCGCGTTCATCCGGACGTCTTGCCCGTTATCGGCTGCTTCGTGAATACGCTGCCCGTGCGCAATCAGGTAGAGGGAGACGAGTTGTTTCAGGATTTTGTTCTGAGAATGAAGCAGACTGTGTCTGAGTTGCATGAAAATCAGGAATACCCGTTCGACAAAATTGTTGAGGATCTTGGGGTGGAACGAAGCCTTAGCCGCAACCCGATATTCGATGTGTTGTTCGAGGTTCACACCTTAAAAACGGATGCCGCAAGCAGCGTAGATTTAGGCAATGATATGACACTTGCTTACCATAAATCTTTAGACTACATCCGCTTTACCGGCTTCGATTTCGTATTCGAGCTGTACCAGAAAGACGGCTATATTGACGGTTATATCCAATACAACTCGGATTTGTTCCGCCCAGATACGATGCAAAGGCTCAGTCTTCATTTTATTCAGCTCTTGCAGCATGCACTAGAGACTCCTAACATCCGGATCGCCGATCTGGACATGCTCGTCGATGAGGAAAAAAAGCAGGTCATGGAAAAATTCAATCATTGGAAGCTGGACTTTCCGACCCACGAGCCGGTTCAAAGTTTATTCGAAAAGCAAGTAGAGGACACGCCGGATCAAATCGCGCTTTCATTTGAAGGCGTTGACGTCTCCTATCGGGAATTAAATGAACGCGCCAACAGGTTAGCGCATCTATTAAGAAAGCAGCGGGCGAACCGCAATCAATTCGTCGCCGTCATGAGCGAGCGCAACCTGGAATGGGTAGCGGCATTGATCGCAATATGGAAAAGCGGCGCCGCCTATGTGCCGGTCGACCCGAATTTGCCCGATGAACGGCTGTCTTATATTTTGGAGCATAGCGAAGCTGGTATTGTCATCACGCAGAGAGCGCTGCTTCAGCGCGCTAGGAGAATGTCCTCTCGCTCTGTGCGCACGATTGTCTGCCTGGATCAGCTCGATTCCTGCGATGATGCAGATTTCCAGATTCTTCATAAAGCAGATGCCGACCTTATGCCTTCCGACAATCCGCAGCATGTCAATGCAGCATCCGATATCGCATACATGATCTACACGTCAGGCTCGACTGGCAACCCCAAAGGCGCACTTGTTAGACATAATGGAATGATCAATCATTTATATGCGAAGATCACGACGCTTGGCGTTACGCATGAGGATGTCATCATTCAAAATGCATCCGTGAGCTTCGATGTATCTATCTGGCAAGCCATGACGGCGCTTATGGCAGGGGCCCAAACCTCACTCGTTTCCTTTGAGACATCCAGAGATCAAACGCTGTTGTTAGCGCATTTGAAAAAAAGCGGCGCTACGATTATAGAAACGGTTCCGTCCATGTTATTTGCGTTTATTGACACGGTTGGGCTCGTGTCCAAGGAAGAACGTCAATTGCCGAATTTGCGTTGGATGATTGCAAATGGCGAAGAATTGCCCGTTAAGCTCGTAAATTCTTGGTTTTCTCATTTTCCGGAAATCAAGCTCATTAATGCATACGGACCGACTGAGTGCTCGGACGACGTGACTCAAAAAGTGCTGGAGGGACCTATAACCGAACATCAGATTCGTATTCCGATCGGTCGACCTCTTCCTAATATGCAGTTGTACGTTATGGATAAGTACCATAAGCTTGCTCCCGTGGGCATGAAGGGCGAAATTTGGATCGGCGGGATTGGCGTCGGCGGCGGATATTGGAAGAACGACGAACTGACGGGAGAAAAATTCATCCCTGATCCGTTCAGCGACGATCCGGAGGCCCGCATTTACCGCACGGGGGATCTGGGCCGTTGGCTGCCGGAGGGCGAGCTCGAATTTTTCAGCAGAATAGACTTTCAAGTTAAAATCCGCGGGTTCCGAATCGAATTGGGCGAAATCGAGGGCTGCATCGGCAAGCATCCGGAAGTAGACGAGGTAGCGGTGATCGTCATCCCAGAATCCGACGGGGGCCAAGCGCTGGCTGCCTTTTATACAAGCCGAAATGGTCTGGAGCCGGACTCGCTCAGGAACCACCTACACCAGCAGCTTCCTTACTATATGGTACCGGCCCATCTTACTTGCATTCCGGGCATGCCGCTGCTTGCCAGCGAGAAGATCGACAGGCATGCACTAAGGAAACTGCGGGATACGCTAAAAGAAAACGAGCCCGTATTTGCTTCCAAGCCGCAGACTATGATGGAATCCGCCTTGATCGACATTTGGAAAGAGTCGCTTGAAGCAACCCAAATCGCGCCTGACGATAATTTTTTCCTCGTTGGCGGACATTCTATCAGCGCAGTCAAGGTGGTCAACCGGATTCGTGATCGGCTACGCATCCAAATTGCGCTGCAACAAATCTTTTTGACGCCTGTTCTCAAGGATCTGGCGGCTTTGTTGGATGAGCAGGTAGCGCGACAAGGGAAGTCGAACATCAGCGAATTGTCTCCAATTTTGAAAAGGCCGCCTCAGCATGCCTACGAACTTGCGCCGGTTCAATTGCCCGAATGGTACTTTCACGTTTTGGAACCAGACAATCCTTATTACAATGTCAGCTTTGACATTATGTTCGAGGGCCACTTGCAGCTAGATGCATTTGAGCGGGCATGGAGAATGCTTATTGAGCGTCATTCCGTATTGCGGGCATATTTCAGGATTGATGAAAATTCCGGAATTCCGTTTCAATATATTACACCGGTGGCGGATTTTCCTTTTCACTTATTGTGCGAGAATTATACGCACATTCCCGAACACCATGTGGAGGCGACCGTTAGGCGGCTTTCCCAAGAACATGCAAATCAAGTATTTTCATTCGAAACGGGGCCTCTTTTCAGCATTCGACTCGTCGAATTCAAAGGGAATCGTTACTTTTTCTTGTTTGCCACACATCACATCATTTGGGACGAGACTTCGTCCATTCAGCTTTTTAAAGAATTGAATGAACTGTATAATGCCGAAATGATGGGCCGATCGCCGAAACTGGCGGATTTGGAAGTAGAGTACACCGACTATATGCAATGGATCAACGAGGCTGTGCGAACCGGCAAGCTGGAAGAGCACCGGCAATATTGGCTGAAGGAGCTTGCCGATCCTCCTAACGGACTGCAACTGCCAACCGATTTCCCGCGCCCGCCGCAGATGACGTTCCGGGGCGGCACTATTTTGGGACGGTTCGATTCCGAATTGGAAAGCCGGGTTTATCGGTATTGCCAGGAACAAGGCCTTACCTTGAACATGTTCTTGTTAACGGTGTTAAATTTACAGTTGTACAGGCTAAGCAACCAAAAGGACTTTATTGTAGGCTCGCCGATTGCCAATCGTGACGACGTCCGGATCGAGCATGTGCTCGGCCTATTTGCCAAAGCGATGCTGCTCCGTTGCCGCATCAGAGAGGGAATGAGCTTCGAGCAGCTTGCCGCGCAGGTGAAGAAAACGTCGATCGAAGCCTATGACAACCATTTATATCCAAGCAATTTTATCATTGAGGAACTGCGTCCGGATACGGATTTGTCGCGCACCAAGATGTTTTCCATCATGTACGGTTTGCAAAACAATAAAAGAGAGATGTTGAGTCAACTGAGTTTTGAAGGCTTGTCTTATAAGGTGCAGCCATTTGATTTCGAAGAGATTAGCGCACGCTTCGATCTTACTTATGTTTTCGACGAACTGGAATCCGGTATTGAAATCAATCTGAATTATAATACGGATCTCTTCAAGAGAACGACTGCCCAGCGTTTGGTCGAGCAGTTCTTCTTGCTGACGGAGCAAGTGCTAAGCGAACCATCGAAGCCGCTGGAGACATTTGAGCTTGTGACTGCAAAGGACAAAATCACGCTGCTTGAGGAATGGAATCGGACAGACCACCCTTATAACGATGCAACCTGTGTTCACCGTTTGTTTGAAGCGCAGGCTCGCCGAACGCCCAATCATGCGGCTGTGACATTTGCAGACCGGACGCTTAGCTACCAAGAATTGAATTCCAGATCAAACCAATTGGCGCGCGCGTTAATTAGAAAAGGAGTGCGGCCAGAAAATAAGGTGGGGATATTGCTCGATCCGTCTGAGGACATGATTATCGCGCTCCTTGCGGTTTTAAAGTCGGGAGGAGCTTATATTCCGCTGGATCCCGATCTTCCCGATTCGCGTCGGCAATGGATTGCCGACCGGACAGGGATGTCCATCATCATTTCGGAAGGGCGGCTTGCACAAGATAAACAGCTTCCTTTCCAACAATGGATGCTCCTAGATGAAGAGGCTTCCGAGTTGGAAAAGGAATCTCCTGCTGACCTGCAACTGTCTCTTGATTCTAGAAATTTGGCCTATGTAATGTTTACATCAGGCTCGACCGGATTGCCGAAAGGCATTGAAATTGAACATCGCGGCCTCGTCAATTTGCTTGAGTGGACGCAGCGAACCTACCCGTTGACAGACCGCGATTCAACACTGCTGATAACGACCTATACGTTTGACTCTTCCATACCGGAGATTTTTTGGCCGCTTGCTTATGGAGCACGGATTGTAGTTGCCGGCAAGGAGGAACGCAAAAATCCGGTACAAATCGGTCAATTGGCTGCCCGGCACAGGGTTTCTGTACTGCAGATGGTTCCGATTATGCTGGAAGCTTTCGTAGACGCCCGCAAGCGTGGCGATTTTTCGGAACTTCCAAGCCTGCGCCACGTCGTGTGCGGAGGAGCAGCGCTTATAAAGGAGATCCGGGACAAGTTTTTCGAATGTTTTGCAAGCAGCCTGAGCAATCATTACGGTCCTACCGAAACGAGTGTGGATTCCGTCACCTATATTTGCGCGCGGGGGGCAGAGGGGAATCAAGTTCCGATCGGCCGCCCGATCAGTAATCACCGCGTCTACTTATTGGATGAGCATCATCAATTGGTGCCAATCGGGGTGCCTGGAGAGCTGTATATTGCTTCTCCTGCGCTCGCCAGAGGCTATCTTGCCGATTACGAGGAAACGTCCAAACGTTTTATTCCCAATCCGTTCTCCCGTGATCCCGAATCACGGTTGTATCGTACGGGGGATTTGGCCAAATATACAGAAGACGGAAATTTGTTGTATATCGGTCGGGTCGATTACCAAGTCAAGGTTCGCGGGAACCGCGTGGAGGTTGAAGAGGTTGAAAGTCGTTTGGCGGCTCACGAGAGTGTGGGCAAATGCGCCGTCCTTCATGTGCAAAACGAGAGGATGGATGGATTGGTCGCATATGTCGAGCTAAGTGATGCCCTGCAGCCATTCATCGTAAATAATGAACGTCTGAAATTGCACACCCTTGCACAGATCCCTTCTCTGAAGCCAAAAATGGATGCCGTTCATTTAGCGGCATGGCCCGAATTTTTTGAAGGAGATCAGGTATTCCAAGCCCTGTGGCCCGAAGTATTCGTTAAATTTCCGGAATACCAATTCGCCCTGACAGATTCCAAAGGTGAGGTAGCAGCAGTCGGCAACACCATTCCGATCTGCTGGGACAAGACCGACAGCGGGCTTCCCCAAGGGTGGGATTCAGGGCTTATCCAAGCTTTCGAAGATAGTGCAGCCAAGAAAGAGCCTAATACGCTGCTCATTCTTGCCGGAGTCGTAAATGAGAGGTACCAGGGGCGCGGATTGGCCTCCGTACTGCTTGGCGCTTTCAAGCATCTGGCACATGGACATAAGATGGAACGGGTTATCGTCCCGGTACGTCCGACAGGAAAATCAGATTTTCCGGAGCTAAGCTTTTCCGACTACTGCACGCTCAGACGGGAAGACGGGCACCTTCAGGACAATTGGCTGCGCACGCATGAACGGACTGGCGCACGCATGATTGGAATTGCAGTTCAATCTCAGTCTATCAGGGGCAGCATCTCGGATTGGGAAAAATGGACGGGCAGAACGTTCGAAAAGAGCGGACAATATCAGGTGAAAGGGACGCTTCAGCCCGTTCATATCGATCTTGAAAAGGGAATCGGAGAATATATCGAGCCGAGCGTGTGGATGGAGCACCCTTGCGACGCGGGTTCTGCGGCGGATAGCTGGGACTATTTAAGCGCAAATGCCTTGCGAACCCACTTAAAACACTCCCTGCCAGACTATATGGTGCCGGATCAAGTTATCTTCGTGCCGTTCATGCCAACTACGCCGAGCGGGAAGCTGGACAAGAAGGCACTGGCCGAATTGGACGTCAGTCCATTCACACAGCGTGAAATCATCCTCCCCGAGACGGATACAGAGCAAGTCATCTGCGGCATATGGAAAGAAATCCTCCAGCTTGAAAGAATCGGCGTAACAGATAATTTCTTCGACCTGGGCGGACATTCACTGCTGGCAACGCAAGTCATTACGCGAATTAGCAAAGTTTTCAGCGTTAAATTCACGCTTCGGGAGCTTTACGATGCAATGACGATTCGTGATTTGAGCCGAATCGTAGAAGCAAAGCGGAGTGATTCACCAAATTGAATCACCTGGACATAGTCATAAAAGCAGCAGATGAGCAATCATCTGCTGCTTTTGATCGAAACGATTTGAATTCAAGGGGGATATCGATGAGCAGTTCTTGGAAACGGCGGGGAAAGCAATTGATGACTGCCGTTATCATTTCATTCGTATCGTTGCTGCTTCTTATGCCCTCACACGCCGATCCCGCAGCTCAAGCAGGGGATGAGCATGCTCAAGAACAGCGGCTTGCAGCCATAAAGCAATATGTGCACGCTCAGATGCTTGCCAGCAAAATTCCCGGATTATCCCTGGCTATGGTTCATAAAGGGAAGATCGTTCTGGAAGAAGGCTTCGGATATGCGGATCTTGGGGCACAAAAGCCCGTCACGAGCAGGACGCTGTTCGAACTGGGATCGACAAGCAAGGCTTTTACAGGATTGGCCGTGCATCTATTGGAGGAAAAGGGGCTATTGAGGCAAAGCGATCCTGTCACTAGCTATATACCTTGGCTGCGGATGACCTATAACGGGAAACCGGCAATCATTACGCTGCATCAGCTTCTTCACCATACAAGCGGAATTCCGTTTGAATCCATCGGCCGTATCCCGGCAAGCGAAGCAGAAACTGCCATGGAACAGACTGTACGCGCACTCGTCGATCAACCACTGGCACGATTGCCCGGAAGCAGCTTCGAATATGCGACAATCAATTATGACGTGCTTGGATTTATCATCGAAAAAGCAAGTGGAATGCCCTATGAACAATTTATGAGACAGTCCGTATTTGAGCCTTTGGGCATGACCTCGACGGTGGCCGCCACAGTGCCCGTTTATACGCAGGATATGGCTGCGGGGCACAAGGTCTTTTTTGGCAGGCAGCGCAACTATCAGCCGCCAATATATCGCGGAAATACCCCAGCAGGCTATATCGTGAGCAGTGCCCGGGATATGGCGAGATGGATGCTATTTCAACTGCAGGATATAACATTAGGAGGCATCGGGCCTTCCTTGATAACAGCTTCACATGAACCGGATCGAACCGTGGCGCCGGATGGGGACGGCTCTTATTATGCAAGCGGCTGGAGCGTATATAGAGATAAACAAGAAATATCCCATGCCGGAAATAATCCTGCTTTTTCCTCATTTGTAGCGCTCTATCCCGCCGCACGGACGGGCATTGCCGTGCTTATGAATACGAACAGCGAACAAGGCGCACATATGGGGCGGGCAATCATGGATATCTGGTCAGGCAAGCATGCCGAGCTGGCAGATCGCAGCACCAATGGATTTCTTTTCGTCGATCAGGTAGCGATGTGGATTACGGGATTATGGGGGGGATTGTCACTTGTCCTGCTCTTTCTGACGGGCAAAGGGCTGATTGATATTCGAAATAGGCGAAGAAGACGAGTTCCATACAATCGGAAGCAAGGTTTCTTATTAGGTATGCACGGGTTATTTGTCGTCATCCTTGGTACAACCTACATCTTGCTGCTTCACCAATTAACCCGTGGATTGCCCTGGGAATTTGTTATCGTTTGGTCATCGGCTTCGCTGGCATGGGCCGCGTACGGCAGCATGGTGCCTGGGGTGTTGTATCTGCTGTACGCATTCTTGCTTGTCACTTTCAGAAGGGACAATTCTATCATCACGAAAACGATGCAGGATTAAGCAGGCTAGGGAAAGATTGGGGAAGGGAAGGCAAACCGGGTGCAAATTGGAGGTACGGCGCATGAAAGAAAAACCCGTACCTCCTACTGCTCGTCACGATCCATTAGGTGGAATCTACCTCTTTTGGCCGACTAACGTGAAGCTCATCGGGAGCTTCTGTTCTTTCTCTACATGAGCGTAAATATTAGAAATATCATGCTGATATTCCTTATATTCCGTAATATTGATGCCGCTTTGAATAATGGCGTTGAAAATGGATGCCAACGTATGACTAAAGCTGTAATTCGTTTTTGCCTCGTAGGTTGTCTTTCCAACATAGTCAATTCCGCTCGTGGAAACCCATGGATCGGTTTTAAAATAGGAAAAGGCAATTTTCAAAGGATCTTCAAATTCAGGCTCGTCTTCTAAGGGAAGCATGTTTAACAACGGGTGCATTTCATAAATGACGAGTTGACCGTCCTTCGCCAGCATATTGGCCGCGAGATTGAAAAATTTGCCCAGGTCAGGAAGCCAGGGGAGCGCGCCGATCGATATGTAGATCAGATCATATTTACCAGCATGCTCGGTCAGATCAACATCGTATACATCAGTGCGGACAAATGAGCATGGCAAGCCGGATATATCCGCCAGATCCTTTGCCTCCTGAATGGCGTGATCCGAAATATCGAAGCCAGTTCCGCTTTGCGCCCCAAGATTCACCAGTGACAACACTTCTCTGCCATTATTGCAGCAAAGCTGCGCCACATTTTTCTCTCGGAGACCCAGATCTTGAAGCAGTTCAGTAATTAGGGGGTCCAAAGTGGAATATCCTTCTTGCAAAAACGCTTCTTTCAAGTTCACGGGGTTATGTACCTGATGGATCGGATTCACTTCATTCCAAGCTTCACGGTTTGATTGGGTATACGTTTTGATATCCATAGAAAACAACTCCTAATTTTGGTATTTCAGAAATCCATCTTTATATTACCATAAATACTTGTTATTACCAACATAGATAGGCATTCCATTATTTTAATAGAGTATGTATTAACTAGAGAGAATATGGCATCTGAACACGAACTGCCGGGGGCCAATGAAGGTTGAAGTTTCGGGTATTTGGATTGATGGCTTCGGATTCATTTTATAATCACAGTAAAGTATCCTGTTCGGATCCGTTAAACGTAAGGGAACTTTGGTCGGTGCCTTTCTCAGGGTTAACTGACCAGAAACTCTTTTCATAAATATAATACGTATTTTAAAAAGCTATGTTTTGGATCTGACAGCACATGCAAAATGGGCGCATTTCAACTCTATTTCTAGCTGCTTGTACGCGTCACCTTTCATAATCTATTCTATTCATATGGTTATTTCTTACAGACGGAGCCTGCGTTTCAATATGATTGTCGGGGAAATGTATAGAAGATTAAAGAAAATACTATCATTGAATTTGAACATGATCCGCCACACAAAGTACCTCTATTCCAATCGAAAGAGGTACCTTTGTGTGGCGTAAATAATTTTCTGGTCGAGCAGAAGAAGAATCAGATTCGAAATGAATTAAGAATTGATAACCTGGATCCCTTTGATAATATTCCATACAAAGTAGTACACGCTAATCACACCGCATACACAAAACGCGATAATTGCACCGATTCCCCATGCGACACCGATGTCGCGAACGCTAACCCCAATTAAACCAAACAACATCACCGCAATAATGGCTGCGATACTAGGAATTAGATGAGTCCATAGAGCTCGTTTGGCATGGCTTCTTGTTTCCGAGTCACCTACAATCCAAGCAATAATGGGGAATAAGATTGGAGCAAATAGAACACTCCAGTAAGAAAATGCCGATATTAGTTTGTTTTCCTTCATTTATGTTCACCTCTAGTAGTCATTATTCTTGTCTTGTTCTTATACATAAATCATATAATAAGACCTTGGCCCTACCCATCGATCAAGCTTTCAATATCATTACGAATTTGTAAGCCTGGAGCAAGCTTCATCTTTATCAATTCGATCTTCTCGTTGTACATTTGATGACTGCTTACATGCATGATTCCTATAATTAGATCAAAATAATTCCTATTTTATCCACCAGATTGCAACGAAATAGCGAAGGTACAACTAGCGGTTGTGCGTTACCTTCGTTATCCGGTGAGAATGCAAATTGAAAGCGGTCATTGAACGGTGCTCGTTCCATGAGATTCCAGCAGCGCATCAATATGCGGACACAGATCGTATAAAGGGGAATGTCGTCATCAAGTACAAGGTTGTTCCATATAGTATGCACGAAGCCGAGCTCACCAGGAAAATGGCGAGTTCGGCTTCAGTGAAACGAATAGTAGGAGATTACATTTGTATGAATAGAGATTTGAGAATTATCATTATTGGTGCGGGAATCGTTGGCTCTGCAATCGCGTACTATTTATCCAAATAACATCCACAGGTCACGGTCATTGAAAGAAATCGATTTGCTGCTAGCGAAACAACCGACAAGTCAATCGCATGGATTCATTCAAGCATGCAGACATCCGCAATGTATCGACATTTATATGAGGATGCAATCGCAGAATATCACGCTCTGCAAGAAGAACTTCCTGACTTGAATATTGATTGGAGCGGTGCGCTGTCTTGGGGAGTTCCTATGAACATGGAAGGCTCGCGAGTACAACAACTGAATCGACAACAGATCATGAAGCTTGAACCGAATCTGAATGAGTATCCCGATGAAGCCAGCTTCGCTCAAGAAGAGGGGGGACTAGATCCCGTTGCCACAACAAACTTGTTGTTACAACAAGCCCAGGAAAATGGTGCAATTGTCCTTTACAATACCACGGTTACCAGCATTCAAGAACGAGATGCAAAGGTTGTAGGCGTACACACCTCAAATGGTTATTTGGAATCGGACATCCTTGTATTAGCCGCTGGTACAACAGCGCTTATCAGCCGATTCGCTGCTAAGGAAATTATCGACAATGTGCAATTGGAAAAATTACAAGCGTGTCGATTGGCTAGATTTAATAAAGAAGGCTGATCCTGTGCGATCAGCTACCTATGAAAATGGACAACTTGATCGCTCGTATCCTGTACTATTTGAGTATCTTGTCAATAATCCCGTATTCCAGTGCTTCCTCGGCAGACATGAAGTAGTCGCGATCCATGTCTTTTTCAATTCGTTCGACGGGCTGCCCAGTATGGTCAGCCATTAATTGCACAAGTCTCTCGCGCATTTTGAGAATGCGCTTGGCGCTGATGGCAATGTCGCTTGCCTGTCCTTGAGCGCCTCCATGGGGTTGGTGAATCATGATTTCGCTATTGGGTAGTGCAAAGCGCTTGCCCTTGGCTCCAGCTAGCAGCAGGATCGAGCCATAGGAGGCGGCTAATCCTGTACAAATGGTATGAACCTGCGGCTTAATGTACTGCATCGTATCATAGATGCCAAATCCTGCAGTGACCGAGCCTCCTGGACTATTGATGTACATATAAATGTCTTTGTCTGAATCCTCCGCTGCAAGAAGAAGGAGCTGTGCGACAATACTATTCGCAAGACTATCCGTAATTTCAGAACCGACAAATACAATGCGATCCTTCAATAATCGGGAATAGATGTCATAGGAGCGTTCCCCGCGGCTCGTTTGCTCAACAACATAAGGGATATAGTTTGACATGGTAATACCTCCTCTGTTTTTCCACCATGGAATATCAAGAAAACGAATGGATCGCAGCAGAAGATACGGTTCAGCGGACAAATGTTTTTTCACTGGGCAGCGTAACGCAATGCATGCTTCGTTCGTTTACTGATAAGATAAACCATAAGTGCCGCCATGAACGATTCATGTAAGGCATGAAGAAGAAGGCTGACGAAGTGGAAGCGAGAACGAATGAATGAAGGAGTTGACTGTGAAGGATGACCAATCCAGATCAAATCCAGAGCACCGAACAACCCAATCTGGAGCAGTTGAACAACGTACTGAACAGATATTGCCTCTCTCTCTCACATTCCAAATGGGATTCCGAGGATCTCGTACAGGATACGTGGGTTAAGATTCTAACCCGAAACAAGGAGATAGAGCACAACAATCCTGAAGCGCTGCTCCTGCGTACAGCCAGAAACGCTTGGATCGATCAAGTACGCCGAAGACATCGATTTGATCAAATTTTGATGAAGCAGCAACTTCAATCTCAAGAACACAATGACTCTATACAGAAGAATAGTACAATTGACATCGAAGCCGCCTTCCAATATATGATGACACACTTGTCTCCTCTGCAAAGAACCGTCCTCCTTATGCGCAGCGTACTCGGGTATTCTGTTGCTGATACTGCGAATAAGCTGAAGACAACAGAAGGGGCGGTGAAGGCTGCATATCATCGAGCACGAAAGATGCTGCACGATGTGAAGGAAGATGAATACATGGAAGAAGCGATCCTGCCAGATAATCCAGAAGCTCGAAGCCACATACGGGCACTTACTATTGCATTTGTCAATGGAGAAGTCAATGAGGTATTGAGACTTGTGCAGGGAGAACAGGATCTTGTTCCTGTATTGAATATGTACGCGATGTCGAATCAGATGCGCTATAAACAAAAGCAGCGGGCGTATAATCAGATGTTCCAACATTTCGAAGCCGTGCTAGCGGCATAAAGCCAAGATCATACAGGGATCAGCTTCTTTCATACCTTCTTCCAATTTGAATCCTCCTGTTACGACCAGTGGAGTAAAAATGATATTCCTTGCCTTATCAGCATAATCCAAGAAATAGGCTTAGTGCCCGATAGCAAGCCGTAGACAATCCCAACATTAGGAAGTAGACTGGCTGTATAGATATTTCGATCATGTCTAATTTTTAACGATGAGAGGAAATTGAAGATGACAGATGAACAATTACATCACATTTTACACCGTTTTCGCTTCCAAAAGCCTGAGATCACTTTCTTGAGGCATAATGAGAATCGGACATATAAAGTGAGCGAAGCTGACGGCAGTACTTATGTCCTGCGTGTTCATCAGCCGTTTAAAGCAAGTATGACAGGCTTGCAGCATACGTATGAAGGCCTGCTTGGTGAACTTCTCATGCTGGAAGCGTTGGCGAATGAGAGCAGCCTGCTGGTGCAGTCGCCGCTGCGCAATCAAGACGGGGAATTGATTACCGTCATCGAGCATGAAGGACAGCGATTGAACTGTTCGGTACTAACGTGGCTGGAAGGCAGGGATCTGCAGAAGGAGGACCTTCAGAATCCAGAATCGGTCAAGCAGCTCGGATCTCACATTGCTAAGCTCCACGAATTTTACCGCCGGTATCCGCTAGATCGTGTTAAGAATCGGCCTGAGCAAGGGATTGCATATAATGACGGTTTGATTCAAACCATACATAAAGGGTTGGAACTCGGTTTATTTGCGTCTTCTGATGTCGCGATCATCGAGAAGTGCATTCATCTCATCAACGATAAGCTTAAGCAAATCGGAACCGATACGGATAGATGGGGATTGATTCACGGTGATTTAGGATTTGGCAATATGATTATGTCTCCTGTAGGACGATTAAGCTTTATTGATTTCGGATTCTTCGGCCCAGGATACGATTTGACAGACATCGCCATGGGGGCGATGATGGTTCCTTCAGAACACCGTAAAATTTTCTTAGAGGGCTATTACGGAACTATGAACATAGCTGCGGAAGAGCTTGTTCTTATCGAAGGAATGATGTTGATTTCGATTATCGGATATTATGCGTTTCAAATGGGGAATGAGTCCGTACATAATTGGATGCGGGAGAAAATGCCTAAGCTTTGTGCGAATCATTGTTTGCCATTCCTAGCAGGCGAGCGAATATTTTATCAGGTATAGGTATAGGTATAGGTGAGACCTTTTTTAGGTGCACTCGATAAAAAGTAAATGAAAATAGATAGAATAGTAGAGAACCTCCATTTCAAACGAAATCGTTGAAATCGGGGGTTTTCTTATTTGATTTTTTCGGTCTGTCATTTTGGTGTCGTATTTAAGGGAGACCACGTAATTAGATTGAAATCAGCCTGTTAAAATGTGTTGGCAGGAAAGTGGCTTATGTATCTATTATGACTGTGCCGTCATAATAGATTTTTCCTTGTAACCTTTGTTTTATTTACCATGATCTAATGTTGGCAAATGAGAGACATAGAAAGCAGAAGATAAGGAAGGTGCAAAATTAGGTGGATATACATACAGATTATATTCGAAAGGCACAGGCAGGTGATAAGGAAGCCTTCATATATGTCATGCAGGAAATGGAGCTGCCCTTGTACCGAATGGCGCTCTTGATGTTGAAGCAGGAGGTAAACGCGAAAATAGGTAAACGTAAGTACATCACATGAAGTTGTTCCATTATGGAGCGAGAATTGGTAAAATAGAGAAAAAATATACAGGTAGAAGAAAGACGATATCACTTATAAGGAGGAGTTCCTATGCACGCGAAGAAAGTCCCTCGTTAAGCCCGCGGCCCTCCATTCATGAATCTGTATCCACTCATTCCAATCACACAAACCAAGGGAGAGATACACAGATGAACATGAATGGACCTGTAGAAATTTCAAGACATGAAAGACTGGCAACCTGTTATGAGCTCGCCAACCGCTTGCAGGAGGTATATACCAATCGAATTGTTGCAATCGGGGTGTATGGCTCCGTATCCCGAGGTACGGACGGGCCTTATTCGGACATTGAGATGTTCTGTGTGCTGAAGGACGCGGAAGAAGAGGTAGACTTCAGTTACGAATGGTCAGCAGGACCTTGGAAGGCCGAAGTGAATGTACGCAGTGTAAGCGTTGTTTTGAACGATGCTGCAACAGTGGAAGGGGAATGGGCTTTGACACACGGGCCGTTCTTCTCTCCGCTAAGTCTCTATGATCCAGACGGATTTTTTTCTAAGCTGAAGGAAGCGGCAGAATCGCCATCAAGTGTGGATTTCGCGAATGCGGTTAATGAAGTGCTTGTAGGGGAGATGTATGAGTTCATCGGAAAGCTCCGGAATGCGAGTCGGACCGGCACACAGACATATTTACCGTATTTGGCCATGCAATTCGCCAAATACGGCGCCATGTTGATCGGTCTTCACAATCGGAAGCTGTACTCAACAGGAGCCAGGGTGCTTCCGGAATCGTTGGAGCTCCCGCAACGTCCGAAGGGCTATGATATTGTCGCGAACATGGTCATGTCCGGACAGTTGTCTGAACCGGAACGTATCATTGCTGCGTGCGAACAATTATGGAACGGACTAGTCGCATGGGCTGCCGAACATGACTATAAGATTCACTCAGAACGCATTCCTTTTTAAAGAGATCCTTGGCTGCGTTCAAAAGACGATTGAAGAACGGGTTGTCAAATAAGCGCTTCGTTGAAAACAAGCTCTGCTCTTCGCAGAGCTTGTTTCTTATTACTGCTGGTAGTGAATCGGTGATTCGATCATAGAAAAAGGATCATTCATACTTGTTATTGAGATAAAACTTGTTTACGAAGTTGTATCCAACTGTTTGTTTTTCCCTGATTTGAAACTTGTCTCCCCATGTGAGATACTGTTCTCATCTGCATAAAAGGGGAGGTGAATACATTGCTGTTTGAATTCCAGGATCTGATGTCTTCTGATTTGATTCCGTATTTGATCTCGATCGGTCTTATATGTTCACTTACGTATGCTTACGCTGCACATCTGTATGTCGCGGTCGATCACTTCTTAGTGCCTGCATACAGGGGCCGAGTCGCAATTGTTCTTCCTCAGGAGCGGATCGTCGGTCGGACAGAAATTCATCACTGGTTAACCAGAAGTGTGAAGCGAAAAGAAGCGCCGGATGGAGATTCAGGTGACTGCCATTCCTTGATTGGAATCAGAACGTTATCCAATCAAGGAGGATTATTATGGAGCAGTTCAATGTATTCACCTACAAACGAAAATATATTCTAATCGGGGCACTGGTGATCCTCGTGTTGTTAAGCGGATGCGGGGTAAGCGGTTCTAATGCGGCGGTTGATGCTAATACGCCAGGCTTTTTTAACCATTACATCGTGTATCCGTTTGTGTATCTGATCCAACATTTCGCGGCATTTTTCAGTGGAAGCTACGGGCTCGCATTGATTTTGCTCACGCTGCTCGTACGATTATCGCTGATGCCGCTCATGATGAGACAGTATCGCAATCAACAGAAGATGAAACAGAAGATGGACGTATTGCAGCCTGAGTTGAAGCTTCTTCAAGACACATATAAGGATAAGAAGGATGCAGAATCAAAAGCAAAGATGCAGCAAGAAATGATGCAATTGTATCAGAAGCATCAGGTGAATCCGTTGGCAATCGGCTGCTTGCCGCTGCTTATCCAGCTGCCTATCTTATCAGGATTGTATTATGCCATTAAGTTCACACCGGAAGTAGCTGCACACTCGTTCTTATGGTTCCAGCTCGGACGACCGGACATTGTGCTCCCGCTGCTCGTCGGGATCATCTACTTCTTTCAATATAAAGTTACACAAATCGGCATGGATCCGATGCAGAGCAAGCAGTTTGCGTTTATGGGGTACGTGTCTCCAATCATGATGACCGTGTTTTCCCTGACTACTCCCGCAGTCATACCGATGTATTGGTGTGTAGGCGGCGTGTTCATTATTCTGCAGACACTGCTAGCGAAGAAGTTGTATCGTACGAAGGTAGAACCTGCCGCAACGGTTAGTAACAACTAATAAGCGTAACAACAAAGCAAACAAAGCTGTCCTGAATGAACTAGTGGGGCAGCTTTTTATATACTTGAAAATGGATAAGAAGATATTTAGACATTGGAGGGAATGGATGTGGAGTGCCTATCTAGCATATTTACACAGGAGCAAATCGATACGATTATAAAGCGATTTGGCAACACGTTTTATGAACAGATGCTGTGTCATATTGATGATTATGCCGAGAAGTGGTCGTTGTCCTCATTGCAGCTGATTCCATCCTTCTCTGCAAACATAGTGTTCACTTGCTATTCGGAACAGGATGGCCATACGGTACTAAAAATAGGACAGCCTTCAGAAACGATTTGGACGGAAGTTTCGACGCTGCGTCAATATGATGGGCAACGATTCTGTAAGGTGTATCGAGCAGATATCGATAACGGCGTTATCCTATTAGAACGTTTGCAGCCGGGTACTACCTTGCGGGACGAGGATTCGTTAAAGCGAAGATTAGATATATTTTGTTCCCTATATTCGAATTTACATATTGCGGCTGTTGAGGCAGAAAAATTCCCAACCTATGTCGGTTGGGTTGAGCGGATAACAGATTACATGAGTCAGCGTCACGATTGCCCTGAATTAACAAGACACATGCAATGTGCAAGAAAGATTTGCTTGTCCATTTCCTCGAACTATTCGCAAAATCTGCTGCTGCACGGTGATCTTCATCATGATAATATGCTGCTCGGCAGCAATGGGGAATACCTGATCATCGACCCAAAGGGTGTAATCGGCGATCCTGTATTCGATATTCCTCGATTTATATTAAATGAGTTTGATGAAAGCATTACGGAGGACTTATATGAGAAAATAGACGAAATTATAGGTATTCTCACCAAGAAGCTTTCGATTCCGAATGATGTCATAAGGAAATGTCTGTATGTAGAAACGGCAATGGGAATGTGTTGGTGTGTAGAAAGCGGCGCGACTCCAGAGGAATATGCGCATCTTCTGAAGACCGTTTCTTTTGCTGAAGCAATCATGAAAAAATAGAATCATGATAATAGCAGCCATCCTATCACAGGAAGGCTGCTCTATTTCACTCCATACTCAAAAACTCTCAATCTATTCTGATCGTATTCGATGCCTAGAGAGATAAATTTCATAGGCCTGCTCGACAAATTCTAACAGCTCCGGTTCCAGTGGATACAGTCCGATTTGAGCAGATTGTTCCGGGCATTTCCGGACTGACCACATTTTATCAAGAAATTCAGGTTCGCCTGAGAATGAATCATCGGCTTTTTCCAACATGCGCCTCAAGATACGCTGGGTTTGGGGATCATCCGGCCCAGCATCCATATTCTGCTTCAACTGTGCAATAAGTGCGATCCACTCCAATGAATCTGGATCATCGCTGGAAACGTTCGGCAAGCGCGATAAAAGCTTCTGCTCGTGTTCCTTGAACATAAGCTCCCGGTATTTCTTCCTTGTTTCCTTACTGTGGCCAGACAATTGAATCAACTTCTGCACGGCGTCACCTTTCGCCTTGCCTTCGAAGACCATGCTGTGCATTAATTCACGGAGATACTGCTCCATTTGCTTTAGTTTCTCTTGTTCTTCTAATATATACGTCAGTTGGTTGTTTAGGCTGGCGAACCAATCCCGATCCTGCATCGCTAATAATTCATCGATCTCCTGTAAACGAAAGCCCATCTGCTTCAAAAATTGGATATGCTTCAATTTCATTAAATCATCCTCAGAGTAGATTCGATGCCCGCCAGCCGTTTTGGCTGAAGGGTTCAGCAGCCCGATTTGATCGTAATAGCGCAGCGTGCGGACGGTTATGCCAGTTTGCTTGGTAACCTCTTGAATCGGAATCGTAGCGCAACACCTTCTTTGGAATATTCATGAACCTCCATTATACAAGATGACGCAACGTAACGTTCAACCGCTTTTTTCATCGGTAACTGAATTTTCTTTAAAAAACGGTTTTTAAAGACGAAAAACCATAATTTTTTTCATAGATTAGGCTTGAAAATGACGCAACGTCATCTTGTAGAATGAAAGCCGATAGGAAGGGAGGACACGTAATTACCAAAAACAGATAGCGAAAGGAAGGAGTAAAGTGAAGAAAGGCGATCTTATTATTTACGCTTGCACGATCATCGGAGCGGGAATTGGTCTATTGCTCGGAAATGCATTACCAGGTGTGGGAATTGGGGTAGGGGCAGGGTATCTATTCAAAACAATTTTCAAAAAAGAGGACTAGTTCTCGCGCTTAACCGTTTGAACAAGGAGGGGGATTATGACGATAGAATTGCTTCTTTCCGTTGGAGCGTTGTCACTGTTAGACACTCTCAGTCCCGCCACGCTGGGGGTTACGATTTATTTGCTTATTACAGTCAAGGAAGGACTTATCCCGCTTATTTTCTCTTACTTGATTACAGTAGCAGGATTTTATTTTGCAGTCGGCGTATCGCTGATGTTGGGCATTGATGCTGCCTTTGAAGCCGTATCCGGCATATTTCAGAACCGGACAATCAACTGGCTGATGACGATTATAGGGGCAGGATTGTTTATCGGCAGTTTTAAAATTCCTGAGAAGAAGACGACCGAACCATACCGGCCGAAATCCAAAAGCATCCATTCCATGATCGGACTAGGTTTTACAACATCATTAATTGAAGTAGCGACTGCACTTCCTTATTTTGCTGCGATTGGCCTTATGACCGCAGCTCATCTGCCAGCGAATCAATGGATTCCAGTCCTGGCAGCTTATAATTTCGTCATGATTGTTCCTCCGCTTGTACTGCTTGTACTGCATCTCTTATTCGGTCGTTGGATGCAGAAGCCATTGGAGAGAATTCGAGATAAGATTGCAAGCACGGGTTCGGCTCTTTCGTGGGTCATGTGTATTGCAGGACTTATTTTGGTACTTAACAGCATTGATAATTTATAGTGATTAGCTTTGAAACGTAATGTTGTTGACGGAGCTACCATTATGCGGTAGCTTTAAATGGAGTCCATTTGGCTCGATAGGCTTGAAACAAAGTAGGAGGGAAGATACGTGCAGTTTTTATTGTTCTATTAATACGGGCTTCTTCTTAACCAGATAGAAGCTCGTATCGATCCTATTCCTATGGCTATCGATACGAAATGAATATATTTCGGAGGTAGCATATAAGATGGAACACATTTGTTTTGAACTCGCAAACGTCGAAGTGACGTATTTAGATAAAGAGGTATTCAGGATAGACCGGTTAGCTGTACATCAGTTTGACCGTATTGGCATCGTTGGCAAGAACGGGGCAGGAAAGAGCACGCTTCTCAAGCTGCTTGCAGGTATTGTTCAACCCATGAGCGGAAACGTGAAACGGCATGTCGAGTTTGGCTTGTTTGAGCAAATGGAGGCGCCAGCAGATGCTGAAGCAGATCCAGCGTTACTAGGCAGATTGGCGGTTCCGAATTGTACTGAGGGGTTAAGCGGCGGGGAGCAGACAAGGCTGAAGCTGGCGCACTTGCTGACTCATTATTACGAAGCGTTGCTCATCGATGAGCCGACAACCCATTTGGATCAAGAAGGCATTGCATTCCTGCTCGATGAGCTGCGCTATTACTGCGGAGCGCTTGTCCTGATCAGTCATGACCGTGTCGTACTGGATGAGCTTGTTACTACGATTTGGGAAGTTCATGAAGGCAAGGTACGTGTGTACGCAGGGAACTACAGCGGTTACATCGAACAGAAGCGGTTGGAGCGCGAACAGCAGATGCAAGCTCATGAGCAGTTCATCAAGGAGAAGAACCGCCTAGAAAAAGCTGCACAAGAGAAAATGAAAAAGGCCGAAAAGATTGCGCAGGCAGGCAGCATGTCAAGGAAAGAGTCGAAGACACTGGCAAACCGCATGTTCGAAACAAAATCGAAAGGCACCAGCCAAAAAGCAGTCCATCGTGCCGCGCGCGCAATTGAACATCGCATGGAAAAGCTACAAAAAGTAGAAGCCGTGCAGGAAGACCGACAAATCGTGTTCCGCCAAGCGAAAGCATTGGAATTGCACAATAAATATCCCATTATGGCAGACAGACTAACACTCCAGATAGGCGATACTATTTTGCTAAAAGATGTAAACTTCCAGTTTCCGTTGGGAAAGAAAATAGCAATTACTGGAGCAAACGGCAGCGGAAAAAGCTCCTTATTGGAGCATATTGCAAATGCGGGGGCAGGCTTAACCATTTCTCCAAAAGCGAAAATGGGATGGTTCCGTCAAATGAGTTATCAATTTACAAGCAATGAGACCGTGCTGCAACTCGTCAAAAATGGCTCCGACTATGAGGAAGGATTTTTGCGAGGTGTGCTGCATGCTATGCAGTTCATCGGGACTGACATTCAGAAGAGTGTTCGATCCTTGAGCGGTGGGGAATCGATTCGTCTCCAGCTATGCCTGCTATTCCTAGGCGAGTATAACATTCTATTGTTGGATGAACCGACCAACTTTTTAGATATCTATGCTGTTGAAGCACTGGAACGGTTCATTTCCGGATATGAGGGGACGATCATCTTCGTTACGCACGACAAGAAGTTCGTGGAGCATGCAGCTGAAGTTCACTTCCATCTCTCGGATCACAAGTTGCATTTGATGTAAACGTAGTGAAGCATCTAAATAAGCCGCTAAGTTCGACTTGGCGGCTTATTGTTTTTTGTTCAGTTGTGTCCTCAGAAGCTCATCAGGACAATGCTTTTAAACCCGTAACCCCAATGATAATGG
This sequence comes from Paenibacillus sp. B1-35, assembly GCF_050474385.1. Taxonomy (NCBI): domain Bacteria; kingdom Bacillati; phylum Bacillota; class Bacilli; order Caryophanales; family Paenibacillaceae; genus Paenibacillus; species Paenibacillus sp. B1-35. The sequence goes on from NZ_JBCHVJ010000001.1 coordinate 588,858, forward strand.
CGATGAGGCTCACGATCCGTGCAGGGCTTTTGCTTTCACCGAAGAAAATCATGTTGATAAGCACGGCTCCTGCTGTGCCGATCCCGACCCATACTGCATAGCTGATACTAACCTGAAGATACAGGAATGAAGTATAGAGGAGGGCGAATGAAGCACCGAATCCTCCTAAGAAGAATACTCCATTTTGCAGCGTTCTATGCTGGGAGTACTTCTTTAGTCCGACTACCCCGACCATCTCGCACATTGCTGCCAAGAATACAAACAGCCAACCCATCGTTACGCAACTCCTTTCTGTTGTTTATCCGAGCCAGCTTGATCCGCCAATTTAAGCCCAATTACGCCTGCAATCAGTACGATCATAAATACAATTTTGCCTGCGCTAAGACTCCCGCCAAAGAACAATACATCCATCAGTGCAGTACCGACTGTTCCAGCTCCTGCGAAGATCGCATAAACGGTACCGGTAGGAAGCTTCTCGCAAGCCTTTGCCAAGAAATGAAAATCTACTGTGATAATTCCGAGAATGATAGCCCAATGCCACCACGATGAAGCCACATTAAAACCGAAAACCCACAGCAGCTCGAACAGGCAAGTGAGTATGACATACATCCAAGAACGATTCATGTTTTACGCCCCTCCTAATATGAATGACATTCAGTCATTTTATAGACAAAAAGTTAGGCCCTTGAACTACAGGCCCTGAATCCCAAGTGCGTGAGTGACGAAGGCGTATACTTCTTCCGCTTGCGCTTGTATTTCTGATTCATCTGCTTGATCGAACAGATATACTTGCTCAGCTGCGGATTCAATAGCTCCAATTACAATCCGTGCCGTTCTAGCTGTATTTAGCGATTTCCGAATTGTGCCATTGGCTTGAGCCTTTTCCAATAGTGCAGAAACCCAATCATAGTAAGGCTTATAAATGGATTCCCATTCCTTTAAATGCTCACTGGAAGCCAATCCTGCATACAACAGCGCTAATTGCTCTCGGCCATCATGATGAAGCTGGAATACGGTTGCAATAAATGATTTAACCTGTTCATGAACGGGGGCGTCCTGATCAACCGAGCTTTGCAGCGCCTCAATAATCTTCTGCACCATGACTTCTGCAATGGATGGCATGACAGCCAGCTTAGAAGGGAAGTAAAGATAAAATGTGCCCTGTGCAATACCGGCTCCCTTCACGATATCAGATACCTTCGTCTTTTCAATGCCTTTGCTGCACAATACTTCTATAGCCGCACGAACAATACGTTCCTTTTTGTCTTCGATGAGTATGACCTCCTTCTAACTCGATCACAAATGACTGACTATCATTCATTTTATTCGAAAGGCGATCATTTGTCAAAGATGATGATTCATTTATACTTTTTTGAAGAAGGGAGTCATAATGTACATACGAACTCGGCACAACGATTCGGAAAGTGAATGATTTTCGTTCATAATGCGGCTAAGTGAATTTACGCTTACTTTTAAGCTCGATAACGTTTATAATATATCGAGTACAAAGAATAAAAGAAAAGGTGTCATGAATGAGCATATTAAACGTAGAACGACTCAGCCACGGCTTTGGAGACCGTGCGATCTTCAAGGACGTATCCTTCCGCCTGCTCAAGGGCGAGCACATTGGACTTATTGGCGCCAATGGAGAAGGCAAGTCCACTTTTATGAATATTATTACCGGCAAGCTGCAACCGGATGAAGGCAAAGTTGAATGGTCCAAGCGCGTACGCGTCGGCTATCTTGATCAGCATGCCGTACTTAGCAAGGGATTAACGATTCGCGATGTATTGAGAAGCGCGTTCCAATATTTATTTGATATGGAACAAGAAATGAACGATATGTATGGAAAAATGGGAGACGTAACTCCAGAAGAACTGGAGAAGCTTCTAGAGGAAGTCGGTACGATTCAAGATACGCTCACGAATCAAGACTTCTACTTGATCGATGCGAAGGTCGAAGAGACGGCCCGCGGACTTGGCTTGGTTGATATCGGCTTAGATAAAGACGTACACGACTTGAGCGGCGGTCAGCGTACGAAGGTGCTGCTCGCGAAGCTCTTGCTTGAGAAGCCAGATATCCTGCTCTTGGACGAGCCTACGAACTATTTGGATGAGCAGCATATCGAATGGCTCAAGCGTTATCTGCAAGCGTATGAGAATGCGTTCATTCTCATCTCACATGATATTCCGTTCCTGAACAGCGTTATTAACCTGATCTACCATATGGAGAACCAGGAGCTTAACCGCTACGTGGGCGACTACGACAAGTTCCAGGAAGTCTATGAAATGAAGAAGCAGCAGCTGGAATCTGCCTATAAGCGCCAGCAGCAGGAGATCGCTGACTTGAAAGACTTCGTTGCACGCAACAAAGCCAGTGTCGCGACACGCAACATGGCGATGTCCCGTCAGAAGAAGCTCGACAAGATGGAAGTGATCGAACTGGCAAAGGAGAAGCCGAAGCCGCAGTTCAACTTCAAGGATTCCCGTGCTTCCAGCAAGCTTGTATTCGAGACGAAGGACTTGGTTATTGGTTACAATGAGCCATTGTCCCGTCCATTGAACCTCCGTATGGAGCGCGGCCAGAAGATCGCCTTCGTCGGCGCGAACGGTATCGGGAAGACGACATTGCTTCGCAGTATCTTGGGCGAAATTCCTGCAATCTCGGGCTCCGTAGAGAAGGGCGATAACCTGGACATCGGATACTTCGAGCAGGAAGTAAAAGATACAAACTACAATACATGTATCGAAGAAATCTGGAAAGAGTTCCCTTCCTTTACGCAATTCGAAGTACGTGCAGCACTCGCTAAGTGCGGTCTGACAACGAAGCATATTGAGAGTAAAATTGCTGTGCTTAGTGGTGGGGAAAAGGCGAAGGTTCGCCTGTGCAAGCTCATTAACGTAGAGACGAACTTGCTTGTACTTGACGAGCCTACGAACCATTTGGACGTCGATGCAAAGGAAGAGCTGAAGCGTGCTCTTAAGGCATACAAGGGCAGCGTCCTGCTAATTTCTCACGAACCTGAATTCTATCGTGATATCGTGACAGAAACATGGAACTGTGAGTCCTGGACAACGAAAGTATTTTAACTGATAATGTAAAAAACCGACTCTGACGCTATATGACAGAGTCGGTTTTTTTATTGTATGAATTCACATGAAACACTGCTTTGATAGTCCTTTGGTAGTCATACGAGTGCCATATACACCAATGCTAAAACTAGCATCTGAGTTTGCTTCCCGTTGAGATACCGAGCAGTTTAGCGAAATTCGTGAAGAAATTGACTCGGTTCTCTACTGCGGCTGGATTTGAGCCGTTACATTCCTGTGTCCCATTAATGGAACGGATAGTCTCCCCGAAGCCTGCGCCGTTGACAATTGCATTATGTGGAGTCATCGTTCCTGCTCCGTTCTGTGTGTTCCAGAACCACAAGGCCGTTTTCCATGCTACTGAAGAATCCTGCGCGACCAAGTCTGGATTGGTCAGTAGCGGAAGTCCCAATGCAGCGCCAGCGGCACCATAGTTGTAGTTCCAGCTTATTTGGAGCGGGCCTCTTCCATAGTACTGCTTACCAGGAGCACATGGATACTGAACATTTTTGTTATCGCAATAAAACGGATAATTTGCCGTATCCAACTCGACGATGTATTTTAAATGTCCTGTTTCTTGGGCTACATTTCCTAGAAAAGCAGCAGCTTCTTGTTTTTTAATCGTGTCGCTTCCTGTATTGGCAAAGGCAGGGTAGGAGGACAGAGCGGATACAAAACCGGAATAAGTATAGAATGGATTGCGGTTAGGAAACATTTGATTGAATTGAGCCTCGGTAACGACAAAGCCGCCACCGGTACCGTCAGAAACAGGTTTGCAAGTTTTACTGGAGCTTTGCGGCGAAGTAGTAACAGGAGTTGTCGTGTCATTCTGTGCGGCAACGGTATACGTATAGGTTGTTCCGTTCGTCAATCCCGTATCGGAAAAGGACAAAGCGCTGGTCCATTTATACCAATCGCCATTGCGATAGACGTCATAGCCTGTAGCGCCATTGATAGCATTCCAGCTTAAGCTGCAGGTTCCATTCGATGCACGAAGCGATAAAGTAGGGGCGGGCAATGTGCTGCCGCCTGAGGCAGTCGGCGTGCAAGCTTTGCTGGTGCTTTGCGGAGATGTCTCTACAGGACTAGTTTTATCATTTTGCGCAGCAACTGCATACGTATAGGTTGATCCGTTGGTCAATCCCGTATCAGCGTAGGACAACGTATTTGTCCATTTATACCAATTGCCATTGCGATAAATATCATAACCTGTTGCTCCATTAATCGCATTCCAGCTTAAGGTACAAGCTGCATTCGATGCACTAACCGCTAACGATGGGGCAATTAGAGCAGCAAAAGCAGTAAAAGGAAATGCAAGAATCGTTACGATCACAATTGCCAGCATGAATACTTTCTTATCGATCATCTTTTTCATAGAAAGCCTCCTTATATAGAAAATAAGAAGAAATAGAATCAAACAATTAGCCTTTATCACTCCTCACTTGAGATAATCTCAGGTTTTTGATCTCAACCTGGAATTTAAAAAGCTCCCATTCTTAGTGTAATATGTCTTGCGTAAAATCAATTACATAAAGAACAGGAATATCTACATGGTAAATAATAACATAATTTCAATAAGGATCAATACGGATTTTTCTGTTTTCCTTAAACAAAATATCGCCATACATATTAGAAAACGACAATCAGCAAGTGTAAGATACTGCGGGATTGCCGTTTCTATTAAAATATGTTTCTCCATCAGCTCTAAGCTTTTTGCAAGATAGTTCCAACTATACAGCTAATTCATTCTTAGTATCTAAAAAGATAGAATAAAGACTAGTCATGCTGAAGTCGGAAAAAAGTCACTTTTGTCTTACCGGATAGAAGTTATTGGCCATCCTTGTACATAGCCTCTGATTCGAAGTTTATCGGTAAGGTCTGGCGGTAACGGTGTAGAAGATTTAGTCGAGAATGTTGCTTGCGGATATGTGTCAACCGCCGACAAAGCTTCGCGCTCCTTCACATGGCCATCTCGCTGGTATTTCCGGAATCAAGCGAAGCCATGTCGACGACTCCTTCACCGGACATGACCGCCATATTCATCAGATCGACATTCCATTTTCCGTTCGGCTCATTAGTCGAGAACGTCTTTCCTGCCGGCTTCGCAGCGGAGTCCGTTCCATCTGCATTCACTGACGCATTTGGCATTTCCATTACAATCTCGACCTCAGCATTGCTGCTCAAATAACGGTCAAGCGCCGCATATGTGCCGAATCCGTGCGCAACGACCAAAAAAGCTAAAACTAAAATAATATGCTTCTTTTTCATATTTAATACAGAACGAACAAACGACTCTTTCGCAATTTGCGTCAGAGTCGTTTTTACATGGGAATGTGATAGAAAGAATATATCTTTTTCAATAGAGCAGATTAGAACAATTTTCATTCATGTTGTATGAAATAAGGATGCCATTATACCGACGGCTTCTGTGCACGATAGGAGCGCATCGTACCGAAGATAGTCGCAAACTGACCGGTTTGCTGCACATTCTCAAATCCACTTTCCTGGTACAATTCAGGAAGAATACCGTGGACGTGATCCCGGGTCGTTATGAAGCCATCCAGCCATTGAATCGGGTAAAAGGCAAGACGCATCAAACTATTTTGCGGTTTATCAAAATCAATGATATTAATCGTCCCGCCAGGACGCAAGGTACGATGCAGTTCTTCTACCGTTAGGCGCTTCATTTCGAGGGTTAAATGGTGGAAAAAGAGACTTGAAAAAACTTGATCCAAATGAGCATCTGGAAAAGGGAGATCCGTGGACATTCCTTGCTGAAAATCAATGTCCACCTTATTCTGTACTGCCTTATTCTTGGCAATCGCCAATATCTCTGGGTCAGCATCAAGCCCTACAATTTCAGCTTCCCTCTGCGCTTGCTTCAACATTAGCGTTAATGTACCCGTTCCACAAGCCAAATCGAGAATACGTTGACCTGGCTTTATATTCCCTTGCTGAACCAAATGGGTCTTGAACTTGTTCTCTTTCATAGCCCATTTTAACACCGGATCATATACAGGGGTTAACCAATGGAACTTCATAGCCGGAATATACCCTTTATTTTTCATGAATGCACAGCCCCTTTACTCCTAAGTTCGGATGCAGAAGTATGTAAAATGTGTAATGTGGGATTCATCATATATCATTCTTATTCTCCGTACTATATTAACATATTAAGGTAATTATGTCTGATCGATTGTATTTCCTTCCAGTGAAAAGTTCATATACATGACCCGGCAAGGTATAATACAAACGAAACATTTCCACTAAAGCCACCCTCCTTAACAGGTTGCTACAATGATACAAAATAACGAATGACCATATATAGGGGAGGTTCATGACGAAAATGGATGTTTTCAATACGCTGATTAGTTTTGGGAAGAAACCTGCGACCGCCCAAATTGGAGGATTCCTTCCTGAAGACAGCAGACGGAGCTGGTTTGGCGGTCATTTTTACATCCATCCAGAGTTAGGTTGGCCGACTGATCAAGACGGGCCAATGGTTCCCGTCTTACAGATTTATGTACCCGAGATTCCTGGCGGGATTGCCGGTGTATGGGAGTGCAGCTAATTACAAGTTTTCCTGAATTTATCCTGAAAATTTGCAAAGACCATGTTAATATATTACATGTTCATATATCCATGTAGTTACATACATTAACAGGAGTGGTGAAACATCATGTTGTCGAACAAAAGGATCAAAAGATGGAGCAGTGCCGTGTTGGCAGTTGTATTCTGCTTGAGTGCTGTAACTAGCGTCGCAGCTAGTAGTGTAAGCAAACCGCTGCCGAAGCCAAGTTGGCAAAAAAACTTGTCTGAGATGAATCAATTTATTGAGGCGCCCTATCATATTCCGAATACGAAAACCGTATATTTGGCATCGAATACCTATATCGCCTCTCAAACGAAAGTATGGGAAGCAGGTGTTGTCACTGCCGTAGATGAGAGCAGCGGCAAGCCAAAATGGTCTTTCACATTCTATCAAAAAGGAACTCCCTATCCATGGGGGACGAAGATTGCTTATAGCAAGATCGGCTCGGTGTACGCTCTCGTAAAAGATGGTCAAGGGACTAAATTATTCTCCGTGAATGCCTCCGGGAAAAGCAATTGGACAATTCCAGTACCGAATGCCGAGGACGTGCATGTGATGAACGATGGTACGATTTTACTAATCGACCCTGATAAAAAGGTTGCACCTACAGCGAAAAGCAAACCGCGAGCATATGCCTATAGTGCTAATGGCAAAAAGCTTGCTGAAGTGGCACTGGGACAGATATATAACGTCATTGGCGGTCAATATGTTGTGTCTCAAATCGGGGAGATCGGGAATTCGAAGGTAGCAGTGTATGGTTCGAAATTAAACAAGGTGTTCAATTACAATCTCCCTAATGGAGCGGTAACCTATGTAGGTGAAGCAACCTGGGTCATTAACAACAGTGATATTCTTCTCCGTGTGAATATACCAAAGAGCGGAAATAAATTGATTGCCCTCAATGCAAAAGGAAAAACACGATGGGAACGAGTTATTCCAGGAAATGCGTGGATTCAATCCATAGGACAAAATTATGTCGTATATGCAGATGGCGTCATGAGCTTATACAATGCTAAAGGCTTAGTCGCCAACACTTCCATCAAGTCTAATCTTCCGATACCTGCCATTTCCGAGGCATTGGATCATCATATTGTAATGAATATTGAGAATGGGAATAAAGTGCTGAACGGCAAGACTTTAAAAGTTATGTATGAATATCCATATGATGAATCATCTCGAAAGTATTATTATGCCGGCGATGGATACTTATATACGGTGACTAAAGGGTACCAGCTATCTCAATACAAATTGCAGCACTTAAAGTAGCGATATTTATTAGCAATCGTCAGGAAGCAGTTAATGGAATGAATATGTGGAAGACTCACAAGCAAAGCGACGGCGTTCTATGCAACCGCCGTCGCTTTGCTTGTGGTTATTCTGTTTGCTGCTTCACTTTACGACTCCATATCACAGATATCATAAGGGCTGCAAGCAGCACGATGGATGCAAAGATATACGGGGTGTTGATATTCATATCGAATAAATAACCGCCAATAGCAGGTCCTGCTATAATGCCCAAGCTTGTGTACGTTGAGTTCATACCTGCAACAAAGCCTTGATTATCTCCGGCCATTTTGGACAGCAAGGAGGTGACAGCAGGGCGTAGGATGTCGCATGCGAAAAAGACGATGCTTGTCACAACCATAATCGCTACATAACTGCTTACGAACACCGTTGCCAATATAAAGATGGCCGCTGTGGTTAAAGATGCGTGAATGATCTTTTTCTCGCCGAATTTCGCCACCATCCTATCAAATAACAAGATCTGAGCTGCCACACCCAATATAGAGCCGATTGTAATAATGAAGGCAATATCTTTGGCAGTAAAACCGAATTTTACATCGACAAAAAGACTGAACATCATCTCGTATGCCGCCAATCCAAAGGCCAATACAAATACGATTAATAACGGGATAAAATAGTTCGACTGCACAGACTTCTTCATTTCAGCCAAAAAACGGACTCGAACATTTTCTGCACGGCTATTTTCCATCTGTTCCTTCGATAACGATTCCTGCAGCATGAACAAGTAGAATAAGCCCGCTATGAAAGCAAATGCTGCCGCGAAGAAGAAGGGAGCACGTATGCCTAATTCAGCTATGAACCCGCCAAGGCCAGGGCCAATAATGAACCCGGAGCTAATGGCAGCAGCTTGATATCCTAATACTTTCGCCCGATTCTCCATTGTCGTTCGATCCGCGATATACGCAATTACAGCCGGCATGATGAAGGCGTCGCTAATCCCGCCCAATATACGCGAGGCAAACAGAACCCATGCCTGTGTACCAATTCCGAATAGTACCTCGGAGAATGAGAAAAGCATAAGACCGAATACAATCATTTTTTTCCTGCCGAAGGTGTCCACCCACACACCGGTAAATGGGGATGCGAACAGCTGCGCAAACGCAAACGCCGATACCAGGTATCCTACAGTCTGGCCGCTTATATGCATCTCCTTTGCAATGGAGGGCATGACAGGTACGACAAGACCAATTCCGACATAGGCAATAAATAAATTAAAGAGCACTAATGCTAATGACATTTTTTCTTTTGTGACTGAATGCATAATTGTTCCTCACTGTTCTACATAACAACGGAATGCAATAACTCTAATAAAGATTGTAATTTCAATTTGATGTTAGCGTTTTGTAGTAGATTCCTGCATAATTCGATTAATTTTGTTCAGGGTTTGGAGCATTTGCTTCAAATCCGCAAGTTCAATTTGGGAGAATAAAGTCCTGACAAAGGTTTCGTCCGCCTCATCAATCCATGCAGCATATTGCTGTCCTTCTGCTCCAAGCAGAATAAACGATTCGCGCAAATTGTTCGGATTGCTTTCACGGACGATAAAACCACGAGACTCAAGCTTGGACAGTACTTGACTAACCGCACTTTTGGAAATCGCGAAGGCATTTGCAATTTCATGTGCGGTTGTTCGCTCATGACGCATGATAAATAGCATCACATTTTCTTGTTGAACCGTTAATTGATACGCATCAATTTTACCGGCCCCTTTATTGTAGACCGTATAGTAATCTTGTATGGCGTCGTTAATGTCATGAACAACTCTACGGTAATCCGAATTCATGATAAGTCTCCTTCCGAATCATTATTATGGCTTGCAACTGCGAATAATATATTAAGTTAAGTTAACTAAACTATATAGATCTAATGCCCAATTGTCAATCTACTCTTATCTGTTGCATGTTCATTAACAAAATGTATACGATCATATTCAGCAATATAATTGTATACAATTAAGGAGTGTCCATTCATGAGCAATGATCGATTCAAGGAATTGACAAAAGAAGGGCATCATCGTGAAGAACATCAACGAGGCGAGCGTCATCGTGGCAGGGGAGATTCCCGCCTTCACAGACCAAAAACGTTTCGACGAGGCAGAGCGCTAGTATTCTTGGAAATGCTGATCTGAAGCGTTCTACTCTCAAGCAGCAGCTGGATCAGCCAGAGTTTGATCAATTCGTCCCATTTTAGTCGGCGTGCTGAGGGCAATCGATATGGTCATTAACGAATTTGTACAATGATTTGAAATCCATGAAAATGAAGAAATCAACAAACACATTCAAGACAAGCGCTCGAAGAGTACTTCAGATAAAGAGAATAAGGAAGGGGCAGACAGTGATGAGGAGGAATGATCACCGGTGAAACAAATAAATAGTTATATCGATACTGTTTTTTGCAGTCAAGATGCTCTCTTGGAGGAAGTGATTGCGTCTATCCAAGTAAATGGGATGCCCTCTATCTCTGTACCCCCGTCCTCTGGAAAGCTATTGACGATGCTTGTGTCCATCTCCGGGGCCAAAAAGGTGTTGGAAATCGGCGCATTAGGCGGATATAGCGGAATCTGCCTTGCAAGAGGATTCGGAGATGAAGGAAGATTAACCTCTCTTGAATTAGAGGAGAAATATGCGCAGCTAGCATTCAGCCATCTCTCCAAGGCCGGCTTCGCACAGCAAGTATCCTACATGACTGGCGAAGCCTTGCACAGTCTCAAGCAGTTGGCGAGTGCCCAAAAGCGGTTTGACTTCTTTTTTATCGATGCAGATAAGCAAAATTATGAAAACTACTTGCAGTATTGCATCCAGCTAGCAGAACCGGGTGCTCTCATTGTTGCAGATAACGTGCTTGCAGGCGGAAGTGTAGCTGATACCGACCCAGATGCTCAGCCAAAACAATATACGGAAATTATGAAGAAATTCAATGTGACCGTTGCCAATCATCCTCAATTAGAATCGGTGCTGCTGCCGATTGGTGATGGGATGACGGTTTCGAGAGTGAAAAAATGAATAGGGAATACTCGAATAAGCATAAAAAAAGTGCCTATAGTCGCATAAGGCACTTTTTTGTGATAACCTTTGGATACATTATCCCAAATGTTCAATCAATTGAGATAAAGGAACATTTTGCTCCTCTTCAGGAGCGTCGATTGGAAACACTCTCGCTGTTTGGCTGTCTGCATCTACATGTTGAATGTAAATTTGCCTTCCATTATAGGTGACGTTAGCTAGCTTTGGCGAGTTTGCAATTTGCCTAGCTCGTTGTGCGTTCATGCCGATACCCCCCGTAGTCTTACTGCAATAGGTATAGTGTACGCAACAATATAGAAATTAATCGGCATGGACACGACACTCACTATTTTAGCGGCAGTCCTTCTTTATAATATAAGTGGGGGTTTAAAATAACAAAAAAGATGTGCACGCCTGGGTATCCCCGCTCTTTTAACATTTCGTTCAATCGAAACGCAACCTGGTCATGCGTCTCCTGATCTCGCTGAAACATCATAATTTCAACAGATAATGGTGTGTTCGTAATAATGTGGACATTGAGCACCTCAATTTTGACCTTTTCCTGCTCAATATGAACAATGGAGGCAAAGTTTTCTACAACCTCAGGTGTAATCTCTTCTACGAATGAATCTTGAAATCCTTTGAAACGAATGTATGGCATATAAATCCCTTCAATCTGTTCTAATATATAAGCTATTGTGATTTTAGGCGCAAAGCTGATAAAAAGTCAATTCCCATACTCTCAAATTCATCGGCAAACTTATTTACCATTCACAAAAAATGATGAACATCGAGACGCGGAAGAGATAGAATAAGTCAAAGCCCATCCCGTTGAGGATGTAACGTAAGAGAATATCGATATTTGAGATCCTGTTTGATAGAACAGAATATTTTTAATACACTAGAAGGAAGATTCATTGTTTTACATATACAGTAGCAGAGACACCAAGAGGAGAGAGTGTGTGCATACATGGAAAAACAACTATTGAAATCCAACCTTGCCAACATGCTTAGTGTGATTAAGCTGGGCGAGAAGCTAAAATATGAACTGAGACATAGCTGGCTGTCTAACGGCAGGCAGGAAAGTGTTGCTGAGCATACGTGGAGAGTTTCGCTGATGGCCTTGCTTATTGAGCCTTATCTAGATCAAAAAATAGATACAGCGAAAATGTTGAAAATGATCATTATTCATGACTTAGTGGAGGCGGAGGCAAAGGACATCCCTGCATTCGATACCATGCAAAATGAACAATTAAGAAAGCAAAAAGTGATTAACGAGATGAAAGCGATAGAAAAGATTCGGGATACATTAACCGGCGATTTGGGATTGGACGTGTACGATCTATGGATGGAATTTGAACGCAAAGAGACTTATGAAGCCAAAGTGGCGAATGCGTTGGATAAGCTGGAGGCTCAAATCCAACATAACGAGGCAGATATAAGCACATGGATTGATATTGAATACGAAATGAGCTTTTTGATGGGCAAGCATACCGATTTTAGCCCTGTGCTAACCATGTTCAAAGAGATGATTGAGGCGGAAGCAGAAAACAAATTGCGCAGCGTCGGGATTGAAGTGGATCGATTCAAGAAATAATGAATAAAAGACCTCAGCGTTTTTTCTGCAATTGATTGTAGATTATGAGGCAAGGGGGATATGAAGTTGAACGGAAAGCAGGCATTAATTGCTGGTGCTAGCGGATTAATCGGGAGAGAATTGCTAAATATTCTGCTGCAATCCGATACTTATGACCAGGTGTATGCGATTGTCAGGAGGCCGCTGGAGACAAAACATCCGAAGCTAACAGAGATCGTCTGCTCTTTCGATCAGCTTGAACAGGTTGCCGAGCAATTGGCTGTTGATGATGTCTTCTGTTGTCTAGGAACAACGATAAAGAAAGCTAAATCAAAAGTCGCCATGTACCAAGTAGACGTTCACTATCCAACATCGTTAGCCAAATTGAGTAAGGAACTAGGAGCACGTCATTTTCTCGTCGTTAGTTCCATGAATGCAAATATGAAGTCTCCGTTCTGGTATGCCCGGATGAAGGGCATGCTTGAAGAACAGTTACAGCATGTATCCTTTGAAGCACTTTCTATCTTCCGCCCCTCCTTGCTCTTAGGAGAGCGTCATGAATCTAGATTGTTAGAGGACTTGAGCAGCAAAGTTATTCGCTCCCTTTTTTCTTTGCTAGGCAGGCCTATACCAAGCCGACTCGCTATTGAAGCGAAAGTCGTTGCTCAGGCCATGTTTTACGTTGCGAATGAGAAGCGTGTAGGAGTGGCTATCTATTCTTCAAACCAAATCGAAGCAATTGCTAGTAGTACGAGCATAACATTTCGGAACAACTAATGACCTCACCGTTTTCAGCACATTGGTGAGGTCATTGCCATTTTTACCGCTTCTGGTACATACGCCGCAAATTTTATCTGTCAGTGTAAATAACGTTTTAATATATCGTTTACTTCACCGATTTAGCGTACGCCGCTGATTTCGTACCCGCTTGACGACCAAAGATGATGATCTCCGCGATTGAGTTGCCCCCGATCCGATTCTCCCCGTGCAAGCCTCCAGTTACTTCACCCGCTGCAAAAAGGCCCGGGATAGGGCGGCCGTCCTTGTCCAGCACTTCTGTATTTGTATTAATTTTTACGCCACCCATCGTGTAGTGAATGCCTGGGCCGATTTTGATCGCATAGAATGGAGCAGCAGACAATTCATGATCCATCCCTGTTTTTCTGTTAAACTCCGTATCTTTCTTATTTTTCACTGCACTATTCCACGTATCGACCGTTTTTTGGAGCTGTTCCGCAGGCATTTTAATTTCTTCAGCCAACGCCTTGACGGTGTCATTTGTTTTGACAAAGCCCATTTTTTCATACTGCTCAATCGCTTTAGCACGTGATCGGACACCAGCATCGAAAATGAGGAACGCATTTTTCTCCGTCAGCTTAGTAATGGCTGCTGTTACGCTATCCCGAGCAGCCATTTCGTTCACGAACCGCTTGCCTTGGCTGTTGACAAGTATAGCACCTTCGCCGCGTACAACTTCACCGATGAGATAGGAGTTCTCCTGCTGAACGGTCGGATGAACCTGTATTTGTCCCATATCAACCGTTGTTCCGCCCGCTTTCTCAATCATAGAAATGCCATCGCCCGTGCTTCCTGGCTGGTTTGTTGTCACATAACCCTTCAGATCCGGGCGAACTTGAGCAATACGATTCATGTTGGCGCCAAATCCACCGGCCGTCATTACCACCGATTTTGCTGCAATCGTTTTGTCGCCATGCTGACTGAATGCTACCTTAACTCCTGTCGCTTTTCCGTTTTGAATCGTAATATCTTTAACGTCTGCATTCACAAATATCGGAATCCCTTTTTCCTGCACATTCTTCAGTAATCCGGTGACAAGATATTGACCGACCGCAGATCCGTCCTTAGGTCGATGGGTGCGCTTCTCACTCATGCCCCCGGTAATCGTAATATTGTTGAGTGTAATACCAATGGAGTCGAGCCAGTCAATCGCTTTGGCAGAATTGTCAACGAAGAAGTGAAGCATATCTTTGTTGTTTGTGTTATGTCCACCCTTAAGGGTCTCCTCGTAAAACAAGTCATTTTTATCTGTAATGCCCTGTTCTTTCTGGAACTTCGTTTCTGATGCATTCATACCGGAAGATGCTTTGCTTGTATTGCCGCCAGCAACTGGCATTTTCTCAAGAATAACAGGATTCATGCCCGCAGCCTTCGCTTCAAGCGCAGCAGTCATGCCCGCGCCGCCCGCGCCAACAACTACGATATCATAGCTGTTCTTCAGTTCCTCAATTGGGGTATACTTCGCCATGGATGCGCCAGAAGTAGCATCTTTTTGGCCTTTATCTTTTTCTTCCTGAGCTTGGTTGTTCTTGCCTGCATTGTTCTCTTCTTTCTTGCTTGCGCCACCGCAACCTGAAATCATGAGCAGCAAAGAAAGGAAGAGAACGAAGAAAATTTTAGATTGTTTTTGCATGATGCAATCCTCCACGATGGAATATGTTCTTGAATGTCTTGTCGCTAGGATGAACATAGGGAGCTTTATGACAGGAACGGTTCATCACTTATAGCATGTCATTTTCGACTTCTTATTATTATGAACATCAACATCGGCATTCAATAGCGAGCACATAAGCAATAGCCTATTGACTTTGCCCTTAGGGGAAGTTGTACAGTGGGGTAGAGCAAGGAACAAGAGATAAAACATTTCTTATATTTGAAATAGGGGGAGTGCCACTTTGCTGTCGATAGGGGAATTCTCAAAGATTTGCGGAGTATCAACAAAAACGCTTCGCTATTACGGGGAAATCGGATTAATAAATCCAGATGAGATTAACTCGGAAAACGGTTACCGGTATTATTCCATTAAGCAGCTAAAGAAAATGCTCTTGATTAATCGCTTGAAATCTTATCAATTTTCACTCGATGAGATTAGAGCCATTCTGGAGTGGGAAGGGGAGAAATCTGAGGAAGAATTGTCTGCTCTCCTTTACCGCAAGCAAAGAGAAATACAACTTCAGCTGCATGCGCTTGGACTTACTTTAACCCAATTGAGTGGGGACATTTCAAGAGTAGAGAAGGGTATACCGATCATGTCGCACCTTGATCAAATAGAAGTACAGCTTGTCGAAACTCAATCTTTAAATATCCTGTATACACGCCGAATGATGACCAGCAATGACTACGCACAAGGGTACGGAACGTATTTTAGCAGGCTTTATGAACAGATCGCTGTTGAAAGACTCACCATGCTCGGCACCCCCATGACGATTTACCACAGCCCGGAGTATAATCCTCTCGGTAATGATACGGAGTTCGCCATCCCTATCAAAGAAACGGTGAAAGGAACAAGAGATTTGCCGGGCGGCCTGTGTGCGAGGTCTATCGTGAACGGTCCATATGCAGAATTGACATCGGTATATGCCAAGCTGAGAGAATGGGTCGAACATGAAGGGTATGAACTAGTCAATTCACCGTACGAAGTGTATATAACCGACCCTATTTACGCTGCATCACCTGAAGATATGCTTACAGAGGTCTATTTTCCTGTAAAGAAAAAATAGCAGCAGAAAGAGAGAGCGATATGAACAGAATCGATTGGACAACTGCAGAATGGCTAGTCGCAGCAGATCCGGAAGCCTTGCAAATGGATGCTGAAAAATTGTCAAAGCTTGACTCTATCCTCAAATCCGAGTATAGCAATATAAACGGCATCGTCGTTGCAAGAAATCGAGCGATTGCTTATGAAAGATATTACAACGGCTATGGGCCAAATGATACGCATCATGTGGCATCTGTCACGAAGAGCATCTTATCTGCCCTCATTGGCATTGCCATAGATGAAGGATATATTAAGCATATAGACCAGAGGGTGCTGGAGTTTTTCCCCGAACATGATCCTGATCCAACTGATAGGAAGAAACAAGAAATAACCATACGGCATCTACTCACGATGACCGTACCGTATCCATTCGAAGATTGGCAAGAACCGCTTGATCAGATGTGTATGCAGTCTGACTGGGTAAAATATACACTGGATATGCTTGGCCAAGGAGGAAGAATCGGAGATTTTAAATATTCAACCGCAGGAGCACACCTGTTGTCAGCGATCATTACGCGCAGTACGGGACAAAGTGCCCGTGAGTTGGCAAATGAGCGGTTATGCAAACCGATCGGCATGTCCCAAATTCCGGATTATGAGATGCAATCGTTCGGATTCGATGATTTATTCGGCAAGAATGTGAGAGGGTGGGTGAAAGATCCGAGCGGCAATTCAACGGGAGGATGGGGACTCACGCTAAGCCCGCGTGATATGGCTCGATTTGGTGCTCTCTATTTGAATCGGGGAGCATGGAACGATCACCAAGTTATTCCGGCATCATGGGTAGAAGAATCAACAGCGATGAACACTCATCATTACGGTTATTTATGGTGGCTGCGCGAAGAGGATGGAATATTTACATACGCAGCAATAGGAGATGGCGGAAATATCATCTGCTGCATTCCAGAAAAAAACCTCGTCATAGCCATTGCATCCGAATTTATTATGAATCCTCGCGATAGATGGAGACTGATTAAGGAATGCATTATCCCGGCAGTTATAGACTAATGGTGGAATGAAGAACGATTTTTCAGTAAAGGTGCAACTTTTAACAATGAAATGAGTCTATAGATCGAGTTATATTTTTCCATCCGGGAGCAAAAGTGTTTATATGCGAAGAAAAATCAGCACAAATAGATAAAAAATGGTTACATAAAGCTGCTAACGCAATCAACCAATTAAGAAGCAAAGAGGCGAAAATAAAAATTGTTCTCATATCTCGGGTAAAGGATGAGGTCGCCGACAGCTTCTTCTGGTATTTCGCCGATCGCTACGAACATCATCGCGTCAAGATTGACGGAATAACTAATCAAGTGTCAGAAGTCGATACGCTGAAAATCGATTGGACCAGCGACGAAGATTTTGCCAAATCCTTTGCTAAGCCTAAATACACCCAGAAGCAAGCGATTTCTGCAGCAAGCAGTAAGGTTATGTCCATATTCAATGTCAATTTGGCTGGATATAAAGTATCCGTTAAATGGAATGAATATACATTCAAGAAAGATAAACAGCCTGTAATCGTGGGCAAGATTAATAAGAAGGGGGAATTTTATTACTTTTCCCTCACTCCTTAAGCTGGAGCCCTGCTCCAATAACAAATCAAAAAAGCGAGCGACTTTTTTTGATTCTCTTGTGTGATACCTGGAATGCAAAGAGGAACCCGTTTATCGGATTCCTTTTTTTGCTTTTATTTAATCAGTAAAGTTAGCGGACATCTCTTAAGTCTGGAATTTGTGTCCGGTTACCTTTTAAGCTTCCTTTCCGTCTGGTCTCTTTATTAATAGCGGAGGCGGGATTAACCATCCTTTTTCTTTACTGATTTCGAGAGCCTTCAATCCTAGTGCTGTTTTCGTCATATGGTATTTCCCGAACAATGCTCCAATGTCTTCCCGAATGGATTTCCCCATTACTTGGCTGCAAGCGACCATGCCTGCTGCTGTATCAGCAGAAATTAACGGCGCAATTTCTTGATCCGCAAGTCGAGCTCCAATAGGTATTTCCTCAAGTTTAGATTCCGGCCTCTCAGCCGTTAATTAAATTCAATGAAGTAGTTGCAGCGTTAATGTCTACCTGCAACTGCTCGTGTACGTTATACGGATGATAAAATCCTTTTTCTACCATGTAGGAAGTTATTGCTTCATGGGTTTGAATAGCAGTGTCCAAATGCTTTTTAAGAACATTTCTAATTTCCGGCGTTGCGGCTTCTGTTATGGCAACCGCCAAATCTTTAACTCCGGATTTAGCCGTTATAAGCATGTCAGAGGCCACGATTTGATCGGACATCCCGTTCATTCCAGTAAGGTTTTTCAGCAAGTAATTCATCGTTCATTCATCCACCTTTCTGAGAAAATTCAATTTATTGTTGTATGCGAGACAGAATGTTCTTATAGTCGGCTATCGCTTGAGCTGAATTTTGAATGTCAGTTTCCATCAATTTTTTTAACTGTTCGCAGGAAACCAAATTGTACATGGATGCAGTTTTATTCATACAAGTGTTTTTGAAATTCATGAGCTCATGGACTTCCAATACCTCATGGGTGGCCAGTTGATTATTCAACAGAAAATCCTCCTATCTCGTTCATGTAAATTTAGATGCAGTTTTTGAATCTTTAAGTAATGTGCTCTAAAGCGGGGGTAATATTCACCATATCGAAAGCGTTGAATAATTATTTGGGATGCCACAAATGCTCGTCCGTGGTTATGCCATTTCTGTAACAGAGACGGCTACGCACGCTTTAAGAGCAGTAATGACCCGACAAATAAATACCGCCAGCTTCTTAAACTCAGGAGCATAACAACGTTTTACGCTTAACATTTTCTTGATAGAGCAGATGCTTAACGATGAAGCATTCATCCCTTGAATCATATAAAAATTGGAATTTAGGCATTCGCATAAACAACTCCCTCTAGCTGTTAATACACTGTTTGTAAACCCATAAGGAGGTTCAAAATGGCGAATGTTAAAGTAAGTCCTACATTTCGAAGATTATGCAATCGTTTTGCAGCGATTTTGGGAGGGGAGCATGAAATTGATCCGGGGCCTGTCTGTTTCGTAAGCAGAGCAAGAAATCTGCGCGCAACTATTTTAGGCAGACGAACAACTTCTCCACTTGTGCGGTATCAGTTGTTTTCGTTCGAATCTCTGGATAGACAGGGTCGCGCACTTTGCCTGGGAGAAACCGCAGTTTTCCAGAATCAAGCCAATCGATTGATTCGAAATCTACAGCGAAACGGCATAAAGGTAACAGCCCTTCACAATCACTGGTTAAATGATAACCCTCGATTAATGTATATCCACTGGGAGTCCATTGACAATCCGATCGCGTTTGCCAAAAAAACGAAACGTTCCATCGCTTTCCTAGGCTAAACAACTAATAAGCAACCGTTCTCCTTTATAGGCCAAAAGCTTATATTCACTGTAAAGATGACTAGAACAAGGGGCTGTCACACAGCCCCTTGTTGTCATTCTCCTTCCCATTCCAAGTATGTCTGTTGATTTTTTTTGCGTATTGGTTTTTTACACAATTGTTTCGCAATGGTATATCCGATGAGATACGCTGCCGAGGAAGTATTTCCATCGACTGTGAAAGGTACGATGGACGCATCTGCAACAATCAAATTTTGTACGCCATGTACTTCACCTCTACGATTGACGACTCCTCCCTTAGATAATGGAGCCATACGGAGAAATTCTTGTTGATGGTGATTATGATCGAAATTATCTTTAATAAATTGTTCGAGCCTGTCATCATTATCAATGATATCGAGCGTAGGCGATAGGAGTTTATAAGAGGAATCAATCCGTGCAAGCTCTTGAGCAATATTTCTTATATAAATTCGATAGATTCTTTTTATAGCCTCCATATCGTCTGGATCTGTGAGAAAGCCCTCGTCCGCCAATACAATATTCAGCGGATCAGGGCTTTGTATGCGGATCGAACCTCTACTCTTTGGCTGCAAGTACAAAATCGCGATTGTCAACCTGTCTTCGGATCCGATGCCAATAAGCTGAACCGCCCGTTGATCCGGATCGATTCCGGATGGATCAGGCAAGAAAGCTCCTCCCGTATATAGTGCGTTTGGATCGAGGTCAGGGAGGGGACGATCATTCGAATTGGCAGTGAATACGGCAAAATTCAAGGTATGGTTTTTTAACCGTTGTCCCACATTGGGATTATCAACGACGATAGGGATTCCCGCCTTTTTCAACACTTTAGCGGGGCCAATTCCAGATAGCATCAATAACTGCGGGCTATTAATTCCTGCCGATATAATTACCTTCTTGCGAGAATATGCACAGACACATTTACCGTCCTTCAAAAATTCGACTCCAATGGCACGTTTTCCGGAAAAGAGAATGCGGAGAGCCGTTGTCCGGAACATTACCGTAAGTTTGCGGTTATTAACACCCCGACCAGTCGGCGTCATAATATCCGGAGATAGGAAGGCAGTTGAAGAACTTTCCCTACGGCCATCGGGTTGTTGATATAATTGCCAACGGGTAAATGGCCCTAGCGGAGTATCGGGATCATTATAGTCAAGAATTGTGGGATACCCCGTAGCTCGCTCGATCGCTATCGTCAGCTTGCTTGCCATGGCTGTAGGCGTTTCAGGCGCTTGGCGAATGCTGATTCTTCCTCGATAGCCGCGTGCATTTTTATTGGTAGTTTTCCCGTTATAATGCTCTAATCTTTTGAATCGGCGTTTCGCTTTTTCAGGTGACCATAAGGGTCCAAGCAGTTGTTCCCACTTTTGGAGCACTTCCGTTGTCGGTCGTACATATTGCTCTCCATTAATTGAGGAACCGCCACCCAAGAGACGCCCTGTAGTCCACTCGAAGGAGCGGTCATCAATACCTTCTTGAGGAACGCCTTCTCCTTGCCAAAAGTAGTTCGGAAAGAAGTTTTCTTCAAGTTCCGGAGCAAAGGTCGAATCCATAATCGGTGTATCTTTATCATGATTTCCGCCTGACTCTAACACAAGTACAGAGGTTTGATGGTCGTCAGTAAGTGTCTTTGCGATAACAGCTCCAGCCGGACCTGTACCTACAACAATGTAATCATACGTTAAATTCTTTCTCATTAGTGATCTCCCTCTAACGATTTGACTTATTCAGCATATTATGTCGTTCCCACAAATGTGCCTATCTAAGCTAAGGAAGATTGCAACGATTTTAGGCATTCGCCGTGCTCTAGTATAAAAACACAACATAGACTACTGCTATATAGAAACAGGTAGAACGAACCTTCTTATTCAAAATGAGGGAGAGATAGATCGCAATGGAAATCCCAATTTCAGGGTTTATTTATGAGTCTGAAGAGAAGAACATGCATCATTCACATAAATTATATATTACATCTTGGAATGGAAGGCCTGTTCATGTACACGATTTTTCCGGGATTACCTCGGTAGATATTGGGCATCGCCATGAATATGCCGGAACAACAGAACCTGCGCCAAATGACGTGCAGCATACTCATGAGTACTATGCAGAAACCACATTTAATGACGGCCATACACATGTCATCAGCGGTAGAACGGGACCCGCTATTCCGGTTCCACAGGGAGGCCATATTCATTTATTTCAAGGAGTAACAACCGTAAACGGACGCATTCCTCATGCTCATCATTATAAAGGTCAAACAGGAATTGAGATTAATCGAAGAGCTTTTTGAAACTTACATCCCTGTTAAAGCCACTGCAATGCCAAAATGAATTGCTCGGTTATGGGCGATTCATTTTTTGACCAAGGTGGGACAAGCCATTTTAGACATTTAAATCGAAACAGCCTTAACGTTAACTTGTTGACATCACCTGCTTTCACAGGGAGGGGAGTAAGTAACCGAGATTATGGCATCGCTCGCTCAACACTACTTTGTGGCTACGAGTTTCGTTTTTATTGTTCAGGTTATGCTTTCATCCGAAGTTCGTTATAATGGATACAGTGCGTTAGGAAAGGAATGTATTCATGAAGAAAGTCATCGTAGTTGGAGCAGGAATTCTTGGAGCATCAACAGCATACCAGCTAGCCAAATTGGGGGCAGATGTTCTTATTGTAGACCGCAACGATAGTGGACAGGCTACGGATGCCGCTGCCGGCATTATCTGCCCATGGCTGTCTCAGCGGCGCAATCAGGCCTGGTACCGGTTAGCCAGGGAAGGAGCACGTTATTACCCTAAGTTGATTCAAGAACTTACAAGCGAGGGCGAAACCGATACTGGCTATGCCAGGGTTGGAGCGCTTTGTATTCATGATGATGTAGATAAGCTAAGAAAGATGGAGGAGCGGGCGTATAGTAGAAAGGAAGATGCACCAGAAGTCGGTAATATTACTCCGCTAAATGAAACAGAGACCCGTAAGCGATTTCCGCTGCTGGCAGGAGGCTATCATTCCGTTCATATTAGCGGCGCCGCCCGTGTTGATGGACGAGCGCTGCGCGATGCGTTGCTGCGATCGGCACAGCGTAACGGAGCTGCTATGATCCAAGGAGATGCCGTGCTTCAGTATAAATCGAAACGGGTGACAGGGGTGATGGTAGGCGATGAAAGCTTTGCATCTGATATTGTTATCGTATGTGCGGGGGCATGGGCCAATCCACTATTTAAGCCATT
Organism: Paenibacillus sp. B1-35; assembly: GCF_050474385.1. Taxonomy (NCBI): domain Bacteria; kingdom Bacillati; phylum Bacillota; class Bacilli; order Caryophanales; family Paenibacillaceae; genus Paenibacillus; species Paenibacillus sp. B1-35. Next base: position 611,590 of record NZ_JBCHVJ010000001.1, read on the forward strand.
GAGCCTTCATTTTCAAATAAGCTACCAAAAGGCACAGATCATGCATCTGCATGTTCCCGATCAACAAGATACCGGCTCCTGGCCGTTAATTATGCCGCCAACCGATCAATACATGCTCGCATTCAATCAGCAAAAGATCGTAATCGGTGCCACTCATGAAAATGAGGTAGAAGGCTACGATACAAGAGTAACAGCAGGCGGAATGCAGGAAGTTCTGAATAAGGGCCTTACATTGGCACCCGCTTTAGCTAACTGTACCGTACAAGAGGTTAGAGTTGGATTTCGTCCCTTTACACCAGGTTACCTTCCGGTAATTGGCGCTGTGCCTGGTTGGGAGGGACTTTTGACGGCCAATGGACTGGGATCATCCGGTCTGACGGCAGGTCCTTATTTGGGAAGCCAGTTGGCAAAAATGGCACTCAACATGGAGCTGGATATCAATCTTGAGGATTATGATATTCGCAAAGCAATCGGTGAAAATGAAATCTAATAGTTTTCATGTAGTCCACATTTAAAAGAAACGCCGTAGCTTCTCAACTCGGGAGCAAAACGGCGTTTTTCACTTTACATACGTCTTGATAGGGCAGATGCTTAATGAAGAATCATCCATACCTATATCAGACAATGATGACTTTAGAAACTGCATCGATTGCGGTATCTTGTAATTATATTCAAATATTCTCGATAGCCCCATTTGATATAATGGATATTACTCTTTTCATGGATTCGATAGTCCGACTCTTTTGATGAGTACGGAAAATAAATTTATAATGTGGGGAACGCAGAGTTTGGAATCTAATCGCTTATCATTATTGAGAAACCAATGCCAGGGGAGAGCGAGGCTAATATATGGACAAGCCTAAAATACTGATCGTCGAAGATGAAGAAAAAATTGCCCGCGTGCTGGAACTGGAGCTTGCATATGAAGGGTATGAGGTTGGCAAGGCATTAGACGGTCTGGAAGGGTACCGCATGTTTCAGGAGCAGTACTGGGATCTGATACTGCTGGACGTAATGCTGCCCGGCATTAGCGGAATCGAGCTGCTGCGTCGCATCCGTTCCCATGACACGCATATCATGGTCGTGATGCTGAGCGCTAAGGACTCCGTAGAGGATAAAGTATCGGGCCTAGATCTCGGAGCCAACGATTATGTGACGAAGCCTTTCCAGATGGAGGAGCTGTTGGCACGCATACGCGCCTCGCTGCGCATGCGGCGTAAGACTCCGGCCGCCGAGATCCAGCCTGAGTGGATTACGGTCGCCGATCTGAGCTTGAGCGAACTTACGCATGAAGTAAAGCGCGGGGAAGACCGGATTGAACTGACACCTCGCGAGTTCGAGCTACTCGCATATCTGATGAAGCATGCCCGACAGGTATTGAGCCGGGAGCAATTATTGGATGGCGTGTGGGGATATGGCTATTACGGAGATACGAATATTGTGGATGTATATATTCGTTACGTTCGCCACAAGGTTGACAAGCCCTATCATACAACGTTGATTCATACTGTGCGCGGCGTAGGCTATGTACTGAGGGATCCGGGATGAAGCTTAGAAATAAAATAAATCTTTACACAGCGGTATTGTTCATCGTGCTCATACTGATCGTGAATACAGCCATTTATTATATGTTCAGCAACATGATTTTGAATAGCGAAGCGAACAGAGTGGCGGGAGAAGCGCAGCAGGCGTTAACGGGAATCAATCAGACAGGCACCTCAATACCGCCGGATGATCTATTGCGGGCCTATGTGCCGCTTCGCGGCATTCTCCAGATCGTCAATGCGGACGGAAGGCGGGGCGCGGCGGTTGCGGCGCCAGAACTGAAGGAGCTTCGCGAGTTTCCCGTTGCTTATTATCGCCAGGAAGAGCGCAGCATTGTCGACGTCCAGGGCATTCCGCATGTCTTCGTGTCGCTTCCAATTGTCTGGCAAGACGGCGAGGTAGCCAATCTGCAGGTCATGGAAAGCCTTAAGTCCACCGCTGATATGCTCCATATCTTGCGGGTGGTGCTTATTCTGGTGTCCGGGGTTGCCATCCTTCCTGTCCTGATTTCGTCCAAGCTGCTAAGCAACTTCATTACCCGGCCAATCTCATCGATGATTGCAACAATGCGGGATATTCAGCAGAGCGGGCGATTTAAGCGGATTCCGCTGCCGAAGAAGTCCAAGGACGAGCTCTACCAGATGGGTATCACGTTTAATCGTATGATGGATTTGTTGGAGGTCAATTACGAGAAGCAGGGCCAATTCATTTCCAATGCATCCCATGAACTGAAAACTCCGCTCACAATTATCGAATCCTATGCATCCCTGTTGAAAAGAAGGGGGAAAGAGCAGCCCGAGTTGTTTGATGAATCTGTTGAGGCGATACATTCGGAAGCCATTCGGATGAAGGATCTGACCCAGCAATTGCTGCTGCTGGCAAAGCATGACGAGATGTGGACGGTCACAGTAGAAACCATTGATCTGGGACAAATGATCGAGGAATGGGTTCGCGCTTTCCAGAAGGCCTACCAGCGCGAAATCTTGCTGCAGCAAGAATCAGACATAATCGTGGAAACAGATGTTCAAAAATGCAAACAGCTGTTTTATATTGTGATGGATAATGCTCGCAAATATAGCGAAGGATCAATCGGAATCAGTGTCACAAAAGCTGGGACAAAGGCGGTTGTCGAGATTAGCGACAGCGGGATCGGTATCCCAGCGGATTCGTTGGGCAAAATTTTTGATCGGTTCTACCGGGTAGATAAGGCTAGAACAAGAGCAACGGGCGGCTTTGGCCTGGGATTATCGCTGGCTAAGGAAATTGTCGAGGTTCTGGAGGCCGATATTCACATCGAAAGCATGGAAGGCCGCGGCACGAAAGTTCAAATTTCATTTAAGCAGGCACAATGAAGGGGAGTTTGTGACACTGCTGCTATCTTAACGATTTCTCGCGGTGCTCATTTATAGGGAGCAATTATCTTCGAGATATTCCGGAAATAGGGAGGCACATAATTGAGAAAAGCATGGCTAGGCACGGCCGTAATTGCGTTTTTTGCCATTGTGATCTGGCAGCTTGTTCGCCTGCTCTCCTTTGCCGAGCCTTTATCCGCCGTGGAGGCGGCCAGCAAGGTCAAAAATATGTACAAAGGGGAGATCGCGGGAGTCGTCGAGCTCTCTAGCGCCTACCGGGTTACGATGGTGCTGGATTCGGGAACATATGTAGTTAGTATTGAAAAGAATAACGGAAAAATTAAGGGTATGGCTAGGACAAAGAAAACCGCGCTTAAACCGGAGGCCAAGCCGCCTGCTGTGCAGTCGGATAAGCAGAAGCCTCCCACGGCGGCGAAGCCGGAGCCGAAAAAACGAATTTCAGAGAAAGAAGCGATCGCTATTGCGCTCAAGACAGTGAACGGGAAGGTCGATGACATTGATCTGATCCAGTCAGGCGGCATCGCTTATTATCTTATCGAAATAGATCAGGAAGACGGCGCGGATGGAACCGTTCAGATCAATGCAATAACCGGGGAAGTAAAATCCGTAACCTGGGATGATTGAGACCGGTACCGAATGTTGGCCGTTTCTCATCGATTTCTCATTTATCTTTTCTTAAATCCTCATTTTCGTTGTCTATAGTAAGGGTAACATCTATTGAAGGAGGCAACATAGTATGAAACGCAAAATTATTGCAGGCATTGCAAGTCTGCTATTGGTCGGAGGCGCCGTAGGTGCGGCCGCAGCCGCAGGCACGGCTAACGGTTCTATGAAGGATCCGTCACACGGAAGCCGGCAACTGCTGACATCGAAACAGGCGGAGGAGATTGCTCTTCGACAAGTAAATGGAGACGTGCGCAGCGTAGAGTTGAAAAAAGAGAACGGCCGGATGTTATTTGAGGTCGAAATCAGAACGGCAGGCAGTCAGGATGACGACGAAGTGACATTGGATGCCGTGTCCGGCAAAGTGCTCAAGGTCGAACGGGATGAAGACAATGATGCGAATGTGCGCCAGAGTGTACGCCGCCAAACGCAAAAACGCCAGGCTGCCATTTCGAAGGAGCAGGCAGTCGCCATCGCTCTTCAGGAAACGCCGGGCAAGGTCACTGAGATCGATTCCGACAAGAACGTTTACGAAATTGAACTTCGCAATGGAAATCGCGAAGTTGAATACAAGATTGATAAGTACACGGGCAAAATTGTGGAAAAAGAGGCAGATAACGCCGACGAGCATGAGTGGGACAATGATTAATAATGATCAGATGAAAGAGGGGACAAGTTCCGCTCTTTGCTATTTCCGAAAGATTCAATAACGCAGTGTGGTGCGAGACCTCTTTCAATGAAAAGCGTTGATATGATCTGGCATATAGCAATATTTATTCGATGCTTCAACTGACGCAATCGCCAAGTATTGTTCGATCAAAAATGAAATCCCATTGAAAAGGTCATCGCGTCTCGCGCACCATAACGCCAATCGATGTATTGCACATTGCACATCGATTGGCGTTTTTTGGGGGAATAAGCATGAATTTAAGCATTCGCTGTCTCCCAAAAATAACGAAACATAAACTGATATTATATAGAAACATGCTTGAAGGGGATATTGATATCCATAGAAACCTCAATTTCAAGGTTTATTTTTGAGTCCGAAGAGAAGAACATGCACCATGCCCATAAATTATATATTCCATCTTGGTGTAGACAACCTGTTCACATTCACGATTTTTCCGGGATTACCTCGGTAGATGTCGGCCATCGCCTTGAATACGGCGGAACAACAGTAAACGGACGCATTCAATCCTCATATTTATCATTATAAAGGCCAAACAGGAAGTTAGAGGCGAAATGCTATTTGGTGCTTCATCAAGAGACGAGAATCTCTGGCTATGAAGTAGCCAAAAGGGTATCCGTATCCCGAACAAATGTATATGCAGCGCTCCGGTCGTTAACGGATAAAGGAATATGTCGTATGATCGAATCCGATTCCGTCATGTATGATGCCGTGCCAATCGATCAATTATCACCATCTTTTTACAGTTGGCAAGGGAGAAGTGCAATCGAGAGCGCAATTCGACGGCTCGCTGCCAACGCGACTAAGAGCATAGTCGTTGATGTGTGGGCCGAAGACATTCATTGGGTAGAAAATGCTCTAATCAAAGCAGAGCAAAGGGGAGTAGCCGTAACTTTGATTTCGATCGGCGCAGTGAATAGCAGTCTAAAGAATGTACTCGTTCATAAACGAAACGACGAATGGATAACGTAGAATCAAGAAAGTTTTCCATGCTCTGCGATAATTCAGCTGCACTTCTCGGAAGCTTTGGTCAGAAATTTGCGCCGTCGCTGCTGGAAACCAACCATCCCTCGCTCACTGAATTACTTCAAAATGCCTTCTATCATGATATTATGATGGAACGAATCGAGCTCGACTTTAACCGAGAACTGTCCCAGAAATATGGAGAACATTATGAGCAAATCCTTCGCATATACAAATCATATTTTTAAACGTCATCGTATGTTAACGTAGGCTGCCCTCATCTGCGAAGGCAGCTTTTTCTCGTTTAAAAGTGCCCCGGCAAAATACGTAACCCAAAATATTCTTGTACGTATAATGATAATAATTGTGAAGTCATGCATATTGAACAATCTTATCAAAGTCGAGGGAAGACATCTGATGAATGAAGCAATCATTGATCATGCCAATGCAGCGTATCAGCATGCTGAGGAGAAAGCAGCACAATATTTTGCAGTACTCCATGAACAGTTAAAGAAGAAGACTTACATCACTAGTTTATCCGAAGATATTCGATTGTGGAAAAAGAACCATTTTCCTCGTCATTCATGGTTGTCCATCTTTTCAAAGACCAAGAAAAAGCCGTCTACGAAGGAATATCACCGATATATTCAATGGCTGGATCAGTCAGGTAAATTAGAAAATTACTTGCATCGCAGTGTATCTTATATGTATATGAGAGATCTCGGCAAGACTCTGGATTCTCCTGATACACAGGCAAAAATCACACGTTTCGTTGCCGATATTAAGCAGCAGCTAACTAAACCTATCCGTAATCGTGATGAGATTCAGCCAGAGTTGATGAGCGTGGCTAGATTATATCGATGGGCTCAGAAGGAAGGTATTGAAGAAGAAATTATATGGGTCATCAACAAGCTTGACGCTGTATCCTCCCATATTCCGAAGGAAATGAATGCAGAGCATGCCCAGCGTAAGCTGATTAAAATCATAATCGGTGTTGTCCTTCATATGAAGGACAATATGGACGACAACACTCCAGCATTAGAGCGTGCCAAGCAACTCGGCGAAGCCATCAGACTGGGATATAGCTATGGACTGACCTATCCGTTCATTGACGATCTTCTAGATTCTGGAGCATTAACTACCGTAGAACAAGAACAATACTCTAACATGATTCGAGAGGCGCTGCTTACAGGAGTGGTACCGGATATCGGGGAATGGCAGGGGAAGTACAACGAAATCATTCATTTTATTCATTCCGAACTGCGGGAGGCATTCAAATATATTAAGGAATATCAAAGACCTCAGACTGAACCCCATTTTTTTGAGCAATCCTATGTGTTTTTTTGTGCCCAGAACATAGATCGTGTCAAGGATCTGGCAAATGCAAATTATACAAATGAAGAGCTTTATATACCCGTCATATTAAAATCATCATCTTCACGCTTGATCGTCCGCTCTGTTATTCGTGCGCCTGAGGATGCAGGGTTTGAACAGCGCACCTTTTATTATGGAATTTATAATCAACTGGCGGATGATTTTGCAGATATGCTCGATGACTTGCAAGAGGGAGCGGTAACGCCCTATACCTATTATGTAAAGTACCGTCAACAACGAACGGATCTCATTAACCCATTTGAATTATACTGGACAGTTATCTCCCACATCATTCATCATGTTCATCACTCTGACACCGCTACGCGTGAGGTAATATTGGATCGGGCAATCAATAGCTTGAAGCGCTGCAAGGAGCGTGTCGGTGCCGCAAAGTATGAAGAAATTATGGATATTTTCGCAGTTGGAGATTCAGCCTTTCATCTACTTATTCAACAAATGGTGCAACAGGCAGATGACGTGGATTTCTTCGACAAGCTGCTTCGAGATCAACTCGTTCTTCAGCTTGCGAATAACCGGAAAGAAAAGGAACATTTCCAGGCTTTGATTGCAACGATTCGGAAAGAGATTGACAGCATACTGCACTTGTCCAAGCCTAGCTCGCTTCCGATAGAGGATCCGCTATTTGATGCGGCCAATTACAGTCTCAATGGAGATGGAAAACGAATACGTCCGATATTGACTTGGGTAATGGGCGTGAATGAGTATGGGCTGCAGCCGGCGGCACTCGTGCCCCTGCTAAGATCATTGGAATTTATGCATACGGCTTCCTTGATCTTTGATGATCTTCCGTCACAGGACAATGCAGCTACACGAAGAGGAAGACCAACCTTGCACCGTGTATATAACAGCGCCACAGCGGAGCTTACCGCTCTATTGTTAATTCAAAAGGCTATTCAGGAACAATCATCTTTAGACAACTTTGATGCTGCGACCGTCCTGAAGCTAATTCAGTATTCGGCACGCAAAGCAGAAGAATTATGCAGGGGCCAATCCATGGATCTGCAATCAAAAGGCATGCGGCTGACCTTAGAGCAAATGAATGCGATTTGCTACTATAAGACAGGTGTTGCCTTCGAAGCATCCCTAGTTATGCCTGCTATTCTTGCCAAGGCTCCAGAAGGCGAGGTTGCCGTATTGAAGAAATTTGCCTATCATGCAGGCATTGCTTTTCAAATTAAAGATGATTTGCTCGATATAGAAGGGGATATGAACGTGCTTGGGAAACCGGTTGGACAGGATATGGAGAACAACAACTCGAATTTTGCATCCATCCTAGGTGCAAATGAGGCAAGAAAGATGATGTGGGAGCACTACTGTCTGGCCGCGGAAGCGTTGCATGAATTGCCGCGAAATATTGCTTTCCTGAAGCATCTGTTACATTATCTCGTAAATCGATTACGATAATAAAGGGTTTCCCCAGAATCTAATTCTATGTAAATGATAAGAATCTGGGGAACTATTTGTTTTACCACATGAAATAAGTTATATGATTTCGATTATTCTTCTTATCATTCCGCACTCGCAACCTTCTCGACATCAGAAGCTTTCACGAAGGCGAAGCGGTGGTTGAAATAGATTCGGTAGAACATTTCTTTGCCTTTAATGTGCTTATTGGTTGCATAAGGGTCTTTCGTGAATACTGGGGCGTCGTAATAATCGCCATTGACCTTTTCAACGGCAACATAGGACTGCCCCTGGGCAATCGAGTATTGCAGTGGTGCCAGCTCATTCGGCTTCATATCAGCAGCATAAGCCGCTGCTTCCGGGTAGGCCGCACCATAGACCGGAATAGAAGCCGCGCCTGCTTTTGGAGTGATTAGCTCTCCTATGCCCGCAACTGCATTGTTTCCTGACGGGTTATAGAACCATGCCTTCTGTCCGCCGTACCAGATTGCAGTCCAATTTCCAAGCTCGCCTGCGAGCGAGAAGGTTTGCCCTGTCGTTGCTTTAGCGCCTATGCTGAGTCCGTCTTTCTTGTCTTGAACGGCAAGGGCAGGGTCATCAAGGAGATCAGCGTCAAATTTAGGCTCCTTGTATAAATAAACGAAGTTCGTCGGCTGAAGAGGCGCATCCTTGACTAATGGCAAATTACTCTTAAAATTAGGCTTGATTGTCACGATGTCCTTGAGGCGATGCACGGTGCCGAGCGGTGCTCCAACCAGCTCCATGTAGTGCTCCCAATCCCAGAATGGGCCAGGATCCTGATGCATTGCCGCTGTTCGCTTCGGAGTAAGCCCCGGTATTTCATTGTGACCAATAATATGAGCGCGATCAAGCGGAATATCATATTTTTCGCCTAAATAATGAACGAGTGCGGCAGAAGAACGGTACAGCCTTTCAGTAAACCAGGTCGCTCCTTCCATCGCATATCCTTCATGCTCGATGCCAATGGAATGCATATTGAAGTAGTAGTTGCCAGCATGCCATGGGACGTCTTTGTTATTGACCATTTGTGTAACATCGCCATCGAAGGAACGAACAACATAATGGGCGGCAACACTCTTTTTGGGATTTGCAAATATACCAATTGTATCGCGGTACGTTTCTTCGGTGTCATGAATGACAATATATCGGATATCAGGTCCGAATTTAGGACGATCTGCTAGATCATAGTTGGAATAGTCTGACGAGTCAATCCCGTTCTGCTGATAGGCTGCAGGAATAGATCTGCATGGAAGAAGGCGAGGGCAGTCCGCATTTTTCGTTATCGTTGAACGCAGGTGCAGGGTTTGAATCGTTTCAACGTTGGGCTTGACATTTCTGGCTGGCATCCGAAGCGATTGTCCTTCTGGCGTCTTTCGCGAAAGCCCTTGCTGAATCGAATGGTAGACTTGATCCGCAAAATCCTGAGCGTAATACAACTCTTGTGAGCCGCTGTATTTGGCAATAGCACCATACCAATCGGAATCCGATACAGGCAGTTTGCCTGCGATGTCCTTCGCATACTTCGCCAGCAGAGCAGCTCCGCCTCGAATGTTCTCTACAGGATCCTTCTTTAGAAAGATTGGATTTATTTTTAGGAGTTGGGCTGCTTCAGGGAGAGTATGATGGCTCGAATCGTCTATCGATTCTAGTGTACTCCCTTGGTCAGCGGTTCGATTCTGTTCTTCTGGCTGCTGTTTCGATACATCAGTCAAATGCATAATGCCGAACCCACCCGATGTGCTTGGCTCGCCATTATGATGCTCCCACCGCGTAAGGTTATAGGAGACTGACATCAAAATTTCCACCGGTACACCGAATTCCTTAGCCGCAGATTCGAAGGCTTGTTGCAGCGAATTCGACATGTCTTGCTCCGCATAGACAGAAGGTACAGCACTGAAAGGAACAGGTAGTGCAGGCGTGAATCCTGCGGTCGCCAACGAGGCGACAGCGAGTGTAAGCGACAGCTTTCTCCATTGGATTGTGTGAAGTAGTTTCAATTAATTCCCTCCCATAACATAATCATCATAAAACTGTGACACCGCTTTCAAAAAACGATGGGCATCCACATATCGGTTTTCCTTCTATATCACCACCATTCCATATATAGGGATTGGTAACTATTATATTGTCTTTCAATTAAAATTTTCAATATATTTTTAATTCGCGAAATATTTGACTCCGATGTCTTCAGTGATATCGTATCTCATACTAATCCGTTACACGGAGGCAGAAGTCAAGTAGATTGATAGTGTGCATAGTATATATATACACTAAATACTATATTGACACCAATTGAAATAATGTATATATTGTATATGCACACTAGATATTATAAAGACAAGAGCATTGAGGTGAGAAATCCTGAAAATTATTATTTCCAACGCATCAAACGATCCGATTTACATCCAAATATTGAACCAAATCAGGCAAAGCATTCTGAGCGGAGAGCTACGTGCAGGGGACAGTCTTCCTTCCATTCGGCAGCTGGCCAAGGATTTGCAAGTCAGCGTTATCACAACCAAGCGTGTATATGAAGAGCTGGAGAAGGAGAAGTTAATCGACTCAGTTGTAGGCAAAGGGTCTTTCGTATCAGGGGCCAATAAAGACTTCATTCGGGAGCAGCGTATGAAACAATTAGAAGAAAAAATGATAGAGATCATTCGTGAAAGCAAGGAATTAAGCATGAGCCAACAAGAAGTAATTGATCATATAAAGCTATTGTTCGAGGAGGAACACACACCATGAATGCAATCGAGATACGTAATTTATCGAAATCATACCCTCATTTCACCGTTGATCAGATATCTTTGGATGTGAAACAGGGCTACATTACCGGTCTGATTGGTCCCAATGGTGTAGGGAAGAGCACCTTGATCAAGATGATGCTTGGCATGATTCGACCTGATGCCGGAAGCGTAAAGATACTCGGCTGTGGGATGCCTGGGCAAGAAATAGAAATCAAGCAGCGCATCGGCATCGTGTCGGATGATTGCTTCTATTACGAACACCTTACGATTCATGACATGAAGAAAATGATTGCACCTTTTTATAAAAAATGGAACGAACAGAAGTTTAACAGCTATCTAGAGCAGTTCGAGCTGTCCCCGAAAAAGAAGATTGAACAGTTATCCAAGGGGATGAAGGTGAAGTTTTCCCTAGCTGTTGCGTTATCGCATGATGCCGAACTCCTCATCATGGATGAGCCAACCTCTGGACTTGATCCTATTTTCCGCAGAGAGATGCTCGATCTGCTTGCAGAGATGATGCAGAATGAGAGAAATTCGGTTATTTTCTCCACCCACATCACAACCGATCTGGATCGGATTGCCGACTACATTGCTTTCATTAATCGAGGAAAACTCGTATTTAATGAAACGAAAGATACGGTATTCGAGAGATACGCCATTGTAAAAGGCGACCTAGAGCTTCTTGATTCCGATATTCGCAATAAATTTATCGGGATTCGCGAGACATCTGTCGGCTTTGAAGGATTAGTAGATAACAGAACGGAGGCCGAGCATTTATTCGGAAATTATGCCCTACTAGATAAGCCAACCTTAGAAGACATCATGTATTTCACGGCCAAGGGAGGATGTGTACATGCTTAACTTGCTTCGGAAAGATTTCATCGCTTTGAAAAGCTCACTGTGGACAACTCTCATGTATCTTGTTGTATTCAGTGTTGTTTTTATACCAAAGCATTCATCATCAATCCACCTCGTGGGTATCTATACGGCTTTCGGTACACTCAGTCTCGCTACGATGATCGACATCAAAAACCATAACCATAATTTCCTGGTTACATTGCCGGTTAGCCGCAAGCAAATCATCAAAGCGAAATACATTACGGCCATTATATGTACACTTTTTGGAGTTATTGCTTCTTATAGCATTCATTCGCTTGTTCAAATGACATACCCAGGGCTTAACAAGCCTGACTTAACGGTCATGGATATACTAGGACCAGCTGCCATCGTAATTGCCATGACTGCTATTTATTTGCCGCTTTTTTACTCGCTAAGCAAAAAAGGAACGTCTATTATCAATGGTGTTTTCTTCTTAATCCTAATCTTTATAGCGCAGCCGACAGCATTGATGATGAATATGATCCACGAGAACGGTTTACAAAGTAATCCAACACTATACCTTATTCTGACCGGCATCTTTCTGTTGTTCATTGCTTCCTACTTCTTAACTGCAGCGATGTTCACGAGAAAAGACTTATAAGAGACTTTGCTGTTACTTTACTCCCATCCGCACTAATGGGTGCGATAAAGGACGTCTTTTCAAGAAAATAAATCTACTCCTGTTCGAAATGAAAGGACTGAAACGTAATGCACGCGAGAGAAAATCAAACTAGGAAATGGTTGGGTTTGTTGCTCGCCGGATGGGCAACAGTAGTTGCTGCTCTGTTTCTAGCTTCATCTTCCGGTGATGTTACTTTACAGTTGTTCGGTCCATCAATGCATGCCCAATATGTGGTAAAGGGTCTTGTAATGAGCGGGCTTGTTGTTCCTATTATTTTGTATTTATATCAGTATGTCTATCGGATGACTGGTATGAAACCCCAGACGCCGGTATATGCCTGGAGAAGGGGATATCACTTTATAACTGGAGGTCTCTTGGCAATTGCATTGGCTGCATTGAGTCTTATTATTGCCAGTGCTCAAGGGTGGATTGTCTTTGAAAAATGGCAGGCCCCCGATCAGTGGTTTGTTGCGCTGCTCATTAATGCATTATATGCATTTTTATATGAAGCTTTGCCAGAAGAACTAGGGCTGCGAGGGTTCCTTTATGATGTTTTGCGTCATCGATTCCCAGCTTGGCTGTCCGTATTATTTCAAACCTTACTATTTGTGTCTGTTACGACAGCGGTTGCCTTAATTCAAGCGTTCGTTGGGCTTGCACCAGGTGTATCGCTTGACATCTTTTACATCGTAATCATTTTTTGTTTTGGAATAGGCTTGCAGTTGCTCCGTTTATGGACCGGAAGTCTCTGGGCGTCAATTGGTTTTCACCTTACATACTTAGAAATTATGCGATTTGTCTTTCTCCCGGATGCATATCGCGTACCACCAATCTTAACCTACCAAGAATCAGAACCTGGACTCGGCGCTCTATTCGCTATCGCCACGCTGCAATTCGGGAGCATTATCATATCGCTCGTTATACTAAGTACGATTCATATCATACGGAAAAAGCATATCACTCGAACAGGTGAATTGAGCAAATGAAATTTATGATATGTATAGATCTGATCCGCTTACACGATTATTTAGTATTCAAATCAAATGGTTAGATTGCATATACAAAAATCATACAGTTAAAGAGAGCGAACTACGCTCTCTTCATTTTTTTCTGGGACTTACATTCCTTATTTTCCAAGGTGAAAAAACGGATTCCCTTGCAAATTCAAATCGAATGGCAACGCCTTTTTCTGACAAGTTCTTCTTTTTTATGAGAACAGGTAGTTCTAATACTGCAGTTAATAGATCCCTGTTGTCTGTATCGGGAGCTTCTTTTCTTTTCATCATCCGATATGTCGCTCCGCTCTCCATCTCCTGTAGAAAGTAGTTTACCGTTTCAGAACTCGCACCTTCAGACACTGCTGTAAGGAGGTTAAAATCACGTTGAGACAATGCTTCAATAAATACTTCCGAGAGCATCTCGGGCGACAAGCTATGTAAAAAATCCTCTATTTTTCCAGCGGCCGTGTAAACCATCACCTGATGCAATAAGTCTGGATGAATGGATCGATGCGTACTGCTGCCTAAAAAATGTACGCAGAAGTGTCCGGAAAACCCATTATCTGGAATCCCGTCGCCGCCATGAGGCATCCCATTCATAGAAGCAGCAATTTTCCTATTGTCATCTGTAACGACTACTATTGCTTTCCGATTCCAGCTCCAATGATCATCATACACCTGCTTCATTGTCTTCGTGTCCTCTTTGGTTAGCGGCTGCACATCGGCATGCCTGCTTCCCGCACGACGCTGGACACGAAATTTCAATCCTTTCTCCATATCAATAATCGAGAACATGCTTTTTCTCGGAAGGAGTGCTTTCGCTTCATTCCAAGGGATGATCGTCCCATAATGACGTTCTCTTAATGAATCAGCATGTGCCAGTAACTGCTTCGTTGCTTTGGGAGTAAGAATAAGACGTGTTGATTCAGCTTCATTCCATAGGACACCAGATCGCTCCATACGGAAATTTCTTGTCCTATTATTTTCTGTGATCGTTACATAAATGTCGGAGTATATAGGGCGATGTTCTGTTTTTTCTTCCATGCTATCCTGCCATAAACGAATGGCTTCCTTACTTTTCAAAACCATTTTATGTTCATATGTTGCGGAGGGGCTTGTCCTTACACTTATGATCATTTCTGTAGATGGCGCCTTGTAGTCAGCACGGACGATCATGCTGCTATCCGAAAAATAGGTAAGGAGGAGAAGCAATATCATGGAGCGGGTCACGATTGAGATCATTTTCAAGCCTCCAAATAACTGATGTTTGTGAAAATTAATCTTTCTGGATCTTCATCCTGAATAACTAGAAATTGGATGATGCATGTGTAGAATTCTTCTTATTTAGGATTTTTATTCAACCATCCTTTATATACAGTAGCACGGCGTATATTTTAATAAAAAAATGATAAACTGAGCGATCACATATACACCTCAGCCAATTCAATACTATTGAAAAGTTCAACAAGGGCGTGAAGTACCTACAGTAAATTAAAAAAGTCGATTCCTTATCATCGGGCCGGAAACGACTTTTCCTTTCTTCCACTGTTATAGGCGATAAACCAACGGGATACAAAGGGGAGTCTGCTGAAAAAATTTCAGCAGACTCCACATGTTCCACCATTCATGTTTTGCTTGCGTAAATAGTTTCGGTATTGACGCATTCGATTTCTTTTCTAATTGTCGACAATAACTGCTCTGGATGAGCGTGCAAGAAAAAGTGTCCTCCCGGGAGCAGCTTGCATGAAAAATCGGCGTTGGTCAAGATCCGCCAGGATGCCAACGATTGTTTGGACAGAAATTCGTCGTCTTGTCCGCCTAATGCAACGATGGGACAAGGTACGGTGCCTCGTGTATATTCATAAGTTTCGCAAACCGAAAAGTCGGCCCTCAGGGAAGGGGACAAAAGATCCAGCAACTCCTCGTCATCAATCAGCTCTTCTGGCATTCCCCCGTTCAGACGAAGTCGCTTTCGGAATTCTTCCTCGGTCAAATCATGAATGGGCGATACCGGACTTTGTACAAACGGAGCATTCAATCCCGCGACAATAAGCTTGAGCGGAGGACGATTCAAACTCCTCGATAATAAGATCGACAATTCATATGCCAATAAGGCTCCCATACTGTAACCAAACAGAATATACGGTTTATCCAATAAAGGCCTCATCGCATGCGAGACTGCTTCCAACAGCGACGGCATGCTTGTGTGGGCAGGTTCGCGCAGTCTCGCGCCTCTGCCCGGATACTGAACTGCACAAACCTCAGCGAATGCTGGCACATATTCATGCCATGATCGGAAAATGGACGCGTTTCCTCCAGCATAAGGCAAACAAAACAGCCTTATTGCGGCTTGCGGATTCTCTTTTTTGCGAACGAACCATTTGCTACTTGTATCAAACGCGCTTGCATCGTTCATCTTCAGCTCGTTTACAGATGTATGGCATTTTGATTGCTGGCATAATTCAATCAAGGTTCGAAGCTCTCCTTCGAACCTTCGAGCTAGATTTTCGATCGTTTGCTTATGGTGGACATTTTCACTGTAGGACAAGCTTATGTGCAGGCAGCCTGACGTCACCATTGCCGCCACGTCAATATAGTGAACCCGTTCGGAATCTGGCGCAATATCCTGTCCTGCCGTATCCGCTACCAGCGTGAATAAAGCTTCCTCTCTCTTGCTCCATTCAACATTGAATTGCCCCAAATAATTAAAGCTTATCATTGGTCGTGGAAGCTTGCGAAGCTGATTCGAAATACCGTCATTTTCGGTCATATAGCGCAGTAAGCCATAGCCGATTCCGCGATGAGAAATTCGATGAAGCCGCTCCTTTACCGCCTGAATATCCGCGTTTATATCTGCGCTTTCTTTCACTTCGAGCATGAATGGATACATGTTCGTAAACCAACCTACTGTACGCGAGATATCAATGTCCGTGACTAATTCTTCTCTACCATGCCCCTCCATATGGATAAACAACTTTCTTTCTCCCGACCATCCCGAGACAGCGCGGCCGAGCGCAGCCAACAAAATAGCGTCAATTTGCGCGCCGAATGCTGATGGAGCCTCCTGCAACAGAATCCGTGTTTCATCAGAAGACAAATTTGATACCGCAACTGCCATAGATGCTGTCGTATTTGCTCCGTCTGGGCAATCAAGCGGAATTAGGGGAAGGGGGGAGTTGACTTGATGTAACCAGTATTCCAGCTCTGCCCGCAGTTGATCCGTGTCGGCAAGAGCTGCAAGGCTGCGTGCCCAATCTTGATATGAAGCGGTTTTCGCCGGCAAGGATACGGATTCGCCGGCTATTAATTGCTGACAGCTCGTGCATAAATCATCAAGCAAAATGCGCCATGAAACGCCATCTATCGCCAGATGATGGATAATCAATGCCAGCTTTCCCGCCTGTCCGGCGCCACAGTCAAAATAGATGGCCCGCAGCAGCATGCCTTCGCTTAAATCGAAGCCGGTTTGAGCCTCTGAAATCGCGGCTGAAAAAGCATCTGCCTGTAGGCTCGCAGGCTGATTGCGAAGATCGATGCGCTTCAGAGGCGATACGTCCGTAAAAGCGGCATATGCCTGTTCCCAACCCGATCGGCCCATCGTAAATCGGAGGCGCAGCGCATCATGGTGAGCCACTACATGGGCGAGCGCTCTCTGCAGGACTTTATAGCTTATTTGGGAATTTACGGACAAAATCAGGGACTGATTGAAATGCTCGGGAACGGACATCTCCTCGAATAACCAGCGCTGAATCGGAGTAAGCGGCAGCGAGCCCGCCACTTCTCGCTGCCCGCAATCGCGCGGATCGGGCGACTTCAGTGCTTCCAATACGGGAGCCAGCTCCGCGATCGATTGATATTGAAAAAGATATTTAGGCCTCATTTCGAGTCCCACTTGACGTACTTTGCCTGCAATTTGAGTGCTTAAAATGGAGTCGCCGCCCAAACTGAAATAATTATCATGGATGCTGATGGGTTCAATACCGAGCACCTGCGACCAAATGTCAGCCAACTTTTTTTCGGTCCGCGTTCGGGGAGGTACATATTCCTCTTTGTCTGTGAAATTCGGCGACGGCAACGCATTGCGATCCACTTTGCCATTAGGCGTCATAGGGAGAGCCTCCATAACGACGAAAGCCGCAGGAACCATATATTTTGGAAGCCGGGTCTGCACATGCAGCCGAAGCTCGTTTAAATCCAATCCGTGAGTGGTATTGGCTGACGGGATCACGTACGCAATCAGCCGTTTTTCCTCTGGTTGATGCTCCTTTACCGCAACGATCGCCTGCTCAACGGCTGGGTGGAGCGTAAGTGCCGCCTCGATTTCGCCAGGTTCAATGCGATATCCTCTTATTTTTATCTGATCGTCGGCGCGTCCCATAAATTCAATCGAGCCGTCTGGCAAAAAACGGGCAAGATCGCCAGTTCGATACATTCGTTCCCCTGGAAGAGAAGGAGCGTACCCGAACTGCTCGGCCGTAAGTTCGGGCCTTCGCAGATAACCGCGGGCCAGACCGTGGCCTGCAATGTATAATTCGCCGACAACGCCGACAGGAACGGGATGGTGCTGCCGATCCAACAAATAAATTCTCATATTTGCGATCGGGCGGCCAATAGTCGGTGCTGTAAGCTCCGCGGAAGACCTGGATTTTGCAGGCACTTGGCATGATGTGGCGACAACGGTTCCTTCGCTTGGTCCGTAATGATTGAACAGGAGAAACGGCAAAGTTTCTGGCGGAAAATAACGCAGTCTATCCCCCCCGGTAAGCATACATCGCAGCGAGCACGCGTCAGGCCAGTTCAAAGAGACAACCGCCTCAGCGAGCGGCGTGGGCAAAAAGCTGACGGTAATGCGCTCATTCACGAGCCAGTCACGGAGGCGATCCGGATCCAAGCGGGTTTCCTCGTCCGGAATATGAATAGAGGCGCCGCTGGCCAAATAGGGCCACAGCTCCCAGACGGAAGCGTCAAAAGCGGGACCGGCCAGCATTGTCGCCCGATCGCTGCTGGATATGCGATACGCGCTCTGATGCCAAGACACTAAATTAAGCAAGCTGCGATGTTCGATTTCGACTCCCTTAGGGCGACCCGTCGAACCGGAAGTGTAAACGACATAGGCCAAATTGCCGGGTGCAGCACCGCTGTCGGGAGCCAATTCATCGTCATCTTGCGGAATGATGCCGAATCCGTCCAACAGAAGAACGGTCATATTCGTGTGCCGAACCCGAACCCGCTCTGCATGCCGCTCTTGAGTCAACAGTACATGAATTTGGGCATCTTCGATCATATAAGCGATCCGTTCGTCAGGGTAAGCCGGATCGATTGGTACATAGGCCCCGCCGGATTTCAATATTGCGAGCAATCCGATCATTTGCTCGGCTGAACGGTCGGCCAACAATCCTACCAGTACTTCCGGACCAATGCCCAGCCGCTGCAGATGGCGGGCCATCCGGTTCGCGCGAATGTTGACATCCCGATAGGTGAACTGCTCGGCGCCGGATGTCACCGCAATCGCATTCGGGAATAAGGAAGCTTGTTTCTCTACAATTTCATGGATGCACATATCGCTCGCATAAGCGGCTTCTGTCCGATTCCATGTCGATAACAGAAGCTGCCGCTCGCATTCGCCCATAATCTCCAGGCTGCTTACGGACAAGTCGGGATTGAGCACGATGCTTTCCAATAGATGTTGAAAATGCTCCAGCATCCTCTCTATGGTCTGCGAATCAAAAAGATCCGTGTTGTACTCCAGTTCGGCAGTGAGTCCTTGATCCCTGATATGGCTTATCGTCAAGGAGAGATCATATTTCGATGTCTTATCGACGATCGGAAATAGCTTTATCTGCAGCCCGTCCGATTGCACCATATGCTGAAACGAATCGTCATTCATCGCGAACATAACTTGGAATAACGGACTATGGCTCGTTTCGCGATCGGGTTGCAGCGCATGCACCAGTTGATCGAAGGGAAGATCCTGATGCTCATATGCGCCCAGCACCTGTTTCTTAGTTTGTTGCATCAGTTCGCGGAATGTCGGGTTACTGGAAAGATCGCTTCTGATTACGAGCGTATTTACGAAAAAGCCAATCATTCCTTCTATTTCCGACATTCCGCGATTGGCTATTGGAGTGCCGATGCAAAAGTCGTGCTGTCCCGAATAGCGATAAAGCAAAGCTTGAAAAGCTGCCAACAATGTCATAAACAATGTTGAGCCCTCCCGACGGCTCAATTGCAGGAGCGGCTGCACTACGGCTTCCGATATGCACAATTTAGCGGCATCGCCCCGGAACGTTTGCATAGCGGATCGGGGACGATCCGTGGGCAGCTCTAATGCCGAAGGAGCATGATGCAGGGTCTTCAACCAATATTGCAATTGCTTATCCAATTCTTCTTCCGTCAACCAATTGCGCTGCCAAATCGCATAATCCGCATACTGGAAGGGAATCTCGGGCAGAGGAGACGTCTTTCCCTGCGAGTAGCAGGAATAAAGCGTTAGCAGTTCCCGTTGAAATACACCCAGTGACCAACCGTCGAACACGATGTGATGGAAGGCAAACAGGAGAAAATTCTCCCATTTGCCGGCTTTGATGAGCAAGCCCCGGCACGGAGGCCCGTGCTCCAAGTCGAACGGCCTGAAAGCCTCCTCATCGATCATGCGGCGAGCTTCCCGGTATTTGTCCACGGCTCGGTCATCTGCATACAGATCGCATTCTCTCATTGGTTGAACGGCGTCGATCGGTTCAATGATTTGTACCGGTGCATTTTCCATCGCTGCAAAGCGCGTTCTCAACGATTCGTGGCGGCGGATGACTTCGATCCATGCCCGCTGTAAGGCCGGTATGTCCAACTCTCCGATAAATTCGAACGCTAACGGAATATGATAATGATTCATGCCCGGTTCAAGCTGATAAAGCAGCCATAATCTTTGTTGAGCAAATGACATAACGGATCCCGCCAGGTTCCTTGACTGCGGTTTTATGGGCGGTTTACGAGGTGTTTTGTCCTTGGCGAGCCGGTCTGCCAACACTCTTTGCTGCTCGGGAGTCAACGAGGCTAAACGATCCCGCAAATCTGTCATACCCAAGCATCCTCCTTATGAGGCAGTTCACGCATAACAGCTTCCCGTTCTTCTTCGGGCAAGTTTTCCAGCTCAGTCAGCAGTTCGGACAGGAGAACCGGATTCAAATCCATCCCCGTTATTCCCATGTCTTCAAGCTTGGAGGTTAACCCAGCAACAGTAGGCAAATCGAACAGGGCATACAAAGGGAGCTCTGTCTGGAATACTTCCCGAATGCGGGAGAGAAGTCGGGTAGCGAGCAAAGAGTGGCCTCCAAGCTCGAAAAAGTTATCTTCCACTCCCACTTCTTTTATTCCAAGCACTTCTTCCCAGATCGCGGCCATTTTCATTTCAGCCGGATTGCGCGGCGCCACATAGGTCGGCTGCAGATCCGTTCTTTCGTAACCAGGCTGCGGAAGCGAATCGCGATCGATTTTACCGTTATGGGTAAGAGGCATTGATTGCAGCCTCATAAAGAGAGAAGGGATCATGAAAGCAGGCAGCCTGCTTTCAAGGTGCTCCCGCAGCGCTGGCACGATATCGCCCGATTGATCCGTTTCTACATAAGCAATCAGCCGCTTGTCTCCATGCGGATCATCGACCGCAATAACGACAGCTTCCCTTACGGAAGGGTGTACCTTCAGAGCTGCTTCGATTTCTCCAGATTCGATGCGAAATCCTCGTATTTTTACCTGATCATCCGCACGCCCCAGATATTCGAGTTCACCATTATGGCGTATGCGTGCCAGATCGCCGCTTTTGTACATGCGCGCATCAGGATCATTGGAAAACGGATCGAGAACGAAGCGCTCCCTATTCAATTCTGCCCGGTTCAAATACCCTGTAGCGACTCCAGCTCCCCCTACGTACATTTCGCCAGGCACGCCCGGAGGTACAGGCTGCATATGGCGGTTAAGCACGTACACCTTCATGTCCGGAAGCGGAATTCCGATTAAGCTTCCCGTGTCTGGCCCGATATCATCGGCTGTAATTCGGCGGTAGGTAACATGTACCGTCGTTTCCGTGATGCCGTACATATTGATAAATTGGGGTGAACGATCGCCGTGACGAGCGAACCAAGGCTTTAATGATTGTAAATCCAGCGCTTCTCCGCCAAAAATAATATAACGCAGGCTTAATTTGGACGAGTCTTGCGAATCCTCGTATTGAGCGAATGGCCGAAATGCCGACGGTGTCTGGTTGAGGATGGTAACCTTGTGCTGTTCCAGCAAGTGATATAAGGCAGCCGGCGAGCGGCTCGTCAGATGCGGCACGACCACCAACCGTCCGCCGAAGAACCAGGCGCCCCACATTTCCCAAACCGAAAAGTCAAAAGCATAGGAGTGAAACAAGGTCCAAACATCCTCTTCATGAAAACCGAAATAGGGTTCGGTGGACGTAAACAATCGAACGACGTTCTCATGCGAAATCATTACGCCCTTTGGCTTCCCGGTGGAACCAGAGGTGTAAATCACGTAAGCAAGACTGGTGGAAGACAGTTCCGCTTTCAAATCTTCGCCGGATAATTTTTCTATCGTTTTCCGCTCTTCATCCAGGCACACCGTTGCGAGGCCATGCTGCGGCAAGGAGCGCAATAGATGAGACTGGGTAAGGAGAACGGCCGGCGCTGCGTCTTCCATCATAAAGTGGATGCGTTCCGCAGGGTATGCGGGGTCAATTGGCACATAAGCGGCGCCCGCTTTGAGCACGCCGAGGATGCCAACGAGCATGTCCAGAGAACGCTCGACTAATATTGCTGCCAGCACGCCAGGCCCTGCACCGAGCGTACGCAAATGACGCGCGAGCCGATTGGCCCTTTCATTTAATTCTCCGTAGGTTAGCTGCTGTTGATCATATACGGCGGCAACAGCATTGGGCCTATGCCGAGCCTGGGTCTCGAACACTTCATGCAGGCAGCGATGATCGCGCGGAAGCTCCGACGGTTCTCCGCCAAAAAGCAACTGTTCCCGATCTGCTTCGTTAAGGAGAGGAACCAGCGCGATTGGCGCATTTTCGGTGGACGGTTCAATAATGGCTTGCAATATATTTTCGTAATAGGTTAAAAAACGTTCGATCGTATCTTTTTGGAACAGATTCGGATCATACGTCAGATCCAAAAGAATATTTCGGTTGAATTCCATGACGTTGAGACTGAGTTCATATTTCGATGCCGTAATGGGAGTAGGGATGATATCGACGACAATATCGCCAGCCTCCGAGATATTGACTCTTCGTTCATAGTTAAAAACGACTTCAAGAGGTGCTAGCCGATGAGAGGCATCGGGATTCCGGAATACGCTGCTGAATGAAAATTCGCCGTGCTCCTGGGCCTCCAAAATTGAAGCCTTCACCTGACTTAGCAAACGCGCAAAATCAGAATGTTCATCCAATTCGATGGATATCGGCAATAATGTGATGGCATATCCAACATAGCTGGATCCGCCAGACAGAGCTCGCTGGGCATAAGGTACCCCAACGGTCAGATCCGTTTGATTTGTCAAACGATTGAGAAGCAAAGCAAAGGCGCTTAAAAACGTTACGAAAGGAGTGACCTTGTTGCGCTGCGAAAAGCGGTTCAGCCGATCGGCAAGCGCATGATCGACCATATGCCGGACAATGGCGCCACTATAGCTTTTTTTATGCGGCCGCCTTCTATCAAGCGGCAAATCCAAGGGCGCTTTGCTGCCTATTTTGTTCAACCAATACAGGTTATTGGCTCGACGCTCCTCGCTGCATTCCAACTCTTTTTTCCATGCCAAGTAACTTCTTAATTGTAAAGGCTCAGACAAATGAACGAGCTTGCCTTTCAACAATGAGGAATAGGCGGCGAACATTTCTTCAAGAATAATGCCAATAGAGTATCCGTCCACGATGACGTGACTTGCGGTAAATACGAAATAATGCCATTCGGGCGTCAATTTTAGCAGCGTGCAGCGATACATGCTTTCCGATGCAAATAGGCGCTCCGTGTCATCGCGAATCCAATCTATTGCAGCAGATTCTGGGCTCGAATCCGTTTCGGAACTCAGATCCAGTACCGGCATATCGACCCGAATTCTCTCCCGAATTGGCAACATATTACCTTGATGATCGAATGTTACCCGCAAGGAATCATGTCGCGCCACGACCCTGTTCAGTGCCTCTATCAACAGAGAATGGCGGAGCGGGCCTTTAAGGGAAAGTACCACGGTTTCATTGCATGCGAGGGCTGCCTGATCGCCTAGCTGCGAAAGCACCCATAACTCCCTCTGATCCTCGGAAACGGGGATGAGTTCCTTACCGGAGGCATGCTGCCCAGTTGGAATACAGGCGCCAGGAAACATTTGGGCGTCAATAAGCTCCGTCATCGTATCCTTGATAATCCGGATTAACTTTCGGATGTCTTCGTCGGAATGCTCCGTCGACAGGAAGCAGTTGCGTCCTTCCCAGATATAAACGCCCTTATCCAGCAAGCCATAGAAAAACAAATCCATGTTCACTTGATAGACGAACCGGAAAAGGGAGCCGAAGTGAACCATTTTCATGGGAATATTCGCGGATTCGAAAAAATCGTTCAACTCGCGCACCAAGTAGGCTGTCTTATCATTGACGTTCTCTTGTAATTCCGGGCCGGATTCCAGCAGATGATGCAGAACGGCATACGTACAAGCCATCGTAATGGGATGCTTGCAGAACGTGCCCGCGATTAAGGTTGTTTCGGCTTGCGGGAAAGAGCGGTCACCAAAATTCCATTGCCCTCCGTCCACGGCATCCAAAAACTTCGCACTGCCGGCCACTACTCCAATATGCATGCCTCCGCCAAGGATTTTGCCGTACACGCACATATCCGGTCGAATCCCCGATATGCCCTGGAACCCAGCAAGATGAACTCTGAAGCCGGTAATCACTTCATCAAATATCAGCGCCGTATTACTGCTCCGCGTGATTTCGCGAAGCTCTTCCAAAAACGCTATGGGCACGACGTCAGGACGACGGCTTTGAACAGGCTCGACCAGTACTGCTGCCAGCTCGCCGGACATGGATCGGATAATCTCCAGCGATTTCGGATTATTATATTCAAGAATCATGACGTCTTCCGCAATCCCGGCAGGAACGCCTGGCGCCATAGGCGAAGCTCCGTTAGATCCGGGACGATTGAACATGCTGGCCAGTACGCCGTCATACGTGCCGTGATACGATCCCGCGAACATGGCGATCTTATTTCTGCCAGTTACGGCGCGCGCAAGCCTGAGGGAAGCCATTACCGCTTCCGTCCCGGTATTGCAAAAGGTGCATCTGTTCATACCGGTAATCTGGTGAATGAGCTCGGCTACTTCTCCCGCGATCCCGGATTGCGGCCCTAGTGCATATCCGTTTTGGAGCTCGCCCTTAATAGCATCATCGATAAACTCGGGAGCGTGACCGAAAAAATTTACCCCGAAGCCCATTGTTAAATCGATATATTCATTTCCGTCCATATCCCAAAAACGCGAACCTTTCGCGTGATCGACAACCGGCAAATAATGAACTTCTTTTGTGGAAAACCTGAATCCCGATGCACCGCGATAATCAGCGAACACGGGGCGATGCTTGGCTATCCACGCTTTCGATTTTTTTGTTTTATCGGCCAATCGCGCCACAAGCTCTCTGGCATACTGTTCTTGCATGCCCGTTACGCTTTCTTCTTTCTGATCCTGCCATCTTTGAAAGGGAACCCAGGCTTTTTCAGAGATTGCCGGCAGTGAAGGTGTGGCTGGGGATTCTGGCAAGATTCCCGGCGTGCTTGGATGAACAGTCGATGTACTTGGATAAACAGTCGTTCCATTTAGCGGTTGATTCTGGATGAAGGATAATTGATGTTGAATGATGCGCTCCATGGAGGCCAGTTGTTCGCTCATTAACCCAAGTAGCCCCGTTTCATTGTGCATCGAATTGGAAAGCGCCGGGGACGGCGAATCGACGGCAGTCGAAATAGAGAGTGTCGGAGATGGCAAATCAATGGCTGTCGGGCTCGTCAACTGTTCGCTCAGCGCTGGCGGCGCTTCGTCCGGCATAACCGATTCGATGGCTGCGCATAGCTTGGAAATACTCGTGATTTCGGTGAAAAAATCGCGCGCTGAAAAGGTTACTCCATATTTATTTTTTACCCTTTGAATCACTTCCATCAGAATGAGCGAGTCGGCGCCCATTTCCAATAAAGGCAGATTCTCATCGATTCTTGCAACGTCTTGATTCAACAGCTCAGCAAATATTCCCTTGATCTCCATAACAATAGCAGTTCCGATTTTGCTTTCTGGGGTTGTTTTCACCAACTCTTCCTCCTTTGGCGATTTCGGATTCATATGACCGCCTAGCCAGCAATTTGAATAATCAAATGGATAATTCGGCAATTGCGCACATTCATGAGCGTCCAACGGGTAGAGCGCCTCAAATTGGACTTGACCGCCAGCGACATACAGATTGCCTACAGCTTCGAGCAGGGCAAATTCATCATCCCTTCCTTTTAAGAGAGAAGGAATCCATTTACAAACGCCATGATTGAATTCCCGCTGTCCAATCCGGGACAGTATGGCATTTGCACCGATTTCCAGAAAGATATTGCACCCGTCATTTACCAATGTATATAAAGCGTCTTTGAACCGAACAGCTTCCCGCGTATGCCTGATCCAATACTCGGCGGTGATTGACCCGATAAATTCGCCAGTTACGTTAGAGACAAGTGGGATTTGGGGAGAATTACATTTCAATCCTTTTATGAGATCGTAATAGTCTTGCAGCATTGGCTCGACTAATCGTGAATGAAATCCATAGTTCACCTCAACAGGTACGGTATGGACGCCTGCTCGTTGCAGGTGATCTGTTGCTTCGGCCACATGATTCGGCGCACCTGCAATGACAAAGTTATTACTGTTATTAATGGCGGAGATTTCAACGTTCGGATGGGCGCGAAGCACGCTTTCCAACTCCTCCGTATCTCCCATGACTGCCGCCATTGCTCCAGGATCGCACTTCTGCGCCATGAGCTTTCCTCGCTCGGCAACTATAGCCAAAGCATCATCAAGAGAAAATACCCCTGCAATGCATGCCGCCACATATTCGCCCACGCTGTGTCCGACAACCGCGGCTGGTTCGATTCCAAGCGATAGCCATACTTGTGCTAAAGAGTACTCGATCGCGAAAAGAGCGCACTGCGTATAGTCTGTGCGATGTAGAAGGGCTGCCGCAGATTTATTTTCTATATCATAAATGACATCCAGTATAGAGTAATCCAAACGATCCTTTACTAAATCGGCGCATCGATTCATGTTCAAGCGAAACACATCTGAGCTTTCATACAAGCCGCGGGCCATGTTTGCATATTGACTCCCTTGTCCCGTAAACATGAAGACGATTTTCGGAGAATGGACAAGGCTTCCTGCAATGCCGTCGACCTCGCGAACGGAGAAGCTCCGGACTTTCTCTTGTATCTCTTTTCGTGTGCCGCCAACAAATGAAGCTCTGTGCAGGAATGCTGTTCGGCGTGTATTGGCCGTTCCGCAGATAGTGTTTAATTGCTCCGAGGATGCATGCTGTAAATAGGAATCGTATGTGGAAGCAAGTCTACCCAGTCCTTTAAGAGTAGGGGATGATAATGTCAACAGATGCGCTCTCGATTTCATGGCATTGTCAGGTCGCTTATCGGCACGGGCAGGCGCCTCTTGCACAATAATGTGTGCATTCGTACCGCCAAATCCGAACGAGCTGACCCCGGCCGCTTTTACAGGCTTGATCCAGCTTTCCGTTTCAACAGGGATGCGGAGGCGGGAATGATCGAGACTAATGTATCGATTTAGCTTGGTCATGTGTAAATGGGCAGGAATTTCGCCGTGCTGAATCGCCAGCACCGTTTTGATCAGTCCGGCAATGCCGGCAGCAGCTTCAAGATGTCCGATATTCGTTTTGACGGAACCGAGGTAGCAGACGTCGCCGCTGTACCCGGCAGACGGACAACCATAAATCTCTTTAATTGCTTCTGCTTCGATGGGATCGCCCAGAGGGGTACCGGTGCCATGAGCCTCTACATAGCCGATGTCCGCAGGTTTCATCTGTGCCTGCTCGATTGCTTTGCGTATCACTTGTCTTTGTGCAATTCCGTTAGGCGCGGTTAAGCCGTTGCTGCGTCCGTCTTGATTAACGGCCGTTCCTTTAATGACAGCGTCAATCCGGTCTCCGGCTGCAATCGCGTCCCTCAAACGCTTTAAGATAACGACCCCGCAGCCTTCTCCGCGGACATAACCATTGGCCCTGTCGTCGAACGTCTTGCATGTCCCGTCCTCTGACAGCATTTTAGCTTCCTGCAATCCTTCCGTGATGCTAGCGGAAAGCAATAGGTTTACCCCTCCGGCAACAGCCGCATCGCATTCCCCGTTCAGCAGGCTTTGGCATGCATAATGAATGGCTACTAATGAGGACGAGCAAGCAGAATCGATACACATGCTCGGACCCTGGAAATCATAAAAATACGAAATCCGATTGGCGATTATGCTCAACGCTCCGCCCGACACATGATACGGCTCTTTCGCATTCGTATCGCTTGGCTTTGGCAGATAGAGATAATCGGTGGAACTGGCCCCTATAAATACGCCTGTTGCCCCGCCCTTGAGATGAGCCGGATTGATGTTGGCATTTTCGAATGCTTTCCATGTCACCTCCAGCAACAGCCGTTGTTGGGGATCCATGCATGCCGCCTCTCTTGGGGAGATGGCGAAGAATTCACTGTCGAATAGTTCGATGCCCTCTAGAAATCCTCCGAACATGCGAAATTCGGGATTTATGCCGCACAACGTTTTCCTTTTGTCGCTCATGTCGGAAATCGCGCTTTTTCCGCCCTTCAAGAGCTCCCAATATGCCGCGATACCGTCCGCCCCAGGAAATTTCCCTTCCATGCCGACGATAGCGATTGAATCCTCGATCGATCCGCGATCCGCATCTGGCTCTTGGACGGAAGGCTCGCTTGCGATCGTGTCTAAGTATTGTGCAAGCTTATTCGGCGTCGGATAGTCCCAGATCAAGGCAGGGGACAGTGCCATGTTTAACCGATCGGCAACATGATCGATCATTCTGACGGCTTCTAACGAATCCAGGCCGAATCTGACAAAAGATTCATGTTCGCTCAGGTTGGTCTTGGCATTGCAATGATGATGCAAATAAGCCATGATCAGCTCCAGGCATGAAGATTTTCGCTCTGTCGAAGCAGGGGCAGGGCTCCTGCGGTTGTTTCCCTCCACCTGTGAAGCGGCATAATTCTGGGCCAATTTGTACCTCTGCACTTTACCGCTTGTCGTTTTCGGCATTTGCCGAATCGGTATTACCCGCGCGATTTTCCAGCCTCCACGCTGAAATAAATGGTCTTCCAGACTTTCGGACAACGAGTCGAAGTGCGTATCTTTTTTTTTGCTGACGACAAATACGACGATATCATCCTCGCCTCTATCTTTGTTGTATATGCCGCAGGCGGCGATTTTCCCTAATTCCACGCCCGCGACTTCTTCTGCTGTCCGTTCAATATCATGCGGATAAATATTCTGGCCGTTCACGATAATCATATCTTTGTAACGTCCGGTAATAACCAGCCTTCCATCTACGGAAAAGCCTAAATCTCCCGTTCTGACCCATTGATCCGCCGTGAACATGTCAGCAGTCGTTTCCCGGTTATTGTAATAACCGGCAGTTACATTTTTCCCTTGTATTTGAATATGGCCGATTACCTTATCTGGTAGAATGCGATCATGATCATCGCAAATTCGGATTGCACAGTCATCAACTGCATGTCCAACCTCGACAAAGGTAAGTGTTTGTTCAGAGGCTTTCTCCGATATGGCAATCTCTTGACCAATGTTCAACAAGCTGCGATCCAGGTGGATAGGCGCAAATTCAGTGTC
Organism: Paenibacillus sp. B1-35; assembly: GCF_050474385.1. Lineage (NCBI taxonomy): Bacteria > Bacillati > Bacillota > Bacilli > Caryophanales > Paenibacillaceae > Paenibacillus > Paenibacillus sp. B1-35. The sequence continues at coordinate 640,842 of NZ_JBCHVJ010000001.1, forward strand.
GCCATCTGATATGGAGACGGCAACCGTTGCCTCGGCCAGACCGTAAGCCGGCCTCATGCTTGTCCGCTGCAATCCGTACGGCGCCATCTGATCCAAAAACTCATTGCACAGCTCTGACGAAATGGGTTCAGCGCCATTTAAAATAATTCTCAGTCTAGATAAATCCCACTCGGCGGCAATCTCGGGCTTGAACATTTTCAGAAAGTATTTGTATCCGAAATTAGGGGAAGAAGTGATGGTAATGTTGTGGTCATTGATTTTTTTGAACCAAAGCGTCGGTCTTCGTATAAACACGGATGTAGGCATAATACATTGATTTACGCCTTTGATGAGCGGGGTGATATGGAAGACGATTAGGCCCAGGTCGTGAGTTAACGGCATCCATGACAAAAATGAGTCGTCATCCCTTGTCCCGAACCGGTTATTGATCGCTCGCGTGTTGATGTATACATTTTCATGGGTCACAACGACTCCTTTTGGATTGCCCGTCGATCCGGAAGAGAACTGAATAAAGGCGATCGAACGGGACGAGCCTTGATGAATCGTTCCGTGAGCGGGGAGGGAGCCCCTCAACGTTTCCAGATACACGGTCTTATCGGCTATCATGTCCATGTCACGCAATCTTTGTCCGTTACCTGCGGCGTGCGTGCGCAATCTTTCCACAACAGGCGAAGAAGCCGCTAGATAGGGGTTTTGGAGTGTATCCCAGATTTTAAAAAACTTGTTTTTATGTTCCGCATTGCTGCCGACCGAAACAGGTACGGCAATGATTCCGCCGAGTATGCAGGCCCAGAACAAAAAAATAAAGTGCTCCGATTCGTCGTCGTTCAATTGAAATACAAGCTCGTCGCCGGCACGGATACCGTGAGCTTGCAAGGTATGCAAATACATAAGGGCATTATCAAAGATTTGCTTGTAACTGTAAAACCGTTCTTGCCGATCTCCTGTAATGAGCGTGACTCCATGTACATGGTTCTCGCGGACGTCTCTTACTGCCTGAATTAGCGCAGATTTGGATTCGTTCATTGAATATCCTCCTTTGTGAAAGTAAAAGGGACTTTTGCGACGACGGAAATCTTTCTTTTTCAGTAAATTGAATGTAAACCATGAAATGGTTATCATCATTTACAACCCTTATTCTAGTTTATGATACAAAAAATGTATATCAATGATTATGTCGTAATTTGAATTTTTATGTCAAAATAAACATAAATTTTTCTTAAGCATAATATTAATCTTGCTAATTAAGCATGAAACCTCTTCCCATCAGAAAATGATAGAGTATATAATGTCGTCGACAACAAGATGAAAGAATGAATTTAATCATAGAGTAAGGATGATCGATTAATGAAAATATTAATTGTGGAAGATGATAAAACGATCGCGACTGGACTGGAATACTCACTGCAGCAGGATCATTTTGATACCGCTTTGTGCCATGATGTCGCATCGGCTAAGAAAATGCTTCGTGAAGACATTGATCAATTTGCGTTATGCCTGTTTGATTTGTCGCTTCCAGACGGAAGCGGATATGAACTGTGTAAAATGGTGAAGGAGCGGCAAGATATTCCGGTTATCTTCTTAACTGCAATTGACGATGAAGTCAATGTCGTCATGGGGCTGGATATAGGAGCCGATGATTATATTACGAAGCCTTTTCGAGTTCGCGAGCTACTGTCACGGATCAAGTCTGTGTTGCGGAGATACCATAAACCATCCAATGCAAAAACAATCATTGATATCGGAAATGTACGCATCAATACGCTGGAAGGCAAAGTGTACAAAGAGCGGGCTGAAATCCTATTGACCGCATTAGAATACCGGTTGTTACTGATCTTTGCCAATCATATCGGGCAGGTTCTTACGAGAAATCAGCTTTTGGAGCAGATTTGGGATGTGGCAGGCGAATTCGTGAACGATAATACGCTTACCGTGTATATCAAGAGACTGCGGGAAAAGCTGGAGGATGAGCCGCAGCAACCGACGTTGATTAAAACGGTCCGCGGATTCGGCTACAAGGTTGGTGATTAGATGCTCCGCAATCGAGAAATACAACTCCTATTGGCAGTCATGGGCACAATCAGCGCAGCAGCGATCGCTGCCGCCGCTTTTTTATCGCCTGCTTCATTAGCACTTGTTGTCATCCATTCACTTCTGCTGATGGGAAGCTGCTTGGTATTTACAAGATGGAGATACCGCGAGCTTGAGAAGCTTTCTGTCTATTTGCGCGAAATCAGCAGCGGCAATGATTCGCTCGACGTACGCGATAACCAAGAAGGCGAGCTCAGCATTTTAAAAAACGACATATACAAAGTGACACTTATGCTATCCGAGCAGCGATCGCTGCTGCAGCGAGACAAAATGCAATTGACGGACGCCATTTCAGATATTTCGCATCAGCTCAAAACGCCGCTTACCTCTATGACGGTAATGGCGGATTTGTTAAGCAGCGCTGATCTGCCGCCAGTCAAAAGAATGGAATTCACCCACAATATTCGGATTCAGTTGGAACGGATTGATTGGCTTGTATCGTCACTTTTAAAGCTATCAAAAATTGATGCCAAAACAATTCTGTTCAAAAAAGAGCCAATATTGGTCAAACAACTGATCCAGAAGGCGTTAGAACCCGTCCTGATTCCGATGGATATTAAGGAACAGACGGTTACGATCAACGGAGATGACAACGTCTCATTTATTGGTGATTTCAATTGGACATGTGAAGCGGTCATTAATATTTTGAAAAATGGAGTCGAGCATACGCAGGAAGGCGGAGCAATCGCCATTTCATTTACAGAAAATGCGCTATTCACGGAAATTATCATTGCCGATAACGGCAAGGGCATCCCGAAAGAAGATTTGCCGTACATTTTTAAACGGTTTTATAGAGGGAAGCATGCAGGAGAGGGGAGTATCGGCATCGGTCTAGCTATGGCTCATAGTATTATCGCAAGCCAGAGCGGAGTGATCGATGTGATGAGCGACGGTAAAAACGGTACTGCGTTTCGGATTAAAATTTATAAGCAGGTCATTTAACCGAAAGTGACTAAATCGTCACTTTCACAGTCACTGGATAGTCATGTTGGACAGATAAAATGATATCCATCAGCAACGCTATGGAGGTTATAACATGGAAATTTTACGAATCGACCATCTGTCTAAACAATATGGGAAAGGCGAATCGGCAGTCACAGCACTTGATGATGTATCTTTTTCCGTGCGGAAAGGGGAATTCGTCGCGATTATTGGACCCTCTGGGTCGGGAAAATCGACACTTCTGCATCTGCTGGGGGGTGTGGATCGGCCGACTAGCGGCAAAGTGTTCGTTGAGGATACAGACATGTATGCCTTGGACGAAACGCAGCTGGCCATCTTTCGGCGGAGGCAAATCGGCCTGATTTATCAGTTTTTCAATCTCATTCCCGTCCTGACCGTGGAAGAGAATATGACGCTGCCGCTTTTGCTGGATAAACAAAAGGTAGACAAAAAGCAATTGGACGTGCTTGTTGGGACATTGAATTTAAAGCATCGGCTAAACCACCTGCCTAACCAGCTATCTGGCGGACAACAGCAAAGGGTCTCGATCGGCAGAGCACTCATTAGCAATCCTGCGATCATGCTTGCAGATGAGCCAACGGGGAATTTAGACAGCAAAAATAGCAGTGAGATCGTTGACTTGTTAAAGATGTTAAATAAGGCCTATCAGCAGACGTTGATCGTGATTACACACGACGAACGAATCGCCTTGCAGGCCGATAGGATCATTTCCATTGAAGACGGAAGGATTGCCAAGGACGAGGTGATCCGCCCATGAATATCGTCAATACACTCACGATCAGACATTTGATGCAAAATAAACGGCGTACACTGGTCACGATCATAGGCGTCATCATTTCGGTTGCTATGGTGACGGCTGTGGCAACGCTTGGCTTTTCTTTTTTGGATCTCATGAAAAGGCAAACCATCGCAGATGGTGGAGAATGGCATGTCCTTTATCAAAATGTAAGCAAAGAACAGCTTGAAGCCATTCAGAACGATGATGCAACCAAAGTCGTCACGATCACCCAAGATCTCGGCTATGCTCCGTTAGTAGGGAAACAAAACTCAAGTAAGCCCTATTTATTTATCCAGGCGTATAATGCACAGGGTTTCACGCATTTTCCCATTCAGTTGAGCAAGGGACGACTGCCTCAAACAGACAAGGAGGTCGTGATATCGGAAGCCATCGTGAAGAACGAAAAGGTCAACTATAAAATTGGCGACCACTTAACCTTGTCAGTCGGCGAACGATTCGAGAAGGGCAACGAGAAACCGCTGGATCAATCAGAGATGTTGCGATATGAAAATGGAAAATTGACTGAATCCTTACAGCTAATCACGAATAAGGAATACACGGTGGTAGGCTGCATCAAACGTCCCGTCATGGAACCGGCATGGGCGCCTGGACATACCATCATAAGCTATATCGATGAAACCAGTATAAAGGCAACAGATCGAGTCAATGCGGCAGTTGTCCTGAAAACCGTTGATCGTTCTTTGTTTGAGCATGCAGAACAGCTGGCGAATAGCAACAACATCGAGAACGTCCTATATAATCACGAGTTGCTTCACTATTATGGCTTGTCGAAAAACAAAGCCTCTAGCAGCATGTTGATTTCTTTATCAGTTATCATTATGGCGGTCATCATCATCGGCTCGATCTCGTTGATCTACAATGCATTTGCGATATCCGTCTCAGAGCGTTCCCGTCATCTAGGGATGCTTGCAAGCGTCGGGGCGACCAAGCGGCAGAAGCGGAATTCGGTGTTCTTTGAAGGTGTCATCATAGGAGCAATCAGCATTCCCATCGGGATCCTCTGCGGTCTTGCCGGGATAGGGATAACCTTCTTGTTCATCAATCCCATCATGCAAGGGGCACTTGTGACTACGGAAAAATTAACACTCATCATCACGCCAATGTCGCTCCTGATTGCCTGCGTTGTTTCGATGTTGACGATTTTCATTTCGACATTTGTCCCGGCAATAAAAGCTTCCAAGATCTCTGCTATTGACGCAATTCGCCAAACTGCCGATGTGAAACTTACAAGGAGAGCCGTAAAAACGTCGAAGCTCATGCGCAAGCTATTCGGCATCGAAGCCGAGATCGGATTGAAAAATATAAAACGAAATAAACGAAGATACCATGCCACCGTATTTTCAATCATAATCAGCATCGTCCTGTTTTTAACGGTGTCATTTTATACCGCCAATCTCAAGCAATCTCTAGCACTCTCACTTGAAGGTGTTAATTACGACATTCACATCTGGTACAACAATGGGAATCAAATGGACGATACGACGGTTCAATCGATTGTATCCCTTGACGGTGTGACCGAATACAATGTGACGGAAATGTACAGGGTTAACGCCTGGATCGGAGAAGCTGCAATCGCCAATGAGCTGCAAGAAGCGGTCAAGAAGGATAGGAGTGTACTGAAGGAAGGGAAATACCTTTATGACATAAATATTAATGCCATGAACGATTCGAGCTTGCAAGCCTATGCCAAAGCGGTTGGCGCAAATGTCGAACAGCTGATGAATCCAGATCATCCCGCCGCGATCGTGGTGGATACGATTCAATATAAGGACGAGGCGACCAATAAATTTGTGCAAACGAAGAATATTCATGCAAAAATCGGTCAAAGTCTTCAGTTGAGCTATATAAGCGAAGAAACAAATAAAGAAACAGATTTAAAAGAGGTAACCATCGCTGCGAAGACGGATCAATTGCCTATGGGGATACGTTCATCAGCAGTAGGCGAGTTAGATATTGTCGTATCAAAACGTGTCTTGGAGCGACTCATTGATGAAAAGATTGGGGCATACGGTCAGTCTCAATTATTTTTAAAAAGCAAAGATCCTTTGAAGACACAGCAGGAGATTGAAGAATTCAGAGATTCTAATCTGTCCTTTTTGAATGAATACCAGTCCAGAGCCGTGGAAGAACAAAGGATTTTGATCATGTCCGTCTTCTCGTATGGCTTTATTGTTTTGATTTCAGCTATTTCAATCGCGAACATCTTCAATACAATCTCAACGAGCATCTCGCTGCGGAAACGGGAATTCGCGATGCTGAAATCAGTTGGTATGACACCTAAGGGCTTTGCGAAAATGATGAACTACGAAAGCATTTTTTATGGAGTGAAATCGCTCTTGTTCGGCCTTCCTCTAAGCTTCGTTGTCATGTATCTCATTCATAGCGCATTGTCGCAACGCTTTCATTTTGAGTTTGCTTTTTCTTGGGTGAGTATTCTCTCGGTCATTGCTGCCGTATTTATCATCGTCGGTTCAGCCATGTTATATTCCAGTGCCAAGGTAAAGAAAGAGAACATTATCGATGCATTGAAGCAGGAGAATATATAAAAATGAAGCCATGCGGCTTATCCCTGAAACATTGGCTTCTCGCGAGTGAAATTCAACAACGCATGATGTAATGAAATAAAATCTTATATTATTTTTCAATTGCAAATAGCCAGTCGTCGATAATCAATCTACGGCTGGCTGTATTATTTCCCGTGAATGTAAATGAAGTGAGGTGGCGACAGGCATACGTAAGTAGAACATCATATCATGTCTCTAGGCATATACTTAGAACAGGGGAGAGCCGAAGTTGTTAACCCTGTTAAGAATACCATGCTCATAAGCAACTGATCGACTTGGACATAAGAGAGGAATTATTAATATGGGATCTTCTTTTCATAGCAAGACAGCAATCTTGCTTGCTGCTATGTGCTATCAGACGTATCCATTGTACTTAGAAGGAACACTTGTCTTGCCATCGGAATATAAGCTTGTCTATACGATTCATGCATTCGCAAATGTTGAGAATCCTACAGAAATCGTGTTTGGTTTTATTGCAGAGTCCTCAGATCAAATCATTATCGCTTTCAGAGGGTATGCTGCCTATCCGGCAGATTTGTTAGCAGCGTATGACATCCTTCAAGTACAGTATCCATTCGTTCCAAATGCGGGGAAGACCTCTCGTGGATTCACCTGTATTTATCAATCAACCCGAACAAAACTAATCGAAAAACTGAATCATCTGTCTGCGGCAAAGAAACTATATATTACCGGCCACAACTATGGTGGAGCTTTGGCTACGTTAGCCGCTTTAGACATTGCCGTAAACACGAAGTTTAAGAACCCTATCGTATATACGTACGGCAGTCCTCGTATTGGAGACCCGCGCTTTGCCAGCCGGTTCAACAGCGTGGTTGCCAATAAGGTTCGGATTGTGAATATACACGATTCATTTCCCACGTTTCCTGCTCGGCATTATCCGCCTCCGTTTACGAAGCAGGGGATACGATATCAGCATGTCAAAACCAAGTACCCGCTCGCATTTCAACTGAATACGGTTACCCGAAATGACAACATTGCATGTTACTTTACATCCCTCAGCAAGAAGAGCCCTGTTTTCGCCGAGATGTTATGCAGCAACAATCCAGGTTTTTGCCCCAATGCCAACATGTGCGTTCCGTTTGAGGGAACATGCTAAGAGGATAGAGACTTGATTCGTAAAGGGAGCTGCCTAGATGAAAGTATCCAAATTAGAACATCGTTTTGACGCAGAAGACGCCATCTTGCTATCAACCATGATCCATCAAGCCTATCAACTTTTTGAAGAAGAACCATTTGTACTCCCCAAAAGATTTTCCGTTTCATGGATCATTCGAGCTCTTGCTGGCGTTGAAGAGCCGGAAGAGGAAGTGTTCGGTTATATTGCACAATCGAAGCGTCGAATTATCGTCGTCTTCAGAGGAACCCGAACATTCAAGGACAATGAGTCGGATCAAGATTTATATCAGATTCCTTATCCGTTTGTCCACGAATCTGGATGTACTCATCGCGGATTCACATGTATCTATCATTCCGCAAGGGAAGCGTTGATTAGAGAACTTAGCAAGCTTTCTACATCGAAAACACTGTTTGTGACAGGCCATAGTTTAGGAGGAGCCTTAGCCGTGTTGGCTGCTTATGATATTGCAGTTAACACTCCCTTTACGAAACCTATTGTATATACGTACGGCAGCCCGCGTGTCGCAAGCCCTGTGTTTGCATCAAAATTCGATCAAACGGTTAAGAACAGCATTCGCATTTTCAATATTCATGACATTATTCCAACCTTGCCGGAACAATCGTATCCGCCTCCGTTTACGAGAGACGGGTTATTCTATGAGCATGTTAAAACGAAATATCCGGTCTCATTTCAATTGAATAGTTTGGCCAATCGTAATCACGAGATTGTCTGTTATTTTAAAAATCTCAGCAAAAAGAATCCTTATTACGCTAGCTTACTTTGTGAAGAAAATCCAGGTTTATGTCCGGATACAAGTTGGTGCGTACCGTTTAAAGGAATATGCAGTCCAGTGGAGGAGGAAGGGTAAGCCGATATCAGCCGACTTGAAAGACGGGAAGTTTCCTCAGAAACTGCTCGATCGCATCCATATAACCCGGGATCGTAATTTGTCTTGGAGCGAATAGACTAATCAATAATGCCCGCAAATTCGAATTCGCTGTTTGCTTGCTCAGCATAGAATGATCCGCGTCAGGGAAGACAGCAACGGTCAACAATCCAGGCTTCACAATGTCTCGATAGACCCGCTCCGTATCCTTCACATCGACCTGCAAATCTTCTTCACCTAGAATCAGCAGTACAGGCGAGTTGAAGTTGCGAAGATCATCCGTGGCATCCGACAAGAAATTTTTGCCGGCAAATATCCATCTGTCTCTCGACATCAAGCTATTTTCACGTGCGATTTTGGCATACTCTTCATAGGAAGCATGTTTCTCTAACAACTGTCGCACTTGTCGGTTATAGGCCAGTCTGTCTTGAATTTCTGCTTCCGATTTCCCTACAGCCAGCATTTCCCTGCGTGTATTGTATTGCCCTTGACTAATCCAGTTGATCGCAGGGGATAGAAGAAGGCTGAAAGCGAGCTGCTCCTGCTTGGCAAGCTTCGGAATGACCCAGCCCGCCTGACTCGCTCCCCACACCCCAATCTGCTTTTCATCAATCATTGGCTGCTGTTTTGCCCAGGCAATCGCCTGACGGGCTTCTTTCACTCGGTCATCTATGCTTTGATGCTCCCAATTGCCTTCCGAACCGTTAATGCCTCTTTTGTTAAGAGACAAAGAAGCATATCCAAGGGAAGCCAGCCGTTCCCATAGCGGCTTATAGCCGTCCTCGTGTGTAGCGTCAATAGGGCCGTCCCCATGAATGAATAATACAAGTCCAAGTTTGTTCGTGTAGCTCTTAGGCAGGACGAAGCTGCCTGTTAATTTGCCTTGAGGCGTCTGGATTTCAACAGCCTGTTCATCCATATCAAAATCGTACTGATTCAAAATATATAGTCCAGTACCGCCAAAAATCAAAACAATCAATAGTAAGGATATCGCTAGTTTCTTTTTCATCTTATTTTCTCCTTGTGAATAGCTCTCTATGATTTCAATCTTCGGGTCATATAATTCCATGTTCCTTCATTGAAAAAGAAGTGACGCAGAATACTATATTCTTGTTTATAGGTAGAGAAGGATAACTGCTCATACAACTGTTTTGCCCGCGGATTTGAACCTGCGACGTGCAAGCTTAGTAAGCTCAGGCCTAGTTCCGCTAGGGCAAACTGCTGCGCCCATTCCAACAGCAATCTTCCAACTCCTTTGCTTCTATGATGGGGGTGGACAGCCACGTCAGCAATATAACATTCCTTAGCTAACGGCTTATGTTCTAGTAGGGATAATCCAATTACCAGTATAAGGAGGTTCCATTTTCCAATGTAATTAACATCCTTCCACACGGGAAGCTTGCTCGTTGTTTCCTGAACTTCTGCACTTGCACCCCATTTGATCGATAACGTACCGATCATTTCTCCCGCTTGCAGGGCGACAATTCTACAGCTTGCCGGTTCAGAAGGGGATTGCTCCAACAGCTTCTCGAAAAAGAAAGCAAGATTCTCCTCACTCAACTTCGTTAGGTGTTGAAATTTCCCGCGGAACCCATGAACGAGCAATCGGCCAACCTGTGCATTGTACTTATCTTGCATCGGTTCAATCGTGATTTGTCGCGCAGTCATGATCATTGCCTCCTTTAGAATTGGCTATAGGCTCTACCAAGATTTGCAGCTCGTAGTGCAACTTGTTGTTGCTAAATAAAGATAAATATGATTTTTCAATCAGGATTAGAGGGCCTGAGAGAACATAAGATTGCGCAGCCGCATATTGATAAAACTGTTCAATGATTTCATCAAGTTCATCCTCTTCTTCAATGACGCACTGCTGTGTTAAATAATCCCCCCCAGGTAGAGCAAAATCCCCAACGCCAGGGTTCTGTGCTTCCAAACATAAGCTGTGGCTAACATCATCATGATAAATATAGTGAATATCCATTTCGAACAAGTTCGGAATGGGCTTTGATTGCTCAACCAATTGTTTGGCAGTAAGCTTTGTAAGGGAATCCGTCTCTATCCAACGTGTGAAATAGGTGATATCTCGTCGCTTGATAGGATAAGAATTGGACTTTTCCATTTCGTATCGCTGCTCCTGCAGCACTTTTCTGATGAACTGTTGCGTCTCCTTAAGCCGCCGTATTTCCGCTTCGATATCGCACAGGGAAGAATGAAGCAGCTGTCGATATTGATCCGCAGAGAAGGAAGTCATACACTCCTTAATGGATGAAACAGGCACTTCAAGCTTGCGAAGCAGCAGAATTTGCGCCAACTGGTACACTTGCTCCATGTCATACATGCGATACTGGTTGTTAGCTGTGTAGCTGGGGTGAAGAACGCCTTTCTCTTCAAAGTAACGTATTTGATGGACTGACACATTCATCAGCTTCGCTAATTCACTAATTGTAATTTCACTTTTCATCATGTTCACTCCTAAGGGAATAGCTTGGAATATCTCAACGATATACCTTAGGTTTGACCTAAGGTCAAGTAACAATTTTAAAATGCTGATAAAAATGGAGCAGCTTGCTCTATAAATGGTGTGTTATGTTGTTCACAATAAAGGGCTTCGATTGTAAATGTGACATTTGATCTATTTACCATGCCAATATACATAGAAAAAAAGACGCAACAAATAGGATAGATGTATCTTTTCCCATATCATTGTGAGGGATAGGTTGATTGCTGACTTCCTTTACTCGCATACTAGCCATAATCAGGCATGGAACCCCTTGCTGCTTAACGATCACTGAATCACGGAGGTTCTTTAACTCCTGATTATTTTTTTTACATGGTAAAAAGGACATATCTCTAGAATGGACTTGATTGGAATTGGAAGGGAGAAGATATAGGGTGGAAAAACGCTGAAGGCACAATTTTCCCAGGCACAATCGCTAGAATGGAAGAGACAGGAACCTACATAAACAACCAGCCGCTAGTTCGCTTTACCGTCAGGTTCACGGATGAAGGACAGACAAAAGAGGTAGCGATCAAGAAAGTCCTATCATTCTTGAACGGAGTGAAGGTTGGGGATCCGGTCGTCATCAGCTACAATCGGAGGAAGAACAGCGCAGTATTTGTCACGGAGGATAACATTCCGGAGCAAGATGGACTGAAGATGATCAAGGATGCTGTCTTAAGTCGGATCGAAGAACGCGGGCAAATCAATCGCAGCCGGGTATTACAGCTCCACTTTACGGCTGACGGCCGGGATTATGCTGTGCCTGCATTGGAGCTCTCTGGGTTTGCATACCGCATTGGGGAGAGGGCTAACCTCGCATTGTCTCAAGATGCGGCTAGAATCTACAGCTATGGGAATGCAGTAAGCTTCGAAGACAACAAGCAAGTGACCATTCAGGGAGAAGTGATCCGCATCGAGGAATTCCAATACGATTTCGGATCGTCAACTGATGATGCTGGAAACCATTCTGACCGATGAAGCAGAACGGCTGTGCAAGTCGAACAGTCTCTTCGTCCCGAAAGGTTTTCCTGTGAAAGCCGGTGTGGTCATTCCGGTTGTCATGCGAAAAGACGATTACGAGAAGGAGCTCCGTTTGCAAAAAGGGAAGCAGGGAGCTGCCGTCGTGACCTCTGTACGGTTTGTAGGCACGCTCGGAGAACGTCCATTGGCGCAGATTACGGTGGAAAGAGCCGGAGGCAGCTATCATATTCACCAATCTATTGAGCCGTTATATGGTGTAGAGATTGGAGACGAGTTGTGGATCGCCCTATCCGGCCCACTTGGCCAGATGGTTGGCGATCTTCTTGACGTTCTGGCTAATGGCGGTCATGCCTGTTGGTTAAAGGGGTTACATATCATATCGAAGTCTCGCCTGTTAGTTCGAGGGCTTCGAATGTTGTATGAATGTCCCTGGATTGGGGATTAATAATCGGTATAAATTATTAAATTCGGGAGATTTCCTTATGACACGTATTACTCAGCGGTTTTTGAATTCATTCCTTAAAAAACGGGCCAAGAGGGAAATTGTGCTGCAAGAAGATGCGTGCCTTCTGAATCAGCAGTTCACTTTTGATTTACAACAAAATGAGCAAATGATGAACGAGCTGTTCCGAAACTGTTCGGATGTTGTATATCGTTCAGTTCAGCTTCATGGGCAAATGCAAGCACTATTGATCTATGTTGATGGGATGATTGACAGTGTAAGCTTGGAAGAAACCATTCTGAAGCCGCTAATCAACCCGGGATTGCCGAATGAGTTGAGTAAACTGGAATGCTTGGGAGAATTGATAGCTAATCAAGCTGTCGCTACCCGGCAAATCAAGCTAACAGATCGTGTATCAGAAACAGTACAGGACATTTTAAGTGGCCACGTCGCCGTGTTTGCAGCGGGGGAGCACCAGGTTTTGCTCGCCGATCTTACTAATTTTGAAAAGCGTCAGGTTACTGAACCGGAAACCGAATCCGTAGTACGCGGTCCCCGTGAAGGATTTACCGAATCCTTACGAACGAATACGAGTTTGCTGCGTCGAAGGTTAAAAAGCCCAAGGCTGAAAACCGAAGCGGTAACCATCGGTGCATTGTCTCAGACGGATGTGGCCTTGGTGTACATTGAAGGCATTGTAGAAGATTCCATCCTGGACGAGGTCCGAAAGAGAGTTAGCCGGATTGAGATTGATGCAGTACTGGATTCCGGATTCATTGAAGAATTTATCGAAGATGCTCCCTTCTCCCCATTTCCAACCGTGCAGAACACGGAACGGCCTGATGTTGTACTTTCAAGTTTGTTGGAAGGCAAAATCGGGATTATTGTTAACGGTTCCCCGTTTGTACTTATCGTTCCCATGACCTTTTGGTCGGCCCTTCAGGCGGCAGAAGACTATTATGAGCATTTTATCTATTCCACAGCCATTCGATGGCTGCGGTTCACGTTGCTTTTCATTTCGATACTCCTTCCTTCCCTTTATGTTGCAGCTACGACGTTCCATCCGGAGTTAGTACCAGCAGAATTATTGCTGAGTATCGCCGCCGCTCGCGAAGGCGTTCCTTTTCCGGCCGTTGTAGAGGCGCTCTTGATGGAATTTATGTTCGAGGCATTAAGGGAAGCCGGGATTCGTTTGCCCAAACCGATCGGTTCAGCGGTTAGCATGGTTGGAGCATTGGTGATTGGAGAATCTGCAGTCAATGCGGGGATCGTTGCTGCTCCTCTGGTCATTGTTGTCGCATTTACTGGCATCGCATCATTTTCTATTCCACGATATAATGTTGGGCTCGCCTTTCGACTCGTTCGGTTTCCTCTTCTGATCTTGGCGGGGGCGCTGGGTTTATATGGAATTGGCCTTGGATTGATTGTACTGCTTATTCATTTAGTAAATCTGCGTTCTTTTGGAGTGCCTTATCTCACTCCGGTTTCCCCCGAGATTCCCGGAAATTCAAAGGATATTTTTATACGAGCGCCGCGATGGGCTATGCGAGATCGCCCATTTTTTGCAGGAAGGGATAAAGAGCGCATTCCGGAAGGTCAAAAGCCTGATCCGCAACGTGGGAAACGTACATAAATAGATATTTACACACCAACATGAATTGCATTGGATAGGAGCAAGTCTTATGAAAATCTCCGGACTACAGCTCTTTTGGCTGATAGTGAGTACTGAAACCGCATCAGGTATACTGTTTACGTTGACTCCAGCGATCGCTGAGGCCAAGCAAGATGCTTGGATTTCCGTTTTACTTTCGGGAATCATCGGGCTTGGCGTAGTATACCTTGCTGCTAAGATAAGTCTGCTATACCCGGATCAAACCTTTATCCAATTTAGCCAAACGATACTGGGAAAATGGTTGGGAAAAATCATTGTCCTCCCTTACTTTGTGATGTGGTATTCGGTAGATGGAGTAATCTTGCGCGACTCCTCGGATTTTTTACACCTAGCATTATTTGAGAAAACACCGTTAACAGTGCTATTGTTCACACAATTGATCTTAGCGGTTTATGTTATTTATACAAGCGGTATTGAGGGCATCGCCCGTTGCAGTGAAATTGTGGGTCCTATTATAGTCCTAATGGTTTTGGGTACCTGCGTTCTTAGCTTGAATCATCTGGATTGGCAGCAATTAACTCCAGTTTACGCCGATTCCGGGTTAGGGCCGATTTTGAAAGGGGCACTCCCAACCGCTGCTTATTATAGTGAAACGGTCATATTGATGATGGTGTTTTGCTTTCTATCCGATACCCGCCAAGCGCTCCCACGGGCAATGTGGGGAATGGCTGTCCCGTCTTTATTGGTTTTTGTGGCGGGAGCGGTGGCTATTATGACGTTTGGGCCGTTACTTTCTTCGCGGATGTGGTTTCCTTTCTATGATATGTCACGTTTTATTTCCGTTTTGGGTTTCATTCAAAATGTTGATATCCTGGTTGTGGTCGTCTGGATGTTCTCTGTTTTTACCAAGCTTTCTTTATTCCTGTTTGCCACTACTTACGGAACCGCACAATGGTTGAACATAAAAGATTGGCGAAAGTTAATCTGGGTCGTTGTTCCGATCGTATTCGGTTTTTCACTATTGCCAAAAAACATCGCACAGGCCATGATCGATTACCCACAAAAATTTTGGCTGCCCTATGTCATGCCGATTAACGTATTCGGAATTCCTCTTTTATTATGGATTGTCGGGACGATCCGTAAAAAGAGATCCAACAAGAAGGTGAGGCAACAATGAAACAAAACAGGGTGATTTTTCTTATTTTCATTTTGCTCATGCTGTTGACGACAGGTTGCTGGGATCGCAAAGAATTGAATGATCGAGCCATTATTATCGCGTGGGGATTTGATCTGAACAAAGATGGAACGTATCGGGGGACGACACAGTTTGCGCTCCCATCGAAAATGGGCAGCGGTAAATCGGCAAGTCAGGGCAACAAGGCTTTTGTTACTGTCTCGGGAACTGGTAAAAATCTGTACGAAGCCGCTAGGGATATGCAACTTAAAGTTTCCCGTACATGGTTTTCCGGGCATCGCAGGGTAATTCTGATTGGGGAAGAGTTAGCACGACATGGTCTTGCAACAATTTTGGATCAATTAAGCCGGGATCCCATTGTACGGCTGCGAGCAGATATGTTCGTTTTGAAAGGCGGATCGGTGCAGGATTTTCTTGAATTACCCTATCCGTTGGAACGCCTTTCGGCGAATGCTCTTGTCAAAATGCATGAGGCTGCTGGGTTAAATCCAGATCTCACCTTGCGAAACTTTTTGATGGCCGCTTCGAGCGAGGAAAGTTGCCCCATTTTGCCTGCCGTTGAAAAAACGGACAGCCCTTCTAAAGAAGGTTCGGAACAAACAGCTCCTGAGATGAAGCTAAGGGGCTTCGCTATTTTCGATAAGGAAAACCGTCTCGTTACCTATTTGCCGATGAAGGAGAGTTTCATCCGGCAATGGATCGTAGGGAAATTAAATTCCAATGTCTTCACCGTCAATATTCCTGGGGAGAAGGGAAACATTTTAGTTGAGTTAGACCATTTGAAGAGAAACATCAAAACATCCCAGCGCGGCAATAAGGTTAGTATTACCGTTACACTTGGCGGAAAAGGTACAATTCGGGAAAATAACACGCGACTAGACTTAAGCGAGTCTAAAAACGTGATATTGGTACAGCAAGAGCTAAATAGACAAACCGGCAAATTTGTTCAAAAGGTAATCCAAGAAGCACAAGCCCTCGGTACAGATATTTTTGGATTCGGGGAAGCCTTTCACCGGCAACATCCTTATGCATGGAAAGGGATAAAAAAGGAATGGGCTAACAAATTTGCCGATGCGGAGGTTATCGCTTCATTACATCTGCAAGTTTGGGAAGAAGGGAAACTGGGTCCATCGGGAATTCTGAAGGAAAATGAAATGAAAAGATGAAAGTTCGTAAATCTGCCAATAATCGCACAAAAAAGGCCTTATTTTAGCCATAAGGTCTTTTTTTGTACTAAAATATACGAATGAGAACTTATAACTCCGCTTATTTGCGATAAGGAGAGGATTACTTTGGATAAGCAGTCATACGCAAGATACCTGCTCCATCTCATGGATGAAGAAGTAGAAGCCGATGAAATGATTGATGAGGACTCGCTCTATGGATATTTTCAAATGTATATGCCGAGCGGTAAAGGGGTGGAGGCTACCTTTGCGCCGCTGCAAGATGGAGACGCCTATTTACAGCGAATTGTACAAATGTATGACATCCTCGATCCCGCGGATTTTGGCGGTGACACGGTGCCAGGCTATTTTACTAGTAAGGTTGCAGATGTGCCTCAAGATGTGCTGAGGAGACATGGCGAGCAGCTAGGTTGTGAGTGAGCACAAGGATTATGATGCACCGATTGAAATTCTAGACGAGGCCTATTACTCGATTGCCTGCGATTATTGGATTTCTTATTATTTGCAGTGGCACCGCTACAGACTTAAGGGCGACCCGTTCGCATCGTATTTCGACTTATATAGACTGGGATATTCCGCAACCTTCTCAGAGCACGCGCTGTATATCGGATCGTGAACGGAAGGTGAATGTTGAGGTTAGGTTGATTGACGAATAAATTTGATAGAGGCGGGATTCCGTTGAAAACAGCAAATGAAATTTTTACTATCATCCGAACTGACGGCTTTTTTGAAAAAGTCTTTTTTGTAGAAGGGGATTGGGATTCAGAATTAGACGCTCGAGAATCATCTGCATTCGATGCGGCATGGAATGCTAGCTATGAAACATTACATAAGAAAGACCCCACTGAAAGTGCGACAATTCGAGATATTCGAGAATATGCATTCAAGCAAACGTTTCGACTCACGCAAAATTCCGAGCTGGCCAGTTATGTATCTGATGACTTTGGTCTCATTGCCAAGGCCTTCGACAGCAAGCTCGCCAATGCATTTGTCAGTAGACTCTGGAGTTCCTATCTTAAAGGACATTTTCCAAAATGAACCGAATCGTGATTGTTAGATGAAAGAACAACATATGGAGGGTACTCAACTATGGCAGAACGCATTCCATGCAAAACGGAAGGCTGCAGCTCGACGATCCTGCCGACTACGGCGACTAAAACAGGCGGTATCTGCATGCCCTGCCAACAGGAACAAGAACGGAAGAAACGGCAAGCGTATATTAATCAGCATCGCAAAACGGTGAATTTGTATGAAGGCTTGACGAACCCGATAGACATTTTGAAGGTTATGCATACGCAAAGAACATATAATCCGCTGATTCAATATGTTGCTTACCCGTATAGTAGAGAACAAATCTATGTATCTTTAACAGTTGCAGAGGCGGGGCAAATGCTAAAGTATGCGGTGGAGCAATTGGATGCAGGCCATGAGGATGAAGCAGAACAAATCCTATTATCGCTCGTGTGTTACCGGAATGATGATATTTCAGAAGTTCTGCCCAAGCTTATAGAGCGTGACCTATATCATTCCTCGATCTTATTTAAAGATGCACCGTCCGAAATACGGGATCGCCTGCTCCAGCAAGTGGAATGGGACGACGACAACCGCAATCATATCCTACTCATACTGAGCTGGATTGGTGACTCAGAGGTTGTGAGACAATTTGAGGAATGGCGGCTGCATCCGCCGAAGTGGGCGGGACAGTTGTTCGTCAATCCTGACGTGTATGCCTTAGAGGGGGGCTGGGAGCTCTCATCGAATGGGGAAAGACGTGATTTGATCAGTAATTTATGCTACGCGATTCGTGCAACGGATGAACAGCAGGTAGATTCAGGAGCGGAGACGTCTGCTGCGCACTTCCTAATGACCAGCAATTCCCATTGTCCATGGTGCGAGAGAAAGCTCACTGTCTTGATGGACGCGGATACCACTCATCCATCCTTGTCGTATCTCGGCCTGTCTACAGAACGCCTGCAAGTAGCAACATGCGAGCACTGCGGAAGCTTCAGCACCATTTACATGGAGCTCGATCAACAGGGGGAACCGGCCTGGAGTCAATTCAATCAGAAGCCCGATTATTTGCCTAGTCTGGATGATGAGGACATCAGCGTTGCAGTTGAAGATATGAAGCTTAGCCTAGCATCTGAGCCTCACTCTCCGTACTATGCTTCATCTTGGACATTGACTCAGCAAAACTCGCAAATCGGAGGCCACCCAAGCTGGGTGCAGGATGCCGACTATCCGCATTGCCCTTGCTGCGCCCAAAGAATGCGGTTTTTCGGCCAGATGAACTGGGCTGATTTTGACCAATATGGTGAAGGAATTTTCTATATGTTTATTTGTGTTGAAGATAGGTTGACGGCTACATTATACCAACAGAGCTGATCCACGCTCGCAACAAACGCGGCTCGTAGTGATCAGAACATTGCAGATCTGCTTCTCGCTACGGAAGGAGCGGTTCGTCTATCGTTGACGGCGCAAGAAGAGGGAGCTGTTGATGAAATTTTATATGAAGAGTCACTGAGCAGTATGAGTGAGAAGATTCGTCTCTTAGATTCACCAGTTCTGCTGCATGCAGTCGTGAACGGCTATAACTGGGATGATGGTTCAGAGCCTATGCTGTCCGCCTTCGAGAATCCAGACACCCCCGAGATAACGCTGATGGATATGTACGAACTGATGGAAGGGGAGTACTGGCTGGAGAAGGACGAGTCTGAGCTCCGTAGAACGGCGGAGGGAATGCGCTGGAAAGAGCTTGCCACAAGGTTGAAGGAAAGATTGGAGCAGGGCCCTTTGAACAGGGGTTAGCTTTCATTAGCAGGGCATGTGAACATCAAAACAGTAGGCAGGAGCATATTTATTTCTTGGTTGGGAGGAAAGAACGTTGAATCAGGCTGTACAAGCTTTTCTGAATGATGTGTGGGAAGAAGTCACTTCGATTTACGCAAAAGAGAGCAAAAGGCTGAGCGAATTTAAGGATAAAAGAAGTTTACAGGCTGGAGTGAAGGATTATCTTCGAGTCGCATGGAGAAAAGGCAAGTTTACATGGGCAAATGGAAATATTCATATCGATGTATACAAGCCATTATCCTGGAGTGACAGTTCGTATAAAATAAATGCGGATGCATACATAACAGAGTTAACCGATGAACTTCTCATTGAGGAATTCTTTCCTGCCTTGTGCGAACAGGTAGAGCGACTGTTCCGCTCTGAGGAGCTGGGGATCCGTTTCTTTGATTATAAGTTTGAAGTAGTATTGGAGTTTGAATGGGAACAGTCTACATTATCACTTAACCAACCGTTCATCAATGAGCCAAAGTTAAGTCAACTGAAACAGACCCTGGAGCAATTTATTCAATCAAAGGTATTATCTGATCCACCGGTGCTACCAGCAAAAGATGACTATTTCTTTTTTGCCAGTCATTTGGTCAATCCTGATTTAATGAAGCAGGAAGTAGAAGAAATCGAGCCGTTGATCCGACGACTCAATGATAAGCTGAAGCAGAACCAAGAACGCAAAAAAGAATGGACCAGCCGATATACTTATACCTTCAAACGCTGGGCGGAGGATTACTTTTTACCGCAGCATTTTAACCAAACCGGTTATTATCGAAACGAATGGGTGTTGAAGGAGGAAGCGATTCCTTCTTCCGCAGATGCTGGAGAATTGGAGTTCTTTATTTATGCAGCCGTACAAATTGGCTTCACCGAGCCGGATAATCGGCTGAAGTACCTGGGACTTGCGGCGCAATTGGGTTCAAAGCGGGCAGCAGATTATTTGAAAATAGGCAGCGGTAAATTTGTGAGCACCTATCGAGGAGAGAAAGTAGAGGCCCACAACAATGATGTGACGAAGACAATCGACATCCGGATTCTCTCTGAAGAGGAGGCAGCATACGCTGAAGCGCTCGATTATATCATCGATCTGTTGCGGCAGGGTTTCCCCAAAGAATACAACCTAAAGCTGAAAAGCAGCCAAAAGCATATCCTTCCGTATAAAAAGCTGGCGAAGTCCAAGCTGCATCGTTTTTTTGCCAATGCACTCAGCTATCCGGCGCTGTTCCCCAAAGTGGCAGAATATGCGGAGACGGCAATGGAAGAGTTCGCATGGTACAGCGATGTGGAGCCCAGCGAGAAATCGGCTATGCCGGGCACTTATGCTGTACTAGGCCTCGGCTTATATAGCGAGGATTATTTCCCATTGGTATGCCGTTATATGGGCATGGTGGATACAGAGCACCAAATGGTGCAGGATGGATATCCGCAGGCATTTATCGAGGCGCATGGCGTCAAGCCAGAGCATATGCCAGTGATCGTATCTATGTTGCTGGGAGGCATTGACGAGGGGACGAAGGTAAAAAATCTGACTATCGACCGCCCTGAACTTGCAGAGGCGCTTATCGAGGCATTGCAAGACAAAGAGAATTATCAATGTGAGATGGTTGTGTGCCGAATCTTTGGAAGCGTAAAGAAGCTGGAGGGAACAGCACGAAAAGCAGAGTCGCCGCTTAAAGAAAGACTGGAGCAGCTATTGGCTCTTTCGCAATGTTAACTCTATTGAAAATTAGCCTAATAAATAGACAGGAAAGCAGCGACATTGTGTGTATAAATGATGTTCTGATCCATAAGGTCTACACATTAAAGGGGGAAACAAAATGGAGAAGACGGATATCTGCGACATTTGGTTCGATTTTGCATCGTCCTTTGTGGATAAGAAGAATGATTCTGGCTGGGATGCCTTACCCCCAGAGGAACAAGAGATCACTGCCTTGTGGCTGCTGGAAGCTGACCTCTATAACGGCGGGTTTATTCAATTTTTCTGCAATTGGGGAGAAGCGGCATATCTCCATGCGGTTCGAGCGCTACAAGCGATTGGGGCGGTTCATGCACTCGAAATTATACAATCTGGATATGCCTGTATCGAACGGTTGTCAGGAGACAAGCGCCTTACACAGCTATGGGATATTCCGCAGTTCCTTACTGAGGAAGAGATAGAGAGACTGGATAAGTTGGACGAGCAATTTTGGGAAGACCCGGATAAAATCGCGGAAAAAGCACATCGATACTACGTGGAGCAGTTGGGAATACATACTCCGTAGAAGGGTGTTTTGTGACGAGATCGACTGTAATTACCTTACTGTTCAGTGGAAATAACGGATTAGACCAGAACCCTTTATCATATAAGGAGGCTCGGCCTTCTAAATCATTTGATATTTGAAAATTAGTTTTAGACTCAACATCCGAATAAAGGAATTCATGGATATAAACTGGATAATAAATAATTACATGCGATTACTATAATTGAGAGGAGGCGATGTATTGGATAAACGGGACTATATCAAAAAAGGATTTGAAGCTTATTATCGCCGATATGACCAAGTAACAGAGGATGGATTTTGTAGATGGATGGTACCAGACGTTCCGGGTGAAATGAAGGCTACCGACTCTAATGAGGAGTGGTCGATATGGAGATTAGTTCCTTCTACCGTAACTGATGGCGACATTTGTGCGCTGGAAAAAGAATTCGGGCTGGACTTTCCGGAATGGTATCAAGCATTCATTTCAACCTATCATCACTATTTCGGCATCGTACCAGAACAACCGATCGATAAGCCGTTACGCAACATTCAAGATATGTATAATCCAATCCTGTGCAAGTGTGGTTACCTTCCATTCGCCTGGGACTCCGAGTATGGTCACATATTATGCATGGATCTTACTGGCCCGGATGAGGAGCACTATGCAATCTATGAGATTGACCATGAAATATTATTTGATTTTGATGAAGAAAAGACCGGGCGCGATCAACTGAAAGCGTCAATGAAATTTTTGTATCCCAATTTTAAATCGTTTTTTGACTATGCTTTTGAATTGAAATAGTCTTTATTTTCTTCTGACAGAAGGAAATATTCTTGTCCCTGCTGTATAGCGAATCTCCCATTACTAAAAAGAAGAAGAGCCCTCGTCCGAACGTGGGCTCTTCTGATATTGGTTGCATGATGCTTGCTCGGTCTTGTTAGGCCTCTTGCAGTTGTCGAACCAACTCCTCCGCATACTGCTCTGTAAACCGAAGGTGGCCATTCACCTGTACGATCCGTCCTTCATGAATGCGGCGATCCAACCAGTCTGAAATAAAGGATGGGGCATAGCCGCCTTGACCGAACTCGCCGCCGAAGGCGATCATTTTCTCATAGATACCCAGGTACTGCTCACGGCCGGTCTCTGGATATGACTTTGTATATAACCAAAACTGCACATCATACATCAAATACGAGCCTTCATCTGCATGAAAGGAAAAATGGCCTTTCGCTTCGACAATCTGTGTACAGAACCGGCGGATTTTCTGCTCAATCTGATCCACTTCGATTACGTTAGCGCATAACTCCTCCAGCAACGGAGAAAATTTGCCGTGAGTTACCCTGTAAAGGTCTGCTAGCTTATCCTCCTCAGAGGTATCATAGTCCTCTTCGCTCACCAAACCTTTAATAAACGCTTCGAAATTATCGGCTAGGAACGTAATTTCATAATCACCCTCCTGATCGACATGAATCACTTCCGGTTCGCCATCTCTACCGCAGGCTCGGTAGTCCAGCATGACCACGTCATGGCCTGCCGAAGGACAGTCACAGATCACAACGCCAATGTCAGGATATCCCCAGTCCTTAATCATAAACGGACTTCCAAATTCCCCGCAAAGCGAATAGTTCTTCTCTCGGCCGATTCCCAGAATTCCTGAGATTGCGATATGATCCTCCGCCCAAGAAGTAGCATCCTCGGTCGGAAAGCAGGTGTTCTTTGGAACTCCGCCATTGCGGTGCTTCATCAGTGCGATATAGGAGGACGGGAGCTTATATCCCAATTCTTCCTCGATTGAAGCGATCAGCTCATCTGTAGGCGGCTCGGATAGATATGCCTCTCTTGCATACTCGCTGTCGTCCCAAAAATCGTCAAGCGACATATCTGAAAATGGCGCATCTACTGATAATCCTGCTGATCCATTCTCTTTCAAGGCTGCTTCTTTCTTCGCTGCAATACGGCGTTCTTGTTTTTGCTGTTTTTCCGCTTTTTGCACACTTAACCGCATTAAGTATTCGACATCTTGATCACCAGGATGTAATTGATTAGCGGTACGCAATGCCTGAACTGCTTCCTTATAGCGCTTTACATAATAAAGAGCAAAACCTACCCGATAGTGCCACAGCGGATCGTTCTGTCCCGCTTCAGCGATGCTTTCAAAATGATGGAGCGCTTCTTCATAGAGTTCCAAGTTATTATAAGCTCGGGCCAGTCTACTTATTATGTCGTAATCCCGTTCGTTCTCGGGTATGGCTAACAGTGCATCCACAATTCGCTGGTGTTCATCATCTTCATGCCATTGATTCAATTGATCGATATGTACTTGGTTCATCGCTGCCTCCATGAATTCTATAAATTGTACGTCACTTTATACCGTCAGCCATGCGGTACCACCGCCCGCGATCGCCAATAGAGCACCCGCTGATATGATCCATATACGCTTTTTATCTAATTTCACTTCTCCAATGACCCGAGGCAGTAGCCATATAAAAGCAATGGGCGCGTAAGCACCCTGTACCGTGCCCCAAAGAACCATTTGCTTGGCTTGCGCCAGATAAGCACCGGTCGAATCTGGTCGGTCGAAAGCTAAGGCTCCTGCGGTTCGTACGTTCCAATAGGTAATAATCGCGTACAAAATTAAAATGGACAAGGTAAAAGAGACCGTTAGTGTAAACTTAATTTTGTCATGCGAGAACCTTTTTTGCGAGGAATTGGTTGGAGCCAACCCAACTAGGTAAAAAACAAAGCCTACAAAAACAACGCCCCCTATAAACACACATTGAATCGTATTTACAGCGGCCCCCGCCATCAACAGTAAAAACGTCATTTCACCCTCCAACTGTTTGGATTAACAAACATCACCCTATCTGACGATTAGAAGTTTCACAAGTAACGATATCGGAGTATTGACTCCAATTGTTGAACGCCTTATATGCGAACAAGTATAAATCATGGTATCTTCTACCTTTCTAAATAGTAACATCAATACATAGTTGTGTACATTTATAAGAGCACGATCAGGGGGAGTGAATGGGGAGCATGCTCAGTTCATCGTATGAGAGTTCATTAATCTTGCATGCAAAGAATTCCTCTCCCTTTCTATATGTTACAATTGAATTTATGTATGGCAATTTTGGATTCCGAATTAGTAGATATCCCCGATATATAAGGAAGGTGTAGATCATGTTAAGCGAGAACAACAAGAAGAAGCTGGAACGAATTGTTCGGGAACATCACTTCGAACACGCGTTGGATTATTTACAGCATTCTGTGCGCCAAGGGATTCGTCTGTCCAAAAAGGGGCCAGAGAATGACAAGGAGATGTGCTCTTCCCGCATTGGGGGCGATCCGGATCTGCCAACTGACGTAGAGTGGCCGCTTGATTCTAGCGGAACCGCCATGACGTTCCTGGCTCAACTGCGTCTAAGTGATTTGGCGGCTGTTGATGAGACATCCTTACTTCCGGTGAGCGGCATGCTTTCCTTTTTCGTTGGCGTAGATGAACCTGCCTATCATATTGAACACAAGGTATTCTATCTACCGGAGGAGAAGATGCAGGATGCCAAGCGGCGTCCTTCGCCAGAGGTAACTACGCTTGAGGAGAAGTTTACCGGTTACAAGGTAACTGCCAGATCCACGATTGAGCCTCCCAATTTCGGCTATGTGGATTACGAGCAAGTAGAGGATGATGAGCATGATTTCGAGCAATACGAAGAACTTTGCTTCGAATTGAATGAAGAGAGCTCCAACGATCTCGCCCTTATGTTCGGTTATCCCGCAACCCAGCATGGCGATTGTGAATATGAAGCGGCGCTTCGACTGTTGACCGGCAAAGCGTACAACTATTCCGTAAAGACGGCCCTGAAGGAGATAACGGCTCATTTGAACGCGGATGCTGACAAAGCGGAGCGTGAAGTCCGCGATACGCTGTTGCTGCTGGCACTAGATTCAGATCAGGATGTTGGATTTTGCTGGTGGGATGCAGGCGAGCTGCAATTTTTTATTCGAAAGGAAGATCTGCTGGCAGGGAACTTTGCACATACGTATTGCTCCCTGTATTCGAGTTAGACAATCATTGAGTATTTCCAATACATCCTTAAAATGAAAGTTAAGGCACATTCATCGTTATGATATATGCAAAAAACCTCTTCCTGCAATGAATCAACCTTGTCTATGAGCCAAAGGCGTTTGTGAAGGAAGAGGTTATATTGAAATAGGATTCAAGACATTTTCCATGCGGAACGGATCGATGGGAAGGGCAGTGGACTAGCGGTTGGCCCATCGCATATGGACACCATGGTTTTCCCGCAAACTGCATGTACCCCTATTCCCCGTACAGTATGGCTTCTGCCGAGATCGTTCCCATACATAGATCTAAGAACGTTGAAGCAACTTGCGCGCTGTCCGCATAGCCTAAATTTCCCGAGTGAGACACAAGAATGGGATATTCATTTTCTTCCGAGCTGCTGCGCATATCCCAAGCATAATGAATACCGCAGCCATCCATGGCAAAGGGGATCGACTCTGGCATATACTCGGGAAATTCATAGGCTAGCATCATTGCCCTGAACTCATCAGCGCTGAAAAACTGAAAATGACGTGTACCATTCCCGAATTCACCGCCATTGGAATAACGAAGGAAATCAAGATAAGCGGCGGGGAGACGCTTGTTCGGAATGAACCATTTTGCCGGATCGAACGGCTGGTATAGCTGATGTAAAGGATCGGTTACAGGAAAGGGATTGCGCTGCCTTCCCCGTATTTCCGTAATCTCCTCCTCAGATAAAGGTTTGTTCCAATGGCTAATGAAATGTTGCGCTTCTAGCTCCGTTAAACCGGGATGCTTCTGGTAGCACACTTCGAATACAGACGCCCAATTCATCCGAGCATTCCTCCTTTTGACCTGTCGATTGATAACATATGAATATTTCAGGGGAAAGTATCACTAATAATGAATTGATTACTAGGATTTTTATTCTTTACTAGGAAAAGGGGCGATTACTTTTTGTTCATAAGAAGATAACACGATATTTGTTGAGGGCGTACCATATTGCATGGAATCATCAATAAATTGTTCTAAACTCTCTACAGAATAGGTTGCTAATTTGACAATATAGCTAATTTCCCCTGCTACCCTGTGACACTCAAGTACATCTGGATGATTACGGCAAAAGTTTGCTAATGATTTACAATCCTTTGACTCAAACAATATAAGTGCAGAAATTGGACGGTTCATTTTTTTTAAAGAAACACGTGCATGGTAACCCTCAATAATTTGTTGCTCCTCTAACTTTCTTACTCGCTCAGTGACGGATGGAGAAGATAAGTGAACAGCCTCTGCTAGATCCTTCATGGAGATTTTCGCATTCGACTGTAATATTCTCACGATGTTTTTATCAATTTGATCCATAACGTATCCAACCTTTTTTTATAATATAGAATAACTAAAATAATTAATAAATTAAAGCCAAACAATAAAATATCCTTTTCTAGCTTGTTTATGAGCCTTCTATATTTTTATAAAATAAGGATATCAGGAGGTAATTTGGGATATGAAAAAGATATTATTATTATTAGCTAACGGATTTGAAGCAGTAGAAGCTAGTGTGTTTACAGATGTACTAGGTTGGAATAAATGGGAGGGAGATGGATCAACTGAGGTCGTAACAGTTGGTCTTCGGAATCAATTAACCTGTACATGGAATTTTACTGTTATACCTGAAAAAACGGTCAATGAAATTCAACTGGATGAGTTTGATGCACTAGCTATTCCAGGAGGATTTGAAGAAGCTGGATTTTACGAGGATGCCTTCAGTACGCCATTTTTACGTGTAATTCAACATTTTTATTCCAATCAGAAACCGATTGCTAGTATCTGTGTTGCATCATTAGCACTTGGCAAAAGCGGAATTCTTAAAGGAAAAAAAGCTACCACATACAATCATTCAACGAGTAAACGAAAAGAGCAGTTACAGAAATTCGGTGCAGTTGTGCAAAATGATTTCATTGTTCAGGATGGAAATATTATTACATCTTCAAATCCAGGCACAGCTTTTGATGTTGCATTTTTATTACTCGAAAAACTAACATCTAAAAAAAATACGGAACATGTAAAGGAACTTATGGGATTTTAGGCATTGGTTCGATCAAAACGGGTATTCTTTTATGCTTATCAACTCATAAACATGCTTCATATCCGAAACCGCATGATAATGCGGTTTTTTGTTTTTATCAAACCTATTATTTCCGTTCGAAGCACTTTATGACCACAGGAGGAAATTCCAAGATGAGAATCAGGGGTCATCTGCCGCAATATAGCATTGCCAAACCATATATTCCTCTACAACGTACCATTGCTTGTTATAGCAAAAACGTTAAGAAACGGATCATGCTATAATGGAATTATTTGACGATAGGATACTCAAAACTAATCATTTCGATTTTTAGGAGTTGGCGAATGATCCGGTTGTTACATCTGAAATGTAATTTACGGTTGAAGATGATTTTGCTCATCAGCCTACTGATTATTGGAATCTGTTCGATTTTCGGGGTGTTTTTGGAACACTTCATAGGGAAGATAGTAGAAGATCAGACGGGAAAAAGAGCATTGAGTCTGGCGCAAAGCGTCGCGAATATCCCCGAAATACAAAGCGCTTTCCGCTTGAATAATCCTTCCGTCGTGATACAACCGATCGTGAAGCCGATACAGCGGGAATCTGGCGCGGAATTCATAGTTGTCGGAGATACGCGGGAAATCCGGCAATCGCATCCCAATGAAAGCATTATCGGGGCGAAAATGGTCGGAAGCGATAATGACAGGGCCCTGCATCATGGCGAGTCGTACGTGTCCAAAATGGAGGGGACGCTAGGTTTGTCGATTCGAGGGAAGGTTCCCATTTTCGATGAAGGGAAGATCGTAGGGCTCGTGTCGGTCGGTTTTCTTACTAACAATGTGCACCGCATCGTAGCGGAAAATAGCAAATCCCTCTGGCTCACCTTGAGTCTCATTGTTCTGTTTGGCATCGCGGGAGCGGTCTTTATTGCTTCTCATATTAAAAAATTATTGCATAATATGGAGCCCGAGGAGATTTCCCATCTGTATCTGCATAAGGAAGCGATACTGCAGTCCACGCATGAAGGAATTATCGCGGTGGCTAATGATGGCGCAATATCAGCAATGAATAAAGCGGCCAAGGATATTCTTTTCACAGACACGGAGCAGAAACTATTGAATTATGCAGGAGCATCCATTCATGAGATTGTCCCTTCCTTACACAGTGACGCACAGTACAAGGAGAGAAGCCGCTTGGTGAACCGAGAGATGGTGCTGGGCGAAGACATCGTACTCGTCAATCAGACCCCCATTGTAAGGGAAGATGCCGTCACGGGGAGCGTCTACACGTTTCGCAAGAAAACGGAACTGGAGACAGTGACAGAGGAGCTGTCCCGTATTAAGCAATATGCGAATGCGCAGCGGGCGCAGACGCATGAGTACTCCAATAAGCTGCATATCATCCTGGGGCTGGTGCAGAACCGGCGACTACAGGAAGCGATTGATTTTATAAAAAAAGAAAGCAATATGCAGCAGGCCAGGTTAACATTCTTAGCGGAAAAAGTAGCCGATCCTCTGCTTCAAGCCTTATTTCAAGGAAAATTCAATCAAGCGAATGAACTGAATATCTCCATGGTCATCCATCCCGACAGCCGTTTGGAAGGCTCATTTGCAGATGAGAAGCAAGATGCGCTGTTAACCGCCCTGGGCAATATCATTGAGAATGCATTGGAGGCGGTAAGGCAACAGGAAGAGCGTCAACGTAAGGTTGCCATCTTTTTTACGGATATCGGAGAGGATTGTATTTTTGAGATTGAAGATTCAGGAATAGGGGTGGCCGAGGCGGATATCCCCCGTATATTTCAGCAAGGATTTTCAACGAAGCAGGGCAGCCATCGGGGAATGGGTCTGGCACTATCGAAGCTGATGCTCAATGCAGTCGGCGGGGAGATATTGCTGGAGGCAGGGGAAGGTGAGCTCGGAGGAGCTTGTTTTATGATTATGATACCGAAGGACGAGAGGAGATGCTATGAAGGACTTGTTTTCAGTGTTGATCATCGAGGATGACTTTCGAGTAGCGGATATTCATCGGCATTATGTCGAAAAAACGACCGGCTTTGCCGCTCCATACATGGCCAAGAACCGTAAAGAAGCGTTGGATTATTTAGAAAGCGGTGACGCGGTTCCGGATCTGATTCTATTGGATATATATATTCCTGACGTGGAAAAGATGAATCTGTTATGGGAGCTTCGTCAGTCCTGTCATGATGCTGATATCATTATCGTCTCGGCGGAGAAGGATGCCAAGGCGGTTCAGGAAGCGCTTCGCGCCGGGGTGTTCGATTATATTGTCAAGCCGGTAGACGAGGAGCGCTTCAGCCTTACCTTGGCAGAATATAAGGAATATCGGAGCATGATGCGCTCCACCAAAGAAATGAAGCAGAGTGATATCGACGCTTTGTTCGGCTTGCATCGCGTGTTGAGTTCCGTCCGGGCGGATGCGGCTCTCCCGAAGGGGATTGATTCTATCACACTAGAAAAGATTTACTGCGTTTTCACGCAGCAAGTGATCGGGGGAATTACGGCTGTTGAATTAAGCGCCGAGCTTGGCATTAGCCGATCAACGGCGCGGCGTTATTTAGAATATTTAGTATCCTTGAAGAGAGTACGGACGATGCTTATCTATGGCACGGTGGGAAGACCGGAACGCAGATACATCCTTTGTGAAACTTATGAACAAAATCGATAAAATGAATTCTATCGTTCTTATGGCTGCAATATTTATCGCCCGATTTATCCGTGATAAATTTCATAGTAAGCAAAGCGGGTGTTTCGTTCATAGCGAATTGTAAACGCATTCATCCATTGCGGAATACGGAATGGTGAGCAAAGCCGCGATCACGGAAAGGGGATATCCTATTGAGTCTGAGCTTGATTGGTCTAATTACAATTTTAATTATCGTCGCCTTGCTTATTAGCGGCAAAGTGACCCCGATTGTTGCCATGGTGATACCGCCGATCCTTGGCGCATTACTCGCAGGGTATAGTTTTTCGGAAATTGGCGTTTTTTTTGGAAATGGCGTCAGCTCGGTTATCCAAGTCGCGATCATGTTTATTTTCGCGATCATCTTTTTCGGCATTATGCAGGATGTCGGACTCTTTGATCCATTAATCAATAAAATGGTCGCTTTTTCACGCGGAAGCGTCATCACGGTATGTGTCGGAACGGTTTTGGTGGCCGCGATTGCCCATTTAGACGGTTCGGGCGCCTCGACTTTCTTAATTACGATACCTGCGCTGCTGCCCGTGTATAAACGCTTGCAGATGAATCCGTATCTGCTGCTCCTCTTGGTCGGAGGGAGCGCAAGCGTCATGAACATGATTCCGTGGGCGGGTCCGTTGGGCCGAACGGCTACCGTACTGAAAGCGGATGTCACCGAATTATGGCAGCCGCTCATCCCTGTCCAGATTATCGGCATGGTGCTCATGCTTGGATTGGCCACACTTCTCGGCATTCGGGAGAAGCGGAGAATCATCCGCAAATATGGATCACGGGAGGAGGCGGCCACGCTAGAGGCGACGGCGGCAGGAGCGGCTGCTTCGATTTTAGTCCAGTCCGAACAAGTGAAAGGTCTCGCTCGCCCCAGACTTCTGTGGGTCAATGCCTGTCTCGCCTTATCGGTGATTGGCGTACTTGTAGCTGGAATTATCCCGGCGGGCCTAGCTTTTATGATCGGGGTAAGCATCGCCTTGCCGCTTAACTTCTTCAAGGTGAATGAGCAGATGGAACGATTGCGTGCCCACGCGCCTAATGCGCTCACGATGGCCTCAATCATTCTTGCGGCCGGCTTATTTTTGGGCATTCTGAACGGAACCGGCATGCTTACGGCCATTGCCAACGACGCCGTGAAGATACTCCCGAGCAGCATTGCGCCTTATCTGCATATTATCGTCGGCTTACTGGGCGTTCCGTTCGATTTAATATTGAGCACGGATGCGTATTACTTTGCCCTGCTTCCCGTCGTCGATCAGATTGCATCCGGCTTCGGCGTCGCTTCGTTGTCCACTGCGTACGCGATGGTCATTGGTAATATCGTCGGTACATTCGTGAGCCCGCTGTCCCCGGCCTTGTGGCTGGCGCTCGGATTAGCGGGTCTGGAGATGGGCCGCCATATCCGCTACTCACTGTTCTGGATATGGGGCATAAGTATTGTTCTCGTCGTCACTGCTCTATTGATAGGAATTATATAGAAATAAATAGCCAGAAATAATTCTTCTACATCAACCTTGATTGGATTATCCCCAGTCAAGGTTTTTTTGTTGGTTCTGCTATGTTGTTCGCTGCCAGTAATCCGTTATGACAGACGATATTTTTTTATATAAAATGGACTTTTCTGACCCCTGCAATCTCTTATCTATGAAAAGGGGAGTGAACATGAGAGTAAGCCATCTTGTCAAACAAGCCAAAAAAGGCAACAAAGAAGCATTATTACAGCTCATTATGGCCGATAAGGCCGCTTATTCGTCCATCACCTTTTATTGCCCAAAACAAAATGGAGAAGTTGTCAGATTTTAGGTAGAATATATGAAAGCCCGGAGACACTTGCACTAAGGAGTGGATATTCGCCGGGCTTTTATTTTTTGCACACAACAAATATCGCGTGCATTGTATAACGAAATACCTAAAGTCGATATAGGGATTATATTTCTTATCTGTTCGGAGTTGGCACTAAACAAGTTAAGGACTTCATACTGTATACAGTTTAATAAATAACTCATGCTGCAACCCCTGAAATATGGGATGGTAAAAATAATTTGACCCTGTATAATCAAGAATGTTTATTAATTCAAATTTTACAGGATATGGTGATAAAGATGCATGCAAAAGATGAGTTACTGGTCATCAGCGGCAACGGCCATGTAGGGAGTACCATTTGCGTAAAACGGGGGCAGGTTATCATGTTCGACAGCCGACAAGTCGCTCTTCCGCTGAAAGGGAGGGAAGTTTGTTGAGCGTTTCCGCACTTGAAAGCCCCGGAACAGCTGACAACCAGCGGGCATGGATGATGACAGCAATTTGCCTCAGCGCGTTCTTGTCTCACTTTACCGCCGGGGTAGTGAATGTGTCGCTCCCCCGATTCGTCACCGTGTTTCAGTCCGATATTGGGACAGTGCACTGGATGACGACGGGGTATCTTCTCGCCATTACGTCGCTACTTCCCTTAATGGGCAAGTTAGGCGATCGCTGGGGGCATCGCCGCATCCATAACTGCGGCATAGCCCTATTTACAATTAGCTCTGTTCTGGTAGCGATCTCGCCGAATCTTACTGTGCTCCTCCTTATGCGTATTGTGCAAGCAACTGGCGCGGCAATGTTTCAAGCAACGAATATGGCAATCATCACGTTTCATATGCCGGGCGCGATTCGAGGGCGGGCTCTAGGGTTCGTGAGTACCGCTGTTGCTTTGGGGGGCATGGCGGGACCGGTTGCAGGCAGCTTTACCGCGGCCTGGTTGAGCTGGCAATGGGCGTTCCTGATTCATGTGCCTGTGGCAGTCGCGGCAACCGGGTTAGCGCTGCGCTTCATCCCTGCTGATCAGAAGAAAGAAACGAGGAAAGGCTCATTGGACATAGTTGGAGCCATTTTGTTCATGGGCAGCATCGGCATTGGAATCTACGCCATTGTGAACGGAGGCGCCATAGGGTGGGGATCTTCAAATATGCTTCTACTGTACGTAGTCCTGCTAATTCTTTGGCCTTTGGGCTGGTTGTGGCAGTCCCGACAGAAAGAGCCTTTTCTGCCACTCACGGCTTTCCGTATTCCAGCCGTAGCCTGCGGTCTCATCATTAGCTGCGCATCTTTCCTGATGGCCAATATTGCATTAGTTCTCATGCCATTTTATATTTCGGGTATCACTTCGGTATCCACGGCGGATACAGGCTATGTTATGCTGGCGTATCCGCTTCTCCTGGCTGTAATCGGTCCCGTCGCAGGGCACTTATCTGATCGGATAGGATCACGCCGCTTAATGGGACTTGGACTATGCGCCATGGCAGGCGGGTTCATGCTGTTCTCCGGGGTATTCGGCGTATTGCCGTTGTGGGCAGTTATTTGTACGCTGGCCTTGATCGGTTCGGGGATGGGGCTGATCGCCTCGCCGAATAACAGTTTCATTATGAGCCACGCAGTGAAGGAAGACGCAGGGGCGCTCGGAAGCATGATTGCATTGACCCGTAACATTGGCTTGGTGCTTGGTGCCGCGCTGGGACTGGGATTGATAGACGACGGCGATCCTGCCAAACCTTTGGACGCATATCTGAATATCTTTGGATTCGGCGCTTGGATCGGCGCTGCCAGCCTGCTTCCGCTCGGTTACAGTTGGTACGTGCGGAGAAGGATGGTAAAGCGGCAGCATCGTATCAGTGTGGAAAAATGACGGTAAACTGCCAGCGGACACCGGGGGATGTCATTATGTAGTATAATTGGGGAAGGTCCAATTGGGCTTAGCATATGTTAATTAAGGATTGTATCTCAACGCATTCATCCCTTTGGGAGCGGATGCGTTTTTTGTGCAACAGCCCCATCAACAAAACAGTGAGTCACCAGGATTTAGTTGAAATCATTGCAGTATGCTTTTTCGGGCTTTACGGGATATATATGCAGGGGCTTGTAACCGTTAAACATCGATTTCGTTGGAATGAGATTGAACCATGCAGAGAAGACCACACAAACAGGGGAGAAGTGGCGAGAGTATGAAAAAAGAGAGGATAAAGCGGCTCTTCGATTCCTCCACTGAACCATCACCATGGTAGGGGACGAATTATAAGAGCCGCTTATGTATGACGATGTAAGAAATTGTTAGCGAACCGTATTAGTTCGGGTCCCTGCAATAGTCAAGGAATTCTGTCTCCACCCATTCTTTTCGATCCGTTTTGCCATTATCATACAAGCAGGTTTGACTGTAGTGTCTTTTAATAATGGTTTTTCCATTGAAGCAATTTCTTTCGGTGTAGTCTAAAATTTTTTTGCCGCACGAGGCTGCTTGGGACGGGCTTGGCACCGCAACGAGGAATACAGATGCACACACAACAACTGCCATCACTTTTGTTATTTTGCTCATATAATCACCTCCTAATATAAACTTATTTCACTTATTATTGGATTATTCTCCTTTATTATGGAAATGTAATAATCTAATTTCCATCTCGCGACAATTATCAATTAAAACGATATGCAAACTAGGGTCATGAAAAGAAGGTTTATTCTAAACTATCAAGAATTATTGATGAAGCGCGATCAACAGTTCAGGCAGTTCGTCCCGCAAGTAACAATAGCTGCGGAACAGGGGAGCAGTGTAGCAAGGCGTGTATACCACCGCGCTGCGGAGCAGATGCGACTGGGAATTGAGCTTGTCGGGTCTGACGACTAGCAAGAATGCTTACATCACTTTGCTGATAAGGAGCTGAAAAACGTGGAAATTTCGAATGACCTATACATGCTTGAGCTGAACTTTCACGAGAATACCATCCATCCAACTCTTTTGTGGGATCAGGAAATGGCGGTATTAATAGATACCGGGTTTCCAGGACAAATCGAAGATCTAAAAGCGGCTATGAAGAAAGTAGGAGTCTCACTTGATCAGATTAACGTTGTAATTTTGACACATCAGGATATTGATCATATTGGATGTTTACCTGACATTTTGCGAGAGTGCAGCGATCATGTTCAAGTATACGCACACGAATTGGATCAGCCTTATATTCAAGGGGAACTCCCTCTCCTCAAAGATGGACAAATTAAAAATCCCCCCAAAGGTAGGGTAGACAACACGGTAATCGACGGTCAGGAACTTCCCTTTTGCGGGGGAATTCAAATCGTTCACACTCCTGGACATACTCCCGGTCATATCAGCTTGTATGTAAAAAGAAGTAAAACATTAATTGCTGGCGATTCGATGTATAGTGTAAACGGAATACTCACAGGCATTCATGAGCCAACCACTCTCAATATCGAGGAAGCTCGATTATCGGTGAACAAGTACTTGGAGTTTCACATTGAATCTGTTATATGTTATCACGGAGGACTGAGCAGGGGAAAAATAAATGATCAAATTCGAATGTTAAAATAGAATGACATCCCATTTCGCAAAATAGTTCAAAAACGATATCATGATTTACAGCATAGAATATGTATGTTAGCTCCATGGAGGCAATCGAGCCTATATCCTTAATATCTCAGGGGGAACACCTATGAATACAGATGAAATCAAACAGCCCGGATATGCTGGGCTCCGTAAAGTAGAAATATCCGATAATGCTCTGAGCATATCGTTTCCAATGTGGATCATGTATCCTACAGGCACTGCAGAACAAACTATTCAATTAGGGCCTTATCCGACCGAGCTAGCAAGTGATGCGGAGGTCTTGGAAGGAACGTTCCCGTTAGTGCTGATCTCTCACGGTACTGGCAGCACTCCTTTCGCATATCGCATGTTAGCCCAGCATTTAGCGCGTAATGGCTTTATCGTAGGATTGCCGGAACACCCCTTCAATAACAGAAATGATAATAGCTTGGAAGGTACGATGCAAAATCTTGCGAACAGACCAAGACATATTCGGATGGCCATCGATTGGTTTTTTGAAAATGAGAGCTTTGCAGAAAAAGTTATACCAAATGATGTTTCGGTTATCGGTCATTCGCTCGGGGGATACACTGCTTTGGCAGCGGCAGGCGGCGAGCCAACCTCATTTCCACATGAGTCACCGGATGGTCAACCGCAGCGCATTGAGGTTATGCCGGATCCCCGTATTCAGTCGCTTGTACTGCTTGCGCCAGCATCGGTATGGTTTCAATCCGAAGAAGCGTTACGCATGATCAACATTCCGATCTTAATGCTTGATGCCGAAAAAGATCCGTTCACGCCTGCTTTTCACGCGCAAATTATTATGAATGGAGTTGCTGACCGAGATAAGGTTCAATATAGAACCGTGCAAAATGCCGGACATTTTTCCTTTTTGAGCCCATTTCCAGCTTCGATGGTTTCGCCATCATTTCCCCCTTCACAAGATCCTCCTGGCTTTGATCGAATACAGTTTCAAGAGGAGCTTTATGCTGAAATTACGAGATTCTTGAAGAGTAAGTAATCATTTTGCAATTCTGTAAGAATGATTTCGCTAATACGCTAAGGGATAACTGAGTTAGACATCTTATTTGATGTATGGGAACATTTTTGAGCAGACTGTTCGGGCTAACGCATTTCGCGTCGGCCCGTTGGTTTCTCTTCGATTTACCGCATCCTGCAGAGACAGCGATTATACGGATTCCGCTGGTTTCTGGTACCAGAAAAGAGCATAGTCGTGCATGGCCGATGCGTGATCCAACTGACGCAGCATTGTTGACAAGTTGCCCCTATGATAGGTTCCGTGGTTGACCACATGCAGTACAATTTCTGATAAGCGTATTTGGCGAATTCCAGCAAATGGATTGTCTAGCAATATCGTTTGTTCCAAATCAGCTTGGCTTCGGAAGGTTTCTCTATATTGTTCCGATAACTTGGCATAGATTTCAGCGTATTCCTCCACAGAATTCAGGATTTTCTCATTTAGCGGTATGCATGCTGGCAGCGCCTCCCTCATATCCGTACCTGTTAAAATCATGTACCACATCTTATCAACCGTATAAATATGACTAAGGGCATGGGCGATGGTGGGAAAGGAGCTATTCACTTCTTGACTTAGTACAGAAGACGGAAGTTCATTGATTCTATTTAGGATCGTTTGATTCGCCCATGTGTGGTAGTTATACATTTCTACTGGAAGATTCCTCATTCAAATCGTCTCCTTCAAAGATAGTGAGATTGACTAGAATCATTAGCATCTGTACAATAATGGACAAATAAGATCTATAATATCTTTTTAATAGCTTTATACGCTCAAAAGTAATGGCTAAAGCAAAAACATAACGGTAAATTGGCTGCACTTAGTCCTAATGTGGATTTCCATGTTGTAATTACAGATATTGAATGTCTGTAATATATATTAATCATTTCGCATAAATAAAATACAGAGGAGATAAATATGACAGAATTTTGGGAAGCAAGCTTTATAGAGAAACAAATGATGTGGGGATTAGAACCTTCTAACTCCGCTATTTTGGCAAAGAATTTTTTCCTTGAAAAGAAAGTTAAGGACATATTGATACCTGGTTTTGGTTATGGGAGAAATGCAAAGATTTTTTCAGACAACGGAATTCAAGTAACAGGTATTGAGATATCAAAAACTGCGATTGATCTAGCTAGGAATAACGGGGTTACTGCTAATATTTATCATGGTTCAGTGACGAATATGCCATTTGATAACAAACGATATGACGGCATATTCTGTTATGCTCTGATTCATTTACTGAACAGTTGTGAGCGGAAAAAATTAATTCAAAATTGCTATAATCAGTTAAATCCCAATGGATACATGATATTTACTGCTGTTACAAAAAAGGCTCCCATGTATGGCAAGGGCAGAGAACTGAGTCAAGATCGATTTGAGATTATGGATGGCGTCAAAATGTTCTTCTATGATTCGAATTCAGTAAAACGAGAATTTGGGAAGTATGGACTAATCGAGTTTTCAGAGATTGATGAGCCGAATAAAGTGATGGAAAATAAGCCTGCTATGAATTTTGTAATGATAAAATGTAAAAAGGGAGCTAGATAAAGTTCGTAATAAATGATTTTTGGAAAAGGAGCGGAGGGAACATGGTAACACAGCCACTTGCGACAGAGTATGGGGAAGCATTTGCAAATTACATTGGCCAGGTGCCGGCAGGGGATCTGCGGGAGATGCTAGGTAAGCAGCTAGAGCAAACGACGAAACTCATCTCGAACCTCTCGAAGGAGCAGGGGGAGTATCGCTATGCGCCAGGCAAATGGTCTATTAAGGAAGTGCTCGGTCATATCGCTGACACGGAACGCGTCATGGCATACCGGTTGTTGCGCATTGCAAGAGGGGATCAGACTCCTCTGCCGGGATTCGATGAGAATCAGTTCATGAACGGCTCCGCATTCGATTCAATGCCAATGTCCGAGCTGCTGGAGGACTATCAAGCCGTCCGCCATGCGACGTTGACGCTGCTGCGTAGTCTTACCGATGAAGCTGCGCTTCGCACAGGCACCACGAACAACATGACGATATCCGCTCGTGCGCTTGCTTATACGATCGCAGGGCATGAGCTGCATCATTTGCGTGTGCTGAAGGAACGGTATTTGGAATAGGCACGTGATAATTTTATCTTGAAAAAAAGGAGACGATAGCTCTATTTAAAACATTACGAGGCTGCCGCGGGAACAATCGGGTGGCCTCGTTAAGCTGCGGAAGGGATAATCATTAGCATTAATTCATTCCGTGCAATCACGGAGGTCAGTCCCTACCCCTCCTGAACTTTTATGTTCGATTCCAGATTCAAACAATCGCATTCCTTTGCAATCTGCATAGCCCTATCGCCATTATTTTTGTCAACAATTGCAGTGAGTATGATATCAAAGCCAGATACCATCGTCCCACCAGAACTCATACCGCTTGCACTTGTACTTGTGGCAGCTAAAATACCGGAATCGCGTCCAAAGTTGCCGTTGAGTGTAATCGAACCCAAACTTGGAATATCTCCAGTAATAGGGTTATTGGGGTCATACCCACTTCCAGGGTACCCGTCAAAACGATCAATTTCGGACTCGATTACTTCAAATTCGCTCTTCATTTGATCCAAAGCTTTCTTCGCTTGTTCCGGTGATTTAAAGTAAACAATAATCGGTTTTTCAGTCATAAGGATTCTCCTTACCTTCATTTTCAAATAGCTTTACCAGTACTCAGTAAATTACTCATAGAGAGTACGATCATGTTCTAAAAAGAAAGGCCATCTGGCAAAGGATGGCCTTTACACATGTCGTTACAGACAGCTCGGGAACGTGCCGCAAGTAATGACCTTAAGGGCGTGGAAAGACGCCCCAAGGAGGGTATATACTAATGGGAGGATTATTCTTAATAGAGGTGTGTAAATATCTTCCTTCTAAAAAAGAGACGATTCACCATAATGTAGGCAAACCGTCTCTTTTTTAATGGCGTTCTATACGATTAATATTACGAATTGCCTTGGCAATGTCTGGGAGGCTATTAGCTAGAGCAGTTTCAGCCCGTTCAAATCTCCCAAGGGAAAGAAATCGCTTTGCTGCTCGTAAATCCTTTATCGCGCCATTGATTGCAGTCTGGGCATACTGTGAACAGTCTAAACAAAACGGCGGTCTTCGCTGTGAAATAATTGCAATACCTTTGCGTGTTTTAGCGATTTTCCTGTTATTAGAATTCATGGTTATTCCCCCCTTTGTCAAGCAATATATGCTAATCTAATTTCATTTGCCTAGGTTCGTATCATGTAAGTGAAAAACGCTTCTGATATCGAGTATAAGATGAATGGAAATGGAGGATGGCAAAAGAAACAAGGGCTACTGAACTGCTAAGTCGTCGGGTTGCAAGGACATTATTTGATAATGAATGAAGCAACTCCAACTTTATACTTTCCTTAGAAATTCCTGTTACGATGACTTTGCAAATAAAAGAGTAACGAGAATGGATTTCTAAGGAGGAGTATTTTCATCATGCAAGCAGTACAACGATTAAAAGGATTAATAGCTCTAGGTATGGCGTTTACGCTCATTCTATCCCCGTTTAATGCCTCAGCGGCAGCGCAAAAGAATGACGGAGTGAAGGGAAATATAAGGGAGATTACATCGACCACGTCATCGAATTATAAAGATTTAGAGTTTCTGAAGCCGATCTTGAAGGACAAGACGGTCGTCAGTCTCGGTGAGAATTTCCACCGTGTTGCAGAATACAGCAGCATGAAGACAAGATTGATCAAGTATTTACACGAAGAGATGGGGTTTGACGTGATCGCATTTGAATCCGGACTTGGGGATGCTTTCATGACGAGCGAGAATGCCCGCAACTTGACCCCGAAAGAGATGATGCAGCGTTCTATTTTTCCAATTTGGCATTCCAAGGAAACGCTGAATCTGTTCGAATACATAAAGAAGTCGCAGGGAACCAAAAACCCGCTCCATCTCGCAGGTTATGACATGCAATTCACCTCAGGTTATCTTACACAGTTTATTGCCGGCTGGATTTCCAAGGTGGACAAGGAGCAAGGCCAGCAGTATTTCAACTTCGAGATGCAAGCCATGACGGATTTGTATAAGGTACTTAATGAATATGGCATGGAAGATGGCCATCCAGAGGCAAAGGCAGCCGTTAAGAAGGTCAAGGAAACGTACGAGCCAAAATATAACGCTTTGATCCAATTCATCCAAGAGCACAAGAAGGAGCTCGCAGCGGCTTATCCAGCCAACCCGAATATGGTGGATATTGCGATCAAGACGCTCGGAGATCGAGTAAAGTTCATCGAGATGGGGATGTGCAATACGAAGGAAAGCTATGAATTCCGCGACCGAATTATGGCTGACAACGTCGAATGGCTAATGAAGGTGATGTATCCCGGCAAAAAAGTGATATTATGGGCACATAACGATCATTTAGCGAAGAATACATCTAAGATTCAGACCAAAGAGCAAGGAAAATGGATCGGCAGCTTCACCAGCATGGGCGAACTGCTCCATAAGAAGCTGAAGGATAAAGCTTATGTCATTGGGCTCTATATGAAAAGCGGCAAGGCAAGCACCATTACGACGCAGAAGCTCTTCGATATTAAGCCAATGCCGAAGGGAAGTCTGGAAGAGTTGATGATGCGAAGCGGGTATAAAATTGCATATGCCGATCTTTCCAAGCATAAGTCCCCGAAGCAGAGCAACTCATGGATGTTCAAGCCGATTTATGCAGCGGAGGATGGTATGACGTCGGAGATTATTGAGCCGATGTCAATGCGATTCGTTCCAAAAGAACAGTTCGACGGTATCATCGTCTTCGATAAAGTGAAGGAACCTACAACCAAGTTCTAATCCGTCTCTATATAGAG
This sequence comes from Paenibacillus sp. B1-35, assembly GCF_050474385.1. Taxonomy (NCBI): domain Bacteria; kingdom Bacillati; phylum Bacillota; class Bacilli; order Caryophanales; family Paenibacillaceae; genus Paenibacillus; species Paenibacillus sp. B1-35. The sequence continues at coordinate 682,342 of NZ_JBCHVJ010000001.1, forward strand.
GCGATAAATTTAAATATTATAAATAGAAAGTGCCTAGAGCTCATATAGGCACTTTTTTCTATTTTAAAAATAAGGATATTTTCAGCCTCATGTCATCCATAAACTCGTTTACAATCCATATCTAGGCAGATAGAATTGTAATTCTAGGGAACGCTTGTTAAGCTGGTAATAACTACACATCTTATAATCAACACGATCAATGTGGTGAAAACAAATGAATGGAAACAAACTAGGGAAGGTAGGGATCTTTTTGAAACATACCAGAATACGAAAAATAGCGCTTTTCGTCGGAATATTATCTTTGTCTCTTACAAATGTCAACTTGTTTACTGGGGTATCCTTACAGGCAGAAGCAAAAGAAAAAAACGACCAAATACCCAAGCCTGCCAATCAAGCTCATCAGCAATTCGTTCAACTTGAGAAAAAGTATGATGCTCGACTGGGCGTTTATGCGATCGATACAGGCACGAACCAGACAATCACTTATCGTTCAAATGAACGGTTTGCTTATACGTCTACTTTCAAGGCTTTGGCAGCAGGAGTTCTACTACAGAAAAACGAAATTGAGCAGCTTGACAAAGTTATTACGTATACAAAAGATGATCTTGTTGAATATTCACCGATCACGGAGAAGCATGTGGATACGGGAATGACACTTGGGGAACTTGCAGAGGCTGCCGTTCGTTTCAGTGATAATACGGCAGTCAACCTTTTTCTTAAAGAACTAGATGGACCAAAAGGAATCGAAAAAGCGCTAAGACAAATTGGTGATCAGGTTACTCACGCGGATCGTTATGAAACAGAATTAAACGAGGCTACTCCTGGAGACATTCGCGATACAAGCACACCTCAAGCGCTTGCTGATGATCTGAAGGCTTTCACAGTCGGAAATGCGCTCCCGGCCGATAAACAAAATCTCCTAATGAATTGGATGCGCGGAAATGCTACCGGAGACAAGCTTATTCGCGCTGGCGTTCCAATAGATTGGGAAGTTGCCGATAAATCAGGAGCAGGAGGCTACGGAACACGAAACGATATCGCCATCGTATGGCCACCAAATCGAGCGCCTATTATCATTGCAGTTCTATCCAGCCGCGATAAGAAAGATGCTGCCTATCATAACGAACTGATTGCAGAGGCTGCTAAGGTTACAATGAAAGCTCTCCAGTGACCCCTTTGCTGCTCCATTCCTTATAAAATGCTATCTATTATGGTCGCACCTCATCGTATCAGACTAAAAATACACAGCGCCGACAAAGGCGCTGTGTTTTTATTTTCACAGGGTTCCTGTTGAACATCCCCCGTTACTGTAACCGTTTGAATATGATTCTTTTGCAATGATTAAGATCTGAAGCATTTCAAATGACTATATTTTTTTTGCATCGTTACTATGCACTATTTGTATTTCACGATTGGAATGGCAGTATGTAACATAAAGGAAACCGCAGTATGCAGCGGCACAATTGTCGGAGGGATACGATATGAATAACATCGGAAATGGTCAAGTCCAGAACCGGCACCAAGCACTGGGGTTGTCAGATCAGCAGGTTCTTGAAATGTATCAGCATATGGTCTTGGCGCGGAAAGTAGATGAACGGATGTGGCTGCTGAATCGTGCGGGAAAGATCCCTTTTCTCGTTTCTTGCCAAGGTCATGAAGCAGCACAGATAGGGGCCACATACGCGTTGGATCAAATGAAAGATTTTCTGTGTCCCTATTATCGGGACATGGGTATGGTTATTGCTTTCGGCCTGACAGCACAGGAATTAATGCTTTCCGCTTTCGCAAAGGCAGGAGATCCAACGAGCGGCGGACGCCAAATGCCGGGTCATTACGGGAGCAAAAGCCGGAATATTCTCTCGGGCTCTAGTGTCGTGTCGAGCCAAATTCCGCACGCAGTTGGAATCGCTTTATCTGGAAAAATGCAAGAAAAAAAGCTAGTCGCATTAACAGCCTTTGGGGACGGCGGCAGCAACCAAGGGGAATTTCATGAAGCGGCGAACTTTGCGGGGGTGCACAAGCTGCCTGTCATTTTCTTGTGCGAGAACAACAAGTACGCCATATCGGTTCCGTTTTCCAAGCAGGCGGCTTGCGAAAGCATCGCGGATCGGGCAAAGGGCTATGGGTTTCCTGGCATCAGTGTGGATGGAAATGATCCATTAGAAGTATACAAGGTCACGAAAGAAGCGGTCGATCGGGCAAGAAGAGGAGAAGGGCCTACGCTTATCGAGGCGGTGCTCTATCGTTTAGTCCCGCATTCAAGCGATGACGATGATCGATCCTACCGTTCCCGCGAAGAAGTGGAAGAGGCCAGGAAGCAGGATCCGCTCGTATCCTTCAGCAATTATCTGAAACATTCGGGACTGTTGGATGAACATACAGACAGGGAGATCCATGATCGAATACTCATGGAAGTCGATGAGGCTACGGAATATGCGGAGTATGCCCCGGATTCAGCTCCGGAAGATGCCCTTAAGCACGTTTATGCAAAATAAGGGGAGTGAGGAGAAATGGCCGTAATTTCTTATCTTGAAGCAGTGTCCCAAGCTCTTCGAGAGGAAATGCAGCAAGATAGCAGGGTATTTGTATTAGGAGAAGACGTCGGAGTGCGTGGGGGCGTATTTCGGGTTACACAGGGATTCCATGAGGAATTCGGGGAACAGCGGGTTATCGACACGCCGCTATCGGAAGCGGCCATTGCAGGCGTATCGATTGGAGCGGCTGCTCATGGAATGAGGCCAGTTGCAGAAATTCAGTTTGCCGAATATATCATGCCTGCCGTCAACCAAATTGTGAATGAAGCAGCCAAAATGAGATACCGCTCCAACGGAGATTGGAACTGTCCCTTGGTTATTCGTGCCCCTTATGGCGGAGGGGTTCGCGGAGCCCTCTATCATTCACAAAGCGTAGAAGCGATGTTTTGCTGCATTCCTGGCTTAAAAGTGGTCACGCCCTCCACTCCGTATGATGCCAAAGGCTTGCTTAAGGCGGCCATCCGCGATGAAGATCCTGTTATTTTCTTCGAGCATAAGCGATGTTATCGTTCGATCAAAGGAGAAGTGCCGGCCTCGGATTACACGGTGCCGATCGGGAAGGCGGATATTAAGCAGCAAGGGGAAGACATCACCGTTATTTCTTACGGTCTAACCTTGCATTTTGCGCTAAAAGCGGCAGAGCAGCTATCCAAAGATGGATACAGCGCTCACATTCTGGATCTGCGCACCCTATATCCTCTGGACAAGGAAGCTATTGTAGAGGCTGCTCGCAAAACCGGAAAAGTGCTCATTATTCATGAAGACAACAAGGAAGGCGGCGTTGGTGCTGAAGTCGCGGCGATCATCGCAGAGGAATGCCTCTATGAACTGGATGCTCCGATCAAACGCCTTTGCGCTCCGGACGTCCCCGCTATGCCTTACAGCTTGCCAATGGAAAAGTTCTTCATGCTCAACCCGGATAAAGTATATCAGGCCATGAAAGAATTGGCTGAATTGTGATCCGACGGGAGGAGAATATGGCTGAGAAAATCGTTATGCCCCAGTTAGGTGAAAGTGTAACGGAAGGAACCATTTCCAAGTGGCTCGTCAACGTTGGGGATAAAGTCAATAAATACGATCCTGTATGCGAAGTGCTGACAGATAAAGTGACTGCGGAGGTTCCTTCTACTTTTAGCGGCACGATAACCGAAATTGTCGTTCAAGAAGACGAAACGGTAGCAGTAGGAACTTTGCTCTGCTGTATTGAGGAGGAAAAACAAGCGGTCATACCGGGTGAATCCAAGCCAACTGCCGCCGACCCATATGAAAAAACCGTTGATACTACCGTACAATCAGCCAGGCAGCAGCGCTATTCGCCAGCCGTGCTCAAACTGGCGCAAGACAACAACCTCGATCTTTCCCGTATAGAAGGATCAGGCATTGCGGGACGCATCACCCGGAGAGACATCATGCAAATCGTACAAGGAAAGAAACAACCCAAAGACTCCCCAGTTTCGCAAAAAGAATCTCCATCTCAGTCGTCATCACAAGCGGCACCATCAATTCCCGCTATTTCACTGCCGTCCGAATCCATTGATGCATGTTCTGTCTTACATGCTACCATTCATCAAACCGACGAGATGATCCCGGTTACCGGCGTCCGCAAGACGATAGCCAAACGAATGGTACAAAGCAAGCAGGAAATCCCGCACGCATGGCTTATGGTAGAATGCGATGTCACGAATCTGGTTAGTTATCGGAGCCGGATCAAAGACGAGTTTAAGAAAACAGAAGGACTCCATCTCACTTATTTGCCATTCTTTATTAAGTCAGTAGCGGAAGCTCTGAAGGAATTCCCTATTTTAAATTCGCAGTGGACAGACAATCACATCATCGCCAAAAAAGCGGTTCATATCTCGATTGCCGTGGCCACCGAGAATGCCTTATTCGTTCCGGTCATTAAGGACGCCGACCAGAAAAGCATTTTCGGTCTAGCCAAAGCGATAGACGAATTGATCACGAAAACGAGAGAAGGCAAGTTAACGCAGGCGGATCTAACTGGCGGAACGTTTACCGTGAATAACACAGGCTCCTTCGGCTCCGTGCTTTCAGCCCCGATCATCAATCCACCGCAGGTAGCCATTTTAAGTATGGAAGCCATCGTCAAACGACCGATCGTCATCAATAACATGATTGCCGTTCGCGATATGATGAACATTTGTCTTTCCTTGGATCACCGGGTTTTGGACGGTCTTGTGTGCGGCCGCTTCTTGAAGAGAGTCAAGCAAAAGATTGAAAGTTACGGCACGGACATTGGACTTTATTAAAAAGGAGCGATGAAATCATGCATTTTGATTTAACCGAAGAACAGGCCTTGATCAAAAAAATGATGCGCGATTTTTCGGAGGGTGAGGTTGCACCGGGCGCGGATGAACGGGATCGTACGAAGCAATTTCCGAAGGATGTCTTCGATAAATTAACGAAGGTAGGCGTCATGGGTCTTCCTTTTCCCGAACAGTATGGCGGCGGGGGAGCGGATACCATTAGCTTTGCTATCGCTGTAGAAGAATTAAGCCGGGTCTGCGCATCTACGGGTATTACCTATTCCGCTCATATTTCATTAGGCGGAGCACCAATCCATTTATTCGGAACGCACGAGCAAAAGAAAAAATACTTAACTCCTCTTTGTACAGGGGAATACATGGGCGCGTTTGGACTGACGGAACCGAATGCAGGCTCCGACGCAGGCGGAACCCAAACGACAGCGAAGTTGAATGGGAGCCAGTGGATCATTTCCGGTTCCAAATGCTTCATTACCAACGCAAGCTTTGCCAAAAACCTGTCGCTCACGGCCGTCACCGATCGCACCAAAGGGACGGATGGAATCAGTGCGTTTATCGTGTCTACAGATGCGCCAGGATTTACGGTCATTAACAATTACGAAAAAATGGGGCTGCACGCTTCAAATACAACGGAATTAATTTTACAAGATGTAACCGTTCCCAAAGAAAATCTTCTAGGGAAAGAAGGACATGGATACAAGCAATTTTTAGCTACGCTTGACGGAGGCCGAATTGGTATCGGAGCGATGGCGGTTGGAATTGCCCAAGGGGCTTACGAAAAATCACTCCAATATGCTAAAGAAAGAAAACAGTTTGGACAAAGCTTATCCTCCTTTCAAGCCATCCAATTCAAGCTGGCCGACATGGCCATGAATATTGAACTGGCACGCACTATGGTGTATAAAGCGGCATGGCTTAAGGATAAAGGCAGGAAGTTCAAGAAGGAAGCGGCAATGGCCAAATTATTTGCTTCGGAAATATGCATGAAGGCGTGCGATCAAGCCGTTCAGATCCATGGCGGTTATGGATATATGAAAGAATACCAGGTTGAGCGGTTCTTCCGGGACGCCAAGCTGCTTGAGATCGGGGAAGGAACTTCGGAAGTGCAACGAATGGTCATTGCACGCCAGATCGGTTGTTAAAGGGGATCGTGACTATGTTCAAAAAGATTCTAATCGCCAACCGAGGCGAAATTGCAGCTCGAGTGATCCGCACTTGCAAAACGCTGGGCATTGCCACCGTCAGCATCTACTCGAAAGTGGATAAAGAAGCCCCTCACGTCAAAATGGCGGATGAGGCCTACGAAGTCGGAAATCCCAAAGTAACAGACAGCTATTTAAAAATTGACAAAATTTTAGAAATCGCCCTTCTTTCAAAAGCGGATGCGATACACCCCGGCTACGGACTTCTTTCGGAAAATGCGGAATTTGCACGCCGTTGCGAGGAAGCCGGTATCGTATTTATCGGTCCATCAGCAGATGTCATTGCCCGTATGGGCAGTAAAATTGAAGCCCGAAACAGCATGGAACAGGCAGGCGTGCCTGTTGTCCCCGGCATTTCCTGCCCGTTAGCGGATGCGGAAGAAGCGGCACAGGCAGCCAGCCGTATCGGCTATCCGGTTATGCTGAAAGCCTCGGCCGGCGGTGGCGGCATCGGCATGCAAATCGTAAATAACGAATCGGAGATGAAGCAAGCATTTGAGGGGAACCAGAAGCGTGCTGCTAATTTCTTCGGAGATGGGGCCATGTATCTAGAGAAAGTCGTGGAAAATCCTCGGCATATCGAAATTCAGATTTTGGCTGACGCCCAGGGGAATACCGTCTACTTATGGGAGCGGGAATGTTCCATTCAACGGCGTCATCAAAAAGTCGTAGAGGAAGCTCCTTCTGCCTTTTTGGATGAACTCATGCGAGAAAAAATGGGAGAAGCGGCGGTTAGGGCGGCTAAATCGATTGGATACCGGAATGCCGGAACGATCGAATTTTTAGTCGACGAGCACAGAAATTTCTATTTCCTTGAAATGAATACTCGTCTGCAGGTGGAGCATACGATTACAGAAGAGATTACCGGCTTGGACTTGGTTGCAGAGCAACTGCGAATTGCGGCAGGACATTCTTTGAACTTTGGTCAATCTGATGTGAAACGCGAAGGCCATGCGATTGAAGTTCGGATTTATGCGGAAGATCCGAAGACGTTCTTCCCATCTCCAGGAGTAATTACAAAGTTTTCTACACCTGAAGGAGAAGGAATCCGCCATGAGCTGGCTGTACACGATGGTTCTGTGGTCACGCCCTTCTATGATCCGATGATTGCAAAGCTGATCGTCAAAGGGAAGGATCGCAATGAAGCGATTGATCGGCTTCAACAGGCGCTGGCCGAGTATCAGGTTGAAGGCATCAAGACAAACATCCCAATGCTGCAAGAAGTCCTCGCGCATCCGGCATTTCGTTCAGGCAATACAACAACAGGCTTTGTTGCGAAATATGTACTGAAGCAGACATGACTTGATTGGATAAGGCCTCGGCGAGTTACCGAAAGGCTATTCGTAAAAAAGGAGGTTATTCAGATGAGCAAAATCGTGGCGGTTATGGCGGGGAATGTATATAAGATTCTTGTCAAGCCTGGGGATCAAGTCGAGGCAGGACAAAATGTGGTCGTGTTGGAATCGATGAAAATGGAGATTTCCATTACATCTGGCACCGGAGGGACGGTAAACAAGGTCAACGTGAGCGAAGGCGACTTTGTTGATGAGGGAGAGCTGTTGATCGAGTTGGATTAAACGGATGCTGGGGGTTGGGGGAGATGAACTGGCCGGCGAGTGTGACGATCAAAGAGGTGGGTCCAAGGGACGGATTGCAAAATGAGAAGGTGTTCGTTGCAACAGAAGATAAAATCGCTTGGATCAACCAATTGTCCGGTACCGGAATGAAATCCTTAGAAATCACTTCATTTGTGAATCCGAAGTGGATTCCAGCGCTGGCAGATGCCGCTGAAGTTGCAAAAGGAATTAAGCGTATGCCTGGCATTACGTATTCGGCGCTCGTTCCGAATCGGCAGGGCCTAGAGCGAGCACTTGAAGCCAACGTGGATGAAGCGGCCGTCTTTATGTCTGCCAGCGAGACCCATAATCAAAGGAATATAAACAAGTCAATAAACGTTACTTTTCCCATTCTGCGAGAAGTTGTGCAAGCTGCTCTTTCCGCAGGTAAGTCAGTCCGCGGTTATGTATCAACGGTCTTTGGCTGTCCTTATGAAGGTCCTGTTTCTATCGACGAGGTCATCCGAGTATCGGATACGTTGTTCGAAATGGGGATAAGCGAGTTATCTCTAGGGGATACAATCGGCATTGCAAATCCAAAGCAGGTACAAGACGTATTGGATATGCTTCTAAAGCGTTTTGATGCCAAGAAACTGGCTCTGCACTTTCACGATACACGTGGAACGGCACTGGCTAATATTCTGGTGTCCATGGACATGGGGATCACAACATTCGATGCCTCTGTCGGAGGACTGGGAGGGTGCCCGTATGCCCCTGGAGCCTCCGGCAATGTCGCTTCGGATGATTTGCTTTTCATGCTGGATGCGATGGGGATTCAGACGGGGGTAAATCAGGAAAAGCTGCTCTCCGCGGCGCGCTTCATTCAGGAGAAGATCGGAAGAACGTTGCCGAGCCGGAATCTACAGGTCGACAGCTCGAACGAATAAGCAGGTGCATGATTTGGTTCAGGGAAGGAGGAGCGATCATGGAAAAAGCCGTATTAGTTTCTAACAGGGGAAATGGAATTGTGCTCATCACGTTGAACCGGCCGGAAGCCGCCAATTCGTTATCAATCAAGATGCTCGAACAATTGCGTGATGCGGCAGCGGCATGTAAATTGGATCGGACTGTTCGCTGTATCGTAATCACGGGCGCTGGCGAGAAAGCATTTTGCGCAGGGGCCGATTTAAAAGAACGCGCAGGCATGGACATGAACCAGGTACGCAAAACAGTTTCTTTGATTCGCGAGACCATCAATGAGGTAGAAGCCTTGCCCCAGCCTGTCATTGCCGCTATGAACGGAGCCGCTGTTGGCGGGGGAATGGAAGTGGCGTTGGCCTGTGACATTCGGATTGCCTCTACAACCGCCACATTCGCCCTTGCGGAGACTTCGCTCGGGATTATTCCCGGCGCTGGAGGAACGCAACGGCTGCCGAGGCTGATCGGGAAGGGGCGCGCGAAGGAACTCATTTTCACGGCAAGAAAAATCGATGCCGAAGAAGCAAGAAACATCGGGCTGGTAGAGGCTGTGACTCCGCCTGAATTCCTGCTCGATAAGGCCTTAGAAATGGCGGGCCGTATTGTTCGAAATGCTCCAATCGCTGTGACCCAGGCCAAATTTGCCATCGATAAGGGATTGGAAGTGGGGCTGAACACCGGGCTGGCGATTGAGCAGCATGCATATGAAGCGACGATTCCGACAAAGGATCGCTTGGAAGGACTGCAGGCGTTCAAAGAGAAACGTCCTCCCATATTTAAGGGCGAGTAACAAGCATGTCGCAGATAAGGAGGAATAGGGGATGTCCATCGAATTCAATCCGGAGGAGCTGCAGGAACGTGTTTCACGAATTCTCAAAGGAGGGGATCCGTCTTATCATCAAAAGAATGCAGATAAAGGAAAGCGATTTGTGCGCGACCGGTTGAAGCTATTGTTTGATCCGGGTTTCGAGCTGGAGGATGCATTGTTCGCTAACTGCGCTGCAGAAGATCTTCCGGCGGATGGCGTCGTTACGGCGATTGGAAAGATGAACGGGAGAACCGTGTGTGTAATGGCCAATGATTCTACCGTAAAAGCCGGTTCTTGGGGATCGCGTACGGTAGAGAAGATCATTCGAATCCAAGAGACGGCGGAGAAAATGAGAGTTCCGTTGATTTATCTCGTGGATTCAGCCGGTGCCCGCATTACAGATCAGGTCGAGATGTTTCCCGGCAGGCGCGGAGCTGGCCGTATTTTTTACAATCAAGTCAAATTGTCGGGCAAAATCCCTCAAATCTGCCTGCTGTTCGGCCCTTCGGCTGCGGGCGGAGCCTACATTCCGGCATTTTGCGATATCGTGATTATGGTAGATGGAAATGCATCGATGTATCTCGGATCCCCGCGAATGGCGGAGATGGTGATTGGAGAAAAGGTTACGCTAGAAGAGATGGGCGGAGCTCATATGCACTGCTCGATTTCAGGGTGCGGGGATGTACTGGCAAAAACCGAAGAAGAAGCCATTTTGATGGCGCGGCGATATCTTTCTTATTTTCCCTCCCATTTTTCTGAACAACCGCCGGTCGCAGAACCAGTGGCACCACCATTCTTTGAGAAATCATTGGAAGAGCTCATCCCGACCAATCAGAATGCCCCGTTCAATATGTATGACCTGATTGATCGGATTATCGACGAGAGATCATTCTTTGAGATAAAGAAGCTGTTTGCCGGAGAGCTCATTACAGGATTGGCCCGAATGAACGGAAAACCAGTCGGGATTATTGCCAATCAGCCGCGGGTGAAGGGAGGCGTGCTGTTCCTCGATTCAGCGGATAAGGCAGCCAGATTTATTACCCTTTGCGATGCATTTCATATCCCGCTTCTATTTCTTGCCGACGTCCCCGGTTTTATGATCGGCACGAAGGTGGAGCGAGCAGGAATTATCCGCCATGGGGCGAAAATGATATCAGCTATGTCCGAAGCAACCGTGCCTAAAATTTCGGTAATCGTTCGCAAAGCGTACGGAGCAGGCCTTTATGCGATGGCTGGTCCAGCATTTGAACCGGATTGTTGTCTTGCATTGCCTACGGCCCAAATTGCGGTGATGGGGCCAGAGGCCGCAGTTAATGCCGTATATGCCAATAAAATTGCGGGGCTTCCTGAAAACGAGCGAGCTGCCTTTATCGAACAAAAGCGTGAAGAATATAAGCAGGACATTGATATTTACCGGCTAGCCTCGGAAATGATTATTGACGGAATTATTCCTGCCAATTCGCTGCGTACCGAGTTAGTCAAGCGTTTCGATGCTTATTCATCAAAGGCTGTCGTCTTCTCAGAGCGCAAGCATCCGGTATATCCGGTTTAAACCATCGACATTTTCGAACAGCACCAAGCGTTTAGCGGCGCGAGGTGCTGTTTTTGGCGTGTCAAGCATATCATGATCTTGAGCCAAGGGATGAATGGTTTGGATACCACTTTGCCTGTAGGGGAAGGAGGAAGATCCGGATCAGATGGATATTAAACAGCTTCATTATTTTGCAGAAGTAGCCAAGCATAAAAATTTTACAAAAGCTTCGCAGGTTTTGTTTGTTTCTCAGCCATCTATCAGTAAGATGATCAAAAGTCTCGAGGATGAGTTGGGTGTTACTTTGCTTGACCGTTCCGACAGGGAGATTGTACTCACCGATACAGGAAGGCTGGTTAACGAGAAGGCTTTGAAAATTTTACAGATGCTAGAGGATCTATCTTCTTCTGTAAATGAACTGGTTCACGTGCAAAGAGGAAAAGTGACAATGGGGATCATGCCTACAATCAGCGCATTGCTTTTCCCAAAAATCATTGCCGGATTCAAGAAGAGATATCCAAAAATTGAGATTCAAATGGTAGAATACAGCGCGAAACAAGTAATGATACAGATGGAGCAAGGAAATATCGATTTTGGGGTTACGGTGCTGCCGGTGAACACACGTTTGTATCGAACGGTTTCCTTGTTAACGGAAGAACTGGTAGTCATCGTGAGCAGTCATCACTGGCTGGCCGGGAGAAAATCCGTCAGCTTGACTGAATTGCAGAATGAGCCGTTCATACTGTTCACCAAGGAATTTGCCCTTCATGACGTAGTAGAGCAAGCATGCTTGCAGGCTGGGTTCGAACCCAAGGTCGCTCATTTGACCTCTCTATGGGATTTCTGTTGCGAGATGGTAGCTTCGCAACTTGGAATATCATTGATTCCTCGGTCGATGGCGAACCGTTTGCACCATCTTGCCATTCATGCCGTTACCGTCTCTCAACCGGAAATTGCTTGGGAGTTGGCTCTCATTTATCCTCGGGATAAATATCTTTCATATGCATCCCGCGCGTTTATTTCCTATCTCAAGGCCTATCCCCCGAATCATCCAGGATTATGAACATTGGCTGGTTCCATTTATGAATGGGAACTCTCGGAAAATGGAATTGGCGAACAACAGATGACTGCAGGGATTGGGTGAAGCGGAGTCCAAAACCTATCATCAGGTTTTAGACTCATTATTAGAAACTTCAACCATTTGTCATTGAATTACGGAAAATATAAAAGCGAAAGGGTGCATTTATTTGCCTTTGCAATTTTTTATGCCAAGAAGCGCATTCGCCGGACAATAGCGGGTTGTGCCTGTAATGATTGGAACCAATCCAATTAATCCCCACCATCTTCTGTAATAAAGTCCTGCAAAGATGATTGCAGCTCCAACCGAAATTCGAATCGCTTGTTCCGTTTTACCAACATTACAGTTCAAGTTTTTTCACCTCCGTAAGCTAAGTCAATTTGCTTAAACACATATTAGAGTTACCACATAATTATGGTTTGAAATAGGGTGCATTCTCATGCGTGGAATAGATTGGCTAATCTAGGTTCAAACACACTCTCCTAATGAGCTGTTAGGGGAGTTTTTTATTTGATTCTTTCTTAAAGGTTAAATATTACAGTTATGTGTTATATATACACTATCGTATTTAATAAAAAACCCATATTTGGGATGTATTATGCTAAATACTCGAAATAGACTCAAAAAAATTTTATTCCTGTCATAAAAGTTATGAAATTTCGTATTCTTTCTATTTATAAATATAAAAAATCCATACCAAATTACCGATAAAAAAATTAATGTAGTACATTAGTACTACAAATTCACATAAAAAGGGGATCACTGTATGAAGAAAAAATCAAACCATTTGAAAGGAAGGAAAGTACTCGTAAGTTTGTTAGTAAGCTTACAAGTGTTCGCTTTTGCGAGTATTTCCTCCGCTGCACCAACCGAACCCAATGATATTGATATGGGGATCGCAGGCCTGAACTATAATCGCAATGAGGTTTTGGCTGTACAAGGGGATCAAATCAGTAGTTTTGTTCCCAAAGAAGGCATTCAATCCAATGGCAAATTTATCGTGGTTGAACGGGACAAAAAATCACTTACAACGTCACCCGTAGATATTTCCATCGTTGATTCAATCACGAATCGCACTTATCCAGGCGCAATACAGCTTGCAAATAAGGATTTTGCGGATAATCAGCCTAGTCTGGTTATGGCTGCGAGAAAACCATTAGATATTAGCATCGATCTGCCTGGTTTGAAGAACGAGAATACAATTTCTGTTCAAAATCCAAATTACGGCACTGTCTCTAGTGCCATTGATCAGCTCGTATCGACTTGGGGCGAGAAGTATTCCGGCACGCATACACTGCCTGCAAGATTGCAATACGCTGAATCCATGGTTTACAGCCAAAATCAAATTTCCAGCGCCCTGAATGTGAACGCTAAAGTGCTGAACGGTACGCTCGGAATCGACTTTAACGCGGTTGCAAACGGTGAGAAAAAAGTAATGGTTGCTGCTTACAAGCAAATCTTTTATACCGTAAGTGCAGGACTGCCCAACAATCCATCAGACTTGTTCGATGACAGTGTGACATTTGCTGAGTTAGCTCGCAAAGGGGTAAGCAATGAAGCACCGCCGCTGATGGTATCTAACGTGGCTTACGGCAGAACCATTTACGTAAAATTAGAAACAACTTCTAAGAGCAATGACGTACAAACGGCATTTAAATTGTTGCTCAATAATCCTAGCATACAAGCTAGCGGACAGTACAAAGATATTTATGAAAACAGCTCGTTTACTGCCGTTGTTCTAGGCGGTGACGCACAAACCCATAACCAAGTCGTTACGAAAGACTTCAATGTTATCCAAAGTGTAATCAAGGACAATGCACAATTCAGCAGCAAGAACCCAGCTTACCCGATTTCATATACAAGTGTCTTCTTGAAAGACAATTCCATTGCTGCAGTTCACAACAATACCGAGTATATCGAGACGAAAACGACGGAATATTCGAAGGGTAAAATTAAGCTTGATCATAGTGGTGCATATGTAGCTCAGTTTGAAGTATATTGGGATGAGTTTTCATATGATGCAGATGGACAAGAAATCGTGACTCGTAAAAGTTGGGATGGAAATTGGCGCGATAGAACTGCTCATTTCTCAACAGAAATCCCACTTCCTCCTAATGCCAAGAACATAAGAATTTTTGCGAGAGAATGCACAGGTCTTGCTTGGGAATGGTGGAGAACAGTTGTTGATGAATATAACGTTCCGTTAGCAAGCGATATTAATGTTTCGATTTGGGGAACAACGTTATATCCGAAATCATCCATTACTCACTAATTATATATGAATGTATGAACATCTCCTCATTTAATTGGGGAGATGTTTTTTGCTTTTGCATGTTTTTGCTGTTTACTCATTTATGATAGGATTTGCACTAATTACATCGGTAGTGAAGAGATATTCGGGGGTAATACAAAAATTATTTGTACTATTTGTATACTATGATTAACTTGATTTCATGATTAGATTCAATTGATGGTATGGGAATGTCCTTATTTTGAACTATGGAAGTCAACCGATATATGTCATCTTTATAGAAAGAAACCATGTTTTCAAGCTTACCCTTTACAATTTGACGTAGGGAAGCGGGCTTCAATGCACGACCCTTCCCTTGAAGGCTAATTACGAAATCTGCGACCCAATCCATATTTAATGTATCTAAATCACGGAATATAGTACGTTTCGTTACTTGCTAATTCTTGAATCGTAACTCGTTCTTTATTCGTTAACCCCCCAATAATGCCTATCAACCTGTCAATCTTCAAAGAATCACCTTCTCATGCTTGCTTTATTGTGTGGTGTATTATATCAAATTGTTTTTGCTGATGCTCAGACTTCGAATAGCTAAAAATACCGCTTCAAAATATATTGACAACAAAACGGATGGAACTATTTAACTTATTTAGTAATATTATTTCCTAGTCTAGAAATGTTGACGAAATTTGAATAATCGTGTTACTATTATCTCGAATTCAAGATATACGGATTCGAACCTTTTTACACTTTTTAAAGGTGGGATTAAGAAATGGGTTTTTTAAATAGGTTCTTTGCTTCAAATAAAAAGGAGGAAAAAGTAATGGCAGAATTAAATATCGGAATCATTATTGGATCAACACGTGAAGGGCGTGTAAGTCCACAGGTGGCACAATGGGTAAAAGAAATTGCAGATCAACGCGGAGATGCGAATTATACAATTATTGATATTGCAGATTACAAATTGCCTTTACTAGGTGAACCAGGGCAAGATGCTTCTGGTGCACAAGCTTGGTCAGAAGTGATTGCAAAGCAAGATGGGTTTGTTTTCATCGTACAAGAGTACAATCATTCCATTACAGGTGCTCTCAAAAATGCACTGGATTATTTACGAGTTGAATGGAATAACAAAGCTGCGGGTATTGTATCTTATGGCTCTGTAGGTGGTGCGCGAGCGGCTGAACATTTGCGTGGTATTATGGGTGAGCTATTAATTGCAGATGTACGTGTACATCCAGCCTTGTCACTATTCACAGATTTTGAAAATGGTACTGATTTCAAACCAAAAGCAGTGCAAACCGATTCTGTTAACCAAATGTTAGACCAATTAATTCCTTGGTCCAAAGCTTTATATACAATTCGTTAATTTGAATAATTTATTTCACTAGTAAAGGAAGTATTTGTATGCATATTGAATGGTCAAATACACAGATGTATAACACGATTATGTCTATTGCAACAGGAATAGGTCTCTTGCAGCTAGTCCGTTTTGGATGGCTTCTAAAAAGAGGAAGACAAGTAAGTTTAGAGGGATGGGCTATAGGATTTGCTGTATCCGGCTTTATTCTTACTCTTCTGGGTGGAGCCATGACGCTCACATGGCCTTTATCCAAAGTAGGATTTCCTTTTGACGATATTATATTTGGAGAACCCTCTCTTGCATTTGGAGTAATGTTGCTTGCAGGGGCAGTTATCCTTTGGCGTATGTCAAATAAAATATCGAAAAATGAACAAATGACAAAAGAGTTCAAAAAGGACTCAAAAGTAATTCTTGATCAGACTGTCGAAATGGCTCGTCCTCTTTCTTATTTTGCTTCAGCGATGGGACTTGCCCTGATTTCAATTGCAATTGCAGGTGTATATTTCCAACTGTTTGCAGCGCCGCCTGAAGAACCTATTTCAGGTCAGTTTGCAGACTACCCTATGCTTGAAGCATCGTTTATTTCAGGACTATACGCACTTACTGGAATTGGAGCTATTTTGCTGCCCTTCTCATTAGCGAATAGAGAGTCTTTTGTTGTTAAAATTATGAGTACTGTTTGGACAATTACGGGAGTGTCATTCACTTTATTCGGAGCATTGAATTATTTCACTCATATTGGATTAATTGTAAATACGATGTAATAAAGAAGCAGTCATATCTACCACCTGGTGTGCATCTTAACACCTTCAAGAGAATGTTTTTATGTCGCAAGATATGAAGACAACCTTGGAGGTGTTTTTGCGTTGGCATTAACATGATCTCACAATAATCGGATGATGATATCATCTGACGACCATCTAATCCAATATTTCTTTCTGTTCTTCTTCGTTACTCAGTCCGTTCAATTCAAAAAAGGGACATAAGATCCTAAATGTTACTTTTAGGTGCCTATATAACTTAAAAGTGCGTACTTACCTTCGCAAAAGATACTCCTTATAATACATGTTGTGGACATCTTCAAACCTAACGCGAATGATAGAACTAACTCCATTGGACTTATTCATACAGCTTTAATATGGTGCTTGGAGCTGTGAATCCTTATTCGTTGGAGTATAGCGTTAGAAGAAGACGATCAAAATAGCGGTAAAGATCGGGTACTTCAAAGTCTGGTTGAAATAAAGAATTTGAAGAGAGGAGGATAGGATACTATGCCATTCATTGAGCTAAATACTTGGCCAACCATGTCAACAGATGAAAAAAAGGAATTCATTTATAATGTAACCGAACTTACAACAAAATTATTAAAGATTGTCCCTGACAAAATTCAAGTATTGATAAAAGAACTCGAGAAAGAAAACTGGGGAAAAGCTGGGGCAGCCGCAATCGATGCTAATTTTGCAGAGAAGAGCAGGATGGTCAATTGGAATACAAAAGAGACTTATCATGCACTGGATAATAACATAGATGGAATGGCTGTCATCACGATTGATATATGGAATACATTTGATCAAGATACAAAGGATAAATGGGTAAACCAGCTTACACAAATAACTTCTAAATTCACTCATGCACCTATGGACAAAGTACTTATCGTCATTCGTGAAATGATTCCAGGTAACTGGGGACAAAGTGGTGTAACGGGAGCAGATAAAGACTTTCTTTCCAAAAGTCGGACATTTTAAATAAAGACCACGCATTCGAAACAGATAATAATGGAGGTAATTGGAATGGCCAAAAATTTGCAGGATACAACGACGTTGCATAACGGTGTAAAAATGCCTTGGTTTGGTATTGGAGTATTTAAAGTAGAAGAGGGGCCTGAGTTAGTTAATGCGGTAAAAGCAGCTATTGCGAATGGTTATCGTAGTGTTGATACTGCAGCTATCTATGGTAATGAAGAAGGAGTCGGACAAGGCATCCGTGAAGGAATTCAAAAAGCTGGGATTTCAAGAGAAGACTTGTTTGTAACTTCCAAAGTATGGAATGCTGATTTGGGATATGAGTCCACAATTGCCGCATACGAAACAAGTTTAAAAAAGCTCGGGCTGGAATATCTTGATTTATACCTCGTTCACTGGCCTGTAGAAGGTAAGTATAAAGACGCATGGAAAGCGTTAGAGACCCTTTATAAAGAAGGAAGAGTAAAAGCAATCGGGGTAAGTAATTTTCAAATTCATCATCTTGAAGAATTGATGAAAGATGCAGAAATTAAACCGATGGTGAATCAAGTGGAGTATCATCCGCGTTTGACTCAAAAAGACCTCCAATCGTTCTGCCAAGAACATGGAATCCAGCTAGAGGCATGGTCCCCATTAATGCAAGGGCAATTATTAGACAACGAGGTTTTAACAGAAATTGCGAGAAAATATAACAAATCTGTAGCTCAAGTCATTTTGCGATGGGATTTACAAAATGGTGTTGTGACGATTCCAAAGTCTACAAAAGAACATCGAATTATTGAAAACTCTACAGTGTTTGACTTTGAGTTAACGGTAGAAGATATGAAAAAAATTGACGGTTTAAATCAGAACCATCGAGTGGGTCCAGATCCGGACAATTTTGATTTCTAATGAATTCCTTCATATATAGGAACGTGTAGGAAGGAGAACTTCATGAGTGTATTTTCCAATCACCACGGCTATAATCGGATGTATAAAGAAGGGGAGTTGACACTAGGACTCCACATTCCATTAGAAAATTATCAGTTCGGAACTCCGACAATGGAGAAGCAAGTAGAGTTATCGCAATTAGCTGAGCATTATGGTTTTACCGGTTTATGGCTTCGAGATGTAATATTAGAAGATCCTTCGTTTGGCGACCCAGCAGTAGGTCAAATTTATGATATGCTTATTTATTTAACCTATTTAGCAAGCCAGACGAAAGAAATCGCCTTAGGAACGTCTGCGATTGTCCTTACATTACGTCATCCCTTACGAGTGGCTAAGGAAATCGCGACGATCGACCGTTTATTTCCAGAACGCTTAATTATGGGAGTTTCTTCTGGTGATCGGAGAGCCGATTTCCATGGTCTGAACGTTAATCATGATGATCGAGGAGATCGATTCATTGAATCATTTCATTATTTAAATCAAGTGTTATATAAAGAGTATCCTTCTATTCGATCTTCTTTAGGAGTCATTCAGGGCAGTAATTTAGTTCCAAAACCGACAAAGCGAATTCCGACGATCATTACAGGATATGCGCAGCAGTCGATGGAATGGTTTGCGGAAAATGGCGACGGATGGATGTATTATCCGAGAAGTCCGCAATTTCAAGCCGAGGCGATTCGACAGTGGAGAGAACTTGTGGAGCAGTACCATCCTGGGGTCTTTAAACCATTTACACAGCCCATGCATTTGGATTTATCAGAGGATCCAAATGAAATGCCTACCCCGATTCGTTTAGGATTCCGAGTAGGGCGGAATCGATTAGTAGAATTACTGAACATATATAAAGAAATTGGCGTAAATCATCTTTTCTTTGCATTATTTGATGGGAAAAGGCCGGCTGAAGAAGTTATTCATGAGCTAGGCGAAGACGTGTTGCCTCATTTTCCTGCAATCAAGCAGCAATAAGAAAATTACAGGGGAGTGGAATTGTTGGAGTTCATATCCTTATCCACTCCTTATTTTATAAAAATGAAGTGTTGATTGAGCTAAAAGCAGTTGTGGTAAATGCGAGGGAAGAGGAAACTACATTTAATGTTGGAGGGATTTCAAATGTTTTTGAATTTGAAAGGGAAGACTGCGCTAGTTACGGGATCTACAGCAGGTATTGGGAAAGCAATTGCTATGTCATTAGCAATGGAAGGCGTTACGGTCATTATAAATGGACGCCATGAAGAAAAGGTTAAGCAAACCATGAAAGAAATTCAAGAACAGGCTCCTGAAGCTGTCCTTCAGTCATTAGTATCTGATTTAGGATCAGAAAAAGGGTGCCAAAAGGTTATAGAGGAATACCCAGAAGTAGATATTCTTATTAACAACTTAGGGATTTTTGAGCCAAAAGAATACTTTAATATTCCTGATGAAGATTGGTTTAAGATGTTTGAGGTCAACATTATGAGTGGTGTTCGGCTTACTCGATGGTACCTGAATCAAATGATTCAAAAAAAAGAAGGCCGGGTTATATTTATCGCTAGTGAAGCAGCCATTATGCCTTCTCAAGAAATGGCCCATTATAGCGCGACTAAGACGATGCAGCTCTCGCTGTCACGCAGTTTAGCCGAGCTGACGAAAGGCACAAACGTAACCGTCAACACGATTATGCCTGGTTCCACTCTAACGGAAGGCGTGGAAACGATGCTAAACAGCTTATATCCAAATGAGAAATTGAACATGGAGGAAGCTGAATTGCGGTTTATGAAAGAAAATCGGCCAACTTCTATCATTCAGCGGCTTATTCGACCAGAAGAAATAGCACATTTTGTTACGTTTTTAAGTAGTCCTCTTTCTTCAGCTATTAATGGTTCTGCTTTAAGAATCGATGGAGGATTAGTACGTAGTGTATTTTAATGGAATGCGGGTACTGCGCCTTCATTCAATTGCAAATTCTGAGCTTAAATTACAAAAAACCTGTACTTTTTTATCCATGTAGATAAGAAAGTACAGGTTTTTTATATATGATCTGACCCGTCAATCGTTTTTAAAGAGACTGGATAAACCTCCAAAAGTTTCTCATCCCAGCGCAAACGAAGGCTCGTGCTAGCGCATTACCATGTCGGCGATAGGATAATCCGGTTGCATGCTTAATACTTGAATATTCCGTCGCAGGCGGTTATATCGCAGCGAGCAGTAATCCAGGTAATCATCCCCTGTATAATGACGCAGCAGGGCCCACACCGTCCATAACAAATCCTGGGCCATCATATAGCATTTGACCTTCATCAGATCATCCTGCGTCAACGCATTGCCGTAATAGGCTTCAAACAGTTGGTCAATCGCCTCTGCTGTCAAACGCGATTCGATGATATACGCAGCAATATCAAAAGCAGGATCGTTCATTCCGGAATATTCCCAATCAATCAAATAGACACTGCCGTCCCCGTCTACAAGAAAATTCTCTGGAACCGTATCATTATGGCAAGGTACGGAAAGGACATTTTTGACATGGTCTTGCATGAAACGAAGCAATTGCTCTTTTAAGGGCGCGTAGTCAAAAAACAATTCACCGTTGATCTGCGTGACAATAGTTTCATATTTGGCAAGCTCACTGAGCCAATCAAACTTGTTAGGGAAGTGCTTGGGACTACCATGAATCTTCTTTAGTAAAGAAGAAACGGCCTGCAAGCTTTGCAAAGCCATGGGGCCTGCCGCGGCAAGCGTTGTGCTATCGGGAATATATTTGCTGATCTTAATGCCGCTTTCCTCATCAAAATAGATACACTCCGAATTTACGCCAAACTCCGAAGCGATGCCGTTGTTTACACGCTCTATCCTGCGGTCGATCATCTGATCCGTCAGGTTACCGGGCTTGCGAATCACGTACTCCGTTCCGTGGATATTCATAATGTAGTTATAATTGGTCAACCCGCCCGCAAAACGAGATTTGTCAAAAACAATACGCTCGTCTTCAAAAAACAGACGGAGTTTTCGCTGCACCAGTTCTTCCATATTCATTTGTTTGGATAAAAAGTCGGTTAGAGGTTTCATGATGGCCTTTTCTCGGCATTCCATATACATGCGTTAACCATTGTATACACTCGCCGCACAGATTTTTCCACAATTATAGCAAGATAGCAGGAGAATTTCAATGAAACGAACGAGCTTGAGGGCGTTCTGGTACTTGTGATGCAAGAAAGACGTTTTTGTACCAGATTGTCGGTAAAAGGGGCATTAGAATCCTAAGATCATCTACCGAATCCTCCATAATCACGGAGCGAACCTATGTTAACCTGCAAGTAGGAGTTGAGTATCTGATATTAATAGCGGATTCACAAATTAAAATACCCAGGTGAGGTGAGGTTCGATTGGAATACCGGGGAGAAGAAGCTCTTGGGCTTGTGGAAACATTGGGCATGGTTCCTGCCATTCAAGCGGCGGACGCTATGCTTAAAGCAGCAGATGTTGTTCTTGTATCCTATGAGAATGTGGGTTCCACGCTTGTAACGATAATGGTAAAAGGTGATGTCGCGGCAGTTCGTTCGGCAGTAGAGGCTGGCGCTGAAGCGGCAGCGAAGATCGGCAAAGTCACTGCCCATAATGTGATGCCGCGTCCGCTCAGTTCTATTGCAGGAATTGTGAAAGCACATGCAATTAACGCTTAATTGCCGGGAAGGGAGAGAGGTTATGAGCAAGCATGATGCACTGGGTTTCATTGAAACCTTTGGAATTGTATTCGTCATGGAAGCGGCGGATGCCATGTGCAAAGCGGCCGATGTAGATTTGATCGGTTACGAAAACGTGGCGTCCGGTTATATATCTGTCCTTGTTCGCGGAGATGTAGGGGCTGTAAGGGCTGCAGTAGATGCAGGCGTTGCCGCTGTACAGGCGATGGGGACTGAGGTGTACTGTTCTAACGTTATTCCTAATCCACACCCAGACATTGAAAAGATCATTGCCCGCTATGCCCTTCCTTCTTAAGGGCAGGTTATCGATAAATTCAAGGGAGGTGACCGTGATAAACGACATCTTTGTTATGAAATCGAAGGTTTATTCAGGCGAACAGTCACTGAAGAAACTGGCGGAAATTCAAGGTAAGAAAGCCTGTATCGTTTCCGACCAGATGATGGAGAAGTTGGGTTATCTGGAGCAAGTGGTTGATCTGTTGCAAAGCGGTGGAATCTCTACTGCAGTGTTTACCGGTGTTAAGCCGGATCCCAACGTCAGTATTGTGGCCGAAGCGCTTCAAGTGTATTGGGAAAGCGGCGCTGATGTGTTACTGGCGCTGGGCGGTGGCTCGGTCATTGATACAGCAAAGGGCGTTCTGTACTTCGCCCGGCAATATGCACAGGAGAAAGGCGCGCCTTTTGTCAAACCATCATTTGTTGCCATTCCTTCTACCAGCGGCACCGGATCGGAAGTAACCGACTTTTCGGTAATTACGGTAGACGGAGACAAAATCGTGATCGTGGATGATTTTATCGCACCAGACATCGCGATTCTCGATTCCACCCTTACCAAGCAATTGCCAAACAAAGTGGTGGTGGACACCGGAATGGATGTTCTGACTCATGCGCTGGAGGCTTATGTCTCTGCCAAAGCGACCGACTTTACCGATGCATTAGCCGAAAAGGCCGTCCAACTGGTATTTGCTCATCTGGAAACGCTTTACCACAATCCGGCAGATGCAGAGGCGCGGATTCGGGTGCAGCATGCATCCTGTATGGCGGGAATGGCGTTTACTAACGCCGGTCTTGGTATCATTCATAGTATGTCCCACGCCTTTGGCGGAACGTTTCACATTGCTCACGGACGGGTGAATTCCCTGCTTCTTGAGGCGGTAATGGAGTATAACGCCAACTTGGGCGGAAAAGCCATAGACAGGGTTTGCGAACGTTATGCTAGGCTCGCTTCGCTGCTGCACTTGCCGGCCCGAACCGCCCGTGAAGGAACCGTAAGTTTGATCCAGGCAATTGGAAAGCTGAAACGCTCCATCGGTATCGAAACCGGAATCCGCGAACTTGGCGTCGATCAGGATGCTTTTGAGGAGGCGTTGTCCCGTATGGCGCGAACCGCGATGGCAGACCGCTGTACGCCAACCAATCCTCGTCAGCCAACGGAGGAAGAGTTGGCGCACATTTACCGTAAAAGCTTTTAATAGGTTGTTCAAATAGTCCGCTTTTGATCACGAAGTAAATCATGAAGTGGACTCGGCATCGAATCTTGAATTCAGCCGGGCCTTCCGGTGCTCATGTACCCAAAACGTACACTCCGCTCCTCAGGCCCTAGCTTCATCCAACTGAAGCGTTTTGAAAAAACGCACATCGGAAGCATAAGCTCCGGTGCTGAAAACCGGCCTTTTTGAACACGCATTTTATATATATAAATCCTACAAGATTGCGAGGGAAATATATTGGATATTCATGAGTTTTCAAGCAAATTTGCCGAAGCTACGAAAGCCATGGCTCCTCAAGAACGAGCAGCGATCATGAAGCTGTTCCAGGGAATTTCTAAGGGGCTATCAGATAAAGGAGCTCAACCGCTGACAGCAGACGGCTCGAGTCAGCATCGCAAGGAAGAATGCGCATACCCGGAGGGAATGACCGAGCGTTTGCGGGCTTTGAAAGAACATTATTTGACCGCTACGCCAAGCATTACAACCTATCGTGCCAGAGCCTTTACTCAGGTATACAAGGAAAATCCGGGTCTGCCAGCAATTATGCTGCGTGCCAAGGCTTTCCGCAAAGCGTGTGAAGAGGCTCCGCTGCTCATCCAGGACAACGAGTTGATTGTTGGTCATCCTTGCGGCGCGCCGCGCGCAGGCGCTTTCTCGCCTGACATTGCTTGGCGCTGGACCCGGGATGAGCTCGATACCATTCACAACCGTCCTCAGGATCCGTTCTACATCTCCGAGGAAGACAAGCGGATTATGCGCGAGGAGCTGTTCCCGTTCTGGGAAGGCAAATCGGTGGATGAAATTTGTGAACAGCAATATCGGGATGCTGGTCTGTGGGAATTTTCCGGCGAAGCATTCGTCAGCGATCTTTCCTATCATCAGATCAACGGCGGCGGAGACTCCAACCCAGGCTACGATGTCATTCTTATGAAGAAAGGGATGCTGGATATCCAGCGGGAAGCCAAAGAGCACATTGCGAAGCTGTCCATGCAAAACCCGGAAGACATCGACAAAATCTATTACTATAAATCCGTGCTGGATACGACCGAAGGCGTGATGGCGTATGCCAAACGGATGTCTGAATACGCATACCAACTGGCTGCTAAAGAAACAAATCCGAAGCGCAAGGCGGAGTTGCAAAAAATCGGTGAAGTCAACGCTCGCGTGCCGGCTCACGCTCCGACTACATTCCATGAGGCCATGCAATCGGTCTGGACCGTAGAATCTTTGCTCGTAGTGGAAGAAAATCAGACAGGCATGTCTGTCGGCCGTGTGGACCAATATATGTATCCTTTCTATGAGGCGGACAGAAAAGCAGGCCGTTTGACAGAGTTTGAAGCATTTGAGATTGCAGGCTGTTTCCTAATCAAATGCTCGGAAATGATGTGGGTTTCCAGCGCGGGCGGCTCCAAGTTCTTTGCCGGCTACCAGCCGTTCGTCAATATGTGTGTCGGCGGACAAAAACGAGAGGGGGGCGATGCCACCAACGACTTGACTTACCTGCTCATGGATGCAGTACGTCATGTCGGCGTTTATCAGCCTTCACTTGCTTGCCGTATCCACAATAGTTCTCCTCAGAAATATTTGAAGAAGATTGTGGATGTCGTTCGTGCTGGTTTGGGCTTCCCAGCCTGCCATTTCGATGATTCCCACATCAAGATGATGCTGATGAAGGGCTGCAGTATCGAAGATGCTCGCGATTACTGTCTGATGGGCTGTGTGGAACCGCAAAAATCCGGGCGCTTGTATCAATGGACCTCCACCGGATACACCCAGTGGCCGATTGCCATTGAGTTTGTCCTTAACCGTGGCAAAATGCTCTGGCACGGAAGCAAGCCAGGATTGGACATGGGCGATCTGCGGAACTTCTCGACCTATGAGGAATTTGAAGCGGCGGTTAAGAAGCAGGTAGAATACATCACCGAGCTTTCCGCAGTGGGTACCGTGATTAGCCAGCGCGTTCACCGCGATTATGCGCCAAAGCCGCTTATGTCGATCATGTATGAAGGCACGATGGAGACTGGCCGCGACGTTTCCGCCGGCGGCGCCATGTATAACTGGGGACCTGGCTTGATCTGGTCCGGTCTGGCAACTTACACCGATTCGATGGCTGCCATCAAGAAGCTGGTTTACGATGACAAAAAATATTCGCTCGAGCAAATCCGTGACGCGTTGCTGGCCGATTTCGAAGGTTATGAGCAGATTCACAAGGATTGTCTGGACGCGCCAAAATTCGGCAACGACGACGATTATGCCGATCGTATCGCCGCCGATATCACCGGGTGGACTGAGAACTATCACCGCAAATTTAAAACGCTGTACTCCACCTTCAGTCACGGTACGCTTTCGATTTCGAATAATACGCCTTTCGGCGAGATGACCGGTGCTACCGCCAATGGGCGCAAAGCTTGGCTGCCGCTGTCCGACGGTATCAGCCCTACTCAGGGCCATGACAAAAAGGGGCCGACGGCTATTATCAAATCGGTGAGCAAGATAGATGTCGAAGCCATGAATATTGGTATGGTGCATAACTTCAAACTTTTACGCGGTTTGCTGGAGACACCTGAAGGAGAGAACGGACTGATTAATCTGCTCAGGACGGCCTCCATTCTTGGAAACGGCCAAATGCAATTCAGTTATGTGGATAATGAAACGCTGATTAAAGCGCAGCAAAATCCCGATCAATACCGCGATTTGATCATTCGGGTCGCCGGCTATAGCGCATACTTTGTGGAATTATGTAAAGAAGTGCAGGATGAAATCATCAGCAGAACGATGATTGAGCATTTCTAGAGTAGCCCCGTGCCTCTTCTCCGGCGCTGGCCACTGGGGAAGAGACATTCTGGCATTTAGATATACAGCAAGGAAGGAGCTACAGCTATGGAGTCAGGTATGCCGGAAAAGCAGGCACGTATTTTCAACATTCAAAAATATTCGATATACGACGGCCCCGGTATTCGGACGCTCATTTTCTTCAAGGGATGTCCTCTGCGCTGTCAGTGGTGTGCGAACCCGGAGGGTCTGGAAAAGAAATATCAGGTGATGTACCAACGGGATCTGTGCAATGATTGCGGCGCATGTGTTGCGGCGTGCCCCCGGGAAATCCACCGTATTGCCACTTCCGGCTCGCAGGAGCCGTCCAAGCGGCAGCATGTGGTGGATCGGAAGATTGAGTGCATGGGCTGCCGGGAATGTGAGAAGGTTTGTCCTACACGGGCACTCTCTATCGTCGGGATGAATATGACGGTATCGGAAATTGTGGAAATTGTAGAGCAGGATATGTTGTTCTACACGACGTCTGGCGGCGGTGTCACATTGGGTGGCGGCGAAGTATGCGCGCAGTCCGAGTTTGCAGTCAATTTGCTCAAGGAATGCAAGCGCTCCGGAATTCATACGGCCATTGAAACCTCTGGGCATACCAAACCGGAAGCGATTTTGGCCATGGCCGAATTTACCGATTTGATCTTATACGATCTGAAACATATGGATTCGGATCGCCATTATCAACTGACGGGTGTACGCAACGAGCGCATTCTCGAAAATTTGCGGGAACTGATCACCCGCAAACATAACGTGGAGGTGCGGATGCCGCTAATGAAGGGGCTCAATGATGATGAGGACACCATCCGCGAAACGGTAGAGTTTCTGCTTCCCTATAAGGAATACCGTAATTTTAAAGGCATCGATTTGCTCCCTTATCACAAGCTGGGGATTAACAAATACAGGCAATTGGATATGGCTTACACCGTTGAACGCGATCTAAGCCTTAATGAAGCCGATCTGGAGCGTATTGAACGTCAAATCAGCCAATACGATTTCCCGGTACGGGTTATCAAACATTAAGAGCATGCTTTCGAAGCCAGTTTTGTTGAGTAAAGCTTTAAGGAGGACCGCTTATGCAGCAGCCTGCTGGGCCGGATCTCGGGCGGATCATTCAGGAGTCGGTGCCGGGCAAACAAGTGACGCTGGCCCATATGATTGCTTCACCCGTGCCTGACATGTATGAAAGACTGGGCATCGATGAAGCGGGGGCTATTGGCATATTAACACTGTCGCCCAGCGAAACCTCCATTATAGCCGCCGATATCGCGACCAAGGTGGCAGATGTGAAGATCGGCTTTCTGGATCGCTTTGCTGGTTCGGTGCTTCTCACCGGAGATATAGCCAGTGTGGAAACGGCGCTGCGGGCCATCATTGAGACGTTGGGCGATAGTCTTGGTTTTACGACGGCGGAAGTTACACGGACATGAAAAAACGCATTATGCTGATCGGTCCTACAGACTGCGGAAAAACGACGCTAGCCAATGCGCTTGATGGTACGGATCGCCCGTTGCGGAGGACGCAGGATATTATCTATGGGCCGAAGACGATCGATACACCGGGCGCGTATATCGAAAATACCGGGATAACCGAACCCTTTTTCCGCATTAGTCTTCCCGTGGGAAGGGGAATCGGGGAATTGAAACGTTATTTGTTCGGGTAATAAGAGTGGAGTTGATACCATGAAATTTATTACCGAAATGGAATTGCGCAATATGTACAGGTTAGAGCCTTTTACTTCATATATGGTGGAACATGGAAGCCGATTAACGCCAGAGGCGCGCCAGTTCTTGACAGATCGCCAGATCGCCGTGTCCTATGGTACGCAAGAGAAAAACCAGGAACAAAAGCAAGAGCCAGTCCCTAATCCGGAGCAACAAGCGGAAGAGCCGGATTGGCGGCGTGGGAAGCTGCGCTGTCAGATGCAGTCCGTCTCAGCCCTGTTCTTGTTAACTGGGCAGGAGCTGCTGGAGCGGGATGTGCTTCTGGCACAGAAGGTACTAGAGCTGTCAAAGCTTTTTTCAGCCCTCCAGAAAGGGGAAGGGGGCGGCACATCTGCTGCCGATTTATCTTTCCAGGGTTGTACCGGCATTACTTGCGATGTTCTTTTTGAGGATGCGGGAGATTGCTTTGAGGTGACCGAGTTTCACATTCAATTGGAAAAGGGCAAAGAAATTGCTTTGCTGCACCATCTGCGCAGCGCTTTGCGGGAGCTTGGGTTTGCGGTGTTGGAAGCCGCAGCAGGCAGTCCCCAAGAAAAGCCGGAGAAACCTGTTATTCCTGGAATCAACTATATGATTAACGCATTAAGCTCGCTTATTTGCAGAACTACAGGAGGTAGAACATGCCAGAAACAAAACCCTTCGCATACTGCGATCAACTGGTAAAGCAATTTGAAGCGGTCATCCAGAAACCGATTGCAGGGCGGTCTTCGTTCTACTATACCGGTGTGGATCTGGGAACGGCCTGTGTGGTGCTTACGGTGTTGGATGAGACCCGGAAACCGGTGGCAGGAGCTTACCGCTACGCCGATGTCGTCCGCGACGGAATGGTAGTGGACTACTTAGGAGCAATTCAGATCGTGAGGGAGCTTAAAGCGCAGTTGGAGCAGCAATTGGATGCAGAACTTGAATATGCGGCTTCGGCGATTCCTCCGGGAACCGATTTACTGGATGCTGGAGCCATCAAGCATGTGATCCAGGGTGCGGGATTTGAAGTTACGGCTTTATTGGACGAACCTACGGCGGCTAATGCCGTGCTGCAAATATCCGACGGAGCCATTGTAGACATTGGAGGCGGAACAACAGGCATTTCGATTCTGAAAAATGGAAAGGTTGTCTATGTCGCCGACGAAGCAACGGGAGGCACTCACTTTTCTTTGGTGATTGCCGGGGCATACCAGATGAGTTTTTCTGAAGCGGACTGTTTCAAGCGCGACCCTGCCCATCACCAAGAATTGCTGCCGCTGCTCCGGCCGGTCATCGATAAGGTTGCTTCCATCATCAACCGCCATGTTGTGGGCCATGAGGTCAAGGAATTGTACTTGGTCGGCGGCACCTGCTGCTTGTCCGATATGGAGACAATCATTGAGCAGAAGACCGGCATTGCTACCTATAAGCCTAGCAACCCTCTGTTTGTCACGCCGCTGGGCATTGCTCTGAATTGTACGCGGGAGGCGATGTGAGTGGAATTTCGGATTATCAAATCTCCTTCCAAGGGGACGCTTGACATTTTGCTTCGTCGCAGAGGAGCGCCCAGTAGTCGGGAAGTTCCCCAATGTGACGCGATAGGATTGGTGCAGGGAAGGCTGATTGATATGGTCTGGGCCGCTGATGTAGCTGAAAAAGTGGTGGGCGTAACCGTGGAGGATATTCGCGGCAGTTGCCCGCAAAACATGATTCTTCTCGCTATTTTTGGGGACACAGCTTCCGTGGAGGACGCCATCGCCGAGATTAAGCAGAGGAGCGGAAAAGCGGGGAGGAAGGAATGCAATGATTGCGGCTGAATTGATTCACAATATCTGGTCTACCCGTAAAGCCGATTCCCTTGTAGGAATGAAACTGATGCTGGCCGAGGTGATTGGTGGAAGTGACGACGGGCGCCGTTTGATTGTAGTCGATACGATCGGCGCTGGCATAGGCGATCGGGTGATTGTCTGCACCGGCTCTTCGGCCCGCAAGATGCTGCATACAGACGATGTTCCAGTGGATGCCGTCGTCGTCGGCATCATCGACGCGGACTGCGTGTTCGAATAAATATTCGAACAGTAATCGAATGCAGCGAGAGGGGGCGAGAACTGTGAAAAAACTAATATGTGCTGCGGATGTAGAAGGATGGGCGGCTTCCGGACAGAAGCAATGCTGCATTGACCGTAACACGATTGTGACACCGGCGGCCCGTGATAGGGCAATAGAGCTGGGGTTAGAGTTTACCAATGAGCCTTGTGGGACTAAGAGCTCCGAAGCCGCAGGCTGCAAGACTCAAGATGATCTCGACATGAATGCTATTTTTAAAATTTTCAAGATGTTATCGGAAAAAGGACTGGTTGAAAAGCTGTTGGGAACGACTATCGAGCCACCTTATCAAGCGGAGACGGATCCGACTGGCTTGAAACTTGTGCGGGGCCGGACGGTAAAAATGGAAGCTTACGAAACGGGAACAGCTAGCGCCAAGGTATATCGTCAAGAGGTAATCGGGAAGCCGGATAGTTCCATGAGCGCAGGGTTTCTGACTGTCGACCGCGGTAGCTTCGAGCAGGAGACAGCCGACGCAGAAACTTATATCGTGTTGGAAGGCACGCTCGATGTCACTTTGAACGAGAGAACCTTCACCGCCCATGAGGGGGATGTACTCTTCATCCCCAAAGGGGTGAAAGCGACCAAGGGATCGTCGAACTGCGCGAGGATGTTTTATATGACTTACCCGGCGGGCGAACCTGATCGGAAGCTGCAGTAACAGGAGGTGATAGCATGCAGGCGCTTGGATTAATTGAAACGCGGGGACTTCTTCCAGCGATTGAATGTCTGGACATCATGCTCAAATCAGCTCAGGTCGAACTGATAGAAAAGTGCAATGTGGGCGGCGGGCTAGTGACCATCGCGGTAACCGGCGATGTTGGCGCTGTTCAAGCATCCGTGGAGGCGGGTGCCTCCGCGGCGCAACAATTGGGCAGTGATGTGCTTATCAGCCGACATGTTATTCCAAGACCCCACAACGACATAGCGAGCATCATCGGCCGGCGCAGCGTTTCGAATTTCACCAAGGAGAAGGACGAGCTGGCGCTGCCAGTACAGCATACTCAGGCGGCGGAACAGTTTCCAAAGCAG
The DNA here is from genome assembly GCF_050474385.1 of Paenibacillus sp. B1-35. Lineage (NCBI taxonomy): Bacteria > Bacillati > Bacillota > Bacilli > Caryophanales > Paenibacillaceae > Paenibacillus > Paenibacillus sp. B1-35. The sequence goes on from NZ_JBCHVJ010000001.1 coordinate 713,404, forward strand.
CTGCCTGAGCAAACGCCAGAGCAGACCTCGAAACGTTACACAGCGTCTGATGTTCAACTGGGCGATGCGCCCAATATTCCACTGGACATGGCTCCTAAAGTTCCACTGGAAGCAGCACCCGAAGTCTCATTCAATATCGGTGGTGATGAAGACTTCCCTGTACTAACAGCCGATCACGCTCAGGCTCTTGCGTCTAAAGACGTCAGTCCAGAACCAGACAATCAAGATGCGGCAGATGGAGATCCGGCAGTGCTAGACAGTCCACTCAAACACCAAATTGATGTGCTGGTAAAGGAATCAGGGCTTGACAAAGCAATGGAACTGCTGGAAACAATGACTGCTGTTAGGCTGCGCGGACTGGCCAGAGAGTGCAGCCCCGCATATGGGATGAGCATGACGACAATTTCGAAGGCAAACAAGGTCAAACTGCTCAAGCGGTTCCGCCATTATTATCAGCAGTAAACAGTAAGCGAGAGGAGGATGTTTCACTTGGAAAATTATGATTATGACTTGCAATCGATTCAGGAAACGCGGGACTTGGCCCGTGCAGGAAAAGCGGCCGCCGATGTCCTTGCCGGCTACGATGCTGAACAGATTGACAGAATTGTACAAAACATGGTACGGACAGCGGAGGTCAACGCCGCTGAACTGGCTGCACTGGCAGTAGAGGAAACCGGATTTGGCAAGATTGAGGATAAGATCTTCAAAAACCGACTGGCTTCCACGGAGCTGTATGAATCCATTCGGGATACGAAAACGATTGGGGTTATCCGCGAGGACAAGACGAATCAATTAATAGAGATTGCCGAGCCAGTCGGACTGCTCATGGGTATTATTCCATCAACCAATCCGACATCCACTACGATTTTTAAATCGATCATTGCGATAAAGGCTCGCAATGGAATCATCTTTTCGCCGCATCCTTCGGCAAAGAAATCTATCATGCGGGCCGCGGAATTGATGCACGCCGCCGCTGTCGAGGCAGGGGCTCCCGAAGGAATCATTGGCTGCGTTACCAAGCCTTCGATGCCGGCGACGCAGGAACTGATGAAGTGCGATGAAATCGCCATGATTATCGCAACGGGCGGCTCGGCAATGGTGAAGTCCGCCTACAGTGCGGGTAAGCCGGCGTTGGGAGTCGGGCCGGGCAATGTACCAGCCTATATTGAGCGCACCGCTGATATTCCAAAGGCGGTAGCAAATATCATTGCCAGCAAAACCTTCGATTACGGTACAATCTGCGCCTCTGAACAGGCTGTTATCGTGGAGGAGTGTATCCGTTCTCAGGTGATCGCAGAGTTTGAGCGTCAGGGCGGTTACTTTATGAATCAGGAGGAAACTGCTAAAGTCGCAGCAAAGTTGTTTGTAAAAGGCCATGCCATGAATTCAAGACTGGTGGGACGTTCACCTCAGGTGATCGCGGAAGCGGCCGGCATTCAAATTCCTGCAGGGGTCAAGGTGCTATTAGGCGAACAGCAGGGCGTGGGAGAGAAATTCCCGCTTTCCTATGAGAAGCTTACTACCGTATTGGCGTTTTACACCGTACAGGACTGGCATGAGGCTTGCGATCTAAGTGTTGGACTGCTGCGTAATGGAGGAATAGGCCATAGCTTCTCCATCCATACGCAGAATCATGATATGGTCATGGAATTTGCGCAAAAACCTGTGTTCCGCATTTTGGTGAATACGGGCTCCACTCAGGGTGGTGTGGGCGCAAGCACCGGACTTGCCCCGGCCTTCACTTTGGGATGTGGAACCTGGGGGGGCAGCGCCACTTCAGATAATGTGGGACCACAGCACTTGATTAATATCAAACGTGTGGCTTACGGCATTAAGGACTGTACGGCACAACCCCCCTACTCTGTTCCAACTCCGCAGTTGCCAAAGCAACAGGACGATGCGCTGCTGTTGAATCTGGTCGATGAGCTGATGTCCATTTTGCAGAAAAGCGGTGACAGCTAGTGGGGAACTATGATCAAGTACTTTCTTTGTTAATGGAGGTTGTATCCGGTGCTGGTAAGGCGGAGGAGGAGCCGCGCTCCATCCCTTTAGGGATTTCGAATCGCCATGTGCATCTTTCTCAGGCTGATGTGGAGACGCTCTTCGGATCCGGATATACGCTATCCAAAATGCGTGATTTGTCCCAACCCGGACAGTATGCATGTAATGAGACCGTTACGGTCTGCGGGCCCAAGGGGGCCATCGAAAAAGTACGGGTTCTCGGTCCAGTGCGGAAACAGACCCAGGTAGAAATTATGCGGGGAGACTGTTTTAAGTTGGGCGTGAAAGCTCCAGTGCGCTTGTCCGGGGAGCTTGAAGGCACACCGGGCGTCACGTTGGTCGGGCCGAAGGGAAGCGTATATAGTTCCTGCGGCTTGATGGTTGCACAGCGCCACATTCATATGACGCCTGATGATGCCCTTTTCTTTGGCGTAATCGATGGAGAAATGGTCAGTATTCAATTTGATGGACTCCGGGGCGGAGGGTACAATCAGGTCGCAATCAGAGTTAGCAGTGACGCTGCTCTCGACTGTCATATCGACGTTGAAGAGGCCAACGCGATGGATTTAACATCGGCGTCTGTTGTTAAAATCATTAAAAATCGTTAGGAGGAAATGAACATGAGATCAGAAGCTCTTGGTTTGGTTGAAACAAAAGGTTTGGTAGGTTCTATCGAGGCAGCGGACGCTATGGTCAAAGCGGCCAATGTCACTCTAATCGGCAAAGAGATGGTAGGCGGCGGACTTGTTACCGTTATGGTACGGGGCGATGTAGGAGCGGTGAAGGCGGCGACAGACGCCGGTGCCGCAGCTGCGAAAAATGTAGGGGAACTCGTGTCGGTACATGTGATTCCTCGTCCCCACAGCGAAGTGGAGAATATCCTTCCGGCTGCTAAGGCATAATTCAAAAAATTATTAACTAAGTCTATGCTTCCGAAGCAGTTTTGTTCGGAGCTAGCGCTTGATTCTCACAAAACTAGGCCTATGCTTCCGAAGCAAGTTTTGTTCGGAGCTAGCGCTTGATTCTCACAAAACTTTTAGGAGGAATGTAACATGAAATCAGAAGCATTGGGTTTAATTGAAACAAAAGGTCTGGTAGGTTCTATCGAAGCAGCGGACGCTATGGTCAAAGCGGCCAATGTCGCCTTGATCGGCAAAGAGATGGTAGGCGGCGGACTTGTCACCGTAATGGTACGTGGCGATGTAGGAGCGGTGAAAGCGGCAACGGACGCTGGTGCTGCAGCCGCACAGCGTGTAGGGGAACTGATATCCGTACATGTGATTCCTCGCCCTCACAGTGAAGTGGAAAACATTCTTCCCGGTGCTAAGCTATAATTTATATTGATATTCTGCAAAGGGCCAAAACTCGGTAAAACTGGTTTTGGCCTTTTTATTTTTGTCTGCAACAATCCGCTTGTCGAAAGCTTGTCGGAGTAGTCTTTTTTCTATAAATAAGGATTTGAGGAGGAGGGATGCACTATTTCCAAACAGGTTGAAAATTGCTATAATAGAGATGATATATTGTGAAAAATTTAGCATGCAATGTTTATTTTCCCGTTCATTTTCGGTGAAAGGGTGCAACGAGATTATGCTGAAAACCAATAGCCCGATCGCAACCAAAGTATACGCACGATACAGCGGCATTCTGTCTCTTTCTAAGTTCTCGCTGCTGCTGCACGATAACAATGGAGACGTGTTGCTTGAGTTCAATCCGTCTCCTGATTTCTGCAGGCATATTTGTTGGGAGAATCCTACGCGACCTTGCGCGGATTATTTGAAGCGCTTTAATACCGGTGAACAGGGGCGATTTGTTTGCTGTTACGGTCTGGAGAATATTTTGCTGCCCATTAAGATCAAAGATGAAGTTGTTGGCTTCATCTCGGGGATGCAGGCGTATTCCCAGGAGAGGGAGTTTCAGAAGTACCTGATTAAAACGGCGGAATTGGCCGAAATGAAGGGGCTGGATTTGGAGGTTGTAGCGAAGGCGATATCGGCTTTTCCAACCATTGATCAGGATAAAGCAGATATTCATGAGCAGCTTTGCCATCATATCGCAAGGAATATTGCGCTCGACATCGCCGAAAGCGCGCAGGACAACACAGGAATTATCAATCGTCTGTCTGCAGAAAAAGAAATACTGGAGAAGAAAGTAATTGACTTAGAAGCAAAAAACATGTCTCTCGTCATCAATCCACATTTTCTTTTCAATACTTTGAATTCCATTGCCCGCATCGCCTATTTCGAACACTCCCATACGACGGAGGAATTGATTTATTGCCTGTCCGACTTGCTGCGATACAATGTTAAGCAGGATGATCAGCTTCATACCATCGCATCCGAAATGGATAACATTGAGAAGTATTTGTATATACAAAAGGCACGCTTCAAAAATCGCCTGCAGTATGAAATCATTGTTCCTAATGAATTAAAGGCTTATCGCATTCCTAATTTGGTGATTCAGCCTATTGTAGAAAATGCAGTCATTCATGGAATTACCCCTAAGCGGGACGGGGGTACCGTTCGTCTGATTGCCGAAAAGTACAGAAATGATATCACCATTTCTGTTATAGACAACGGTAACGGGTTCTCGCCGGAGGTACTAAAGCTCATTCATCAGCCGGGCAGCAAGATCGGCGTGGGCTTCCGGAGCACCGATAGCCGTTTAAAGCGTTATTTCGGAGAAGAGTATGGGTTATCGATCGTGAAATCCGATTACAGCGGGAGCACGGTTAACATCCGCATCCCCACCCAACCAATTGCGAGGTGATGCAATGAGCGTAGTTATGTTTGTTGAAGATGAACCGATAGAACTGGAGTTTCTTCAATCCATCGCTCAGGAAATTCTGGGTGCTGAAGATAAGCTGCTTATTTGCGATACGGGTATGCAAGCGATTAAGCTCGCCAAACAATATCGGCCGGATATTATTTTTATGGACATCATGCTGCCTGAAATGGATGGAATATCCTCGTTGCAGGAAATTCGCCGCTTTCTCCCTGACGCATGCGTGACGATTTTGTCGGCCAGTTCGGATTTCTCCTATGCACAGGCGGCAATCAGTCTGCAGGTACATGAATATTTGCTTAAGCCGGTCAAGCCGGAAAAATTGCGGCAAATGATCCGTAAGGGGCTGGATAAGGCCGCTCAATCAGAAGAAAAGTGTTTGACAGAAACTTATCAGATTCAATCGGCTCAAGAATGTCAGCGCTTTATTAAAGAAGCCGTCGATTATATTCAGCAGAATTACAAAGATAAGCTGACCTTGCAAATGGTGGCGAGTCATGTGTATATGAATGCCCAATATTTTAGCCGTATTTTCAAAAGGGAGCTCGGCGTTACTTATACGGATTATGTGAACAAGCTCAAGATTGTACATGCCTGCAAGCTGCTTGAGACTACTGGGTATCCCGCCTATCGCATCTCCACAGAATGCGGCTTTACCGATCCATCTTATTTCAACCGGGTATTCTACAAGCAAATGAATATGACGCCGAAGGAATATAAAAAAAGCGTTCTTGCCGAAAGAAAAAACACGAAATAGAGTTCCTAAAGTCTCCCCCGATTATGGTGGGAGACTTTTTTGTTGGCTTTATCGTCCTAAAAGTACGAATAGTACCAGAATGGAGAAAAAATGATTCAGGAAGTCCAACAAGAGGTACGGTTAGTAACAGGCGCAATGGCCTCTTTGCTATACAATGAAGATACATCTACGAAGATAAATCTACTTAACAGAGGTGTATGGATGATGAAGGAAACAGTGGCAGCTCCCGCGGCTACGGCCGGCATGCTGAAACAAAAGATGAACAGTCGTTTCCGAAGAAATGGAATCGTTTACGGACTGATTTCCGGGTTAACGTTCGGCCTTTACAGTACCGTTGTAGCCTTGGCCATGATGAAGGAACCTTTTCTGGGGATTATAGGAGCGTTTGCGGCACCCATAGTGGCATCGGCGATTAATGATGCTTTGGCGGCGATCTGGCTTCTGATCTGGAACATAAAGAAAGGAAAGATCAAAGAAATCGGCCGCAGTCTGGTAACGATACCCGGATTGATGGTCGCGATTGCCGCGGTGTTTGGCGGCCCGATCGCCAACGGGGCCTATCTGGTTGGGATTGATATGGCTGGAGCGGCGGCTATCCCTATTTCGGCGCTTTGTCCGATGTTTGGTGCTATTTTCGCACGAATGTTTCTGAAGCAGAAGATTGATAAACGGGTGGCCGTCGGCATGTTCATCTGTGTTATCGGAGCGGCGCTCATCTCCTATGTCAAGCCTGAAGGCGGCGTGGAGAATTTCACATTGGGCATTGTTTTTGCTCTGGTAGCCGCGCTTGGCTGGGGACTGGAAGGCGTATTTGCCACTTTCGGGATGTCCATGCTGGATTCTAATATCGCCATTACCATTCGCGAGGGTGTTTCTGGAATCGTTTACATTGCCGTGCTAGTGCCTATTTTCGGGGCAACGGATCTCTTTGCTTCCGCGCTTGGATCCGTATCACCAATGCTCATTATCGCGGCTGCAGCCTTGTTTACGGCTATTTCTTTCCTGACTTGGTATATGGCCAACAATATGGTTGGCGTTGCTGTCGGAATGTCGCTCAACATTACCTATGTGCTGTGGGGGGTTGTTTTTGCTGCTATCTTCCTCGGTGATGCGCTAACTCCTACAGTAATTGCCGGTGCAATTATCATTACAATTGGAGCGCTTTTAGTTTCGATGAATCCAATGGATCTGTTCAAAAAGAAGGAGGCGTAAGCAAATGCCATTGTTGCCGATTCGCTCCCGGGTGCTGCTTTTCATGTCTACTGTGCAGCAGGCAAATATTGATGATGCGATGGACGCTTTGAAAAGCGAATACGGTGGAGAACGTCAATTTACAAGAGCAAACTTTCTGGATCATATGCTGTCGTTGCAGGCAAACGGACTGATTGACGAGATCCAGTACGAGCTGGATGCTAACGGGGAATTATGTATGTACTATGCAATCAACGAAGAGGGTATTCATACGATCAATAAATACTTGCCTAAAAAGTGGACGCAAAAATAAGAACAATCTCATACAACCCAGCCTTAGGCCGGGTTCAGATTGAAGACGAACTCCCGTGAATGACTTTACCGCGGGAGTTCTTTATGTTTTGTAGTCCTTGACTCGCTCTATTGTCTCTTATTGCTATAAAGGTGCTTATTTAATATGTTTCGACAAAGGGTTGCAGTGGAACATTTATACAGTTTTTACTGTAACGTGCATTATACTCTCTGATTGAGATTCATATGCGTGAGGTGAACAATCATTGTTCGATAGAGAATAAAATAAACGTATTGAGAAAGAAATTAACGGAGATCGTTGAAAATAAGGGGGAATTTACGGACCAAGAAGTGGTTCTGATCAGTCAGCAACTGGATAGATATATCGGTATTTTACTGGACTGAGGTTGTTTCATTTCTTCTGGAATCGCTTGAAATTGTAAAAATGGATGTAGTGGTGGAATCTCGCCCATGAGCTGCTCATGGGAAGATACTTGATGTAATGTATCAAATATAGTTAAATAATGTATTATAATCGAATTTTTTGGAATGACATAAATAACATCTTACTCCTTGAATTTTGAATCATGGTCGATTTTTTTCTACTTATCTGCTATATCGATTAGCCTGATCCAGTTAAACAGAAGTTTTGAAGGGGCGAAGTACGTGCGAAAAATACTTACTAGATTTATACCCCAAATGAGTGTTACCTACAAACTTCTTTTCCTGTTTTTAATTATTATAAGCCCTGTTTTTATTCTTTCCTATTATGGAAACTTGGCAGCAGAGCACATATTGAAGACAACCGTCACGAACGCCTATCTGGAATTAAACAAACAGAACTTATACCTTGTAAATCGGGATATGGACTCCATTGATCTAATGACCAAGACCATTATTCAAAATCCCCTTACACAGCAAATGATTCCGAGCGGCACCGAATCCATTCTTGAACGGGTAAGTAAATATGAAGCGTTGGACAAACTGCTCAAAAGCTACTCGATTGGCGTAAATGGGGGAGAAGCGGTTTACTTTTCCCTTTATGTTTATGATCCTGCCGACTACTATTCGTTTGCTCCAAAAGTTCGGATCGCTCCACAATCCGGTGTATATTTTTTGACGGAGCAAGATAAGCCCGATTGGTTTCTGGAAGCAGTTCAGATGCAAGGGAAGGGTCGTCTGAAAGTCATTGATAGTATGAACTCTCCTCCCCAATCAAAAACATTAAGCTATGTCCGAGCTGTCAATAATGTGTCCCATGCAAATGGTATGATTGGCGTACTCGTAGTCACTAAACTTGAAAAAATGATTCAAAACGATTTCAGCACGGTTTCTTTGCCGCAAGGAGAAATCTTCTTGACAGACTGGTTCAATCAGATTTTCGCCTCAACAGCGGAAGGAATCGGAACCAGATTGAGACTACCGGACGAAGCGAAAGAAGTAGAGCAAAAAGATGGCTTTATGGATATCGTCCATTCGGGTCACATCTATGTCATTAATTATAGCTATCATCTTCAGCAAAAACTCGTCTATCGAATACCGCTTCATTCCTTACTCCAGCAGCAGAGCCAACTCAAACAGATTATTCAGCTTATTTCGATCGTTTACGCTTTACTCGTTTTTGCGGCCTTCATCTATTTTTGGAGATCGTTGATGAAGCCGATGCAGAAATTGTCCCGTTTCATCCGAAGTTACATACCGGGAAAACAAGTAGTCAGATCGAGCGATGAGAACAGAAATGATGAATTGGGTGTGCTGATTACGTCCGTATACGATATGGCTAACCGTTTAAATCATCTTATGAACGATAAATATCAATATGAAATTAAGAAAAGGGAAACGCAACTGCAAATTTTGTACCAACAAATTAATCCGCATTTATTGTACAACACGCTGGAGAGCATCCACTGGAAAAGCATGTTGGAAGGAAGCACGCAATCTGCCGAGATGATTAAAGACTTGGCCAAATTAATGAAAATCGGATTAAGCAGAGGGAGAGAATTAATAACCATTGAAGAGGAGTTGCAGCATGCTGCTGCGTACATTAACTTGCAGCAGCGCAGGTACGAGCTTCGATTTCGGGTTATGTGGAATATAGCCGATGAGGTACGCCAATTGCAGATCCCGAAGATTATCCTTCAGCCGTTAATTGAAAACGCCATTATTCATGGAGTGAAAAATATGGAGGATGACGGTGAAATCGTTATTTCAGCCGACATACATGACGATATTGTGATTATCCGTATAGAGGATAATGGATATAAAGTTGTCGACTATGAAGAAATTCACCGGTTGTTGAACATGGAGATGGAAGTGCCTTCTTTCGGTTATGGGATACGCAACATTCAGCAAAGGATTAAACTGCACTTTGGCTGCTCCTATGGGATTAGCTATAGCAAAAAAAAGCAACAGGGGACGATTGTCACCGTTACGCTGCCTAAAAGCGAAACTGCTTCTCGGACACAATTACTTACGGGGTGATTCGTTACATGTATAACATTTTGCTCGTAGATGATGAACCATGGATTTGCAAGGGACTAAGCAATCTTCTTACTATTTCGGGATTGCATATCCATAACATTTTCATCGCTCAAAGCGGATATGAGGCAATGGATTTCATTCGAATGGAGGATATTGACTTATTGATTACAGATATTCAAATGAGTGGAATGAGCGGTATCGAATTGATGCATCAAGCCAAAATGGAAAAGCCGTCCGTTCAATCCATTGTTGTCTCCGCTCATGAGACTTTTCAATATGCGCAGTTGGCTATGCGGCTGGGTGCAAAAGATTATTTAATCAAACCCATTAACAGCACCCAGTTCCTAGATTCCGTGCGAAGCGTGCTGCTCAGGTTAACTAAAACATGGACGGCTCAAGATGAAATTGCCGCTCCATTAAATGAACGATTCAGTATGAGCGAGCCTGCTCCGGCGACAACAGCGTTATTAAACAGCCTGCTTGCTAATCCTGTGCATGTATGTGAAAACGCTTTTTCTGCTCAGCAGTTGAGAGATCTTTCGTTAGTAGGGCCCTATTTTGCGGTGCTCAAAATCAATCTTCATCTACAATCCCCGTCAAACAGAGAGCGATTCTTTGGGGAAAATGTCCATTTATTGCAATATGCCGTGTTGAACATGGCGAATGAGCTGCTTGAAGGGCAGTTCAGTCATATTGCTTTTTGTTCACCAGATTATGAAATTACGATCATTCTCCAATGGGATAGCGAAACATATGGCGATCCAGGCATAAACAAAATCAATCAATTGGATATCATTGGTAGGTTACTCTGCATGAACATTCAGGTCTACTTATCGCTGCAATGTGTGATTGGCATTAGCCATATCTTACAGGGGATTGAGTATATCAGCGTATTGGATCAACAGGCGAAACGAGCAGTACGCCTTAACCACGTACACCCGGATCATTATGTGTTTTACTATGGAGATTTTTGCTGGAATCAAGATGAGGAAGAGCCCAAGAAGGACGAGTTGAGCATGCAGTCTAATCAAATCGTAGATAAGGTCAAAAAATATATTCATGAGCATTTCGCCCAAAAGGGATTAACACTCTTGGAAATTGCTCACAAAAGTCATGTGAGCCCGAATTATTTAAGTTATTTGTTTAAAAAAATAACGGGCTACAACCTGTGGGACTATGTCGTTAAACTGAGGATGGAAGAAAGTAGGCTGCTTCTAACAACCACTGATCTACGACGGTATGAAATTGCTGAAAAGGTCGGATACGAATCACCTGAGCATTTCAGTAAAATATTCAAGAAATATTATGGAGTAAGTCTGAGCGAGTTCAAGAAGTAGAATCGCCAATGATCTAAATAGAATTACACATGTTCATCGTCAACCTGCCTTCTTACAATAGGAATTGTAAATTAGCTAATTTTGTAAAAGGTCACGAGTTTGTATGAACGAATGATTTAGATTATCTCAAAGGAGCATCCATCCTCATGGCTAAACGTAGGTTTATGCTTGTGCCCGCGATAATCATTTGTATCATTGCATTGATGTTAAGCGCATGCAGCCGTTCTTCAAGCAGCACCACAAACGATACCCAAAAAAATTCATCGGAATCTACCAAAGTAACGATCAGCATCTACTATCCTCCACCTGATCAAATCGAGAAGAGGACGCTGGAAGATGATAAGATCAAACGTTTTGTAAAGCAGTACCCGAATGTGAAAGTTGTAAAAAGCGATTGGCAGTATGATCCGAATCAAATCGGAATTAAGATGGGGGCCAATGAGGCGCCAACTCTATTCAACACATATGCAACGGAAGGCAGATTTTTGGCAGAGAAGGGATGGGCTGCGGACATCACGGGCTTATTTCACGATTATGCGTTTCATGATCAAATGAACCCTATATTGCAGGATCAGTTCATTATTGGCGGCAAGGTTTACGGGATTGCCCAGCAAGGATATGTTACCAGCACAATTATAAATAAAAGACTCTTAGATCAGAAAGAAATTGCGTTACCTAGTTTTGATTGGACTTGGGATGACATGCTTGCTACAGCTCAAGCAGCGGCTGATCCCTCCAAAGGCATCTCCGGCATTGCACCGATGGGTAAGGGGAATGCAGCCGGCTGGAACTGGACGAATTTTCTATTTGGAGCAGGTGGGGATATTCAGAAGGTAGATGATGGAAAAGTTACGGCCGTATTTCATTTAGAAGCTGGTATTAAAGCTCTTGCATTTTATCAACGTCTAGCTTGGGAAGCGAAGGTGATCCCTCAAGACTGGGCGCTTGGATGGGGGGATGCTGTTGGCGCCTTGGTTCAAGGGAGAACGGCGATAGTCATCTCGGGACCTGATGGCCCGGTCGATCAGGCACTCAACCAAGCGGGAATGAAGCCTGAGGAAATTGTTGTATATCCGATGCCAGCGGCTGAAAAGGGAGGCAAGCACATAGGCATACTTGGCGGAGATTTCTTGGTCATCAATCCAAAAGCGACGAAAGAAGAGAAAGAGATGGCCTTTCGTTACGCTACGTTTGATTATTTCACCGATACAGGACTGTTATCGATAGAAGCGAGTATCCAGCAACGTCGTAAAGATCAAAAATATTTTGTTCCGCCTGTTATTGAGTATTTCACACCCGATTCTACCTATGCAGAAAAAGTTAAGGCGATCTATGAAAAATACGACAATGTATATCAATACCCCTCTGCGACGATGGAACTGATGGAAGGAAAGCTAGAGACGCAGTTCAATACGCAAGAGTACTACGCGACGATGACCAGTGTTGTTCAGGATATTTTTTCACGCAAAGACGCGGATCCAAAGACGGTGTTGGAAGAGGCAGCACAGCTTGTACAGGAGAGGTTTTACAATCAGATGAAAGTCGAATAAGCGAGTGAACATGCATGTTAACCAAAAATGAAAGGAAGGCCATAAAGATGCAAGCACGACTCCAGAAAAACTCTACGGGTCTCATTTTACTCCTCATTGTAAGCTTGTTGCTTACACAGTTGTCCTTGGGCTCAAGCCCCGTACACGCCTCCTCCAATTTGGCGGCAGGCAAGCCTGTTTCGGCAAGCAGTCACAACGATAATTACTCGGCTGCAAACACGGTGGACAGCGAATCATCGACGTATTGGGAAAGTGCGAACAACGCATACCCGCAATGGCTTCGTGTCGATCTTGGCAATGTGAGCAAGATTGGTCAAGTTGTTCTGCGGCTCCCGGAATCGTGGGGTCAAAGAGCACAAACCTTGTCCGTGTTGGGTAGTGTCGATGATGCCAGCTACACAACCCTGGTTGCATCGGCCAGCTATTCGTTTGATCCAGCGAGCGGAAATATGGTGACTATCAATTTCCCAACTGCATCAGCTAGATACGTGAAACTGAACTTCACTGCTAATACCGGCTGGATCGCCGCCCAGTTATCCGAACTAGAAGTGTTCACAGCGTCTTCTGGCGCTTATGAAGCGGAAAATGCCCAATTAACCGGAGGGGCAAAAGTAAATACGGATCATACCGGATATACAGGCACTGGCTTTGTTGACGGCTATTGGAATCAAGGAGCAGCTACTCAATTTATGGTTAACGTGGATCGTGCCGGGGTCTACTCAGCCAATTTAATATACGGAAACGCTTCAGGCGGGGATCAGACAGTAAGCCTATACGTCAATGGAACAAAAATTAAGCAGACGACTTTATCGAATCTAGCCAACTGGGACACTTGGTCGACCAAGTCAGAAATCGTAAATTTGAATGCAGGAGCTAATACAATCGCTTACAAGTATGATCCAACCGATTCGGGAAACATCAACTTGGATGCCCTCCAAATCGCAAGTGCCAGCTCACCACCGAGATCCGCGTTATCGACCATCGAAGCTGAAAGCTTTGATCAACAATCGGGTATTCAAACGGAATCTTCCAGCGAAGGCGGATTAAATATCGGCTTTATCGAAAATGACGACTACACAGCCTATTACAATATCGATTTTGGCTCCGGCGTATCGAAGTTTGAGGCACGAGTGGCCAGCAATGGCGATGGAGGCCATATCGAAATCAGATTGGGCAGCTTGACAGGAACGCTTGCAGCTGCTTGCGCAGTAGAGCCTACAGGCGGATGGCAAACATGGACGACTAAATCTTGCAGCATAAACCCTATCAGCGGCGTACACGATGTCTATCTCATATTTAAAGGCAGCGGGGCTGGATTGTTCAATCTCAACTGGTTCAAATTTTCCAACAATTCTGTTGTGCCGTCAAAAGGAGCCACAATGCCTTACGATATGTATGAAGCGGAGGAGGGCGAAGTTGGTGGCGGCGCGGTTATCGTCGGTCCGAACCGAAAAATTGGCGATTTGGCTGGAGAAGCTTCCGGGAGAAAAGCAGTCACGTTAAATTCTACAGGCAGCTTCGTTCAATTTAAGACAAGAACAAGCACCAACACACTTGTTGCACGCTTCTCCATACCCGATGCACCTAACGGGGGTGGATTAAACAATACGCTGAACATATATGTCAATGGCACGTTTGCCAAGTCAATCGATCTCACGTCCAAGTATTCGTGGCTCTACGGCGACGAAGCATCGCCGGGCAATTCGCCTTCAGCGGGTGCTCCTCGGTTCATTTACGATGAAGCGAACGTCATGTTCGATCACACTATTCCTGCGGGAAGTACAATTAAGCTGCAAAAGGATCCGGCAAATACAACGACTTATGCGATCGACTTCATCAGCCTCGAGCAAGTATCGCCGCTGGCCAATCCCGATCCTTCCAAATATGTTGCGCCTGCAAACACCACGCATCAAGCGGTTCAACACGCATTGGATCAAGTTCGTATGGATCCAACCGGCAATCTTACCGGTGTCTATCTACCTGCAGGAACTTATGAAACAGGGGGCAAGTTTCAGGTGCACGGCAAGCCAGTGAAAGTAATCGGCGCCGGTCCATGGTACACTTGGTTTGTAGCTCCTTCCAATCAGTCCAACACAGATATCGGTTTTAATGTAGTAGCAAGCGCTAACGGTTCTACCTTTGCCAACTTTGCTTATTTCGGCAACTACAACATCCGTGAAGACGGTCCGGGCAAAGTATTTGCATTTAATGATGTAGCCAACATGACAATCGACAACATCTGGGTCGAGCATCAGATGTGCATGTTCTGGGGGCAGAACGTCGATAACACCGTCATTAAAAATTCCCGAATTCGCAACGTTTTTGCAGATGCCGTCAATTTTACAAACGGCAGCACGAACAACTTGGTGATGAACAACGAAGCTCGCAGCACCGGCGACGATAGCTTTGCCTTGTTTAACGCTGTGGATACCGGTACTTCCGAAGATAATCAAGGCAACGTCTATGAAAAATTAACCTCGCTGCTCACATGGCGGGCTTCAGGACTAGCCGTATACGGCGGATACAACAATACGTTTCGCAATATTTACATAGCGGACACACTGGCTTATTCGGGTATAACGGTTAGCTCGCTGGACTTTGGCTTCGCGTTCCGCGGTTTTGGTACGTCCCCAACTAATATCGAGCATATCTCGCTTATTCGTACAGGCGGCCATTTCTGGGGCAATCAGACGTTTCCGGCACTATGGTTGTTCTCAGCCTCGAAAGAGTTCCGTGGTATTCGTATTAACGATGTAGAAATAATAGATCCAACTTATCATGGGATTATGTTTCAAACGAACTATGTTGGAGCAACGCCACAATTTCCGATTACGGATACGATTTTATCCAACATAAAAATATCAGGCGTTCGCAAGAGTGGAGATTCTTTTGATGCTAAATCAGGCTTTGGAGTTTGGGCGAACCAACCGATCGGCTCTGCTACGTTTAATAACTTGCAATTTGCGAATATGGACCCAGGAACCACTCCAATAAACAATCCAACCTCTACGTTTACGATTCAAGTCAATCCGTAACAACGCATCAGCCATATGAAGCATGAATCTGTCAGCTACACGATAGATTCATGCTTTTTTTAATGACGTAATATCGCTAATGATGCTCATAAGATTGCACATGTTCATTTTAAGCAGCGCTTTTTACAATGAAGTTAAGTTGTTTGATGAACTAGGAAAGGGGAGTGCCGCTAATGGAACTACGCCAGCTTCAATATTTTATTCAAATATGCAAATCGGGAAGTCTCACCAAAGCCAAAGCAGAATTGGGGGTAACGCAGCCTACATTAAGTCAGCAGCTTCGGGTATTAGAGAATGAATTCAATACGCTGTTGTTTGATCGGGGTGCAAAGGGAGTTGAAATAACGGAAGCGGGCAAAATTCTGTTATATAAGGGCAATGCGATCATGAAGCTGCTTGAGGAAGCTCGAAATGAAATGAAAGAGGAGGTAACAATAGTGAAAGATACGCTTGCAATTGGTTGTTGTCCTGCTGAGCTTGAATTTCTTGCACCTTACTTGATGAAATTTCATGAAATGCATCCTCATGCCCAATTAAAAATTATCGAGTCAGAAAATATGGAACGAATGATTCTAGAGCAAAAGGTTGATATCGGCATCACTTCTAATGCGATGTCAAGTCAATCCACCGTATCGACTTACTTGTATCGCCAAGAAATGGCGCTTTTCGTTCATTCGGAGCACCCTATGGCTGCTTATCCCTCCATTCCTTTTCAATCATTGAAGCAGATCAATTCCATTCTATTTCTGCAGCAATACAAATCGGTCATTGAAATGTATGGTAGGGTCTGTGGGTTTACGTTGGAGTCCATGATTGAAACGACCTCGTTCTCTTTTTTAATACATTCGGTTCGCCAAGGAATTGGGGCAGCGCTTCTCCCTGTATGTTTAGCTGCAACGTTAAAGAAAGATGCGCTTCGGATGGTGAGATTAGAAGACTACGTACCCTATTGGGACGTATCGCTTGTTCATCTGGATTCCTTTGCATGGAGTACGACGTCGCGTGCATGTATTCAAGAAATCAATCGTTTTATTTTAGCGAACAATGAGGAAGCAAGGAGAGAGGTTGAGGTGTAAGTTATGTTTAGGCAATTAGAATGTTTTATTAAAATTTGCGAAGAAGGCAGCTATGCTAAAGCATCGGAATCGCTCATGATTTCTCAACCTGCATTAAGCCAGCAAATTCGATACATAGAAGCGGAGTTTAACACTCCTGTGTTTAAGCGGGCCGGTAGAGGGATAAAGCTTACGGCTGCAGGTCAAATCCTGTATGAGAAAGCTATTTCTGTGATGAGGCTGATTGGGGAGTCGAAAAAAGAAACAGCTGAGCTAAGCAATACCCAGATCAATCAACTTCCGCTCTCCATCGGCATCTCACCATTAGATTGTCCGAATTTTATGCCGTTTTTTTTAAAGTTTCACGAACAGCATCCAGCTATTACGCTGCATTTCGAAAACATCGAAAATGGTTATAGGGATTTACTGCATAATCATAATCATATTGATATAGTCATAAGCGATTGTCCGGAACTAAATAAGGAACTATATGCTGTACATGTATGCAAAGAGGAACAAGCGCTATTCGTTTATATAGATCATCCGTGGGCAGATCGAACATCCATTTCAGTTCGGGAATTGAAAAATCTAGAATCTGATTTATTTGTTAGAGATTCAAATATAGTAAAGCTGCTCCAAGCATATGATTTCAAAGTGATCCAACCTCTGCAATCAAAATTCCATTCTACCTCCGCTGCCATTATTCTTTCTATGGTTATACAGCAAATGGGGGTGGCTATTTTACCCATTTCTTACTTGAATAGCTCTTCTTATTCGAAATTAAAAGTAATTCAATTCTTAGATCCGATTCCTGCACGTGAAGTTAAGATTATTGTTCGAAAAGATCAGTTCATCGATGCGGCGATTCAAACTTTTATGAACTATTTTTTAAAAGCAACAAAGTCACTTGCCGTATAACAGACAACTTATATAAAAGGTACAGCCGTTCTGAGGAGGCTGTACCTTTCCCAATAGAAATGAGAGGATTTTCGAATTTAACCTCCATGCCCACCGAACATTGCTTTGGCATACACAATACCTGTTCCATAAGCACCAGCATGCTCTTTAGCAACATTTACGACGGCATCATACGTTTCTTCACGCGCCCAATCGCGTTGATACTCAAGGAGGACAGAAAGCCAGGTAACAGGGATCGCCCCAGCCTGTATCATGCGTTGAATGGCTGTATTATGTGCCTCTGTTGTCGTTCCGCCTGAAGCATCTGTAACAATATACACTTCGTAACCTTCTTTAATCGCAGAGATCGTTGGAAATGCAAGGCAAACTTCTGTCCATAGCGCAGCGATAATCAATTTTTTGCGCCCCGTCTTTTTCACGGCTTCAATGAAATTTTTGTCTTCCCAAGAGTTCATCGATGTGCGGTCAATTGGCTTTTGATCTGGAAATACTTTCTGAATGTGCGGATGAAGCGGGCCTGAAAATGATTCCGCAGCAACAGTTGTTAAAATGATGGGGGCATTAAATATTTTTGCCGTTTTGGCCAGCCCAACCGTATTGTTAATGATCGTTTGTCGGTCTGCACTTTGTGTACCAAATATCATCTGTGGCTGATGATCGATAAGAATAATGGCAGAGTTCTCAGGTGTAAGTAAATCGGTTTTGTCGTTAAACATATAATAATCCCTTCCTTCAATAGTATCACCGCAACAGTATCAGAATTGCGTTTGAACTTCTGCTGCATGTCATTAGTGTAGAGAGTAATGAACTTGCAAACCATCTTCATTTTTCTATAGGATCCATCATCAAAAACTATATCGTTAAAAATGATACGTACTTGAAATAGTTCATTTGTTAGGCATAATAAACGCTTATGTGTGGTATAGAAATCCCCATATTGATCGAATGAATTGGGATTTATAGACTTACAGTTGAAGCACTGAAAACGTTAAGGCTAGAGATTTTACTGTTAGGGTAGGTAGGAGCGAGCATGTGGGATTTAACCATCAACAAATGAGGGAGGACAAAAGATGATCGAGTATATAAATGGAATGGCAACTGACCTTATTATTTATAACGCTTTTATCGCTACGATGAACGAAGATAACCCTACAGCTACTGCGCTCGCAGTAAAGGATGGACAATTTTGTGCTGTGGGGGACGATGCTGAAATGATGAAGCTTGTAGGGCCCTCGACAAAAGTTATAAATGCTAACAAACGCATGTTAATACCAGGTTTAAATGATTCGCACATGCATCTTATTCGAGGTGGGCTTAACTTTAATCTTGAATTGCGCTGGGATGGCGTACCTTCTGTGGCTGATGCGTTACGGATGTTGAAAAAGCAGGTCGATCGGACACCTCCTCCTCACTGGGTTCGCGTTGTTGGCGGATGGACCGAATTTCAATTCAAAGAACGACGAATGCCTACATTAGAAGAAATCAATCGAATTGCCCCTCATACCCCTGTATTTATTCTAAACCTCTATCGTCAAGCCTTTTTGAATAAAGCTGCTTTGCGTGTGATCGGCTATACAAAAGATACACCGAACCCGCCAGGAGGAGAAATCCAAAGGGACAGTCAGGGCAATCCTACGGGGATGTTAATCGCCCGCCCGAACGCGACAATTTTATATGCCACGTTAGCTAAAGGCCCGAAGCTTTCCTATGAAGATCAGATGAATTCGACTCGGCTGTTTATGAGAGAATTGAACCGATTTGGTGTAACAAGCGTGATTGATGCCGGGGGCGGTTTTCAGAACTACCCAGATGATTATAAAGTGTTTGCAGAGCTGGATAAGCGAGGGGAAATTACGGTTCGGACAGCATACCATTTGTTCACACAGAACCTAGGGCATGAACTAAACGACTTCAAAAATTGGACGGAATCAACAAAGCCGTATACCGGGAGCTCATTCTATCGTCATAACGGTGCCGGAGAAATGCTTGTTTATAGCGCGGCAGACTTCGAAGATTTTGTTGAGCCACGTCCAGAACTGCCTGCCGTACTGGAAGACGAGCTATTCGAAGTAACTGAGCATCTAGCCAAGCATCGCTGGCCGTTTCGTCTTCATGCTACCTATGGAGAATCGATCACACGATTTCTTGATGTAATTGAGCGGGTAAATAAAGAAGCTCCTTTTAAAGACATACGTTGGATTATTGATCATGCGGAGACGATTCAAGAAAAAGATCTAGAACGAGTCATTTCGTTAGGCGGCTCGATTTCCGTTCAAAACCGAATGGCTTTTCAAGGGGAGTATTTCGTCGATCGCTATGGAGCGAAGGCAGCAGAACATGCACCACCGATAACGAAGATGCTTACCGCTGGATTGCGTGTCGGAGTAGGGACAGATGCAACAAGAGTTGCAAGTTATAACCCGTGGCTGGCCTTATACTGGTTAGTAACGGGAAAAACACTTGGAGGGCTTAGCTTGTATCCTGCTTCTAATCGTGTAGACAGACATCAGGCGCTCCGTATGTATACAACCGGGAATGCATGGTTTTCGAAAGAAGAGGATGTTAAAGGACAAATTAAAGCCGGACATTATGCTGATTTCACGATTCTTTCGGACAATTTCTTTCAAGTATCTGAAGAAGATATCAAAAAAATTGAGTCCGTCTTTACCGTTGTAGGCGGCAAAATCGTTTACGGCACACACGAGTTCCAAGCTTTATCACCGCCTGCTCCAAAAGCAAGTCCAGACTGGTCTCCACAGAATTTCTTTGGAGGATACTATAACGGATTGTATGACGGAGTCGATGGATCTGGAGTTCAACCATATAGGCAACAGCGCTTGCATCACAGTTGCAATCATCACCATGGCAGCGGATTTTGTGACTTGGATTGCTTCGTCTTCTAATGCAGGCAGATTAAAAAACAGATTAATAATCGTTACAAAGTTGAAATATCGATTCCTACCTTCGTGGCCTGAGATTCGTTCGCTCCGACTTACACAACAGTTCTATTGACTGCACGCATGGGTGGCAAAAGCTTGACACAAACAATAATCCTCTGTATGAAAATGGATCCTCCAACTTAAACTAAGACAGCCAGTTTTATTTCAGACATACAGAGGAGCAGATGAATTTGAAAAACAAATGGTTGCTGGCGCTGCTTGTAACCTTGGTACTCTTTGTTAGCATGACGCAGGTTGCAGCACCCGTGCAAGCAAATGCAATGGTGAGCGAGAAGAAGGATCCGAATTGCCTGAGTCCCAAAATGGTAAAGCTGAAAACCGATATGCAAAAGGTTTGGATCGACCATACGATATGGACAAGAAGCTATATTGTCAGCGCTATCTCAAATCGTCCAGATCAGAAGGATGTATTGGAGCGGCTATTGCAGAACCAGCAGGATATTGGAAATGTAATCAAACCTTATTACGGGGAAGCCGCAGGCAATAAGCTGGCCGAAATTCTAATAGAACATATTCTAATTGCAGCGAAAATCGTAGAGGCGGCCAAAGCGGGCAATCAGGCAGATGTGAAAAAGTTAGAGGCAGACTGGCATAAAAACGCTGACGAGATCGCCAAATTTTTAAGCGATGCGAATCCGAACTGGCAGTTTAAAGAGCTTCAGGATATGCTGTATACCCACCTTCAGTTGATTACGGAGATCGTGCTAAGCTGTCTCAAGGGAGATTGGAAAGCGGATATAGCAGCAACCGACAAAAACGAGATCCATATGATTCATTTAGCTGACATCCTGACAGAAGGCATTGTCAAACAATTTCCTGAAAAATTTTAAACAAAATGCATTATCGAATGCAAAGTAAAGCTTTTTATGTTTGCCCGCAAGGGTAACTATAAAAGGCTTTTTTTCGTTTCACGGAGCAAATAAATAGCTTACACACTTCGATCCAATCACATGGGTCGTTTTTTTGTAAACAAGTCAAATTCGTTTGATAATGCACGAATATATGTCCTGTACCGCAAATTTCGGCTGTATATAGTTAAGATAATCGTATTTGGAGGCAGGGCACCCGAATATATCAATGGACATATTCGATGCGTGGATGGCAGCGGATGTTTCGATAACATCACTATCATAAAAATGGAGACTGTTATGGACAGACCATGACAGTCTTTTAATTAGCTAAGGGGGGGGAACCGATGAAGGATAGAAGTGTGTCCCAGATGCAAGCAAGCCCTGAGGTGGTTACCTTTGGGGAATCGATGGCACTCATGCTGCCGACCGGAAATAAAGGAATCGAATACAGCCATACGTTGGAATGCACCTTCGGTGGGGCCGAAACAAACGTAGCCATCGGTTTGGCTAGGCTTGGCATTCATGTCGGATGGTTCTCTCAATTAGGTGAAGATCCGCTGGCAACGATGATGATCAAAGCATTGCGGGGCGAAGGCGTTGATGTCTCACGCGTGAAGAGCACAGATGCTGCTTCAACGGGTCTAATGATGCGTGAGGCAATAGCCGGACAATCCTCCGTTTATTATTTTCGGCGGAATTCGGCTGCTAGTCTGATGTCGCCCGATATGCTGGATGAGGCGTACATAGCAGGTGCTCGCATTTTGCATGTAACCGGGATTACGATGGCTATCAGCGAGACTGCATGTCAAGCTGTTATTGAGGCTGTACGTCTTGCACGCAAGCATGGCGTTAAAGTCAGCTTTGATCCAAATCTGCGCCTGAAGCTCTGGAGCGTGGAGAAAGCTCGTCAATTCATTCTGCCTCTAGCGGCGGAAGCAGACTACTTCCTGCCTGGGCTTGATGAATTGAAGCTGCTCTATGAAACTGACGACAAAAGTGCTTTGTTTGCGAAGCTGCATGAGCTTGGCAACGTATGCGTCGTAAAAGGCGGAGATCATGAAACCTATTTATTACAGAGTGGAAAGGTAGCTAGAATTCCTTATTTCACTGCTGAACACGTAGTAGACACCGTTGGTGCTGGCGATGCCTTCTGTGCTGGCTTCCTTAGCGGTTTACTAAGAAATAAATCCCTTGAGGAATCCGTTCGCATCGGAAATTTGCTTGGATCTATGGTGATCCAGACGGAAGGCGATTGGCAGGGTCTCCCGACAATGGCACAGGCAGAAGCGAAGCTTAGTAGAAAAGCGCATGTTGAACGTTAAGTCCAATGAATCTAGTACATACAATGGAAGGCAGGGAAGCAAATTGAAGAAAATGAGCATTATTCATCGGATTCATGAAGAAGGGGTTGTCGCGGTATTACGGGGAGAGAATTGGCAGCAGGTGGTTCGACTATCCGAGGAAGCCATTGCTGGCGGCATTAAGGTGATTGAGATTACAATGACGGTTCCGCATGCGCTTAAGGCGATCGAAGAGCTTGCCAGCCGTTATTCATGGAATCATCCTGATTCAGCTCAACAAGCGATAATTGGCGTCGGCACGGTGCTTGATCCTGAAACGGCACGCCAAGCAATGCTAAGCGGCGCCGAATTTGTCGTGGGCCCTTCACTGAATCCAGATACGATTAAGCTGTGCAATCGTTATCGTGTTCCAATCATGCCTGGAGTCATGACCATTCATGATATCCAAAGCGCTCTCGATTTAGGAGTGGATGTCGTTAAGCTGTTCCCGGGAAGTCAATTCGGGCCAGGGATGATCAAGGATATCAAAGGCCCATTGCCTCACGCGAATGTAATGCCAACCGGGGGAGTGAATGTAGAAAACTTGGGCGACTGGATCAAAGCAGGTGCATTTGCGGTAGGAATTGGTTCGGATCTTACGAAGGAAGCCATTGAAACAGGCAATTATACACTCGTTCGTGCCAAGGCTGATCAGTATGTGAAGGCATTTAAGCAAGCGCGCCAATAATAAGAACGATAACAAGCGTTCTCTTGATAGACGGGGAGACGCTTGTTTTTTATATCTAGTGAATAAGGCTTAGAAAAGTAAAATTCGTTTCAAAATGAACGATTTTAGTCCTTATTTGCGATTTTCATTCTGATTACAATGACACTATAGAACAAGACGTATTTTTCAGAGGGGGATAAAAAATGAAAGGTAAGAAATCACTAGGAATTAGCGCTAGAGAGACACTAGCCGGCTATATGTTTGTAGCCCCATTAATGATCGGATTAATTGTCCTAACCCTTATTCCTGTTGTGTGTTCCCTATTGCTGAGCTTTACGGAGTGGAATTTCGTAGCGGGATATGGTGCTATCAAATTCGTAGGCTTTGATAATTTTATTCGTTTGTTCCAAGACGATGTGTTTATTCAGAGCCTATTGAACAACTTAGTCTTTATTATAACGGTTCCGATAACCTTGATCTTATCGCTGTTGCTGTCTATTCTCATTGACAAACATGTTTATTTCAAGGATGGATTTAAGGTTGTTTATTTCTTGCCTTATATTTCCAGCGTCGTTGCCGTCGCCATGGTATGGCAGGTTCTTTTCCATCCATCATTAGGTCCGGTAAATCAGATGCTGATGTCATTTGGCATTGAGAATCCACCTAAATGGTTGGCAGATATCGATTATGCATTGCCTTCTCTCATGATGATTCAAGTTTGGATTATGCTCGGCTATAACATTATCATTTACATTGCTGCGCTGCAGTCCATTCCGAAGGATTTGTATGAAGCGGCAGATATCGATGGCGCAGGAACGTGGGTGAAATTCCGACAGATCACAGTGCCAAGTGTTTCGCCAACGACCTTCTTCTTGCTAGTAACAGGAATCATTGGTTCCTTCAAGGTGTTTGATCTCATTCAAGTATTAACGCAAGGCGGACCTGCTAATTCAACAAATGTAATCGTTTACGACTTGTATGACACTGCATTCAATCAGTTGAAAACAGGGTATGCCTCTTCAATGGCGCTCCTATTATTCCTCATTTGTTTAGCCATAACGGCTGGACAATGGATTGCCCAGAAGAAGTGGGTTAACTACTAGAAGAGATCTAGAATGGAGGAACAATCTATATGAAAAAAATATCGGTTTCAAAGATCATATTCACAGTGATTATGGCAGCTATAGGGCTTCTCTTCCTGCTTCCATTCATCTGGATGTTGTCAACATCATTCAAGCCTGAGGCGGATGTCTTCAAATTCCCAATCGAATGGATTCCGAGAAACTGGAATGCGATGGAGAACTATGCAGAAGTGTGGTCAGGAAACTTTGTCAAATACTATGCAAACTCGATTTATGTAACAGTGGCAACGACTGTGCTCAATGTATCCGTGTGTGCACTTGCGGCTTATGGATTTTCCAAAGTCCATTTCAAAGGAAGAGATACGATGTTTCTTCTCGTTCTCGCACTATACATGGTTCCACCTCAAGCTTCATTAGTTCCGCAGTTCCTGCTTTTCCGTTCCCTACATTTATTTGATTCTCATATTGGTCTTATCTTGCTGAACGGATTTAGCGTAATTGGAGCTTTCATGCTTAGACAATTCTTTATGAGTGTCAGCAACGAATATATCGAATCAGCCAAAATAGACGGAGCCGGACATGCACGAAGCTTCTTCCAAATCGCGCTGCCGCTTATTCGTCCAGCCATCGCAACCTATGCGATCCTCAGATTTATTTGGACATGGAACGATTATCAGTATCCGCTGATTTTCTTAAAAAGCAAAGAGTTGTTCACCATTCAGCTTGGGATCAGATTGTTCGGTGACCAATATGGAGATACGTATTCCTTGATGATGGCTGGAGCTGTGTCAGCAATCTTGCCGCTGGTCATTATCTTTATTATCGGGCAGAAGCAAGTTATTGAAGGGATTGCGCTCGGAGGCGTTAAGGGATAGAAATGCTCGAAGGAATAGGAGCAATACAAATAGATAGTTAACGAAAAGAAATGAACCATTGCGTTCATTTCTTTTGTCATATGGGGAAGTATCTAGTCAAAATCGTCTGAGATCGGTCAAAATATGAAATTGGTCGGTCATCTGAAAATAGATATATTTATAAATAAAAGCGTTTTCAATGACAGTTTTATTCATAAAGCTGCCTATAAGTATATAAATCTGCAAAGATAGATTGAATAGTAGAAAGGTGGGTTGATATGGGTTTTACAAGACGAAAACCAACAGTGCGTATATGGTTTACAGCCGTAATACTAATTGTACTCGCTGTATTAATGATGATATTAACTAACAAAAAAGTTGCATTGCCTGATAATTGGTTGTTTACGGTGGATGGATACGCTGTGACAGATGAAGAATATCTATTTTATATCAATGAGCAGAGAGCTGTAACCGTAAATTATTTCTACAGAACCTATGGTGCGCAAGTAGATGAGGGGTTCTGGACACGCCAATACGGCGAAAATCAGGAAACACCATCTGAATATGCCAAAAAAGCCGCGATGACGGCATTGCTAAGGGCCAAACAGGAGCAAATTATTGCAGACGAGCGGGATATTGCTCCATACAAAAGTTTTGATGAGCTAAAATCCGACATGGAAGATGAAAACGCTAAGCGGGCTGAGATGGAAAATACGGGGGATACTTACTACGGATTGCCTGAGTTAGATCTATACCAATACATGCAATATGTAAGTGGCGCTCGTTGGCCGGATTTGGTAGAAACCCAGATCGAACAAACGAAAATGAGCGACGCCGAGTTACAAGTTGAATATGCTTCAAGGAGCGCAGAATATGTGCGCACTGCTGATGAATTAACGGCTATGTTCGCATCAACTGGACAAGCAATGGAAGAGAAAGTGTTAAATCGATTAGATATATCCAAAGAAGATACTGTATCACGAAATTTCTGGGAGTCATTGGCGGCCGCTTCTGTAGGGGAGACGGTAATCGGCAAATATATGGGCGAGGATGTCATTGCCACCTTAATGACAAAGCCGGAATTCACCAAGCTTACCCTGGAAGAAGTGAAGGATTCCATTATATACAGGCAGGCTGAGTCTAACTTACGAACGTTAATTGCAACTAGAGCGGATAAAGCGAAGATTATGTTTAACGGCAATCAATTCAATGAATTAACAGTGAACTAGATGAAATACTGTTCTTACGTTTATATAGATCTGAATCTATTTTGGTGTTCATAGATTCAGATTTATATAAATATGAATTCATAGAAAAGGAGATTGCCAGATGAGACGAACAAAATGGATGCAAAAAGCTTTATCGATTGTTACGGTAGCAACTTTGACATTCTCTGGTCTGCCCGGCTTGGCGCCTGTATCTGAAGTTTCGGCTGCAGAGAGATTGGTTGAATCTTTTGACTCTGTTGTACTAGAACTGACACAAGCGACGGATCATGCAGGCAGAGTAAACCTTACTTACAAAGGTGCACCAGTAAGCAATTTTGTTAAAGGACCGGTGATTGATGCGTTCAGTTATGATTCAAGCAATTCGAATTTAGTAACGGTTGATGATAACGGAAACGTTGCATTAGCTAGCGGTTATACCTTCGCGGCCCCCGGTGATACAGGCATCCCAGTGACGATAACCGCCACGACGAGTTATTACCATGACTCAGATGTGTTATTCATGGAGGATTTTGAGAATAACAATGGTCCGCTGACGTCAATAAGTAAACTTGGTTCATCATTTTCACTGTCTGATGCCCAGTCGCGCTCTGGTTTGAAAGCGATTACACCATCAAGCGCAACGAATACGGAGAATGTAAGCCAAGACGTGGCTCTGCCCGCCGGAAGCAACTATAAAATGACGGCATGGTATTACGACCCGTATCCGGAAGAGGAGAAGACAGCGGCTGCAAGAACCCAATTTGCGATTTTGGATGGCAAAAATGCCACCTTCGCTGGGACATTCTATCAAAGTTCACAGGCCGACGTTATTCATAACCCGACAAAATATACTTGGGCATTTGCACCATCATCAGCCGGTTCAGCGGCGAAACGTTGGCAAGACAGCGGGGTTGAACGCTCCACAGGCTGGCACAAATTTGAGTGGTTCATTACACCGAATGGTGCGACCTTGCAAATTGACGGCATTTCAATACCCGATTCAGCACAGTATGATATTTACAAAGCGATGAAGAGCGGTACAACCATTCAACCCAAAATTGCTGGAGGGTGGAATAACCAAGCAGGCAACATTTCTTATGTTCATAACAAGCATCTTATCGACGATTTTTATGTTGTCAAAGATGTTGCTCCCGTAACTGGTACAAGAACATTAACATTGAATGTAGCACCACCAGATGGAGCGTCAGATTTGGAAATTATCACTCATCCAATAGCAGCAAAAGTGAACCAAGGCGAGACAGCAACATTTAGCGTTACGGCATCAGCCGCTGCTGCATCATACCAATGGTATGTATCTAACGACGAAACAGGTTTGAACGGGGCGGAAGTCGTCGGAGCAAATGATGCGGTATTAACGTTGTCAAAGGTTGACTCAGTTGCGCAGCAAGGTAAGTTTTATTATTGCCTGGTGTCTTCGGCAGAGGGAATTGTTGTGAAATCCCAAGCTGCACCGTTGTTGATTCAGACAAATACGCAGGTGAATGCGCCCATTAACCCGACGCTTGACCCGAACACGGGTATTTATACAGGCGGTTCTAATTACGGGGATACCCTTGTAACCCTGTTCAAAGATGGTGAACCCGTTGGCTATTATTTATCGAAAAATGGAGGGCCCGACCAGCTAAACAATCATGAAAGACATCATGTTCTGCCATATGCAAGGGCATTGGGGGCGGGTAATTACACAGTTACAGCAATCGTCATGAATACAGAAGGAAATAGAAGTGAAGAAGTTACGGCAACAGGAACATTAACGATCGAGAACTTGTCTGCACCGGAAAATGTTAGATGGAACGGTACCTATGCTACTTGGAATAACGTTGCTAACGCATCTGCGTATTCGGTTCAGCTCTTCAGTCACGGAGTTGCTAATGGGAGCCCTGTCGCAGTAACAGGTAATGATGCAGCTCTGTCCCCGAGCTTGGATGATACATTTACAGTTAGAGCGATGGGCAGCGCAACAACACGCTTCTTGGATTCTGATGAATCAGGGGAGAGTGCAGCATATTCAGCTCATATTGCGCTAGTCCGTCAGAACGAGACTTTACGGGCAGGCGAGAGCCAGCGGCTAATCGTTGACACTGCCGATGAGTTCGTAGCTGATAACATCAGCTTCAGCCCAGCAGTGAGAGACAAAGATAAGATCGAAGTTGATCATGCTGGATTCGTTACGGTTAAGAAAGGTTATGTCCCAACAGAGAATGAAGAGGTAACCGTAAATGTCAGCGTTGATTACTTCAATAAGAAGGATACGATGTTCTACGATGGATTTGAAGGGAATAAGAAGTTTACGACGGGTGAGAACGGGTACGTCCAAAGTGACGTGATGTCCCGTACCGGAGCAAAAGCCGCGACAACGAGTGGTGCTGGCCAGGTGGCTACTTTCCCAGGCGCCTATAATTACGCTCCAAAAGCCGGCAAGACAACAATCGTCACTGCCTGGTACTACGACGATGGCGGGGTGGCATCCGGTGATCACGCGGTATTTGGCTTAACTCCGTCAACCAATGAACATATCACAATAAATTATGGGAATGCGGATGGCAACTGGGCGGCGAACCAGACTAACTACGCAGTTAGGCTCGGATCAACTGGAAGGTTCTATCCCGTCGACGTGAAGCGCAGCAAAGGCTGGCATAAATTCCAATGGGTCGTTACCTCAACGGGAACAACCTACAAAATTGATGGAAAAGCAATTAAGAGACAAACGACAGACGAGGGCGCGTTCAATACGAATGTATCGAACAATATTTCGAAAATTG
The DNA here is from genome assembly GCF_050474385.1 of Paenibacillus sp. B1-35. Lineage (NCBI taxonomy): Bacteria > Bacillati > Bacillota > Bacilli > Caryophanales > Paenibacillaceae > Paenibacillus > Paenibacillus sp. B1-35. Next base: position 742,546 of record NZ_JBCHVJ010000001.1, read on the forward strand.
ATGCATTGCAACTTGCTACGAATTGGGGCAATAAATCCGGAACGATTAAAGATATGCAGAACAAGCACTTTATCGATGACGTATATGTGATGGATAGTGAAGTAACAGCCCAAACGGCAACAGCATCGGTTACATTAAAGCTCTTACCTAAAGTGTACACTCACTCCGAAGACAGCACTTATGTTCTTGGCTTGGATGATTATAAAATTACCGTGAATCCTGATTTAGCGGATCTAGCTGGTGTGGAAATCGGCGATGCAACCCTAACACAAGCTTTGGATTATACAGTTAGCGGCAATGTATTAACGATTAACAAAAAAGCATTTGTAAGAAACAATATTGTGCCAGGAAAATATACCGTTAGACTCGACCTGAACCCTGCTGAAATTACGTTTGAGTTGAACATTGCACCTCGTGAAGTCCGTGATTATTATTTCTCCAATAATGGTGATGATCATGCCGATGGACGCACACCGGAGACAGCATGGAAATCAATATCCAAAATAAATGAATATGTGTTCCTCCCAGGTTCAACGATTTATTTGGATGCAAACAGCGTGTGGAATGAACAAATCAGATTGCGCGGCAACGGCGAAGAAGGATATCCGATTACGCTTACTAAATATAATACGACCGATCCTAACCAACGGCCGATTATTAATGGCGGAGGAACAGCGTCAAGCCCATCAGGCATTACCCTAAACGGTACAATTGAGTTGTACGACGTCAATTATTGGGTAGTCAGCGGAATTGAAGTGACGAACATCGGCACTACAGCAGGTGACGGCCGCTCCGGTATTGCTGTGATGTCCCGTATATCCAAGCTGGGACAAAGTCAATTTAACATTCAAGATTATGCGGATGCTCGTATGCAAGGAATTGTCATTCGAGACAACTATGTTCATGATGTGAATGGATTGCACCAAGCGAATGGAGCCAGTAAAATATCTGGCGGCATCATTATTAATGGTTATGTAGATGTACTGGTCGAAGGCAATAAGACCCTTCGCTGTGATAACGAAGGCATTCGCAACAATGCTTATGGGCCAAGCAACCCGGGGACGAACAATACGGGTCTCTCTTGGAGCAACTCAAGCTATCCTTGGGCATCTAACGCTGTATTTAGAAACAACTGGGTTTCTGGTTCGGTTGGTGATGGAATCGTCCTGTCCGGCGGGAACAATTCCCTTGTGGAACGAAATGTGGTCACAGACAGCGGGTACAGCTATTTAAGCGATAAGAGCGGCAAACTGGTACCGAACTGGGGTCCAAATAATACAACGCCAGCATATCTTGGTTCGCAAAATTATGCGGCAGCGTGGATTATGGCAAGTAAAGGCACGATCTTCCGCTACAATGAAGCTGTAGATAACCCTTATCATGCAAGTAATGACGGTATGGCATGGGATATTGATAATTATTGTCAGGATAATGTGTATGAATATAACTACAGCCGAAACAACTATGGCGGTTGGTATTTGCAGATGAATGCCGCCAAGGGCAACATCGTTCGCTATAACATCAGCGTGAACGACGGTCGCAGTCCGGATTTTAATAAGAGTTACAATAGCCTTGTATTACTTGCGGGCGGTTCTTCAACAAGCGAGGAATTAAGCGGACTATACTATAACAATGTAATCATCTCTCCATTGAAGAATAGCGGTTCGTTAGTGTTTGACCCAACGGCTTCCAACTTGCATATTTACTTCCAAAACAACATATTTGCTTATACTGGTGCTAACAACAGCGTTGGTCTAAAAGGCGGCGGAACATCAGCGCCATTTATAGCCGGACGGTTTACGAACAACATTGTATATCCAGCTAATCTTTTTGGCAGTATGAATGCTGGCGGGGGCGGATATTTAGGCAGAGGTGTAACAACAGCTGACAATCGCTACGTATCGGAAAAAGAACTATATTCCATATTGAAAGATTATAAGATTGCACCGGAACATTGGATTGCCAATAGTGGAACCGTTGATGCCGAGCTTGATTACAGCGTAATGGACGGGTTCCGCCTTGCTGATGGCGACAACAACATGGCCTATGGTTCAGGTGTCAAAGTAATTAGCCCATATGTGGATCGTGTGAACGCTCTGCCTCATATGACAGAGAGAACGGACTTTTTTGGAAATCCACTAGGCGATAGAACGCCTTCGATCGGCGTACACAACCCTTATGCGGTAACTTTTGATTCCAATGGCGGCAGTGAAGTTGCGATGAAGTTCGCTGATATGGGGGGGACAATTACCGAGCCGCCAGTACCAACCAAAGCTGAAATGAAATTCGGTGGTTGGTACCGAGATGCAGAATTAAACGATGCGTGGAATTTCGTTACTAATACGGTTACAAGCGACATCGTATTATATGCGAAGTGGCTTAGAGATGAGGATTTATCTTTAGAGAAAGATCAATTGAGTGTGGAAGCCCCTAAAGGCGCAATGATGAATCAAACAACGGTTACGGCAACTGTCTACTATGAGGTAACTGAGCAATTCATTGACGTTACCGTCAGCAAGGACGCTAGTGGGGAGCTCTTTAGCGACAAAGATTGCGTCAAAAGAAATAAAGCATGAAACTGACATGCCAATCGCGCCAACCCCCTGAAGAACAACCAGAATCGAGCTGAAGCTTCGCTGCGCAGCTCGCCGCTGCGTAAGCGTCAAATAGCCCCACCTATTTGACGCTTACCTCTAAGGAGTTTTGGACAAATAAAGAGATTCCAAAGAGATTATGTGTAGTAATTATTTAATTTTTTTCCTTGAATACCTCTAAAAGAAACTCATAGCTTATATTGTGAGGTTTTTTATTAAAAGCATAATAAAGATGGTATTGGGACTGACCCCTGTTTGTGAGATAGGGCAAAACACCTTGCAAGTTTAAGCAGCCAGTCGTCGAAAATTAATTGGCGACTGGTTATTTAGTTTCGTTTGAATGTGAATTGAGTTAAAAGGGATCAGTGATGCAGTGCAGAGGGAGAAAGAATTGCGGGATGACCGAAGAGGTTAAACATTTTGATGAAACCTTTAAAAAAGAAAAATTCGAAAAAAGACAAAGAAGAAAGCAAAAGCTACGGTATAGAATGAACGGCAGGAGGAACCAGTATGAGCGATATAGTGCGGAGTGCAGAAGTGATTGCAGCAGAAATCCGTAGTATCGATTTGAAAACTAGAGAAATTGTTCTACGTAGTGCTATTGAAATAGGAAAGCGCTTGAATGAGGCTAAGGACCTTGTGAATCACGGGGAATGGGGAACCTGGCTGGAAGCAAATGTTCACTACAGCCAATCAACGGCCAACAACTTCATGGGATAACTGAAGAGTGCGGTTCAAATTTCCAAGCGATTAAGAATTGAGCTATGCTAAAGCGTTGTCCCTTCTTGGTGTTCCAGCTGAAGATCGGGAGCAATTTGTACAGGAGAATGATGTGGAGAGCATGTCAGCACGTGAGCTACAGAAGGCCGTTAAAGAGCAGAAGCGACTGGAAAAAGAATTGAAAGAAAAGTCGATTAATGTACCTGCCACTGTAGAGATAGACATTGAAAAGAACTGTCAGCTTCGGCAGAAGGCGGCATAGGCAGGAAACGAATCAGCATTCAAGTTCAAAGTACAGTTTGAATGACTCGGGGTAGACTTCCAAGATTTGCTGGCTACGCTGGCTAAGATCCAAGTGGACGACCCGGAGACACATGGTAGAGCCTGATCGATAAGATATCACATGCTCTTCATTAACATAAGGGTAATTGTAGAAATGAAAAGACGGGAGGAATTCTCCCGCCAAATCATAACATTAGTCAAAGCGTGTAACACTTTGCATTCATTCCCCAAGGGCAATAGGGAGGCGGAGGAGGGGGAGTACCGCCAGGAAGTTGACCTCTCCTATCAATTTCACCAAATGCTAGAGCAGTACCGGATACTGATATAACCATAACGGTTGCTAAAGCAACAGCTAGAAACTTTTTCATCTTTACCACCTCATTTCTGGTAAGTTATGTCATTATCCTATCATTAAAAGTAAAAATATGCAAATTATATTTTAATAGTAAGGAGGTTTACATACTAATTCTTGTGATGAACGGAGTGATTTGAATGAATTGCACCCATTGCCATGGGTCGGGATCTACGGAAGAAAAGATAGGGATTGTATCACCACACATACCATATATTGAGGAAACTTATAAAGAGCCTTGCGACTATTGCAATGGTATAGGTGATATAGAGGAAGAAGAGTAAACACAACATTATCTTAGTAATTTAGCTGAAAGGGTAACCCTCAATGCACAACATCGAACTTGATATATCATTCGGAGAAAACATCTTGCAGACACGAACTGGAAGCTAGAATACCTTACGTGGGGAGAGTTCATTGACCGTCTGCGAAAGGTTCGCCGAACGTCAAAAGTGATGGCGCAGTATGACAAAATGAGTTTGCCTGCTCAAGGTAAAATACTAAATTGATTATTTTTCAGGTGAAGTTCTTCTAATGTTGGTTAACATGCTAAAACTCTCAGGTATCTTATTAAGTTGGTTATTCATTAAGCATAATTCTATCAGGTTAGTTACCAATTTTCTTTAGTAATTCCCTCAATTTATTATCACTCAGATTCAAATATTTTAATTTTATAAGGCTCCTAATTTCTGATGGAACTGCTTCAATCTGATTGTGTCCTAAGTCCATCATTTTAAGTTCTTTTAAATTTTTAATATTAGCAGCAATTTTCCTAATCTCATTAGTAGAAATATTTAGTACCTCTAGATTCTTCATTTTATAGATCTCTTTTGGGATTTTTGTGAAATTATTATCGAATAGATTTATATTTGTAATTTCATTTAGTGATATGTTTAGGCATGGCAAGGCAATTAATTTAGCATGGGGTAAGTTGATTTCCATTTAATTTCCTCTTATTCATTCGACGATCCATCAAAATAGCTTTAATTAGCTTATTACTAAATATATCCTATCTACATCAAAAATACATTATTTTAATCTTATCTGTGAGGGAAAATAAGCTCTTTCATAACTTTGTACCAGTTCACATAATCTCGGGAATCTATAGCGACACCATGTCTCATTTTTTTATAAGCTAAAAGAAGTAAAAATAATCTTACCTCAGTAAAAATTGTCTGCTTTGAATGGATTTTAATCATGTTACGATTATACCGACATGAAGGAAGTTTACTTACGACATCATCATATGAGGAGGGTCTACATGAAAAAGATCATTCAAACTGTATTAGCAGCATCACTAGCTTTATCGCTAACTGCTTGCGGCAGCAACAATTCCTCTGATTCTACATCAACTCCGGCAACAGATGGCACTACTACAGGGCAAGTAACATTGAAGCTGAGCACTTGGCAAACAGATGCGAAGGCGCAATGGAGCAAAATCATACCGGAATTCGAGAAGGCGAACCCAGACATCAAAGTAGAGCTTGATCTGCTAAACGAAAAAGGAGACTCGGTTGCAGCTATGCAAAAGCTTGATTTGATGGCTGCATCAGATGATCAATTGGATATTATCGAAATGCCGTATACAAACTACTCGCAGCGTGCTTCGATTGGTCTGTTGGAACCGCTTGACAGCTACATTGAAAAGGAAGGCTATAAGTACGGTGACGAATACCTGGTAGATACTCAAGTGGATGGGAAAATTTTTGCGCTCCCTTCCTCCCTGCAGCGCTGGTTTATTTTATTAAACAAAGACTTGCTGGACGCAGCACAATTGCCGGTTCCACAAGATTGGACTTGGGCTGATTTCGAAGATTATGCTAAAAAGCTCACTAAAGGTGAAGGCGCTTCCAAAGTATATGGTGCCTACTTCCATAACTGGCCAGACCTTTACAACTTGCAGCTCAAGAGTAAAGAAATCGATAACAATTTCTTGAAAGCGGACGGAACCTCCAATGCGACAGAGCCACTCCTTACATCCAGCTTGAAAATGCTGAAAACGATGATGTACACAGATAAAACAGCAAATCCATACGAAGACATTATTTCTCAAAAGCTGCATTATCGAACACAGTTTTTTAACGGTGCAGCAGCGATGGTACCAATCGGGGACTGGATGGTTGCTGAATCGGGCGGTACGGATGCAATCCCTGCAACCTTCCATGCAGCGTTTGCTCCTATTCCTAAGCTGGAAGGTGCAACTGAGCATTATTCCCCAGTACAGCCTACTTACATGGGGGTTGCTGCTAAGTCCAAAAACAAAGAAGCAGCATACAAATTCGTTAGATGGTATACAACGGAGGGCTTGGAGATTGGCGGTCGCGTATTCTCCGGTTGGGCAAAATCGGATTCCGACAAGTTGACAGAGAAAATCGTCAGCACTTCGAAGGACCCTTCCAAGGTGGATATGGAATCCTTGAAATATACCATGAAAAACACGAAGCCTGGTCAAGCGCCAGTTCCGGTTCCTTACGTTGGTGAGGTCGAGAAAGCTGCCATTGCTGAGGTTGAATTGTACTTGTTAGATAAGCAAGATATCGATAAGACAATTGAAAATATGGACAAGAAAATCACAGATGTAATCAATAGTAACAAAAAATAGAAATTGTGATATTGTTGCTTGACCAAATTTAGATAGGATCATTATATATAGGTAACAGTGGAAATGAGAAATCATTTCCCTGTTCCTATTCTACGTGATAAACATTTGAGGGCTCCATTTATGAAAATAGATCGATATTCACTTCGTACAAAACTAGTTATTGCGGCTTTGATGTGTTTTATGATTCCCCTTATTGTGAATTACTTCTTAACTACGTATGTAACCAAAGATATTGTGCTGCATAAAGCGGTTTCTAGCACGCAGGATACGTTAATATTAGTTGATTCCAATGTATCCGGTATTGTTGAACAGATGCTATCTTTGTCGAATATAATTTTGATGAATAATGAAATCAATAAACATGTAACAAGCAGCAAAGAGCAGTTTGCAAGCGGTAATAACTCAGGTCAGCAGTTAGATTACATGCGTTTGATTTCTAATCTGGATGATCTGTTTGCCCAGAATTCAGATATGTATATCACCGTGTTGGGTGTAAATGGGTTTACGTATACGAATTATTCTTTTAGTGATTTTAACCCAAATTTCTTTAATGGAAAAATTGTATTCAAGGAACTGGATAAGCTTGCTGCTTTTTCAACGGCATGGATTGGTTTACAGGATAATTATTACGGCAATTTCGAAGCGAAGCAGAAGTCACCGAAGGTGCTTACCATCGCTCGCACCATGAAAAACTCAAGTGGCCATTCGCTTGGCTATGTGATTGTCAGTGTGAACGAAAGTAAGATACAACGTCAGCTAAACAGCTATTCAGAACAGAAAATTATGCTGCTGGATGATCAGGGAGCGATCTTATCTCAGTCGGACTCCATAAACATCGGACAACAATTCCGATACCATGATTATGCGATTAACGAGAATACGCTCGTCTACAACAATGAAAAGTATATCTATGTTTCAGAGCCCGTAGCTGGAACCAAATGGTCCTTGCTCAGTCTAGTTCCATATTCTTCGGCAGTAGGCCCTAACAATCAGATATTAGTAACCAGCTTCATTATGCAGTTTCTTTTCTTTACAGGGTTTTGCATTCTGCTGATGATTCTGATCTCGGCGATCACTAATCCGATCACAAAGTTAAGTAAATTTGTCGCCAAGGTCAATATGGGGCAATTAAGTATTCGTTCGGGGATTAGAGGACAGCATGAGGTAGGCCAACTTGGCAAATCAATTGACCAAATGTTGGATCGAATTGAGATGATGATCGAACAGATTACGCTTGAGCAAACTAAGAAGCGCAAAGCAGAGCTTGAGATGCTTCAAGCACAAATTAATCCGCATTTCATGTTCAATTTGTTAAATTCGATTCGCTTAAACATCCTGATTCGCGGCGATGAAGAGAATGCGAAGTTAATCGGTTCGTTATCATCATTGCTGCGGATGACCATTAATCGAGATAATGAATGGATATCGCTTCGCGACGAAGTCGAGACCATTCAGCATTATATATGTTTGATGAACTTCAGGCATGCGAATCAGGTTCAGTTAATCGAGAAAATTGTCGTGGGTAGTGAGCACGTCTTCGTTCCTCGCTTTATGATTCAACCGATTATAGAAAACGCTATCATTCATGGATTTCATCAGTATGGCGGCCAAATTGAAATCGAATCGTATACGGTAAAGGTGAATGAAGAAAGCAGCCTCTTGATTAAGATTCATGATAATGGCGTCGGAATGACGCCAGAACGATTGCAAGAATTGATAACCAAACTTGAGAAGGGCCAGAGAGAGGCTGCTCCCAACAAATCTGGCTTCTCTGGCATTGGCGTGACGAATGTTTATCAGCGGTTGAAATTAATATATGGCGAAAAGTTTCTAATGAGGATTAACAGTGAAGTTGATGTAGGAACAACAATTACGCTTCAATTGCCCCAAGTAAACCGTGAAGTGGAGTGAAGCTAAATGTTTACAGCGATTGTAGTAGATGATGATTACCCTGTTCTTCAATATTTGTCTCAAGCCGTCAAATGGAAACAGCTTCACATCGAATTGCTCGGTACGTATTCCAATGGGTTAGAAGCGTTGGAAGCGATTCGTATGTGCGAGCGATTGCCAGATATCGTGATTACGGATATTGGCATGCCGAAAATGAACGGACTCGAACTGATTGCGGAGTATAGCTCAATTAACCCTGACTTTGCGGCGATCATTATATCCTGCCATGATGAATTTCATTACGCTCAACAAGCACTTAAGTTGAATGTTCAGGACTATATTTTGAAAGAAAGCTTGGAAGTGGAGCAACTAGGGCAGATTTTAAAGAAGATAACCCATCGATTATGCTCCAAACAGGATCAATTGGCTGAATTTCAACATTACAAGCAATTAGGCAAAATGAATCAGACTGCTGTCAGAAACAAATTTTTGAAGGATACCCTGTATCAAAATGCCTGGTCGAAGCATGCTTGGATTGAGAAGGCAGGATTAAATGGTATTAATCTTCAATCAAAACAGTACGTCACCATGATCCTCTCTGTAGATCGGTTGAATGAGATGACTCGTGTGCACAGATTGAATGATCATACGATTATTTTTGCGGTGGAGAATGTGCTTCAGGAGATTCTGAGCGACAAAGGGAATTTCGTTATTTTTAACTATAATAGTCGCGATTTGGTTGTTCTCTATTTAACGGATGATCCGAGTGTTGAGCAGTCCTATGTTTATCACATGATGCAGACCTGCATTACCAACATCAAACAGTACATAAAAATCCATGTATCCGGCTTCATTGGTCGAACGGTAAGCAAACCCAAAGAAATTCAAGATGCTCTGCTTCCTATGCTGCAGGAGTTGGAGCATCGATTTTATAGTGCGGAATCCAGCGTGAGCACATGGTCAAAACAGGAATTCAGCAAAGTTGATATTTATCAAGAGTATGCAAAGTATTATTCCATGATTAGCGAGCATATCGCAGCTAAGAATCAGTCTGGACTCATGATGACAATACAAGATTGGTCGAATTGGGTGAGATCCTCTCGTTTTCATCCTGATTATGTAAAAGAATGGGTGTTGCAATTACTTTTGGATTTACATATGAAAATAAAAGTTACACTTCATTTTCAAAGCGAGTTTTCCGATGAGAAGCTCTATTTAACCATAAGCCAAATTGTAACCTTGTCGCATTTATCGGAGTGGTTCCTAGACTACTTATCACGTATGGCTGCTAAGTTAAGCGAGATTACAATATCTACGCGTCCGGAAGTGATTAAGGCGCAGCAATATGTCATTCAGCATGTTTCGGAGCGGATAACGCTAGAGGAGATGGCCAGCTATTTAAATCTCAACTCGAGTTATTTCAGTCGGCTGTTTAAGCGAGAGTTGAATATCAATTTTATAGAGTATGTGAATCGAGTCAAACTTCAGAAGGCAAAGGAGCTTCTGCTGCAATCGAACAAAACGGTAGAGGAAATCTCAGATTTGCTCGGTTATTCGAACAAAAGCTATTTCATTAAACTATTTAAGCGTGATGTAGGAACAACACCAAGAGAGTTTGTCTCCTGGGACAAATCACAGAGGATGATGGAAGAGTCAATAAACTTTAAACTGGCAGGGGAGTAGAACTCATGTGGCGTAAAGCAATTGAAGATGCACAGGCGAAAATAGCAAATAATCTGCGCAATCACCCAGGATTGCTTCCTCATATTACGGGAGACAAGTGCTATGAATGGGGAGAGAACAACGATTGGATCGAGGGCTTCTATATCGGGATGATATGGCTGGCGTATGAATATAATCAAGATTCCTATTATAAAGAAGCAGCGGAAAAGTTCTTGGAGAACTTTAAGTATCGTTTGGATCATCATGTGGATTTGGATCATCATGACATCGGCTTTCTCTATTCACTATCTGCCGTTGCCCAGTATCGCATAACAAAGAGTGAAGAAGCAAAGCAGGTAGCCTTGCAGGCAGCACGTGTGCTTGCGAATCGGTGGCGCCCGAAGATGGGCATTATTCAAGCATGGGGCAAAGAAGGAGATCCTGAGAACGGCGGCAGAATCATTATTGATTGCATGCTGAATCTTCCGTTATTGTTCTTTGCATATGAGCAGACAGGTGAACAGGAATACTATGATATTGCGTATAAGCATGCACGCAAGAGCTTGCGTTTTCTAGTTAGAGGCGATTCCTCTTCCTACCATACCTTCTATTTCGATCAGGAGAATGGCAATGCTCTGCGCGGAGGCACGCATCAGGGCTATCAGGATGGCTCAACCTGGACACGAGGTCAAGCTTGGGGTGTCTATGGCTTTGCGCTTGCTTATCGATATACGCAAGATCCTGACTTCCTTGTTGCCTCTAAGCGTATGGCAAAATATTTTATCGATCATCTGCCAGAGGATCATGTTGCTTATTGGGATTTTGACGTTCCAGTTGAAGCGTCAACGCCTCGTGACAGCTCTGCTTCTGCAATCGTTGCCTGCGGTTTGATTGAGCTGAACGGTCTGCTTGATGTGGAAGATCCAGATCGTGAGTATTTCACCCAATCGCTGCATGAACAGATGGAGTCACTTGTTGCAAACTATTCCACAATGAATATGCCAGATGCAGAAGGTTTACTGCAGCATGGCTCTTATCACGTTAGAGGAGATCGTGGGCCGGATGATTACATGATTTGGGGAGATTATTATTATTTTGAGGCTTTGATTCGTCTGCAATGTGGAATTAGAAGCTATTGGTAATGTAAATGAACCAGCGGCTATCCAAGACTTTATAATCCAGTCAAAGGCTGCCGCTGGTTTTTATGACGCAGGAAGGGACGATTCAAATGTACTTCGTCACAAGCTACGCAAGAACGCTGTGTCATTAGGATTTCTCTTTTTCAAGAAATATTGATCTATTGACGACCAAATACGATTATGTTTTAATATGAATGAATTTAAATATATTCATTCGTTTTTGTTGAGAAACTCCAATTGGGTTATTGAATAATCCCGCATGTATTCTAGTTTCCGGAAGCTGTCAATTGGTCAATGTCTTGATGCAATATGATCTTGTAGATGAGTATCAGCTTGGAGGATGAGAATATGAGACCATTCGAGATTCTTTTATCGTTTGCCAATTTTATGGCATTATTGATCCTAATAATCCCGCGCCCTCACCGCGTTCGTTGGAAGGGGCTTGTCATACCCGCCACCCTCTGTATAGCAATTGTGCAAGTGCTAATAGAAGGCCCGCGCTGGCAAATGGCTCCAGCATATGTGCTGACTGTACTTTTCTTATTAGTTAGCTTGCTGCAGGGCACTATACAAGCAGGGGGGAATGTTAAACAAATCCTAACGAAACGTTATGTAACTATTGTTCCTATCACATTAGGCATCATTGGTATCGGAATATCGATTGCTCTTCCAATTATTTTTCCGGTATTTCATTTCCCGCGTCCAAGCGGATCATATGAAATCGGGACTGTAACCTACCATTGGACGGACTTAAGTCGTCACGAAGTTTTCGGTTCTGACAAAAGTGCGCATCGTGGTCTGATGGTGCAAGTATGGTATCCGTCTAAGAAGGGATCATCCATATCGTATGCTCCATACTTGCAGAATTCCAGCTCTGTTCCAACAGCCTTAGCGCGATTGCACAATTTCCCGGTATTCTCCTTAAAGCACCTCAAATATGTGATTTCACATTCCTCTTCTTCCATAGTCGCAGCCGATAATAAAAACAATTATCCGGTCGTCCTTTTTCTAGAAGGACTTACTGGATACCGTCAGATGAACACCTATCAGATTGAGGAATTAGTCTCTCATGGCTATATTGCCGTAGGTATCGACCAGCCGGGAGCAGCCGCATCGGTGACTTTTCCAGATGGACGTGAAATAGCGGGACTCTCAAAACCCGAGATGGATTCGCTTAGGGAACAAAACAGGAGTACTGTTGAGAAATTAGACCTCTTAAACAATGCAGAAATCATGGACGGTGTTATCCCGTATTTTGCAAAAGATATCAGCTTCGTGCTAAATCAGTTGGAATCTATAAATAGCGCTGATCCGAATCATATTCTGACCGGCAAGCTTGATCTGCAGCATACTGGCATATTGGGGGTATCATTTGGCGGTACGGTTGGTGCCGAAGCATGCTTGAAAGATCCGCGCCTAAAGGCCTGCTTGGTGATGGATGTTGATATGACTGCAGAAGTCGTACAGAAGGGATTGCAACAGCCAAGCATGTGGATTACCCGAGATGCCGACACAATGCGGCTTGAAAGACAAAGAGCCGGCGGTTGGACGGAGGAGGATATCGAGAAAACTCAGACCACGATGCGTGCGGTATATAATAGTTTGCCAGGAGACGGCTACTTCGTTCAGGTTCCTGGGATGTTTCATGCTGATTTAACTGACCTAACCTATTTATCCCCGATTTCTTCGAAATTTGGACTAGGAGGGCCGATTGGCAGACGAGCACATGATATCATCAACGCATACTCGGTAGCATTCTTCGACAAGCACCTAAAGAACACTCCAACAGCATTGCTCGATAGAACATCAAGACAATTCCCGGAAGCGATTTTCGAAACAAGAAAGCCGTAGTCTGATGCTTTCCACATGCCATGTCAATCGTATCATATACGATATTGCGTCTAAACCACCGACGACAATTGAGTGGATGTAGTATTCATCCGGTCACCTTTGTTCATTGTAGGAGACACCAAATCTTGACATCAAAATGCAGCTATGATCTAATGAGAATGAATTATAAAATATTCATTCATGAAAGGTTCGTTGCCAAATGGACAAAAAAACGATGATCTTTAATTGCGGATGGGAATTATTCCACTCCAAAGGGTTTAAGGATACGAATATTTCAGAAATTGCGAAAATGGCAGGAATCGCGGTAGGTACTTTTTATAACTACTATCCCTCAAAAGAAAGATTGTTCTTTGAGATTTATATGAAAGAAAACGAAAAATTCAAAAAGCGGATGATTGAATCCCTGGACATGAATCAGGATCCCGTAACGCTAGTGAAACAGATCGTGGAGCAGAACATTAGTGCCACGAACACGAGTAATATCCTAAAAGAATGGTACAATCATGATCTCTTTCGGGAACTGGAACAATACTATGAAGAAGTTAAAGCTGAAGATGATTCCATTCGCAGCCTCTATACTGGATTATTCAAAAAATGGAAGGCAGAAGGAAAAATACGAGATGATATAGATGATGAACTTTTGCCCGCCTTTCTTGATTCGTTAGCCTATATCGATGCACACAAGGAAGAGATTGGGCTTAGCCATTTTCCGCAATTGATACAGTATCTAGCAGAGTTTATTATGAAGGGCTTGACGGAAACCTCACGTTAAAATAATACCGTAAAAGCAAAAAGCGCTTGGAAAATTCCAATGCGCTTTTTTTACAGGGAATTTACGGCTTAACAATACATTTGGTAAGGACATTCATTTGAGAGCATCGGCAGAGATGGACGAGCTCATCTCCTGCACATTTTTACTTCATTGGATATAGAAACTATTCCGCCCGATTGAATCCTTTCATGATCAGCCATATAGCCAATATCAATTGTTGAACAGCGATCGGCACGTTCAATACCATGTAGGTTGCGTCCAGACCGATGAAGCGAATCATAAATAATAGGCTTGCCAATATAGATAGTGCTGAACCTATCAGACCCGGAACTGACAGCCAGCGTGGAACGATTTTGGTCTGGACAAATATACAGGTAAATAAGAACATAGCCAAAACAAAGGCCAGTGTTGTTGCGACATGGTTCACCAAATCACGACCGTCCCGCAACAATTCGCCCAGGGTGTGGAAATAGGATACGTTCAGAGCATCAACTGTTGCAAATTCTTGACTTACTGTCAGTAACAGCAGCAGAATGATAACTCCAATCATAATGAACACACCCGCGATTATGCCGCAAGCAACAGATCCAAGAGCTAAACTTTTATGATGTTTGCTTATTATCGGATACAGCAAAATCGGAATCCCAACATAGGCAACAACCATTAACAACTGTGAAAACGCTCCTATCAGTACTTGACTTTCATTTGTAGAAGCGTTGACCAGGTAGTCTGCTCCATCAATAACAGGCACAACACTACATATCCCTGCAACCAACCCGACTATGAATAACAACCCAACCATTACAGTAGACTTTCTACTTGAATGGATACTCTTCCTCAGCATAATGAACCTCCTTTTCATATCTATCGTGGGGTCTACTATCAAAATACTCCGAGTCGCTTACTGACATGACAGGGTCGGGAAGGAAGAATTTCTAAGTAAAGTTGTATCAATCAAGTTGGAGTGTAAACGCAATGAAGGGAAGGCGTCACAAGGGTTTCAAACAGATCAATGAAAACATGAACGAGTGGCTAGATGAAAAACGCAGCAGATATGCTTTCTCAATCTGTACCTAACAATATTACTTCGGAAATGGGTCTGGCGCTGTTGGATGTCGCAGATGTAATCCGCCCTTATCGGGAAGTTACCAATAGTTTACATAATGTGATTATGATTAACTTTTGTGATGGACTGATTCAGTTGAAGGGTGGACAGGAGACCCAAGACGCGTACTCTGCTTTTCTGTTTATCTATACAATGGCCACGTCACCGAAGTTGGCGGATTGATGACCCATGGGGCCGTTATCGCACGGGCATATGGCTTGCCAACAGTTGTTGGTGTAGAGAATTGCTACCAGGATGAGCAGAGATGGACCATTAATTCGCGTGCATGGAACAGAAGGGGATATCGAAATATTGTAAAACAGCAGCGTATAAACAAAAAGGATGAGCAAGATCCACATTTGTTGATGGATTTAAACTCATCCTTTTTACAATTATAAATAATCGCATTCTATTTCTGAAAGCCTTAATTATATGCAATGTTGCTGCTCGTTACAGCAGACTCATCAGCTTCTAATCGATTCGGATCAAATTCATTCTCCATCTTGGCGATAACTACTGTTGCTACACCATTTCCGATCAAATTCGTTATTGCGCGAGCTTCGGACATGAAACGGTCAACACCCAGCAGTAGGGCCATGCCTGCGATCGGAATTGATGGGAAAGCAGCTAAAGTTGCAGCTAGTGTAATGAATCCTGATCCTGTAACCCCAGCAGCACCTTTGGAAGTTAGCATCAATACGAACAGAAGGGTAATTTGCTGCCAAATGCTTAGATCAACACCAGATACCTGAGCGACAAATAGCGCAGCCATTGACAGATAAATCGATGTACCGTCTAGGTTGAATGAGTATCCTGTTGGAATAACGAGTCCCACGACGGATTTGGAAGCACCGTATTTCTCGAGCTTTGACATCATTCGCGGCAGAGCAGATTCGGATGAAGAGGTACCGAGCACTAGTAAGATTTCTTCTTTAATGTAAGAGATAAACTTGAAGATGTTGAATCCGAATGCTTTGGCGATGAATCCGAGTACGACGATTATAAATAGGAACATGGTCAAATAAACAGAACCCATCAGCTTGCCAAGTGTAAACAACGAGCCAAGACCAAATTTGCCAACCGTATATGACATTGCACCAAAGGCGGCAATTGGTGAAACCTTCATAATGATATTTACGATACCAAAAAATACGTGTGAGAGCTTATCGAATAATGAAATGATGGCTTGCCCTTTTTCACCAATAGCTGTTAGAGCAAAACCAAACAGGACTGCAAATAACAATACCGGAAGAAGCTCACCGCTAGCAAAAGCCCCGATAACATTATCAGGCACGATGTTCATGATGAAGCCCATTACACTATTCTCATGCGCTTTCTCCGCATATTGGGCAACGTCACCTGTAGCCTTTGAAATATCGATTCCAGAGCCTGGCTTAACTAAATTTACTACAAGTAGGCCAATTGCAAGTGCTATGGTTGTTACAATCTCAAAGTATAGTAATGCCTTACCACCGATGCGACCGACCTTTTTCATATCGCCCATACTTGCGATTCCATGTACGACGGTGAAGAAGATGATTGGTGCAATTACCATCTTAATAAGCTTGATAAAGATGTCTCCAAGCACCTTCAGTTCAACGGCATATTTAGGGAAAAATTGTCCGAAGAGAACCCCAAGAAGAATCGCGAATAATACTTGAACGGTCATGTTTTTCATGATTTTTTTTATCTTCATGTTCTTACCCCTCGCTTTCACCATTGTAAGCGCTTTATTCGATGTGCTTAAGTGTAAGAGAGAGGGGAGAAGGTGACAAGCATATGGTCATATTGTTCTTTTTGGTCTTTAAGGCCCAGAAATTTCGCTCATTACATCAGCCCCGATTTTCATTGCGAAATCTTTATAAAGCTCCTTTGAGGCTATCCTCCATTCCGCTGTTTGTTCTTTCGTTAATATGGAAATCTGCAAATTCTGGTTCGTATTAATCTCGTTCATATGCGTCTCATTTCTAGCTGCTTTCTTATTTGCCTGCTCTGTTGTTTCATCCAGTGCTTCCATGAGCAGCTGTTGCACATCAGAAGGCAGGCTATCCCAGAAGGATTTGTTGAAAATAACGGCATAGCCCAAATAACCATGATTGCTAATCGTCATATATTTCTGCACTTGGTAGAGGCGTTTGCTTACGATATTCGATATCGTGTTTTCCTGACCATCTACTGAGCCGTCGGCTAGATTGCGATAAGCGTCGTTAAAAGGAATAACACTTGTCTTCCCTCCCCAGTTCTTCATGTGCCGTTCAATTAATGGACTTGGTTGTATGCGAAACTTTAGTCCTTTGAAATCTCGAGGCCCCAGAATAGGCCGTACATTGTTCGTCACTTGTTTAAAGCCATTGGACCAGAAGGCGACTCCCTTCATGCCATGCGGTTTAAGCGTTTGGAATAGCTTGTCTCCAAGCGAACCATTCAGCTTGCTTTCAACCTCATTCTGATCTTTGAAAGCAAATGGCAGATCCATTACTAGCCATGCTGGATCGATCTCGCTTATAGTTGAGAAGGATGGGGCTATCATTTGAATATCACCACGCTGAAGTGCAGCAACTTCATTATTCTCACCATATAGCATGCCATTTGGGAACACTTGTATCTCGACGCGATCCTTTGATTTCTTCTTTACTAGATCAGCGAATTCAGCTGCAGCGAGGCCCTTTGGTGTGTTCTCAGCAACTACATGACTGAATTTGATGACGATCCGTTGCTTAAGTCCAGTTTGTTCATCATCCTGATAGAGCTGTTCATTCCAGTTTGGTTGATATCCGACGAGATATGCAGCTAACAATCCAACAATAATGAACATTCCAATACTTGCAATCGCTTTCAAATTTGTCTCCTCCCAGTTGCTAAATTAGACTTATTATTGCACAATAGCAGATAAAGGTAAATATTTCGAAAAGGAGGGCGCTAGACTTGAACCGAATAGGAATCTACTGGAAAATTATTTTGCTTTCATTCGGTTTGGTTCTGTTCTCCCTCCTTATTGCTGTAGAGGTCTTGCTTGGAAGCTTGACTAGCGTCAAAGAAGAGAGCTTACGTCAACGGCTGATTACGACTGCCCAAACCGTTGCTAATCTACCGGGAGTGGCAGAATATATCAATCAGCAGAATGGAGCTGAGCATATTGCTCCCGTTGCTGACAAAATTCGCATGCTGAATGAGGCTGATTATATTGTCGTGCTGGATATGAATCGCAAGCGCTTATCACATCCTCTATCGGACCGAATAGGAACTTATTTTAGTGGCGACGATGCGGATGCAGCTTTTGCTGAGCATATGTACGTTTCCAAAGTAAAAGGTGAAGCAGGTGTTGGCTTGCGGGCATTCGTGCCGATCATGAACGCGAAGCATGAGCAGGTTGGCGTTGTAATGGCAGGAGGACTTCTGCCTACCATGAAGGATATTTTTCCCGAGCAGCTCAGATCGGTTATGGTAATGATTATATTGGCGCTTTCGTTTGGAATGATGGGCTCAGCGATGCTTGCTAAACATATCAAGAAAGAGATGTATAATTTAGAGCCGCATGAAATTGCCTCGATGTTTCGTGAGCACACGGCTGCATTCCAAGCTATGCATGAAGGAGTAATCGCCATCGACAGCAAGGAGCGAATCACGATTTTCAATGAACGGGCCAAGCACATTTTTGGCGTGTCCAAGGATGTGATTGGACTGAACATTTGGGATGTGATTCCCGATTCTCGCTTGCCCGAGGTACTTAAGGTAAAAACACCGCTCTTGAACCACGAATTGCTGGTTGGCGATACGCTCATCTGGAGCAATCGAATACCCATAATCGAGCAGGGTATTACACAGGGAGCCATAGCGATTTTCCAAGACCGAACGGAGGTTACGCATATGGCAGAAGAACTGACAGGTGTGCGAGAATTTGTGAATGCCTTGCGAGCCCAAAATCATGAGCATATGAATAAAATGCATACCGTTGCTGGGCTTCTCCAGCTTGGAAAACATGAAGAAGCATTAAGATATTTGTTTGAGGTATCTGATCAACATGAAGAGACAACAAGATTTATGCAGGAGCATTTTGAGGATGATGGAGTTGCAGGCTTACTGCTTGGTAAGATCAGTCGAGGAAATGAGCTTGATATAGATGTGATCATCGATCCGAATTGCGGTTTGCGTCAATTTCCAGATTCGCTTGATCGACGAGATATCGTGCTGCTGGTAGGCAATTTGATTGAAAATGCATTTGATGCACTTTCCAATATCAAGGTTGATCAGAAGGCAGTGTATCTGTACATTGGGCAAGATGAAGATTATTTATCGATCTTAGTTGAGGATAATGGCTGTGGTATGACAGAAGACACGAAAGCAAGAATGCTGGAACGCAGCTTCTCGACCAAAAGTGGAGAGCATCGTGGAATAGGCCTATTTCTGATAAGTGGGATTATCGCAAAAGGTAAAGGGCTACTTCGGTGTGAATCCTCCCCAGGACTCGGAACATCAATGGAAATCGTTTTTCCGATGAAGGAGGCGGCAAGAGATGCAGGAGCAATGTAAACATATCGTGCAAGTATTGCTGATTGAAGATGATCCAATGGTTCAGGAAGTGAACCGCATGTTCATCGAAGGGGTGAATGGTTATAAAGTTATTGGGACGGCAGGCAACGGTCAGGATGGCTTGCGGATGATCGAAGAACTGAAGCCGGATCTAATCTTTCTGGATGTGTTTATGCCTTCATTTGATGGAATTAGTACGCTGCAGGAAATTAGGGCGCGTGATCTACCAGTGGATGTGATCGTAGTTACGGCTGCTAAAGAGACGGAAACATTACGAGCGATGATGCGAAACGGTGCAGTAGATTATATTATCAAGCCTTTTAAACTAGAGCGGGTTAGACGGACATTGGAACGTTATCGTGATCGATACGAGACGTTAACCGACGATCATACAGTTACCCAAGAGCAGCTTGATCGCATTCTGCAAATGGGAGATGAGATCCGAACGGATAGCACTGTGAACGATGGATCTTCTCTATTAGGGCAGAGTGTAATACAAGAGAAGAACGTTATCGAATCATCACCACCTGCTGAATTGTTTATACCTACGGAAGAACTGCCAAAGGGATTAAATCCAGTAACACTTAAACAAGTGCTTGCAGTAATGGCTGATAAAGGTGGGAAGCTATCCGCAGAAGAAACAGCCGAAGGGGTTGGGATTGCAAGAGTGACAGCAAGAAGATACCTTGAATATTTGTCAAAGATAGGATATGTCTATCTAGAGGTGAATTATGGAGGCGTAGGGCGACCAATTAATCGGTATACGCTTCATTCAAGACCAAAAAGACTAAAATAATCCGAAACACGCCTTATCGTGAATCTTACAATTACAAATGAAAATGTAACACCAAAGTGGGTAGGCTAATGACTCATGAAGCAGATGAAGGTTGCCATTGCTTATTGCAATGAAATATCTGGTATGTTAATATTGCGCTAACACTTACGATAGGAGTTGAAGAGGATAATGTAAAATTTCTTGCTAACGTTTAAAGAATAAAACAAGTTCTATTTGTGCTGTTTTGTTCTTTATTGGCAAGAAAGTTACCTTATTCTTTTCACTCAAAGAATATATTCTTATCTGACTCTGCGTAGGGTTGGATTTGTTTTATTTTTTTGAGCTGTAAGAAAGGTCAACTTTCTTGCAGCTCTTTTTTATTTGTGACCAAGGAGGTTTCTGGAATGTCATTGATCAAGGTAACAAACTTGACGTTTGCCTATGACGGCAGCTACGACAACATTTTTGAGCATGTAAGTTTACAAATCGATACCAACTGGAAATTGGGCTTTACGGGGCGGAACGGCCGGGGCAAGACTACGTTTCTCAACCTGCTGCTCGGCAAGTATGAATACAGCGGAACGATTTCCTCTAATGTCAGTTTCGAGTATTTCCCGTTCCACGTCGAACACAAGGAACATTATACATTCGACGTGGTAGCAGACATCTATCCGGACTATGAGCACTGGCAGCTTATGCGCGAGTTTTCGCTGCTGAAAATGTCAGAGGATGTGTTGTATCGACCATTCAACTCGTTATCCAACGGAGAACAGACGAAGGTAATGCTCGCAGTCCTGTTTTTGAAGGAAAACAGCTTTTTGCTTATCGACGAGCCGACCAATCATCTTGATCTGCATGCTCGGAAGCTGGTAAGTGATTATTTGAACGGCAAGAGCGGGTTTATATTGGTGTCACATGATCGGGCGTTTCTCGACAATTGTGTGGACCACATTATTTCAATCAATAAGACCAATATCGAAATCCAGAACGGAACTTTTTCAGACTGGTGGGAGAATAAACAAAGACAGGACAATTTCGAATTGGCTGAGAACGAGAAGCTGAGGAAGGACATTAAGAGGCTGTCCGAAGCGGCCAAGCGAACGAGCAACTGGTCCCACGAGGTAGAAAAAACGAAAAACGGCACCCGCAACTCCGGCTCCAAGGTCGACAAAGGATACATCGGCCACAAGGCCGCCAAAATGATGAAGCGATCCAAATCGATCGAGCAGAGACAGAACTCCGCCATCGAGGATAGATCCCAGCTTCTGAGAAATGTCGACAGCTCGGAAAGTTTGAAAATATCGCAGATGACTTATCATAAACATCAATTGGTTGAGCTTGACCGCGTTTCGATTCATTATGGTGAAAAGAACGTGTGCAACGACATTAGCTTTACTATCGAGCAAGGGGATCGCATCGTGCTCTCCGGTCCGAACGGCTCAGGCAAATCCAGCTTGCTCAAACTGATTTGCGGCGAGGAGATTCCTTATACCGGCGCGGTTCGAAAAGGGAGTCAGTTGAAAATTTCCTACGTTTCACAAGATACCTCGCAGTTGCAGGGCAATTTGTCGGAATTCGCCAGATCCAGCGAGATTGACGAAAGCTTGTTCAAAGCGATTTTGAGAAAACTCGATTTTTCACGCTTGCAATTTGAAAAGGACATCGCTTCTTATAGCGGCGGTCAGAAGAAGAAAGTTCTGATTGCGAAAAGCCTCTGCGAACACGCTCATTTGCATATTTGGGACGAACCGCTTAATTTTATTGACGTCATTTCCAGGATGCAAATCGAAGAACTGCTGCTGGAACATTCGCCAACGATCCTTTTTGTGGAGCACGACAGCGAGTTTTGCAAACATATCGCAACTAAAACTGTGGAATTGAACGTTTAACAGGTTTAATAAACTATGAGAGGATGAAAACGATGATCATTGAGGTTGAGGTTGTAGATGATACTGTGAACCGGTTCCTACCGGCTGACCCGGTTCACAAAAAAATAGATCTGTTGCCGGAGGTTTACCAATCTATCGACAGATGCACATAGCGATTCTATCAGCGAACGCATCGTGTTTAGTTGGTTAAAGACGCATGAAAGCGCCGGATGACGGTTGCTTTTCATGTATTTCTCCGGCGGTAAGGAGAACACATGAAACCAACCTCGAAATATGAAACGATTAGGCAGATCTTGTCCGACTTCAAGCAGCCTGCGTACCGGTATAGGCAAATTATAGATGCTATTTTCGAACAAAAAGTTGCTGAATACGAACGGATCACCATACTGCCTGCATTTTTGCGAGAAGAGTTGGCCCGGACGCTTGGTCCGAACGTCTCCAGCGTTATTCCGGTAAAGGAGCTCACATCACAGCAGGTCAGCAAGGTGCTGTTTGCCATCGGTGGCGGCGAACGCGTAGAGGCTGTAAGACTTTCCTATAAACGGGGATGGAAATCGTATTGTATTTCCACGCAGTGCGGCTGCGGGTTCGGGTGCCGTTTTTGCGCCACGGGTACCATCGGCCTGAAACGAAATCTGACTGCCGACGAAATTACCGATCAATTGCTTCACTTTCACTTGAACGGCCATGCCTTGGACAGCGTGTCCTTCATGGGCATGGGGGAGGCGCTCGCCAACCCGCACCTTTTCGAAGCGCTGGCGATTTTGACTAACCCGCATCTCTTCGGTTTAGGACATCGAAGGATTACGATATCAACCATCGGCCTGTTGCCAGGAATCGATAGGTTGACGCGGGAGTTTCCTCAGGTCAATCTAACCTTCTCGCTGCATTCGCCGTTCGACGAACAACGGAACGAACTGATGCCGATTAATAAGCGTTTTCCGCTTCGCGACGTGCTGAATGCATTAGATCGCCATATCCAACATACGGGAAGAAAGGTGTATATCGCGTATATTCTTCTTCAAGGGTTCAACGACTCGACGGAGCATGCGAAAGCACTTGCCGCTCATTTGAGGGGAAGAGGATGTTGGGAACACCTCTACCATGTGAACCTCATTCCCTACAATTCTACAGATGTGACGCCTCAGAGCTACTTGCCATCTGACCCCGAAAGGATTAATACGTTCGTGCGGACGTTGAAAATATTCGGTGTGAATGTAACGATCCGAACTCAATTCGGAGCAGATATTAATGCGGCATGTGGTCAGTTATACCGAGCTGATTCTAAAATGAATGGATAGGAGAGATATGGAATGAATACTTTCGTTCTCGATTTTCAGGAAATGAAAAATACACAGCTATTGCTCGTTGGCGGAAAAGGGTTGAATGTAGGGGAGTTATCAAAAATGGAGGGAATACAAGTACCGGAAGGATTTTGTGTGACAACAGCAGGATATCAAAAAGCAATCGAGCAAAACGAAACGTACCATGCTTTGCTCAATCGACTAACGATGCTACACGTAGAAGATCGAGATCAAATTGGTGAAATCAGTAGGGAGATTCGACAAATCCTTTTGGAAGTAGAAATTCCTTCTGATGTAGTGAAAGAAGTAACTCAATATCTCTCCCGGTTTGGCGAGGAACATGCATATGCCGTGCGTTCTAGTGCGACTGCTGAAGATTTGCCGCATGCCTCTTTTGCTGGTCAACAAGACACCTATTTACATATTATCGGCAAAGAAGCCATCCTGCAGCATATCAGCAAATGTTGGGCCTCCCTATTTACGGATCGCGCAGTCATTTACCGGATGCAAAATGGATTCGACCACAGTCACGTTTATTTAGCTGTTATCGTTCAAAGGATGGTGTTCCCACAAGCTTCAGGGATATTATTTACCGCTGATCCGATTACTTCAAACCGTAAGGTGATATCCATTGATGCCAGTTATGGACTTGGAGAAGCACTGGTCTCTGGCCTGGTCTCTGCCGATTGTTATAAAGTAAAGGAAGGAGAGATCATCGAGAAGAGGATCGCGGCCAAAAAATTAGCGATCTATGGACGTAAAGAAGGCGGAATAGAGACACAACAGATCGATCCTGAGCAGCAAAAGACTCAAACTCTTACGGAGCAACAAATCTTGCAACTAGCACGCATCGGAAGGCATATCGAAGCCTATTTTGGTTGCCCGCAAGATATCGAGTGGTGCCTGGTTGATGATACCTTTTACATTGTCCAGAGTCGGCCAATCACGACATTATACCCGATTCCGGAAGCGAATGATCAGGAAAATCGCGTTTATGTCTCTGTCGGTCACCAACAAATGATGACCGATCCCATGAAACCGCTAGGATTGTCTTTTTTCCAGTTAACCAATCCAGCACCCATGCGTAAAGCCGGTGGCAGATTGTTTGTTGATGTGACACCCATGCTGGCTAGCAGAGACAATACATTACATTACCTGGGTCAATCCGATCCGCTTATCAAAGACGCACTGATGACCATAATAGAGCGAGACTTTATAAAAACGTTACCAGATGAGAATATAACACCAAGTCCAATCAAAAGCATTACAGATACGATTCGTGAAATTGAAAACAATCCGTCAATCGTTCCTGATTTGATTCAGCGTAGCCAAGCATCGATCGAAGCGTTGAAACAAAATATCCAAACGAAATCAGGATCGGATTTGTTTGATTTTATTCTTGAAGATCTTGAGCAATTAAAGATGTTTGTATTTGATCCGCAGAGTTTACGTGTGATTCTGGCTGCAATGGATGCTGCAACATGGATCAATGCAAATATGAACGAGTGGTTAGGTGAAAAACACGCAGCAGATACACTTTCTCAATCTGTACCGGACAATATTACTTCGGAAATGGGTCTGGCGCTATTGGATGTCGCAGATGTGATCCGTCCTTATCCGGAGATCATTGAATATTTGCAACATGTCAAAGATGAGCACTTTTTGGATGAACTGCTTACGTTGGATGGCGGGCAGAAAGCCCGAGACGCGATCTATGCTTATCTCGACAAATACGGAATGCGATGTGCCGGAGAAATCGATCTTACCAGAACGCGCTGGATCGAAAAACCAATTACGATTGTCCCGTTGATTCTTGGCAACATCAAAAACTTTGAGCCTAATGCGAGCCAGCGGAAATTTGAGCAAGGGCAGCAAGAAGCTTTGAAAAAAGAACAAGAGTTGTTGGAACGATTAAAGCAATTGCCGGATGGCGAACAAAAAGCGAAAGAAACAAAACAAACGATCGACTTCATCCGGAATTACAGTGGGTATAGGGAATATCCGAAATACGTCATGGTTAATCGTTACTTCGTGTATAAACAGGCTTTGCTGAAAGAAGCCGAACAACTCGTACAAGCGGGCATCATTCATGAAAAAGAAGATATCTTCTATCTCACTTTGGAGGAACTTCACGAGGTTGTACGCACAAATAAACTGGATTACCACATCATCAGCAAACGGAAAGATGATTACAACTATTATGAAAAATTAACTCCGCCACGTGTTATCACGTCTGATGGTGAAATCATTGCAGGGGAGTACAAACGAGAAAATCTCCCGTCTGGAGCATTAGTAGGTCTGCCTGTGTCTGCCGGGGTAATAGAGGGACGCGCACGTGTCATCTTGAAATTGGAAGATGCTGATCTAGAAGATGGAGATATATTAGTCACCGCTTTTACGGATCCTAGCTGGACCCCCTTGTTTGTATCTATCAAGGGTCTCGTCACCGAAGTTGGCGGACTGATGACCCATGGAGCCGTTATCGCACGGGAATATGGCTTGCCAGCAGTTGTTGGTGTAGAGAACGCTACCAAGCTGATCCAAGATGGACAACGAATTCGCGTGCATGGAACAGAAGGGTATATCGAAATATTGTAATGGCTGAGTACGTCAAGTAATAACCTTGTCATTAGGAGGTTTGTTATTCAAAGCCCATATGTTACTGTCGCGGGCAACGACAAAAAACATATGGGCTAATCGCTTTGCGGCAAACATATGCGCATAATCGAGGAAATGAGAATTGAAGGGAAGAAAAGGGGACGAGGGTGTTAAAAGCGCTGTTATCTGCAACCTTAATCTATAAGGCTCTATGCAACAAACTCCAACACCTTCCAGGCACATCGGATTGAAACATTTCAATGCTTCCTGTATCAGACATTGTCACATAGCAGGTTCTTCCATCAGGCCCCCCAAATGTAAGGTTGGTGCAGTTTTTACCAATAAGATAAATTTCACCCAGCAATTGACCATCAGGGGAAATCTTCGCTACCACACCTTTTTCAGGGCGAGTAACAAACAAATTGCCTGCCACATCACAACGCATTCCATCAAGTCCAAAATCCCGAAACTCTATCAATAAGCGTTTATTACTCAATTCATTCGTACTAGATAGATCATATACCCATATTTTTCTTTCCAATGATTCATTCACATATAATTTTTTGCCGTCAGGACTAACCTCAATTCCATTTGGCGTTCCCATATTCCTTTCTAATAAATGCGTGTTCCCATTTGTAAGAATACGCCACAATTGTCCCTTATTTTGTTGGAACCAGTTAGGGTCACTTGCGAATAAAACACCTTGTTCGGTTATCGCTAAATCATTAGGCTGATTCATTGAAGGGTTATTAGCATGTATACTGATCTCTTTCGTTTCAAGGTTAACGGCGAATATATTATGTTTTTTATAATCTGCAATGTACAAAGTTCCATTAGGGTCAATACGTGTCCCGCATCCGATACTATCCGGGGGCAATGCAATAAAAACACTGCTTTTTCCATTTGGAGTTACTTTGCCAATCGTGCCATCTCTTTGATAATTTACGGCGTAAATATTCCCGTCTTTATCGCATGAAGGACCTTCTATTTTGTTTGTAAATCCATCCGTTAGAATTTTGCTCTTAAATAACTCAAACCGCATGGTTAAAATCTCCTTTCCTTAATACCTGGATTCACTTAGAATGTTATTTACCGCTAAGTCAAAAAAGTACGCTTAATGCAAAAATTCTCTTATCGAAAGACGGTCGGTGCAATAATTGCAAGTTAATGACATGACCAACAATCGACCATGCAAAGTAGGTAACTTTTGCGTTTTGAGTGTGAATTACGGCGGGCTCAGGCACCTAAGTGTAATCCGAAGCTATTTGTCGATATAGACATTGTGACTTTTGTTTACAGTTTGAGCGATTTCAAAAGCCGAGGCAGCTTGGCCAAATGCTAAAACAGACACCAGCGCTGTTAATGTTCACATTGCATCTTCTCATCAAGGCGCGAGCATGAAAGCTTTAAGCAGTTCTTCCTGTCTTTCTTTCGTTAATTTATTATCGTCAAAGTAGGCAGTATAAAGAGGTGGTAGTCTTAAATGTACGGAATAGTCAATTACGAAGTATTTTTGCTTACTGGAATTTTACTGAATTTAATTCCCGGAGCAGACACAATGTATATTGTAGGCAGAAGTATTTCACAAGGAAGAAAAGCAGGTGTATATTCTGTTTTTGGAATCATTAGCGGTTCATTAATCCATACCTTGTTAGTTGCATTTGGGTTATCCATTATTCTTACAAAGTCAATATTGGTTTTCAACATAATTAAGATGGTTGGAGTCATTTATTTAATATATTTAGGAATTAAAATGCTACTTGATAAAACGAATGCAAGCTTCAGTACATCTGAATCCCAAAAAGAAAATCTAAGAAAAATATATATACAAGGGATGCTGACGAGTCTTACGAACCCAAAAGTATCATTATTCTTCATTGCCTTTCTCCCGCAATTTATTGATACAAAGAACTCTAGTCCAATCCCATTTATCATTTTAGGGCTTACTTTTTCAATCACTGGGTTGTTATGGTGCCTGTTTATTGCCTATTTCTCTTCTTATGTTACCCGAAAAATAAAAGCAAACCAAAGGCTGAGTGCGTATTTAAACAAAATTACCGGCATACTCTTTATTGGATTAGGTTTAAATCTCCTTCGAACCAAAGCTCCTCAATAAAGCTCAAAAAAAACATTTTGAGTAGACGATTCTTTACAGACAGAACAAATCGTAACGTTACAGTCCGGCCCGTATTAGTTTTGCGGGTCTTTTTATTTTTAGCATAGGTGTAAAGGAATAACTACGGTGCCTACTTCTGTATCTTTATTTAACAAGCCGACCGGCCCATTTATTGTTGGCACGACGTTGTATCATTGGGTTGATGATCGGCGGGAGGAGCCTTTTACAAAAGATCCGAACGACGGCGCGAGCTAATGGTACAGATGTATTATCCTGCAAGTAATAAAGGAGAGGGAAATCGTGAGCCTTATATCCGAAACGCGCATGAGGTTGCAAAGGGATTGGAAGAAGATTTGTCCATCCCGGCATTCGTATTGAGTCATCTGAATTTGGTGAAATCGAATACGTTCACGGAAGCCCTGCTATCAGACGCCGAGAGCCGTTATCCCGTATTGATCTTTTCCCATGGTTTAAACGGTTTTCGCAATCAAAATACGTTTCAGGTCGAGGAGTTAGCAAGTCAAGGTTATATTGTGTTATGTATCGATCATGCCTATGACGCTGCGGCTACCGTCTTTCCAGACGGTCGAACCGCATACTTTCAGTCCGATAATCTAATTAATCTTGCTGAAAGAGATCGCCATATCCAATTATGGAAGGAAGATGCCGCTTTTGTGCTAAATCAAGTGGAGAAGCTTAATCAAGGGGATGTAGACAACCGCTTTACGGGAAGGATCGACACCACTCGAATCGGGATGTTCGGCCATTCTTACGGTGGAGCTACCGCTGCACAAATGCTTTTCGAAGACAACCGTATCAAAGCAGCAATTAACATGGGCGGTCTGTTATATGGGACAACGGTTACAGAAGCAGGAATCGGCAAACCGCTTCTGCTCATGAGTGCAGAGATCAACGAAGATCCAGATGAGGATCACACAGCATTCAAGGTTCGCAATGAACGCGCCCTTGCTGGTGGTGGCATGTCGATAGTCATTCCTCACACGGATCATACGAGCTACTCTGATTTTCATTTGATTTCACCTTCTTGCGAAGTCCAGGCGAAGATCCGCGACGTGTTCATCGTATTATTAACGAGTTTAGCCTCGCTTTTTTTGACCTTTATGTGAAACAGACAATCGACAGCTCGGCATTGGACAGACTGGCAGCCATTTACCCGGAAGTCAATTTTAAAATGAATTAGCGATGTATCTCAACATCAGGTCTCAAGTCCATTTTCATGACGGAATATTTCCATTTCAATAAACTTGACGATGATTGGAGAATGGATTAGAATGACTCCAACAAAACGTTTACGTATTTAAACCTTTCGTTACAACGTCATGAAGAAAGGATAGAATATGGGAAAACAGGCATTCGAACAATTTCGCACATGTATCCCTTTTTTCCAATTGTTAGTTGATCCGCATCGCCAAGATATCATCCTGTGGCTTAGTGAACAGGGGCCAATGTCAGTTGGTGAAATTACAGCCCAATCTACATTATCGCGTCCTGCGATTTCTCATCATTTAAAACTGCTGCGGGATCAAGGATTAGTTACGATGGAGAAGATCGGTACAGAGCGTTATTATTCCGTAACCTTGGATACTGCTGTTGATTCGTTAAAAAAACTATTATTGTTACTTGAAGATGAGTGCCTTTAGAACAAATCTAAAGGCATTTATAATCATATATATGTCGAAGAGTTTGAACGTTTAGATATTTAGGTGTTCGGAATTGTTGAATGGATAAGAGCATAAGGTGTTTATGCGGTGAGAATAGATAAGGAGTGATTCGGAATGAATCAAATAGAGAAGGTGGACACTGAATGCATTCTTGCGGAACATAAGAAATTTTTTCAAAAAGGGGCAACACGTACTCTAGAATTTCGCCTTGAACAGCTGAAAAAATTAAAAGAGGGTATTAAGCGTAATGAAGATAAAATTACACAAGCACTGTATCAGGATTTAGGGAAAAGCGAATATGAGGCGTATTCAACGGAGATCGGCTTTATATTGGATAGTATTAAGAACACGATGAAGCATGTGAAGAAATGGATGAAGCCCCAGAAGGCAAAAACCCCCATAGCCTTATGGCCGTCAAGAAGCCGCATAATCAAAGAGCCATATGGGACAGTACTCATTATAGGACCTTATAATTATCCGTTCCAATTGCTGATTGAACCTCTTATTGGAGTAATTGCTGCAGGAAATTGTGCGGTACTTAAACCTTCGGAACATACACCTCACACAACGCGAGTCGTTCATGAAATGTTAAACGAGATCTTTGACAAGAGTTACATCCGCGTCGTAAAAGGGGAGAAGGAAGCAACGTCAGCACTTATTCATGCCCCTTTTGACTATATCTTTTTCACAGGAAGTGTACAGGTGGGAAAGATCGTGATGGAGGCTGCTGCCAAGAATCTGGTTCCCGTAACCTTAGAACTTGGAGGGAAGAGCCCTGTCATTGTGGACAAGACTGCGAACTTAGAATTATCAGCGAAAAGAATTGTATGGGGCAAGTTTATGAATACAGGCCAAACCTGTATAGCGCCTGATTACATGTTGGTACATTCGGAAATCAAAGACGCTCTTATTTCAAAAATGAAAGAGGTCATCGTGAGTTACTATGGAGAAAATCCGATGGAAAGTAAGGACTATGGCCGTATTGTGAATGAGCGCCAATTCGATAGATTGACTTCAATTCTGGAAAAAGATCAAGATAACGTAATAGTTGGCGGTAAATCAATAAGAGAGAAATTGTATATCGAACCAACATTGCTAGAAGCAAAATCTTGGACTGATGCGGTTATGGCAGACGAGATTTTCGGACCGATTCTACCGATTATGGAATACGAGCAGTTAGATCGTGCAATTTATGCGATTAATGAACGTCCAAAACCGTTGGCCTTGTACTTGTTTACCGAGGATAAGAAATGTGAGGAAGAGGTGTTGCGAAGAATCTCATTTGGGGGAGGATGTGTAAACGATACGATTCTTCACATTGCGAATCGTTATTTGCCATTCGGTGGCGTTGGAAATTCGGGGATAGGCGCCTATCACGGGAAATACAGTTTCGACCTTTTTTCACATCATAAGAGCATTGTGAAGAAGACCACAAAAATCGATACCCGTTTTATTTTACCTCCTTACAACGATAAGAAGCTGAGATTGGTTAGAAAGTTTTTAAATTAGAATACTATCTCTTACAGATATCATTAGGACAATAACATGGATGGGAACGAGTTGAATATGGAAACGGTAGCATTAGTGGTGGGAGCAACTGGTTTGCCTTTTTAACGAGTTAGGGATCTATTGAAGCAAGGAGCAGTTTGCCGAGCAGCTGCTCCTATTGGTGTGCGACTGGTTTATTTAAAACATGGAATATATAGGTTGACAAAAGGTTGAATTACTCTTATTATACAATTAACACATTGGTAATTGTTAAAAGAGAGAAAGGGTTGTGCTTACCATGTCAAACAAAGAAGCCTTAGCACAATATGATGTCAAACAATATCGAACGCCGGATGGATATACATCGGACATTGCTGTATTTACGATATTGCCTGTTACAATCCAAGAATTCAAACCGCCCGAGATGGATCTCAAGATTATGCTCATCCAGCGGAGTGAACTTAACAGCGAAGGAAAGCCAAATATCGAAGCAGGCAAGTGGGCATTGCCTGGTGGCTTCGTCAATCCAGATGAGACTGCCTATGAATGTGCACAACGCGAGCTGCAAGAAGAAACAGGCGTTGAGAACATTCACCTTGAACATTACGGCGTTTACGATAAACCAGGACGCGATCCGCGGGGCTGGATGATTACAAATGCCCACTTTGCAATAGTTCCAGAACACAAGTTGTCCCAAAGACAGGCAAACGATGATGCTTCGGATGTTCAATTGTTCTCCGTAAAAGAGGTCATGAATCTCGAGCTTGCTTTTGATCACGCACAAATCATTGCAGATGCGATTCATGTGATTCGCCAGAAGCTGCTCGAAACGACTGTCGCCAAGGAATTTCTGCCCGAAGAATTCACATATTCGGAGCTGCAAGCCGTTCTCCTTACGGTCACAGATGATTCCGCAATTGCGTTGGAATCGGCATTTGCAAGAAAGATCAAATCTTTGCCCTTTATCCAAGAGGTTGAAGGGAAGAAGACAACCCGAACATCGAAACGACCGACACAGTTGTACCGATTCGTCGAAATGGATCTGAACAAATCCATTTACCATACCAGAATGTGATTGATAATAGATGATTACAATAAGATGGTGACTAAAGTAAATAGCATTTCGAAATCGATGTGTGATGGGTAAGGTGCTATTCTAACTTTATTGTCACTACTCTTTTTACCATATTCAATTAACAATTATACAATAGTTAAATTAGAGGAGGAGTCTAGAATGAACAAGAAAAAAGCGCTCATTCATATTGACTATACAAAGGACTTCGTTGCTGCGGATGGGGCATTGACTTGTGGAGAACCAGGGCAAGCGATTGAAGGGCGAATGACTGAAATTACGAAAGAGTTTATTCTAAGCGGTGATTTCGTTGTTTTCGCTATCGACATGCATAAGGAGAATGACGCATTCCATCCGGAAACGAAGCTGTTCCCGCCGCACAACATTGAGGGAACCGATGGTCGAAAGCTTTTCGGTCAATTGGAGGATCTGTATCAAGCAAATAAAGACGCAAATAATGTCTATTGGATGGACAAAACAAGATACAGTGCATTTGCTGGAACGGACTTAGAACTTCAACTTCGATCAAGAGGAATCATTGAACTTCATCTTGTAGGCGTTTGTACAGACATTTGCGTACTCCACACCGCAGTAGATGCTTACAATAAAAGCTTCGATATTGTCGTTCATGAGGATGCCGTTGCAAGCTTTGATGCAGAAGGTCATGTATGGGCGCTTAGACATTTCAAAGGATCGCTCGGAGCTGCAGTAGTCAAAAAGGAGGAAAACAAAGATGAATAAAATTGAGCTTCCGGTTTTCAATCATGGTGATGACAGTCTCGCGCTGCATACCGATAAATATCAAATTAATATGGCGCAGGTCTACTGGCAACATGGCATGCATAACCGTAAGGCAGTATTTGAAGTATACTTCCGCAAGCTTCCATTCCAGAACGGATATGCGATCTTTGCAGGCTTGGAGCGGGTCATTCGTTATTTGAATGACTTTTGCTTTACCGAGAGTGATTTGAGTTATCTTCAGGAAGAAGGATACAACGAAGAATATCTGGACTACCTTCGGACGATTCGCTTCACAGGAACCGTTCATTCGATGAAAGAAGGGGAACTGGTTTTTGCGAATGAACCGATTATGCGAATTGAAGCAGCACTAGCCGAAGCACAGCTCATTGAAACTGCGATCCTAAATATCGTTAATTATCAAACCCTTATTGCAACAAAGGCATCTCGTGTGAAGCAAGTTGCGGTTGATGATCATTGCATGGAGTTCGGAACTCGAAGAGCGCAAGAACTGGATGCCGCGATTTGGGGGACGAGAGCTGCTTACCTTGCGGGGTTCGAAGCAACATCGAATGTAAGGGCAGGGAAGTTATTTGGCATCCCTGTCTCAGGCACACACGCTCATGCAATGGTTCAAGCCTATCGTGATGAATATAGGGCATTTAAAGCCTATGCTGACACGCATAAAGACTGCGTATTCCTTGTTGATACCTATGACACACTGAGATCCGGTGTCCCTACGGCAATTAAAGTGGCGAAAGAGTTCGGTGATCGAATCCACTTTAAAGGCATCCGACTTGATAGCGGAGACTTGGCGTACTTATCGAAAGAAGCTCGCAAAATGCTTGATGAAGCAGGCTTTCCGGATGCCAAAATCTATGCATCAAACGATCTTGATGAACAAACCATCATGAACCTAAAAACACAGGGGGCTAAAATTGACGTGTGGGGCATTGGCACCAAGCTGATTACAGCGTATGATCAACCCGCTTTGGGTGCCGTATACAAGCTGATCTCGATAGAAGACGAACACGGAGATATGGTCGATACGATCAAAATCAGCTCGAATCCTGAAAAGATTACGACCCCTGGACGCAAACGTGTATTCCGCATCGTCAACAAGGCGAATGGGAAATCGGAAGGCGACTACATTGCATTGGAACATGAAGAACCGCAGTCGGAACAGCGCTTGCACATGTTTCATCCCATTCACACGTATATCGCAAAATTCGTAACGGGATTTGAAGCGAGAGAACTTCATCATGCCATCTTTGAAAATGGCGACTTGGTGTACGATGTACCTACGCTTGATGAAATTAGGGAGTTTGTAAAAGAAAATCTCAATGTGTTGTGGGATGAATATAAACGTACTCTCAATCCAGCAGAATACCCGGTTAACCTCAGTCAAGCATGCTGGAATAATAAGATGCGATTGATTGAAGAAGTACGAAATAAAGTTCAAGCGGCTCTCAAAGCTTAGAAGGAGGCTGGATGCGGTGGCGAAAATCGGTATTTACGGATCATCCTTTGACCCGGTCACGAATGTCCATCTTTGGACAGCAAGCACCGTAGCGCATCGCTGCAAGCTGGACAAGGTGATTTTCCTGCCTTGTTCCAGTAAGCGGCAAGATAAACAGTTGAACGTTTCGGATGAACATCGGATGAACATGGTTCGTACTGCGATAGAGGGCAACGACAAATTTGAAGTTGACGATTTTGAAATGAATCAACCTGCTTGGGAAATCGCGACGTACCAAACTATGAAGCATTTTCGAGCGAAATATCCGAATGACGAAGTGTATTTCATCATGGGGGCTGATCTGCTCGTCGATATCGGTGAAGGGAAATGGAAGCGGGCAGAAGAGCTAATTCGTGAAAATAAGTTCATTGTCATGGCAAGAGACGGCATCAATATGCTGTCGGCCATTAGCAAATCTCCAATTCTTCGGAATGCAGATGATGGCCATACGTTTCATTTGATCGACAAGGGGCTGGCCATGGAGATCAGCTCTAGTTATATTAGAGAAGAATTCAAAATGGGCGGAGAACCTCGCTACTTGGTTCCTGATCAGGTTTACGAATACATTAGAATCAATCGCCTATACAAATAGTGAAAGGGGAAGCGGGATATGAATAAGCAAACAGATATTATCAACGCACTGCATGTAAAACATACGATTGTACCTGCGGAAGAAATCCGTATTCGGGTAGATTTCCTTAAAGATTATTGCCGTACAGTTAGAGCGAAAGGATTTGTCTTAGGAATCAGCGGGGGGCAGGATTCGACACTTGCAGGACGATTATCCCAATTGGCGGTTGAAGAGCTTCGTGCAGAAGGCTATGAAGCCAAGTTTATTGCGATCCGTCTGCCTTATGGGAGACAACAAGATGAGGATGATGCCCAGCTTGCTTTGCAATTCATTACTCCTGATGATACGCTTACGTTCAATATTGAGGCTCCTGTAAATGTATTTGCAGAAGCATATAAGAGTGCTGACGGAAAAGCCCTTACGGATTACCACAAAGGGAACGTGAAGGCAAGAATGCGAATGATTGCACAGTATGCTGTCGCAGGCGAGCATCAATGCCTTGTAGTGGGAACCGATCATGCCGCAGAAGCAATCACTGGCTTCTTTACCAAGTTTGGTGATGGGGGAGCTGATATTCTCCCGCTAGCTGGACTTACAAAAAGTCAAGGGCGTGAACTCTTGATCGAGCTGCACGCACAAGAACGTCTATATCTGAAGACGCCAACAGCCGATCTACTCGACAACAAACCGCAGCAATCCGATGAAACTGAGCTTGGTTTGGAATATGCCGTACTTGATGAATACCTAATCGGCAACGAAGTTGCTCCAGACGCGAAATTGAGTATTGAGAACCGCTACGCGGTGACACAACATAAACGGGAACTGCCTGTAACACCATTCGACCAATGGTGGAAGTAAGGAAAACAGACTAGATTCTCGTAAGCTACTAAGCTAAGAGCCTCTTTTTCGAAAGGGGCTCGTTGGTGTAGATGGCTGATTGACTAGCATCATGATAGTAGGAGCTGCGAACACCACGGTTTTTCTAAAGTGATGCAAAAAATAGAAGTACTAGCCTAAAAATTAAGCGTTAGACTGAAGTATATCAAGTAGGGAACTAACGAGGCGATGCTGGTTGTTCCTAGAGGATTAGCATATTTCATATAACAGGAAGGCTGGCACTTAGTTCAAGCAATTCCACCATATTATGGGGCGTTTCTATCTCCTTAACAATTGTCCTCTAAATGTCTAGGCTGGATGTCTGCTCTCGAAGCTTTCATGGATGAACTGTCGTACTTAGCTTGACAATCCGTCTTATATAAAAGAAAATTGCTGAATGTAAAAGCCGGGGCTTGCTGCCTATGAGCTTGATCCGGGCTTTCTGAAACACGGGAGCAGACCCGCTCGGGGATCTGCATGAGCACTTCCTTTTTCCAATGATGGTCACTCTCTGAATCGGGGTCGCGCCAAAAACATGTAATTTAGGATTTAGCATCCGTTTGTAGCATCAATAAATAATGCTGTACCTGCTGCTTGCTGTAGGCGACGTGTTTATTATCTCTTTCTAGTTTGCTAGCCATAATACTTCCTTCAAAAATTGCAACAATGAAGGAAGCCACCGCTTTTGTATCGATATTAGGCTTTAGCTCTCCGAGTTGAATACCTTCTTCGATAATCTCTTCAATCATGTTGAGAAAGGTGCGGAGCACGCGAAGCGCCTTTTCCCTTAGAAGCGAGTTGGTATCATCACTGTCTACGGCGGTATTCAGCAACGGACATCCCCCTTTTATTGGGGGATTATTTATTACATCTTCATATACATCAAAAAGGGAGCCTATTTTCCCCTGAACGGTAGTAGCATTGGATATCGCTTCAGCAAAATGTTGAGCGACCGTTTCAATCGCGAAATCAAACGCCTCTGAAGCAATCTCATCTTTACTTTTGAAATGCCGGTAAATTGCCCCCTTTTGCAGTCCTGTAGCCTCCATAATGTCATGCAATGAACAGCCAGCATACCCTTTCTGATTAAATAATTCTGCCGATTTTAGGACGATGTGCCTTCGTGTCTGTTCACCTTTACGCATAATATCCTCCATCATTTATTCTGTTAAAAAAGTGTAACATATTTCAGTTGTACATGAACATACAGTAAGTTACCATAAAAGGGACTGATCGGTCTCTTTTAAATGGAGATGAGAAGAGTAAATTGACACCAGAAATTTAGTTAACGAAGGAGGAATCATTATGAAAATCGCAATCATGCTTTTCGATGGAGTCACAGCATTAGATGCAATTGGTCCATACGAGGTATTTGCTGCAACGATGAAATGTGAAGTAAAGTTTGTCGCTAAGAAAAAAGGGTTAATAAAATTGGACTCAAGTATGGGATATTTGCACGCCGATTACGATTTTTCTGAAGTTGATTCGGCTGATATTCTGGTTGTTCCAGGCTGCAGTCCGCCAAATTATAAAACTCCAATGAATGATCAAGTTACGTTAAATTGGATTCGTCAAATCCATAAAACAACGAAATGGACAACGTCAGTTTGTAACGGATCTTTGATTTTAAGCGCCGCAGACATATTAAACGGAACCATAGCCACTTGTCATTGGGGAGCCTTTGACCTGCTCAGATCGCTTGGCACCATTCCAACTGATGAGAGAGTGGTTCGACAGGGTAAAATCGTTACAGCAGCCGGTGTATCCTCGGGTATCGATATGGCACTCCATATAGTAGCATGGGAGTTCGGAGAAGATATCAGTAAAGGGGTCCAATTGATTTTGGAATATGATCCTCAACCTCCATTCGATGCTGGTTCACCCAAGAAAGCGCCCGCATTACTGGTTGAACAAATAAGAGGGATGTTGCAAGAGTTTGATAAACGGTAGCCCAATGTATGACTTAGGGCCAGAACGGTTGGACGAATAATAACGATAGCCCAAGAAAGACAGTTAAAGGCAGCCGACTTCCTTTGATCAGCTGCCTTTTATGATCTTGTACGGTGAACCGTTAATTAATAGGGATCGGCTTCGTGGCTTTTCTTTACAGCATCTTTTGTTGCTTCGTTCGCAGATAATGTACCTTGACCATATTTCGATTTGCCCGATTCCTGGCCAGGCACTTTATTTTCCGCCTTTATTTCCTGAAGTTCTTTCATTTTCTTTTCAATACCTTCCTTCACACGTTGGCCATATTGTTCATCGGCTTGTGTGAAGTGATCTATCATAGCTTCTTGGATTCGTTTATCGCAAATTGCAAGTGCTTCAGAAAGGTTTTTGATCAATTCATCGCGTTCCCAATCTTCAAAGCTACGGTACGTGTGTCCAGCCTGACCGTAGTTGTTAGGACGGTCAATTGGCGCACTCATTGCTGCCGCATGATACATAGGTTGGTGTGGTACACGATCTTCCTTGCTTGCTTCCTGAAAGCCGCCGAGCATGGATGGCTCATAGTTAATATGTGGATTTCCTCCAGATTCTTTCGGATCACGGATATCCATTTGGCCACGCTGCTGATTCGTGCGAACAGGCGCTTTTGGCGCATTCACAGGCAATTTCAAATAATTCGCACCTATTCGATAACGCTGCGTATCAGAGTAAGAAAAAGTACGGCCTTGCAGCATTTTATCGTCTGAAAAATCCATTCCATCAACGAGAACCCCTGTGCCAAAGGCTGCTTGCTCAATCTCAGAATGGAAATCTACTGGATTTCGATCAAGAACCATCCGACCCACCGGCAACCATGGGAACCTATCCTCTGGCCAAAGTTTCGTATCATCAAGCGGATCAAAATCGAGCTCCGGATGATAATCATCCTCCATGATCTGTACAAAGAGCTCCCACTCCGGATAATCGCCACGCTCAATCGCTTCATATAAATCTTGTGTCGCATGGCCGACGTTCTTCGCTTGAATCTCGTTTGCCTCTTCTTGTGTTAAGTTACGGATCCCTTGCTTCGGCTCCCAATGATACTTCACCAACACAGCTTCTCCCTTGTCATTTACCCATTTATAGGTGTTTACACCGGAACCTTGCATGTGACGGTATGTTGCCGGTATACCCCATGGAGAAAATAGGAAGGTAATCATATGCGTTGCCTCAGGTGTACGGGAAACGAAATCAAACATCCTCTGAGGGTTCGGCACATTCGAGGCTGGATCTGCTTTAAACGCGTGAATCATATCAGGAAACTTCATCGCATCACGAATAAAGAAAATTTTAAGATTATTTCCGACTAGATCCCAGTTTCCATCTTCTGTATACATTTTTACCGCAAACCCGCGTGGGTCACGAGCCGTTTCTGGCGAATCCTTCGCCCCTGCAACTGTAGAGAAGCGAACCATAAGTGGCGTTCTCTTCCCAGCACCCGAAAATACTTTTGCACGAGTATACTTCTCTGCGGGTTCGTTTCCAACTTTTCCGTATGTTTCAAAATATCCAAATGCTCCTGTTCCTCGTGCGTGAACGACGCGTTCCGGTATCTCTTCACGGTCAAAATGGGAAATCTTTTCGATAAAATGGTAATTTTCAAGTGTAGCCGGACCGCGATTACCAATTGTACGGATGTTTTGGTTATCCTTCACAGGATGGCCCTGGCGTGTTGTCAATGTCTCACGCTTTACATCTTGTTCGTTTGAAGCATTCATATCTTTTGGTTCCGCCAAAATAAAAACCTCCTTATCATAGATAGCTTTATCTTTCACATCTAATTGGGTAATTTATACAGCGACTAGGGGGTTGTAAAACAATCTTATAACGTTAATTTATCTATATTTCATAACCATCTGGATTATTTATAAATCCCCATACTGTTTAAAGTTATCGAGCCACCAGCTCTCTCATGCTTGGCACGTTCGTTGCGAAGGGAGACATCTTATATTTTGGCAGTTCGACAATATAACAGGGCTTTCTACACTAATTTTTATTTCATAGTTTTCAAAATAGTGCATTAGAACCTAATTTGGTTAAATATGGAATGATATAATCATTGTCGGTGATGGGTATTTATTCCATCACACATTTTCATTCCAGGAGGGTTTCCCAATTGTTCAAGAAATCATTAATACTCACTACAATGGCCGCTGTACTATCTTGTAGTGCAATTCTCCCGGTAACACAAGCATTTGCTGCTGCAAAGACTATCCCTGTAACATCTGTAGCTGTTAATGTTACGGACGGACAAGTGGAAGCTTCCGGAAAGTTGGGTGTGCTGGTTAGAGGTGCTCTCGGTGTAATTAAGGGAGCCGTTAAAACCGGTGGCGATGTACTCTACAATGTTGTAAAATGGCTTGATAAAGATACGGCAAAATATTTTGCCAACAACTCCAGCAAAATCATGAAAGGTATCGATAATGCAATAGCCAAAATCGATACGGCAAGGGATTATGCGACTGGAACGATCAGAACCATCGTTCTTGATGGCCTTCGCATGGCAGGTGTTCCTGATTCATACGGTGTGGCAATTGCTGAAGCAATTGCTACGACAGTTGACTGGCTTCTGCTGTAATTAAATTCAATATAGAGGGGGAGGGATCTTCAATGTTCCTCCCTTTCTATTTAGCACTTGAGGTGAATGGAACAATGGAACAACGACTTGCGGAGTTAATAGAACTAGTTAGAAATCAAAGCAATCAAATTCTTGAGATGCAAGAAAAAATAAATGTATTGGAAGATAAAGTG
Organism: Paenibacillus sp. B1-35; assembly: GCF_050474385.1. Taxonomy (NCBI): domain Bacteria; kingdom Bacillati; phylum Bacillota; class Bacilli; order Caryophanales; family Paenibacillaceae; genus Paenibacillus; species Paenibacillus sp. B1-35. The sequence goes on from NZ_JBCHVJ010000001.1 coordinate 783,413, forward strand.
TTACGTTTATCGATCTGTAAGATCTCCAATGGAAACTATCCTTACTACGATTTTATTTTGTCCTACGGCATGACACCTGATCAACAAACTCGGATCAATAGGTTGTTTATGGCTTTATCCGAAAAGCTCGTCGGCAATAGATTACCTTCTGGTCTCAAGAAAGAGGGTTATTCCACTGCGTTTTTATTCAGTGATGAATCCATTCAATTGGATGACGTAAAAAAGGCAATCATAGATATATGGCCTGTTACAGATGATGACCTGCTATTGTCTTTAATAAAAGCGATGAAAGACCAAGGAATGCAGATTGAGGTTTGTGATTATCTGCTTTCCCAAGCGTAAATAACCATACATTTCGATTAGATTGGTTGTGACCTATTATGAGAAAGTTCTGTTTTCTCTTTTTAATATGTTTGTTGGCTGCATCTTTTACTTTTGCAGAGGAATACATATCAGCTCAAGAAGCTAAAACAAAGTATTTAATTTCATTTCAGACCTCGATTGATTACAACCTAATTCATACTCTGGAAGGCAAGATAGTAAGAGAATATCAAGAAATGCCTGTTGTACTGGTGGAAATTTCAGAGGGCAAGGCTTCGAAACTAAACGACTACTCCCAAATTCAATTTTATGAGCCAGATCTCAAAATCAAAGGTACACCAGAAATCGAAGCTCTTTCCGAGAGCGGCATAAACCCTGAAGGGACAGTCCCCTTATCACAATCAACTCAGGAAATCCCTTGGGGAATTGAAAAAGTAAATGCGTTGAAAGTTCAAGAGAAAGGTTTTACTGGACAATCTATAAAGATTGGAATCATAGATTCTGGAATTGACTATAAACATGACGATCTATTGGTATTCGGTGGTATAAGTTTCGTCGACGGAAACCCAGATTATTTAGATGATCACGGACATGGCACTTCAGTGGCAGGAATTATCGGTGCCCGAAATAATGATATAGGTATCCTAGGTATTGCCCCGGAATCTGAACTGTATGCAATTAAAGTCTTAGATTCAAATGCTAATGGAAATATTAGTGATGTAGTGTCGGGGATAGAATGGTCCATTCAAAATAAAATGAACATCGTTAATCTGAGCTTGGAGACGACTACAGACAGCAAAATACTGAAGAAAGCTGTGAAAGAAGCTTACAAAAAGGGGCTGTTACTGGTATCAGCCGCCGGAAATTATGGATTCAACGAAGGCGATACAATCGCTTACCCTGCTGCATATAAAGAGGTTATCGCTGTAGGGGCAATAAATAGCAGAAATGAACGAACATTTTATTCGGCCTCGGGTAAAGACCTAGAATTGATGGCTCCTGGAGCAAGTATATTTACTACGTCACTGAATAACCAATATGCGATGAACCTAGGCACCTCAATGGCCTCTTCGCATGTGGCAGGCGTAGCTGCCCTGATTTGGCAGGCTAACCCCCAACTTGATAACAAAGACATCCGTAAGATTTTGGATAGGACAGCTACCGAAATGGGTGAAAAAAGACTGTATGGACATGGCCTTGTTGATGCATGGAAGGCCTTAGATGATATGGTGAAATAGAATAGCAGAAACAAACAAAGGGATCGATAGTTATCGATCCCTTTAATCTTCAAATAAATGCCTAAGTACGATCTGCCGATTCTCTAAAAACCTCCGGGTAATCTGATAATGATCGGTATCTTCATAAGCGATCTGTGATATAGGGTTGCTATCGAAATTGATGATTTGGGCGTCTGGGTAACCTAATAGAATAGGTGAGTGAGTTGCTATAATGAATTGTGATGAATCAGACAGATCCTTAATTATTCGAAGCAGCGACAGTTGTCTTGCTGGTGATAGTGCTGCCTCTGGCTCATCTAACAAGTATATTCCTCTTTCTTTGAATCTATGTTTGAACAAGCTCAGAAAAGATTCACCGTGAGACTGGCTGTGAAGGGAACGACCACCATACGAATGATATCCCCCTATGAGGTCGATGTGTGAAGCAAATTCATAAAAAGACTCTGCTCTCAAAAAAAAGCCCGTAGTTATTTTAGGGAACCAGGATAATCTTACGAAATTCCCAAGCGCAGCTTCAGAAGACTCTACAAAATAGGCATTGTTTCTTCCTCCGCCTGCTGTATTGAACCCGCATTGATAGGCCATCGCTTCTAATAGTGTCGATTTGCCCGAACCATTTTCACCTACAAAAAAAGTAACTTTATTTGAAAAATCTATGGATTCCATCCTCTTTATTAACGGCAGGGAAAATGGATACGCATGAAAGTTATTCATTCTTTCCTTTAAGATCGTTACACTTCTTAGAAACATTGTTTTCCTCCTTCTAGGGAAGAAATTTTTTTCTTAATTATTCGCTGCATATTAATTTTATCAGTTAAGGTAAAAATACCATGTCCTCAAATGTAAATCAAGATTTGAGGTAAGCCGTAAGGGAAGAACCGGGATTTTGGAATAGGGAGAACGGACGCTCGAGGATTTCATTCACGTTCTTAACTAGAAGAAAACTAATAAAAATGAATCAATCGCGTTGTTACCGATAAATTTCATCAAAGTGGATCTAAAAAAGGGGCTGAATGGATGACAGGCTTTTTATCGTTAACCGAAAATGGACAAGAACATTGTGTGACATCAATAAATAATCAGTTGATTATATAAGTAATCGCTTATATAATAAGCATGAAATCAAGGAGGTGAATCGGCACATGATAATCTCAATAGAAGAAATGGCAGAACAGTTTAAGTTGTTAGGTGATAAAACTCGACTTAGAATTGTCTCACTTTTATCTCAACAACCGATGTGCGTCTGTCATTTAGTTGCGCTATTGCAAACGACTCAACCAAATATTAGCCAGCATCTTCGTAAATTAAAGGACGCGGGTTTAGTGGTCGAGGAGCGAAGAGGACAGTGGATTTTTTATTCTCTTTCCATTGAGGGTAAACCTCATTTAAAAGAAGCAATTGAATATTTGCCGAAGGTAGGGGAAAAAGAGCAGGAAAAATTAAACGCGTTGGTGTGTGAATAAGGAGGTGGATGTTATGAGTCAAGGTAACACCAAGAGACTCTCTTTTCTGGATCGCTATCTCACCTTTTGGATCTTTGGGGCAATGGCCATTGGATTAGGGTTAGGGTATCAGGTTCCTAATTTCTCCGAAGTACTTTCCAGCATGCAAATGGGAACAACTTCGGTACCGCTAGCTATAGGTCTGATTGTGATGATGTATCCGCCGCTTGCAAAAGTGAAGTATGAAAAGCTTGGACGGGTGTTTAAGGATTGGAAGGTACTCCTTCTCTCCTTAGTGCAGAACTGGATTATCGGTCCGATTCTGATGTTCTTCTTAGCTATTTTGTTTCTAAATGATATGCATGAATACATGATCGGACTAATTATGATTGGGCTTGCAAGATGTATTGCGATGGTCTTGGTATGGACTGATCTGGCTAAGGGAGATCCTGATTACACAGCAGGTCTTGTTGCATTCAACTCGATCTTTCAGATCCTGTTTTATTCCGTTTTTACGTATGTATTTATTACAGTGCTGCCAGGCTGGTTTGGGGTTGAAGGCGCTGTTGTTGATGTCTCCATGAGACAGATTGCAGAGAGCGTGCTAATCTACTTAGGAATTCCGTTTGCAGCAGGGCTGCTGACACGTGTGATTGGAATCAAGCTGAAGGGTCAACAGTGGTATGAACAAGTGTTAATTCCGAAGATTAGTCCACTGGCCCTGATTGCACTACTATTTACGATTATCTTGATGTTCACGCTTAAAGCAGAATTAATTGTTGAGCTGCCACTTGATGTAGTTCGTATTGCGATTCCAATGATCATCTACTTTGTGGTGATGTTCTTAGTATCCTTCTTCTTATCGAAAAAGTCAGGAACCTCCTATCCAGTGGCTTCATCCTTATCATTTACGGCTGCAAGCAATAACTTCGAACTGGCGATAGCTGTAGCGATTGGCGTATTTGGTCTGGATTCAGGAGTTGCATTCGCCGCGGTAATTGGGCCGCTCGTTGAAGTGCCCGTATTGATCGGGCTTGTAAATGTATCGCTGTGGATAAAGCGGAAGTATTTCGAGTCTGCACGAAATAAGTAAGAGCTAGGAGAGATTAAGGATGAGTAAGCCATTGATTTATTTTCTATGTACAGGAAACTCTTGTCGGAGCCAGATAGCAGATGGATGGCTAAAAGCATTAGGCAGCGATCAATACGAGGTCAAGAGTGCAGGGTTAGAGGCGCATGGTTTGAATCCAAGAGCGGTTCAAGTGATGAATGAAGCTGGAATTGATATATCGAACCACACCTCTGATGTGATCGATTCTGAGACTCTCAATCGTGCAGATTATGTCGTAACCCTCTGTGGGCATGCGGATGAGCACTGTCCTGCGATCTCAAATCCCCGAGTGGTGAAATGGCATTGGGGATTTGATGACCCGGCGAAAGCCGTTGGAACCGAAGAGGAAATCATGACTCAATTCCGTGAGGTGCGAGATGCAATCAAAGCCAGAATCGAAAGTTTCCTAGTAGAAGGAAAATAATCAACGCTTTGAACCGACCCTTGTGGTCGGTTTTTACTTAGGGCATGAAGGAGTACGTAACATGAAAGGCACAACTGATTTAACCCAAGGTAAGATAATGCCGACTTTGATGAAGCTATCACTTCCAATCATAGCGACCAACTTCATCTCTACAACTTATGGACTTGTCGATATGATGTGGGTCGGCAGGCTCGGAAGTAGCCCTGTTGCAGCTATTGGGACGGCGAGCTTCTTTATTAATCTAGCGATCGCTTTGGCCACAATGATAACGATCGGAACGGGGATAAAGGTGTCCCATTGTATGGGAGCAGGCGAGGGCGATAAAGCAAAGACCTATATCAAAAATGGATTCATTATGTCTGTCTTGCTAAGCCTTCTTTATATGGCATTCGTCTTTTTGACAAAGGATCAGCTTGTCGGGTTCTTTGATTTAGGTAGTGGTGAAGTTGAATTGATGGCAAAGCAGTTCTTATTAATCTCCATCTTGGGTACTGTCTTTTCCGTCGTAAATATGTTGTTCGCGACCATATTGAATGCGATGGGAAACAGCAAGCAGCCGTTTCATATCTTCACGGTTGGCCTTATTCTTAATATCATTCTCGATCCTTTACTGATTTTTGGCGTAGGATCATTTGAAGGATTGGGCGTTGTAGGGGCAGCTATTGCGACTTTGATGGCAAACCTTCTTGTGACGGTATTATTTATTATTCGAACAAGACATTCCGAGTTGATTACCAAATCATCCGCATGGAATAGCAGCCTTATGAAAGAAGTCATTCGACTGGGACTACCGATCACCATTCAACGGGTGACCTTCACATTGATTTCCATCATCATAGCAAAGATCATTGTGCGCTTTGGTTCGGATGCAATTGCGGTTCAAAAAGTCGGTATTCAGATTGAATCAATTTCCTACATGACCATAGGTGGGCTGCAAGGCGCTATTGCTGCTTTCTTCGGACAAAATTATGGAGCGCGTCGATTAGATCGTATCCAGCAGGGATACCAACAAGCTTTGCTGCTGACATCGGGATTCGGTATCTTTATTTCGATCATCTTTATTCTCTTCCCTGGGCAGCTCTTCTCTGTATTTTTATCTGATGAGGCGAGTTTAGCGCTAGGGACGGATTATATGCGGATCATTGGTTATTCCCAACTGTTTATGTGCATGGAGCTTATGACGGTAGGTGCCTTTAACGGAATCGGGAAAACCCATATCCCACCGATTTTCAGCATTACCTTTACAGCATTACGAATACCACTGGCTCTGATTCTATCCGAACCATTCGGCTTGAATGGGGTGTGGATGTCTATTGCATTAAGCAGTGTGTTCAAGGGAATCGTTTTGATCTTCTGGTTTAGGAGAACACTGCGCAAAATGAAAGTTCCACAAATTTCGGCTTAACATATGAATGAAGGAAGGTTCAACATGTGAATTTGCTACATCGTGATATCATACAACAAATCGTCGATAAATCGTTAAATATGGACTTGTTTCGAGGTCAATTTGGCTTAGAGAAAGAGAATGTTAGGGTAGATCATGAAGGTAAATTGGCGCTAACCCCACATCCTAAGACGTTTGGAAGTAAAACGGAGAATCCCTATATCCAAACCGACTTTTCAGAGAGTCAGATCGAGATGATTACCCCATCTTTTGACTCGATTGAAGAGACCTATCGATTCATGGAAGCTATCCATGATATTGTGTCATTAGAGCTTGATGGGGAGTACTTGTGGCCAAGCAGTAATCCTCCAATCTTACCTGATGAAAAAGAGATTCCTATTGCTAAGGTAAATGATCCTGTTGCGGATGAATACCGACATGAATTAGCAGATAAGTATGGTCGCAAAAGACAACTGCTAAGTGGAATCCATTATAATTTCTCGTTTGATGAACGGCTCTTACGAAAGTTGCATGAAACGCTAGGGCAAGGTGAAGCCTACAAGGACTTCAAGGATGCAATTTATTTTAAGATCGCACGCAACCTGCTTCGGTACCGTTGGTTGCTCATCTATTTAACAGGGGCAAGTCCAGTCTTTGATAAGACCTATATCGACAAGTGTGTGTCATTAGGCCATTCAGATGATAACAAGAGCTACTACTTCCCGAATATGAATTCGCTGCGAAATAGTGTATGTGGCTATCGGAATGAAAAACCGTTCTATGTATCCTTTGATTCAACACATGACTACGTTCGGGATTTGAACAGGTTAATTCGGCAGGGCGAATTGCTAAATGCAAAGGAATTCTACAGCCCCGTTCGCTTGAAAACAGCCAAAGGGTTGAATCCTTTGCAAGAACTTGTAGAAGACGGAGTAGCTTATTTAGAGCTGCGCTTGATTGATCTCAATCCACTACATAAGATTGGGATTAGTAAAGATACGATGTATGTTATCCACCTATTCATTCTCTTTATGCTGCTCAAAGAAGATGAGCCTTTCGGTACGGAAGACCAGAAGATGGCGGATCTCAATCATGATCAGGTGATCACGGGAGGCATGGAAGGGAACTTATATGATTCTAGGGGCTCCCGCAGCACGATGAAGGAGATGGCACTTGCTTGTATCCGTGAGATGCAAGAAATGGTGCGGCGTTTGAATCCTGACGGGGAAGAGTTGATCCAAATCCTAGATGGGGAGATGCAAAAAATCCTTTATCCCGAGTTGTGCTTTGCCTACAGGATTAAGTCGGACATTCAGAAATCCACTTATATGAAATATCATCTGGCTAAAGCCAAAGTGTATGCCGAAGAGAGCGAGAAGAGTGGGTACCGTTTTGTTGGATATGAAGATTTAGAATTATCGACTCAATTGCTTCTAAAGGCAGCTATGAAACGTGGGATTACGTTCAAATTAATCGACCGAGACGAAAATTTCGTTCTGCTTACTAAGGGAGATCACAAGGAATATGTAAAGCAGGCTACCAAGACATCGCTTGATTCCTACAGTACGGTATTGATCATGGAGAATAAAATTGTGACGAAAGAAGTTCTAAAAGAGCGTGGCATTCGAGTACCGAATGGGGATGCCTTCCGTAGTCAGGAAGAGGCATTGGCTGCCTATGAAACGTACCGTGACAAAGCTATCGTCATTAAACCGAAGTCCACCAACTTTGGGTTAGGTATCACCATATTTAATCGTTCGTTCACGAAAGAGGACTACCAAAAAGCATTCGAGATGGCGTTTAAATACGATCAGACGGTTCTGCTTGAAGAATTCATGACAGGTAAGGAGTATCGATTCCTAGTCATGGGCGATGAAGTTGTAGGGATACTGCATCGCGTACCGGCGAATGTCGTGGGTGATGGAGTTCACACGATTGAGCAGCTCGTCCATGAAAAGAATAAAGATCCGCTACGGGGTCGCGGTTATAAGACGCCTTTAGAGAAAATACAGCTAGGCGAAGCAGAAACCATGTACTTAAAGAATCATAACCATCAATGGAGTGAGATCCCTTCCTTAGGTCAAGTTGTCTATTTACGGGAAAACTCCAATATCAGTACAGGTGGAGATAGTCTTGACTATACCGATGAAATTCCAGAAAGTTATAAGAGATTAGCCATTGAATCAGCAAAGGCCGCAGGGGCTACTTTATGTGGAGTAGACATGATGATTGATGATATTACAATTGAAGCATCCGATTCCAATTACAGTATTATTGAGATCAACTTTAACCCAGCCATTCATATCCACTGCTATCCATACAAGGGGAAGAACCGTAAGGCGGATGAGAAAATTATCGACTTGCTGTTTGGAGAATTGGCAAACTAATTATGAATAGCCGATCTGCTTATAGCGATCGGTTTTTTTCTTTGTAAGTAAAAATAAAAAACTATGGGTAGTGGGTACCTAGTGGTTAATGGATTCAAACCAATCTTCTGCCCGGTTATTACAAACCGTATGGAAGATTGGTTTTGATGATATAAGAAGCTGCTTATACTTTACGCTTTGCGACTTCTTGATATAATGTCTCCAGATGTTGTTGAACGCTTCGAAGTTCATCCTTTCCTCTTAATGTAATATCGTATAGGGAACCTGTGATCGTTAGATAACCTTCGCTCGTCAGATGATCCAGCTCTTGTTTTACTTGCTGTGGACTACATTGATAGCCGTGGCTGTTCATTTCAGGTTGGATCTCCTCAGGTGCAAGTGCATGTTGATTCGCATGATACAACAGGTGAATGCGTGTAAATGCGTTTTCGAAATCTGAATGCATGGTGAAAAATCCCCTTCTCATAAATGGTATTCAATCACAGTTATCATTGTTTTTCTGTCCCTGCATTATGCATTCCCCCGACGAATCGGTTGAAAAATATACTTGATCATGGTTAAACTTCTTGTATGATCAGCTAGCATTCACTTTACAACAATCAACGAGGTATAAATCATGACAAAAACCATTCTAATCGTCGAAGACGAGCATATATTGCGGGAAATTATGAAAGACTATTTTAGCAACGAAGGATATAACGTTCTAGAAGCAGGGGATGGCAAAGCAGCATTACAAATATTTCAGGAAAATAACGTGGATCTGCTTATTCTTGATATTATGCTGCCAGAATTAGATGGTTGGTCTGTATGTCGTCGGATTCGAAAAATTTCAAATGTTCCTATTATTATGCTGACCGCTCGCGTAGATGAGGACGATACATTGCTCGGGTTTGAACTGGGGACAGACGACTACGTTACCAAGCCTTACAGCCCTCCAATCTTACTCGCACGAGCGAAGCGATTGCTAGTAAACCGACAAATGCAAGAAATGGACAACGAAATGATCACTAGCAGCGGCATTTCAGTCTATGTGCAGTCTCGTACGGTTACAGTAGATGGAGTTAGCTGCAGCTTGACTCATACTGAATTTGAAATACTTGCGTACTTAATGAAGCACAAAGGGATTATTATCACGCGCGAACAATTGATAACGAAAATATGGGGTTATGACTATGAAGGCGATGAACGGACGATCAACAGTCATATACGGAATTTGCGTCAAAAACTAGGGGACAAATCTGATTGCATCGTTACGGTTGTTCGGTCTGGCTATAAATTTGAGGAGATAACATGAAAAAAGGGATCGTATTCAAATTATTTGTGTTAACAACAGCGCTATGTTTGCTTATCCTCGCCATCATTTATTTTGGCCAAACCGTATTTTTCAAGAAATATTATGTCCATCAAAAGGTAGAGAATGTGAAAGCAAGCCTTGAAGCATTCGCTCAAAACTATGCTAACCCAGACAATCACACGGTAGAGATACAGCGGCTGGAACAGGAATTTTATCGAGAGCATAATACATGGGTAACTGTACTTGATCAACTCGGCAATATAAAAGAAAGCAATGATGACTCGATCGAAGTGAAAATAAATGGCGTTAGTGGTGGGGATTTCGCTGCCAAAACCATCACAATCCCTTTATATAGCTTTAATGATTTTCAGGGAATCCGACAAGGACATGAATTTCTACGAAAAGGGACCGACGCCGTAATTCAAGTCCTTAGAAAAGGGATAGAAGTTATTCCTTATCGAATGAGCATATATAACTTCGCACTTACGTGGGAGAATAATCAAATTGCAAACAAAGAACATGAGCTCTTTCCAAATGGAAATGAAGAAGATTGGAATAATGAGAAATTCCCCAGTCTTTACTTAACCGGTACCATAACGAAAACGACACTTCCTGCAAAAAATGAACCTATACGATTCATTTATTCGAACCATCTGTTCTTAGACCGAATCAGAGCATTTCAAGCAGAATTGCTATTGAAGAATGTAGAAGCGGCAACCGCTGCATTAGAGGGTGCGTACGAAGAGAATGAGATCAAATATAAACAGTTAGTTATGCCTATAAAAGACAAAGAGGGGAAGGACGCATATCTATTTGCAATGACCTCCCTGCAGCCAGTTGATGAAGCCGTGCAGATGATCCAGGATTATTATGTTTATCTCATTGTATTCGTTCTGGTGCTCATATTGCTGGCCTCATTCTATTATTCCAAAGGTATCGCCAGACCTTTATTGCGAATCAATCAAATGACCAAGAAAATAACGGAGCTGGATTTCTCTGAAAAGCTTCCGATTACGTCAAAGGATGAGATCGGGGCTCTCTCCCGCAATATTAATGAGCTATCGGACAAGTTGCATTCCTACATCCAAAAGCTTCAGCATGACATTGAAAAGGAAAAGCAGTTGGAGCATACACGCAAGGAATTCATTTCCGGTGTGTCACATGAATTGAAAACCCCTCTGAGTGTCATCCAGAGCTGTCTGTCAATATTGAAAGATGGGGTAGCGAATCACAAGAAGGATTACTACTTTGCTGCGATGGAGAGTGAAGTGAAGAGAATGGATCTTCTCATCGTGGACATGTTGAAATTAGCGAAATATGAATCAGGTACCTATAAAATACAACTGGACACATTCCGTATCGATACAGTCATTGATGAATCGTGTAAGAAGCTCTCTGCAGAAATCGCAAAAAAGCAATTGAACTTACATGTATCCCTTGCTCCGATCGAAGTCGTGGCCAATCAGCTCCTCATCGGTCAAGTCATCGTCAACTTTATCAATAATGCGATACGCTACACTCCAGAGGGGCATTCCATTCATATTTCCATGAATGAGGAACAGGAATCGGTGAAGGTATGTATTGAAAATACAGGTGTCCATATACCGTCAGAGAAAATCGAGAAAATATGGGATCGCTTTTATCGGGGAGAAGCTTCCCGCCATCGTTCTACTGGAGGAACTGGCCTTGGGCTAGCCATTTCCAAAAAAATATTGGAACTACATGAGGTTAATTACGGTGCACGCAATACAACAGATGGTGTTCTGTTCTTTTTCTACCTCAAGAAAAGCAACTTCTAAAAAAGCCATAAGCCAAACCAATTCAGATTCGGTATCCAGGAGCAGTTCTTGTCAACATCAAGAACTGCTCTTATTTTATTTCAAATCAATCTCTTCTGCACTTTATCTGCATCTCTCCACATTAAACTATCCATTGTTATGAGGTAAGACAACACATACATCAATGGACAAAAAAGGGAGTCACAGGAGAGGAAGATGATAATGTTGAACACATGGAAAACGATACTGCTGGCAGGGATGCTTGTTATTTCCCTAACTGCTTGTGCAAATCAAAATGGCGGAACATCTTCGATGGCAGTTGATACAGAAACCTCAACGAACAAAGACGCAACAACGCTAAAAGAAGCCGCAACATCAATGAATGAAAATGATGAATTGAAATCGTTGTTCAAAAAAAGTGTATTCTTTGGCGATTCCATTACAGAAGGGTTTATGTTTCATGATGTTTTAGACATCAGGAATGTATTTGGAGAGGCCGGCAAAACAGCCTTCTTCGCGGTAAAAGACAATGACGTGGCCAAGCTGGTCGAGAGAAATCCTGAGCATTTATTTATCGCTCTCGGCTCAGATGACATCCTCTGGCCAACGGATAATCCGTTGCAGTTCGCGATTCAACAATATGGCTTGCTGCTCGACCAGATCAAAGAGAAGCTCCCTTCAACCAAAATAACGATATTGTCGGTAACCCCGGTAACAGAGAAAGCATTAAAAGAAGAGCCGCGGTACTCCAATATTGCCGCTTACAATCAAATGTTGAAAGAACTGGCTGGCAAAAAACAAGTGAAGTTTGTAGATGTATCCTCTATTGCTGAGCAGAATCCAGCTCTCTATGAGGAGGACGGCATTCATTTCAAAGCTGAATTTTATCCGCTTCTGCTCGACTTTCTGAAAGGCGAACTGTAATACGCTTCGCATGAAGGAGGTCGACGAGTGTTGGTATTTAGCAGTCTGATTTTTTTGTACCTGTTTTTGCCGATGACCCTTCTCATCTATTTTATAGCACCGAATCAACTGCGAAATGTAATTTTGATTGTAGCAAGCTTAGTGTTCTATGCATGGGGAGAACCTGTTTACATCTTTCTCATGATCTTTTCAACTGTAATCGATTATGGGTATGGGTTGCTTATTGATAAATATCGGTATCGAAAAAGTACAGCTAGAGCATTGTTGGTCTGTTCCCTTGTCGGAAATCTTGGGATTCTCGGTTTCTTTAAATATTACGGATTTCTGGTTGAGAACCTCAATTCGCTGTTTGGCTTGCATGTAGAAGTAACGACACTCCCGCTCCCTGTAGGCATTTCCTTTTACACATTCCAAACCATGTCTTATATTATCGACGTGTATCGAGATAAGGTTCCCGTTCAGAAAAATCTGATCGCTTTCGGCACCTATGTGACGATGTTCCCGCAGCTTGTTGCAGGGCCTATCGTTGCATACGGTGATGTTGCGAAACAACTTATACTGCGAAAGATTCCATTATCGCGATTTGGGGAAGGCACACAATTGTTCGTTAGAGGCCTTGCAAAAAAGGTGCTGCTTGCGAATCATATCGGCATGCTCTGGTCAAGCATCAAAGCATCACCTGCGTCTGACTTAACCGTAGCATCTTCTTGGATCGGCATTCTTGCCTTTAGCCTGCAAATCTATTTCGACTTCAGTGGATATTCAGATATGGCGCGCGGCCTTGGCAAAATGTTCGGTTTTGAGCTCACAAAGAATTTCAATTATCCGTATATTTCAACCAGTGTCTCAGAGTTTTGGCGTAGATGGCACATATCACTAGGTTCTTGGTTCCGGGAGTACGTATACATTCCTCTAGGCGGGAACAGGGTAAGGGGCGTGAAGCAGTTCCGCAATTTATTTGTTGTATGGTTCCTGACCGGATTGTGGCATGGTGCAAGCTGGAATTTCATCATATGGGGTCTTTATTTCGGATGCTTTATTGCGATTGAGAAGCTGTTCCTGCATAAATGGTTGATGCATCTCCCTCGCGTAATGGGGAATTTATATACACTTCTCATAGTCATGGTGGGATGGGTATTCTTTGATCTAGATGGTTTATCGGCAGCCATCTCATTTCTAGAAGCTATGTTTGGCTTCAGCACATACCATTATGCTGATAACAACACTTATTATTATTTGTCGACGAATCTAGTTGTATTGCTGCTTGCAATGCTAGCAGCTACGCCGTTGCCGAGGAAGATGTTGTCAGCACTGAAAAAAAGATACCCATTAGGGAGCGCAATTTTATCGCCAATCGTTTATGTTCTATTCCTGTTACTCTCTACAGCCTATTTGGTCAATGACACGTATAATCCCTTCTTGTACTTTAGATTTTAAGAAAATGGTACATCACATCTTACTAAGGAGGTGATTTCACTTGAATCGTTATGACAAGTTGTCTCAGTCTGTTATCGCTGTATTGTTTCTTTCACTAATCGGCCTTATTTTCATACTCAACCTGATCCTGCCGAAGCGGGAATTCTCAGAGGAAGAAAATCGGAAGCTTGAGCAGTTACCGACGTTTTCATTTCACAGCTTTATTTCGGGGAAGTTCACATCCAACTTTGAGAAGTTTATGACGGATCAATTCGTAGTTAGAGATGTATGGGTCGGTGTAAAGTCAAATGCGGATCAAGCGATAGGTAAAAAAGAAAGTAACGGTGTGTATCTTGGTAAAGACGGCTATTTAATTCAGAAATTCGCTAAAATAAATAAAAAAGAGCTCGAAGAGAAAATTCAATCGATCAATGCTTTTCATTCTGCGACGCCTGACCTTAATAAGTATGTAATCCTTGCTCCAACCGCTGTTAGTGTGCTGCAAAGCAAGCTCCCTACATACGTATCTGAGAATCGAGAGCTGGACGCTCTTCATACCGTAAAAACTTCTTTGAATCCAGGGATTCGCTATGTTGATGTATACCCAGTGCTCTCTTTGCATCAGAATGAACCGATCTATTATAAAACCGATCATCATTGGACAAGTAAGGGTGCTTACTATGCGTACCAGCAGCTAAGCAATTGGATGGGGTTCCAGCCGATGCAGGAAGAGGAATTCGATATACAGACGGTAACATACGATTTCTATGGTTCCTTATATTCAAAGAGCGGATTTAGGAATTTGCACCCGGACAGCATAGATTTGTATGTGCCGAAGCACGAAGGGAAGGTAACCGTCGATTATGTCGAAGAGGAACAGTCCACGAATTCGATGTATGCGATGGACAATGTGAAGAAGAAGGACAAGTACACCGTATTTTTTAACGGCAATCATTCTATGATTCAGATTAAAACAAGTAATCACGAAGGAAAGAAACTGCTGGTGATCAAGGATTCCTATGCGAACAGCTTCGTACCTTTTTTAACATCGCATTTCAGTGAAATTTATATGGTTGACCTTCGATATGATGAAGGAGATGTTGCTGCGCTTGCGAAACAGCATCAAATCCATGACATGTTGATTCTGTATAACATGAATACATTCATTGAAGATCCATCGATCAATTATATAGCGAACGAAGAAGGGTAAGGAAGGAGCGGGATCATGCCCATGAACTTTTATCATCATATTGCTAGAAATAAACGTTTCTTTGCATTACTCCTATTCATCTTTGCAATTAGCGCATTAGTAGGATGTGCTTCGGAGCAGTCAGACATTAATGTGTCTGCTGCCAAGATAGAGGATCAGATGAAACAATCGGTCAAGTTCGATAAGCTGAAAAAAGGGGACGCGCATAAGCTGAAGAAGCTGTACGACCTTGGTACAGAACAAGTTGAGGACTTCTTGGTATATACTGCTTCTTCTAACGTCAGAGCGGATGAAATTGTTGTCATTAAAGTGAAGGATGAAAGTCAGATAGATAGTGTCAAGGCAAGTATTGCACGAAGAATCGACGCTCAAGCAGTTAAATTTAAGGATTATCGCCCTGATGAATATGCTCTTCTTGAAAAACACGTACTAAAGGTGAAATCTCACTATGTTCTGTTTGCGGTCTCAGCTGATGCTGAGCAGATCGAAAAGGCATTTGACGAAGCATTAAAGTAAAAATAGGTTACTGAACGATTCGGCCTATTGCGGGAAAGCATCAAACAGGTCGTATGTACAAGATTTATATGGTTATCGGCTGCATCAGAACATTTTTCTGGTGCAGCTTTTTGTATAGAAGGACTGATTATATCGGAAGGGTTATAAAACATATCGTCCATCGCCGCTATGGTTTTCTTGTACACTTAGCAGCAAACTTATGTTACCATCAAATAGGTATTATATTCCATAAGGACTTATAACGTCAAAAATAGATTGTTGAGCTAACCATAAATAAATTAGTGGAGATGTCCATGATCAAAGTACTTGTGGTCGATGACGAGAGCAGCATCCAGGCGGCCTTAGTGTACGCGCTGAGCAGGGAAGGTTATGAGGTGGAGACAGCAGCCGACGGTCAGGAGGCGCTGGAAAAGGTGGAGACGTTCTCGCCCGAAGTTATGGTGCTCGATGTCATGATGCCTCGTGTAAGCGGTTATGACGTATGCCGCAAGCTGGATGGACAGCCGCGGCCTGCGATTCTGCTGCTGACTGTCAAGAATGATATTGTCGATAAAGTGCTGGGGCTGGAGCTGGGCGCTGACGATTACATGACCAAGCCTTTTGATATGCGGGAGCTGTTGGCCAGAGTCAAGGCTCTATCACGCCGGGGAGGTTATGTACAACAAATGCAGCAGGAGCAGCAACAGGATGTGCTGAGATTGGGGGATTTAACCGCAGAGATGTTCAGCCGCACGGTATCTATCGAAGGAGAACTGCTGGATTTAACGCCTAAGGAATTTGATCTGCTGGTCTTGCTGATGCGCAATCCGGGTCGAGTCTATTCACGGGAAATGCTGCTGGAGAAGGTATGGGATATGGATTTTGCGGGCGGCACCCGCACCGTAGACATCCATGTACAGCGGCTGCGCAAAAAGCTGGGCACTCACCATGGACTTATTCAGACCGTGTACGGAATCGGCTATAAAAGCACGGGTCACCCTAGATGACCGGAAAATTTCGACTGGGCCTAAAGGGGAAAATGTCTTTGCTGCTCGCCCTGCTGCTGGTTTTTGTCGTGACCTGCCTGAGCGTGCTGGTGCTGAGCGGCATCCGGGAGAACCAGCGAACCATGCTTGAGCAGTCTTTTACCCGCCAGGTAGAAGCTGCTAATCTGCGCGTGCGGGAAGAATATCTGACCGAAGACAGGATGCCGCCGAATCAGTTTATGCAGCAGATGGGTCAACGGCTGGCCGTGGATTTGGGCGCACAAAGCGGCATGGCGGTGACTCTGTATACGGTGGATGGCTCCATTGCCGGCACCTCGCTGCCGTTTCATCCGCAGGCCGATGTGCAGGATGCGCTGCAAATTACAACACAGGGGCAGTCGGCGTACATTACCGAAGGGGATCAACTATTGTTTCTGGCTCCCCTGTACAATGCCGAGCAGCATCTTGGCACGGTGCAGTTTCATGCTTTGCTCACCGAGCAAAATACGTTTTACGCTCAAATTCGCCAGTTGTTTCTAGTTGCCGGAGGCATCGTGCTGGGTGTCGGTTTTCTCATTGGTTACGTGTATGTCCGGCGGCAGGTCAATGTCATTGACAAAATGAACAGGGCGGCATCGCAAATTGGGCAAGGCGATTATCTATCGGGTCCTTCGGTAGTCAGAAAGGATGAGCTGGGGGAGCTTGCACAAGGAATCTATGAGATGAGCAGGAGCATCTCCACGTCAGTCGGTGCTCTGCATGAAGAAAAGCAGAAGCTGCTAGAAACGGTGGGGAGACTGCGAGAACTGGAGCAGCAGCAGAAGCAGTTCATCGGCAATATCAGCCATGAGCTGAAGACACCGTTAACCTCGATTATCGCGTACGCCGACCTATTGAATATGTACAGCGATGATCCTGCCCTGTTGGATGATGCCGGAAGGCGCATCCATAAGGAGGCACAGAGGCTGTACAGTCTTGTAGAGAAGGCGCTGCAGCTGTCAGCGATGGATGTTTACGAGTTTGAGACACATGCGATGGCGGTGTCGCTGCAGCCATTGCTGGAGGAAGCTGTGGCCCAGCTGCAAGGAAAGGCGGACATCTGCAGGGTTACGATCCATACTTCGCTTGCTGCAGGTGAGGTGTGGGCCGATCCGGAGAACGTAATGCATATCATGCTAAATTTGCTGGACAATGCGGTGAAATATAACCGACCAGGCGGACAAATTCACCTGCTAAACTACCCTGTAGCGTCAGCAGACGGAGCACATCGGATGATCATCGAGGTTGCCGATACAGGAATCGGCATTCCAGAGGAAGCTGTATCCCGCATTTTTGATCCGTTCTATACAGTCAGTAGAGATCGATCAAGAACCAGTGGCGGAACAGGACTTGGGTTAGCGCTGGTTCGCAATCTGGCTGAGAAGCAAGGGGGAACGGTGCAGCTTGCCGAGACGGGATCGGGCGGTTCGCGGTTCAGGGTTGAGCTTCCACTACATGCTCCTGGTTTGAAAGTTCAATCTATACTCCCATACAAAGGCGAAGCCCGGAATGAATGAAATCATCCGGGCTCTTCACAATGGTTAAGCGTTCAGCTTTCTGAATTGTTTACAAGTTCGTTACAAGCCAGATATGTTTGCGCAATATTGTCTCGCTATTCTAAGGGCATGGGGGAGCTTGCAGCCGGTTGGTTCGGAAGGAGACAATAACTGGATCAAGCGACCTGGGTCTGAATAACATTATTGAGCAGGAGGACCCCGATGAAGATCAACAAAGGAATATACATCGCCGGACTGCTTGCCGCGACTTTCCTGTCATCCGGCATCTTATTCGGCTGTAACGCAGAGCAGAAGATCAGCACGCCGGTTACAATAGGCCAAACCAGCGCCGGAGAGGGAGGAGGAAAACGTGAACTGACAGTCGTCAAGGAGAGCAAACCGCCCGCTGAGCAGGGAATTGCCGTTCAGCGCATACACCGGATTGATGGCGCTAATATAGAGAAATGGCTGTCAGATTATGAACTGGATATCCAGGTAACCACGTTGGAGAAGCAGGTCACCGCTGCGAAAGAAGCGCAATATAGCTACCACCGGTTCCGTTATGATCTAGAGACAGGAGAGCGGCAGAGCATCAAGGAACAGACAGGAGCGGGTCAGGATGAGGTCATCAAATCATTTCGATCACCTGATGGGAAATATAGCTTCATTCAGACTTGGAAGAATAAATATGAGGCCGTGAATGCGATCAAAAATATGGTTACAGGCGAGCAGCGTGAAGTCGCGGTCGACAATTATATGGAAGTAGGCGGCTGGCTCAATAATGACTCCTATATTCTTGCCGCCGGCTCGATGGAGGGCCGAGGCGAGATATGGAACATATCCGTGGATGGTACCCGGAAAAAGATCGATCTGCAGGATCCCGAAATCGAGATTTTCACCGAATTTGCTGTGGGTAACGGGAAGATTTATTACACAGATGCCAAAAGCCGTCTGAAAAGCTTCGCCCCTACACAATCTAAGCCAACCCTGCTTGCGGCGGATGTCTCCACGTTGAGCCTGTCTCCCGACAGTCAGCGGATTGCCGTCTCCACGGCAGGAAGCAGTGGGAAGGAAGAATCTCGTCTGCTCATCTACGATACGGGTGGTCATGTACAAGGTTTGCTAATTGGGAAAGGTGATGTGCTGACCTACCCATCCTGGTCTCCCGATTCCTCCAAGCTGGCCTTCGCGGTTTATACCGAAGATAAGGGCGGCATGAATGGTGTCTATATTTTTGATACAGTCTCCGGCAAGGTATCGCCGCTAGGGTTGACGTACTACCCGGCATATCCGTTAAGCTGGAACCCTTCCGGCTCCAGACTGGGTATCACCGTGAATGACAAAGAAAAGCTTACCGTAACCCATATTGTCGATTTCAAAATGTGAATTTGTTCAACAAAGGAGAGATTCATTGTGAAAAAAACACTTCTGTCCGCCATCGTATTGGGAATGACTTTATCGGGAGCCGCTGGTGTATATGCCGGAAGCAAGCTGGAGAAGATCAACGTTTATCTCAATCACGGCATTACCTTTCAAGTAAACGGAAGCGATCAATCTTTAACAGATAGTAATGGCAATAAGCTGGTGCCGATCACCTATCAAAATACGACGTATTTGCCTGTGCGGGCCATTTCCGACATGACTGGAATCAATGTCGGGTACGATGCCGCCAGCCAGCAGATTCGGCTGAAAACGAAGCAGACCGGCGATAGCCAGCCAGCAGGAGAATGGACAACGATCAATTACAATAAAGCTCAGATAAAGGCGATCAAAGAGGCTTACGCTGATTTTGAATCCTTTGAAACGGCCTATGCTCCAAAGCAAATGGCCAAAACCGACAGCTATGTTAAAGCTGTAGCTTCGAGCGATGGAGTCAATTTGATTTTTAAGCATATGACTGTTAATGTGTCGCCACGTGATTATTCGAGCGACTATACATTCAAGGAGGTAAAGCTGTCCAACGGCGTCAGCGCCAAGTGGTATACACCTTCCAAAACGCCGTTGCTTGGTTTCAAACTGGACGACCGGACGGTGACAATCAGTTCCCCTGATGGGACCCTGAGCAGCAGTCAAATCGAACAGGTCGCTGTTAGTGTAGCGAAACTGACTGATAATTAACAAAATCCCCCCTGATGAAGTTGAAGTCAGGGGGGATTTTTAACCCGAAACAAGGAACTCGATCAACGGGCACACTTAGATACATAAAAGGTGAGGCAAACAATACGGCTATTCAAAATTTCACATTAGAGACGTTTATCTTTCTGGAAATTTAGACGGAAGTGTTTTGCATCGCTGTATACACCGAATTTATATCCTTTCTCTTTATAAAATGTAATGATTTCAGGAAGTGCTTGTAAGGTTTGAGCTCTTTCATGCATCAGCACCACTTCTACTTGTTCAGTTGTCTGCTTTTTAACATTTTCGATAATCTGATTCGGATTATCCTTCAACTCCCAATCATGTGAATCAACAGTCCAATCCCAAACTTTTATGCCAGCCGCTACGATTTGATCCCTTATATATTGACTTTTTAGTCCTGGTACGGAACCGTAAGGTGCTCTTACTAGCTTAGGATTTGTATTGGTAATCACCTTAATAAGAGATAGTGTCTCTCTCATTTCGGGTACAAACTGTCCGTCATTATACAGCTTCTTATGGTTATGGGTCATACTATGTGCTCCAATATAATGTCCTTCTTTACTTGCATGCTTCACATTCTCCTGAAATTTAGTAGTTTGTAGGTTATTGCCCTGCATAAAAAATGTTGCTTTTACATTGTATTCTTTTAGTACATCTAGAAATTGTCCAGTTAATTGACTAGGGCCATCATCAAATGTGAGATAAACAACTTTCTCTTTTGCCAATCCATCAATTGTAATAGGATTTGATTTTCCTAATATAAAGAACAAGTTAATTGAAGTTATAAGAACAATGCAAAAAGTTAAGGCCACCTTTCTTGCTCTACTTTTTCCAGTACCATGACTTGAAATGCTCATTTTTCTACTCATCCTTATTATGAAATGATTTTACATGAAAATGGGAATGTCCCATACATGAACAATAAGTAGAGTAATAGATGGAGATGTAGAAGAGATGCAGATAAGATATAAATCATTTCAAGAATATCCGAAGGGACGGAATCAAATCAGTAAAACACTCGATATGGAGAGCGTCTGCATCCAGAATTGGATCTCCTCTGCACCGAATATTGATTTTTCTATTCTATGATATGGGTATCTTGCAAGAAGGAGATATTGCATATGAAAAGGGTACAACGATGGGGAAGCATTATTCTGTCAGCGGCGATTCTATGGACACTTGTAGCCTGCGGCGCGGCCGACGACAAGGGTCAGACTCCGCTCGCTACGACACAGGCGCCTGCGGGCAGCGTTCAGGATTTGTTCTGCAGCAGCTTGTTCGTAGGCGACTCCATTATCGGGGGACTGACGAACGATTGCCTGCTGCCTGAAGCGAACGAAATGGGTTTTACCGATTAATTGGCTCTGACCATCCAGGCTGCGGCTGTGAATAAGGAAACCCATTATTAGACTCTATCGTGCAAATCATGGTAGGGTCTTAATCATTTTCTTCATGGATACTCCACATCGTCGGAACGAATCATTGTTTCCACAACATGATCTTAAACCGTCTTACCTTGAAGATAAAAGTAGTGATTCTCTGTTAAACAAAGGTTTACACGACATTGCATATAAGGTAGTATATAGATGTTAAATCGATCAGAAATTACCATTATAAATGTGTGAATGAAGGAGATTGAAGTCTTGTATTGGAGGTGATCTGAGAATTCAACCCGTTGCCCATCAAGATATGTTGCTTAGTCTCATTACTTCTTTAATAAGACAGCATCCTTGTTGATGAAGAAAAGCTAAGGAGGAGGCATAATGATGGAAGAAGCTGCACGCAGCGAGAAACACATCGTGAAGAAGGCGATATTCTCAACTGAGATTCGCAAGAAAGTGCAAAAGCTGCAGAAGAGGAACAATTGGTATAACTTCTTCGCAATTAGTTACGACTGGCTGATTATTGCAGGAGGAATCTATTTGGCCAAAGCTTATCCAAGTTGGTGGATGTACTTGATTAGTCTCTGCTTAATTGGCAGTAGGATGAGGGCCTTCGACAACTTAATGCACGAGGCCAGTCATATTTTATTATTTGAGAACCGCAATTTGAATAAGTGGATGGCTTGCTTTTTTGTAGCATTTCCCGTCTTTACTTCCTACACGACTTACTGCAAATCACATTACATGCATCACAAGCACCTGTGGGATCCAGAACATGACCCTGATACGAAGCGCTACGCGTTAATCGGGCTGGATAAGCCCCAGGACAGTATCAAACAATTTCTGTTTCGTCACATCCTCAAGCCCTTAACCTTAACACATGTTCCCAAGTATATTTACGGAACGATTCGTGTAAACATCCTATCCAAGGAAGAACCATGGTCAGAAAAGCTTGCCAAATCAATTTATTGGCTTACAATAATAGCAAGTAGTATTTACTTCGGCTTTTGGAAAGAACTCTTATTATTCTGGTTTGTGCCATTGCTAACGACTTTCCAGATCTTTCGATATTGGGCTGAGATGGCAGAGCATTCCGGTCTGAAAACAGACAATGAACTGTACGCAAGCCGCAACACGTTCGGCAATCCAATTGAACGTTTTTTGATTCACCCACACCACGACAATTTCCACCTTGTTCATCACCTGTTTCCGGCAGTACCGCATTACAACTTGAAGAAAGCACATCTGCTGCTAATGGAGGACGAGGAATATAGGAATGCACATCACTGCACTGGATTTTTTAAATCATTTGTTCCCGGTTTCTTTAGCGCCATTGAAGACATCTGTGGAAGGCACTTTGGCCGCAATAAAAGAATAGAATAGCATCTCAGCAGGACAATAGGAGGAAGGATCTTGACTGTTGCATTTTTTCATGGCGTTGCATTAGCTTTCGGACTTATTATTCCACTAGGGGCACAAAACGTATTCGTTTTTAATCAAGGCGCATTGCAGAAAAGATTGTCACGAGCATTACCCGTAATCCTAACTGCCGCATTATGTGACACCCTGCTTATCTTGCTGGCTGTGTTGGGCGTCTCCCTCGTTGTGTTGCAGCTTGCATGGCTGCAGCTTATTCTCTTTGGTGCTGGGCTAGTGTTTCTAGTCTATATGGGATGGTCCGTCTGGAAGAGTGAGCCTCCTAACACGGAGCAAGACGGGAATGTATTAAGTGCGAAGAAGCAGATATTATTTGCTCTATCTGTCTCGTTGCTAAATCCTCATGCGATCTTAGATACGATAGGCGTCATTGGCACAAGTTCACTTAGTTATACGGGGAATGAAAAGCTTGTATTTACTGCTGCATGTGTCGTTGTATCTTGGTGCTGGTTTTTTGCGCTCGCGATTGCAGGGAAGGTCGTAGGAAAGTTAGATAGCAATGGAAGGTTAATCCGTAATATCAATAAGATTTCAGCCATTATTATTTGGGCAGTCGCGATATACATACTGAAGCAACTGATTGAACAATTGATGGCATGAGGGGGGTTACCTGTAGTTGTCGTATGACAGTACATAGTGACATCATTTCAAACCGCGTAAAAGCGGTTTTTTTCTTTTTGGATCAATAGTCAAATGAATAAGACAACTGGTTATGCGACTCCCATCGGTGAATCGATTTAAAAAAGTTAGGGAACGCTATGTTTTGGAATGATACGCAGGCAAAAGCAGCGTTTCCCATTACAAAATGAGGAGTGAACGAGATGGCTAAACACAACGACCGTAACCGAAACGATGATTCTAAACAGAACACGGCTGGTATTGGTACTGGAGAGGCTGTAGGAACAGTAAGTGGTGGTGCCGTAGGTGCTGTAGTTGGTTCCGCTTTGGGACCTGTTGGTACCGTTGTAGGAGGTATCGTAGGCGCATCGTTGGGCAACAAGGCAGGCGATAATGTTGATAATAACAACGGAACTGAACAAGGTAAACAGGACTAGCTCCATATTTTAGTGAGGAAAATCAGGGCGCCGAGGAAACTCTGCACCCTGATTTGTCGGATGACCATAACATAGTGACATCTCAAAATCGTGTAAAAGCGGTTTATTTTTCTTTATGTCATAAGCTCCTGTGGGTATATACCTTCAGGAGCTTTTACCTTTTCAGTATGGAAACATTAAATTTCAAGACTTCAACATGGTTTCTACACAATATGGGTTTAAAATGCAGATAGAAAAGCGGATAGGAGGGGAAATGTCCACTGATGATGATTGTAATGCTGGTTAGTATAGGCAGAGTTCATGAACACAGACATTGCAACAGAGCAGTCTTCAAATGACGAGCAATGGACAAAATAAAGATGGAAATTTATTTTTTGAAAGATAAGGAGAAAAATATCAAACAAAGGCGATTTTTGCAAGAGAGTGCGCTCTTATCTTGAAATGAAAAGTTTATAACGTTAACATTTGAATTAGGATTGAAGAAGCGGGTGAGCAATATGTCAAAAATTCGGGTGCTTGTCGTAGATGATGAATGGAATATGCGTAATTTGCTGCGCATTTATCTCTTAAAGGAAGGCTTTGAAGTTAAGGAAGCCTCATCTGGTTACGAGGCGTTGTCCATCATGAAGCAGAGTAAATTTGATCTTGTCATTTTGGATGTCATGATGCCAGGAATGGAAGGTTGGCAGGTTTGTAAAGCAATACGTGAGACCGAAACAATACCTATCCTCATGCTCACGGCTCGCTCTGATACAAAGGATAAAGTTCATGGACTCGGGATTGGAGCTGATGATTACGTAACAAAGCCTTTTGAACCCGAAGAGTTAGTGGCGCGTGTTTTTTCCTTGTTAAGGCGTTCTATGATCAACCAATCGCAGAAGATTCAGCATACAATTATGGAATTTCATAATCTAAAAATAAACGCAGAAGCTCGCGAAGTTTATATTCATGAAAAAAGGATTGATTTTACGCCCAAAGAGTTTGATTTGTTTCTGTATCTAGCGAAAAATACGCAACGGTCTTTTCCACGAGAAGAGTTAGTTGAACGATTATGGGGTTATGAATACACCGGTGACACTCGTGCTGTTGATACCCATATAAAAAATATCCGAGAAAAACTGCAACACGCAGGTCTTGGCTACAACCCCATTGAAACCGTGTGGGGGGTAGGATACAAATTTACAGCCCAAGGGGTATCGAGATGAGGAAAAATCGAATTGGGGTGAAACTTGGTTTAATCATCATTTCAGTATTCTTTATCGTCATCTCTTTTTTGGGCGTAAGTATCTATCAGATGTTCTCTAACTTTTATCATTCGGAAATGAGAACGGAGGTTGCAGAGATGACCTCTCATTTCATCTCGATGGCAGAAACAACGAAGTCTCCCTCAGAGGAAATGATCATGACCTTCGCAGATTTTTCAAATGTGAGTATGTTTTATATCAATTCTAAAGGCGAAATAACTCTTCATACAGGTGAACACAGTGCTTCAGACCGATCGTTTATCCATCCAGAAGATATTAAGAAGATCTTCTCTGGAAATTCCATTAACTTAGAACACCAAGATCCATTAGGCAATCATTATGTCGTGATTGGACAACCGATCTATCACGATAATCAAGTATCTTCAGCAATTTATGTAATGGCCTCCACCCTAAGTATGGATAAGTCTCTTGCTGCTGTGCAAAATCTGCTGCTCCTTTCAGGAGTAGGAGCCTTTTTACTTGCCATCGGTATAACTTGGGTAATGGCTCAACTCTTTTCCCGACCGCTCATTCTTATGCAACAAGCGACAAAGAGAATTGCCGTTGGAGAGTTAGAAACACGATTAGAGATTCAACAAAAAGATGAAATTGGTGATCTAGCGGAGGCGATCAATAATTTAGCAAACGACTTACAGCGATATCGAGATACGCGGCAAGAATTTTTCGCCAACATTTCTCACGAACTCCGAACTCCGATCACGCACCTTAAAGGATATGCCAATGTGGTAAAAAACCATTTGTATCAGACAGAAGAAGAGAAGGACCGTTATCTAGACATCATTTATCAAGAAGGTGTTCGCCTCCAGCATCTGGTCGACGATCTGTTTGAACTTTCGAAGATGGAAGAAGGTAAGGTCAATCTTGTCATCGAGTGGGTCGATATAAATGACATGATAAATCAGGTCGTAAATAGAGTAACTTTAAAAGCAAAGGAAAAAGGACTAGCACTGGTTGTTCATCTTACGGATTCAATTCCGCTAATCCGCGGGGATGGAATGCGAATGGAACAGATCATGATCAATCTATTGGAAAATGCGATACGTTATACGGAACAGGGTACGATTCGAATCCATACGAGTTACACGCATGATACGGTTTCTGTTTCCATAAAGGATTCAGGCATTGGTATTCCAGAGGAGGAGCTTCCGTACATTTTTGAACGTTTCTATCGAGCAGAGAAGTCCAGATCACGGCAAACTGGCGGTACAGGGCTCGGACTATCCATTGTGAAGAAATTAGTGGAGCTGCAGGGTGGGAACATTCAGGTTACCAGTAAGAAGGGGATTGGTACTTGTTTTACGGTTCAATTTGCTCTACCGACGATACAGGAGGGGTCGATATGAAAAAAGTCGACTGGTTGATTGCCGCATTCTTTGTGACGATTGGACTGGTGTGTTTAACCGTGTCGGCTATGTATTATCAAGGAGATACTTTCATAAGTAGAATGGATTATTTCAAACTGAAGACATGCCTAGGGATCGTTGTCTTAGGTTTTCTCATTTATCTCATTTGCCGAATACTTCGATTAAAAAAGCATAAGCGAAATAGAAAGTGACTTCAATGAGGAGTCACTTTTTTTTGGATCTACGCCAATCTACACAATTTCAACATATTTGAAGATTATGATGAAAGTAATTCATCAGACAATTTACTTTTGGATAAGTGATTGACGCTTGAAAGGAGGTGACAACATGAAAAACAAGTTCATAGCGATAGTTGGTGCAACTGTTCTGACTCTTGGAATCGGATCTGCTGTTTATGCGGCAGATGTGAATCCAGGTACCTTTAAAGACATGCTTCCTTTCATGAAAGAAATGCATCCAAATTTAAATGATTCAGAATTGGAGCAAATGTACAACAATTGTCATCAAAGAGGGGGAAATTCTAACTCTCAGGGAATGATGCAAAATAACTCAATGATGCAAGGAAAAGGCGCAGGATCGATTTAATGTACGATTAATCGCAAAAAACATCTAATTGATAGAAATGTGACCCGTATAATATAAAAATTATACGGGTCATTCGCGTTTTCATAAGTTCATGCGTTCAGTTGGCCGACAATTATTTAAACGGAGTTTCGCCCAATGTGCCTTATGCGTCGCCGTATTATGGAGATTTAATATTAATTAAATGCAAGAAAGACAGATCTGCAAACCGTCCCGCAGTAGTGAAGAAAGTCGCGATCCGGTGACGGTTTTTCTCCATCTTAAAGTTGCACTTGCTGTCGTAATCTATTCTCCTTATTATGGAACATAAGAACTGCCCCTTGCAAGGAGTGCTCAAGTCATGTCACAAAAAATTTTGATTGTCGAAGACGATATTCATATCTCGAAAATTATTAAAATGAACCTCAATTTAGTAAACTATGAGACAACCGAGGCTTACGACGGCTTGGAAGCACTGGAGGCGCTGAAGCGGGCGCCGTTCGACCTCATCCTGTTGGATGTGATGATCCCGCATATGGACGGATTCGAATTGATGGAGAACATTCGTCCCTACCGCATTCCGGTCATTTTCCTGACGGCGAAAAACTCGGTATACGACAAGGTCAACGGGTTGAAGCTCGGAGCGGATGACTACATAGTCAAGCCCTTCGAAGCGATTGAGCTGCTGGCCCGGATCGAAGCCGTGTTACGAAGATACGGCAAAGAAGAGCGGCTGATGGCGTTTCAAACGATTCAAGTGGATTTGGACAAAAGGGAAGTCCTCAAACAGGGGATACCCGTCGAGCTAACGCCGAAGGAATACGACTTGCTCGTCGTTCTGCTGAAAAACAAAAATATTGCCCTCTCCAGAGAACAGTTCATCGAAAAAGTATGGGGATACGACTATTATGGGGAGACGAGAACGGTCGATATGCATATCAAATCGCTTCGCAAGAAATTGGATCTCCAGGATCATATCAAGACGATTTATAAAATGGGCTACCGGCTGGAGGACTAGGTGATGAAGTTTTGGCAGAAAATCTATGTCTTCACGATCCTCGTATTTCTAATCATCTTTCATGCAGCTTCCATCACGGTCATTGAGCGGAGCCATAACAAAATGCTCGGGCAAGAAATCAACAACGCGATGAGTCAAAATATGAGTATCCATTCGAGCGTTGAAGCGATTGTACCGATTTTGCGCATCTATGACTCTATTGATTACGAGAAAACGGTACTAACGAGAATTGCCAATGAATTTATACATAAAAACAGCGATAAACGGGTGTACCTGGATATCAGGGACGAAACGAAACGGTCGGTGTTCAGCAATATTGATTTTCCGCTGCCTGCCGAGCGCAACGAGCTGGACAAGCTGGAGGAGAACGAAATCCGCTATATTTTGCGGGACATTGACGATCGCACGATTCTCTTCACTTCGAACCTGGTGAATATCAATCATAAACCTTATGTGTTTACTTACATGGTAGATGTCACTCCCGTATATCAGGATCGGGTGGATCAGTATCATTTTTTCTTTAAGGTGGATTTGGCGGCCTGCTTCCTGTTTATGTTGATTATGTTCTTCGTAAGCAGAGGATTGACACGATCCATAGACCGGCTGAATAAGACGGCGCAGGTCATCGCTCAAGGTGGATTTTCGGAAAGGGTTCATATGAAGTCCAAAGACGAAATCGGCGTATTAGCCAATAACTTTAATGAAATGGCTGCAGTCGTGGAGGATAAAATTTCGGATCTTGAACGGCTCAATCAACAAAAGCAAAGGTTCATCGATAATTTTACTCATGAGTTAAAAACGCCGTTGACCTCCATTATAGGCTTTGCCAATTTTATGAGGACGACCAAATACAACGAGGAGCTGTTCC
Source organism: Paenibacillus sp. B1-35 (assembly GCF_050474385.1). Lineage (NCBI taxonomy): Bacteria > Bacillati > Bacillota > Bacilli > Caryophanales > Paenibacillaceae > Paenibacillus > Paenibacillus sp. B1-35. The sequence goes on from NZ_JBCHVJ010000001.1 coordinate 812,447, forward strand.
TTGACGGCTTAAACGTCATTTATTCGGAAGGAAAACGATTGGAATCGTTATCGCTGAAGCTTATGGACTTGATTATGCTTCAAGAGGATCGCTTCGAAATGGAGGCGCATGAGTTTGGAGCCATTGTTGCAGAAATTCGGCCGGCGCTGGAGATCATGGCTAAGGAGAAGCGGGTTCATATCGACACGGATTGCGAGGAAGGGAGCTTACTTGTCGATCCTGATATGATTAAGGTGCTGATCTTCAATCTCGTAGACAATGCAATTAAAGCTTCGGCAGAAAACCAGACCGTTGAGCTGCGTACTTTCTGGCGCGGCAGCCATTATATTGTTCAGATCGTCGATCAAGGCATCGGGATTGCCGAAGAGCATCGGGATAAAATCTTCGAGCCGTTCTATATGGCGGATAAAGCAAGAACGAGAAGCAATAACGGGGCGGGCCTTGGCCTCTCGATTTGTCAAAGTGTCACCAAATTGCACCATGCTGACATTCATATTGCAGACAATGAGATTCAGGGGACAATCGTTGAAGTTGCCTTTGCTTCGATCCAGTCGAAAGGCGGGGAACATTCGTGAAAAAATGGATTGTCGCATTTATGTGCATGGCATTCCTCGTCCTGTTGACCGGTTGTGAAGACTGGTTTAACGCGATCCCCAAGGATAAAGTGATGGTCAAACAAATCATAGAAGAGAACCCGGGCAACGAACCGGAATATGAAGGCTTGCTTTCACAAGAAACGGCGAAGACGCTTAGTCTAAAGGCGATCAATAAATTTTACGAAATGAATGTGGCAATGGATGAGCTTCAATTCGAATCAATGTACGTAGACCAGAACAAGCTTAACGATCTGCTGAACAGCCCGCGGCCGCAAGACGAACCTGTAGTTTACTACGGCGACAAAGTCTTGCCCGATCAAATTTACTATAGAGACAAAGCCTTGCTCGATCAAATCCCGAGAGGTCTATATTATGTAACCCTGACGCAATCTGAGAAGCCCAATGAGGTTTATGATGTGGTGCTGAATGCAAAAGACGGCGATGTTCTCAAAATGTCAAGAAAAGGCCGCCAACAGAGCGCCTCTCAGAGGATTACGGAAAATAAAGTCTTCGATATTGGGGATCGATCCATTATTGCGAATCGATTCATTGAGGAAAAAGGAAGTTACCTGCTGTCTGAATTGACGTTGAATCAAGATATGACGCGGTGGGACATGAATGATGCGGTGGAAATATTCTACACGAGCAAGGACAACCAAACGATCAAATACAGTGTTACGGTAAGCTTGCGAAATGAGGTCAGTGGTTTCAGTAAAGATATTATGGCGCTGCTGAGCTATATTCGAGTTAAATAGCCAGACTCATAGTCTCCAAGTCGATTGCCTATAGCGATCGGCTTTTTTATTGTTAATTTTGGAGCTCCCCGCAAAGTATCTGAAATTACTCTGAAGCCAAAGCTTCACTTAGTGGGGATTGAATTTACAACTTCTATACAAGTCCATCTAACTTCTCATATATCGGCTCATTATACTGACGGAGAACCGCAAGTGCGGTGAATACTATACTGTAATCGAGAGGAAGTGCCTAATGAAAAGATTTTTGATTATCCTGACAACCGTTCTCTCCATGGTCGCCGTTTCGGCCTGCAGCAGTTCCGGTAACGGCAGCGGAAATGGCAATAGAGCCGGAGGAAGCGGTGGCGTCAGTGATCATGCAACCCAAACGGCGCAGAAAGGTCATGCTGCCGAACCGCCGGGAGGAGCGATGCCGCCCCCGTCCGATACGGAGAAAAAAACGGTGGTGTTCTCTACCGGCTTTCCAAGCGATTATTATAAGCTGGCAAAGCAGCAATATGAAGCCAAGCATCCTAATATCACGATTGAGCTGCAATCCGTCGAAAGTGATGATTCCCGAATAGAACAGGATTTGGAGAAATTCGTTAAAACGACGAATACGGCCATGCTATCCGGCAAAGGTCCCGATCTTATCAATTTGGATCAATTGCCTTCTGCCGCTTACATCATGAAAGGTTTATTAACTGATATGTCCAAAATCATCGACACGGATCCCGAATTTAAAAAAGAGGACTATTTTAATAATGTATTGGACGGTATTAAGGCCAACGGTGGAATTTACGGGATGCCGCTATATTTTTTCGTTTATGGTTTAAAGGGAAACCAGACATTCATCGAGAAGAGCGGAGTGACATTCGATGATACGAAGTGGACCTGGGCCGATTTCGCCGAAACCGCCAAACAGTTGACCAAGAATTCGGATAAAGAATATTATCGATATGCCTTAGGCGGAATTCCGCCCGAGATGATGTTGACCAATTTTGTTAAAGACCAGTACGGTTCCTATGTGGATCAAGTTAATGGGAAAGCCAAATTTGATACTAGCAACTTTATTCAGATGATGAAGCAAGTGAAATCCTTGTACGACAATAACATTATTAGTTCAACTGAATTTTCCCTAATTTTCAGCCCGGTTCAAATCAATTCCACGGAAGATTACATAGAAGAATTAAGGCAAAGCGATTTCGCGGGCAATTATGCTTACAAGTCGAAGCTCTACTTGAGCCCAAATCCCAACGGGGGGAAACCCGGAGCCACGTTCAGGACGTATATGACGATCGGCATCAACAACAAGTCGTCTGTTAAACCGGAAGCTTGGGATTTCGTCAAGTTTATGGTATCCGAAGAAATGCTATCTCAAGCGAAAAGCACCGGTTTCTCCATCAATAAGGCTGCCTATAAAAATAGAGTGAAGGAACTGCTGAAAACGGGGAAGGTAGAATCCATTCAAGAAATCGGCCCTATGAAAGGCAAAGTATTCGAGATTACGCAAAAGGATATTGACGATTTGGAGAAGTTCGTGACCGGAGCCAACTATCATGTGTTGGAGAAGCTCGTGAGCGGCCCCATTTCACTTGCTTCTTCGTCTCAGAAAAGTAGTAACAAAATCGATCAAATTGTGCAGGAAGAATCGATTGCTTATTTCAGCGGGCAGAAAACCCCGGAAGCTGTGGCCGAACTGATTCAAAATCGGGTAACCACGGTACTGAATGAGTAAGCTGCTGCGCAATGAAATGGCCGTGGCTGCGCTCTTCCTGTCGCCAAGCTTGATCGGCTTTGCCATCTTTTATTTGATTCCCTTTATTATGGGGGTTCTATATTCATTTCAAGATAGCCCGGGTAACGGCTCTTTTGTCGGTTTTCACAATTATGAGTCGCTGCTGGAGAGCGCTTCCTTCCGCAAAGCGGCAGCTAACACTTTTCTTTTTACCGGTGTATGCGTACCGCTAATCGTTGCTCTATCTCTATTTTTTGCCCATCTTCTGAACCAAAGGATGTTTATCCGGGATTGGCTGCAAACTGCTTTTGTAATGCCGCTCGTTGTGCCTGTCGCTTCCATTGTAATGATATGGCAAATTGTATTCGACTGGAACGGAACGTTGAACGAATGGCTGCACAGCTTGCATTTGGAGCGGGTGGACTGGATGAAATCAGATTGGTCTATCGTCGTTCTGGCGGTTGTATATACATGGAAAAATATCGGCTACAACATCATTTTGTTTTTGGTCGGCATGCGGAATATACCAAAGGATTATTACGAGACAGCGGAGATCGAAGGTGCGGGAAAGTTCCATCAATGGGCTCATATTACATTAGTCTATTTAACGCCAGCGATGTTTTTCGTCGTTCTCATATCCATTATCAATTCGTTCAAAGTGTTCCGCGAAACCTATCTGATTGCAGGCGATTATCCTCATGATCAAATTTACATGCTCCAGCATTATATGAACAACATGTTTCTATCGCTGGATATCCAAAAGCTGACCGCGGCGGCCATTGTTATGGTGGGGGGTATCTTGATTTTCGTAAGCTCCATGCTGGCCATCGAACGGCGTTTCCGGAATTTTATGGAGTAGGCGAGGGGGAGTGAAAGTGGCTGTATTTCGCAAGCTTGTGCGAACACTGGTACTGTTCCCGATCGCTACAATGATGTTGTTTCCCGTTGCGGTCACATTTGCCAACTCACTGATGACCGAGGAAGAAATTAACCATAACTACCATCTCATCGGCAAGATGGTTCGGATCGCGGCGGGGGAAAACGACTCATTCATTAATATAAAGCTGATTCCCGATTGGGTATCCTTTAATCAATACTCGGAAGTACTGATCTTTAAGCCTATGTTCCTGCAAATGTTTTGGAATTCCGTTTTCTTGGTCATACCGATCATTGTCGGACAGATTTTCGTTGCGTCTTTGGCTGCTTATGCGCTGGCAAAGCTCCGATTCAGGGGGCGAGATAAGCTGTTTTTCGTTTATTTAATGACCATGCTCATGCCCTTCCAAGTCACGCTGGTCCCCAACTACATCATTGCGGATAAGCTCGGAATCATGAACACCGAATCCGCGATTATTTTGCCGGGAATTTTTAGCGCTTTCGGGGTGTTTATGCTGAGGCAGTTCATGCTGCATATCCCGCAAACGTATATCGAAGCGGCGCAAATGGATGGAGCCGGACATGGAAAGATTTTTTGCAAAATCATCGTTCCGTTGATTCAGCCCGGAATTGCTGCATTAATCGTATTGTTGTTTGTTGACAACTGGAACATGGTCGAGCAGCCGCTCATTTTTTTGGAGGACTCCTTCAAGCAACCGCTATCTTTATACTTATCGCGCATTAATGAAGGAGCCCGCGGAGTTGCTTTTGCCGCATCCGTGATTTATATGGCTCCGATGATCTTACTGTTCTTGTATGCGGAGTCCTATTTTATCGAGGGAATCCAGCTATCGGGGATAAAAGGATAGACCTTACATGAGGTGAACGGTATGGAATTACAACGAAGTGAACAGTCAGCAATCGGTCGGAAACGAAACATACGCCTCGTATTTGGCTTGTTTATCGGGCTCTTGGTTGGATTTACACTGTTTAGCAATACGTTAGCAACGATGAGCTTGCCCAAGGTAGTGTTGGCGATGCCGTCCAGGGGACAGCTTATTCATACTTTTTCGGGCAGCGGGGTGGTGAAATGGAAGGCGGAAACGGCCTTGTCAAACAACTCGGGATGGCGAGTGGAGAAAGTACTCGTTAAGGAAGGGGAGCCTTTGAAGAAGGGACAGACGCTCGTCATATATAACAAAGAAGCGGCCGAGCAGCAAATCTTGGACGAACAGGCCAGTCTGAAAAAGCTGAAGCTTTCGCAGGAAGAACTGAAGCGCAATTTTATCGAGGCTTCGCAAAAAGCGGACGAAGAGGCGATTGCAGCAGCGAAAAATGCGCTTGGCATCAGTGAAGTCGATCTCGAGGTTCAGGAGAGACGAATTCAGAAGCTGCAACATGATTTGAAAGCGAACGGCATGCTGATTGCTCCGTTTGACGGGGTCGTTACAAAGGTCGGCGCGACGGAAGGACTGCCTTCTGGTGGAGCTCCCGATGTCGTTATTTCAAACAAAAGCTTTGGATTTGAGTTTGAATTCCTTGCCCCGGCAACTATGGCCGCTCCTTTAGAGGCGGGCGAGAGCGTCAAAGTACGGGTGGAGGGAAGCCAGGCTCTTCAAGTTGAAGGCCGCATTGAACATATCCAAAATGCCGTTTCCAGCTATCAAACCGGTGCCCCGGATGGAAAAAGAACGAACGCCGAAGTCTCCATGAAGCTTGTACGGATTACGATGAAAAATCAGGATATAAAAGGCGGCGAGAAGGCTCAGCTCGAGTTGACGAAAGTGACGGACGATGCGCTCCTCGTACCTAATAAAGCGATCCGCGATGACGGCGGCCAAAAGTATGTGTTTGGAATCGAGGAAAAAAATGGTCCGCTCGGCAACGCATTTTACATTCGGAAACTGCCCGTTACCGTTATCGATTCCAATGAATCCGTATCGGCCGTAACCGAAGGATTGTTCGAAGAGGGAAAAATCGTCACCGAGAGCAGCGAGCCGCTTCAGGCAGGCGATAAAATTCGATTATAACAGAACTATGCATCACGAAGTTCAAATTGCTGGTTCGATTCCATGGCTCATCGCTTATAATAAGATACGGAAGTAGTTTACATATCTGTGATTGACATTCAGATTAAGTAACTTTATAATGTGATTAATTGAATAGCGCTTCTGTGTAGAAGGGGAGTAGCTACTACAGTAAAGTCGTCAATTCGGGTGCATGCCCCGGCTTTATTGGCAACGTATTCCGTTGTAAGCAAGACCTTTGCCAGCCTTAGGTGAAGGGTTCTATATGGATGATAACAGACCTTTGCCGATGCTTGGCAGGGGTCTTTTTTCATTCTTAACGATAAATGGAGGGATGTCCGATGAATTGTCCGATTTGCAACAATGTCCGTATGCGTGAAGTTGAAAAAGAGGGCGTAGTGATTGATGTATGCCCGGACTGCAAGGGAGTATGGCTGGATAGAGGCGAGCTGGAGAAGCTCATGTCCGATGTAAGGGAAGAACGTAAAGTGTACAAGGAGTGGTATGATGAAGACGACCGGCGTTCGCAGAAATCAGATTATCCCTATCATAGCCCGAATGCCGGATACCCGCCGCACTATAAGCACAAAAAAAAGAAAAGCGTCCTAGACCGGCTTGGAGATATATTCGATTAAAACAGCATCTTGTCTAATGAATCCTTCTGTTATGGAAATGGCATACGCCTGCCTCGTAGCATTAGGATTTTTTGTTCTGGGAAGAAATTTCCAACATCATGATGATATGAATCAATCGGATTGTCAATAGAAACTTACAGCTAATATTGCGAGTTTGTTTTTTTATTAAAAGCAGAATAAAGATGGAATTGAAGCAATAGAGATAAACGGTGTTATTTAACAAATGTAAAAAAGTGGAATGAAATAGAATCATTTTAGCCTGAAATCCATTTAATACTTACCAAGATGGATACGCCAGCATGTAAATGCTAGCTATGCATAAATTTCATTTGTTTTAGGAGGATTTGATGAGAAAACTTAAGAAGTCACTTCAGGTTTTATCTCTTACGGTGGTAACAGCGGTTGTAGTAGCTGGCTCGCCAACTTGGGCACTAGCCCAAACTTCAGAGCCAGCAATCACACCAACAAAGCCAGTCATCACACCAACAGAGCCAGTCATCACGCCAACGGAGCCAGTCATCAAACCATCAGAGGAAGCCATTACAGAGCTAAATAATCTTGTTGTTCAGCGAAATTTTGAAGTAAAAGCGCTTGGAGATATATGGACGGAAGGCGACCGAGAGCGTAGATTCATAAATGCTCGAAAAATATATCAGCCAACAGGTTTATATGCACAACCCAATGAACAAATTAAGATAGAAGTTTTAGGTGACAAACCAATTACAGCGGTTATTGGGATCCATCGTCATGATAAAGAATGGGCGCTTTTTTATCCATTACAACCAGGCATAAATACAATTTCCTCACCAAATGGCGGTTTATTGTCATTTGATAACAGCAACAATGAAGGCAGTATTCATGTAAATGTAGTGAGTGGGGGGAGTCCGGTTCCATTCTTTGTATTAGGCAAGAATACAAAAGAGGATTGGCAGGCAATGATGAATGCTTATCCTAATGCACCTTCTGTTGTACTTCAATCAGAAAGAGCTCTCTTTGTCTTCTATTACGCTACTGCTAAAACTCATATCTTGAATCAAGACCCAATTCCTGTTTTACAGACGTATGATAAGTTTATTACAGCACAGGATCAAATATCTGGACTATCTAGTTCTGATTCTGATCCTAGGCATCGGTTAGATAGGCATTTGATTGGCTTTATTGAATCAGAAAACACCATACCAGGAGCGTATGCATATGCAAATTGGGATGGGGCAATTATGCCTAAAGATACTGGAGCAAGTGCTGATGCTTTAGACCTTACAAGAACGGGTTGGGGGCAGTATCATGAGGCAGGTCATTTGAGACAACAAGCACCTTGGAATTGGGATGGGATGACCGAGGTGAATGTAAATATATATTCTATAGCCGCTAAGAAGGCTCTTAAACCTACTGAGCCTGCAAGATCCCAAGGCGAGTACTTAGCTGCTTTCACGTTTGTAGAACAGCCAACCAAGAATTTCTCGGACTCTAATTCAAAATTAGAAATGTTGTGGCAACTTAATCTTGCTTTTGGGGATAACTTCTACCCGCAGTTACACCGATTATATCGTGAGATGGCAAATACTGATCTGCCAAGTACTGATGATCAGAAAAAACAGACATTTATTCTAAACACTTCAAAAGTAGCTCACTATGACTTGACGCCTTTCTTTGATAAATGGGGTTTGTCTGCAACAAATGAAACAAAAAACAAGATTAATGCATTGAGTTTACCTGTTCTAACTGCACCAATTTGGTTTGGGTCAGATTATAACATCATTAAACCGACTGATGGTATGGATAAGGTAAAAGGCATCATTGGGGTAACAACAAATAGCCAAGAGACTTCAAGTGCTAATAATGCCGCAGTAAATGCATTTGATGGAGATACAAATAGTATCTGGCACACTCAATGGAATAAACAAAATCAGTTCCCTTTCAATATTACAGCAAAGTACGCAAATCCGTTAACTTTCAACAAGCTGACATATTTACCACGTCAAAGCCAAGAAAATGGTATTATTACAAATTATAAAATCCTAACTAGTCTTGATGGGGTAACATTCAATGAGATTGCAACAGGCACTTGGGCAAAGGACAACACAGAAAAGACAGCCACTTTCACACCTACTCTTGCTAAATATGTTCGACTTGAAGTACCTCAAGGTGGTGGAACAAATGGTTATGCATCTGCAAGTGAGATTAAAATCTTTGAAACCGATCCAATAACACCACAACCTGTTACAACATATCTGAGCGATATGAATTGGTTTACTGCCACAACAGGTTGGGGAACAGTCCAGAAAGATCGTAGTGTTGATGGTAAAGCACTTACGTTAAATAACAAGACCTATACAAAAGGTTTGGGCACACATGCCAACAGTGAAATCGTCTACAAACTGAATGGGCAGTACACATCCTTTGCCGCGCTAGTTGGGGTAGATAATGAGGTAGGTACTGTAGGTTCTGTGGAGTTTCAAGTTGTTGTAGACAATCAAGTTGTATTCTCTAGTGGTGTAATGCGTAATAATATAGCGCCAAAAGAGGTAAACGTTAATCTTACTGGAAAGAATGAGCTAAAACTTATTGTCACAGATGGTGGAGATGGTATAAATAGTGACCATGCCGATTGGGTAAATGCTCGTCTTATCAAATAATATTGCTTAAAGCACGTCAAAAAGAGAGGGTCATCCCTCTCTTTAGTTTTAGGGTTGATTGATAATACATCTTGGTTTGCTAGACTTGCATTCGCAGTAGTTATAGCCAGCTTCTTAAGCTAACGGGCAGGGTAGTTGGACAAGGAAGAAGATATGCCTGCCTAAACTCCGTCCTTTTTTGGGATTAAGTGTAGATAAAGCCCATAGCCTCTTATATAATGTATCTATCTTTAAAAAATGAAGGGACTGAACTATGCGCAGATGTCAATATTTTTTAACCTAACTATTATCATATAATGGAGGTAAAAGTATTGATTACAGAGTTACACACAGAACGTTTACATTTGAGAAAAATGAAGATATCGGATTCGTCTAGTTTGTTCAAAATTTGGTCTGATCCAGACGTTATTAAATATATGAATATTTGTTGTTTTACGAATGAAAATCAAGCAAAGGAAATGATTAATCTCCTTGATGATCTTTCTCAAGATCGTAAGGCTATTCGTTTCTCCATCATTAACAAAGAGTCCAATGAAATTATTGGTTCTTGTGGTTATAATGACTTAGATTTTGAAAATGGCAAGGCAGAGATTGGGTACGACATTGCTAAATCATTTTGGGGAAGAGGATACGCTACAGAAGCTATCTCTTCTTTGATCGAACATGGATTTTCATCTTTAAAGCTGAATCGAATCGAAGCAAGGGTTGACCCTAGAAACGTGAATTCTATGAAGCTTTTACAAAAGCTCAACTTTACGTTTGAAGGAACACTCAGACAATATGAAAGAGTAGATGGAAAGTTTAACGATCTCAGTATTTATTCAAAATTAATATCAGATTGATTGTGTTGAAGATAATAATAGAAGAGGTAAGGTAGGGAATGGATATGCCCCTACCTCTCTTTTATTTAATCAAGTTTTTATTCTTTTTAGCAAGGACCGAGCACAGTCCAAACATCGTTCGGGCTATTTTTCAGATCTGGGTATTCATTTTGCGTCCACCATTTGGCCTGATACTTCACACCGTTATAAGAAACAATATCACCTTGAACATAAGTGGAATAGTTGCAACCACACTTTACCACGGGGACTACTTTTACAGAGAGGGGGGTAAAGATCTTTTGCAGATTCAACATCCCCATAATTTCCGTTGTTTTAAGTTGGTACCACTATGAATTTATCTACAAACGATCAAATTCTAAGGACACGTGAGCATTTAAGAGAAATGCGTTTCTACGGAGTAATACTTGACTTTTTAAATAATTTTTTATATGCTATAGCATGTAATTTTTGTGAAAGAAAATGAAACAGTATGAGTTCAATGATGTGACTATGTGAATTGGAATCAGGTGTACTGGAGTAATGGGGTACTATAGGTAAGTCAACAGTCCATATTAATGATTGGAGGGAAACTATGGAATTGTATAATATGACGGGTTTTTTGATTCACCGTACGGATGTTAAAATGACCAACTATTTTACAAAGAAATTAAAGCCCTATGAGATGACGCCAGAGCAATGGAGTATTATCAGTGTTCTAGACGGGGATAGACCAACAACTCAAAAAGAGCTTGCGGAAGCAATCGACCGAGATCAGAGCACGGTTGTTCGAATGATCCACTCGCTCGAGAAGAAGGAGATCGTCAAACGGATTGTAAATGATACAGATAAACGATCTCATAACTTATATCTGAGCGATAAAGGAATACTACTCAAATCAGAACTACTGCCGGTTGTCATCGAAGCACACAAGCACGTGACAAGGTACTTAAGTGAAGATGAAATTCAGGAACTGGAATCTTTACTTGAAAAACTGTATGCAAGTGTTATGGAAGACGGTTAGATCATCTTCGTTCCACGTTACCCGAGACGGTACGCACAAGACCCGACTCTATGGTCTTACGTCTATGAAAGCTTTTAAGAAACGATTTTGGCTAGAGGAAATAAATATTTTTGCATATTATATGCTATAGCATATAATATGCTGCGAGAAATGGGGGATTTTCTTGGTTATTATCATTTTGCAAGTTATTATAGGATTATTTTTTATGTTTACTGGGAGTAAGATTATTTCCGGTAAAATGGCAGATGAGTTCAAGCGTTTCGGCATGCCTCCCATCTTTAATTTTTTGACGGGATTTATTGAGATTGCATCTGCAATCGGATTATTTGCAGGTATTTGGTTTCCAATAGCGGCTGTTATTGCAGGATTTTTACTAGCGGTTACGATGTTTGTCGCAGCCTTTACTCTTCTTGCTATTGCTAAGGATCCTTTTCCAAAAGCAATACCGGCTATCGTACTTTGCTTTTTGTCTATCATCGTCAGTATAAATCATTTGATCTAGTCTGAAAGCTAGTGATGATAAAATCCTTCTAACTTTGCTGAAGAAGTATGAATAAAGTTAAAGGAAATAATATGTAACAATTTAAGTGAGGAGTTTTTTAAATGGTTATCGATTGGTCAACAACAGCTGTGTATAACACAATAATGTCAGTTGCAACTGGTATAGGGTTATTATTAATTCTTCGATTTGAATCCCATTTAGCCAAAGGAAAAGTTGGACAACTAGAAGGTTGGGCTATAGGATTTGGAATACCCGGGTTTATATTAACGCTAACAGGAGCTCATATGACCCTTACTTGGCCCTTGTCAAAGATTGGATTCCCATTTGATGATATTATATTTGGTGAGTCTTCTCTAGGTTTTGGGGTTCTGCTTCTGGCTGCAACCGTCTTAATATGGAGAAAATCTAATCTATATGTAAAACAAGGCATTAATATGAACGATACGAAAATAGTATCCAATACATTAAAGGCGGAATTACCGTATTTATTAAAACCAGTATCTTATTTTGCTGCAGCAATGGGGCTAGCACTCATCTCAATCGCATTTGCAGGTATTGGATTTCAATTATTTGCAGCGCCACCAGAAGAACCAATATCAGGAGCTTTTGCTGATTATCCAATGTTGGAAGCTACTTTTATGTCAGGATTATTCGCGATTATAGGGATTGGAGCTGTATTATTTCCTTTTGCCTTAAACAAAGACGCAAATCGAAACTTTGCTAAAGTTATTAAGTTCCTTTGGGCACTTGCAGGCATAGCCTTTGTTCTATTTGGAGCCATGAACTACTTTACACATATTGGATTGATTGTGAATACAATGCCCAAATAGTATTGAATGATATACAATGACTATCGCTCCCAATTCGATAAAATGCGGGTTGCATAAAAAGATAAAGAGAGAAATATTAACCTGCTATTAGAGCTGAAGTATAGGGTTATCGAAGATAATAATAGAAGAGGTAAGGTATGGATATGCCCCTACCTCTCTTTTATTTAATCAAGTTATTTATTCTTTTTAGCAAGGATCAAGCACAGTCCAAACATCGTTAGGGCCACATTTCAGATCTGGATATTCATTTTGCGTCCACCATTTGGCTTGATACTTCACACCGTTATAAGAAACAATGTCACCTTGAACATAAGTGGAGGAAGCGCTCCATGGAGCAGGGCAGGGGTCAACTTGAACTTGAACGGTCACCGAGTTACTTGCCGCAGATAAATTACTAAAGCCATCCCGAGCCTTAACAGTAAACGTATATGAACCACTTGTTAATCCACTGATCGTGGCGGAGTTGCTAGTTGATCTTGCTTTAGCAATAGGATCGTTATTTACATAAATGTCATAGCCGATCAATCCAACATTGTCCGTAGAAGCTGTCCAATTCAAGCTAGCTGTGCCAGAGGTAGAATTAACAACTAGATTGGTTGGTGCGAGTGGTGCTTCTGTATCGTTAGGGACAGCACCTGGCGCAGGTAAATTCGTAATTATTTGTTGCAAATTAGGTAGGGTACCGATTCTATCATTTGCTATATCGGTAGTCGGGGTATTGAACGGTAACTATCTCAGTATTCTACGAATTTCATCTGGCGAATACGGTACGCCGAATTGGGCTTTCGCGATCCCTTGCAGTTGTAGAATCGAACCTACAACGACAGGCGAAGCAGAAGATGTTCCATTGAAATAGTCGGTAAAACCGGTTGTCGAAGCGGTACTTGTTGCACTTAAGGTAGCAACGTTCTCCCCAATACCGTAGGCGTCGATTCGATTGCCATGGCTGCTGAAGCCAAGTCTGTGGTGAGATGCAGTTGATGAACCCGCTCCAACAAGTATTGCATGTTGAGCACGATTGGAGCAATAGATGATGGCAAAGGATTCAACGTTGAAGAATGTTCACAAAAATGTTTAGGTTTATCTATTGTAAATAGCTATGTAGAGGATAAACTAAAAGGGAGCATGCAATTTGAATCTACAGCGTGTGGAACAATAGTTTCATTCACGTTTAATATGTAATAGAGGACTACAAAGGCGTAGTCTTACTTAAAGCAAAGAGGCTTAAGGTTATAACATTCCTACGGAATCGGTATAACTTTAGGCCTCTTTGTGTTTATTATCTGTATTGAAGATCAGGAAAGTGTATCACAGCTCTATTGGTTGCTATGCTCATTGCAAGTAAAATGGTTCCAAAAAAACTGCACCAAGAAATTAGAGGAGGGTACCCATGAGTATCGATAAAAAGATGATTGAAGAGATGGTTCGTAAAATCATCATGGAAAAATTAGGGGCTGATGCTGTTGAAGAGAATGTTTATAGAGGTCCTGGAGGGATTACTTCCGTTAAAGTGCCAAATATGAAAGTAACAGAAGAGGATCGTCTCGACACAGGCAACCCTAATGATATCGTCTATTGTAAAGATCTTTTTTCGCTAAAGGAAAGTCCAAGACTTGGCTGCGGTATCATGGAAATGAAAGAGACAACCTTTGACTGGACACTTAACTATGATGAAATTGATTATGTGATTGGGGGACATCTGGATGTTATCATTGATGGTACAAAGGTGTCAGCTGATCCAGGAGAAGTGATCCTGATTCCAAAAGGAAGTAAGATTCAATTTTCTGTGCCAGAATATGCACGATTTATCTATGTAACATATCCGGCTAACTGGGCAGAACAAGCGTAACATTCTAATTTTCTACTGAATGCCCAAGGGTTTCTCAGTGCATTGATTAAGCAACAGCAAAGTTGATTAAATCGTCAGAACTAAATCAAATTTTTATCAAAGTGCCTGTAATTCATACGGGCACTTTTTTTGTTGCATAGAGGGCTACATTCCCAGATTGGCGGTTGTATTATTGGTGTGGTGTGGCTGGCAATTCCGATGCTTTTGTATCCGGGAGGAGAAAGATACCTACTCCCGCTTGAGCGCCTGTGGAAAGAACATAGGCAGAACACGATAAGCATGACTATTGGCCTTGCCCATAAATTTGTAGCCGATCATCCAGACACGAAGCTGGTTCATATCATCCATGGATCAATAATTGGTGCTGCTTATGAACATGATAGAACAAAGGCCTAATTCACACTCGCCAGTGTATGCAGAAAGATAGTCAAAAATGCGTTCATAAAATAGTTTTCGCGGAGTGGATGATCTGTCTGGAGCAGTGCTTTATAGAGATTACATTGCCTATTGTGAATCTTTGATCACTCTGTGTTTTATGGTTAGGCCTTATAATGAGAAAAAAATAACAGGAGGTCTGGTCCCAATGGCGATGCAGAGACGAGAGGACTATCAGGTGAGGGTGGAAAATATTAAGCACCTTCCACCAACACAGTTTTCAGGCGTTACAATCATTTTCATGATTCAGGGCGAGGTGGAAATACATATTACCCAGTCTAACTACACCCTGCATGAAGGTGATGTGATGGTCATCAATCATAATGAGAGCCATTCCATTCGAGGAAGTGACAATAATGTACTGATCGTATTGCAGATAGCCGGACATTTTTTTGCCTCTCACTATGAAGGATACTTCCACTCCCGGTTTCATTGTATCTCGCAGGAGATGGATTATGGCCGGGAAAATATGCTGGGCATGCTTCGCCGGCACTTATCGGAAATGATAATCTCCAGCTCTAGGAATGATGACAGCAGTAATCTTGAGATCCAGAGCAATATTTATCGGACGATGCTGTTGCTTACCCGTTTCTTTAGAAGAGAAATCTCTCTGCGGACAGGAAAGCATTTCGATGAGAGAATCACTCGAATTATGAACTATATGGAGCAAAAATATGATGAGCCCTTGACGTTGAAGGAGGTAGCGGATAGGGAGTATTTATCGGTATCGTATTTATCTCGTTATTTCAAGAAAATAACAGGTATCGGCTTTCAGCAGTACTTAAACCAGATCCGTTTGAAGCATAGCGTGGAAGCCCTGTTATATACGACAGAGCCGATTTTGCAAATTGCGCTTAATCATGGGTTTCTAAGTACGAAGCATTTCAGTACGGTATTTAAAATGAACTATGGGAAATCACCAAGCCAGTATCGGCTGGAGCATTCCGGTGGAATGCATGAGGATACGAGAAACGCGGCCGATATAACGGAGATCCCCCCGATCCTCTACACTCCGGAACTCATTGGACGGTTATCCCGATACATTGAAGACGCCGATACAAGTCAACTACCTAATGAAGCACAGTTCAAGACGAGAGAAATCCAGATTCGCCCGGATAAGGCGGCGGAGGTTGCGGCAAGCGATCATATTCTAGTGATTGGCGAATTGAAGGAACTGCTTAAGGAAAATGTGCGCCAGCAGGTCCTGCAATCCAAACATGAGCTGCGCATTACACATGTAGGAATACGGAATTTGATATATGGTCGAACCTTTTTGCCTGAGGTGGAGACGGACGAGCCGTTCGCAACCTCATCGCCGTATGTGAATGCGGACATTACTCTGCATTTTTTGCAGCAGGCAGGCCTTGATTTGTTTATTCGGGTGGAATATCAGGAGATTACGAAAGATGAAGAGCGATATTTTAAAAAGCTGGACGAGTTCATTTGCCATGTTCTGAATGTATTTGGCCCGCGGTTTGTGGGCAGCTGGAGTGTCATGTTTTTTAATCCTCAGCTGACACTTGTATCGGCTGCAAAAATGAGACGCGTCTATTTAAGGTTGTACCAAGTTTTGAAGAACCGTTCTCAAAGCTTGAAGGTTGGCTTATTTATGCCCTTCTCAGAGCAGAATTCCGAAATTTCCACTTCACACCGCTGGCAACTGGAGGAGATGAAACATATTGATTTCATATCGTATAACGCCAATCAGAACGAGGTCGTCAACTTTGATAACTACGACGTCAACGAATTCAAAGAAAAGGAGGATTATATTCTTTCGAAGACGCTGGCTTTGAAGAAATATCTGAATCAGCAGCACATCGAGAAGCCGCTTATCCTCATTACATGGAATACGTTAAGCGGGAATACGCGATATACGAACGGGATATTCTTTCGCGGAGCCCAGATCATGAAGATGATCTTTGATCTTAGCAGTGAGGTAGAAGGCATCGGCTTCTGGCTGAGCACAGAGCTGCATGAGGAAGAGCATAAGGGCGGGAACATTGTGTTGGATGGGCTTGAACTGTTTCATTATTACAGTGGAAAAAGGCCTGCCTACTATGCGGTTCAATTTAAAGAGCGTCTCCGCGGTAAAATCGTAGCCCAAGGCAATGACTATATTATGACGCAAAACGAGAAAGGATATCAGCTGGTTCTGTTCAATCGCAAAAACTTCAATCCACGTTACTCCGTGGAAGAGATTTATGTTAAAAGCCTGAGGAAGGAGCTGCATATCCATTTGTCCGGACTCGCACCGGGACCGTACCAAATCCGTAAATTCATATTTGACCGCACACATGGGGCGCTTTATTACAAATGGGGAGAAGTCACTACCAAATACGGACGGGATCTGGAAGTGATGAATTATATTGTTCAGGCGTCTCTGCCTGCCCTGGAATTAGCGGATGATTGGATTGAAGAAGAATGGTCGTTTTATGCTTATCTGGACATTAATGCGATTCATTTCATTGAATTGCACAAAATTTATGAATAACTGAACCGCTGGGGAAGAAAAGTAAAATGGAAATTCCTTTTTTTTGTCCTGTGATGCTTAAAGGTCAGCAAAGATGACAAAAAATAAGAATAACAGGTAAATATAACGAACTTAAATTGGACTGGATTTCTTTAATATAAGGATATAAACATTGTTCAATGTTGATGTTACTTAACAGGACAAAATGAAGGAGGTCATTTGGAATGAAGGAACAATTATTTCAAAGACTACGCGAAAAGAAAGAGCGGATCATTGAGATAAGGCGTTACTTGCATGCTCACCCTGAGCTATCTTTTCATGAGGAGAATACAGCTAAATATATTCGCAATTTCTATGCTGATAAGGATTGTGAAGTTCGTAACAACGTTGGTGGAAATGGAGTTGTCGTTACGATCGATAGCGGTAAACCGGGGAAGACGGTTGCTATCCGCGCCGATTTCGATGCGCTTCCAATTACAGAGGAGACCGGACTTCCATTTGCGTCGGAGAGCCCCGGCGTTATGCATGCGTGCGGTCATGATGGGCATACAGCTTACATGCTCATTCTGGGCGAGACCTTAATCGAGATGAAGGATCAGCTCCGGGGCAAGATAGTTATCCTGCATCAGCATGCGGAAGAGACTCCTCCTGGCGGCGCAATGCAAATGATCAAAAATGGCTGCCTTGATGGCGTAGATAATGTATTTGGCATTCATGTGATGTCTACGCTGGAGACGGGAAAAATATTTTATCGCGAAGGAAATATACAGACCGGACGCGCTTATTTCAAAGTAAAAATTATTGGCAAAGGCGGACATGGCTCCTCGCCTCATATGGCGAATGACGCGATTGTTGCTGGAAGTTATTTCGTTCAAGCGGTGCAGACGATTGTTAGCCGGCGCTTGAATCCGTTTGATGTAGCGTCGATTACCATTGGCTCCTTCGATGGCAAGGGAAGCTTCAATGTCATTAAAGATTCCGTGGAACTGGAAGGTGACGTGCGGGTTATGACCGAAGAAACCCGTGTAGTGGTTGAACGGGAGATTCGTCGGATACTCGATGGACTACAGGCCATGTTCGGAATTACGTATGAACTGGATTACCAGAATGATTACCCTGTACTCTAT
Organism: Paenibacillus sp. B1-35; assembly: GCF_050474385.1. Taxonomy (NCBI): domain Bacteria; kingdom Bacillati; phylum Bacillota; class Bacilli; order Caryophanales; family Paenibacillaceae; genus Paenibacillus; species Paenibacillus sp. B1-35. The sequence goes on from NZ_JBCHVJ010000001.1 coordinate 830,744, forward strand.
AACGATCCGGAGTTGACGGAATTCGTAGCTAATTCATTAAAGAACAGCTCTATACCTGGTGTCACTGGAGTGGAACGCTGTGAACCACAGCCTCCTTCCGAGGATTTCGCCTATTATGCTAAAGAACGCCCAAGCGTATTCTTCTACGTTGGGGCGATGCCGGCAGACGGTACGTATTACCCGCATCATCATCCTAAATTCGACATCAATGAAGACTGCTTGCTTATTGCTGCAGAAGCGATGGGCGCTGTGGTTGTAGACTACTTAAGAAGGGATGACAAGTAATATGGAAACCCAATATCGAGGTACAAATAAGCTGATCATCGGGATTGTATTCGGAGTAATCACCTTTTGGCTATTTGCTCAATCCATGGTTAACATCGTACCAGACGTTCAAGCCGATCTAGGAATTTCACTGGATGTCCTTAATATCGCGATCAGTTTGACGGCATTATTCTCCGGGATTTTTATCGTCGTGGCCGGGGGATTGGCGGACAAGCTTGGACGTATGAAGCTAACTTATGTTGGGTTAGTGCTTAGCATCATTGGCTCTTTGTTTCTTATACTTGCCCACGGCTCCGTTCTGTTGATTATCGGACGGATTGTTCAGGGGTTATCGGCCGCGTGCATCATGCCGGCTACGATAGCTCTAGTCAAAACTTATTATGACGGAGCGGATCGTCAGCGGGCGCTAAGTTATTGGTCGATCGGCTCCTGGGGCGGCTCGGGCGTATGTTCTTTTGCCGGGGGCGCGATTGCCACTTATATGGGCTGGCGCTGGATTTTCATTATCTCCATTGTGTTCGCAATACTCGGGATCTTCCTGATCAAGGGAACTCCTGAGAGTAAGGGTGAACAGACCGGAAATTCCAAGTTTGATGCTAGCGGTTTGTTGACTTTTATCGTAGCGATGATCTCATTGAATCTGTTCATTACCCGTGGATCCTCGTTTGGTTGGACTAGCGCTGCCACGATTTTGCTAATTGTTGTATTCTTGCTGTCTGCCTTTGTATTCTTCAAAATTGAGACTCATAAAGCTGGCAGCGGTTTCATTGATTTCTCCTTGTTCATGAATAAAGCCTATTCCGGTGCAACGATTTCCAATTTTCTGTTGAATGCGGTTGCCGGTACACTTGTGGTCGCGAATACGTATATCCAAGTGGGTCGCGGTTTCACGGCATTTGCAACAGGCATGCTCTCGCTCGGTTATCTGGTCAGTGTGCTGGTCATGATTCGAGTTGGTGAGAAGATTCTGCAGAAGATCGGGGCGCGTAGACCGATGCTACTCGGTTCCACTTTGACAGCTATCGGGATTGCCTTGATGGCTTGTACCTTTGTTGAAGGAACGACCTATTCTATCCTCGTGTTTATCGGTTTTATGTTGTTCGGCATCGGCCTGGGAATGTATGCGACGCCTTCGACCGATACAGCGGTAACCGCTGCGCCTTCCGATAAAATCGGGGTGGCTTCGGGTATTTACAAGATGGCAAGTTCGCTAGGCGGTTCCTTCGGTGTGGCGATTTCCGCGGCAGTGTATGGAACAATAGCGGCCTCCGGCAAATTGGAACTTGCGGCGTCTGTTGGCCTTCTCGTGAATGTTGCATTCTGCGTACTGTCGATCCTTTCCATTCTTGTTCTCGTCCCTAGTGACAAGAAGACGGAGAAGCTGAAGCTCTCTAAAGCTTCAAAAGCTTAATCGGATCCAATCTATAAATTAAACTGGATTTGAATAAGCGAATTGGAGGAGTTAAGTAAGCGTAATCTATTGTTATCTATGCTCTAAACTCGGAATGAAGAGATAATTGAGATCGGACATTTGCATGCCCATCCAGAGCTTTCTTTTCATGAAGAAGCAACTTCACGAAATCCTCTATAACCACCTAAAAAAGCCGTCTTAGTTCGGCTTTTTTTGTTTTATAGGACCAAGTTTTTGTCCCAAGCTGAGGACAAAAACTTGATCCTATTGCCGAGTTGCTGAATGTCTAATCAAGAGTCTTATGCCGTGGCAAGCGATGCGGCATATACGCCTATCGATCCGCGGCATGTTAACGACTGGGCTAAAGGGCCGGAGAGAGGCGGGACCTCACGCTATTGTAACTGCTTCTTGTTCCCGCTTCACTTTTCGGTTTGGCTGCTTCGGATCGTGCCACAGGTGAAGCCGGCAGGCGACCCCGCTATTTGATCCAACCAAAGAAGTTCCTTCGTTTGATGGAGAGCCTTAAAAAAATTGTTAAAATTTTTATAATAGCCCTTTACATACTATAGGGGGGTAGGGTATATTGATTGTGAAATTAAGGAGGTGAGGCAATGTAGATGATTTCAGAAAGTTTTAATGAAAATTGTTGTAATCACATCAATGCTGCTCATAAGACGGTGCAAGAAAAAGCCGCCATTCCGATAAAGTAAAGAATAACTTAATGATTCGTTCAGAAGATTATAATCCATATATTGAAAGAGGTGGAAGATCATGAATTTAGAAGCTTTAAATGAACAAGTCAAAAGGGATCTTTCGTATCTTGCATTTGGGGGAGAGGACTGGGTATGCCGGGCCCGCCATCCCGAGGGGCATGTCTACGATGCCGTGATTGTAGGAGGGGGCCAGTGTGGATTAGGTGTGGCCTTTGGGCTTTTGCGTGAAAGAATATCTAATATCCTTGTCATCGACGAAAACGTTGAAGGATATGAAGGGCCATGGGTAACTTACGCTCGTATGAAGACATTGCGCACGGATAAACATTTGATATCCATTGATCTTGGAGTTCCTTCTCTGACATTTCGCTCCTGGTGGGAAGCGCAATTTGGACCACAAAGTTGGGAGGACATCGATAAGATTCCACGGAACGATTGGATGAACTATTTACGTTGGTATCGAAAGGTTCTTCATTTACCTGTTGTTAATGAGGTAAAGGTGAAGCTTATTGAGCCTGCAGGGGAAAATGTTTATCGACTGCATATGGAAGGAGCGGGAGCATCTTCTCAACCATTACTGGCCCGCAAGGTTATCTTAGCTACTGGTATTCAAGGCGGAGGGGAATGGCACGTACCCTCTATGATTTCCGAAACATTACCTCGTCACCTCTATGCACACACCTCAGAAGACATTGATTTTGAGACCCTTAAAGACAAGAAGGTGGCCATTTTAGGCGGTGGGGCCTCAGCTTTTGACAATGCCAATTTTGCATTATCTGAAGGCGTGGGTTCGGCTCATGTGTTTGTTCGCCGCACGGAGATGCCGCGCATTAACCCACTTCGACAAATGAGGGTATCAGGTCTAATTGAACGTTTTCATGTTCTATCTGATGCTGATAAATATTCCGTTATAGCCCATTACTTTAAGCATCAACCTCCTACAAATGACACGTTTGCACGTGCAGCCTCACATCCCGGCTTTACATTACACTTAGGTGCCCCATGGCTTGACGTACAGTATGAAGCTGAGAAGGTAATTGTCACTACTCCACAAGGTAATTTCACTTTTGACTTTCTAATCATTTCCACCGGTCTTGTGACTGATCATTCTTTACGTCCAGAGCTTAAGCTGTTTGAACCTCATATTGCACGTTGGGACGACTATTATCATGCACCTGCTGAGAACGCCAACCATAAGCTTGATGCGTATCCTTACCTTGGCCCTGACTTTACTTTCACATGCCGAGACAAAAAGGATACAAAGCTTCTTCATGGGCTCTTTGTTTTTAACTTTTCAGCTATAGTTAGCTGTGGTATTTCGGCCTCTTCGCTCCCTGGAATGAGATATGGGATACCTAGACTCGTCTCAGCTGTAGCAGACCAACTGTTCGCTGATAATCGGGAGGAGATTCTGAATAACTACTATTCTTATAATGAAGCTGAATTCGTTGGAGAATGGACAAAGACTTAGTTTCCTATTCAACTATTGAAGGGAGGATAGGCAATTGGGGAAGGTCTTTACAAAATCGACGTGTGCCTTACTATTATTAGTCTTTATTTGGGGTGGAAGTTGGCCAATCTATAAAATGGCTGTGCCTTATACGCCCCCGTTATTATTTGCAGGAATGCGTACCGTAATTGGGGGCCTTATCCTTGCAGCTCTCCTATATAAAATGAGGAACAGGATCAACTGGCGTGAAAATTGGCCGAAATATTGTATTTCAGCATTCTTTAATACGATTCTCTTTTTTGGGCTACAGACAATAGGGCTTAGTTATTTACCAGGAGGATTGTTTTCTGTGCTTGTCTATTTTCAACCCGTTCTACTTGGATTGTTTGCTTGGATTTCGCTTGGAGAGTACATGTCGCTGTTTAAAATTATGGGTATGATTATTGGATTTATTGGAATTGTAGTTGTCAGTGTGGACGGATTAACCGTTCATGTATCGAGCATGGGTGTGGTCTTAGGGTTGCTTGTGGCATTTAGCTGGGCACTTGGCGTGGTTTATGTAAAGAAGGTGAGCAGCGAAGTAGATGCTTTCTGGATGGTGTCTTTGCAGTTTATCATTGGTGGCGTTATTCTAATAGGTACTGGAACCATTGTTGAAAACTGGTCAGCAATTGAATGGAATGGTAAGTACCTTTTTGGACTCGGATACGGCTCTACTTTCGGCATTCCACTGGCCTATATCATTTACTACAAACTTATTCATGCTGGAGAGGCAAGCAAAGTCGGGACATTTACGTTTCTTGTACCGATCATTGCCGTAATCATCAGTACGGTGTTTTTAAATGAACCGGTTACTTACCGCCTTGTCGTAGGGCTGTTATTAGTAGGTGTCAGTATTTATTTCGTGAATGATCGCGGAAAAAAGGGGAATGCTTCATTATTCAATAGAGCGCAGGAAAAATGTAATACGAAAGATGTCGGATGACAAGAACGTATATGCTTAAAAGCCGCGTAGCAGCGGCTTTTTTATTTGTTTGTTGAATGATTCAATGATATTCGGTGAACATATGCTTGTGTCACTAAACTGTATAGAAAAAGATTTGATTTTCAGATAATCGTTATCCGGATTACATTTTTATACATTGCACTGTATTAAAAGTTCTACTACCCTTATAAAAGGGATATAACATGTAAAGTCATTTTAAAGTAAGAAAAGAAAGGATAAACAAATGAAAAAAAGAAAAAAGAAAAAGACATATATCATTTTTGGGGTAACCCTTTTGGTTGTTATGGTTTGGATAAATAATACGAGCCTATTTTATTCGAAAGATACAAATTATAAGATTCTGGCTCATAGAGGGTTGGCTCAAACCTTTGATATTTCACAGGTAGAGTATGATACGAATACAGCTGAAATCATTTATCCACCTGAGCACCCTTATTTAGAAAATACAATTCCTTCTATGAAGGCAGCATTTGATCATGGTGCTGACGTCGTGGAATTAGATATTCAGTTAACGAAGGATCATCAATTAGCTGTTTTTCATGATTTTACTTTAGCGTATAGAACAAATGGTAAAGGTGAAGTCAAAGATTATATAATGAACGAATTGAAGAAACTAGATGTCGGCTATAGATATACGGCTGATAATGGAGAGAGCTATCCGTTTCGTGGCAAAGGCATTGGTATGATGCCAAGCTTAGATGAGGTGTTTGCAGCTTTTCCTAATAAAGAGTTTTTAATTCATGACAAAGATGGAGATATGGAAACAACAAAAGTATTGTGGGATTCTTATTTAAGTAAAATGTCTAAAAATCAATTAGATAAAATAACAGTTTATGGTGATGGAGACAGCGAAGGGTTTGATTATTTACGTTCAAAACATGCAGAGTTGAAATTGTTAACGAAAACAATGATGAAAAATGCACTTTTAAAATATGAATTATTAGGTTGGACGGGATATATTCCGAAAGAATTGCATAATATGGAGCTGCATTTGCCTTTAAATTATGCGAAGTTCTTATGGGGTTGGCCAAATAAATTTATTGATAGAATGGAGTCTGTCAACACGCGGGTCGTAATCGTAGAGGGAAATGGTAAATGGTCAGAAGGATTTGACACAAAAGAAAGCCTTGAAAAAATTCCAGAAGGATATCAGGGCTATATATGGACAAATAGAGTTGATAAGGTTACTAAATGATTTCATTCATCAAAAATAGTTGATTCTTCATGATAAGGTATCGTACTTCTTATGTAATTAAAGGGCAGCATTCCTGTTGTGAATAGACAAAAATCCCATCGTAAAGAACCTGATGGGATTTTTATTATGGGTTCGGGAGCGATAGGCTAAGAGATCGCGGCAATATTCATGCGATTGCACGATCCTTGGATCTCCAGAGAACCACAAACCGTCTATATACCAGCTATACATTGATCCGCACAATTGCGAAATGAGAGTTTTCTCCACCAGTTGAATTGACAAATCCATTATCATTGAGCGGGAAAGTATTTTGCTTAACCGTATCTGATACATTTCCGCCGATGACTGTTATGTAAGTGGAGCTTACACCAATGACAATGTCACCATGCGTCTCTTTAGAAATAAAGTCGTTCCACGTTGCACCGCTTCCATTTCTACTCTTTACTACAATATCACCTTCTTGTGGTCTCACCTCATTAATAGCGAAAGCCCAGAAGGGATTACTTGCACTATTCATTTGTCGATTAATCTTGGCAGGCGCAGTATAGCGCCAATGTGCGGCCGGATTTCCGAATTCATTCCGATAATTTGATTCATCATGAACCTTGCCAAAACGATCGCCTCCGCCTGCCTGAGTCACAATCCATGAGATAAAGGCAGCACTCCAAGCACTTCCTGGAATTGTTATATATTCTGGTATTGATACTTCCTTATAAACACCTTGTTGCCAATATTCACGTATCCGTGCTTGCATATCATATTCCTTGATGGTTCCTTTATTCCACGTCAATTCGTATTCCTGCTTTGCAAGATGGATCATTTGCTGCCTTACGTTTTCCCAGCTCAAGCTTATCTGCTCCTAACTACTACTAAAATAAAAAAATTCCAAGTGTCCAAATACACGACTTTCCGTCACCCTTGGATAGTATCCCAATCAACTCGCAAGCTATTCATGATAATGGGTTAAGAGATATAATGATGCGGATGCCGCCCATTACGAGATCATTTCACACCAATTTTAGAAAACAGCCTCAGACTATATAATCGTTGCGTTCTCGAAAAGGACTATCAAATATCATTTGAGATGGCGTTTAAACACGATCAAACCGTTCTGCTTGAAAAATTCATGACAAGTAAAGAATATCGATTCCTGATTATGGGCGATGAGGTTGTAGGGATACTGCATCTCGTATTAGCCAATGTCGTGGGGGATGGAATTCACACGATTGAGCAGCTCGTCCATGAAAAGAATAAAGATCCGCTTCGGGGTCGCGGTTATAAGATACCTTTATTATAGGAAGATAAGCGCGACAAGGGTTTGAATATACTTTTATACATATGAACAAAATACAATGTGTTCTACACTATGAAGCATATATCGCGGAAAGTGGTCGATACGGAGGGGGAAGCCTTTGTTAAGACCAAATTGTTCGTTGAAGAGGTTGTATCAAAAAATCAGCTAGCTTTGCGTGGGTGAAACGACAGATGACCAATTATGAACAAGAAAAAGAGCTAGCTGCATTAAGGGCGCTGGCTTATGTAGAAGACAAAATGATAATCGGGATCGGAAGCGGAAGCACGGCAAGCCACTTTATCCAATTTCTCGGAGAGAAAGTGCGAGAAGGGCTTCAAGTAACCGGCGTGCCTACGTCCAAAGAGACGGAGCGCCTCTGTACCTTAGTTGGCATTCCACTGATTACGACTCAGATTCCGGAAAAAATTGATCTTACCGTTGACGGAGCAGATGAATTCGATCCGTATCTGCGATTGATAAAAGGGGGAGGCGGCTACTTGCTTAAGGAAAAACTGGTTGCCTCTTGTTCCGCTAGCACGATTATTATTACAGATTCCAGAAAACAAGCAAGCGTACTCGGCCGCACATACGCGCTACCGATCGAAGTGATTCCGCTAATGTGGAGCCAGATCGCGAAGAAGCTCAGGGACTTGGGAGGGGAAGCAAAATTACGCTCTCTTGGGACACCGCCTGTACCTTATTGGAGCGAAAATGGCAACTATATTCTAGACTGCAAGTTCGCATCTATCGATCAACCAGAACGCCTCGCCCAGGAGCTATCCCGAATGAACGGCGTGGTCGAACACGGACTGTTCATCGGAATTGCAGATGAGGTTATCATGGGGGAGAATGAGGGGACGAGATGTTTCCGCGTTGGCTCAAAATGACAGAGTTCCAATGTTGTTTTTCCGGAGCAGCGAGCGGCTAGTTTATAGTCCAAATTGCTGCAATGGGGCGAGTCCCGTTGCAGCAATCAACATCAATATGACGGCCTTCACCCCACGCAAGAGAACACGTATTGGATTACAGACTGCTGGTAACATATCCATGGTATTGAAGACCGAAAAAAATTATTATAATCCCCAAATTAGGGATTTTTTAATGTTCGTAGAACAAAAGGAGCCCGTGAGGCTCCTTTTGTTTGTAATTATCACGTTTACGAAATGTGGCACATCTTATCGCATCACAAGAACATAATAACATTACCGATTCAAACGGTAACCATGATGATTCGTAAGAGAGCCATTTATCAAAGGCGGACGAGTGCGCGCTGCATAGTGACAATGAAATTTGATGAATTATTGCTAACGCATTCGGTTACAATACTTTGGGAATTCCGAAGTAATTAGGAGGAATACAAACGCTATATTCGTCTTGTTGATGATGCTGATGAAGTGGTGAATATCATTATTGAAAATGCGCCGTCCGTCGACCATGTCGTGCGTAAACTTGCCAAGTTTGGCATCATGGCTGATTAGATGCAACAAGTATAAGGAGGTAATTTTTTTGAGGCTAGCTTCATACAATGTCGAAAATCTCTTTGAGCGGGCTAAGATTCTAAATCAGACCGAATGGGTAAATGGAATTGATTCGGAAACTATGCTTGTATCCGGCCAGAAAGTTTTAGAAGGGGTCGCGAAACTTAATGCGCTTATAGCTCAGCAGACGTACAGTTCAACCGATAAAATTGAGATTGTGCGCTTGATGGAGGCACTTGGACTTAAGGAAAAAGATGAGTCAGATTTTGTCATACTGCGTCGGAATCGCGGAAAATTTGTTACTAGAAAGAATGATACACTAAAGGTTGTCGCAAACGGTCGCGAAGATTGGATAGGATGGCTTGAATTAAAGACTGAAGCAGTAAATGAGCGCGCAACGCAGAACACCGCAAGGGTGATCCGAAACATTGACCCCCAAATCATGGTGGTGGTAGAGGCTGAGCATAGGCCCTCACTTGTTATGTTTAACGAACAAATACTTTATCCCATTGCAAATTGGCGTTTTGATCACGCACTCTTAATCGATGGGAATGATACTCGCGGTATCGATGTCGGACTTTTTACTCGAGCACCATTTGCAATTGATTTCATGCGAAGCCACGTTGATGATATGGTGGACGGTATGCGAGTGTTTAACCGTGATTGCGCAGAGTACCACATTTCTTTGCCAGGAAGTCGAAACTTGGTCATTTTGGCCAACCACTTCAAGAGCAAAGCAAATGACAATGAAGCACTTAGAAAGAAGCAGGCAAAGCGAGTTCGCGAAATTTATGAGGGTCTGCGTGCTTCGAATATTGATCTAATTGCCGTGATGGGGGACCTTAACGATAGTCCAGATAGCGATTCACTTGCCCCACTTCTACGGGACGGTTCGGATCTTAAAGACGCCAGTGAAATCGAAGGTTTCGATTTTGCGGGCAGGCCCGGCACTTGGGGCGACGGTGAGGCCAAAGACAAAATTGACTATATATTAATGTCGCCTGCGCTGTTCCAGCTCGCCCGTGGCGGGGGCATTTACCGTGCGGGCGTTTGGGGCGGTAAGGACGGAACCCTATTTCCACATCTTCCTGAAATTACGAACGCTGCACAGGCTGCATCGGACCATGCCGCAATCTACGTAGATCTGGACTTGTAGCGTTTCTATTTAGATTTAAGATGCAGGATTAATGGAGGCTTCCGTAAGGAGTAAGGTCAGCTATAGTTGGTGGATCCCAAAAAACAGCAATATGTGCAAAACGTTATTGTAAATTTAACATTTTAAAGTAAGAGCATTTCTTTGTAATGAGAAATGCTCTTTATTTTTGTCAAATCGTGCAACAATATAAATGCAATAAAAATCAATATTTATTTATTGTATAACGATATATTTAATGATAAAGTTACTTTATCATTAAATCAAGTGAGGTGCTTTTTTTGAAAAAAGTAACGACGTTCTTTTTAAAGTTAGCTGTTATTCTTATCGGAATCCCCGTTCTTGCATTTTGTATATTTTTGGCTCCTAAAATCGGAGTTTTTGCTGGAAACTTGTATCCAGAAATTGCTTATCTAAAATCCCTCGTTTTAATTTTGTTGTATGGAGCGGCAGTGCCTTTTTACTTTGCTCTCTATCAGGCTTTTAACCTTCTGCGCTACATTGACGAGAACACAGCCTTCTCGGATTTATCTGTAAAGGCGTTAAAGAACATAAAGTGTTGTGCAATAACAATAAGTGGTTGGTACGTATTAGGTATGCCACTCTTTCATTTTATAGGGGAGAAAGTTGACCCTCCTATCGGGTTTGTGGGACTCATCATTATTTTTGGTTCGTTGGTTATCGCCGTTTTTGCAACTGTTCTCCAAAGACTTTTACAAGAAGCGATTCATATAAAATCAGAAAATGATATGACGGTCTGAGGTGGAGGATATGGCAATTATTATTAATATTGATGTGATGTTAGCAAAACGAAAAATGAGTGTAACGGAGCTTTCAGAAAGGGTTGGAATTACTATGGCCAATCTTTCCATTCTGAAGAATGGAAAAGCAAAAGCGGTTCGTTTTTCAACATTAGAAGCGATATGTAAGACTTTGGATTGTCAGCCAGGAGATATTTTGGAGTACAAAAGCGAAAAGGACTCTCAATAAGAATATACAACAATTTTTTTAACTAACAGGACACGTTAGTTAAATGGAACAGCGACAGTCTAAGACTTTATTTTCTCATCCTTAGCTGTCGCTGTTTCGATTTCTAAGATCAGTCTAAAACTTATTTTATGGAGTCTGGTGGTATGACAATGCGAAAAGGCGAATGGAATAAAGATACGTAGTCTAATACTTTATTTTCTACTGACAGAAGGAATGTTTTTGACCTAAATAACGAAGGTGAAGTAATTGAATCCATGAATCTTTTTTTCAGAAAGTAAATCAAACATTAGTTTGAAAAGAAGTGTCAGTAGATTGAAAACACAAAGCGCAAAGTAATAAGTATTTCAAGCTGCTTGAATGGTATAAGATGTATAACATCTTTGTCGGGTGACAAGAACATAGTGACATCTAGTCGCGTAAAATGCAGTTTTTTGCTTTATGTCATCAACTTCTTGTCATATTCATTTGACAAGAAGTTGATGACATTTCCTTTTTTGAAATAACATAGGGCTCTTGTTGATGGGGAGCAGCAGACAAACTATACGTATAACAAACGCAACCAGTTAACAAGCGTCTTGGATGCAATGCCGAAATACTACCTTATTTGAATACAATGATGCTGGAGATATGACTAAGTTCACTAATGTCGACGGCATGTGACGACGTATACTTATATGGACTGCAGTACTAATTCGCTGGGGCAAACGACTAATTCGGAGTATGACGCCAATGGAAACCTGAATAAACCCATTACAGCAAATGGAAATATGTTAACGACGCATTACAATAAACTGAACCAAATCACAGATATATTTATAAGTGGAAAGATGAATTTTAGCTATGTATATGATGTGAATGGTAAGAAGGTTCTTGATAACGGAATTCAAACAAAGCATTATCAATACTATAAAAATGGCCACAGTCGTGATAACGACATTCCATAAAAAACGGACAAATATGGAAAAATATTTACTTCTTATTCGGGTACAATTAACAAGCAGATAATTTACTTGAAAAGGAGTTAATACGATGAAAAGATCTTGTTTCATCATTGCATTACTTATGCTTGCAATGTCAGTTACAAGCTGCGGAGCTAACAACATAGGTACAGCAAACACACCGAGCCCCCTAAGCAACACATCGAAACAATCCATACGCCAGACAGAAGTAGGTCGTGGTAATTTCAGAGTACTCAATACCAATCTGGATCAGGCCTATTACAAAAATGCAATTGGGAAAACGGGGGAGGACTTGAAAGAAGCCTTGCATCAAATTATAAAAAATCAAACCGTCTTAGAGTATGACGATGCGTGGGAAGCGTTGGGGGATACGGATGAGGATCCTAACAATTCTAATAATGTATTACTTTTGTATGCTGGACGATCAGAGTCTAAAGCCAATCACGGAAGTAACTCTGGTCAATGGAATCGTGAACATGTATGGGCACAACATCATGGGAACTTTGGAAGGACACGAGGAATAGGATCTGACTTGCATAATTTAAAACCTGAAGATGTTATAGTAAACAGAGATAGAGGTCATTTGGATTTCGATAAAACTGAAACACAAAAACCTGGAGAGAATAAATATCCAAATGCACCAGATACATTTAAGGATGGTGACTCTTGGGAACCAAGAGATGAAGTGAAGGGGGATATTGCAAGAATTTTCTTGTATATGGACACAAGATATGGAGCTGGGGACCAAATGGATTTGAAAGTTGTTAATCGTACAACTGAACATGATGGAACAGCTCCCGTACATGGAAAACTTGCCACACTTTTAAAATGGCATAACGAAGATCCTGTCGACGCATTTGAAATGAGACGGAATAACGTGATTTATGAAAAGTATCAACACAATCGTAATCCATTTATTGATCATCCTGAATGGGTTGCAAGTATTTGGGGCAGGATCCATTAACACCACCGTCTTAAGTCGAGCATGACGCCGTCGCCGTAAGACCATTCGAGCGGCAGCTCGTCGATCGTCCTTGCTTTTCGCCCTCCGACGTCGGCCAATAGTGCCACGGAGCGTCGATATGGGTGCCCGCGTGCGATTCAAGGTGACGGTTTCCGTCGCCCAAGTTTTGCCCTCGGGAAAATCCTCCTGCTTCAGGCCGAGAACGGCTGCAGCCTGCCTCGCACCGGAGTTTGGGCAGGAACATGAGTTTTCTGTATGAGAAGTATAATTGTGGTTATGTAACTAATTGGCTGAAAGCGGGTTGGAAAACATTACTGATAAAAATAGAATAAAACGGAACAGCGAACGAGAAGATATGAGGAACCATTCCAAGCTTGGCTAATGGGTTCAATTGATTAAACGATTAGGGGGCTTAACCAATGCTGGTGCCGAAGGAAGTGGACGCCGTATTTGAAGGCGGCGGTGTGAGAGGAATCGCCTTTGTCGGCGCCATCGAGACGATGGAAGCGCAAGGATGCGTCTGGCAGCGGATCGCCGGGTGTTCGGCCGGTTCGATCGTAGCGGCGCTGCTGGCAAGCGGGTACAGCGGTTCTGAGATCAAAGCGTTGATGAAGTCGCTCGATTATCAGCAATTGCTCGGACGTACGTGGCTAAATGAGGTTCCACTGTTAAGCAGGGCCCTGCCGCTTCTGCTGAGATCGGGCATGTATGTTAATGAGCCGCTTGAACGTACGCTTGAAAAGTGGCTGGCACAAAAAGGAGTTTGTACGTTCGGCGATCTGCCCCGCGGTAAGCTGACCATCATAGCGTCCAACGTCAGCAACGGCAAAATGGTCGTACTCCCGGATGATCTGCCGGATTACGGTTTGACTCCGGCTGAATTTCCGATAGCCAGAGCTGTGCGCATGAGCACCACGCTGCCATTCTTTTTCCAACCCTATCGCTGGCGGACGCCGCTCGGCTGCAGACCGTATTGGATACTGGATGGCGGCTTGCTGAGCAATTACCCGATTTGGCTGTTCGATGCGCCTACCGTTCCCCGATGGCCGACGTTTGGTTTTCGATTGACCGAAAAAAGAACGTACGATCCCGTAAGACGGATTCGCGGCCCGATTTCTTTATTTGATGCGATGTTTAAAACGATGCTGCAGGCGCACGATCAGCGTCACGTTGACAAGCATTCCGAATCCCGCACAATCTTTATTCCAACGCACAAAGTCGTTACGACGAAGTTCGATCTGACCGAATACGATCAAGCGTGGCTAATGGAATCCGGTCAGCGAGCGGCGCAAAGCTTTCTGGCGTCCTGGAACTTCGAGAAATACAAACGCGAATTCAGAGCGCAAGAGTCAGACGTAAATAAAGTACCGTTAACGCAGGAGGAAGACCGGCATGTGTATCATTAAGAACAATCGTTAAGGAAGTGGAGACGGCTGTGGATACCGAATTGCAGCGCGCCATCCGTCTTAAGGAAAAGTTGGAGGAAGAATGGAAGCGCAAGCGGAATGTCAATGCGGTTGACGTACGTCGGTCTGAAATACGTGGACGGGAAGATGACGGATCAAATGGCCATCCGTGCCTATGTTGACAAAAAGGCGGACGTACCGCCGCAAGACGTCATTCCTTCGACGGTTGAGGGAATCCCGACGGATGTGATCGAGAAGCGAGAAAAATTCGTGCTTCAGTTATTGGAAGCAACGGCTGAAGAAGGTGTCGGCAACGGCGGCAGCCGGGCAAATTCAAAGCCCCTTGTCCGGCGGGATGGCGATCGGCCCGTGCAGAAGCATTCGTGACAGAAGAATTTGGGGAACGCTTGGCGCATTTGCACAAAAGGAGACGGCATAACGTATGAATTAAGCTGTTTTCACGTGCTGTGCGGCGCTTCCAATTGGAAGCGGGGAGATCATTTTACCCAGCTGTCGCGGGAAGGTGTTTGCACTGAGGAGGCTATCTTCGGTACGCTCGCCGATGCCTGCCTGCGAGGCAACTTCGGACAGATTGAACAGGACACGAGTAAGGAGGTCGCTTGGGAGATTCCCGGAATCAGGCTATTAACGGGAACCGCCGAGCCCAAACCGGGCACTCGCGTCCGGAAGGTGGGGTCAGCCACCGGGCTTACTCACGGCGTTATCGAAGGACGATTACGGTCGACTTTTATGACGGGATCGGCGAGGTGACGTTCACGAGATCGATTCGGATCGTACCGGATACAAGTCATAATGCCAAGTTTTCCGCTAAAGGAGACTCCGGCGTCGTCATCATAACCGAGCAAAATCAAGTCGTAGGTTTGTTATTCGCAGGGACGGACGACGAATCCGTCACGATCGCCAACAATATATCCGAAGTCGTACAATCGCTCGGAATCACAGGCTTTGGAGGTGGCGGCGATGGCGGAGCTCACTAGAGTCTAGAGTCGCATTAGACAACGGGCTCACCGCTTATTTGTCCGAAGATCGTACCATCGGCTTTTGGACGAAAGCCGGCGGCCAAGCTCCCAAAAAAGCTGAGCTTTTCCAACGCATGCTTTAAGGTGCCAAGCAAGCTGATATTTTCGGACCGCGTCTCGTTGGAGCGAGCGGCCGAGTGGCCGGCCAAGCTGGGAACTGTACTGGACTCGCTGGCGGGTACGAAGCGCGCATACCTCTGGATGGGGACGGGCGAGGTGTCGTGCGACAGAATCCTAGCCAACAACGGATATAAAAGACTGGTCAATACGACAGGATATAAAACGAAAGCAACCTGAAAAGGCGGCAATCCAGTACGAAATTACAGTTGATGAGATCGAATAGCTTACAGAAGTATTAATAGCGAATTATAACAACGAGCCGTATAGTGGGCTTAAACTATTTAATCCCATTGGAAGTGATGAGACAACGCGTCGTTATGCGCGATATGATGCCGAGAACGATGGCTGAGGATAAACGAAATGAAGATATTTTTTCATGTTACACAACAAAAAGGACCATCCAAGGAAATGGGGAAGAAGGCAAAAGGCCATTTATTACATTTGAAGGAGTTCCATATAGAAGTGAAGTTTTATCGAGAAGCTTTAAATTAATCGGTTAGGAAGTCCATCTCGTCGTTAATATTAAGGATATTCGAGTATTAAAAGCATTTTTTTAAGATGGCCAGATCAAAAAACTGGTTCGGCGAAAAATATTTACTTATCAGAAACAGATGATCCTGTTGAATCTCTACATAATCATTTGGAGCAACGAGCGAAAAAGAATAAGAAATCCCGGAATGAGCTTGAGCATGTATGGAAGTACCGTAATCAACATAAAAGTACTACGGAGGCCAATAATACCACGGCGGATATGTAACTCCACAAAAACCGGAGGAAGATAGGCACACCGAGACAATCAGACGTTTGAATAAACTTTTATACATATGTACAAAATACGGGTTTTGTGAAACAGTACTATAGTTTTAAAAGCAGTCTCTCCAAATTGGCCTCAATCAGTGTCAAATGACACAAATTGACCCTCAATGATGAATCAATAATGCCCCCATTCGATTTATTGACACAAAAGCACCCTTCATCATTGAGGGTGCTTTTGTGTCAGAGCATTCAAAACACATATTTCTAATATATGTCTTTTTTCCTTGTGTCAAGATTAACGCCGTAGATTAACCTTTAATGCTACGCACATTTCAAAAGTAAAATACCCCCGAGGTATTATTTCTCGGGGGTTCAAGTTGCTGATTTTGATTTGCTCAAGACAATTCCTATTCTTGTTTTTACATTGGCGAAGTCGATGTCAACTCTACGTTTGCATCATCTAGACTAACTACAGTTCCACCGATTGCTTCTTCATAAATACCAATTTGACTTCCTGAAGATGCATACTTCTTGTAAATTAACTTACCATTTGAATTTACACCAACAGCATAATTTGTAAGGTACGCCGTTGTCTTTGGAGCTACTGTAACCCCTACTCCATAAGAAGTTCCTTTAATCCATTTTCTCGTAGAGTCTACTTGTACAGATGTCGAGGCTTCAATCCCAGCTAAAAAACCTGCTTTTACTTCAGCTTTTGCACTAATAGCTGATGAAACATTCCATGTAGTCTCTGTGGTTGTTTGCTGAGTATATGAAAGTGTAGCAGATGTACTCAGCGCATTATTAACTCTTATCGTGCCGGTGGATTTGTAGTTCCAATCCTTAGAGTTTCTACTAGCGTCATATCTATCAAAAGCATATTTATATCCATCATTCGGTGGAGCCATTGTTGTAACTCTTTGACTCAGGGGGACAACTTCTGTACGATTTCCATCCATATCAATTTCCCATGCCTTTGGTTCTGGCGCTTGATAATGGGATTCTTTTGCCTTAGCTTTTTCCAGCACGTCCTCTGGAATATCACTATCACTAGCTTGTGCAAAAACCATTTGTGATGAAAGCAAAAAAGTTAAACTCAAAACTCCAACAGCCAGTTTTCTGAAATGAAACATAGATTAATCCCTCCTTGTATTACATTGTATACCAAATTATGGGTGATATCAATCCCATAATTTGGTATAGTCAATCTCTTTAATATTTGGATGTTATATTTTGAATATTACGGATTGTTTCCTTTGTAATATCGATGTCTTTTTTAGTTTCAGAAATCTGATAGATAATAAAAACAATATTTTTGTAACTAAATGTAACAATATCACTCATTTCCGAAAGTTTTTCATTAATATTAGATAAACCTGTGAGCATAGACCAATCAATTATATCTTCACCTATATAGTTTTGTGTATAAGCTATTCTTATAGAAATTTGCGTTGATTGATTTTTATTTTCAAAAATTAGGAGTTCTTGCGTTGTTTTTGGTTCTCCAGTATCCAGTTCACCATTTAGAGTTAAATACTGTCTTTTATTATACGTCAAGTCTTTATCTACGATCGTGAGATCACTCGTAAAGGTGCCAGTTTTCAATTCAAAATTACTAATTTTTAAATTACTTTTTAATGCCTCAAACAATGTTTGATACTCAGCGTAAGATAATATTTTTTTAGTATTTTCAATAGTTGTGTCTCCAATTTTAGTTCGGCTCTCTGCTATTTTGCTATCAGAGTTACTACAGCCAACTAAAAAAATACAGACTGTAGATAGAATTATTAGCATTTTATAATTTCTCATCACTAACCCACCTTCAATCTATAATTCGGCTACACTTATCGTTATTACCAACTACTTCTTGTTATATACTAACAGTATTTCCCTATATTTGAAAGTGTTTTTTCTATCCCTAACTATTATTACGAAAAAAATAAAAACACCTGAGAGACCCTACAAAAGCCCACTTTTGCTCATGTTGTGTTTAAGTAGACATATTTTATCCTAAAAAAAATCTTCAGTTCTTCTAACAGATACGACTTTTTGCAGTAGTCTCCAAGAGGTGTTCATAGTTTTTGAACCTTATCATGCATAGTTATATTTTAAGTAGATATTTCATTTAATTGTTCTTATTATTGTTTAAACTTATTACTACACGCTGATCACAGAATTATTTTTGGATTGTTCCTTGCTAATCATTTTCATTCGATACTTTGTACATATTGATTCTTCTAATTTACATGCTCGTATCAGCGTCGAATCTGTATATTGCATTTCTCGATTTATAGATGTTATCAGATATTACGGGCACCAAATAAGATCGTATCATTGATCGCTTCTGATCCATAATAATTTGATGATGCAATTAACAACCGACTTTAATTACTTACATAATCACCAATACTATGTGAATTTTTTCTCATTTCCATGCCGATGCATTCATTATTAATTTCGTCATCTAGTGTCGTTTCTAAATGCCTGCCAACACATGATATAAGGCAATTTCGTCGTTCTCCATCAACGATTCTATACAAACTTCTATTTGCTCATACTTGACACATGAAAGTTCGTTTATGTTACATGTACCTACCTCATTTGACGGTTTTTTTCAAATGAAACGGCATTTAGCATCTCGTGAGGCTCCATCCTTAAGTTATTCAAAAAAAAGAACTCGGTAATTTTATACCGAGTACAGTCCCCTTTTTGTATTGAAAAATCGAACCTTAACTAACTTAATTCTAATAGAGCTGCCAACCGTTCCAAATTCGTACATAGACTATGCAACAACTGATCGGCCGCTTCTTTATTGGCTTTCTTGACAGATATATCAAGGACAATCCGCTCATTCAGTATGCCGTAGTACAGACCGAAACCTTCGCTATTTACTGGCGCGAAAGTAAATGATTCCATAATCTCATAAGGTATGCTTGTCGTTGATATAAAGTCTGCAGTCAAAGCTTTCATCCCTTGCGACTGAAAGAAATAGTCGGATTGGCTTGGGGAGGCCTGCTTCAATTGGCTTATTCTCTTTAAGCCGAACAAATGACGCTCAATTCCAGCTCCGCGCTGGCAGGCTTTGATCCGTTCAGTATGCGCCGCTGCCGCGCGCTTAAAGCTGTCTATCAGTTGCTGCCGGCGTGATTGCCAATCCTTATCTACGCCTAGCTTACATTCATGCATATAACTTTCTACAAATTGCTTCTTTTCGTTGCTAATGGAACGGGCACATTCGGTTCTCCCTTGATAGTAATGGCGCATAGCGACCGGTTCATATACGCTTTGCAATTGCCCTGTTGACTCGTATTGGGCTAATGCTAAGGCAATATGGAAGAAGGCATCAGGACTTACTTGGCCACGCTTCATCAGAGACTTACCGAAACGTTCAAAACTAACGTGGGCAAAATAATGATTATCGTACTCCGCTTGAGCCTGTTCACTGCATTGCACCAATAACGACTGCACGCGTTCATCTAGCTGCCAGCACAGCGCTGTAACTAACTCACTGCTACAATCTTGATGAGAAATCGATTCTTCTTGCCGGGTACCATCTTGTTGTGTAAACAGTTGATTTACCACATTCAGGACTGGCACACCGTCAATCGATGAATGCTCAAAATTAAAACGGATTGCACCGTTAGCATCGATAAGCATCTGCATCGTCTTCGCAAACCACTGATTTTTCCAACCTAATAACGCACAGTGCAACTGTTCCGCTGTGCTGTCAACTGCATCGTCTGAAAAACCGATCGCAAATATCGCATCATGAATCGTACGCAAATGCTGAGCATTCACAGGATGTTGCTGCAACTGTTCATACACATCTGCCGACAATTCACGCTTGGCCGCCGCTACACTTTCGACAGAAACAGTCTCCTCGGGAACATTGTGCGTTAAGATATAGCGCAAGTTACCCTCTAATTGCGCCGCTGGAATAACGGCACCTTGCTCATCCGTTACCATTAATTTGTAGAAGTGTGAGTTGCGGATAACAACGACGAAGTTATTTTCCACTGTATCTGCACCTACATAAAACTCATCTTCCCCATGAGCTGGCAAGCGGCAGCTCTTGAAAATATTTCGATAGTAGCTCATATCCACAGCTGCACCTTTAGCCGTCTCCTCCATTGGATAACGACCTGAAATTAGCTGTAAATAGATGCTTACCGCCCGTTCAATCAACAACGCCGCCTTATGAGCTCTGTCTCCCATATGAGCGTGATAATCCGGATGGATTGTTAACGCAATATTCGTCTCGCTTTGTAAGTTTCCCCTTGTCATTAAGTAGCTCTGCAGCCACCACGGAGCGAGCCAACTGTCTTCTCCAGCTTCTGCATGCTGCTCTAACTGTTGCTGCAACAGCGGTCCCTCATCTTGCTGAAAACGCAGCACAATATGCTTAAACTCATTTAATTGTTCCACGGTCAGTAGCGGTTCCGCCCACTCCAGCAAAGTCGTTAATGTGTCTGGCAACATTGGAACGGGCAATTTTTTTAGAAGAGGTCGTAATTGTGTTGTGTACTTGTTCGTGTTGTTCATAACGATCTCCTCTTATCTCATGTCTCATGTTTAGGTTCGAGCGCTAGCTTAACCATCCAACCGAGCACAGCTAAAAAGGCAACCGTTATCACAAATAACCCAATATTACCCAATAGCGTGCCCTCTGCCAATGTTTGGTCTACTCCATATTCAGGCAACGGTAAAGGAACTTTCGTAGTCTCCATCTTAAGTTAACTCCTTTCCTAACCTCTGTTCAGATTCCTTTTGCAGCTTATGCTGATGATCTACATATCCTTCACGCCTCGCGTCATGGCGCAATTGTCGAATCAACCCGGAAATCGCCAAGAAGAACACAAACATGTACGGAATACCTAAGAAAACTGCAATCGCCCGCACTCCATTCAGTGTCCCTGTAGCTACGTTGGCGAAGGCAACCATCGTGGTTATGACCGACCAGATCAAGGTGCGCACTACTGGCGCGTTTTCTGGTCCATTGCTTGTAATTATACTCAGTGAGATCATCGAACTTGTCGCAGTCGTTGACAGGAACACAAGAATCAACACGATAAACACAATCCCAGTGAGTGTGAACAACGGCAGCTTCTGCAAGACCATAATGAATGATAAATATACGTCGTCAGGATGATCTTGAATATATTGAATAATTGAGCCATCGCCAACAATCGCATTGAGGAAGCCTGTGCCACCAAATACGCTGAACCATACAATGAGGAACATCACTGGCGCTAATACGCCCCCAACAATAATTTGCCGAATCGTACGTCCTTTAGAGATGCGGGCAATAAATATACCGAGGAACGGTGTCCACGAAATCCACCAAATCAAAGTCGTATTCGGCCAATCGAAGAACCACCCTTTATTTAGAAACGGCAAGGTCTCAAGACTAGTCGGCACGACGCCAAGAAACGTATTTTTGAACGTTTGTGCAATAAAGTTCATTAGAAACGGTGAGTTTCCTAATGCAAATACGTAAACCAATATGGCGACCGCAACAACAACGTTAATATCACCCAAAATTTTCATGCCTTTGCCGATTGGCAATACGGCAGCCAACGTATAGATTGCGAAAATCGCCAATAAAATGAATACTGAATAGCCTAAGCCTTCATTGTTATAGCCAAAAACGGAGGAAACCGCATTTTTAACTTGGAATACACCAAGACCAATCGAGGCTGCCATCGTCAGTGCGGATGCACCGGCTGCCAAAATATTGGTGATGTTAGCTAGTGGCTTGCCCCACTTTTTATCCGAAAACCCTTCCGCAATCGGAGTCCCTGGCAAAAACTTAGCCCCACGTGAATAAGCAAAATAGCCAATCACTAATCCCGATATCGTATAGATCGACCATGCTGGCAAACCCCAAATAAACATCGTATATTTCATCGCGTTTTCAGCAGCGGCCACCGCATCTGCCCCAGATCTAATGCCACCGGCTGATTGCAAATAGTGAACAAGCGGCTCTGCGACACCAAAGTTTACTAGACCTACTCCAATTCCCGCAGTGAACAACATTCCTAGCCATGAAAAAGTGCTAAATTCCGGCTTTTCATCTTTCTTACCTAGCTTGACATTGCCAAACTTGCTAAAAGCAAGCACTAAGCAAATTCCGATAATAATAAGTGGAATCATCATCGTAAACCAGCTAAAGGTTCCGTGATACTGATATACCCATCCCCATAACGTGTTCGTCAGATTTTCGGGATTAACGACCGCCCATACAGAAAAGATGCCTGTGAATACAATTGCCGACCAGAATGTTAATGAACTTTTTCCGCCACTTGTCATGGAGGATAGAGGAGGTCCTTTTTCAGCCATAATGTGAAATCTCCATTCTTATGTTGTATTAAGTTCTTCCAAAACATAATATTTCCGTCTCACAGTCCATAAATTCATCAGTCTCAGTTATTGATAATTATTCAAGGCTGTTAGGGCTGTTTCTTGTAGTGAACGTCGAAATTGCAAACTAAAGCAGTTGAAAAATACACATAATTTAAACTGGAATGGAAACCATATGATCGATGAAGGAGGTTGATTATGGAAAACAAGTGTGGTTTGCATTCTCCGCAACAATCTGACGTTAACCGTCAATTTCAACTTCTGTCCACTAAGATTAAAAGCATGCTGGAATCCATGGATCAAGAAGATATCGACATTTTAAAAAATCTTAAGTTGCTTTCTAACGTATGTTCCGATACGGGGAAATTGGTTTCCGCCTATCACTTGAATCGACTGCTTCTTCCCTATACAAGTCAATGCACGGAAATTTTCAAAGCCATCAAGCTGCTAAGCGAGCAACGTAAAGGTGCCCTTATTATTGTTGAAAGAGAAGATAAAATACAAGATTGGATCACCGTAGGAACTCCTCTATCCGCAAAAATCTCAAGTACGCTGTTAGTCTCCATTTTTCATACAGGGAGTCCATTGCATGACGGCGCTGTGTTAATTCAGAATGATACAATCGTTTCAGCAGCAAATGTGCTTCCGCTGACCCGGAAACAGTACAAAAGTAAGCTTGGTACCCGACACCGCGCAGCAATTGGTTTATCCGAAAATACAGATGCCCTAACCTTCATCGTTTCCGAGGAAACGGGGGCAAAATCATTCACGTTTAACGGCTCACTATATGGATTCGAAATCCCTGACGAGCAAACTTAATCCTCTCTAGGAGTGCAATATTGAATATGAATAAAAACAAAATGAATGATGATTTCTCGCAGCTCCGAATCGAAATCAACGAAAAGCTAACCGAAATCGAAAAAAAGGTAAATCAAAATATAGCCACTCTAAGTCATAATGATATTCGCATCATTGATATTGTCCAAAAATTGTCTAGAAAACTGCTCGAATTGGAAACGACTGCATCAACTTACTTACTTAATCGTTTGTTGTCCAAGTATACGAAATGCAGTACTGAATTATCTCTTGCCATTCACAAACTTAGCCGAAAACGTCAAGGAGCTCTGATTGTAATAGAGGCTGGCGATCCTGTTGCGCCTTTTTTACAAGGAGGAATACCCATTAATGCTGTAATTACGAGTCAATTATTAGAATCCATATTTCAACCTGATAGTTTGCTTCAAGAAGGAGCTGTCCTCATTCAATCTGATTTGCTTGTTTCCGCATCCAACACCTTGCCTTTAACCGAACAAATATTTTGGGATCGAGCAGCTGATATTCGGGAATTATCTGCAATAGGCTTGTCTGAAAAGTGCGATGCATTGATTATATTAATCACAGACGGTGGAACAACCTACTTCTCATTGGAAGGCAATCTCTTTCCTTTTTCAGCATCCTGAAAAACAAAAAAAGCAAGCAAACTAGCTGTTGCCTGCTACTATCCATTTTGCTACGTTTACTGTACGCTTAGCTTGATATTTAACCGCTGCCTGAACGTCCTCTACCATTTTTCCATTTTGGACGGTTACGCTTGTTCCGTAAGGGTTTCCCCCGGCTTTAAAAAGTGAGGCATCGGTATAACCTGGGGAAACCACAATGGCGCCCCAATGATACATCGCGGTGTAGATACCTAAAATGGTTTGCTCTTGCCCACCATGAGCATTTTGCGCTGAAGACATCGCGCTAACCACCTTATTTGTGAGCTTACCATGGAACCATAGCTTACCGGTTGCATCTAAAAATTGTTTCATTTGTCCGGGCATAGTGCCGTAACGGGTCGGTACGCTAAAAATAATGGCATCTGCCCATTCAAGATCATCAAGTTTCACTATGGGAACATCCTTTACACGGTCAACATGTTCTTTCCATGCGGGATTTTCTTGTATTGTTTCTTCAGAAGCCAATTCTGGGACTCTTAAAACTCTCACTTCCGCCCCCTGCTCCATTCCGCCTTCTGCAGCCCATTGAGCCAAACGATAATTTGTTCCTGTCATGCTGTAAAAGATAATTGCCAGTTTAACCGGATACATCCCTCTATCTCCTATTCTTCATTCGAAATCTTCTTCATTCGGAATCATTACTTAACTAAAATAACAAACATACTATAAGTTTCACCTACTTCTTCCTGTTTCATACTCTCCTTACGTACTAGTACGTACGATATGATCGGCTGTTCGTATTGCTAAAGCAACTGTAGAATTCGTCGGATTCGCTGCAGCAAGAATGGGTATTACGCTGTTATCAGCAACATAGAGACCGGGAACTCCATGAATTTCTCCAATACGATTCGTTGCCGAGGTAGCTGGGTCAGTTCCCATTCGACACGTGCAAGATTCATGAACATCGCTTCCTGGCGGTAATAAGGCAGGCTCCCCATCTAAAGTTACTCCCATTGCATTCGCCGATCGAATAATGCCATCACGCATTTGATGGATTACCGTATAATCCTTGTTGCTATATGAAAAATGAACTTGGTTCAAAGGCACACCGTATTCGTCTCGAAGAGTAGGGTCTAAATAAACTCGATTCTCTGGCCTTGACTCGACTAAACCGAAAGCAGCATATACGACACTCACCTGATCGGGGAGCACTTTTTCCTCAAATTGCTGGTATGAAAAAAATTGATTGGGACCTAAGATTTGTATTTGATACGGAGATTCTCTTGTTTCGCGTTTTAATATTGCCAGGTTGCCAATATTATCAGGGAACTGCCTGCGGCTTATTTTACCCGTTCCCAATACAAATGAATGGTTGGTTAAATAACGTCCGATTGCCGCTCCTTGTATGCCCGAATTGAGCAAAATA
This sequence comes from Paenibacillus sp. B1-35, assembly GCF_050474385.1. NCBI lineage: Bacteria > Bacillati > Bacillota > Bacilli > Caryophanales > Paenibacillaceae > Paenibacillus > Paenibacillus sp. B1-35. The sequence continues at coordinate 856,189 of NZ_JBCHVJ010000001.1, forward strand.
CGCGGCGTTTCCAACGTACTTGCAGATATAACAACGTTTTTTGCTCGAATGGTATGCGTTCTTTTATCTGGGGACATTACATGAACGCCTGATGCTTTTCCATTTTCGAGGAGCACACGGGTCGTATAGGCATTCACTGCAAGATCATAAGGTTTGTTATTTAGGGCATATGCAAGAAAATGAATGGAACTAAACCATGCATTCGAATGAATTTCCCCCATTCGCGGGCCTGTCATATCAATGGCAAGCGGCATATCAGTTGCTTCTAGTACACCTCCTGCAAGAAGCCGATTCATGAGAATCCTTTGCATGGTAGAACCATCGGCATAAGATGTAGTGCAATGCAATACACGCTCAGCAATCCTAAAATATACATCCAATTCAACTGGATGAACAGGCCAGGATTGAAGTTGAAACTCTGCAGGACGGGGACAAGCAGCATTCCAAAACAATGTCCTCCCGCCAAGGGCAAACGTTAACCTGGCACCCGAAAATTCCGGAAGTCGCTCCCCGATAGGAGTAGAATTATCGGGCCATAACTGATCACGCATGCGATCGACATTCATAGTAGGGATATTCAATGCATGCGAATGAAATAATTTATCCCCTTTTTCAAGAATGCCAATTCTCTTTGCCCCTTGATTTTTCCATAATTCACATAATCTATATAGCATTGCTCCTCCACCTGCGCCACTCCCGACGATAAGAACGTCATATTCTGAATGGGCCATTTCCTCGAGCGGTTTGGTTGGTATCCAATTATTAGGGTATCTCCACATATGAATCATCCTCTCAATCTTAGGATTCCAATCCATTTTATTACCCGCTTCTTGTCTCATATTCCACATTCATTATAGTATTCTGCTTCCTTACCTCTTAATATCTTGATTTCGAGATAATTTGTGTTATACTTACTTTTATAAAGCAGCTTATTATTAATAATTGACAGGAAGGGAGAACAGTTATCCAATACAAAGGTCTTCTAAATTGAAAATGAGTTTATGGGAAACAATAAAAATAAATGCAAAAGGAGCAATTATCATGAAGAAACATACAACAGGTATCCATCACATCACGGCATTTGCTAGAAATGCGCAGGAAAACATCGATTTTTATGCAGGGATACTAGGTATTCGTCTTGTAAAAAAGACTGTCAATTTCGATGCGCCTGAGGTATATCATTTTTATTTCGGCAATGAAAACGGAAGTCCCGGGACGATTATGACATTTTTCCCTTGGGAAACTGGACGGAAAGGCCGCATCGGCGGTGGACAAGTAGGAGTGACTACGTTTGTCGTGCCTACGGGCTCAATGGACTTCTGGGAAACGCGATTACAACATTTCGGTGTGCAAATTACCCGAGAAGAAAGATTCGGTGAACAATTCTTGCAATTCTCGGATCATGACGGGCTGCAGCTCGAAATCGTGGCGCGAGAGGATGGCCCGAATAGCAAATGGTCTTTTGGAGGAATACCGGTAGACAAGGCCATTAAAGGTTTCGGAGGAGCCGTATTGTATAGTACTCATCCGAAGGCAACCTCTGAATTGCTTGAGAACGTAATGGGACTCGAAATGATTGGACAAGAAGGAGAATGGATGCGTTTTAAAGGAAGCGCCGATCTGGGGAATGTGATTGATATTAATATTGCACCAATGGAACGCGGGTCGGGAGGATACGGTACCGTGCACCATATCGCATGGCGCGCCAAAGACTTTGAGGATCATGAGGAATGGAGAGAGCATATCGGACAATCCGGATATCACCCAACTCCGATCGTCGATCGACAATATTTCAATGCGATTTATTTCCGTGAGCAGGGAGAAATCTTATTCGAAATTGCTACTGATCCTCCAGGATTCACCCGGGACGAAGCATTTGAAGAACTTGGTAAGGAATTGAAGCTTCCTGCACAATATGAACCGCATCGGGCGCAAATCGAGAAGCTTCTGCCGCCTATCCAGGTACGTGAATTGGAGGGTAAATAAATCATGCAGCATATTTTCCAAAAAGGCACGGATCCTTCAAAGCCTACGCTTGTCTTGCTCCACGGAACTGGCGGAACTGAGCATGATTTGCTTCCGATAGCGCAAATCGTATCGCCGGAGTCATCCGTGCTAAGCGTTAGAGGGAACGTACTAGAGCACGGCATGCCGCGCTTTTTCCGCAGATTAAGCGAGGGAGTCTTTGATGAAGAGGATCTTATCCTTAGAACCAATGAGCTGAATGAATTTCTGAATGAGGCGGCAACTAAGTATGAGCTTGATCGCAGCAACTTCATTGCGGTTGGTTACTCCAATGGAGCCAATATTGCCGGAAGCCTCTTATTTCACCACAAAGGTTCTCTAAGAGGAGCAATATTGCATCACCCTATGGTTCCGCGTCGCGGGCTGAAACTGCCCGACCTAGCCGGTTCGCCTGTATTTATCGGTGCAGGAACGAACGATCCGATTTGCGCACCGCAAGAGACTGAAGAACTGCAGTCGCTGTTAACCCAAGCGGGTGCACGTGTTACCGTCCATTGGGAGCAGCATGGCCATCAATTAACACATTCCGAGGTTCATGCAGCCGCATCTTGGTTACAAAGCCATATCAATCAGGGGTGAGCCCATGCTAACCATTTATCCGGAGGAACAAACCGAGCGGGATAATTATAAACTGCTCATCGGCAGTATCCTCCCGAGACCAATCGCGTTCATTACAACATTGTCAGCTGAAGGCGTATTAAATGCCGCACCTTATAGCTATTTCAATATCGTCTCTGCCGATCCGCCCATGGTCTCTGTATCCGTTCAAAGGAAAAAGGGCGTGCGCAAAGATACTTCAAAAAATATCATGGAAACAGGTTCGTTTGTTGTTCATATATCGGATGAGGATTATATCGAGGCAATCAATATGACGGCGGCTAATCTTCCGCCCGATGAAAGCGAAGTGGAGTTAGCTCATCTTACTTCTATCCCGAGCGCCAAGATTAAGGTTCCGGGGATTGCTGAAGCCAAAATCCGCATGGAGTGTACGTTAAAGCAATCACTTTCTCTCGGTGGCACTCCTTCGTCTCCAGCATGCGATCTAATTATCGGGGAAATCGTATGCTTTCACATTGCGGATGAATTGTATGAGAGAGGTCGAATCGATGCGCAGCAATTAAAGCCTGTTAGCCGACTAGCTGGCAACAGCTATTCCAAGTTAGGTGAAATCTTTTCGATTGATCGACCTAATTGATTCCCTTTTCTCAACATGTAAAACCAAAAGAATCCCACAGACATATCGCTGCTACGCTGACTGTTCATTTTCATCGGCATAGCGGCGATATATCAGGGGTCGGTAAAACTCATACAATAGCAAACGATATTTATATAAGGTGCGATTCTACATCATTGCTCCATACATGTCTCAAATAAAGAGCAATTCATTGATGTTATTCATAAAGTTATGGAGCTCTTTTGTAATCCTAATGAGTTGATGCTCCTCACAAAACAGCTTAATCTTAAGTTCATCCTCTTGTATGGAAATAGCGATCTCCGTAGATAATCTCTCCGTCTTATTACGGTACATCTCCTTAATGCCAGTTAGCTCATCCTTCATCTCAGAAGATTGGGAATCATAGTGACCCAAATAGTTAAAGATCGGAATTGTTATTGTTTCGGAGCTGTAGATATCTTTTAAAGCACGCCTCACCTTTTTAAACTTGTTCTTCGGTTCTTCATGGGACAGCAATGCGGTAAAATGAATATTTTTCTCATTTGCAAAACGAATCAGATCTTTTATTTCTTCAAAAGCAATATGTTGATCCCTGGATGAGCTTAAAGGCAGAATATCAATAAACGCACCGATTGTATGGTGATAATTATGTGACCCATATTTTCTTCCTGTATGCATAAGTGCAAACGGTACCCTCTCAAGCTCAAAAGCAACCTCTGCCGTTTTCAAAAACATCTTCAAGGAAAAATCCCACGGCCTATCTTGTACAGACTCGCGAATTTCTTCTGTCAACGGAATGGCGATCGTTGTATTTATCAATGATGCTTCCTTATATTTTTTAAAATATTGACTGAAGCTGTCCTGGAATTCGTTTAGTTTAAACCTCTCCATCAGTTCCTTTTCCGTAACTCCTTGAGGCCCTTTCAACTGTTCTTGTACATAATGCTCATATTGCAGGTTGTGTTGTCCTCTTGGTTCCCCATTGTTCGCATAGGCTTGACGTATACTGGCTTGGATGATTTCGGAGCTCATCGCATCAAAGATTAGATGGTTACATGGCATGTAAACCTTATAGTGACGATCAGACAATTTGATCATGATCATATGATACAGCAATTTGTTATAAAGCTTTGTACGTTCTACCTGTTCTCCATAAAGCTGATGGATGTAAGCCAGGGCATTTTCTTTCAGTGCTTCGCTTGCATGCTCCAAGTTCAAATACGGAATTTCAATGCCTTGAACTACACCATACGCTCGGATCATAGGTTGATCATCGGATGCAATTAGAACACTTCTCAATACACTTTGTTCGTTAATGACACACTCCATGCTCTTTTTCAGCAGCTCCACATTGACTTTATGGTTAAAATCCATGATTGCCCCGCTATACATTTGATTGGCATCCAGAATGATTTTCTGCATCGCTGATAGTGGATAAACCCTCGTACTCTCGTTATTACTTATAATCGCACGGTCAAATCCTTTGAGTTGGTCAGTTAAAGCTTGCTTCCATTGCGTGAAGTTGAGGGAAGCAAGCTCCTTGCTATCAAGAACTTCTTCCTCGAAATCCATTCCTTTGCTCGCCCAGCTTTTATAGATGTTGCGTATATTTTCATAATAGAAAATATCTTTGATGGATATATCGATATCTGCCTTTTTTAACTCTTTGTATATTTTTGCAATTCGTAGCGAATCTGCACCTACTTCGAATAAATTGTCCTTCACGCCCAGTTGCTGCAATCCTAATACATTTTTGCAAATGTTGATCATGAGACTCTCGATCTCATTTTCGGCTTCCTCATAATGAGCCGCCGTCTTAATGATGCCCTCTAGTTTAGGCAGTCGCTTTCGATCAACTTTACCATTCAAAGTAAACGGTAATGATTCCATTCTCACAAAGTATGCGGGAATCATATAAAAAGGCAATTTCTTGCCCAACGATTCCCGTAACGTATGGACGGCAATCTCCTTCTCCGCTACGTAATAGGCACAAAGATACTTCGCACCGTCCACTTCCTTATCAAAGATCGCAACCTGAGACACCTCTGGAATCTGTAACAGATTCTGTTCGATCTCGCCTATTTCAATTCGATATCCTCTAATTTTGACCTGATGGTCGATTCTTCCCCTATATTCGATGTCCCCATCAGGCAGCCATTTCGCTAGATCTCCTGTTCTGTAGAGAATCTCTCCTGGCTGATAAGGATTATTTATAAATTTTACTTCCGTCAGCTCCTTATTGTTCAGGTATCCTCTTGCTACACCCACACCTGCAATGCACAGTTCACCGGCTACACCCGTTGGCACCAGTTTATTATGATTATCCAGTATCCATACTCGATGATTTTTAATAGGCGTTCCGATCGATATTTTCGCATGATTCTCCTGGGACAGCCTGCATGCGGTTGTACATACGGTATCTTCCGTCGGACCATATGCGTTGATAACCTCTACGTTTCCAAGCAGGTGTGCGATTTGTTCAACTTTCAGTTCACTTCCTGCGGTAATCACCCGCTTCAATCCATTCAATGCCTCGACATTTGCCGCTACAAATGGGGGTATGGTTATCGTTGTAATCTCGTGTATTCTCATATATTCGTTGAACAAATCAGCATTGAGCAGTACTTCTCTATCCGGTATACAAAGTGTATTGCCAAGCAATAACGCCATACACAGTTCCCATGAGAACGCATCAAATGCGACACTTGCAAATTGCAGGATATGTTCATCGTTACCAATTCCCAGATCACGTTCAAACCAATGCTTCAAGTTGATGACACCTTTATGCTCCACCATAACCCCTTTAGGCTTTCCAGTCGTCCCCGAGGTATAGATTACGTAGGCCAAATCATTGGCACTGTTGATATTATCGATTTGTTCAACAGAACTCGCATACAGTCTCTCTTTTTCTAAATCAATAACTTCATTGATCTCAAGTGTTCTCATTTGCGTAAGGGTATGGGTGGAAAGCATAATTGCTGCTTTACTATCTTCTAACATATAATTGATTCGATCTTCAGGATAATTCGCGTCAATAGGAAGATAAGCTGCGCCTGCCTTTAAAATGGCAAGTATGCCGATGACCATATCGATGGAGCGATCAATCATGATGGGTACAATGGAATCCACACTTATGCCTTTATCCCTGAGTAGCTTGGCCAACGCATTTGCTCTCTGATTTAGTTCCCAGTAGCTTAGGGTATCCTCACCGCATCGTACCGCGGCTTTCTCCGGGTTTCTCATAACTTGATCTTCAAAGAGACCGTGAATTGTACCCTCTGTTGGAACATCCATATAGGTGTCATTAAAACCATCCAACACCTTGTTTCTCTCGTCAGCTCCAACAATCTCAATCTCATCAATGCTTATATTTGGATTGGCAATGACCTGATTTAAAATATGGGAGAAGTGACCTTTGATTTTGTTGACTTCCTCTTCTTCATAAACCCCATCATTGTAAGTGAATTTGACAAGCAGTTCGTCTCCGGGAATGACTTTGATATTGAAGCTGTAGTTCGTTTCCTCAAATATTCGGGCCGACCGAATGTGGAGATTCACCTGATCCTGGATATCCTTAGGAATCATATCTTGATCGATCGGATAATTTTCAAAGACCATCAGCCCGTTGATGAGACCAGTACCAACCTCAGTAAGGTTTTGAACTTCAGCGATCGAACAGTATTGATAAGGCTCGCAATCATGGAAATCCGTCGTTATTTTCTGCAGCACTTCGCTATATCTTTTCTCTTGAGTTGTATTCACTCGCAATGGAATGGTGTTGATAAACAAGCCAACCATTTCATCAATGCCGTTTATTTGAGTCGTCCTGCCTGATACAATAAATCCGAACACGACATCATCCACATGATTGTATCTTTGAAGCTGAATCGCCCATACACTCTGGAAGATCGTATTAATCGTTACGTTATTTTGTTTCGCCACATTTTCGATTTGTTTGGTAATGTCTTGATCAAGGCTAAGAATGACCTCTTGCGGCTTTCCTTCGGTTACTGCCGCTTTTTTAAACGGAATATCGATTGCAGTGTCATATCCTTTCAAATACGCCGACCAATAGTGCAATGCTGACGTCTTATCCTGCGTACCTATCCACTTGATATATGCCTCGTAAGGCTTTACTTGCTTGGTCTCCACCTTGGAATTTTGCAAGAGACGATGATAGATGTCGAACAGCTCACTGCTTACCAATCCAAATGACCATCCATCCAAAATAATATGGTGATTGCTTAAAATCAAACTATACTCCCGCTCGTTCATCCTCACTACAAAAAGTCTAATGAGGATATCTTTCGATAAATCAAACCCTCTTTTCCGATCCTCCAAAACAAGCTGCTCGATATACGCTTCCTTTTCAATCCCCAGGTCTCTAATATCAAGGTACGTAAATTCAGCTTCTCTGGATTTGTAAACGATCTGCATGTTTTCTTTAAAACTGCTGCTGTCAAAATTCGTGCGAAAGACGTCATGGCGGGCGATGAGTTCCCTAAAGCTCTGGTTAAATAATTCCTTGTTTAGTTCACCGATCACTCTAAGCTCCATATTGACATGATAATATTCGCCTTTATCCGCCATCGAATGGAATAGAAGCCCCTCCTGCATCGGGGTAAGCGGGTAGATTCGTTTCACATTTTCGATTTGCTCGATGTTCTGAGTAATTTCGTCCCAAGATATGTGCTCATCGGTAAGATCCGAAGCGGTTATTTCTACATGATCCTGGGATATGCAATGATCAATGATCCAAGTAAGGCTATCCATATAGCGCTGTAACAATCTTTCAATCGTATCATCGTTAAACTCTTCCCTGATATAGCTCAAGGTCAGACAAAATTGTTTATGGAGCACCATAGCTGACATGTTCAGAGGATACAATCTGCTACTCTCTTTACTCACTGAATCTCCCGGAGAAATATCTGATAATATAAAGCTCGCACTTGATATATTCTCGTCGAACTGCCCCAAATAGTTAAAGCTGATGTCCGGTTTACGCATTGCCTTCCATTCAAATGGGGACAAATATTTCAAAATTCCATAACCTATCCCTTTATGAGGGATTCGTCTCAAGGTATCCTTTGTATCTTTAATTACGTCCGCTACATGATCTTTGGCGCGCAGAACCACCGGATACTGACTGGTGAACCAGCCAACTGTCCTTGTAATGTCCACCTCATCAATAATTTGTTCTCTTCCGTGCGATTCCAGATTAATGAGAATTCGATCGGTTTGGTTGAAGTCTGCTATCGTGTAGGTCAAGGCCGACAGAAGGATATCATTGATTTCCGTTGAATAGGCCTTATTTACTTTGGTTAATAATTTTTCGGTATAGGCCTTATCCAGTTCGATTGTCTTTTGTATGATCTTAGCGTTATCAATATTGGAGGGGTCATAATCCTTGTAAAGTTCTTTCAATTCCCATTCGCTGAGACTGTTCCAGTAATTGCGTTCATTTTGCAATGCATATCCGCTAGCATATTGTTTTTGCTTGGAAGCCCATTCTTGGAAGGAGGTCGTTTTTAAAGGCAGTTTCTGTTCTGGTTCGTTATAAAGCAAGTCAAAATCCTCTATTATGATTCTCCATGACACAGCATCGACTACCATATGATGAATGGCTATAAGCAAGTAGTCGCCCTTGTCCGTTTTAAACAGCCCTATTTTCACAAGTGGGCCCTTCGCTAAGTTCATGCTTGCTTGGAGTTCGGTGCATAAGCTTGTTATATAGTCATCCGCAATAGGTTTACCCCTGAGCTCATAAATATGAAAATCATACAATTTATTGGTTACTTCTCTGTTTATAAATGTATGGTCGACATATACGGCTCTTAACAGATCATGATGCTGCACAATTTGATCAAAAGCTCGTTCGATTCGGTCTACTCTAAAGCCTTCCTGTCGGAACAACATCAGATCCTGATTGAAATGATCCTGATTGAGATGTTCTTGCTCTAAAAACCATTTGTGAATCGGTGTCAGCTCGATCTCGCCTGATACCTCACTCTGATCGACGGCTTTCTTCGTATCCTTGATATGAACGATTAAGTCTTTCATTCTAGGGTTATTCATTAAGTCTTTAATCTCAAACGTATAGCCTCTATTGTTCATTTGAGAGATCGCTTGAATCGCTTTAATAGAATCTCCGCCCAGGGCGAAAAACTCGTCATTACGACCAACATTCTTTACACCTAATACCTTTTCCCACACCTGTGCAATTGATTTTTCCATGTCATTTCGGGGCGCTACATATTCTACTCCTGAATCAACTTCACCATCTGGTTCCGGCAGCGCCTTACGGTCTACTTTCCCGTTAGGGGTTAACGGCAACCGATCCATTTGTACGAAGTGCGATGGAATCATGTAGCTCGGCAGCGATGCAGCTACATGATCACGCAGCGCCGAAACAGATAATGCCGTCTCGCTGACGAAATACGCACACAAGTACGCCTGTCTGTCTTCTCCTGTCCGTGCCACTACGATTGCATCCTGGATCTCCTCATACAGCATCAAACGCTGGGCGATTTCGCTTGGCTCGATGCGGAAGCCTCGAATTTTGACCTGTTCATCGATCCGGCCCAAGTATTCTATATTCCCATCAGGCAGCCATCGGGCCAAGTCTCCCGTCTTATACATCCGTGTACCCGCTTCAAACGGGTTCGGAACAAATTTTGCTTCGGTTAATTCTGCATTGTTCAAATACCCCTGGGCTAGCCCGTCTCCGGCAACGCATAGTTCGCCCGCTACCCCAATAGGCTGTAAATAGTTATGACGATCGACGATGTATGCTTTTGAATTGCTGATCGCTTTTCCAATCGGGATAGATCTGTCGAACTCTTCCTTAATGACATAATAGGTCGAGAAGGTTGTATTTTCTGTTGGGCCATATCCATTAATCAGCTTCAGGCTCTGATGAGCCTTTCTTACTTGATTGACATGCTCCCAAGACAGTGCATCTCCACCCACCACTAAGTTTTTCAGCCCTGCAAAAATCGTCACGTCCTGTTGAACCAATTGGTTCAACAATGGCGAGGTCAGCCACATCGTTGTAATTTGGTTATTCCTTATTTCCTGCCCTAATCGTTCTGCATGTAAGAGGATATGCTCGTCAACTAAGACCAAGCCGCTTCCGTTCAGCAAGGCCCCCCAGATCTCAAATGTAGATGCATCAAAAACCATTGCCCCCGTTTGTAAAATCCGGTCGCCTTCCGCAAACTCAATGTAGTTTGTGTTTTTGACAAGCCGCACAACACTTCTATGCTCAACGATAACCCCTTTTGGTTTTCCTGTGGAGCCAGAGGTATACATGACATAGGCCAAATCAGAGGGGCTGTTCACTTGCTGCGGATTGCTGCAGCTTGCAGCCGACAGCTCTTCAGCGATTTGATCTATAAGCACGATGTCGATATGGCTATCGATATGATGTCGCAACATCTCTCCGTGATTGGATGGAGCCAGAAGAATTCCCGTATTGGAATCTGCAAGCAGGGTATTCATTCGTTTTGCCGGATATTTCCGATCAAGAGGCAAATAAGCGCCGCCCGCCTTCAGGATACCTACAATGCCGATGACCATCTCCACCGAACGTTCTCCTATAATCCCAATCAAGACATTTCTTCCTACGCCCTTTTGTCTTAAACGATGGGCCAGACGATTTGCTCTCTCATTGAGCTCTTGATACGTAACCTGTTCATCCTGGCAGCGTAATGCGATTTGCTGCGGCACCCTGTCTGCTTGCTCTTCAAGCAGCTGAACGATCGTTTTATCCTTCGGATAATGGCTGTGCGTCTGATTGAACACATTGAGAATTTGCTGCTTCTCGCTGTCCTCGATAATTTCGACTTCCTTAACGCGCATCTGTATGTTTTCCAAAATCTGATCAACAACAGCATTAAACGCACCAATGATCTTTGAAATCCCCGCTTCAAACAAGGCGTTCTCCTTATAGATGAAATTGAATGTCAACTTGTCGTCTTGAGTCACAACTAGCGTTAGGTTATAATTCGATCCTTCAATAAGCTGATGAGGCAATACAAACACGGAATTCAGTATTTTTAAATCATTGTTTTTCAAAATTTCTTCGTTTAATTGCTTCTCATCAATCGGGTAATTCTCAAATACAAGGAGGCTGCTAATCAAATCGCTTTTCATTTCACTCTGATTTTGAATTTCAGCGAGGCTTACATAATCATGCTTGCCGTTTTGCAGTGTATTGCTGCTTATGCGCTTCACCAAATCTTGATATCGCAAGTTGTCTGTAAAGCGCACACGAAGCGGGATTGTATTAATAAACAGTCCTGGAATCACTTCCACGCCTTCGATTTCCGCATTTCTGCCTGATACGACATAACCATATACAATGTCATCCGAATTGTTGTATTTGCTAAGGAGAATCGCCCATATGCTTTGAACGATTGTATTTACTGTTACTCTACTCTCCTGGGCAAGGCGTACGATGTGTGACGTTTTTTCTTTGTCCCAAACCAGTGCCTTCTCTTTCAGCATAACTTCATTTGTTTTATTCTCTTTTTCAAAAGGCATCTTTGTGACTTCTTTGCATGCTTGCAAGTAATCCTTCCAGTACGCTTTTGACTCAACGATATCTTTGTTTTTCAACCAGTCGATATAAGCAGAATACGGCACTGCCTCGTTCAGATTCGCCTTTAGGCCAAGCTTTAATTCATTATAAATTTGAAATAATTCGATGAGAATTAAGCTGTTGCACCAGCCGTCCATCAAAATATGATGCAGATGAAAGATCATGCTGTATCTTTTCTCCTGCATTCGAACAAGCACAATACGCAGCAGCATATCCTTGCTTAAATCAAAGCGTCTTGTTCGATATTGCTTGATTAATTGTTCCAAATAGGCTTCATGATCATCGCCACGATTCGTAATATCCATATACTCAACCGCTGCGCTTCGCTTTTTATAAACCACCTGCATATTTTGCTTGAATGCGGAATAGTCAAACGTCGTTCTTAAAATATCATGCCGGTCGATAACAAGGTTAAAAGCCCGATCGAGCATTTCCAAATCGATTTGCCCTTCAACCTGAAAACAAGACAATTTAATGTACGTATCCTGTTCATCCGACAAAGCATGATAAAGCATACCCTCTTGCATAGGCGCAAGAGGGTAGATGTTCTTAATATTGTGAAGCTCATCCTTGTATACATGCAATTCTGCCATTGTGATGTCTTCTAGCGTAATATCGGTTACGGTGATTTCTGCTTCCTGTTTGGCTGAACAATGATCGATTAGACGGCTCAAATGATCTTGATATACACTCAGCAGCTTTTCGACAGTTCCTGGATAAAACTCATCCTGTCTATAGGCAATCGAGATCTTTATTTGGTCGGCAATGAGTATGGCTTCCATATACAACGAATGGATGCTTGCAAGATAGCTGGAGGGGTGGTCATTAAAACCATGATTTATGATCTCAAAACCATTCTCTCTTGCAGCTTGATCGCTTCTGCCTACATATTTGAAGCTAATTTCAGGCGTTACATCGTGAAAGTCTTCACTGGATAGGTATTTGAAGACCCCATATAACCTTCCCTGATTGGGAATCCTCCGCAGCATGTCTTTCGTATGCTTGATTGTATCACCGAGATCATCGTAAGCTTTAAGCACAACCGGAAATTGTGAACTGAAGCACCCTACCGTTCTGCTCACATCCATAGCGTGGAACAATCCATCTCTCTCCTGGCTTATTAAGCTAATCAGCGTGTTCGCTTCTCTTGTCCAATCACGGATTGTCAGGGCTAAGGCGGCTAATAAAATGTCAAGAAAATCCGTGCGATAGGCTTTGTTGAGCCTTTCCAGCAACTCACCGGTAACTTGTACACCAAGCTCTTGAACCTGTTTGTTCAACTCCATGCAAGTTTACCTCTTTCCCTTGGCAATTTTTTGAGGTTCGTCTCATGTAAGCTTTTCCAATATTCAGCCTGACTTTTTACACGGTAAGAGTTTGCAGATTCATGAAGTTTTTCTGACCAATCCTTGAAGGATGTTGTTTTCTCGGTAAAAGCGATGCTCAATCCTTTTTCCGCCTGTATATAGCCATTCGAGAAATCTTCGAGCAGGATACGCCAAGACATCTCATCAATGACAAGACCATGAATGGCAATGAATAACCTATCTCCCGCACTCGTCCTGAACAAGCCCAGTCTAACTAACGGCCCTTTTTCAAGCTCCATGCTGCTTTGAATCTCCTTGCATGTTTCGATAACTTCTTGATCCGATATGCTCTCATATACATGCAAGTCATACAGGTTTTTACCGGTATCTCGATTGACTTGCATGACATTGCCGTTGTCATTCTTGTACACCATTCGCAATGCATCATGATGGATGAGCAGTTGATCAAAAACCTTTTTTACAATGTCAGTCTGGAGGCCGGCTTCCCTGTGCAGCATTTTAGTTTGGCACCAATGATGTTGATCTGTATGTTCTTGTTCAAAAAACCATTTCTGAATCGGAGTTAACTTTACTTTCCCTGCTGAGGATTCCTCACTATGCTTGATACGCTGCTGCTCAATCCAGTTTACTAGCTGCTTGATCGTGGGGTTTTTGTATAAATGATCAACTTCGAAAATGTAGCCTTTGGCTCTAGCTCGAGATATTAGTTGGATAGCTTTAATCGAATCCCCACCCTTTTGGAAGAAGTCATCGTTGAAGCCGATTGAATTTGAGCCCAAAGTCACTTTCCAGATCGTTGCTATCTCCTCTTCGATCTCATTGCACGGAGCCTCATTGCTTACAACAGCACCGACTCGTCCTGAGAGCACCGGCAATGCATCACGAGCGGGACTTCCATCCGATGTATGCTTTCCCGCTTCTTCTTGTCCGAATTTCCCAATATCCTTGAGCGTAAGGCCAGAGTTATCGTTATGATCGTTATGGGTGATGAACTCTAAAATACGGCTATAGTCTTGCCCCCATCTCGCGACCGTCTCTTCTTTAAATAGGCATGTTTTATAAGTCATACCCATGTGAAAGACGCCATTTTCCTCAAGAATTTCAATGACAAAATCAAAATCGGAGAATTTCGTTTTATACGCATAAGGTGTAATTTCTACATTATCGATCGCGAGTACTCTTTCATCCGTTTTTTCATAGACAAACCTTACATTAATGAAGCCTTCCCTGCTGTTTTTCGCTTTTTTCATGTAACTTGCCAAAAAGTTGAACGGATAGTACATGTGGGAATAGGCTTCTAAACAATTTTGTTTGACTTCCTTTAAAAACGCTGTGAACGTCTTCTTATCCGACAGATTGTTTTTCAATACGATGGTGTTGGTGAACATACCAATGCTGTCATGAAACGAACCATCTGCTCGGTTGGTCACAGGGGTGCCTATGCATATTTCTTCATTTCCGGTTAATTTTTTCAGTAAAAGAGTAAACGCTGCAGCCAGCAACATAAATAAAGAGCATTGATGGCGGGCAGACACTGATTTCAAATCACGAACCAATTCTGAGCCAAGTTTCATATGGACGGTATTGGCCGCAAAATCCGAATCTGCAGGGGCTGGATAATCGGCTGGGAGCTTCAGGACGCTAATATCTCTGGATAATTTGGTAAGCCAGTATTGTTCACCGTGCTTACACTCGTTCGACGCCAAATACTGCGTTTCCCACTCAACAAAATCTCTATACTGTTTATTCACAGGCAAAAGACGCTCATTCGCATATAAGCGCATAAATTCCTGCACAAAGATGCTCATCGAGATTCCGTCTGCTATCGTATGATGAAAGTTGAAAATCAACGTACCTTCATAAGCTCCTTCATCAATCAAGATGACCTTGAACAAAGGAGCTTCCGCTAGGTCAAACGGTGTAACGAATTGTTCGATGAGATCATCCAGTTCCTCTTGGAAGCCCTTTTTAACAACCTCAATTTTAAAATCCACTTGTTCAAGAATCTCTTGCTTAAACTCCCCGTCTTCAACAAATAGGCGTGTTCGCAAGCTTTCATGACGACTCACGATTTCATTGAGTACGGTCTCGAATTGATGACGATCCAGTGCACCTCTCACCTTTAAGACGGTCACCATATTGTAGGGGTCGTCTTTGCCGATGGAGCTCAGTGTGAATAAACGCTGCTGGATAATTGACATAGGAAGTATGGATTGCTGAAATTCCTTTTGAGAGGATTGAATTTGAATCTCTCGATTTTCGTGTTGGCTCCATGGAGAGTCGCCAAAATATCCGGCTTGGCGCATCTCTTCAATAGTCATTTTTATCGCTTCAAATAGATAATCGATATCCGCATCCGAGTGTTCGGTTGAGAAGAAGCAATTCCGGCCTTCCCAGACGTATACCCCCTTCTCCAGCAAACCAAAGAAAAAGATTTCGAAATCTCCTCGAAACACAAATCGGAAAAAGGAACCAAAATTCACTACTGTTATAGGGACATGTTGATTTTCGAAATAGGTGTTGACTCGATGCACAAAATCATTGGTTTTCTTATTCAGCCTGTCATAAAGCGTATCCTTATTTTCCGTTATATAGGTTAATGTAGCGTGAGCCGCGGCCATGGCCAACGGATGATGCGAAAAGGTTCCAGCCACAAAGGTTCTCTTTTGCTCACAAGGCGGAACTGACGTATCGCCAAAGCTCCACATGCCTCCATCAATACAGTCCATAAACGCTGACTTGCCAGATACAACCCCGATAGGCATTCCGCCGCCAATGACCTTTCCATAGGTTACGATATCAGCTTTGATGCCAAAATACGCTTGGGCTCCTCCTGGATCAATTCGAAAGCCGGTAATAATCTCGTCGAATATAAGCGCTATCCCGTTATCCTCCGTGATTTGCCTTAACTTCTGAAGAAATTCCTTGGGCTGAACATCAGGTCTTCGGCTTTGAACCGTTTCTACTAAGACACCAGCTATCTCATTCGCGTGATTCCTGATATATTCCAAGGAAGCTGCTTGATTGTAATTCAACATGACTAAATCACTAACTACGCTGTCCATAATACCTGGTGCCAATGGGATCGTTGTCAGGCTTCCATCCTCTCCAATCGAGGACAATCCAAGCAAGCCATCATATGTGCCGTGATAGGAGCCCGCAAAAGTAACGATTTTCTTCTTTCCCGTGCTGGCACGCGCAATTCGTACAGCGACCATATTGGCTTCTGTACCCGAGTTATAGAAAGCTACCCTCTCGACACCTGTTAAATGGCTGATTTGTTCTGCAACCGTCCCGGCCAGCCTGCCCATTGGACCTAGAGGCATTCCTCTGCGGAGCTCCTCCGTCAATGCTTCATTGATAAAGCTCGGGTTATGTCCAAGCAAGTTAACGCCAAAGCCCATCGTTACATCAATAATGCTATTTCCATCAATATCGCGAAGCTTCGATCCCTGTCCGGCGTCAGCCACAATCTGATAAATCATTTCCTTCATGATCGGCCTGAATCCCGCTACATTTCGATTATTTGCATATACTTTTCTGAATCTTTGGATGTTCTCTTTTGATTTTGGAGTAAAGCTTGTATACTTTTTCTCTATATTTCGAATATAGGTAAGCTGCAAATCATTGAAATTTTCACTATCAATTAAATCAAGTTTTTTGTAGGGGACATAGTGGCTTTTGGTGTCCACCGCCACCGGAGCAGACTTTGGGCTGCTCACAGTGACCTCGTTCGGCTTCAAGCTTGGCAGCTTGTTGTCTGCCGGCTGCATCTGTCCGGGATTTGTTGGATTTGTCAGATTCTTTAGAACAGCCAGCTGCTCCGACATAATTTGCATCTGCGTAGTAAAGATACTCTGCAAGGCGTCCACACCATTGAACGAACCTAACGAGTAACGCTGTTCCTTGCCTACAGCCTCCAAGCTATTCATCTGCTCTTCAGCATGAATCTCACTCACCGGCTCGCCGGACACACGCTCAGCAACCGTTACGCTCTCGTCTTCATCCTCGGCCCAATCGGTATGTTTGCTAATATGCTCGGTTATCTTTTCAACGGTATCCAGGTTGATAAAAAACTCATTTAAAGTAATCGAGAGATTAAACTTATTCGAAATCTGTTTATTGAGCTGAATGAGTACTAAAGAATCAAAGCCAAGCGTAAGCAGGTTGAGATCATCCTCGATTTCTTCGATCTTTAGCCCTGTTAAAATGATGATCATTTCTTTTAATTCTGATTTGATTTTTTCTTTTGGGTTAGGCCGCAAGTCGCGACTTAGAGGCTTTTGTGGAATCTGCGGAGTCTGCACATACTGTGAAGTTTGAGGCACTGCTTTTATGTCCTTGGCTGTTCCCGTTACTTGCATGGGAACACTGTCGTTGCGCTTCATTCTCCTTTCCTCTCGCCAAAGCTCCTTCTTTTGAAATGGATAATTGGGGAGCTTAACTTTGCTTTTCGCATAAGATTTATAGAATGTGTTCCAATCCAAATCCATTCCATTCCTAAACAGAGCTGAGACAGAGAGAAAGAATTGCGCATAATCCTCTGCTTCTCTTCTCATGGAAGGCAAAAACAAGATATCATCATCATGCAGGCATTGGCTGGCTAATCCACTTAAGGTTGCATCCCCACCGATTTCAATAAAGATATCGACGCCAAGTCGCTTTGCTTCTTGAACTGCACGCTGGAAATCAACCGGTTTTGATAGATGCTCTACCCAATACTTGCTTGTGCCCAGCATCTCTTCATTTTCCAATCTTCCTGTAATGCTGGATATCATCGGTATCTGTAAGCTTGAGAATGTAATATCTCCGATGCCCTTCTCATACATGCCTTCATATTCCTTCATTAACATGGAGTGATAGGGATGAGGAATATTGAGCTTATTATAAAAGACTCTGTGCTTGGCCTGTAACGTTTCAATCACGAGATCTACCTCATCATTTTGACCCGAGATCGTAACATTGTCAGGAGCATTAATCGCAGCGATTGTTACATGTTTGCATCCGCTCTCCTCCAATGCAGCTCGCACGTATTCCACATTTGTAAGGATGACGACCATCTTGCCTTCGACATCAATCGATTCCATCATTTTTCCACGCTGCGCAATCATTAGAATCACATCATCTAGGCTAAGCAATCCTGCATAGCAGGCTGCTGTATACTCACCTATGCTGTGACCAATGATGACGTCAGGCTTAACACCTAACATACCCCACAGCTTGGTTAAGGCATACTCAACCGAGAATATGGCCGCCTGTGAATATAGCGGTCTACTGAGCAGGGTCGGGTCTTCCCCATAGATTCCATCAAGTATGGATAGGCCAAGTATGGAGTTAAACTTCTCATTGCACACATTCATCGTTTCTTTAAACGTACTGGACAATGTATAAAACTCTCTTGCAATCGCTTCATAGATGGAGCCCTGTCCTGTAAATAAAAAGGCAATTTTCTTGTCTTTGGCCGTGCTCTTTTGGATAAGAAGCTCATGGTCGATGTCGCCGCTTAGCACCAGTTCCATTCTATCTACTAATTCTTCTTTGCTTTTCCCGACTGCCGCAAATCTGTAGTTTAAAAATGATCGGCTAATATTGGTCGTATACGCAATATCTCCAACAGAGTCTGTATTCTTTATCAGATGCTCCTTCATCATACTCACATATTCTTTTAGCGCCTTTTCACTCTTGGCTGACAAGGTTAACAGGTGTGCCGGCAATTCATCCAACTGCTCATCCTTGCTCTGCGGCAGAGGGGGCTCCTCAAGAATAACATGCGCCAAGGTGCCGCTAAACCCAAAAGAACTAATACCAGCTCTTCTGACTCCTTCAGGCTTATGCCAAGCCATGAGTTCGTCTGCGATCTTAACTTTTCCCCACGAAATGTTCTTATTGGGGTTTTTATAGTAGATGTTCGGCAAGATTTTCTTATGCTCGATTGACATAATAACTTTAATTAACGAGGCCATTCCAGACGCGGCTTCTAAATGCCCTATATTCGGTTTGGCAGATCCGATCAGGAGAGGAGCCTTTTTATTCTTAAAAACCTCCGATAACGACTGGATTTCGATCAAGTCGCCTAGCGGCGTTCCCGCTCCATGCGTTTCAATATAATCGATATCATCGATCGTTAACTTGGCATTTTGCAGCGCCTGTTTCATTACGCCCTGTTGAGACAGCCCGTTAGGAGCCGTAAAGCCGTTGGACTTGCCATCTTGTCCAATCACTACATTTTTGATCAGGGCCACAACTTCATTTCCTGCTTGTTTAGCGTCTTTGCATCTTTTAAGTATGATGACGCCACAGCCCTCGCCTCTTCCAAAACCATCTGCCTCATGATCAAATGCTCTGCATTTTCCATCCTTAGATAAACCGCTGAATTTGGAAAGTCCGATAAATGGCTCTGGTGTAAGCAATAGATTAGAGCCCCCGACAATAGCCATGTCGCACTGATTATTCCGCAAGCTGTCTACGGCCATATTCAAAGCTGAAATGGAAGAAGAGCAAGCGGTATCACAGATGATGGCCGGCCCTTTGAAGTCATAGAAATACGACAATCTACCAGCTGCGGAACTGAGTGAGACTCCGGCCGTAGAGTATGCCGTAATATCGGAAGCATCGCCTGAATACAATTCGGCGTTGGCATATTCGTAGGCGCTTATTCCAATAAACACACCAGTCCTGCTCCCCTTAAGCTCCTCTATATTCAAAGCTGAATTCTCTAGTGCCTCCCAGCTAACCTCCAATAAAAGCCGGTGCTGAGGGTCTATAGAAGCAGCTTCTAGGGCAGATAAGCCGAAATGAATATTATCAAAATCTTTTATGTTATCCCGCAAAAATGAGGCGTTTTTTGTGATCATTTTCCCTTCATCTTCAGGATTGTCGCTGTAATAGCTACGATAGTCAAATCGATCCGGTTTGATTTCAGTAACAGAATCCATCCTGTTAGCCATTACATGCCAATATCCTTCAGGATTCCAAGCATCACCTGGAAAACGACATGAATAGCCGATTACAGCAATTTCTTCGCTGCTCTTCTGATCTTGGATGATCGTGGACAGCTCTTCTATTTTAGCTGCAGCTTTTTTGAGAGCTAATTTATATTTATCAATCTCTTGCTCCATACAGTCACTTCCTTTTCCTCTAAAGTGATCTACTGATTACGCGCCAATTTTTTGTTGTTCCGGATTGAATTGAATAAAAGATTTAAATGATTTCAAGAAAAATAAAGGGATGAACAAGACGGTCATTGCCATAAAGCCAGAAAATACGATGGATTTAATCGGGAAAAACTCACCTAGAAGGCCGCCAATAAACATGGCCAACGGTGCAAGTCCCATTGTAAGCGTTCCCTTTATAGAGGACACCTTGCCCCTCATTTCCTGGATAACTGTTAATTGAACGGTCGATTCAATCAAGACATTGACAAGTGCATTGAATATACCGCCGATAAATAACAAGATAGCCATGACGACAAAGTTGTTCATCATGACCGCGGTCGAAAAAACGATCCCCGCTAATAGCCCTGAAACCGTAAGAACCATACTTCTGTTATCGGGCTTAATCCGAATTACGGATGTAAAAACCATCCCCGCGAGCATACCTAGCGTAAAAATAGCCATCGCAATGCCGTATCTTACTTCCCCCAAACTCTCGGAATTTTTAAACATCGGTGCAAGCAATACAATACTTATCGTTGCAAAAAAGTTTAAAAAACCCGCCAAAACAATTAAGTCTCTAAGTCCTTTCATCTTCCAGATGTACGAAAATCCGTCCTTCATATCCTGCCACAAATTATATTGTTGATCCTGACTCGTTGACTTTGGAATTTTCATAAAAAAGGTGAGGACAAATGAAATCATATAGGATATGCCGTTGCACAAGAATAGAATTGGCGGTCCTACGAGATGATACAACACCCCGCCAGATGAGGGCCCAATGATTTGAGAAATTGCACGCAACATGCTTACATTGGCACTTGCCTGTACAATCTGAGATGTGGGGACGATATCTGGAATCGTTGAAGTAACTGCGGGATTGAAAAACGCCGCACATCCGCCAAGAATAATCCCCGCAACAAAAGCCATCCAAATTTCAAGAAATCCAAAGATAGCTGCAATCCCTACAAAAAGAATACATACTCCTCGAATGAAATCCATTAATAATATCATTTTCCTTCTATCTGTGCGATCTACAATTACACCGGCAAAAGGAGATATGAGGACTTTAGGCAGCAATGATGTCGCGAGCAACGCCCCCATCAGTCCTGGTGAGCCTGTTTCGTAGAGTATCCAAAAGGTTAAGGCGATTTCATAGATCGAGTCGCCTAAAGTGGAAACCAGTTGACCTTGCCAGAGCAAAAAGAAATTCATCGACCATAACCGCTTTTTAGGTTCGCTTGTATTCTCCATTTTTCCTCCAGTCGAGAGCTAAAACAAAAGAATCGCGCTCAGTTTGAAGATTTGGCCCACTCTTCCACCGAACACGATTCCCTTGTCCAACACCTATTTAATTAAGCTTTCACGAGGCTGCCTTCGTACTTCGGATACGTATAAAAGCCTTGTCCCGTTTTCCTTCCGTGTGTTCCTGCTTCCACCATTTTACGAAGAAGCGGGCAGCAACGAAATTTTGAATCCTGATAGCTCTCGTATAATATATCGAGGGAATGTACAACGGTATCCAATCCTATCAAATCGGCAGTTTCAAGCGGTCCCATTTTATGTCCAAAGCACTTCTTGAATACATCGTCCACATCCTTCGGCTTTGCAACCTGATCCTGAACAACGAATGCAGCCTCGTTCATCATCAGATGTGAAATCCGGTTGGATACAAAGCCAGGCAGGTCATTGACAATAATAGCTTCTTTATTCAGCGTTGCGAGAAGATGAACGGTAGCATCAATGGTTTCATCCGAAGTATGGTAGCCCTTGATAACCTCGACCACTGGTTTCATAATTACTGGATTCATATAATGGGAGCCGATGACCTTCGTCGGCCTGTTCGTGAGTGAAGCGACTTTGGTAATGGAAATACAAGAAGTGTTGACTGCAAAAATACAATGTTCGGGGCAAATTCGATCAAGCGTTAGATATACGTCTCTTTTTATCTCCCATTTCTCCGGCACATTTTCGATGACATAATCCGCATCCTTTAATAAGTCATAATTAACCGTAAAACAGATTCGATTCAGAATGAGTTCTGGCTTCTCCACCTTGAAATCTTTGTTGTACAAGCCTTTAAAACGAATATTGCTGGCAATTTGCTCTTTTGCTTTTGCAAGAATGTCTTCTGAAATATCAACGAGGATCACGTCGTACCCAGCTGCTGCAAAATGATGTGCAACGCCTGTTCCCATAACGCCTGCACCAATGACTCCAATCATCTTCATGTTCATCCCAGTCCTTTCCCTTTGTTTAATGCATCAAACAAGAGAGAATCATTTTGCTATTATTGGCCTACTGCAGCACTTTTGCTCGTGACGAACGTAGTAATCGCCTGGATGGATCTGAAGTTGTTCAAATTCAAATCACTGTTTTCGATTTCGATGCCAAACTCCTTTTCAATAAACATCACCAGTTGCATGGCAAAAAGAGAATTGACATCTCCAATTGCAAAAATATCATCAGTATCCTGCAATTCTTTCTTTTTGATGAAATTACTCAAAAAAACTCTTGTTCGGTTTTTGATTTCTTCCATTTTGATTACACCTCAACTTCATTGTATTTTTACTTACATGGCATTTTTTAATCGCATAAATTTCTTATACGTTAAAAATTCAGCATCCAGACTGATGATCCTCGATATTTTCATAAGTGAATCATCCAAGCTAATTTCAACAAAACTGTCGATTCCCCATTCGCCTAGCTTCTGAATGGAGGCATTCCAATTCATAGAACTTGCCATATTTTTGATAAGCTCATTCTTTAATTCAGCAGCATCTTGGATGACAGTCTGAGTAAACACGGACAAAATCGGTATTTCACCATCACAAATGGGAATCTCCTCGACAAGCTTCACGAACTTGTCAATGCCTCTTGCTGCGTAAGGAGAATGGAACGCATAAGGCGAATGGATGGCTGAAGCCTTTATAGCCCCAGATTGTTCAGCGAGTTCCAAAACTCGTTCAACGCTTGCCTTTATTCCTGACACAACCAGACATGTCTCATTATTTTCGCTGGCGATATACACATCATCTTCCGTTGTACCATTGGCAATGAGGTCACGAACCTCCTGGTGCGTCTTTCCCACGATAACCCCCATGCTGCATGGAATAGCAAAGCTTTTGGGATACTCGTATATCGTTCGAAGCATTCGCAACCCATCACCAAACGAAATGGATTTTCCACAGGCCATAGCCGTGATTAGACCCATACTGTAACCAAGCATCATCGCTGGCCTTATCCCTGAATTCCTATATTGCTGGTACACAACATAATCGCACGTATAAATCACAATCCAATCATAAAACGTCTTGTCATTTCCCGTATGTTCCCTATCATGCGATTGAAAAAGATAGGAATACAAATCAAGCCCAATTTCCGCGTTCACAGTGGAGCAGTATGTCTTGAGGGTATTACGCTGTTCTTCATCAAACCTGTCCAAAAAATCCCGATAGTCCGCTCCAACACCCTGAAAAAGAAAGGCATGCTTTTTACTCGTTAACTTGTCCATGTCCATCCTCATTTTTCTGGCAATAACTCGCCTTCAAAAATATCTATGATTTTATCTACATGATCATTGATAAAAAAATGACTTCCTGTAAAATAATAAAACTTGGTTTTTTTGTCGCATAAATCATTCCATGTTATCGCTTGTCTGCCATCAATCGTATCTTCTAATCCATGAAACACGGAAATCTCGCATTTTATTTTTTCCGCTTTTTCCTTAAACTCATAGTTTTCCATGATCCTGATGTCATTTTTTAATACCGGCAAATAGAATCTCATTAATTCCTTACTCTGTGACAGCTCCTCATGAATGCCGCCAAGCTCAATTATTTTTACAATAAATTCATCATCAGGCATAGTGGAGCTGACATACATGTTATTCTTCACAATGGGAGACTGTCTTCCTGAGAAAAAAATATGCGCGGGCTTCCGTTGTCCTTCCGCTATCACTTTATAGTAAAGCTCATAGGCCAACAGCGTTCCCATACTATGCCCGTAGACCGCATAGTCTTCAACCTGAATTTTATCCTTTATCCATGAATAAATATCATCGACAGCCTCTGTCATATCCACATAAAAGCCCTCTCCGAGTCTCTCGCCCCTTCCCTTTATCTCAATCGCTTCGATTTCTAAGGAGCGATTAGCGAATTTACTCCAGTTCGAGTACGCACGCTTGGAGCCGCCTGCAAACGGCAAACAAAATAATTTCATTGTGACGTTCTCCTCCGAAGTACGAAGTAACAACAAAATAATCGTTCTTAATTGAGCAAGGAATTGATTTCAGACAAGATATCATCAACGGATAGTTCATCACTGGTTGTATTGTCATTCTCTTCGTTCTCTTCAAAGCTCATGGCTTCAGTTAATAAATAGCCATTTAATTTCCGTAAAGACGGATAGTTGAAGAAAACGGAAATATCGATTTGGATGTGTAAAAGAGCTTTAATTTCGTTTCTTAAGGAGAAGATCATCAAGGAATCTACTCCTTGCTCTGTAAAGGAACTATCTACAGACAATTGACTGACATCATTGAACCCGATAATACCAGCAGCGGATTTATGCAATAAGCCTAGTAAGTATTCGCTCCTTTCCGTTTTACTCAAACCTTGCAGCTTCGCAACAACATCTTCCCTAGCAGTTGGCATTTCACGTTGTCCGAGGGTAAAAGTGCTCGTCGTGAAATTCGCTAAAAACGCTGTTACCTCATCAACATCTGTTCGCTGACTAAATAACTCCCAATTTGCATCGACTACGATGATCGAAGAAAGATCCTTTCGAAATACTTTGTCAATCATTTTCTTTCCAAGCTCTTTCGACATCCCGTAGAGACCCTTGTTCGCAATGTTCCTTAAAATACGGTTGTTGCTTGTAGCCATTCCAGCTTCTTCCCAAGGTCCCCAACATATCGACATCGCTGGCATTCCCAGACTTCTTCTATACTCTGCAAACCTATTCATAAAATAATTGGCTGCTGCGTAATTGGCCTGCCCCATATTCCCTACTACCGAAGAAATCGATGACATCATAACGAAGAAATCCAAGTTCTCGTCCTTCAATGCATGATGCAAGTAATAGGTTCCCTGTACCTTCGCCTTGAATACATTTTCAAAGCTGTTCCAGGTTTGATCCTTTATCATTTTATCTTTAATGATTCCTGCTGCATGAATGACACCTTTAATCTTTATGTTGTCCTGCTTCAGTTTTTGAATGAGTGCGCTTATGTCAGTTTCACTACTGATATCAGCCTTTTCAACTCTGATCCGGACACCTTTCTCCTCCCATGCGATAACCGTTTCTAGCAACGAGCCAGCAGCTTGACCTCTACTTATTATTATGATGTTTTTCGCACCTTGCTGGATCAGATACTCCGTATAGACTTGACCAATTGTTCCCGTTCCACCGGTGATCAGATAGGCCGCTTCTTCATCGATTCGAATCGTAACCTCTTCTTGGCCAGCACTGCGCTTGGAATGTCTAATCAACCTAGGAATATACCTTATGCGGGAATTCCTAAGCACAACCTGCTTATCTTCTCCATGAATGATTTCGTTGATAATTTCATCGATATCGTCCTTCAGCATGTGGAGATCCGTGTCAATAACGCCGTCCCATAACAGCGTATGCTCAAGCCGAATGACTTCGGTAAATCCCCATAATGGAGCTTGATAGAGCGATGTTGCTGCGCCACCAATCGGATGCACATTATTGGTTATCACCTGGATAGCCATTTTATTTGTGCAATTTAGTTCAGTTATGGATTGAACCAGGTACAATAAACCACTGCATTCCTTTTCAATTGTTCCGAACAATTGTTCTGCATTCAGATGATTCAGCTTAGTCTCATCCGCTGTGCTTATATAGATGAACTTGCATTTTTCTTTTTCATACCGACTCGCGACATGCTCCAAAAGCTTCTTTACATCCTGCTTGCTGGTATACGAGATAAAAAACACGTCATTCTCAGGCTCTACATATTGCTCCCCTTGTATGACGCGAATTGACGATATACCATAGCTGTTCAATTTTTCATGGAAACGGTCAACGATATCCGGGTCATTTCCGAGTAATACAACTTTCTCCTTCTCACTTGCGATTACTTGTTTGTTTGTTCTTGTTTCCTCCATCCACTCCACATCATAGAGCAGACGATCGCCACTATTATTTATTTCTTTGAGTAATGTATCCCGCTCTGTAACCTTGGCCATTAACCTTTCAATTTCAAATACGATTTCTCCCTTTTCATTGTAAACATCAATATCGCCTACTACTCCGGATTGTTGAGAGTCATCCACCTTAATATGGCACCAATAGCTTTCAGCATCCCTGTAGTAATACTTTAATTTGCCTAACGATATCGGAATGGCCGTCTTTAATGCATACTCCTCGCTTTGCGAATCCATTCTCATACTCAACTCGGAAACAAAAAAGATAGATTGGAAGATCGAGTCTATCGTACCTGCGTATACAAGATAATCATTACCGCCTGGAATGTCCTTTTTCGGATCAATATAACAGAGCCCTTTCGCTTCACCTTTCCACACCTTCGAAATTCGAGTAAAGCCATCTCCTAATGTAAAACCAAACTTTTTCATCACATCATACGCATTATATCCCGATGTGACTTCAGGATACTTGTCCTTAAGCTCATCAAGCGATACACGCTTCTCATGTTCTCGCTCTTGCTCCTGGGCCATTTCAATATTGCCTCTGCAATGCTTCATCCAATTCTCATGCTGTGACTGCTTTTCTATACTGACAAGCTCGAATTTCATTTGTTCAAGATGGGTATCTTCGAGCAGGAATTGAACGACCCGCTTCTCGTCTTGTACAGCCGTTAATGGGGCATGAAATTCCACACTGGATATGGTACTGCTTGCAGGCTTTTGAAAATCCTTCGCAATCGAAATAAGCATGGATATATGAGCCGCGGCAGGAGCAATCGCCGTATCAAAAATAATGTGCTCCTGCATAAAATAGGGGTTCTCAATCGTATATGTGCTTTGATATAGAGCGCTATTTTTGAGATAAGGCGTACTGATTCTCTGTCCAATAAGCGGATGATAATCCGTACCTGAAATGGCAGGCACACTGTCTTCATGCGAGCACACTGGCTGCATCCAATACGATTCCCGATCAAACCTATACGTAGGCAAAGCAACTCGATTGTAGTTCCGATCAAAGCTTGTCTCGAGCCCTTCCCAATGAATAGCTGAGCCATGGCAATACAATTCTCCCAAGCAATGCATGATTTGCTCCCATGCGTTTTTCTTCATCGCCAGTGAGTTCAATAACATATGTTCCTCACTAAGGATGAGCTTGCCAAGCGAGCATAGAGTGTTCGTTGCTCCAATTTCAAGGAATATCGTGTTGTGTTCATCCTTTAATTGAGATAATGCATGATAAAAGTCAACCTTATCTTTGATATGATTTGTCCAATAATCAGCGCCTAATAATTCTTCATTTTCCACAACTCTGCCAAGGGTAGCCGATACATAGGTCAGCTTGCTGTGTTTAAATTCCGCCTCATTTTGCGCAACCTCTCTAAATTGCTCCAATATCGGAATCATAAGATGGGAATGGAAAGCATGGGATACATGCAATCTGTTTACTTTTATTTTTCGGTTTTCCGCTTCTTTAGAGACTTCCTCAACAGTATCCTGTTCCCCGGATATTACAATACTTTCTTCCGCATTATGCAGGGCAATTGACAGCTTTTCCTCATAGCCCTTGAGCAAGTCTTCGACCACAGCTTGATTCGTATAAATAGCGGACATCGCACCTTCCCCCGGAGCTGAATCCATTAATCGGCCCCGAAGCGCAACCAGCTTCACAGCATCCTCAAGACTCATTATTTCCGCTGCAACTGCTGCTGTATATTCCCCAATACTATGGCCCAGAACAATCTCAGGAGTAACTCCCACGCTTCCCCAGAACTTGAGTAATGCATATTCGATTGAAAAGATTAAAGGCTGTGCATAGAGCGTTCTTTCAATATCCTTGCCGGTATATTTATCGCTGTAGATCATCTCTGCTAGCGATTTATTTATATACGGCTCAAATAAATGATCGCATTCGTTGAAAGCTGATTGAAACGTAGGATTATGATCATACAGGTCTTTACCCATGCCTAAGTACTGAGATCCTTGTCCAGTGAACAGGAACACCAGCTTTGTATCCTGGTGCAAATCTATCTTTTCATGATGCCGTGTCGATATCCCGGTCTTGTTGTTCCTATTCAAATAAGCTTGCAGCCTGTTCATCACTTCTTCTCTGTTCTTGCCAGACACCGTAAATCGATAAGCAAAATCAGCCTTAGCCGTATTATTGGTATAAGCATAATCCGAGACAGGAATCTGGGGGTTTCTCTTCAAATATTCAAGATTGCTTTTTATATTTTCCGTTAATGCCTTATCACTTTTGGCCGATATTTTCACAATAGAGATTGGATCCAATTCCTTAGTCAGTATCGTATCCTGTTTAGGCGGCTCTTCTAAAATGATGTGGGCATTCGAGCCACCAAAGCCAAATCCGTTGACGCCTACTCTTCTTACTCTGCCCCCGCTTTCCCAAGCCGTATTTTCAGCAATAACGGATACCGGTGACTTCTCCCACGGGATAAAAGGATTAGGTTCATTAAAATTCAAATTCGCAGGTATCATTTCGTTTTTGAACGCTAACAGCACCTTTATAATACTCGCCAAACCTGCCGCGGCTTCCAGATGCCCAATATTCGATTTCACAGAACCAATCCGAAGCGGATTATCCATCGCTCTGTCTTTGCCATAGGTGTTAGCAACAGCCTTTACCTCAATCGGATCACCCAGCTTTGTCCCCGTTCCGTGCATTTCCATATAGTCAATATCGGCATAATTTAATCTGGCGTCTTTTAGCGCTTTTGTGATTACTTTTTCTTGAGCTAGACCATTCGGTGCTGTCAATCCGTTGCTCTTGCCATCTTGATTAATCGCAGTGCCTCTTACGATGCCAAGTATATTATCGTTATTCTTTTTTGCATCACGAAGGCGCTTTAAGATTAACACACCTCCGCCTTCGCCTCGACCATATCCATTCGCTGCAGCATCAAAGCTCTTGCTTTGCCCATCGATGGATATTGCCTCCAGCTTAGAGAAGCACACATGGACTGCTGGTGAGACCATCAAGTTCACGGCACCTACAACTGCGGTATCTACCTCGCCAGATCTAACTGCTTTACTGGCCAAATGGAGGGCTGTAAGAGAGGAAGAACATGCGGTATCCACACAAAAGGAGGGCCCTTCAAACCCAAACGTATAGGATAGTCTGCCACAAGCAGTACTAAACGTTGTCCCGGTCAGCGAGTAGGCATCGATTTTCGTCAAATCTCCCGATTTATAGTGAGCGAACGAATATTCTTCGCCTGCTATGCCAATATACACACCGGTATTGCTGCCATAGTGCTGAGCAATATTAATGCCCCCATTTTCAAAAGCCTCCCACGTCAATTCAAGCAACAATCGCTGCTGCGGATCCAATGTCTTGGCCTCTTTGGGAGACATATTAAAAAATTTCGGATCAAATCGATCAATGGGAACGTTCAAAAAGCCGCCTTTCCTCGAATACATCTTCCCCGGCTCTTCCTTGTCAGGACTGTAATAGTGATCAACATCCCATCGTTCCGCAGGCATTACACAGATTCCGTTAATCCCATTTATTAAAACATCCCAATATTCCTCAGGGCTATTGGCTCCCCCCGGAAAGCGACAGCTAATCCCGACAATCGCGACATCTTCCTCGGAAGGATCTTCTTCTTGATCGCCCCCCATGTTCATTTCATTTTCTGTATTTGCCTCTGCTTTGTGTAATGTGTTGTATAAAAAGTCCGCATACAGGTTGATGCTGGAATTCTCAAAAATCGAAGTAACTTCGATTTCAATCCCAAATTGAGTGGAAACTTTCTTCATAAATAGGGGGATATCTACCGATACCAATCCCAAGCTGATAAAGGGTTCATGATAATCGACAACTTCTTCATCCAAAATGTCTTCCACTAACTCAGCCAAATACGCGATAATCTCATGCTTCGTATAGGATTTCACTAAACTCATTTTTCTCATCTCCTTCTTAAAGGATCCTATCTTCGCTTTTAGTGATTACAAATCTCTTGCTTATATAAAAAAACAGCCATGAGTTCCAAATGAACTTCAGGCTGTTTATGAACTATTCTACACTCTTCAACGATTCAATCATGTTGATTCGTGATACTTTCCTCCGCAGCAGCAAGCTTGAGAGAATGGTGAGCACAAAAGCAAGAATAACAGCGATTAACATGACGAACAGACTTAACTGATTCGGAATTTGCTGATGTGTACTCGACAATGCCTTTACAACAAAGGAATACGTATAGCTGCTGATCGGCAACGCTACAATAACTGCAAAGGTGGTGAGGATGATATTCTCAAAGAAAATAAGCCTGTTTATTTTATACTTCGGGTAGCCTAATACCTTTAATGTAGCCAGCTCTCGATTCCGCTCATAAATGTTAATGGAGGATATCGTATAGATCGCGCCAAAGGAAAGAACGACGGCGCTTATAATAAACATGATGAAGATAAAGCTATTTTGCTTCAAAATATATTGTGCAGATTTCTTTAAATCAACCTTATCCGCAATTGCATCAACCTGTTGATCTTGTTCAAAGAAATGCCGAACGTTTAAAAGCTCTGTGGCGCTGCTGGCTTCAACGAATAGCGACGTTGGCTTGTAGTCGATGCCAAAGCTCTGTAGAAACGCTGGTGTGCCATAAAACGACGGATTTGAATATTGGGTTGATATTTGTACAACCTTCATATCGACCGTTTTATTATCGAATTCTGGCGCCGTAAATTTGATTTGGATGCTGTCCCCTTCTGAAATCTGATATTTGTCCGCATACGATTTGGGCACCAGCACTCCGTCGTTTTCCAAAGCGACCTGATTGCCTTTTTCGTCGAAGAAATGAATCAGATTGTTTTCTTTCTCTGTAACAACCAATGTGGCTTTTTCGTGATTATCGCCTTTGATAAACTCCACGGGAAAGGTGGTTAAATCATAGCTGCTTTTAATTCCATTTGGTAGTTGTAGTGTCTCTGGGGCGCTTCCTCTTTTATAGTCGACTCTGAGATCATAGGTGTTCACCTCTTCAATCTGGTCGGCTACTTTTTGCAAAGATGTCATCGTGCCAAAAGCAGTGATCAATAATACGGTGCTCACCACAACGCCAACGGAGCTCGCTAATGCCTTCGATTTATTTAAAAATATATTCCTCAAAATAAGCTTGTAGTTGTAGGATAGATTATTCCATATCCCTGGAATTTTCTCGATAAGCAGCTTCTTCATCTTCCTTGGTGGTTTCGGACGCATCGCCTGAGCTGCACGTTCTTGCAGGATGGCTCTGCCGCTCAAGTAACAGGACAGGATTCCGAACGCGCTTGAGAAAAGGATCGGAGGAATCACAGAAGTTAGAGACATAGAGAAGGCAATGTCAGGCAGTGAATATGCTTTTGCATTTGATGCTTTTACTAATGGAATAAAGATACTTGAGGCAGCAATGCAGCCTAGAATGGAGCCTAAAATCCCTACCAGCACTGGGTAACCCATATAATGAAGCATGATGTTTCTGTTTTTTACACCCAATGCCTTCATGATGCCCACTTGATTACGCTGCGAGTCAATGATTCGCGACATGGTGAGGAATAGAATAATAGCTTCAATAATAAAGAGAACGAGCGGGATAACCTTGCTCATCAGGTTATTATTATGAATGGTTTGTTGTAGCTGGGAATAGCTGAACGTACGCTCTTTACTGATTTGGCTTACATAGGAGAGTTCTGTGGATTGTGCCTGAATGGTTTGGCCCAATTGGTCAATATCGTAACCTTCCTTGGCATCAATCATGATTTCATTATAGATAGAGCCACCTGCGACTTGAGGTACAGCCGCTTCAGCGATATACGCGATTCCAAACGTTTTATGATCTTGGATTTCATTCTTTTTGGCGTATTCCACATTTTCGCCCAAGCCGCTAATGGTGAACATCACTTGTTTGTCATTCACCGTGATCTGAATTTGATCGCCGACTTTGTACTGATGCTCTTTGGCATAATGGGAATCTAGCAAAATCTCATTCTGTTGGGACGGAATTCGGCCCGCAATGATCGTAGGCGTGTTAATTTCATTATTCGCAGGAATCGAATGCATCTTAATGGTCGCTTTTAAATCACCAAAAACTTGCGAAGCATCTGCGGTATAGCGTCCTTCTATTTTGTTAACACCTTGAATTCCCTGTAATCGTTCTATATCTTGCTTGGAAATTTGTGTGTAATAGACATTCAAGTCACTTAAATTATGTTCGTTAAAGTAAACCTTTGTATAAGCGCTAAGATTATCACTTAACGTGACAAGTCCCCCATAGAAAAAGGCCCCCACTGCGATGACCAGCACAAACGCAATAAATTGTCCGATCGATTGTTTGATATCCCTTAACAGCTTTACAAATAACCTCATCATCACCACTCGATCCCTTCAACATTCTGTTTGTGCTGATTGATCGTTACGGTTTCGATCACGCCGCTCTTTACCTTAATAATTTTATCTGCCATCGGAGCAATCGCAGAGTTATGTGTGACCAACACAACGCACTTCTTTGTTTCCTTATTCAAATCTTGAAGAAGCTTTAATACGGATTTTCCCGTAACATAATCCAAAGCTCCCGTTGGTTCATCGCATAGCAACAGCAGCGGATTTTTCGCAACGGCTCGCGCGATGGCCACGCGTTGTTGTTCCCCACCAGAGAGTTGGGAAGGGAAGTTTTTAATGCGATCTTTTAATCCTACCTTGCATAACACATCTTTTGCATCCAGATGGTTTTTACATACTTCCGTGGCGAATTCAACATTTTCAAGTGCGTTTAAATTCGGAATCAGGTTATAGAATTGAAATACAAAACCAACTTTCTCAGCACGGTATTCGGTTAATTTTTTTTCGCTCAACTTCGTGATTTCTTGATCACCAACGAACACTTGACCTGTAGTAGCCGTATCCATACCGCCAAGGATATTTAAAATTGTACTTTTCCCGGCACCGCTGGCACCCAGTACAACGACAAACTCTCCTTCTGAAATCGAAAAATCTACACCAGCCAGAGCCTTGATTGGAATTTCCCCAACTTTATATTCTTTCGTTACGCTTTTGAATTCAATCAGCTTTTTCACTTCTTACATCTCCTCGTAACGTATTTTTGAATTTGGGTTTGACTCGATTCCCAATTTCCTCGGGAGATGGAAAAAGTCAAACTACATTTCTTTCTATGGGCAGAAACAGAGTTCTTTTGGGCGGGTAAGTATGTTTGTCAGGGATGGATATTCAATAAGTAAATCGAGAGAGGTATGCCGCAAGGCTCAAGGCTCTCTCAACACGCAATTGGCCTAGAGGCTGGTCTAGTTGGGATTATATTCTATGTTTAAGAGTGTTATTCCATAAAAACGATTTGCTTATAGGGGATTAGACTGTACGCTGTGAAGGTTGAGTTCATCCAAATAGTCTTCATAATGACTTTCCAGATTAGCCTTAAACGTATGGATAAATCGGAGTCCATCTGCACCATCGCAGTAGCGATGGTCGAAAGTTAATGTTATCGGGAGCATTTTCCTTACCACAATCTCGTCATTCTCTGTTGTTACGATGCTGGCTATTTCTTTGCGTGTGGAAGACAATTTTACAATCGTATCGTCGTCGGAATTGTTTACTTCTGCACACGGATAGGCACCTATGTTAATGCCAAAGTCGTTGAATGAATGCTTCTTCTCTTTCGACGCATCCATTTTCAACCTTTCGAGATTCATTCCGTGTGACGCTTTCTCCCTCTTCCCTTGATCGATGACGATGATTACATCGTTAACCGTTACGACATCTCCTGGCTCATAAGGCAATTCGTCAATTACTCCTGCTACCGGCGAAGGGAGTCCTGTGGTTACCTTATCTGTCTGGACTTCTACAAGCGGTTGATCCTCAACGACTTGCTCTCCTTCTTTGACGATGTAGGCGACAATATACCCTTCAAAAAGTCCCTCTCCAAGCTCCGGGAAATAAAAATCATATTTCATCACAGCTCACCTCTTCAGTAAACGGCTTTTGGGAAAGCACATGATTAAACATGATCGGAGGTAGCTCCATCACCAAAATAAACAAGAGAGCAGGCACTTTCATTCTTATATTTACTAGCCCACGCCGCCCCTGCCGCCTGAGGTATCTGTGTAGCGATCGGTACATAAGGAGGTAGAATATTTCTGTTATCAGGAGGAATACACCCTTCGATTCTCCCCATCCAATACCAAATAATTTTGACCATCTCGTAAATATTATCATTTCGCAAGGTTCCGTCGAGTTCTAAAATTTGAAAGAGACGCTGTTGCTCCATCTAGTCCCCCATATGATTAAATTTATAGAATGAATTCGATTTATTCGGTGAGAATCGCTTCTGATTGCACATTTGATAAAATCCTTGACCATTGTTTTTCATCCAGACCGTGTTGGCAAATAAAAGCGTATGCGAATCTTTCAATGCCAAATCCAACACATCCTGTTGATACCCATTCCTCTTCACCGCGTTTGATATTAAATTGCTCGCCAAAGAAATGATCGTGGAAATTAAACGAAGCTGTTGCAATGGTTCTATCGCTTGCGACCTTTAATCGGAGCTCGTATTTGAGTTCTTGCATTCTTTGATTAAATATTTTCGCTGCTGTATCATGGCTGCAAAAGAAAGGATCACTTGCAATTTCGCAATGTCCCTCCAATCCTAATTTTTGAAAAAGGGAAAATGATGCTTCCATACATTTTTGCCGATTATCCAAAACAAAATCTCTTGATCCCATAAAGACAATTTCACGTATTGAAAAGTCCCATAGTCTTTCTAAGGTACGATGATACTTTGATTCATAACGAAATGACTTTCCGATAGAGGTGATGGCACGATTTTGGGTTTCAGCGTGCTGGGTATTTTGAAATTGATGAAAGGTGTGGTAACACATGGTCGGAGGCAAACAGTAATCAACATTTTGACAGTAGGGAAGCAAATGGGAATCAATCTGTTTGGTAGATTTATAATCCTCGAGAAAATCATGATAGTTATCAATATCATTATGCAGTCTCGTAACAAACATTAAAAAATGCGGGAACGAATTAAAATATCCGCATTTTTCTAAAGCTTTGGTAGAAATCAGTGTTGGATAGCGGTATTCAATCCCTCCGAACTGAGAAATTGTCATCTCCTTAATGATGCGATCTAAGGAGTCCATTAAAGAGATCAACTTTTCTCCAAAGCATACCTGACCCTCACCCATCTCAAAAACCATTTCTTTTTCAAGTAGTATATCAAACACATCATCCTGATAAATGGTGCCGTTTTTAGCCGACTCCCAAATGACTCGCGGTGGTATCACCATTTGAAGCGCAATCTCATTGTCGATCACAGACAAAAGTTTATTTTTCATTTCCAATGGATCTGTTCCTGGCAATAGACTGACTTCGATACCATTAATGGTGCTTTCCTCTTTCAAAAGTGTAAATTGCTGAATATCGGCGGAGATGAAAAAGATCCGTCTTTCGAGTTCTTCGGCATGTTTAATGGATATTGGTTTATCTAGCAGGATACGATGGCTAGTATTCATATCGTTTTCCCCATTCCTTTCTCTATTTTTATGTGCAATCAATTTTGAAAAAAATGAAAGGCATCTTGTGCGATTAATACCTGTTGGATCTGAGTGCTTCCTTCGACAACCTCCATAATCTTGGCATCTCTCATATACCTTTCAACGGGATATTTGTTGCTGCAGCCATTCGCTCCGTGTATTTGAACCGCATCCTTTGCCGATGTAAAGGCATGGACGGAAGAAAAATATTTGGCCAATGAAGTGGCAAAGGTGGCCGTTACTTCATTGTTATCCCATAACTGACCAGCCCGAAAACATAGATGCCTTGCAGCAATTGTGTTCGTTACCATATCGGCAATCATTTGTTGAATCAATTGATGCTCCTTTAAATAGTGATCAAATTGTTTTCTTTCCATCACATAATCTAAGCTCGCATTCAAACATGCCTGCGCTAAGCCAACGGCTCCCCAAGCAGTACTATACCGTCCATGCGTCAATCCATTATTGGCAACTAGGGATAACCCAAAGCCGACGCTGCCAACCAGATTATCGATCGGAACCCGGCAATCTTCGAAAATAAGTTCAGCTAATAAGGAGCCTCTGAACCCTAGCATCCCAGATATCGGACGAATGGTAAGACCAGGTGTGTTTCGTTCTACTAGCAAGGCTACGGCTTGGCCTTCGCATAGGGCAAATACCAAAAAGACATTCGCTCTTTGTCCAAACGTAATCCAATTTTTTTGCCCCGAAATTACATACTCAGCACCTACCTGTTGAGCTTTTGTTTGAAGGTTTTTTATGTCACTTCCGATCTGGGACTCCGTAATCGCAAAAGAAGCCATGAGTTCGCCGGAGCTCATCTTTGGCAGCCAGTACTGCTTCTGTTCAGGAGACCCCCATCGCAGAATAGACGAAGTAACCATACCTTGAACACCAATAATATTTCGTAAATTTGCACAGCCACGGCCAATCTCTTCATTCCACAAGCCATAAGTAATATAGTCCATATCGGCTCCGCCGTATTTAGCTGGTACGGCGGCTCCCCAGTAACCTTTATCAATAATCTTTTGAAGAACGGCATCAGGCATGCATTCCTCATGATCAACCTGTTCAGCTGCGGGTACGATCTCAGTATCAACAAGAGCTTTAAACTCCTCTTGTTTTTCCAGTTGTTGGTTCGTGAGTTCAAGATTTTTGTTAAACAAAATATAACCCCTTTTCTATCCGTACATGTAATCTATATGGAATGGAACCTTTTTCACCCTAGTTTTCATGAACCCTACTCATGCCCTCTCTATCCGGCACAAGTATCTCAATTCCTACATCAATTAATCTTTCTCCACCACATAAACGGATAGCAATTTGTGCTCTTCTCCTCCTTTTATCGATTTTTTTGATCATGCCTTCCAAGCCATATAATGGCCCTGATTGAACATATACCTTGGAGTTCTCTACAATGACGCTCGAGTATTCGATAATATTCTCATTATTTACGAGCTGCAGGATCTTTCTTATTTCTACCTCATCTATTTTGTCGAAAAAATCATCGTAATTGGAGATTTGGTTACTCTCTTCTACTATGTGGGGATTCATTAACTTCGGAGACCTTCGATGTATTTTGTCTAGCAAAAACGTTGAATTGCGGAGCATACGATAGTACTTGGGTATTTTTTTTAACTCATAATAAATGGATGGAGTCATCTTCGTATTGATCAACAGGTAACCAGGAAATAACGTTTTAACGACACTGTAAAATTCCCCCTCTCTTCTTTCAGGAACTAATCGTTTTGGAACACATGAATATAAATCCTTTTGGCAAAATTGTAACTTCAAGCATTTCTGAACAATATCTTCGCTACCTGTTTCTACAAAAAGTGCATACCATCCCATACGATTTCTCCTTTTGACGGTAAACTAAACGTATTCTGTTCAGCTACGAAGCTCAATCATTACCCGCTAGATTTTTTAACGTTTTTCAATATTAGTTAGTCATTATTGAAATTTCATTACGAAACAAAAAGAGGATAAGGAATTCGTTAAAATCCCTTGTCCTCTTAAAAAAAAATAAAAAAATTTTTACGATATTAGACATAGCTTCGCCACGAATCTATCTTCTTATAATAGACGATAGACGCTTTGAACGAGAGCTATTTTCACCAAGAAAAATTAACGTGCCTAAACAACGATTAATCTTTGCACAGTGATTGAATGAAATAAAGGCTGTTAAGATGTTGTGTAAAGAAAAATGCTAGAAGAGTGTAGCGAGAGGAATAACAATTTCAACCTTACCGTATGCACTTAAAATTGTTTTATGTGATGTTCTGGTGATTATGCGTGGACTAACTTTGACTAACTTCCATTCCGTGCTGCTTTAACCCAAATGATAATGAGGATGAATAATAATTTCGATTTCAAGTCTGTCTTATACCACATTGATCCCCGGTATGTGACATACATGGTTTTTTTTAGACATTATACGCTCTTACTAATCTGTTGTAAATATCTAGATATCGAAAGCTCATTCATACTATTGCTAAAATAGCAAGCTATCTTTTTAACGACACGAAGGTTATTGCGCCATATTTTCCATGTTAAGGGGTGACCCACTTTTATAGTAAATGTGCAAGATTACGATCGTCAAGTTGATTTTTATGTTCATTTTTCACCTGCAGGATATATATTTTCTATTTTCCTATAGAAATGATCGGAATAAAGTGTTTACAAGTTATTGGTAACGTGTTATATTTAACACATCTTCCAGATATTACTTGCCAACATATTAAAGGAGATGAATCGTTTGAAGAAATTGCTCTTGTCCATGTCAGTACTGGTCGCCCTGGCTACAGCAGCGCCTGCCTATGCTTCCACTGCACCTGTCGATGCTGTCAAGCCTGAGGTTCGACAAACACAGCAGTTCGTTAAGTACTATGCACTTCGCCCTAATGAACTGAGCGCACTGGAAGGAATCTATTTGAAGAAAGGCCAACAGCTCACGATCTATGCACAAGGCCAATATTCGT
Source organism: Paenibacillus sp. B1-35 (assembly GCF_050474385.1). Classification (NCBI taxonomy): domain Bacteria; kingdom Bacillati; phylum Bacillota; class Bacilli; order Caryophanales; family Paenibacillaceae; genus Paenibacillus; species Paenibacillus sp. B1-35. The sequence goes on from NZ_JBCHVJ010000001.1 coordinate 895,166, forward strand.
ATTATTCGGTATATGACTCGCGCAATCATCTCGGGACATTTTACAACAGCAATGTAGGAAGAATTTTCACTGCAACTGAGGACGGATATCTGTATTTGCAGTTTGCGGCGCCTTCCTCCTATACGATCAATCATATCACGGCTACTTATCACATTAATTGACCTTAGGTTGATATAATACCGACCAAATTTCTTGCAAAAACATGAAATAATCCCTGCTAGAAAAGAAGACAGCGACAGTTACGGGCAAAGATAGTCCGCGGCTGTCGCTGTTTTATTCGTTTGAAGAATGGATCGTTAAAATTTGATGAAGGTAACCGTAAATTTGGTATAGGCATTTTTCTTACTTTCTACCCTAATCAAAGCTTGATGCGCTTCTATAATAGATTTGGCTAAGGCCAAGCCAATCCCTACCGAATCATGCTTTTTGGAGCCTCTTGCTTTGTAGAATCGCTCAAAAATATGCGGCAACTCCTCAGCAGCAATCCCCTCTCCGAAGTCTTGAATCACCAGCTCTGTATAAATCGGTGTATCTTCGATTGCAATCTTGATCTTCCCACCGGGTTCGGAGTGCTCAATCGCATTCTTCAGCAGATTCAATAATGCTTCCTGCGTCCATACTTTATCGTGAACAACGACTACTTCCTCCGGGGTATGCCAATCAATCGATATATGCTGATTGGTAATCATGCTCTGTAATCGATCTAGAGCGTCTTCAATGGTCTCTACTAAATTGGCCGGTTCTTTCTCAAATGAAATAGCTCTTGCATCGATTTTCGCTACCTTCAACAAATTTTGAATCAAGACATTCATTCTAGAGAGTTGCACATCGTTATTTTGCAGCAGTTGAACTTGCTGCTGACGCGGTAAGCTTTCACTCATTATCATCTCATTGTAGATAGATATGGTGGAAAGCGGCGTTTTTAATTGATGGGATATATCCTGCATCATTTGTACTAGAAATTCTCTCTCTTCACGTAAATCCTGCATGCTTTTGCGAATAATATCTTTCATCGAACGAAAGGAAACGGCCAGTTTCGCGAGATCCCCTTCTTTGTTTTCATTGATGACAACCGAGTAATCCCCATCGATGATTTTTTTGGCTGCCGAGGTAAGCTGTCTGATTTTATGGAAGATCATCTTGTGCTGCATGTAGCTTGCAAGAAGCAGGATACATCCGAAACACACCAATCCCCAATACATAAATTGATTATGGCGAGCAATATGGTTATTTAAAAGTGGGAAAAGCTGCGACTCCAACCCCTCATATAACCCATACTGCCTTAAGATCTCTCGCCCTTTTTCCTGATACGGAATGGAATCCGTAGAATGGCTTGTTAGGACTTTCATAATTCCGGCTTCATTCTCAGGGTTTTGTTCCATCAATCTTGCGGTAATCTCCCCCCATGATGCAATTGAATCGCTCTTCAATTGATTGTAGAATAGTTGCTGGGTAATCAATTGATAGACGGTAAATAGCGTTAAGAGAACGGCCAGTTTCGCGATGTAGCTTTTCAACTCGGTATTTTTCATCATCTACTCTCTACTCACATCCTTGCTCCAGCGATAGCCCAGTCCTCTTTGCGTAACGATGAACTGCGGATTTCTCGGATCATCTTCCACTTTGTCTCGCAAACGTCGAATATATACAGATAACGTATTTTCATCAAAGAAAACCTCATCACCTTCCGTGATATGTAGCAGGAGTTCATCTCTTTTTAGTGCTTTGTGGGCATTCATCATGAATGTGAGCAGAAGCTTATATTCTAAATTCGTTACTGGCAGGCTTTCATCATTTTTGTACACCTTGACTAGGTTCATATCGATTCTGATATTCTCAGACGTTAAGATCGTTGAAGAAGTCCCTAGACGCGCTTGCTTGCGCAATTGCACTTTTACTCTGGACATCAGTTCCTTTACGCGAAAGGGCTTCGTAATATAATCATCTCCTCCAATATCCAGTCCCATGACCACATTTGCTTCTTCATCTAGGGCAGTTAAGAAAATGACCGATGTGTCGCTCTGTTTTTTGAAATGCAAGCATAAATCATAGCCATTTCCATCTGGAAGGCCGATATCTAGAATAATTAAATCAAAGGTACGATGGTCAAACTGATGCTTCGCTTCTTTGACGCTAGAGGCTTTAACCACCTCATACCCCTCATTTTTCAATGAAAATTCGATGGCTAGACCAAGAGCTTCATCATCTTCAACCAGCAATATGTTGCTCAACGTGTGGCCCTCCTTCTCCTCTTTCTATTTCCGCATAAGCCAATAAAATCAGAATAGCCTGACTATTCACATAGCCAGGCCCTCCGTATTATTCTTCCCTGATCACATCAATAATATTATCCTGTTGGATTTTGCGAAGTGGTATCAGAACGGATACATAACTGATGAACAATGCGGCAGCAAACGTAATGATACATGCCATATAAGGGATTGTCCATTCAAGCTTCAAGATACCAGAAGCAGCCACATATATTATATAGGATAGTATACATCCGAAGAAGACCCCTTGTAAGCTTCCAGATACACCGTATATGAGTGCTTCATAGATAATCATCTTTTTCAGATCTTTTTGCGACATGCCTATTGATTTTAATGCAGCCAGTTCTTTGCGTCTAATGATGATGCTGATCGTAATCGTATTGATGATATTCACACTGCCAATCAGCGAAATAACCGCAATAAAACCATATACGAGCACTTTAATAACGAGTTCTGATTCTTTCCTTGTTTTATTCTCGTCTAGGTAATTAACGATTGTAATAGAGTGCTTTGTTCCAACGGTCCGCTGAATGTCCGCAACGGTTGCGCTAGATTGATGCACATCCTTCAATTTGATTCGAAAACTAGTGTCTTGTTCGCTAACTTCAGATACATTTTCAAACGACTTCAATTGCTCCAAAATGGCTTGACTGTCTACGGAGGAATCACGATGACCTTCTTGCAGATAGATGGCTAGATCCGATTTCGCAGACTCATTGTTCACGTATTTGGATTCAAATGCGATATTCATGATCGATGAGAACGTAATAAACAATACACTGCTTATAATGATCGATAAGATGGTAATGGTATATCGATTTTTACTTCTTTTCACATTCTTCAAGGCCAGGCTCAGTGGAAAAGAAGCCGGTTTTTTCAGCACCGTATTTTTTTGTTTTTTGATCGATTCTTTTCTTATGGATAACCTGCTGCTGATCGCCAGCAAGGGAGATATTCTTCCTGCAAAAAAAGCCGGATAATAACTGGACGCCAATACCGCTGTCAGGGTAATGAGTGAACTGATCAATATGATCTGCCAATCGATGTGAAAGAAAGAGACACTTGCACCCGTTTCTAATAACAGGAGGAAAATGAACTGAAGCGCAGCAAGAGCCAAGATGCTGCATACAATTCCAAGCGGGATGGCGATAACAGCCAGCACAGCCGCTTCCCTCATGACGATGTGTCGAATCTGCTTGCGCGTCGCGCCTATGCTTCGGAGCAAGCCGAACTGCTTCATCCGCTCAACGACACTGATTTGAAAGGCGTTATAGATGACGACAGCTGTCGCCACCACAACTATACTGATGACGATGACAAGCACAGCCAAAATCGAGCGATTCGACTGTGGCTTCAACACTCTGATCAATTCTTCATTGATTACCAACTTCTCAGTTCCAGTAAATGATTTGATCTCGTCTAGAACTTCATTAAAGTTCGCCTTTTGGTTGATCTCAATTAAGATCATGCCTTCCCCACTGGCAAAATCACGTTTATAGGTTAATAATCGACCCACTTTACTTTTCTGTGTAAACTCGCGATTGTCTAGCAGCCCAACCAGTTTATAGGTTTCTCCCTCCATTTGAAAAGAGTCGCCGAGCTTAAGATTTTTATGGATATAAGGAAGCGTCCATGAATCGACAGCTGCCTCATGTTCATTGGCAGGCAGTTGTCCATCGAGAAGGCTATAGGGTAAAAACTCCAGCGCACGTTGATCGGCGAAATTCATTTGTACCACAACGTCCCCGAGTGGGATGGTCTTGCCCTGTGACATCAATCCATACGATGCGATTTGGGGATTGTATCTGATTTTATTCAGAATCGCTTCATCGTAATTGGATATGCCAACATGAAACGAAAACCCATTCAGCTTTTTGATGTTTTCAATTTGGGAGAGCTGTGATCCTTTCATAAACAGACCGATCGTGGATATTAACGCTACAGAGAGTACAATTCCGACCAAGGTTAAGATGGTTCGCTTGATATTCCCTTTTAGATACCGGCTGCTTAGTTGTTTGTAACTGCTGATCAACTTCATTCTCCTCCAATCTATGCCTGATTCGCAGCTAGCCGTTGATCTGAAATGATACTGCCGTCTTCGATCGTAATGACCCGGTCGGAAGCCGAAGCAATCGATAAATCATGCGTAATCAACACAATGGTTTGATTGTATTTCTTCGCTGTCAAACGTAATAAATCCATGACTTCCTTTGTATTTTTCGTATCTAGGTTGCCTGTAGGCTCATCGGCCAGTATCAAATGCGGACGATTGATAAGCGCCCTGCCGATGGAGACCCGTTGCTGTTGGCCGCCAGATAGTTCGGATGGCAGATGAGTCTTCCGTTCCTGCAGCCCTAAGGTTTCAATAATTTCATCGAGATACGTCATATCTACCTGTTCATTATCTAAAATCGTAGGCAAAGCGATATTTTCCTGGACATTCAATACGGGAATTAAGTTAAAGAATTGAAAAATAAATCCGACTTTCCTTCTTCTGAATATCGAAAGCTCATCATCCGAATAATCGTAAATACTATTTTCCCCGATGAATACTTTTCCTGAAGTTGGCCGATCCAATCCTCCTAATATATGCAGCAGTGTACTTTTCCCTGAGCCGGACACACCCACGATGGAAACAAATTCTCCTTGCTGAATCGAAAGCGTAATCCCTTTTAACGCCTCTACCCTGCTATTGCCTTCGCCATAACTTTTCACTACATTTTCCATGCGTACAACTTCCACACTGTCACCTACTCATACGTAAAGTTCGATCTCTTACACTCAATCTTGTACATCTACAAAGTTTACCTTTTCTTCGCTAACCGCATAGACGCTTCTGATTTCATCTATAACCTTGTTCACCTTTTCTTTCTTTTTATAATCAAAGCTTTCTTTTTGGAAATGAATCAATGAAATTGTTGACTCTGCTTCCTTTATGTTGTTATAAGTTTTGTCATCAACAATAACAAGATCCATAGGTCTATACCCGATCCACGCTTGACGTTTCACATACTGTACAGGCACCATCTTACCATTCAAGTCGATTTGGTTATTCTTCATTTCGTCATCACCTAAAGAGAAGAGCAGATTTTGACCATTCGATAATTCTTGGATCGCGGTAACTGGATCTGAAATAATGGACAAACTTTCAGGATCTTGTCTAGCTCGAATAATCCCCTTCTTGATGAACTGCTCAGCGGTGGATCGCTGAATAACCGAATAATTGATATTTCGGATATCAACTTCCTGACCCGTTTCCTTCTTATCCTGCTCTGACAATTTCGTTACTATTTTGGTTGTGACCAACTTCATTTTGTAGTCGATCATTTCTTTGCTTCTATCTTTGTACAGCTCTTTGACTTTCTTCGTCTCTTGATCTGTACCGATAACTAAAATTCCATTAACCGATTGTGAAGGGCCTTCCACAAAACGTTTTACGCCGAGCCCTATACCTGCAAAAATAGCGATAACCAAAACGAGACCTATTATTTTTTTCATCTTTTTGACTGCTCCTTTTATAAAAATCATCTGATGTCTGGATTATAGATGAATTTGCTTTACAAGTTAATGACTCTTATCTAACCATTTTAATCATCTTCCTTACTTTTTAGTAAGAATCGAAATGAAGACTTGCCTGTCCTAAATTAAGGACTGTATTGAGGATGCGATCCAAAATGACGAAATAGATCGATGCTGAAATGAAAACAGCGACAGTCATAGACGAAAAATTAGTCCGTGACTGCCGCTGTTTTATTCGCTTTAAATCCGTTCCAGAAGGAAAAAGGGATTCATAAATAATCACTTTTCCAATTTATAACCTTTATTACTGCGACAACATTACGATAGCTTTTTAGCTTGTTTCCTGGCTTGAGGAAAGGTTAGCGATTTTTTTGCTCACTATGACCATTACTGCCGCCAGTATAAGAAAATATAATGGCATCGTCACTAACGAATCATTATGCAGATAGCTCATTCCGCTTGTAATCAGACTCACGACTACATAATACCCTAATCCAAAGATAGCCCCTGCTGTCCCCAATACATCGCTGTAACGTACTAGCGCCAAGCTTAAGCAGTTCGGAATGGCCATGCCAATCCCAAGCAGCAGGATGAAAATGCAGGCGACAAACACACCCATGGACAACAGCGATGAGCTTAAACCGTTAAGCGTAAACCCGACCAGCGCTCCAGCACCAAGTACAGTGACGAGACAGCCGATCAGAATGATCTGCTCTGGTTTCAAGGTGGACAATAGCTTCTTCGACAGCATGGCTCCTATTATCGAAGACAACGCTACAAAAATACCGAAGAAACCATAGATGCCTGGCGTCATCTCAAAGTATTCAATAAATACGAAAGGCGCTTCTGCATAGTAACTGAACAGAATGCCGTTCGTTGCTCCGATTAGAAAGCCAAATGCCCATACTCTGCCGTCTGTAATGAGGCGCTTGGCGACAGACAATGTATTCACATTCAAAGTTGTCGTGGCACCTCTCGTTTCAGGCAAGGAAGCGAACGTGTACATGAATATCGCCACACCCATGATGACAAGGGTTAGAAAAACAGCCCTGAAGCCTAACGACTGATCAACCCAGCCTCCAATCAGCGGCCCTAAAGCCGGTGTAAAAGCAAGAGCTGCTGAGATTTGAGCAAATACAGCATGACGCTTCGAACCATCGATGCTTTCTCGTAAGATCGTTTGCGTTACAACCGAGCCTGTACTTGCACCGAATGCCTGCATGAATCGACTAACCAATAGCCACTCCACGGAACCTGACAGATAACAGCCTATGCTGCCTATTCCATATACGAAAATGCCCCAAAGCATGGCAGGGCGCCGACCAATTGCATCCGATAACCTTCCCCAGCAAAAAACACCAACCGCAAACCCAAGAAAATAAATGCTGAGCGTGAGCTGAATCATGTTGTTGCTTGCCTGCAATTGACTAGCAATGTCCGGCAAAGAAGGCGTGTATATCGTTTCGCTGATTTGTGGAAATCCCACAAGAATAATAAATAAAAGCAATGATGGAGTTGAGATTTTTTGTGCCAACTTGCATTCCCCCTATAATTTCGAAAATCTCAATTACATCATCGAAATGTCAGGGAATCGGGGGTTTGCATTTGATTAATCTTGCAAATGAGAGTGCCATAATGAGTGATCACCTTACAATGTTATAGGGGGTAAATATATAGAGGATTATATCAGAATCACATAAATATTACCACGCTCTGACAAGCTTGGACTTGAATTCAAATGCAGATGGCACCGGAACCCCAACCTACGGCTTATTTCTAGCAAATGGTTTCTATGACACTTGGGAAGAAGTTGGTAAAGGCAATGGATTTACTTTCTGTCAGGACGCCGACCTATTGAATGATCAATCTTCCTTATTCGCTAGAATCGACTACATTTTATTTAAAAATGGATGGATGCCCGTCAAGGCAGATAATGTTGGAGAGAAGCAGCAAGATCGAACCGATACAGGACTGTGGCCTTCCGATCATGCAGGGGTAACAGCAACATTAAATCTTGGGTGCAGAAGTTACGGATAAGCAGTGATGAGTCGTCAAATATCCATCGACGACCCGTCCCCATTTCATTTCTTTGTGAATGTGGGGCTTTCCAATATTTACGTAACGTATTTATACCTAAAACCACCTTGGAATGTGAAAAACATCACAATATAATAATTGAAAATATATTAAAATTAAAATGAACTTAAAAGAGAGCCAACTTAGAAGTCGGAAGAGCAACTATGAAAGCCATTCAATTGCGTAGAAACCGCAGTACATAGCCTACTCGACATTACGGGTTCGCTTCGTTGCATTCCGTCCTAGGTATTCCCTTAAGGTTCATCTATAAAGAGATAGAAAGCGGAGGAAAACTCATGAGAAAGAATGCAGCAGCAACGTTGATTCTCGTTCTCTCGTTTATGCTCATCATCGCTGGATGCGGCGGTAACGGGAATACGAGCGCGAACCAGAATCAAGACAATGCAACAAAAGCAGAGAAACCAGAATCAGAAGCCGTGTCGGGAGCTTCGAAAGCAAGCTACACCCCTATCGATCAATTACAAGATAAATATGATATCATCATCATCGGTGCAGGTGGAGCTGGGATGACCGCTGCCCTTGAGGCAAAAGCCAAAGGCATGAACCCGGTTATTTTCGAAAAAATGCCGGCAGCCGGCGGAAATACGATGAAGTCCTCATCGGGTATGAATGCTTCTCAGACGAAATTCCAAAAAGAGCAAAGCATTGAAGATAGCAACGATCTCTTCTTTGAAGAAACGTTAAAAGGCGGTCATGGAACGAACGACAAAGAAATGCTTCGTTACTTCGTTGACAATTCCGCAAACGCGATTGACTGGCTGGATTCTATCGGCATTCGCTTGAACAATCTCACGATTACTGGCGGTATGAAAGAAAAACGTACACACCGTCCTGAGGACGGCTCTGCTGTTGGACAATATCTCGTTAGCGGTCTTGTTAAAAATGTACAATCTAAAGGAATTCCACTTTTCGTCAATGCAAAAGTAACAGATATTACTGAAAAAGACGGCAAGGTTAACGGCGTTAAAGTTCTCTTTGAAGAGAAGGATGAGAAAAATATTGCAGCGAATGCAGTTGTTGTGACAACTGGCGGTTACGGTGCCAATATGGATATGATCTCCTCTGTTCGCCCTGATTTGAAAGGTCTCGTAACGACAAACCAAGAAGGCAGCACAGGTGACGGCATTACAATGATTGAAAAACTCGGCGGCGTTACTGTCGATATGGATCAAATTCAGGTTCACCCTACTGTGCAGCAAGAGAAATCGTATCTCATCGGGGAAGCTATCCGCGGTGAAGGCGCAATTCTCGTTTCTAAAGACGGCAAACGATTCACTAACGAATTAGACACTCGTGACAATGTAACTGCAGCCATCAATAAGCTTGCTGACAAAGCCGCTTATCTCGTATTTGATTCCGGCGTAAAGTCGCGTGCAAAAGCGATTCAGCAATACGAAAAAATGGGCTTCGTTATTAAAGGCGAAACGGTTGAGGCTCTGGCAAAAGAAATGGGCGTTCCGGCAGACCAACTAAAATCTACGCTGGATACGTGGAACGGCGCAGTGAAGGATAAAAAAGACGCTGAATTCGGCAGAACAACAGGCATGGACAACGAACTGTCCGCTGGCCCATTCTATGCCATCAAAATCGCTCCAGGTATTCATTACACTATGGGCGGCGTGAAAGTCAATACGAACACTGAGGTAGTAACGAAGGACGGCAAGTCTATCCCAGGTCTGTTCGCAGCTGGCGAAGTGATTGGCGGATTGCACGGTCAAAACCGTATCGGCGGCAACTCCGTTGCAGATATCATCATTTTCGGACGTCAAGCTGGTATCAAGTCGGCTGACTTCGCAAAAGCACAATAAGCGATTTCGTATCACAATGAACGCTTGGGCTCATCAAAGCTCAAGCGTTTTTTCTACTTACCAAGAAAAAAACGCACACTTCCCCCTTACCTAACGCAAGAAAAGTACTATAAAACTATTGCATGATAGCGAGCGTTCGGATAATCCAACTAGAACCCGTCTGTAATAGTCACTCCAAACTATCAGAAGCTCGTTTCTTAAGAGTCGCTGCAATTGATCAAGAAATAATGAAAAGCGGGCGGATACTTCATCCCCCTTATCGACTCTTATTATGCAGATCTTCTAATGATTAAAATAGCCGGCCTGTCTCCAACGACAGCCGGCTATTTTTGCAGCTTGTATATTTTTGATTATAGTCTGAAACGATTTACCATCATCTGCAGCTCTTCCGCCATTTGCTTAAGCTGTTCGATCGAGGCCGATATGGTCTCCACGGAAGCAAGCTGCTCTTCTGAAGCAGCAACGACTGATTGTACCGCAGAGGAAACATCAGTCGCAACCTTCGCCATTTCATCTACGGAGGCCGTAATCTCCTCTGTACCTGCTGACATTTCTTCGGTAGCTGCAGATGTCTCCTGCACTTGACCTGTTACTTGCTGCACCAACGCCATAATATGCTCGAACATCTGCCCGGCCTGTGCAACCACCTTCATGCCGGAAGCTACCTCCTGCCGAACATAGCCCATTGCATTTACGGTTTCCTGCGTGCTATTCTGCATGACGGAAATGAGTTCGGCAATCTGCTTGGCAGATTCACTCGATTGTTCAGCCAGCTTGCGAACCTCGCCAGCAACTACAGAGAAGCCTCTGCCGCTCTCCCCGGCTCTTGCCGCTTCAATCGATGCATTCAGTGCAAGCAGGTTCGTCTGCCCTGCAATATTCGTAATGACATCAATAATCTTCTCAATCTGAAGGGAATGATCAAGCAGCTGCTCCACTGCGGATTCAGTTGTATGCACGGATTGATTAATTGACTTCATCTGCTCCATCGCATCAACGATCGTCGCATTCCCCTGCTCGGCTTGTAGCGCTGAATGACTTGCCAATTCCGCTACACTGGCCGTGTTTTCAACGATAGATTGGATGCCGCGTGCAAATTCCTCAAGTGCGATTGCATTTTCCTCCGATGCCGTCTGCTGCAGCTGTGAACCGGTTGCAATTTGTTCCATTGAAGCTGCAATATGCTCTGTCGCTTGCGCCGTTTCATTTGCATTGTCCGATACAAGGCGTGAATTATGAAGCAGCAGCTCTGAACGTTCATGCACAGTGCTCATAATCGACGACAAACCTTCCATCATCTTGTTAAAGTCCTTCATCAGCACCCCAATTTCATCCTTGGATTCATACGTGCCGCGAACGGTTAGATCCCCTTGTTCAGCTTGCTCCATCAGCCTTTGCATTTGACGAAGCGGCTTCACAATCATGTTGACAGTGATGTACCCAACAAACAAGCATAGCAGGAAGGATACGATTCCAATAATCACATTTGTTAAGGTGGAAGCATCTGTAAGCTGCCCCACCTCCTCAGCTTGCTTTGCTGCCAAATCTTCATTCAGTTTCGCAAGCTCAGTAAGTATATGTTGTACTTTGACTCTGACTTCACGCACATTCCCATTATAAAAATCATATGCCTCTTCGTTCTTATTGGCTACGGCTAATTCAATTGAACGTATATTACTTTCACGATAAGGCTTTAACGCCTTATCATATCCATCTACCAGCTTCTTCTCTTGTTCTGTTTGCATAACCTCTTTGTAACGTGTCAACAAAGTATTATTCTCTGCTCGCAATCGATCAATCGTTTGCTTGAGTTCATTATTTCTAGTGTCGTCACTGCTCGCCATCAATTCGAAGATAGCCGCATCAATGGTACGATTGTTCACCATAATCTGCTTCACCCACATGATGGATTTCAGATTATGATCGAACATGTTGTCGTTCTTATCATTGATTTCATTCATTGACTGATACGACATCATGGTGATGAAAGCCAACAGCACACTGCCGACTCCGACCAGTATAAAGATTTTCATTGAAGTATTCAGGTCTCTAAATCTAAACTTCATGGTTTCTCTCCCCTCTATATGTAACTTAATCATTATCGACAAATTCAGACATATTTTTTATAGCTTCATATAGTTTCCAATGCTTTTTTAACGGTTTTTCTGAAAATTTACTGTAAATACATTACTATTATCACTACCAGCGAAGGCTATAAAATCAAAAAAACTCACGCTTGAGACCATGCGGTCGACCGTTTCCTAACGGTCTCGCCCAGTTCATCAAACGTGAGTTTTTCGTTCATTATGAAATAATGCCTTTAACATTTCACAATCTTAAATTAGATTAACACTAGGTAAGGGTTTGCCGTATGGATCTGCGTCCCTATCAATGCATTCCTGACGCATGCTTGAGCTTCATCGACATATTGTGTACGCAGCGCAAGTATCGAATAGTGCCCGTATTCGCACGCATAATGACCGAATGCGTCTCTACACGCTGTCCCGCCAAATAACGCACGCCGTTCAGCAGGTCACTAGTCGTAATTCCTGTCGCTGCAAAAATAATGTCCCCCGTGCCTACGAGATCCTCCATCCGCAGCAGCGCACTAGGATCCGAAATCCCCATTTTCCTGCAGCGATCATACTGCTTCCGGCTTTCCACCATTAGACGGCCCTGCATCTCTCCCCCAAGACAGCGTAATGCAGCTGCGGCTAATACGCCTTCCGGAGCACCGCCTGAGCCTACATAGAGATCCACACCGCTTTCGGGAATCGCCGACACAATTGCACCAGATACATCTCCATGCTCGAGGAGCTTTATCCGAACTCCATGATTTCGCAGCACTTGGATGATATCACTATGGCGATCGCGCTGCAGAATCATGACCGTGAGCTCCTGAACAGACTTGCCGAGCCTTTCAGCAGACTTCTCCAGCGTAAGCTCAATCGGATCGTCCAGACTAACATGTCCGGCGAGTAACGGACCGACTGCAAGCTTCTGCATATACATATCCGGCGCATGCAGCAGGTTTCCTCTTTCCGCAATAGCAATAACAGACATCCCGTTGTTCAATCCATTTGCGACGACTTCCGTACCTTCCAGCGGATCCACTGCTACATCCACATCCGGCCCTACACGATTCCCAACCTGCTCTCCAATATAGAGCATAGGCGCCTCGTCCATTTCACCTTCACCAATTACAACTGTGCCGTTAATCGGTACAGTATCGAACATTTCTCGAATGGCAGAGGTGGCGGCAAGGTCAGCGCCATGTTTGTCACCCCGTCCAATCCAGGAGGCTGACGCCAGTGCACCTGCCTCTGTCACACGCGCGATTTCCAAAGCTAGCTGACGATCCATCTCCACTTCTCTCCCTTTTTAGCTGCGTAAAGTTAATTGCAAATGCATTCAGTGAATCAAATCCATCACAATACCTGCTGTTTCCTCAATAGCTTTATCCGTAACATCGATGACAGGACAACCTAATCGGTCGAACAATGAACGGGCATTTTCCAATTCCTCTACTATGCGATCAAGTGATGCATATCTGGCTAGAACAGGAAGACCCATCGTCTTCAATCGTTCGGAACGAACCTTCAATAGATGCTCAGCGTTCATCGTCAGACCGATTATCTTGCTTGGCGAAATACTGTATAAGTGCTCCGGCGGCTGAATTTCAGGCACGACCGGATAGTTGACAACCTTTTTCCCTTTATGGGCTAAAAATACGCTTAATGGTGTTTTGGAAGTGCGTGATACGCCAAGCAGCACGATATCAGCTTTCAGTATCGCATGCAGATCCTTGCCATCATCACATTTAACAGCGAACTCCACCGCCTCAACACGTTGAAAATAATCGTCATCCAAGCGATGCAGCAAGCCCGGCATTCGCTTCGGCTGATCCTCAAATGTATCTACAAACGCCTGGATCATCGGCCCCATTACATCTACAGCTCGAACATGCAGGCGAATGGCATGCTCCTTGATCGCCTCCCGCAATTCGGGCTGTACCAGCGTATAAGCAACAAAGCCTCCGGACTCTGCAGCTTCCTCCATCAAAATACGAAGCTCTTCCTCGTTGCGCACATTCATGTAACGCTTAATCTTGATTTGCGGCGCTTCAAATTGTCGTATAGCAGCCCTTACTACTGCTTCTGCCGTCTCTCCGACGGAATCCGAACACACGGTAATTGTATATGACGCGTTCCCCATACGCTTCGTCCCCCTGCTAATCCTGGTCTACTTTGTCGAGCAGCAGCTTAATGATTGTCGTCTTCGTAATTCGCCCTACGACATTGCCATCTTCATCAGAAGAATTCTCTGGATACGATACAACTGGAAGGCTATCTACTTGATGATGAATCATTTTGCGCGCTGCTTCCAATACAGATTCCTCTGGACTGATCGTCACAATATTCGGCTGTCTGGTCATCACCATACTGACAGGCATGGAGGATGCATTCGGATTGCCTAATGTTACCTTAAGCAGATCTTTACGGGAAATGATACCCGCAAGCTTGCCTCCTTCGTCCGTCACCATTAAACTGCCGATATTTTCAAGGAATAAAGTGACCACCGCATCCTGCACCGTCGTCTTCACATCGACTACAATTGGCATGCCTTGAACCTGTCCGACCTTCATGTTGCGCAGGACGTATGAATCCGACTTCTTTTTCTCTGCCTTCTCCCCGAGAAAATAGCCTACCTTGGGCTTTGCTGCAATATAATCGAGCATGACAAGCAAGGATAAATCAGCACGAATCGTAGGGCGACTCACCGTGAGCATCTCCGCAATTTGCTCTCCCGTAATTGGGGCATGCTTTTTGACGATTTTGATAATTTCTAACTGTCTTGTTGTTAGTTCGATAACGCATCCCTCCGTTTCATGCTATAAAGGCCGCCTTGTATCACGATATCTTTCCTTACGCTGTACACGCAGGATTCAGCTCGCATTCTGTTCTGACAAGATTATAGCATTCCGAGCGGAGTGCGCGTAACTCCCGATTGCAGGAGAAGCAGCACTCCAGCCCGTTTTTATCTCGCAGGGTTACGATATCTCGCTGATGACACCAATCACACCGCTGCTTCTTGGGATTGTTCTGCCTGAACTTCGCCTGTGCCAAGCATTTGTGCATGCTGCTGCCGCGCTGCGCCATTCATACGAATATGGGCTTGCGCTGCTGCAATTCGCGCAACAGGCAGTCGATAAGGCGAACAACTGACATAGTCCAGTCCAATCTGCTGGCAGAACATAATGGATTCATAGTCGCCTCCATGCTCGCCGCAAATACTAGTCGTAAGCATCGGGTTTCTAGCTCGGCCTTGCACAACCGCCATCTCAATCAGCTTGCCGACTCCCTCTGTATCCAGCACTTGAAATGGATTGTAAGGAAGCAGCTTATTCTCCACATAGTGAGTCAAGAACTTTCCTTCCGCATCATCGCGGCTGTAGCCAAACGTCATTTGCGTTAAATCATTGGTGCCAAAGGAGAAAAAATCAGCAGATCGAGCAATTTCTCCAGCTGTCAATGCTGCGCGCGGCACCTCGATCATCGTCCCTACTTTGTAAGGGCAATTCCGTCGCTCCTCGCCCAGCACTTGTTGCGCTACCAGATCAACAACGTTCCGGAGGAAATGCAGCTCATTGACGTGACCAACAAGCGGAATCATAATGTGCGGCAGCACCGTAACCCTGTCTCGCAAACAGCGAAGCACAGCCTGGAAGATTGCTTCCACCTGCATTTCATAAATTTCCGGGAACATAATGCCAAGTCTGCATCCGCGCTGCCCAAGCATTGGGTTGGTTTCCTGCAGTTCGCGAACACGGCGGATCATGCGTTCCAGTTCCTGAAGTTCTCCATCCTTATCCGCTTGTTCACTATCTAAGGTATGCAGGGCTTCCTTGCGCTCTGTAAGCTCCTCTATGTTCGGCAGGAACTCATGCAGAGGAGGATCAAGCAGCCGTATAGTAACCGGGAGACCATCCATCTCCCTGAACATATCTTCGAAGTCTGCCCTCTGCATCGGCAGTAATCGATTCAGTGCCAGCTGGCGATCAATCTCCTTCTCCGCCATAATCATTTGTTGGACAATAGGCACTCTAGTCGGAGACATGAACATGTGTTCCGTCCTGCACAAACCAATTCCTTCTGCCCCGAATTCTCTTGCCTTACGGGCATCAGACGGTGAATCTGCGTTTGCAAGAACCTTCATCGAGCGAATCTGATCAGCCCATTCCAACACTTGCAGCATTTCTGGCGTTATATTCGCATCTTGAAGCTCAATCCGTCCCGGAATGACTTGACCGCTGCCGCCATCAATCGTAAGCCAATCTCCCTCGTGGATGATGAATCCATTGGCGATCAACTGCTGTTTTTCCTCGTCAATCTGCAGCGTTTCACAGCCGCATACACAAGGTTTCCCCATACCCCGTGCAACTACCGCAGCATGGCTGGTCATCCCGCCTCGCAGCGTGACAATCCCTTCAGCAGCAATGACACCGTGAATATCTTCCGGAGTCGTCTCCATTCGTACAAGAATAACCTGTTTTCCAGCCCGTTTCCATTCATCGGCCACGTCAGCCTCGAATACAGCTTGCCCACAAGCTGCACCTGGAGAAGCGGGGAGTCCTGTCGCAATCGCACTATGGTCAGCAGCCGCATGGAGTGAACGATGGAGCAGATGATTCAAATGCTGAACATCTATTCTCATCACTGCCTCTTCCTTACTAATAAGCCCTTCCTTTACTAGATCAGAAGCTACTTGCAATGCTGCTCTGGCGTTGCGCTTCGCATTGCGAGTTTGAAGCAGATATAACTTACCGTTCTCAACGGTAAATTCAATATCCTGCATATCGCGATATTGCAATTCCAATTGCTTCGCACATAAGGATAATTCCTCATACACATGCGGCATCGTCACTTCCAGCTCCGCGATTGGACAAGGCGTTCTTGTGCCTCCGACGACATCCTCCCCTTGCGCATTCATCAAGTATTCACCGAATAGAATCGGCTCTCCAGTCGAAGGGTTCCGCGTGAACAACACGCCCGTTCCACTCGTCTCGCCCATATTGCCGAATACCATGGACTGCACATTGACTGCAGTCCCCTGATCATCTGGAATCTGATGGACTTTCCGATATACCTTCGCCCTTGGGCTGGACCAGGACAAGAACACGGCCTCAATAGCTTCCTGAAGCTGCTGCTTTACAATTTGCGGGAACGTACGCTCCGCTCGCACTTCAATAAGAAGCTTGAACTTCTGAACAAGTGATTTCAGTGATGCTTCTGTGAGCTGATGATCCTCTGCACACCCGGCAAGCTGCTTTTCTTGCTGCAATAAACGCTCAAAGTGAACTCCCTCAATGTTATAAACGACGGAGCCATACATTTGAATGAAACGGCGATAACAATCATAAGCGAATCGTCGATTGCCCGTGAGCTTAGCCAATCCTTCTACCGTCTTGTCAGTAAGCCCGAGATTGAGTATCGTATCCATCATCCCTGGCATGGATGTCACGGAACCAGAACGCACGGATACGAGCAGCGGGCAGTCTTCACTGCCAAAACGCCGTTCCTGCGCTCTTTCCACCTCGACCAGAGCACGCATCACTTCATCCATGATTCCTGCAGGCATATGGCATCCGCTGCTGTAATATTGCCTGCACACTTCTGTAGTAATGGTGAAGCCAGGCGGGACAGGAAGCCCCGCCTTTGTCATTTCAGCCAGATTAGCGCCTTTGCCGCCCAGGAGCTCGGCATCCTCTTTCCCGCCATTTCGAAACGAGTTCACTCTTGATATTGTCAAGCCGAAGCGCTCCCTTCTTGCTCGCGGCACGATTCTTTATTACACACCATATATTTTGTCTTCACACCATTTGTAGGCAAGGTATCGATAATATCATCACAATAACGGCAAATGATCGTGCCCAAGTCGTTCTCTTTTACATACTCAGTGATGAGCTCATCGATTTGGTTTCGCATGTTGGTTCTACCTCCTCGGATTGGACGAACATATACTTGACGAAATCCGTTACACGGCACGCGTATGCCCATTCATTGTCATACCATGCCAACAGCTTCACTTGGTGACCTGACGTTTGAATCGATAATCCATCAATAATTGCAGATTTGCGGTTGCCAATATAATCACTGGACACCAAAGGCTCCTCGTTATATTCCAGATAAGGCTCCATGCCTTCCCTAATTGCATTCGTAAATACTCGAACAAT
Organism: Paenibacillus sp. B1-35; assembly: GCF_050474385.1. Lineage (NCBI taxonomy): Bacteria > Bacillati > Bacillota > Bacilli > Caryophanales > Paenibacillaceae > Paenibacillus > Paenibacillus sp. B1-35. The sequence continues at coordinate 913,093 of NZ_JBCHVJ010000001.1, forward strand.
ATCTTCCTTCGTAACTTCACTGTGCAATCCAGCAGTAAGGTCAACCAAGGATACATTTTGCACAGGAACTCGCAAGGAGATTCCTTGAACCCGCTCCGCGAGATGTGGCAGAATATCCTTTAAGGCTTTGCCAACTCCTGTTGAAGTAGGAATAATCGAGCTGCCGCAAGCGCGGCCTCTCCGCCAATCTGAGTGCGAATTATCCAGATGCTTTTGGTCATTCGTATACGCATGTACGGTCGTCATCCAACCGTAGTCCAGGCCAAATTCTTGATCGAGCACATGAAGGAGAGGCGCTAGACAATTCGTCGTGCAGGAAGCTGTCGAGATCAGCGCATGCTGCTGCGGGTTATATGCATGCTCGTTAACACCCATTACAATGGTACAGTCCAGATCCTTGCCCGGTGCTGTCACCACTACCCGCTTCGCGCCCGCCTCCATATGAAGGGACGCTTCTGAACGACTCTTAAACTTGCCTGTCGCATCGACGACGACATCAATTCCATGCTCTCTCCATGGAAGCAGTTCTGGTCTGCGCTCGCTCACCACCGGAATTCGGTGCCCTTGAATGAAAAGGCATTGTTCTCCTGCCTTCATATCTACATCCCAGCGACCGTGAATCGAATCATACTTCAAGAGATGCACCAATTGATCGGGTGCGCAGGTAGAATTAATAAGGCCGAGTGAAGCACCGTCACCATCCATGAACAGACTGCGAATAACCAATCTTCCGATTCTTCCTGTACCGCTAACACCGAGTCGTTTCTGCATATATCGTTTGAACCTCCTTTGTTCACTTTATATATTACGTCATAATTAATTGGATTTCAATAATTAATACACACTATATGTAATTTTGTTTCGGAAATGAATAAGAAAAACGTGGATTAGCGCAATAATTAGACATATATAATACACACTATATTCAAGAAGCAGCATGTCTTAATCACCTTTATTAGCGATTCCAAAGCAAAATCAGCGGTACCCTTCAGACAACAAAAAAGATGACTCTCATCCTCAGAAGGTCATCTACGGTATAACTCATCTATTCTTCACTCCCCTGGCCGTTTTGGCTCAGGTTCCTTTGCAGCTCCTTTTACTCGAAATACAAATGATTATGGTTTTTGCAACCCGGATTAAATGAAACATTGCAAACCGGACACTTATAATGAGAATTCAAATACTGCTCAATGGTGAGCTCTGCATAGCAGCTTCCACAAAGGATCGCCTTCGCACCCTGCTCTTCCATAGGCCATACGATTGGCTGATGATCGGCCATCTCTGCATGACAATAATAACAGCCGTAATACACATCACAGCATTTGAACTTAATTGCAATTACATCTACCTCGGAATGATAGTGCCGACATCTTGTCATCGCATCTATCGCACCTGTCACATGAATCATTTCATTACCTCGCTTTATAGTGTTTCTGCTTTCGAATCTCTCTCAAGCGGTCGTCTCGTCTATATTCGTCTTATACAAGCATACCATATTCCTTCAATTCACCACCCTGTACCTAAGCAAATTACAGTCAGACGGTTTTCTTTCTGTAAAATAGGTAAACACTGTTACCGACCCGATCAAAATTTAAGGAGGATCGATATGAAAAAACTTGCAATTGCATGTATGCTGGCAAGCTGTCTGCTGCTAAGTGCGTGTACAGCCAAGGAGGCACTTGCGGAAGAGAAAACTCCATTTGTGAACGTGAACATTATTAACACAAAAGGAGAATCGATCGGTACTGCACAGCTAACCCAAGTAGGTAACAAGGTTCAAATGGCTGTCGATGTACGGGATCTGTCACCCGGTAAACATGGCATTCACTTTCATGCGGTAGGACGTTGTGATACTCCTGACTTCAAGACGGCAGAGGCACATTTGAATCCAACCCATAAGGAGCATGGCTTCGAAAATCCGAAGGGCTACCACAGCGGCGACTTGCCTAATTTAGAAGTAGGTGCAGATGGCAAGGCCCAAGCTACCTTCACAACCGAGATGGTCACGCTGGAGAAGGACAAGCCTAATTCCCTGGTGAAGCCTGGCGGCACAGCGTTAATTATTCATGCGCAGCCGGACGATTACAAGACTGACCCAGCAGGTAACTCAGGCGATCGCATCGCATGCGGAGTTATTCAATAGTAATGTGATCAACACAATGAGGGGCTTCCATTCGTCATCCTTGATGATGTAATGGTAGCCCCTCATTATGTTCTAGACGAGTCATCTATTTACGTGTAAATAGAGTCATTGCCTCATCCAACGATTTAAGTTGGCCAAGGGCAGAGTAATCCAGCCATGGCTGCTGTGCAATCGCATGAACATTACTGTTTTTGACTGCCTTTAGATTTTTCCAGATGGCGCTATCCTCCAACTCTTTGAATAGCTGCTGAGCAGCCGAATCAGCAGCTACCTCAAGCAGAATATGATCGGGATCGAAATCTGGCAGCACCTCGCTGGAGATAGCTTGCGGCCCTTCTTTTCCTCGTCCTATATTTTCCAAACCCTTCGCAGGTTTAATTCCCAAATCTCGATAAAGCAATGATCCATAATTGCGATCTAACCCGTATACTCTGAGCTCTTTTTTCATGACGCGCAGCACTAACACCGTTTCGTCTCCAAGCGCTTGCTTGATAGATTCTTTTGCTGTAGCGGCTTTTTGTTTATAATCAGCAATAAACGCCTCGGCCTCTTTTTCCTTGCCTAACGCCTTGCCGAGCTGTTGCAACTGCTCTTCCCAGGTCGACTGCTTGAAACTCAGTACCATTGTCGGCGCGATCTTTTCGAGTTCATCCTTGCCCTTTATCAGTTCTTCCTGCGCGATGATAAGGTCTGGTTCCGCGTTCACGAGCGCTTCGAGGTTGGGATCTTGGGAATTCCCTAAATTTTGTGTATGTTGCAAGAGATCGGCTACATGCGGGAGAAACTCTTTTCCTTTTTGCGTGACGGCTCCGATCGGAGTAATTCCCAATGCAAGCAAGTCGCTTGTAAAAGGAATAGATAATACCGCAATCCGTTTGTCTGCTCCCGCAATATCTGCTGGAGGCTTCGTATCGGAAGTGACCGTTTGAACCTGTGATGAATTCCCCGATTCGCTCTGTTTATTCGAGGCCACTTGTCCGCTGCATGCTGCGGTAATCATTACGAGTAAAGTACAGATGCAAGTAATTATCTTCATGCGATGACGTGTAATCATGATGCAATATCCCCTTTAAAGTCGTCTAAGATTTAAATGAAAATGAAATCATTATTATGATAGGTAAAGAACGATAAAACACATGCCCGATGTTGCGCGCACCATACAGCTTTACGTTCTTCCACATCCGATCATAGACCGGCATAGACATCATTGCATTGGCGCTTCTTTATCGATATGTATGACAAATGGATTCACGCTTAGTGTTTATATCCGACATCACGGTCAATGTCGCGTATTTTTCCACTTGGCTGCAGTAATTGCTGCTTCGCCTGATTCATGCGCAGATCGGTCAAATACTCGATTGGACTCTTCTTCCTTTGCGTTTGAATAGCTAAGAGTAATATGAAGGATTCATACCAGCCATATCTGCTAGTTTGTCCAAGGAAATCAGCGATAGAGATTGGCTGTTCCAAAATAATTATCGAATCAAACGTCTAATGCGATGATGCTGCTCGACCCGTATTTCCCCGCTTACAGGCAACGTCAACTCCTTCTCCTTACTCTTCTCACATCACTCCACCCCATTGCGTGATAGATGTCGAACTCGGTTTTGTATAGGTGCAGTCCATGTTTAGCATCGCATTCAACTACAGAAACGGATCCAACTGGCAATAGAAAAACAATATTCGGCAGCACCCCGGCAGCAATACATCCGTCTTTCATGTACAATTTTCCCGTTCCCCCTTCACCACTTCCTATCCTCTCGATCCTATCATTCGCTGCTCACGAATTACTCAAATAATAATGATTATCAATATCAACTACTTATTTTCTCATGTTCGTTTTCATTTGTCCACAGATGATGCATAATAACCACTCCATACACGTAAAAAAGCTGCTCCAATTCCACACCTTCGATGTTACGAACAACTCCAATAGCATCAACAATACCTGCATAATTGTACGATGAATGCCATAAATTAAAACTCCCAAATTACATTATTTTGGTATTGTAATAATTATAAACTTACATCGAGCTAGAAGAAATGGAGGGGAAAATTCCTATGGATGCAATGGATGTGGGGTCTTTTTTGCAGCGTGAGAATGAGAATCTTCAGGAACTAAGCATAAAGATCGATCAAGCAGGATGGATGGTAACTTCTACAGGTGAGGGATCCTGGAATGATGCGTTGGAAGTTGCCCAAAATGAATGGAAGCGTTATTTATCGGATACGGATCGGTTCGCCCTCATTACGAAGCACCTAGAGAATAAGCAGCTTACGTCATTACAAAAACGACAGCTTACAGAGCTTCGTCACTTGATGATCAATCAACAGTTAGATCCGAAGCTTGCCGAACACTCTACTCGCATGACAAAGGAACTCGTAGACATTTTCAATTCCTACCGTCCTACCCTAAAGAACCAGCATGTATCGAACAATGATATTCGCACGATTCTGGAAACGAGCATTGATCCGGACGAACGTAAGCAGGCTTGGCTCGCTAGCAAGCAAATTGGCAAGCAGGTCTGCGATCGTTCACTACGGCTTATCCAGCAGCGCAATGAAGAGGCGCGCACACTTGGTTACGACAATTATTATCAGATGCAATATAGCGCGCAGGATCTCGATCTTGATGGCGTATTTGCCTTAATCGATGAGCTGCTTGTCCAGAGTGAAGAACCGTATCGGCTCGTGAAGCAGCAAATTGACGAGGAACTGGCTCAAAAATTTCGTATTACAGTATCGCAACTTAGGCCGTGGCATTATTCAGATCCATTCTTTCAGAGTACGCCTGCTGTCAGTGAATGGAATATGGCCGATTATTTGCAAAATGACCGGATGGAAGCAATTACTGCAGAGACGTTTCAACGTATGGGACTTGATATCAAAGATGTTATCGCACGCAGTGACCTATATCCGCGTGATAAGAAATATCCATATGGGTATTGCACGGCGATGGGACGTACGGGCGAACCACGGATCATGATGAGCATCAATCCGAGCGAATTTTGGATGAGCGTAATGCTGCACGAGTTCGGTCATGCGGCATATGAGAAAAATATTGACGCAGCGCTGCCTTTCCTGCTGCGGAAGCCTGCCCATACGCTTACTACCGAAGCGATTGCGATGCTCTTTGGCAGAATGACAAAGGAAGAGGAATGGATTACCCGCTTCATCAAGCCGGAACCAACCGCCTTTTCTTCCCATGCTTCTGCCCTGCCCGGTACTCTTCAACGCGAGATGCTGGTCAGTATGAGATGGTATATTACATTTGTGAAGTTCGAGCGGGAGCTGTATGAGCGTCCACATACGAACGTGAATGAACGTTGGTGGCAACTCGTAGCAGAGATCCAGCACTTGCATGCGCCTGAGGATACCCGGCATCCGCACTGGGCTGCCAAGATGCATTTCACGCTTGCTCCTGTAAGCTATCAAAGCTATTTATTGGGTGAGCTGACTGCTTCCCAACTGCAACATTATATGATGGCGAATATTTCGCATGACTTGTTCTCTCTGGAAGCAGGAACTTTTGTAAAGGAGCAATTTTTCCTCCCTGGCGCGACATGGACATGGAATGATCTGTTGAAGCGTACAACGGGCGAGCCGCTTAATCCAAAGTATTTTGTCCAACAGTTCGTAAGCTCGCACTGCAATCGATAACACTATACCGTACTCGTACATATGAGGAATGCAGGGCAGAATATCATCTCTCGCTGCACATTCCCCTTTTACGTTCTAATGAAAAGTTGTATTCACCGTATTCGCTGGACTTCCTACTTCAACCGGATCAATTCGGCGTAATAGAAACGACGAATCTTGCAAAAAGGCTTGCAAATACGCATGAGCAAACGGTTGTTCTAATTGAGATTTTCCGTTTCTTCCGGATTTGTAGCATGATGACAATAGTTCTCGACAGGTTGGCGGATTAGAAGGCGATATAAAGCTATGGGAACAATGGTGTTCCTATGTGCGAGTAGATGTGATGAAGCTTGTATGGCACTATCGTAACACTTGATATAACCGGATAAAAAGAAAACAGCACCCATGTTGCCGCATGAGTGCTGTTCCGCTATTTCACTTTCATGTAATGCGCAGCTTGGCTGCTGCGAATAACGATTAGGTTCGTCATAAGCGGCTGCAGCAGAGTAAATATCAATACACAAAGCACCGAGCTGAACAAATTAATAAAGAGGGGCATGCCTGTGTATAGGAGATGCAATAAACTTGTTGTCAGTGTCAGTGGAGCAATAGCCAGTACAAAATGGATCCCGGAATGATAAATTGACGCAGCTGGATTAGGCTTGAACAGGATGAATGAAATAACAATACCGTGAATGAGAAGCGGAAGCAGGAATAAATAGCTTGCTCCAGGGAAAAGTCCTATTGCAACTATCAGAAGCAGGAAGTAGAACAGCATCCCTGTCAGCATCATTTCTAATCCATTAACAACATGACGTGTGAGTCGAGTGATTAAGAGATGTACAAATAATGCAGCCAGTACGAATGCGAGATTAACTGAAGCAGGTATGGAAGCAAGATTAAGCTGCATACCTGCAATCAAATTTCCAATATACACTCCCCCAACAAAGAGCAGATAAGAAAGAATAACGGACGAAATCACACTTCCTAATATAATAAGGAAACTATTAGCCATTCCTTTCAGCGCGATCGCTCTTTTCTTGAGAAGGACAGCAATAGCTAGCAGCCACCCAACACCAATAAGAACGGACATAGGTACGGTCCAAGCATCGGGATAATGCAGCAGCATCGTGAACCAATTGAAATACACGTGTTCTGGTTCAATCAATTGCTTCAAATCCATGCTTCCGAATCGTTTGGCTGCCGCAAGTGCGTTTTCCCCATGATGCTGCAACGTTGCAAGAGAGACGTTCTCAGGCGCATCTTGTGCTGTATGGTATTTGTCCCAGCCGTCAATATACCCGAAGTTAAGTCCTGGAATGCCAGCTTGAAGTGAAACGGTTAAATCCGTATCATTTGGCATCATCCGATATATTTCGCCTAACATAGAGCTGCTAACCGGCGATACTGCGAATGAAGCAAAGCCGGATATAAGAGCTCCATTATCCTTACTCGTTTGAAACATAAGAGAAGACCCTTTTGAGCCTCGCGCCTCAAAATTGAGAACCAGGCCTATCTCCTCCCGCAGCTTTTCATCTAACCAGAATAGCTCTGCACCAAGCAGCCCTTTCTCTTCACCATCTGACAGAACGAACCAAATATCTCGCTCAAGCGGCGGACTAGATTGTAGGACCCGTGCCGTTTCCAATAGCGTGGCGACCCCAACCGCATCGTCGTTAGCACCTGGTCCAAAAGGCGTTGAATCATAATGTGCCAACAGCATTAATGCTTTGCCTGGCTTGGTTCCTTTATGTATGCCGATAATATTATGCAGCTCTAAAGACTCTGTTGCGCCTTTAACTATACCTGTCCATGGATACGTTTTGACAGAAGGCTGCAGCCCTAACAATTTCATTTGCTCCACCAAATACGCTCTAACCTTAGCGTTCTCAGCCGTACCTGATGGATGCGGCTTCCGGGCAATTGCCTGCACATGCTTAAACGCTCTTGCAGCAGAAAATTGTAGTTTTGGCGCATCCTCTCCCTTAGGAGCAGGCGGCTGCTCGAACCATAAAGTTGAGAGTATAAGCAGCACACACAAGATTACGATACCCATCGACCTAACCCACATACTTATTGAATACTGTTCAGTCAAAGTCTTGTTCAAGATCGACTCACCTCCATAATCCCCAACATAACAAAAGGTATTTTTTACCTTTTCTGATACTAATATCATATCCGACCTTTATGTTAAGAACAAGAAATAAATAGAAATAAATGATCATGTATTGCTTCCTTATTTATGTCGAACTTACTCCATCACATCGTATCCAACAAATTAAAGCAAACATTTTGTTAACGTATTATATATTATGTTAACTTATACTACCACAATGCACAAAATCGCTATATAATACGATTTGTGCTGTACGCAATATTATATCGAAGGCCTTACATAGGAGAGTGACTATTGTTGAATTGGTGGGACATGTTTGTCGGATTTATTTTAGGAGTTGTTGAAGGCCTGACAGAATTTGCTCCGGTATCATCTACCGGACATATGATTCTTGTGGATGACTTTATGCTGCATTCCAAGGAAATATTCTCGCCTCAAATGGCGAATATGTTCAAGGTCGTCATTCAGCTTGGCTCCATTCTAGCTGTTGTCGTCGTATTTTGGGATCGTTTTTTCCAGCTTCTCGGCTTGAAGCGTGCACCAGTTGATCCGGAACTGGGCAGAGCCGGTCATTCCAGATTGAAGCTGACTCAAGTATTGGTCGGATTAATCCCTGCAGCCGTGCTTGGATTACTGTTCGAAAAGTATATTGATCAATACTTATTTTCTATTCAGACCGTCTTGATCGGTCTCGTGCTAGGTGCAGTGCTTATGGTTGCAGCGGATTGGTTCCGGCCTGCAAAGCCAACAGCCAAGACTGTCGACCAGGTTACGTACATGCAAGCGCTAGGCATCGGCTTGTTCCAGTGTCTTGGACTATGGCCGGGCTTCTCCCGCTCCGGCTCTACAATCTCCGGCGGCGTACTGCTTGGGATGAGTCACCGTGCAGCGGCTGACTTTACATTCATTATGGCCGTACCTGTCATGGCAGGTGCCAGCGGATTATCCCTTCTGAAGCATTGGAAGGATTTCTCGATGGATGCACTTCCGTTCTTTATTGTCGGGTTCATAAGCGCGTTTTTGTTCGCCCTGCTGTCTATTCGCTTCTTCTTGAAGCTCATCAACCGAATTAAGCTGGTCCCATTTGCGATTTATCGCGTCGTATTGGCCGCAGTGATTTATTTTGTTTTCTTATAAAATGAACAGCACGACAACAGTCTTACAGCATAGCAAAACAAGCCTTTGACCTAATGGTCAAAGGCTTGTTTTCGATTACCGTTATCGTGGTCAATGGAATAAAGAAATGACCTCTCATCCCTATCTATCCATTTTCTCAAGTTACCGAGTTATCTTCACCTTGAATCCGTCCAGCTCCGCTTCTGCATCCCGAAATAGCTGCAGCAGCTGCTCACAGTATTCCCCCAGTTGCTTTTTACTAGCCTCATAATGGCTCCAATGAATTGTAAGCGGCAGTGAAGAGGCTTCCGTCAAACAATCCCACAGCGCATCCAAATTCCGTCCATAATAATCGGGAAGCTCCAGCACCTCGCTGAGCACATCATGCACCGCATTACGAGAGGATATAGCACGCCCATCCAATTCAACAACTCGTCTTGTCATCGTCCTCATTCCTTCCCTTTCATCTGCCGGAATGTTTTATAATGATCCTCGGTCTTGTAAATAAGTCCGTCATTTGAGAAGAGAAGACGGTCTTTCCCACGAAAGCCATCAGAATAGTGGATGTCTGCCTCATACCAAATGCGGCCCTTCTTCTTGGGCAGCTTGCCTTCCCGATTGCGGAAGATATCTCCGCCAATACTCTTGCCTGGAGCTACTTCATTCAGATTTCCTTCCTTTGCATTCCATCCGAGCTTCTCCGCTTCCTTCTTCGTAATGAAATTATCTGGCAGAGAATGATGCTTCCTTATATAATTCGCTACTTCCTCGAAGTCTGTTAGAGGTTTCGATTGAACTGGCTCGTTAGACTCCACTGTTGGCGAAGGACGTTCAATGGCCTTCTTCCCTTTATCAACCTGTGTCGTGCCGCATCCTGTCATTACCATCAAGGTAAGGAACAAGACGAACAGCGATTTCATCCATTTCAACGTAAAATTCCCTCCATATGTGCTAATCACCTGCTATTGTGAATCAGGAATTATTGTAACATGAATAAGCCCATAGATTAAAATCTACTTTTAGATTACCAGCGTAGCCATCAAAACAAACCTTCGCATCTCTAGTTCAGACGAGTCAAAATAAAAAGAAAGTCCAGCATAGCGCTGGACTTTCCAAGAACATAAGCATGTTCGATTATTGAATGTGAATAGTAGGAAGAGAGTACGTGAAATCGCGGTAAGGCGACATATCGAAGCCTTGCAGGCGAGCGTTCGTTGCGAACATATCACGACGTTGGTACATGAAGATGTAAGGAAGATCTTCGTTCAGCTCTTTATAGATTTGATGGAAGAATCCTTTCCGTTTCTCAACATCGAGGGTCGAATTAGCCTGCTTGAACAAATCATCGATCTTCGTATTGCTGTATCCGATATCGTTTTGGAAGCCTTTCGTTGAGAATACACCTTCAGAAGATTGCGGATCTGGCGTCAAGCTCCATGCCATGAACAGCATGTCGAAATCGCCCTTCTTACGCTTGTCGACAACTGCGTTGAATTCCATTTGGTCAGCGATGAACTCGATGCCAAGATCGCCGAAGTTCTTCTGTGCAACTGGAATAATTGCATCATTGACTGGGTTCGGTGTTGAAGCTGTGAAGTGAATTACGAACTTCTCGCCATTCTTCTCACGCTTACCGTCAGCGCCGACTTTCCAGCCTGCTTCATCAAGCAATTGCTTCGCCTTCTCCAGATCGAAGTTGTATTTCGTTACGTCATCTGTGTAAGACCAGGATTGCTTGGATTGCGGAATGTCGATAACGTCTGCATAGCCTTGGTATACGGCATCAACAATCTCTTGACGGTTCAAGCCGTATGTCAGTGCTTGACGAACACGCTTGTCCTTGAACTTATCCAGCTTGTGGTTGAATGCGATGTAGCCGTAGCCATTCGTACGGTACAATGTGGAATCCAGGAAGCCCATTTCCTTCAATTGTTCAACTTGGTCTTTGGATACTGCTGGAGCATCCATATCCGTTTCACCCGTTTGCAGCAATTGAACGTTGGTTTCGTCAGTTGTGAATTTGAAGATCAGCTTTTCAACCTTAGGCTTGCCCAAGAAGTAGTTCTCATTTGCAGTAAACTGCGCTTCTTGTCCTGCTACGAACTTATCCAGCTTGTATGGGCCAGCTCCGATTGGCTTCGTGAACAAGTCATGCATATAACCGAGGTTGCCTTGTTTGTAATCTTTGCCGTAGTATGCCTTAGGCATGATTTCCAAACCACCGATAGCAGCAAGTGCTGTCGCACTAACTTCTGTTGTCGTGAATTCGATCGTTAATGGATCGATAACCTTGATTCCTTCGATGGAAGATACTTTACCTTCGCGGTATTCTTGTCCACCCTTGATATGTGCGTCCTTGACGATATCAGACGGACCATCGTAGGATTTGTCATGCAGTGCAGTAAATGTAAACGCTACGTCTTCTGCAGTAAGATCCGTGCCGTCGCTAAATTTCAAGCCTTTCTTCAGCTTGAACGTATATTTAAGATTGTCAGGAGACACTTGATAGTCTTCCGCCAATGCTTTCTTCAATGTACCATCTTTATCATACTCCAGCATGCCCTTGAATAAAGCGCGCATTACATAAGTATCATAGGCTGTCTCCGAATAAATCGGGTTGAAAATACCTTTTGGAGCTGTCATACCGATAATAGCCATATCTTTACGGTTGTTTGCCAATTCTGGAGATTTAGAAGGATCTGTTGCTTTTATTACGCCCTCAGAAACAATTTCGCCTTCCCCAGCAGCATCGTCCTTTTTCTCTTCTTGGCCAGAACCCTGCTCATTTGATTGTGCATTCTTCTCTGATTCCTTCGCCTTGTCGCTGCCGCACGCGGACAACGCGATCGATACAACAAGAAGCGTACTCAGGAACAAACTCCACTTCTTCTTCATACTTTCGCCCCCTAAATCTGGAATAAATCCAATGATGTGATGTTTTTTTATGCACTATTTTAAACATGGCAGCAGCGGAAAAAAATACGAGAATTTCGTTCGTTTTCCATTAAATTCTTTGCACATAAAACCGTCTACCATAAATAGGCACCTCAATATTTCTCACTATACTACTTTATCTTCATAGTTTTGTAAAGTAGTTTCTTATATTTTCTTACAGGAGTAGTCGTGGAGAGGATTTTTACTCAAATTGATATTTCCATAGTAGACATTATGAATAATTAACCACATGTCTGAAAACAAAATACATTATTACATAAAAAGGGACCCTGATAATCAGGATCCATTATATACATTAATTGTAAGATGATAATTTTTCGTTTTTTACGATTCCATCTCGATGGACACCGCATGGGCAATACATGGAATGCTCTCCCCTTGCTGGTACGAAAGTGGAGACAGCAATGAGCCTGTAGCCACGACTAACAAGCGTTTTAGTTGCCCTCGAATCATTCGCTTCATCAAATGCCCATAAGTGACAACAGCTGAGCAGCCGCAGCCACTGCCCCCAGCTTGAACAGCTTGCTTGTTACGGTCAAATACCATGAGTCCGCAATCGTCGAATACTGTACCCTCCATTGATACTCCAGACTGTTTCAACAAGTCTGACGCGATTGGATGACCGACTGCAGCCAAATCCCCAGTTACGATAAGATCGTAATCTTTTGCCTCCCGCCCGGTGTCTCTGAAATGTGCCCGCAGTGTATCTACAGCTGCGGGAGCCATTGCCGCCCCCATATTGAATGGATCCGTAACCCCTAGATCAATGACCTTGCCTATCGTAGCGGTAGTAACCCTTGGCCCGCTACCTCGGCTGCACAGAACGGCTGCCCCTGCTCCGGTCACAGTAAACTGAGCCGTTGGCGGCTTCTGTGAACCATATTCTGTAGGGTAACGAAACTGCTTCTCTGCTGTACAGTTATGACTGCACGTGCCCGCCAGCGCATAATTGGCATTGCCAGAATCGATAATCATCGCCGCTAGCGCCAACGATTCCATGGAAGTCGAGCACGCGCCAAATACACCAATATAAGGAACTGACAAAGTACGTGCAGCGAAGCTGTTGCTTGTTATCTGATTCATTAAGTCTCCGCCGATGAAGTACTCGATATGGCTTGTATTTACATTTGCCTTCGTAATGGCGAGACTCGTCGCTTGTTCAAGAAGCTTGCGCTCGGCCTTTTCCCAGCTCTTCTCATACAAATCAAGCTGCTCATGAATCAAATCATAATCAGCCGCCAGCGGCCCCTGCCCTTCCTCAGGGCCAACAATAGCTGACGTGCCGATAATATATGGAGCTCGCTCAAATTTCCAAGATTGCTTGCCTATTAGCATAAAGCCACCTCGCTTCATCCCATTCCTTTGCAATTATTGAATGAGTAATGGTCGTACCTTTTCAATAATGTGCTTCATCGTACGAGAACATTGCCAATACATTTGCTTAGCCTTTTCATCTTCTGTTGCCAGGCAGAACAGTTCCAGATCAGCTTCGCATTTTTTCATCGTTGCCAGCGTATTCGCTCGCTTCTGCGGAACCGTGATTTTAATTTGGTCATTGAGGAGATCAACATATAATTCTCCGAAGCTGTCTACTTGAGCCAAATATACATCCTGAACGGCCTTCACCCCCAGTGCGGTTAACTGTTCGCTCAGCCATTTTTTATCACGTCCAATGGTGGCCAGTGGTTTTTCCAAAACCTGACCGTCCATAATGACTGCTTGCGGCTCGTATTCAGGTGCAACTTTGATGCCCAAATGCTTGGGGGTAAAGGGCATATTCTCATTTTTTAACAGCACACTAACATCGCCGCTTGATTCCATCATGGCAAATTCCACATCAGCGACTTTAAATACATCCTTTTTGCGAAGAAGCAGCAGCAATTCATCAGTGGTTAGACGTTCCTTTTTTAAATTATCCTCTAAAATTTTTCCGTTCTTGATAAGGACTGTTGACTTGCCATCAATCCAATCTCGCATCGTTTTACTTTTTAATTGCAATATTTCGATTCCGAATGATACAGCAACCCACACCCCAAGCGACACAAGCCCTAAATACCAATTGCTCTCCAAATCCAAAGAGACATAGGCTGCTAGGCTTCCGATCGTGATGCCGGTTATGTATTCAAATACGGATAATTGCGTTACCTGACGCTTACCGAGCATCTTCGTAAGCAAGAACAAGGCAACAACCGCAACCAAAGTCCGAAGTGTGATTTCCAGCCATTGTGGCATAATACATCCTCCTTGAGAAGAAAAGTTCCATTTGTTCCACTACGTCATTATTTGTAGGTGCTCCTGTTTTTATGAAAGTGGTTTTATTTGCTCCTGGGAGGTATGGTACAGCCGTATTCGGGACAAATTATGCTCTGTAGATCGAATGAGGAAGGGAGGTGTTGCAGCATGACAGTAGGATCACAAGTAAAAACATGCTTAGCTTCATTAAAGGGTGTACAGGCTGATTTAGAATCATTCGCACTAGCTACTCAAAACCAAGAAGCCAAGCAATTATATACCAATGCAGCGCAACAAACGCAGCAGATCTTGGATCAAGTGGAAAGCCGCGTTCAGCAGTTGGAAGCGGAAGAGCCGCAATATAAAGGCTTCTAAACCTAGCAGAACGTACAAGCCATGCAACAATTGCATGGCTTTTTCATATGAATGACGCGCTGAAATCCGTCAAACGTCCAATCACCCCCGCAGTTTCCTACATACAATTATACGGTAATACATCATTCTCCAGCGAAAGGGGTTAAGAACATGTCTGATGTAAGAAACTGTGGTGTTGGCGGATTTTGCGGTGGCTTCACAAGCACAGGTGTTATCTTGGTACTTTTCATTTTGCTTGTAATCGTAAGCCGCTCATTCTTGTTCTAATAATCGAATCCAGGCAACCACCCAAGCATCGCTTGGGTGGTTTATTATTTTTTACTTCTCTTGTCTATTTCCCAAGCTCATTCCAATATGGATAGGACGATTGATAATATTCTTCCAAGGTGATGTCACGTTCGGTCAAAAGCCAAGATAGATTTTTCCCAACATACCGAATGTGCCAAGGCTCATATTGATACCCTGTAATGTGTTCTTTGCCTTTGGGATATCGCACAATATATCCATATTCATAGGCATGATCCTTCAGCCATTTCGCTTCCTTCGTCACTGCGAAGCAAGCTTCAACCGCACATTTCCCGTCACTGCGAGTCAGATCAACAGCCAGCCCTGTCTTATGCTCACTATGTCCAGGTTCTGCGCAGTACAATTCAGCCATTTTCTTGCCATAACGCCGGACATTGTTCTGGTATATTTCCGTTTGAGCAGCTTGAGAGCGGTAAGCAGATACGCCAGCTAAATAAATGCCGTCTTGTCTAGCGCCGGCAATAAGTTGTTCCAAAGCACGGGCCGCTTCTTTACGCAATTTACGCTTATCCACCCGCTCATCAAAAATAAATGGAGCATTCGGATAAACAAGATCACTGGGACGGTAATCATTAGGGAGCTTATTGAATTTGTTCACAAGCACCCCATTACTTCTAACCTCATTTTCTGACAACTTATGAACAAGCTGTGTCGGCATTTGCTGCATCTTCCATACTGCGTGATTGAATGAACGCAAGGTTTGCAGGTGCAGCTCAACGGTATCCCCTGCATGAACCGTATAGGATAAGTGAGCAGCAGGCTTTGTCTCAATATGCAGCATGGTTCGCTCATTTCCCTGTATCATGCAACCACTGTACAAGGTCAGACTCAACACCAAAATGCTTATCACATATATATTCCGCAATCCATCACCCCCATCACTACTTGTTAGTATGAGTCGATGAGACATGATTCATGTGAATCGAAATAACAGTTATTAATAATTAAAAAGAGCCTGCCTGTGCTTAATGCGCACCTCAACAGACTCTTAACGCTATATATTATTAATTATATTACTTATTATTTCGCTATGCCTCAATTGCTGCTGGCGCCTCCGCTAGCGACTCTTCCTCACCCTCCGCTTCTTCCATTCCTCGCTGCGTAACAATGGATACCAACAGTTCGTTCTTATGGGATATGAGATGTATATGTTCTGGAACTTGAACATCTTCTACCAATAATTTGCCGCCTATCCTCAAAGTAGAGATATCGACTTGAATAACGGAAGGAAGATGTGCAGGCAGCCCCTCAATCTCCAGATTCGTTTCTTGTGTTTGCAAAATACCGCCTTTTTTCACACCTACAGGTGTGCCCACATACTCAATTGGCACATGAATGCGAATCGGATGATTGGCCGATACCTGTTGGAAGTCAATATGCGCATAAGCACCGTCGCCTTTGACAACGTCCTTGATTAAAGCTTGTACAGGCTTCATACCCTCAATCTGCAGCTGGAACACCTCTGTGCGTCCAACACGGGCGAGCTTAGCGAACTCCCTTGAATCGACATGAAGTGCTGTACTTTCCATATCTGCACCGTACACAACACCCGGAATCCGACCTTTCTGACGTAATTCACGAAGGGAAGAGCGAGTAAAGTCCGTTCTTCTCTCTGCTTTCAGTTGATAAGTTTTGCCTTGTGCGTTCATGATGAAACTGCCTCCTTATAGCAATCCTTTCACTTCACCAGAGTGAGTCCTGCGATGAGTGTAGCAGGACATGTGTATCATTACCCTAATTCAACTAATGTGAAACTCATTTTTCGAAAATTTTCATTATTTTCAGAAATAAATCAAATATCGCAATAATGACGGATATGTTGCCATCGCGTATAAGAAAAGCCAGCATTCGGTTTGAATGCTGGCTTTGGCGTTTGCATGCGCTGTTTTATAGGGTGGGATCAACAAATAGGAAGCTCACTGCTTCATTTCATTAACACGTGGATTTGCAGCGTTCCCTGCAAAAATCTTCCGTATTTAACAGTTATGGTCGCAGTACCGGGTTGTTTTGCATTTACCCGGCCATCCTCCCCAACAGACATTATCGAAGATGAACTGCTGGTAAATCGGAGATCGCTGGTCATCTCGAACCGATCACCGTTCTTCGCAATGCCATATACTTTTATTTGCTGCTGCTGTCCAACAACCATTCTCGCATCAGCCTTTATTTCGATTGACGCAAGCGTTTGATTCCATATCGTTTTAGATTGACTAAGGTTGCTTTCGTTGTGGAGCCGATCAGCAGCGGTTACCGCATACGAATACTGCTTTCCGGGATTGCCTGTCGTGTCTAGGTAAAACTGATACATCCCATTTATTTTCCGAATCGTTGTCAATATGTTCTTCGGATCGTTAATGTCAATTGCTGTATTGCCTTCGGCCCGATATATCACGTAATAAGCTGCTGAGCTGTTCTTTGCATCCTCCCAGGACAGGTGCACACCCTGACCTGTTACATGCGCAGCCGTAAGCTTGGGTACAGGCGGGGTATTGGCTGGCAGCCATGGCATCTCGGGAACAAGCGCCTTAAAGCGATAGCTCTCTCCACTTAGCCGATCCTTCAAACCAAGGGGATTGTTAAGGATATCCGTCGTGCTAAAATGCATGCTGCCCTTCACCACGTCGAAATTGAGCAGGTACTTCAGTTGATTAGGAAGCTCATCTGGATTGAGCCATGCTGGCGTATTGGGATCGTTTACCTTATAATCGGCATGACCAATATAGAGCTGAGTGTGCGTACCTTCAGTTTCCTTCACCCACCAGTCCACAAGCTTCTCAAAAGCCGCTGGAGTAAAGCCAAAATACCAATAAATTTGCGGAGTAATATAATCAATCCAGCCCTTTTGAATCCATAAGCGGGTATCTGCATAAAGGTCATCATAGTTCTCTACACCAGCTGTCGTGTCCGATCCAGTCGGATCTGTCGCTTTATTGCGCCACACTCCAAATGGGCTAATTCCGAACTTCATGTAAGGTTTCACTTGCTTCATTTTCTTCGCCAATTCCTCGATGAAGGCATTCACATTGTTGCGTCTCCAATCCGTAATGTCGGTAAACCCAGCCCCATAGTTCTGATAAGTCTCCCGATCCGGAAAGTCTACCCCATCTACCTTGTACGGATAGAAGTAATCATCGAAGTGAACCGCATCGATATCATAATTGTTGACAACCTCCATAACGCTGTCTATGACAAAGCGCTTCGCCTCAGGCACGCCTGGATTGAAATAAAGCTTCCCTCCGTAGGTGATAACCCAATCAGAATGCAGTCTCGCAGGATGATCGGCAACCAATTTTGTAACGTCTGACTGCATGCTGACACGATAGGGATTGAACCAAGCGTGGAATTCCATATTGCGCTTATGTGCTTCCTCAATCATGAACTGAAGCGGATTGTATCCCGGATCCTTACCCTGTACGCCAGTCAGCCATTCTGACCATGGCGCGTACTTCGAAGGGTAGAATGCATCAGCAGTCGGCTTGATTTGCATCACAACCGCATTCATTCCTGCCGCTTCCAGTTCATTTAACAGCTGAATAAAATCACGCTTCTGTTCTTTCTCCGTTACAACACCCTCTCGCGGCCAGTCGATATTGACGACTGAAGCAATCCAAGCCGCTCGCAATTGGCGCTTGGGAGGTGATGAATTCTTATTAACGACAAGCGTGAAATCCGCTGTCTTTCCTCCGTAAGTAGCTGAAATGGAGCTAATTCCAACTTGAAGCGCAGCTATGACACCAGTTGCATCTACCGTCGCTGTCTTCGGCTGACTTGTCTTGAACATCACACTGCTTGTCACCTCTTGCGATGTGCCATTTGAGTAGTAAGCTGTCACTTTCCCTTGCAAGGACTCGCCAATAGTCATTGCGCGAAGTCCAGACAGTTCAATTTTCTCCAGCTTCGGCTGCGCCGCAACAACCGTTAGCTCATAAGAGGAAGTCAGCTCGCCATATACCGCCTTCATCACGCTCGTACCACTCTCCAAGGCAGTGACCATGCCAGCTGCATCAATGGAAGCTACCTTCGGATTGCTGCTGTAATATGTGATTCCATCAAGCATAGCAACAGGCTTCGGTGTACTTTCGTAGCGCGCAAATGCATTGGTTTTTACACGTTGACCGATCTCCATGAGCGGATTTCCATACAGGCTCAATTGCTGCATGGCTGGTGCGCTGCTGGTGACAGCAACTTCATATACCGAGTCTGGAGCCTGCAAATATTGAATGGTTAACTTTGCACGTCCTTCACCTACTCCTGTTATGGTATGATCAGCATTCACTCGTACAATCGAAACATCACTGCTTACAAGTACTGCATCCTTGGTTACATCTGCTTGCTCTGCTGCTCCAGCATATGTTGCCAATACCTGAACCCGCTTGGTTTCCCCCGTCTGCAAGGGCGGTAAACCGGCAACAGTAACTTCATAGACAGTAGTCGCTCCATAGAAAGCCCGCAAACTATCGAAAGAAATAGCTCCGCTATTTTTGTTCCGATCATTCGTTTCTACCACATACAACTGGTTCAGTTTAATAGGCTGGACTAGATTCGTAGGCATGTTTGCCGTAACATACCTCCATCCCTCCCAACTCAGCCCGTTGCTGGTTGTAAAGTCTATTGTAGGCCTTGCTCCTGTTCCGTCCTGCAATTGAGCTCGCAGCCAATGTTTATTTCCATCTCCATATACCCAAACACCGATTGTAGAAGGATAGCCGATTAATTCCCGACCTGCTCCACCAGAAGCATTTAAGAAATTCAGATAGGCTGCGGATGTTCCTGATGTATCAGTGAAATCATAGGTGAGCTTGACGGCATGCTCATCATGCTGCACAGCATCCGGCCTAGAGGTTAAGATTGCCTTAACAGAGCCCGGCACTGCTCGAGCGGATGATGCCGTTAATTGTTGAAGCTGCTCGAAGTCATCAATTAACAGGGAGGAAGCAGCGCTTTCAAGATTAGGCAACATAGCCTGTTCATCGGCCGCTTCAGAAGATGGTGTCGGTGACGCTTCTGAGGAATTTATCGCGTAAGCGTTTACAATTGTGCTGAACATAAACATGACCGACAGCATTACCATGAGCATAATGCGAGCCCGTTTCCTTGCATGATGCAACGTTAATTCCCTCCTTCTTGATTAAGAAATGAGAATATCATCAGACAGCTCTAGATGGATGAAATATAATTTCACAATTTTTAACAACTTAAGTTTAAAAGATTTCAACACTCGTGTATATAGCGACAAAAGTTTTCTTTTGTCTAATTATGTAGGCCCACGGAAGCAATCCTTTGCACCCGCCATTTATATCCATAAAGACAAAAAGCCGAAGCCTTTAATCAAGAGACTTACAGGAAGACGAACTTCCTGTAAGCCTCCAATCAGCTTCGGTTACATCGTTACATATGAACTTGTCATTTACAAAATCGTAGATGAAGCATTGTTTAATCATTGCAGAAGAAGGACGATCATTTTGTAATTTTCTCCGAATGATACCACCGCTGTCCCGTGCTGGGATTGTAATACACAGTTACCTTCCTCCCCGTTGATGGATCCACGCTAATTTCCGATGTCTCGATATATCCTTCCGGCACCTTGTCCTCCGCATTAGCCTCATGCCTGCGATCTCGAAAAGCAGATACAATGAGTATGACGATGAAAAAGGCAATCTGTATGGAAAAATAAACGATTAAGAACGTTGTCATTTCACATCACGCTTGGGGCGAATCGTAACTGCCGTGCCATAGGCGACAATCTCACTCATATTGCGGCCGACCTCTCCAGAGTCGAAGCGCATCATTATGATTGCATCTGCTCCCATAGCTTGCGCATTCGCAACTAAGCGATCTATCGCTTGCCTACGCGCATCCTCCAGCATCTCGGTGTACTGCTTAATCTCGCCGCCTACAAGGCCCTTCAATCCAGCCGCAATGTCCTTCCCCAATCCTCTCGCCCGAACGGTCAAGCCAAATACCGTTCCGAGAACTTCCTTCACCTCATAATCTGGCACATGTTCTGTTGTTACAATAATCATCGATTAGCCCCTCCTCAACCGCACCTTATACTGACAGTATCTCTTAATGATAAGTTGACCATAATACGGTTGAGGATTCATTTTCGTTCAAACCTAGTTAAAAAAACAATTAAGTTAACATAATAATTATTATGTATATAAAATTCACTAGAATGATGTACCCAAATATAAGTCCTAGTTGCAAGCACTACATTGTTCTTCGTTTAAAATAAACTCTTGTCCACAAAAATAATCGCATTCCCAATTAACAGAATCGTAAACTGCAACCCGCTGTTCCCCTTGTTCATGAGATCGTACAGCGCCCATACGAGCAAGGCTATCGTATAGAACACGTAGCCATTTTTTGCTGATTTGTCATTATGATAGCGTTCCATTTCATCTTGTTTTCTCATTTCAGTTCCTCCTCGTAAGTGAACAGCATGTCGACCGTGACCCCTAATGTGCGTGACAGCTTGAAGGCAAGTGCTAATGTTGGATCGTATTTGTCATTTTCGATCGCATTAATCGTCTGCCGGGTCACTTCACACCGCAGCGCCAGCTCTTGTTGTGACAAGCCCATACGCTTCCGCAGCTCTGTAATCTTGTTTTTCATAACGAGACCTACCCTCTCAAATGTAAAAAACATTTTACATTATTTATTATAAGCAACTACGAAATAATGTCAAATATATTTTACATCGTTTTATTTTTTACGCCGATTTATTCACTTCTTTCCCCCTTGTGCACGCTGTTGAAATGCCCACCCATTTCGCTTGTGAAAGCTTATAACAAAAAGAACCCCTGCTCCTTAGGAGTGCAGGGGTTCAGGAATTCTTCTCGTCGTATTATATCGTGAACTTGAGCATTTCTGCCTGTAAGTCCTTCATTTTCCCATTCAATAGAGCGGCTGTATCTGATATTTCCTCTACGATAGCCAATTGTTCCTCGGACGCAGCGGCTACACTTTGCGTGTTCCCCGATGATTCCTTAGCAATTGAAGCCAAGTTATCAAGCGTGGCAGCTACCTCTTCAGTGCCGGCCGACATTTCCTCCGCTGCTGCGGATACTTCTTGAATCTGTTCCGTGACATGCTGCACAGCCTTCCAGATTTCTTGGAAATGCGCACCAGCCTCTTGAACGACAAGCGTTCCTTGCTCTGCCTGTTCCGCGCTTTCTCCCATCGCTTCAGCGAGTTCCTTCGTATGCATGACAACGGAGTTCAGCAGTTCGCCAATCTGTTCCGTGGAGACCTTTGTCTGCTCCGCCAGCTTGCGCACCTCCTGTGCCACAACCCCGAAGCCGCGTCCATGCTCTCCTGCCCGCGCCGCTTCAATTGAAGCATTAAGCGCCAGCAAATTCGTCTGCACGGCTACATTGCCGATAATGCTCACAATATGCTCAATCTTCTCCGATTGATCCGCCAATGATTGCGTAATGGCTACGGAACGGTTAACCGAGCTGCGAATCTGATCCATCTGCTGCATAGTCAACTGTACAACCTGATTACCTTGATCGACCGATACTGCAGCGTCATGACTAAGTTCAGATACAGTCGAGGAGGATTCCGCTATTCGCTGTATGCCAATTGCAATCTCTTCCATGGCCGCTTTACTTTCTTCCGCACCTTGCATCTGCGTTTCGGAACCGGTAGCCACTTCCTGGATCGATCCGGATATTTCATAGCTTGACTGCGCTGTTTGCTCCGCGATCATGGTCAAATGATGAGAAGATTCGGCAACATGATTAGCAGTTGTCTTCGCATTCGTTATTAAGTGCTTAATTTGAGCGATCATGACATTGAAGCTGTCTGCCAGGACTCCAATCTCATCCTTGGAATGAACGGGAATAGACACGGTCAAATCCCCGCCTGCCACTTGCTTCGACAATTTCGACAGTTGCTTGAGCGGACTTATTAATCGGCGGATCAAAAAGGCAATAATGATGATGAACACTGCTCCTACCCCTGTGCCGATGCCTATCGCTTTCCACAGCATCCCATTCAGATCGGCCTTAACCTTATTGTTATTGAAATCTACTGCAAAAACGGCCACCGTCTCACCTTTATCGTTGTGAATCGGCTTAACGACCGTGATCCATTCTCCGCCAAGATCTTCATACGCATCACTGAACCCGATTCCGGATTTCTCCATGGTACGTACCGCTTCAAACAGGGCCGGCTTCAATTCATAATCGTTGCCAGGCTTGTTGCCTAATTGTTCAAAATCATGGCTTCCCTGCAGCACCTTCATGTACGATTTCCCGTCTTTTTCCGTTACTTCCGGAAACAGCAAATAGACATAGTTAATAAAATTGTCCCGAACCATTACGTTCAAATTGTCACGTATCCACTCAATGTTTTCGTCATTGGAATATTGCGATGCTCCCATTGACTTCAGCTTGCCTGCAGCGCTCGCAATACCATCGTTTTCAATTTCAATTTGCCTTGTCAGCGTAGTGTGAAGGGATAACATCTCATCATTATAAATTCCCCGCTCCATCCAATAAGAAGTCGTCGTAAATACAACGCACATGAGAGCAAGCAAAATTGTCATCCCGATGACTGACTTCATGACTAAACTTTTGTGCTTCATCCAAATAAGCCCCCTTTTGACTGGTACGCAGGTTACATACGGGAGTCATTCGTATTACGAATACAAATTCATATGTACCACTTACGTATTAGCTGACCGAACAAAGTATGCCAACGAGCTATATATCGTCATATTTCGACAAAAATGAATAGATATGCTCTAAATTTAGGGGAATAATTATAGATTGCACAACATTTTTTTCCAAACATGCAAAGAACCTTACCGTTAATCCGGTAAGGTTCTTTCCTTCCACTACAATTCACGTGTTCAACCAACCATATGACCGTAACGTCAACAGCCGATTTACGGTCACGCTCCCTCGCCACTCCATCTCGCCAGCGGTACTCACGGCAGGCCAGCTGATCGGCCAACCTCCATCTTCCTGCTGTTCACCAACTAATGCCATCAAATGTTCTTCAATTTCGTTATCTGCGATAAATTGAGCGCAATAGCTCTCGCGCATAGGTGCCCAATCCAGCACTTTATGTACATACCCCTCTGCCTTCGTATTACGTTCAATAACGCCGGGCTGCCGCAGCCAATCGTTAACCTTCTGCAAAGCCTCCCCCGCTCTTTCCCTATCCGGATGAGCTGTCAAAAAGGAAATATACTGAATATTGCTGTGATAGTCAGCGCATTCTGCCGTCTTCAGTTGACTCCACATAAACTGCTCAGCTTGCTTAAACCAGCCTTTTTGCATAATTTCGGGAGCTGCCTGCTGCTTCATCAGATAGCCGAGAATATGTCCCGTGGGGTTCACGGAAGCGCAACCGTCATCGGATACAGTCCACCATGGCGCATGGGGATAATCGTTCGCCGACATCAGAATTAAAGGGAATCCTCCCGTACTTGTTACCGAAATCGATTCCAAATAGCGGCCTATTCCTGCTAAAATATCAGCATCATATTCATCGATTTCACCCATGATCGAAAGTGCCATTTCAGTGGGTACAGGCTGGCTGTGCGGACAACGAATATCTGGCTCTAAGGCTTGACCGAATCCGCCATCTTCATTTTGGAAGCCCTTGAGTGCAAGGATTACCGCCTCCTTACTCCCCTTGTTAAAATGATATTCAAACCGTCTTCGATCCAAAAGTCTCGCATTCTTGTGAACAAATCGCTGCGCACGAATGAAACTATCAACATCCAACATTTTATCAACTCCATTTATATTTAATGTGATTAATATATTTCATTTTCCGGTCTTTATTGACCTCTTTCTTTCACACGAATTGCCGTTCAAGGTTTCGCTGATGGACGAAACGCTTTATTTAATTACGTTAATATTCATGGCTGCAATAACTTAGTGAAGTACGCAAGCGCGTCGGAAGTCACCGAACTAGCAAGCCTTTCCTGAAGCTGCTGCCTCGCCTCATGAGCATTTATCGTTAATGCTTCGATTCCTAATTGCTCCATCCAATGATCGATCGTTTCATATGACGTGCTATTCCAGCCGTTAACTTCGCCTGCATCATTGCGTCGTTCCGTCACTCCTGAAATGACGATGTCCATTTTGCCCTGCAGCTCGTTCAACGCGTTATCGAATACCTTTTTCTGGTCTGGAGATTTCATATCTGCCTTCATCCGGAGCACCCTAGTATCAATCCCTGGATGTTCGGCGATGATGGCGTACAATAGCTTCGCTTCGGGCGACATTAATCCCGCCTCATATCGCTCCCTCACCGTACGTAGGCTCCCAACAATCGCGTTCCTGACAAGTGGCACTAAATCAATGGATATGAATACTCCTTTCTTTTTGAAAAACTTTCCATAAGCGGCAACGCCATCCCCAGGAAATCGAACTCGCCAGCGCCACGGATCTGCCTCCGTATCACTGTGCCATTGCTTCTTCTCCGTCACACTGACTAGCGAGGGATGATTCGGCGCGAGGTTGGCCAGCGGCAATATGCCTACATGGCGAATAAGTTCAACTGCCTCTTCATAACTTTGAATCTGGTTCGCATTCATACTCTATTCCTTCCCTTCTTATACATGCTCAACACGCATCAACAACATCCGTTCACCCGTTATACCATTTCGTATTATATGGTACGGGCATACCGTTCGCTGACCTGACTTGCATGCTGATGAATGGCTGCGCGCAATTCGTCAGGCTCCAGCACCTCTGCATCCAGTCCCAGTCCATAAAAGAAACGCTGAGCCCACTCCCATTCAGATCGGGGACAGCTAAAATCAACCTCCCCCATATCTTCGCCTGTATCATGGACATACTCCCCGATATGCTCATCCTGCTCCGCAAGCAGCATGCCGCGATATGTTAGTTTCGCCCTTACCCTTATAGAGCCTGTATCCTTCTCCCCATCGGAGATAGTCTGCTTATTGGAAATACTTTGACCTTCCAGTTCCCTGAACACCTCACCATCCACAACCGCTATCTGCGACATCCGGTCTACTCGAAATGCTCGATCCTCTCCATGCGTTGGGGAGTACGCGTCACAGTACCAGAAGCCGTGCGCAGAATAAATGCGATTCGGCTGCAAATATAACCAGCGCTCATGCTTCTGCGATCGATAGTACACATGAAGCCACACTGGCTTCGGCTGTGCAATATGCTCCAGCAGCTGCTTTAATTGAGGAGCACGATAATTCCTCGCTGGAACCGACAGCTCGATTCTCTCCAATATCGGTTCCACTTCTGTCAGCACCTCACTGGACACGATCTGCTTCAGCTTGTCCATTACAGTCCAGCGCTCTTGATTGAAAGGCGAGTCGGGAAGCTGAGTCATCCCTTGCAGGGCAAAGAGCACCGTTAATGCCTCTGTTGTCGTTAATTGAAGCGGCTGTAACGTGTACCCCTCCATCAACCGATAGCCGCCGGTTGAACCCGCAGTCGCATACAACGGTACACCCATTTCTCCTAATGCCTGCATGTCGCGAATTATGGTGCGGCGGGATACCTCAAACTTTTCCGCAAGCGACTGAGACGTTTCGGGACGCTGCTGAAGGGCGATAATGATAGCGGTTAATCGATCAATTTTTCTCAAGAGATTCACCTTATCTGGATTATTTTAACTGTATTGTTTTGATTATATCACGCGAATGGTGACAGCTTGTGTGTCACCATTCATGATCGGAGCATGATTTTTTTCGTACCCGAAACAGGCGAAATTGTTACATCTCATCGACATCGTCCTAAACGATGCATACCAATCCGCCGGAATCTGATATAGTTAATCCGATACATAACGGCAAGAGCCGCAAGGAAGGACATCGGAAGATGAATGTACAAGCGAAGCAAGGGCTTCTCGAAGAAGCTGCGAAATTTATTAGGCAATGCTACCAAGAGCTCGGCAAATCTCCTGCAGACATTAATGAGCGCCTATCACGAATAGAGTCCGACATTCTGCATACGGGCACTTACTCGCATACGGCAGAGGAGCTATCACATGGAGCTAAGATGGCTTGGCGCAACAGTAACCGCTGTATTGGACGCCTGTTCTGGTCATCCTTGCACGTGGTTGACGCGCGGCATTTAACGGAAGGGAAGCAGGTAGCTGATGCGCTCATCCATCATATCGAGTCGGCGACGAATGAAGGGCGAATACGTCCCACCATCACAATCTTCGCGCCGGCGCATCCAGACGGAACCCATCATGTTCGCATATGGAATCACCAGCTCATCCGCTATGCCGGCTATGAAACGGAGCAAGGGATGATTGGGGATCCGCACTCGCTTACGTTTACTCAGATATGCCAATCGCTTGGGTGGCAAGGAAAGAGAACGCCCTTCGACGTACTGCCGCTCATCATCCAGACAGGAGCAAATCCGCCGCAGCTCTTCGATATCCCGCGAGCTTGCATAATGGAGGTTCCTCTTGTCCATTCGGAGTTCGATTGGTTCGCCGAGCTGCAGCTGCGTTGGTACGCCGTCCCGATTATCTCGGACATGCGTCTCGATATCGGCGGCATATCTTATCCTGCGGCGCCATTTAACGGCTGGTACATGGGCACTGAGATCGGCGCGCGCAATCTGGCCGACGAAGCACGATATAATCTGCTTCCCGTGATCGCGGAGCACATGGGACTCTCTACTGCTTCCAATACAACTCTATGGAAAGACAGGGCGCTTGTTGAGCTCAATGCAGCGGTACTTCACTCCTTCAAAGAAGCGGGAGTAAGCATCGTAGACCATCATACTGCCGCGCAGCAATTCGTCAGGTTCCAGGAGCAGGAACTGAGCTGCGAACGGGCTTATACGGGTGACTGGACTTGGTTGATTCCGCCGATGTCGCCTGCGTCAACGCCTATTTTTCACCAAAGCTACGATAATTCGATCGTGAATCCAAACTTTTACTATCAATCTGCTCCGTATTCCGTAAGGCAATAAATGAAGATCAATCAAGGTCAGAGCTTGCTCGCTTATGCAGCCGAGCAGGCTTCTTCTTTTTTCTTCCCCTCTCATATACGATCTATCAGCACAGCAACTTCATCTCATATCCTGCCGTTGCCGCTATTTGACATTGGGTTCGAACAGGACTATAGTAGTTTCTGCACACAATAGTTTCCTAATTCAACTATTTCCTGATTCCATTTATTAAGGAGTGAAATCAACATGACTGCATCATCACCCGATTGGATCGTCATCCAAGGAGCCCGGGAACATAACTTGAAGGATTTCACGGTTCGCTTTCCACGGAATCAATTGTCTGTTGTATCGGGCGTATCCGGCTCAGGTAAATCCACCCTTTTGTTCAACATCCTCATCCAAGAAGGGGAACGCAAGTTTGTCAGTGCTTCCGGACATGCCGCGGACGATGTACAGCGTCCGGATTATGACAACATCTATGGCTTGTCACCAATCATCAGCGTTAGTCAACATCATCACAACTTCAGCCGACGCTCCACTGTCGGAACGTATAGTGAAATTTATACATACCTTCGCCTTCTATACACCGCTATTGGTGAACGAGCTTGCCCGCACTGCCATACGATATTCAACTATGCAGATATACGAACATCCCCTGTTCGCATGTCCGAAGAGAATCACATGCATCAAGAACAATATGCTTGCCCTTCCTGCAGACAACCAGTAGAAAATATAACGATGGCGCACTTCTCCTTTAATTCGCAGTTGGGTGCGTGCCCGACGTGTACCGGTCTTGGCGAACAAGTAGAGCCCATTCTCGATGCAATTGTACGTCCCGACTTGTCGATTCAAGATGGCGGCATTCAAGTATGGAAAAAGGGCTTCCTGTGGCACTTTGCCCCGCTTCTCCTGCGTGCAGCCAAATATTATCGTCTTCCCTTGCTCGAAGAGGATCTTCAGCGGCCGAACGGCGAATTGCCGGACATCGTGCGTCACATGCTGCTGTACGGAACGGACGACCAACGCATTCGCGAACTTCGCCCTGACGCCCCTGCCCCATCCAATATGAAGCAGGGTAAATATGAGGGTGCCGTGAACAGCCTGCTGCGCCGCTATTACGAGGGTGACGATGACGAAGAATCACAGCAGGAATTCACACGCTTCCTACGAACGGTTCCATGCGGATCATGTCACGGATCGCGGTTGAATCCCGCCAGTCTTCACGTCCTAGTGCACAACACGCCGATCCACCATCTTATGTCCATGTCTCTAACGCAACTGCTGAATTGGCTGGAAGACTTGCCTTCTACTCTGCCTGAGCGATACATCGAAGCGGCTCATCCTATCTGGATAGAATTGCTGGAGCGTACGCAAAGTCTCATGAATACGGGACTGGATTATCTAACACTGGATCGAAGCTTTTCTAGCCTGTCTGGCGGCGAAGCGCAACGTATGCGGCTGTCCTCCTTGCTGAATTCGAGCTTGAGCGGCATGATCTGTATACTTGATGAACCTACGGCAGGATTGCACCCGCAGGATACCGACAAGCTGATGCGTTCGATACGCAAGCTAACTGATCTAGGCAATACGGTAATCGTCATCGAACATGATATTGATGTGATCCGACAAGCGGACTATGTCGTAGACATTGGGCCAGGTGCTGGAGAGCTTGGGGGAAATTTGATGTTCCAAGGCAAGGTCAATGAGTTGATGCTGCATCCAGAATCGATGACGGCACGAAGCTTGCGGGGTTCTTTGGAGACGAACCGGTCAACTGCTCGCAGTTGGCATCGCGTATTAACGATCCGTGATGCGCATTCGAACAATTTGCAGCATATTACGGTAGATATTCCTCTAGGAGTCCTTACCGTCATAGCAGGCGTATCGGGCTCAGGTAAATCCACTCTCGTATTGGAAGAGCTGCTCCCGCGAATTCAATCTTGCCGTTTAACATCGACTAAATCAGATCGAATAAGCGGACATGAGCATATCCAGCATCTCGTTGTTGTAGATCAGCAAGCAATGGGCAAAATATCCCGTTCCAATGCAGCGACGTATACAAAAGTTTTTGACGATATTCGGGAATGGTTCAAGGAGCTTGCATCTCGACAAGGCTTACGATTAAAAGCCTCAGATTTCTCCTTCAATGTAGCCGGAGGAAGATGTGAATCATGCAAAGGCACAGGCAGCATTAAAGTTCAAATGCACTTCATGGCCGATCGTTTCATTGCCTGCCCGACTTGCCAAGGCAAACGTTATCATGAGAAAATACTATCTGTGCAATGGCGCGGACACTCTATCGCTGATGTGCTTCAGTTAAGTATCGAGCAGGCGAGGGAACTATTCCGCGATAATCTGAAAATCGCAGCTAAGCTGAATTGCTTATGCGACATTGGCTTAGGGTATTTGCGGATGGGCCAGCCATCCAGTACTTTTTCCGGCGGTGAGGCTCAACGTGTCAAGCTGGCTGCTGAGCTGTCCAATGCCAGAAGCGGTCATACGCTGTACATATTGGATGAACCATCAGTAGGATTGCACAATCAAGATACGAGTAAGCTGCTGGCAGTATTGAATCGCCTTGTCGATCGAGGGGACTCGGTTCTGCTCATCGAGCACCATACCCAACTTATCGCAAATGCTGATTGGGTGATCGAGCTCGGACCCGGAGGTGGACAGGCTGGAGGATCCGTTATCGCATTTGGAACTCCGGATGAGCTCCGCACCTGCAAAGAGTCGATTATTGGAGCATACTTATAAGCTCAACGCTTCTCCCGATGGATCTGATGATGTCCACGAGACTACAAGATGCAGATAAATGCATCATCGGGGCTGACAATAGATATGACCATAGAAGATATGCACATAGAAAGGAAGGTTCTCCTTGTCAGAAAGACAATTATATGACTTCGAAACCGAATTTACGATGCTCCAGTGCAAACTGGCAGCCGAGCATAATCGATTTAACGTGGAAGGAATCACGTCCGCCCAATACAATATACTTGATCTGCTTAATACCAGCGGCCCAAGGACAACTCGAGAGCTAGCCGATGCGTTCCATGCATCGCTGTCAGCGATCTCAAAGCTGACAAAGAAGCTGATTGAGAAAAAGATGATTACCCAGACTCGAGACAAAAGCGATAGAAGGTACATGTACCATGATATCACCGTGGCGGGGCTGGACTTTCTTAAAAAAGCAGCAGAATCCCGACATAGCATCATGGACGATATTCGGATTGCACTAAGCGAGGATGAGCTGACCCAGTTTGCTCGCCTATGTGGAAAAATAAATCAAACTATCCAAAAGTAACATTTGAAAGGTGCACCATGTAGTTCACTCATATTGTGCACCTTTTACACTTGGAATTCCGCTATTTCCCTAATGCAGTCTTATCTTTCAATATCCCTTGGATGCACGGAACCACGAACCAGCCCCCTAATATTGACCCATCTTCGATTTCGTTCACAATAGCATCTTCAAATCATTTTTTAATAAGTACAAGATGGTTTCGTTTCATCCTGCTCTGCTTCTTCGTGACCTCGGCCACGGAGCGAACAATAGCGTTACAGGCAGCAGTAGCAAGCCAACGATAAGCAGTGTCCAAATAACACTGTTCTGCATATTCAGCTCATGTTCAATAATCGCCTCCAATGACGATCCAACAACATACCCGCTTTCAATCCGTTCAGGCATGTCCTTCGGCGCATATGGAGCCAGACCTGCATACAGGACGGAATCAGTACCTTCAGGAAAAGCCATCGGCTTTAGTTGCCCGTCCACTGCCTCACCAATAACGGTAACCTCCTCGCCATTTCGCACGCCTGCATAGCTCCGTGCCGTTTCCTTCTGGCTCACAACGAGTATGTTACCATTCTCCACTGTTTGGTCTGAATCACGAAGCGAACCTTCTAGCAGCGGCACTTCCAGACCTGTCAGTCGGAATACAGAAGGTTGAAGCGAGATACCGTTTACCGACAGTCCGTTGACATCACCAATCGTTGACGTCATAACAGCCACATACCTGCATTTGCGAGAATTACATGACCAATTGCGATCTTCCTTCACGAGAATCGCATAAGAGTCTGTCAAATCATCATCTCGAGCAGGGGCGCTTGATTTCAGTGCCCCCTTTATAGCAACTATGCCGCTCGTATCTGCAGTTATCGTTTGAACCGCAACCGCATGTTTTATATCCCTTTCCCACCCTTTTGACTCGCTGTAGATGATAGCGAAACCACTGAAAATGAGAATATCTGCAAGCAGAAAAAAAAGAAACCACCCGCGTATCTTTCGAGTTTTGGTGCCCTTTCGTTGTGTACCTTGATGACGCTGGTTCGTCACGCTCGCTCTCACTCCCCATTTCCTTTTTTTCTTAATGATCGAGAAAAATGAACAATTGCAGTTATATATGGCTGCAAATTACAACACAAACACAAAAACGCCCACTAGCTGCACATAAGGACGTTAGAATCTACTTGTGTTTAACTGGTAGCTCCCCATTTAAAGGAATATCACAACTGTCATGATTACATTGCCCGGCGGGAACAATGGTGCGCCTTGAAGCGATGTATGTATACAACTTTCCTCCTACTCCCAGCTTCATACTAATCCAAACAAACGGACTAATAAGCATGAGCATGGGCACTCGCATACAGAGAGCATGCACCGCCTCAATACCAGAGCGAATGCGTCCGCTGCCCGTCTCCCGGACATGCATGCTGGATATCAAGTGATCGACGGATACCGATATCCGTTCTGTTACCTCGGGCTCGCGTATGGAGTAAAATTGCAGCACATGCATCCAATCCCAGCGCTCCAGCCGCTTGCGTATTCCTGTGCATAACGGGCACCACCCGTCATAATATACTTCCAGCAACCAACGTGATTGTGGGTGCATCATCTACACCTACCTTTCCAGTCTTCTCCTATATGAATAACAGCATGTTACGAGTAAAATACCGTAAATTGCACGACCGCCTCTTCATCCCCTACATTGGCATACATATGCGTTTCGGTAGCTGAAAATTGAATCGAGTCAAATTGATGAAGTGTATACGTATCCTCCCCGATCGTCAATCGGATCGTGCCTGACATAACCGTCGCAATTTCCACAGTCCATGGGTGATTCGGTTCTGGCTCGTATACACAATTCGGCTTCAACCGTGCACGCAGCATTTCCATCTTTTCGCGCAAGTCCGTAAATACAGGCTCCAATATCCACTGCCCTGACTCGCTTTCATAGGTAGGGCCGTGGCCTGCGCGCGAAATCCGCACCGACTTATCGGGCATGAGCAGCGTCATGAGCGGGACGGACAAGTGCCGGGATATTTTCCACATCATTCCGATTGTCGGATTCGTATCCCCACGCTCGATATTCCCAAGAGTAAGCTTGCTTACCCCTGATAGAACGGCTAATTCTTCTAAGCTGAGCTGCTTATCTTTTCTTAACTTCCGCAAATTCGCTCCTACCGATTGCATCAATTGCTTCGTTTCGTGTTCATTCATCGAATGTTTCCCCCAATTCAAACGAATAGTGTACAATCATCACGAAAATATTTATTACAATATACTTTACTTAAAATATAATATAGTATATTATACTTTACTGGATACACAATTGAAAATGATTTTCAAGTAGAGGTAAGGTGAGCATCATGAGAGCCATATTTGTTGGCATTTTAGCATCCATGTTTTTTTCATCCACATTCATTATTAATCGCGCGATGAACCTATCTGGGACAAGCTGGGCTTGGACCACATCGCTGCGCTTTTTACTTGCCATCCCGATCCTGCTGGCAATTGTTGCATTTCGCAAAAACCTTACACCGCTTTTCCGAGAAATGCGCAAGCATCCTTTGCACTGGCTAACTTGGGGTTCCATGTGCGGCGTCGCGTTCTATTCTCTGCTCAGCTTCGCGGCAGTCTATGCACCATCTTGGCTCACATCAGGAACGTGGCAAATTACGATCTTAATTGGCGGATGCTTGTCTCCTCTGTTCTATGAGACTCGCCAGACACCGAATGGCCCGGTAAAAGTGCGACAACTATTCCATTCAAAAGCATGCGTATTTCCGTCATTATACTTATCGGTGTAGCATTCATGCAAGTGTCTGAAGCGAGCAATGTTACACTGTCTGAATTGCTGCTTGGTTTCATACCTGTTATTATCGGCGCCACCTTCTATCCGCTTGGCAACCGTAAAATGATGGAGCTGTGCGGCAGTAAGCTGGATTCCTTCCAGCGCACACTCGGTATGGCGCTTGGCAGCATGCCTATTGCCATTCTGCTTGGCATTTATGGAACCGCTACGGTTGGATTGCCATCCGCTTCCCAGTTAGGCCAAGCTTTGCTGCTTGCCGGGGTCGAATCTACCCAAGCAGGTATTCTTATCTTCACCGTGCTTGGCGAGGTCCTGCTGCTCAACGGTTCATTCCCTCAAGGGTGGTCGCTCGTCGGAATGTTCATCATTATTGCCGGGATGATCGCCACAAGCTTGGCAAATCGCAATATTGCACCGGTCAAGCCTAAGCCTGCACCCACACTATCCAAGAGTGCTAGCTAATATACGGATACAGCGAAAGAGCGCCGCATACAGCCAATGTGTATGCGGCGCTCTTTCTATTATATAAGGTGGAGGGAAAACTAACCATGGTAAGTTATTATTTTCACAAAGTAATCAAAATGAAAGTCATTGATGGTTATGCGTAGTACGCATTCAGTAATTCACGTGTTTCTTCATTTTCTTGTTCAGGTGCAAGTCCTTTGTCTGCCCAGCATTGTCTGCACTCTTCTTCTGTCGTGCAGCGGTCGTTATCATCACACATATAGCAAAGTTGAAGGAAGTTGCGAGTTACTTGATCCGTTGTGTCAAATGTTTTGAATGTTCTCATCATTATCACTCCCTGTTCTTTATGGTTATACTATATCATGGAATTTAATGATAGTATGTGAATTAAATCACAACTTAACGTGAACATATATATGTAAGCTGCAGTTCTCCCACAATCGTTTGGTTACGGTAGAACTGCAGCTATTTACTGGAGTTCTTATTTCTTGTCCTTCATTTCTAGATGAATTTTGCTGCTGCATCGGATACGGCTGCTTCCGCAACATAATCTGTCGGGTTCATCGTTACATAACGGATAGCCCTTCATCCTATTATTATTTTGCGCTATCTTTTCGGGAGCAGCTGAATATATTCGTCTGAAAGCTTCATCAAAGAGAGAATATAGTCGTAATCCTTTCGATACGCTTCTTGAACCGGAACAGGCTGTAGGGTTTTCAGCGAAATGGCCGTACCATCCTCAAAGCCCTCGCCTGGGACGAACATCACCTCATTATTGAAAAATGAGCCCGTAGGCAAATAATAACGCATACCAACCACGTTATTATCGGTGTTCAGCATATCGCGTCCAAAAGCGATAAATTGCTTCTCCTGTAGCGATATACCGAGTAGGTTGGCGATCGTCGGCATAATATCAATCTGACCGCCTATATGTTCAATGACTTTCCCCCCGGCTTGTTTCGGCACATGGATAATAAGCGGAATATTAAAGCGGCTCACTTCATTCGAGTAAGGAACACCCAATCTTTTAGATATATCTGCGTCGCTTCCTTCATTCGGATTCACGCCAAAATGATCGCCATACACGACCAGCATTGTTTGATCCCAGACTCCTTGCTTCTTTAACTCTTCGATAAACTGACCCAACGCATAATCGGTATAGTTAATTGCCGTTAGATAGTTCCCTATATACGAGCCCTCCATATCTGCTGGGAGCTTCAACTTCCGCAGCTTGTCCGGAACAAGAAATGGAGCATGACTGGATGTTGTAACGAATTGAGCATAGAAGGGCTTATCCTTTTTCGTCATGTCCCGAATCTGTTTTGCTCCGATCCGATACAATTCTTCATCCGAAGCACCAAAATCATTGAAGAAATCGTTCGTATAGTATGGCTTATCGTAGTAATGATCGAATGCTAAACCAGGATAAAGCAAATGTCGGTTCCAGAATGTTACGTCATTGACATGGAACGTCGCCGATTGATAATTCAAGTCATGAAGGAGCCGAGGCAGGCTTGGCAGCTCTCTTATCCCAAAGCCCGTAGACATCGCAACCGTTCCTGTCGGGTAAATGGACGTATTGGACAGGAATTCTGCATCCGATGTATTCCCCTGGCCGATTTGCTGATATATATTCGAAAAATAGTAGCTATTCTTCAAAAGCTCATTCAGCACAGGTGTGATCTCCTGTCCTTCCAGCTTGGCTTGAATCGGGAAATTTTGAAAGGCTTCTAGCTGAACCACAATTACATTGGCGCCACGAGCAGTACCGAAATAATGCGGCTGACCAAGCGGCTGGCTGTCTTTGCGATAAGGATAAGTTGCTTGAAGCTCATTAATTTTCGATCTTGTTTGATCCAGGTTTCCGTTCGCAATGATTTCATTCTCATGTATAATTTTCAACGCTGTTGCTGCTTGATAGTTGAGATAGCCAATCTTCTCTGACTTTACTTTCTCATTGCTGATCGATTCGGCCTTGTCTATTACGAACCAGGAGTAGCTCATGCAGACGACCATAAGCAGAGCCGCTGCTACTCTCCATTTCCAACCTATGTACCGCTGCAAAGGAGCCGAATCCATCCAGAATCGCTGTTTCGAGTAGTTTCTGCGGAGCAACCATCGCGTTGCTACGAAAATCAATGCCACTGCAATATCTACAAAAAACAAAAAATGTGAGGTCTTGATGAGCGGCCCAATGCTGCCGCTGATTTGGGGAACTTGCCCCATTTCATTAAACGCTGTAAATGTCGGAACTGAATTAAAGTGAATATGGTACAGCGTCGCTGCGAACATAATAATAGAGAAAATGCCATTAAAAACCCAATAAATGGGACCCTTCATTAGTCGAGGCAATACTGCTTCAAAGAAACTGACAAGAACAAGTATTGAAATCATATCTGTCAGCAAGCCTGATGCGGTTACCGAATCATAGACGAAGTGACGAAGCAGCATTAATTTCCCCACTAGAAGAAATGTCAACAGCCCGCCTTGCGAAAGCTGAACCCTCTGGCGTTCCACCTTAGCCAGTGAAATATTAGTCATGATCGCTCATCCTTTGCAATGATGTTCATTCGTGATGATGATGCTTTTTTACATACCGACCTATTATAATACAGAACCAAATGAATGAATATGGTTATTATGGATCACGAGGAAGCGATTGCTACCCTCATATCCCGCTTCCTAATCGTGCTCCTGATCCGATGTAGAGAAAAAATGATAGGAGCCCTGCCATGAAGCAGTCCCTCCTTTTTTCAACACCGCTGATTTATTATAGACTTGCAGGAAGTATGACTTGCCATAATCCTGGGTAAATACAATCGGCTGATCTTCAGCAAGATAATGCAACTGTCCGAACCCATAATTGCGATCAAGCGTGACAAGCAATTGATGCTGACTTCCATCCTGCACTGCTGAGCTAACCAAGTATATATCAACGTCAGGATGCTGAGACTTCGTACCAGAGTCGCTGTACTTGGATCCTGCACTTCTTGCTACTTCTGTTGTCCCCGCATAGTAGCGCACCTCATTGTTCCATGCCCCGTTGACAGATTGCAAGCCATAATACCGATAAATCGTGATTTCCTCGAGCGGCAAAATATCCAAATGTACTTGTACCTTTCCACCTTCTACCTCATACGTTACGGTTTCCTGCAAAATTTCACGGCCGCTGCCATCCTGCTCCTTCGTATTAAAGCCTTGAATTCGATTTACAACTTCGATTTTGATCTTGTTTCCGGTTGCAACGATCCCATCTTGCAGCTCTTTCCCATCTACCCAAACTTTGTACCGAACGGTTCTTCCTGTTGTAGAGCTATTCTCACCGCCATCATAATTATGATTGCCGCCAGTGAAATCCTGACCCTTTCCATTGCCATTCTGGTTGGCACCAACGATGTACGGTCCAATCCAGTCCGATATATCAGGCCATAGAATCACTGAAGGACGAGCCAAATCCGCATTGGTATCCTTGTTCGCATTCGGACTAAGCCTCCACTCCTTCATCCCGTACAAGTGATTCGCACCGGCATGGTCGAACATAATCCACATATCGTTGCCGCTATTGTACTTATGCGCAATCTTCAGGCTGCTTCCATTTTTCAAGACATATTGAGTGGTGCCAAGCAGCGGGTTGGTCAGTATTGGATTTGAAAATGCGTAATTCATTTTTAATGGGTGTTCACTCCCCTTCATCTGAGCAACGGTCGAACAAAACGATGCCATGAGCACCGAAGCAAGAAGGAAGGTAGCCGTCAGTATACGTACATATTTCATTGCCTTCATTAGTTCACTCCCTTTAATCTTTTAATAAAGCGTTTACATAAAATCGGATCATAACGCCATCAATTCTCCTAGCATCCTCTCTCTTCTAAGTGAACTCTCTTTATGGATATTTCATCCTATCTTATCATAGCAAATTGATTAAATAATTCAATTAATACGTTTGTTTGAAGTTTTTAAAACACGAATTTGATTATAATCCAAACTTGTCGACTTTTTGACTCGGAGAAATACTCATTTGCAGTATACAGTTGCGCATAGAGTGTCATTCCGGGATATGAACATAAGCAAGCACGAATACGATAAGGAGTTTGATCCCATGGTAATGACACCACATGTGATAACTCTCCCCTTTGTATTGCACCATGACATCAAGTATTTTGATAATTATGTCCATTGCCGAATGAGGATGAATATTTCCAATTGTCACCTTGTGAGAACGCATTTAGGGTCTGGTTAAGATAGGTTCACTGGGGAATTGGGCTAGAGGATTTTTCACGACATGTTACTTGGATTCCTGTCATGGCCTGTTTGTTCTGCGCACATTTTGACTGAGAGTTTTTTGCCTGCCCTTTTTGACGAAACAGCCCGGTTATCGTTCATAAAAAACCGGTAAGTAACGGTTTTGGGAATAATTTTATGTTTAACGGGCAGTAATAGAAAAAGCAAATTCCTATCTATGAGGATGCCCACGAAACCGGTGCATTGCCACACGTCTTAGTTACCGTAAGCAATAGAACACCGACAGAGGAGTGCAGCAAAATGACGCTCGAACTAGGCGACCATGTTTGGTACTGGAATGGCAACATCTCACTTGACCAGAACATCCCGAGGGCCCTTTGGTTCCCAGGTTCGAATCCCCACGATCCAAACGATTACCAGGGCCACGGAAAGGAAATCTACAATTACGTGATCCACGCCGATGAAATCGCGCGTGGGCGCCCGCATATGCGAAACTACGAAGGCAGTTTCGCGTGGCTCAACAACAACCCCGGTAACATCACAGGCCGACCCGGCGGGCTCGACTTCGGGCAGTATCCCGGCAAGTTCAACTGGCACAACTTCTTGATCTTCCCAACGTGGAGTGATGGATTCAACGCAATCGCCTTGCTGCTCCGCAGCCCGGCTTACGTGGATCTGTCAATCCTGGACGGATTCAAGAAATACGCCCCCGCGTCAGATGGAAACAACCCGGTTGCATACGCCAACGCGGTGGCTGCGGCTTTGTCGCACGAGGGCATTACGGTGAATACTCGGATCGGCGACCTGACCGACGACCAGATGTTGGTCATGCAAAATAAGATCCAAGAAGTCGAGGGCGCCATTCCCGGCAATAGTCTCGCGTGGGACTCAGAGGACATACCAACAGAGATCGCGAGCCAATTGCCGCCTTCTGTCCGCTGAGTCGTCCCCGGGCGCTTCATCGCCGCACAACCCGAAACTGGACAACAGCCCGGTGTACGGGCGCATATTTTTATGTGCGCCCCGAACAACATGATAGGCGGCTTCTATACGCCTCTCACGGACGTGCTGGCTGGAATAGTCGCCAGCACTACGGTTTGCTGCGGCGACCTGCTCAGCCGAGTACGTCGATTCGGCGGTATTCCGCCTTACTTACATCTGATTCTGGTCGAGATCATCCGCGGGGCGCCGGGCGGCAGTACGTCGGCGTGGATCTCTACCAGTTCTTCCTCGACTTGGAATCGGCCAGAGTCGTACAGTTGTTCCCGTCACTACCAGTATTCTCCCCATACAG
Organism: Paenibacillus sp. B1-35; assembly: GCF_050474385.1. Taxonomy (NCBI): domain Bacteria; kingdom Bacillati; phylum Bacillota; class Bacilli; order Caryophanales; family Paenibacillaceae; genus Paenibacillus; species Paenibacillus sp. B1-35. Next base: position 952,994 of record NZ_JBCHVJ010000001.1, read on the forward strand.
GCACAAAAACAGGGCATGCATGTGCATGCCCTATTGGCCAAAACATTATGCTATTATTCTTATGGCTCTGGATCATAAGCAACGTTAACGGAGCGATACCCGAGCTGTTTGATTTGCTCTGTTGTCATATATAAGATACCTTCCTCCAGAACACTATTTGCTGGATTCAATTCGATTGAGCGATTTCCATGCTCAAGTTTAAATCGGAAGGCAGCGGCCTTCTTATCCAGCTTGCTTAGCTTCCAACCATACACTTCCGTAAGCGGCTTAACCGGAATTTTCGCAGTCTGCTTCTCTTCAAATACAAACGGCACGCGCGCGGTCGTACCATCAATCGTCACTTTGTAATCGCACTGCGTCTTCATTTTCATTTTTTCCTCGGGCAGCGCGTCCAGATCGAAATCCGACGGCAAATCAATCGTTGAATCCTTCGCGTTCTCGGAGTGCGGCAAATAAGCTTCAGCCGCTGCCCAATCCTTCAAGGGCTTGGATACGCGCTTCTTCAAATCCAAAAGATACAAAGGGCGATCTGGCTTGTTCAGTGTATACACCACGTATCCCTTGTCTGGTTGAACGCCGCGGAGGTTACCAAAAGCGACACGATCCAGCTTATCCGCAGCAGGATCGTAGATCACAATTTCCTCCTGGTTTGACTTTTCATTCAAGCGACTATAGATGATTCGATTATCTGAAAGCCACGTAGCTCCAATGGAATAATCCGTGCGAAGCCACTCCTTCGTTTTCCCGGTTTGATTATTACGCAATACATAACTATGAACCTTGCCCGTATTTCCTTTACCAGTCGGTTCAAAATATAACCGTTCATGTATGCCCCATTTGCCGTCAGGCGAGGAACGGAACAATTTCCCCTTCACAACTTCTTGATCCTCAGGATCATAAATATACTGCATCCCGCCTTCCACACTATCGGCAAAATTAGTATCGAGCACAGGTAGTTGCTGACCTTCTTCTACCCGCATGCTCCTAATATTCGGGTTCCATTTCTTCCACTGGCCGTCAGCCATCTTTACAACAACACGCTTCTCGCGCGTCTCCAAGTCGATCCGTTCAACATTATAATAGACCGCCCCGCTCTGCGGATCGGTAAATATCTTCTCGGCAGAATATGTACCTGCTGCACCTGCGAGTGATGGCAGGCTCAAGCCTAAGAGGATACCCCATGCCCAAATTGTCGCCTTCAAGGGATCATCTCCTTCACGTATAATATCATTCATCAGCACAGCCCGATATGTTGGCTGCATATTTGATTTTTCGCCTACTAATAACAACGTGCTGCAATCGAAAATGTTTCAACTCTTTTTATAAGCCTTGTCATATAGACGAATAGGGTGAAGTTGTTCCCTTCAATGCTTTGGTTCTACTAATATAATCAGTTCCAACAAAAAAACGCCTACCGCACGTGCGATAGACGTCTCCTACTTGTTAGCCTGTGATGTGCATAACAAGCATTACATAAAGAACATATAAATGGGTGTAAATAAAATGGATGTAATTAGTCCAGCTAACCCCATTGCCAAACCACTAAACGTACCTTGCTTCTCTGAATCCGCCAAACTCTTTGCTGTCCCGAATCCATGTGCAGCTGTTCCCATTGCAATGCCGAGGGGCACTTCGCCGCGAATACCGGTCATGCGCAGGAAGCTCGTTCCGAACAATGCACCTACAACACCGGTAAATACCGTAAATACAGCGGACAATTCAGGCATTGCGCCTAGCGACTTCGAAATTTCAACCGCGATTGGTGAGCTGACTGATTTCGGCAGCATGCTCAGCATCACCTCTCTCGCACCATCCAAGCTCATCATGATCGCCGCGACACTAACTATCCCTACAAGCGATCCGCATGTAATCGACAAGCAGATGGCAGCGAACTGTTTCTTAACCAGCTCACGATATTTATAAATCGGTACACCGAGTGCAATTGTAGCTGGCCCAAGGATGAGAGCCAAAATATCTGCCCCATTTTTATAATCTTGAAGCGGAATGTTTCCGATGACGAGGAAGCCGATTAGCACTACCGAGCAAAATACGATCGGATGCATCCATTTGAAGCGAACGTGCAGAACGCGAGACAATGCATACACAACGATCGTTGCCGCTATTCCAAACAAAGGCTGCTGTGTCCACGATAATACGTTCATGTAGCATCCCCCTTTCTCACTGTTACCGTATCAGCTTCTGACGAGGGCTTCTCCATCTTCGATGCCACGAAGCCGGTCATCCATAGTACGACAAGCGTACTGCCAATAATGCCTACCGAAATACTCACCCAATGCGCACTTAGTATGGGCAAGAACGCCATAATGCCGACAACATACGGGATGAAGAATAACAGCATATGATCAAGCAGGAATTGAGCGGAATTCTCTACCCACTCCAGCTTCACCCACTTCATGCCGAGTGCAATCAGGAACAGCACCAAGCCAAGCACGTTGCCGGGCAGCGGGAGATGAAGCAAATTGTGCAGCCACACACCTGCAATGTTGAACCCTAATAGAATTGCAAATCCAAGCATAAGGAACCACCTTCTGATGATAAGACTTTGTTGAAATCCGTTCCTATTCTGAAACACCACTATTTTAGCAGAACTGGACTTCACGTCCCACAGACGGATATGGTCGAAAAGCTGAGCTGTAAGCGGTTTTTTACAATAAAAAAGGCCTGGAGCAGCCTCCAAGCCTTTTCACCTTTTTTCTGCAATTTTCATAAATTCTAATCATTTTCGCATGATTCGTGTCACACTATTGCCGCAATCGGCGAATAATCCGTGTTACGCGCCACACTGTCCAATTCATATGGCGCTGCTTGCGGAATGCAATATACTGCGGCTCCCACGTAACATCAAATAAAGACAACCATACTCTTCTATAGTTATTCATCGGATACAGCTCACGAATCCTGCGGAAGATTGCTACCGCTGTCCGTTCAGACCATAAATATGGCGCACGATCCGATTCAACATGCGAAAGCGGCAATAATCCACTCGCAAGTTGCTTGCAATCATGATGTTGTCCTAACCAAACGATAATGTCGCGCAGCTGCTTCAGCACCTCATCCTGTTCCGGCTGACATAAGCCGTGGCAGGAACGAATATCGCCAATCATTATCATCTCCGCTGTGTAATCAATCCGAAGGACGATGTAGCCGAGCAGTCGATCCCCATCTGCTTCATCCAATAAGCGTACTAACTGCAGCGTAGGATCAGGGACGATTAACATTTGATGAATCGTATCAAGATATCCCGGAGTCACTTCTTCCCACATTTTAGCTGACTCCATAACTTGCTGAACCAATGGTTCTGGCAAAGGGAATGGAATCAGCTCATAGCGATGAAGAGGCGGGCCAGTTACAGGTTCAGCCAGCTCATAACGGGCAATTTCTCCTACCTTGAAAAAGTCATTTCCATAATCATGGAGCAGCGGCATACCCTCAATCCCTGCTTGATAGAACACAATATCAAGCCCAAAACGATCAGCGTGCTCATATAAAGAGTGCAAGGCGTCATGCTCCTTAGCCTTCATTCGTTCTAATCGAGGCATTCCAAGCATAATGACCCGGCGGCCCTTAATAATGAATGGGAAGCGGATTTTGCCGCCATTGACAGAGAAGACACGCTTGTCCGCTACATTGTGATACATCCAGCCATTAATGCCAGTTAAGATGGCTTGATCATCTGCGCGCCAATCTCTTCCAAGCGGCTTCTTTAAATGCCGCTCGAACATCAGTACTCCAATTGCATACATAACTCCCGCTACGAGAAGCCCCGTAATTAATGTCGTCGTAAATTGAACGTAGCTCAAAGTATATGTCGCTGCATCTGCTGACTTTTCATGGTACTCAGCCAACATGTATCCCATCATCATGTACAGAAGCATGAGAAGCGTCCCGAATAAGCTGGTGAAGAAAATGGTGCTCTTCGTTAATGGGAACCGATATCGCGTGAACTGTGAGCGAATTAGAAATAAGAACAGCAGCATTCCGCAAAGCCACAGCGTATGGCGAATCGTTGTCCCCAACAGGAATGTAAGCAGCGTACAAATGGCGAGAGAGGCTAAAGTCATCACATACGCCCGAATCGTTCTTTCAAATAGCCCCTTCAATTGCAGCAGCATCAAAAGGCTTGCACCTAATAAGATACCGTTCACTATTGGAAATATGGAACCATGGAACAAGGGCAGAACGAACATGGATGATTCCCAGGATGGCTCTGTAAACGTGTATGTAAATAAAAACAAAGAGGTCATGAACAGCAGAATCACAACTGACCATGCAGACAAAGAGCTCCATATCGACCTCTGTACGAACCATAGAATGCTTCCTGACTCTATATACGATCCTAACGTAGGATGATCCTCGAACTTCTTGACGGCAACACCGCCGAACTCGAAGGCCGCAAAGATTAACCCCAGCGTAAAGGGAATAAAGTAGTATACGATCCGATAGAGAAGCAATGCGGTAAATACCGTGCTGTCTGCAACCCCTAGCGCCTGCAAGCCAATTAAGTATGTGATGTCGAAAGTCCCGAATCCCCCTGGGACCATACTGATCAGACCGGCGATGGCGCTCACTGTAAATACACCGATTACTTCAGCATAGGAGACATCTGCCTTCAGCATAAATAAGATTACATAGGCCACCGAACCTGCAGCGAGCCATTCAATGAATGACACAACCGTATAGCCAAATGTCAGCTTGGCGTTCGCATTCGCTCTTCCCTTCCAGCGCGAGAAAAGTAAATACGCAGGAAAGAATAAGGCCACCCCGACAAGAACGATCCATAGCCATCCCTTGGCTGCAAGCAGCTCACCTGCAGGGAACACGTGCAGCAGCACTAAGATACCTAGCAATGATAATCCGCTAATCATGGAAGGCGCCATCCAAGCGATCGCCAGCAGCAATTTACCCGCATCCCCTGTAAATGGACGGTATAGAACGGTACGAATTCCTACCCCAGCAATACCTCCGAATCCAACAATGCCGTTAAAGGTATTTGCAATCCAAGAAACTCGAAATGTTTTGCCAATAGGAACAGGTGCCTTAATCGAACGTAGCAGCAGGCGGTCATAGAAAAACATAGTTGCAACCGCCAGTCCTCCTAATACAATGAGTCCCGTAAAATACTCACTCGATATTAAACGGATGGCATGCAGCGATTCCCGTAGTGAAAACCTGGATAATTCCTTCTTTCCTTGAATAAAGACAAAGATAATGACGGCTAAAGGAAAGGCTATCTTGAGCGTCTGAACAAGCCGCTTATTGCGCAATAAGGCTTGCAGCTTCGTCTTGATTGCATTCATTCAACCCCTCCTCTTTTCCCTGATACCATATAGTTTGTAGTGGGGGCAGGTTCGTTATACGTTTCCCTTCCTAATTGTATACGTTCTTGCATCATTTTTCGACTCATGATAAAAATGCCTGCAAGCGAGTCACAGCTTCTTCTTTTTGTCGATCGGTTACATGGGTGTATACCGTTGTCGTTTGAATGGAAGCATGTCCAAGCATTTCCTGCACGGTTCGTATATCAGTACCGCTCTGCAGCAGCATGGTAGCGAAGGAGTGGCGCAGCTTATGGCAGGAATACGATCGCCCTCTTCCTCCATGCGGTCTCCGTTCCTGATCCGATTGCAGCTTACAAAAAGCCTGCTCTGCAATGTATTGAATATTGCGAATTGACAGACGCTGACCCTTCTGGGAAATGAAGAAGGCATCCTCACCTTCCCTCCAAGGCGTGAGTCGCTCCGCAAGCGCAATGTCCAGCTGAGCAGCAACCACCGCAGGCAGGGGAATCGTTCTCCACTTTCTCCCTTTGCCCAATACTTCAATGGAATGCCGTTCCGGATAATAATCCGATACATTCAGACGATGAACCTCGCCAACACGAAGACCCGCATATCCCATCAGCATGAGAATCGCCAGATTACGATCACGATACTTTCCTTCTGTTCGAACGAGAAGCTGGCGGAGCTGCTCTGGGTTCATAAATACAGGTGCACGGTTCATTTCTGTCTTTGATTTTTTCACCCCGGCAGCCGGGTTCACATCTGCCAGCTCAAACTCATTTAGCGCTTTATAAAAGCTTGTTACTGCACAATGCTTGCGATTACGCGTCGCATCACTCACACCGGACGCCTTCACCTTCGCAAGAAATGAAAGCACTTGGAACTTCGTCGCTTCTTCGGCAGGCTTGCCGTCCAAAGTGAGCAAAAATTGACGAACATCTCCCATATAATTTTTCTTCGTATAATACGTATACCCCGCATTGTCCATCCACAATCGAAAGGCTTCAAGCGGCTGCTCGTACATGGCCTGCAAATCATCTCGTGTCCAGTTCATTACGCATTTCTCCCTTGATTATGCTGCCTAAATAGCTACAAAAAAACTGCGTATAATTGATATTATACGCAGTTTTAGATCTGAGAGGCAAATAAATTAGCCCGTATCCATTGGATCGTAACAATCAACGATTGTTTTCGAAATTTTGACTATCGATAATCGCGGTGATATCCACTGATCAACATGATCTGGGAAAAAGTGAAGCCGATTCATCCTTAGAGTAGGAGAAACCGGCTTTTTCATGAACACGATTCGCTTAGCTTTTTTTCGTTAAAATGTTGACGTTCCTGTCGGATGACAAGAACTTGATATCATGGTCGTCAGCTATACTAATCTCTTTCATCATACACGGGCCCCAGTCCGTCCGCTACGGCCCTATTTGACGTTCATATTTTTCACGTATGACTTTCTCTCCCTAACTAGGTATATGTTAAACTAGGGGTACCGCCAGCATTTCGGAAAAACCACGCTAAGCACATTTTAATACAAAAAAAGCCGCCTATCGCCACTTCATTCAAGCGACGACAGGCGGCTTAGCGTGTTTTCTACTTCCATTTCTAAAAACAACTAAACTTCCACTCCTTCTCAATCCTTCTCAATATACCAATAAGCAATTCCTACGAACAAAATGCCGACAACCATGTTGCCAAGCGTGACCGGAATCAAATTTGCGGCCAGTCCTGCCCATGAAACCGTCTCTGGATGCGGGATGAACAGCGAGACCGACAGTAGCGTCATATTCGCCACGATGTGCTCAAACCCGGAGGTGATAAAGGCGAACAGGCACCAAAAAATCATGACCAGCTTCGCGACCTCTTCCTTCAGCTTCATCGAACACCAAACCGCGAGACAGACATACGTATTACATAAAATTCCACGCACGAACAGCTCCATAAACGGCGCATTCATCTTCGCGCTCGCAGCGTTGTTGATGAAGTCAGCCGTGCCGCCCTGTGCAAGCCCGGTAACAACGAAAAGCGCCGGGAGACGGAATCGATCTGAAGAAGATTAGCTGAAAGGCAGAGATAAATCAGGCTGTTGAGGAAGCCATATAAATGATCTCTAACGAAACGTGATATCGCTATTTGCGGCTAAATTGAGCCGCTAAGATTCTAGTATCGTTATTGTGCTAAACAAGTGCCTTTGTGACTGTTTTACCCCCAATATCGACTTGTAGTTACGTTAAATCTGATTTCCTTTTGTTTTTGAGACGTAACGCCGCCGATTACGTTCGCAAAAAAAGCTCCCTTAACAGCAGCAGGCCCAAAAACATGAGCCTGTTCGCCGAAAAGAGAGCATAATAAACGAATCGTCATCCAAGTATTTTCCGTATCTTATTCTTTAATCACCAACTTCAGCGGAGCAGGAATCGTTTTGTCCACTGTCTTGCCCTGCAGCACATCATATGCAGCTTGCACCGCAAGCTGTCCGATCAGCTCAGGCTGTTGCGCCACAGTAGCCGTCAGCTTGCCTTCCTGAATCGATTTTAATGCATCATCATTACCGTCAAATCCGACAACCGGAATATTTTTGCCGGTGCTCTTAATAGCTTCAATCGCACCTAGCGCCATTTCGTCATTGTGCGCGAACACAGCTTGTACATCAGGGTTTGCTTGCAGCAGGTTCTCCATCACATTGAGGCCTTTTGTACGGTCAAAGTCTGCCGTTTGCTTTGCAATAACTTTCAAAGTTTGGTCGGCCACTTCGTGGAAGCCTTTGCCGCGTTCACGGGTCGCCGATGCGCCCGCTACACCTTCAAGCTCAATGACTTTCGCATTTTTGCCGACGAGTTTCTCGATAAATTCAGCCGCCATGCGCCCGCCCTTGACATTATCTGAAGCTACTAGTGCTTTAACGTCGCCTTGATCCGCCGAGCGGTCGAGCGTAATGACAGGAATACCAAGGTTGTTCGCCGATTGCACGGCGGTTGAGATGGCTGAAGAATCAGTCGGATTAATGAGCAATACATTAACGCCTTTTTGCATTAAGTCATCCACGTCATTGCTTTGTTTAGCCGAATCGTTTTGCGCATCAACGACAATTGTTTCTATGCCGTGTTTTTTGGCTTCGGCAACCACGCCGTCTTTCAAGGAAACGAAAAACGGGTTATTCAGCGTTGAGACGGACAAACCGATTTTCATATTTTTCAAGTCCCCGTCTGACTTTGGTTTCGCCCAGCTTGGAGGCTCTAGGGAACATCCGGTCGTTACAATGAGCAGAAACGCTGCCAGTATAAACGTTAGCTTTTTCATGTGATTCTCTCCTCTCGCTTATGCAGATTTCTTCCGGTCGATGAGCACCGCAATTAGAATAACGATACCCTTGACCACCATTTGATAGAAAGAAGATACGCCAAGCAGGTTAAGACCGTTGTTCAGGGTGCCGATAATCAGTGCACCAATCAGCGTGCCGACAATTCGCCCCCGGCCTCCGGAAAGGCTTGTACCGCCCAATACAACCGCAGCGATTGCGTCCAGCTCATAGGATGTACCTGCAGTCGGCTGTGCCGAATTCAAACGTGAAGTCAAGATAGCCCCGGCCAAAGCGGAAAGCATACCTGCCAAAGAATAAATCATGATTTTAACGCGTGATACTTTAATACCGGAAACGATAGCCGCTTTTTCGTTGCCGCCGATTGCATAGGTTTTGCGTCCAAATGCCGTTTTGTGCAATATCACCCACAGCACGGCAAAGGCAATAATCATCGTAATAGCAGGAACCGGAATACCGAACTGATAACCGCGACCGAACAATTGGAATGTCATGCTGTCACCAAGCCCGGTAATCGGGTTACCATCCGTATAAACAAGCGTCAGTCCTCGGAAAATCGTCATTGTTGCAAGTGTCGCAATAAACGGAGCCATTTTGCCCTGTGTCACCAGAAGACCGTTAATCATGCCCATAACGCCACCAAGCAAACATCCGGCGAGGATAGACAGAATCGGATCATAGCCGGCTACGAGCATATTGGCTACAAACGCACTTGATAATGCCAGGGTTGAACCGACGGACAAGTCGATCCCGCCCGTAAGAATGACGAAGGTCATCCCAAACGCAATCAGTGCGTTGATAGATACCTGCCGCAGCAAGTTTAAAATGTTAAGCGGTTCCAAAAAACTTGGGTTTAGAATGGATACGATGACAATCAGAATGAATAGACCAAGAAGCGGTCCGAGCTTTTGCGTCATTTGCGAAAGTTGAAAGCCTTTGCTTGTTTTTGCATCATTGATGGTAGTCATATCACTGTCCCCCTGTCGCCAGCGTCATTATTTTCTCCTGTGTCGCTTCTGCTTTGTTTAATTCTCCTGTAATTCTCCCTTCATGAACAACAACGATGCGGTCGCTCATGCCGAGCACTTCAGGCAATTCGGAAGATACCATAATGATGGCAACGCCATGGCCTGTAAGCTCGTTCATGAGCTGGTAGATTTCGCGCTTAGCGCCAACGTCTACGCCCCGGGTCGGTTCATCAAGGATTAACAGCTTCGGCCCGATACCTATCCACTTGGCAATAACCACCTTCTGCTGATTACCGCCGGACAAATTGCCCGCTGCGGTTTCCGCTGAATGCGTTTTGATCTGCAGTCGCTTAATCAAGGCATCCACGAACACCTTTTCACTTTGCGTCGAGATGAGGCCTTTTTTTGTAAATCCACTGATGCTTGGGAGCACCATGTTTTCCCGAACGGAAAAGTCCAGAACCAATCCTTCGTCTTTGCGGTCTTCCGTGATGAAACCGATTCCATGATTTACGGCATCGACCGGCTTTCTAATCACGACCTTCTTGCCGAACATGCGAACCTCGCCTTGATCCAGCCGATCCAATCCGAAAAGCGCTCTCATGATTTCGGTGCGTCCCGAACCCATCAGACCGGAGAAACCAACGATTTCGCCTTGACGTACCTTGAAGCTTACATCTTCAAACCATCCTTTGCGAGTTGCATGCTCAACTTCCAATACAACCTCGGCCGGTGAAGGATTGCGAGCAGGGAAGCGTTCGGTCAGCTCTCTGCCGACCATTTTCTTTACGACTTCGTCGAAATTCGTTTCCGGAATCGCCTTCGTGTCTACCGTCCGGCCGTCACGCATAACCGTAATCCGGTCGCAAATTTCGAAGATCTCCTCCATTCGATGCGAAATATAAACAATCGATACTCCTTCTTGTTTCAAGGATCGAATGACTTCAAATAGTTTCTGAATTTCTCTTTCCGTCAGCGCCGAGGTTGGTTCGTCCATGATAATGACCTTGGTGTCCGTCAACAGTGCCTTGGCGATTTCAATCATCTGCTGCTGTCCCACCGAGCATTGTCCTGCTTCCATATTCAACGGAATGTCAACGGAGAGTCTTTTGAACTGCTCCTTTGCAAGCGCCTTCATTTCCTTTGATTTAAGAAGTCCCCAAGACGAGGACATTTCCTTCCCGATGAACAGGTTATCCACCACAGTCATATCGGGCCATATATTCAGCTCCTGGTGGATAAAAGCGATACCTTGACGCTCCGCTTCTTTCGGATTGGCAAAATACGTTTCCTTGCCGTCGATAAGAATAGTTCCCTTATCTCTTTGATGCAGGCCCGTCAGGATGTTCATCAAGGTAGACTTGCCCGCACCGTTTTCACCCATGAGGGCGTGAACCTCGCCTTCGCGCAGGTCAAAATCGACACCGGATAATACCTGGTTGCTGCCGAAGGCTTTGTGGATTCCTTTCATTTGAATCTGCATAATGGCTCCTCCTTAAAAGTTTTGCGAACGTTGCTTCTATGGATGTTCTTTACAGCAAAACTTACTTCGTAAGCAGATGCTTAGTTTTGTGTGTGTTGCTTCTCTGATTGCCTTCATAGCAAAACTAGCTTCGTAAGCAAATGCTTCGTTTAGCGGAGCAAGACTCCTCTAACTGTTTATCACAGAAAACTGCTTTGGCAAGCACACGCTTGCTAACCGAAATAGACGCCTGCCTGTAAAATGATATTGGCGAACGGCTTGGCCTCGCCCGTGCGAATCACAGCTTTGGCCTTGCGGGTCAATTGTTTGAATTCTTCGTGAGGACAATCCTCGATTTCGCAATCTGCAAATTTATGCTGAATATAAGCATTTGCTTCACTATTTTGCGTTTTGATTTCTTCCGCAATCACCACTTTTTCGATTTGCATATCGGCAGCAATGGCATTTACGGTTTCTTCGAAACTTGGCGTACCTAGCGTCAGCGCCAGATCAATTTTCTTTACCCCTTCCGGGATGGGAAGACCGACGTCGGCGACAACGATCGAATCCGTATGGCCCAAATCAGCTAGAATTTTCGAAATATGACTGTTCAATATGCCTTGTTTTTTCATTACATCTGCGCCTCCACTTCTTGACGATATGGCATGCCGCCCTGCGCACCAAACTTCGTTACAGACAAGGAAGCTGCACGATTGGCAAAACGGACGCTATCGTAAATCGCTGTTCCCTCTGCCAGAGCAACCGCAAAAGCGGCATTAAAAGTATCTCCCGCACCAGTTGTATCCACCACTTCTACTTTGTAAGAGGGTACAAGCACTTCATTTGAGCCATCAAAATAACGTACTCCCTTGCTGCCTTCGGTTATAAACAGCTTGTTCGGATACTTGCGCAGCGCCTCTGAAATGCTCAGGCTTGAAAACAGTATTTTCGCTTCATGCTCATTTGGCGTAATATACGCAGCATTTTCGATTACTTCATTATCAAGCGGACGTGCAGGCGCCGGATTGAGCAGCAGCGGAATCCCCAGCTTCTTGCAGATTCGGCTAACATAAGTTACGGTTTCTACCGGAATTTCTTGCTGGATCATCACCATATCCGCGTCTTTAAAAGCTCTCATCGAATGGTCGATGTAATCCGGCGTTACTTCATTGTTGGCCGCTTTTACGACAACAATACTGTTATCGCCTTCCGCTAAAATGATATGCGCCGTTCCGCTTTCCATATGTGTAACCGGTTCCACATAGTCGATACAAACTTTGTTTTGCTTAAAGTTGTTCAAAATTTGTTCAGCGAATGCATCGTCTCCCACGCGCCCGATCATGGTTACGTCGGCTCCGAGCCGCGCTGCGGCTACGGCCTGGTTAGCTCCTTTGCCTCCAGGAACGGTTTTGAAGCTTTCTCCGAGTACCGTTTCACCGGCCCCCGGGCGTTTGGACGATGTAACGACCAAATCAATCGATGAGCTTCCTACTACAATAATTTTTGCCATGTTGCCCCACCTTCCTCATTGTTTCCCGCTCTGTAAATGTTACGGGCATCTGTATGATTTTCTGATCTACGTTTTCATTCTCTAATAATTGTATCAAAAGGTCTGCCGAGGCTCTGCCCATATCATAAGCAGGCTGCCTGATCGTCGTCAGCGCCGGTGTTAAGAGACTGCTGAGCGGAATATCGTCAAATCCGATAATTTGCACGTCATCGGGTACATTCTTGCCAAGTCGAAGCGCTTCATGAAGCACCGCCGTAGCAACAATGTCGTTGCTGGCAATGATGCCATCGGTGTCCGGATAACGTTCGAACAATTCCTTCGCCCACTTTCCTGCTTCCGTGAACGAAAATGATGTAGTCTGGATCACATTGTAATCCATCCCATGACGATTCAGCACATCAATCGCGCCCTGATAACGATCCTGCGCCGGCCGAATGGAAGCCGGACCCTGCATGACCGTAATCCGTCGACTGCCGCGGGCAATCATTTCACGGGCAGCTATCTTTCCGCCTTCGTATCCGTCCGCATATACCGATGGGCGATTATCCACCGTCCGGTCGAGGAATACTACCGGAATCCTCAGCTTTCGATAGATATCGGCATCCGGATGATTCGTGGAAGCAATCACGCCAACCACATTATTTTGTACGAAGGTTTGGATATATTCCTTTTCTTTTCTGAGGTCTTCATCGCTGTTGCCAAAAATGATCCGAAAATCATTTTCCTGCATCTTATCCTCGACCCCTCGCGCCAACTCAGGAAAAAAAGGGTTAGTGATATCCGGGAGAAGGAAACCGATGAGTCTGGATTTTCGCTTGTATAAGGATCTTGCTACTTCATTCGGCGTATAATGGAGTTCTTTGATAGCGTTTTCAATCTTTCTGCGGGTATCATCATGCACATATCCAGTGTCATTGATTACCCGCGATACGGTTGCCGCCGATACGCCCGCATGTTTCGCTACGTCTCTAATTGTTGCCATAATTGTTACTCACCTCTAAATGTGAAACCGGTTACACATATAAAATAACACAATCATTTATCTTTGACAAGGTTTATGCCTGTTCCATTATCTAGGTTGGATGACTGCTGCATCTTTTGATGGTTGTGGCAGGCTGCGGTTCTGATCAAGTAGAATCTGAGGACATTTGTACTAAAAAAATACGACACAAACATTAATCCTTGACCTTTGATTTCCACCCATTTAGTAGAAATTCCTTGAACCAATGTTTGTGTCGTTCTATAATCTCCTGTAATGCGGCAAATGGAGATCGAAACGCCTTCCTTCGAAATGAAGGAAATTTTGCTTATTAGAAAACCTATCTCATGAAATCTTCAAGGCTGATTTTTTGGACCAACTCATACCCATTCCCCATCCCTTTGGGCTTAATGACGACTGTACCCATATAAGGAATCACACCGATGGAAACGCCAGCAGGAAATGCATGCCCAATTACGTCTTTGTTCGTTCCAGACGAAGGCCTCACTTCAGAGCATTTTCTCTCCCTGCGTCACGATACTTTGTTTCTCTTAAGCTGAAATAGAGCTACCGCCTGTTTGTAGGCCGTGAACCACAGAGTCCAATTCATTTTCCGTTAGCTCCAATCGGACATGAGTTCCGCTTTGATAACCGGACATGAACATCAGAATAGTCATACATATTAGCAGGAATACATACCATTCTATTCTCATATTGCCGGACATCCTCTCATGCACGAATGTACTCCTATCATTCGCTAAATTCAGCTAATTATGATTAGATTGTTCCAAATGCTTTTTTCTGTTGATCCACAATTGGTATTCCTTATCTAGTGCCGCATACTTCTTATCTCCCGGCTTACACAGTGATAGCTCAGCTAACACTTGGGACAATTTATGCTCTACCATTAATCGATCGTACACAACAGTTGAGGAAGGCATCTGTTCCGATCTCCTTGCATCAATGCTTCCAATTTGCACTGCCTGACTTAATGGGCGCTGTGATAGAGTCACTTTACCGTCATGAAAGACCAACCATTTGTGACATACTCGTTCGAGGAAATACCGATCATGAGAAGCAATCAGCATCGTTCCAGAATATGAGGTTAGCGTTTCCTCCAGTTGGGTCCTGCTCTGTAAATCTAAATGATTCGTTGGTTCATCTAGTACAAGTACGTCTGAATGGTTGACGATTAAGTTCGCAATTTTAAGACGCATCCGTTCCCCCAAGCTTAGGCGCTTCATCGGTTTCATCAACATTGCTGACTCGATCCCCATCTGAGCGAGTACCGTACGTACCTCGGCAAGACTTTCGGAGTCGTACCATTCTAATGCACATTGCTCCGTATCCAGCTCGTCCAGCTCCTGAGATAAGTAGACGGGCTTGATACTTGGGCTTAGCCAGATCTCCCCCTTATCAGGTTGAAGCTGCCCAATCAGCATCCGGATAAGGGTTGATTTGCCGCATCCATTCGGCCCCAGAAGTCCGATTCTGTCACCACGCTGAACGGTAAATGAACTATCTTGAAATAAGAGCTTATTCCCTACAGCTTTACGAATCCGATTGGCTTCCAGCATTCGCCTCCCCCGTTTCTCGGGATGATCGAATTCAAAATAGATTTGCTGCTCTTCTCTCGGCTTCTGAATTCCTTCATATTCCAATCGACGAAGCCTTTTTATCCTCGATTTCACCTGTCGATCCATTTTCTTGGCCTTGGTACGATAGAACTCCTTGATCCCAGTACGCATCTCGGTCATTTTGCCAACTTTGCCTGCTTCTCGGTGCGCCTTGGAAGACCACTGTTCCAAGCGGAAGATTTCCGCTTCTATTTTTGCTTTATCCTTTTGCTCTGTCTCATATTGATGCAGCTGATTCTGATATCTTCGAGCCTTTTCATCGCGATACGCACTGTAGTTCCCCATGTATTCATGAGCAGCCCCATCCTCGAGCTCAATGATGCGCTGAACCGTCCGATCGAGAAAATATCGATCATGCGAGATGACAATCATCGAACCATCATATGCATTCAGTTCTCGAATCAACCATTCTACGCCATCCAAATCTAAATGATTCGTTGGTTCATCTAATAGTAATAAATGAGGGCGAGTAGACCAGATATGAGCTAGCGCCATCTTCGTGCGCTCCCCTCCGCTCATATGACGAACTCTCTCCATTTCCCAGGACTGTACCTGACTTACGCCCATCATGCTTGTTGCAGTCATGAATGAGGAAGCTCCCTCCTTCTCCAGCATACATTCCGACATCTCACGGAACATTTGAACAGAATACGAAGTCGATTGCCGTAAATATCCGATATCAATCGAATCTCCGTAACAAGTGATCACGCCTGCGTCCGGCTTTTCTGTTCCATATAGTAACTGAGCGAGTGTCGTTTTGCCTGCACCATTGCATCCGACCAGTCCAATGCGATCCCCCTTGGCAATATCGAGCTGAACATTTCGCAGAACCTGCAAATCTCCAAAGGCTTTCGCTAATTTTCTGCAGCTTAACAACAACGTCATACGTTAACCTCCTTTATCTGCGCAACTAAGCGCAACAAAAAAACCCACCGGCCTCTGCCGATGAGTCACGATTAGATTGTGCGATAAAGAAACCTAACGTCAACAATTCGCATACCCTCCATAAGCACTCTAAAGAGCTTACGCATAGGTACAAGTCACGACAAAACAAAACAGGAGCATGGCTTATTCAGCCTGCACTGCTTCCTCTGTACGAACTATTACGATAAGAGTATCTGTATATAGGCACACGTGTTTTCTAACCGTTCCACCATTGCGGCAGAGCACCTGGATCGTTGTATCCAATTTCATAACGAAATCCAATTAGTTAGTCCACATGACCTAAAAATAGATACCTCCTCTACTATATTCGCTATAACCTTAACATAATGTGATGAAAAAGTACACTAATAATGAACATCATTTCATGAATCCAATATTTGCAGTAATGTTTTAGTTAACATAATATTTTTTATGTAAAGACAATATAAAACGTAAATCATTTACTCCTAACAAAATATTGTAGAACGACAGAATACTGATTATTTTAGTGACAGAAACACATTTTCCATTCGCGATTCTCAGGCCAAAGGTACATCGATAGTTCGGAAAGTACAAGCACTTTTTGCAATTTGCCTCAAGCGGTTTAAAGTGTTTCCTCTCCTTTCTAATTCCACAACACGATTCATGCTCATTCCAGTCTTTGCTTCATTCGATCTACTCCAAATAAATTCACCTCATTATAGCTTATCTTTATCCTTCATTCGGAAGTTGTTTAAGAGGCCTCATCCCTGTGCAATAAAGAAATTCCAATATGGCATACAACGACAAGAGAGACAGGAAATTTATGTCCATGTATTTTAACGGTATTTTGGGTCAATCTATATGTGTTTCCAACATCAATAAAATGAAAAATCAAAGGAGCTATTCAGACAATCCGAAATTGAGGACATACAAGCAGGAATGACATTAACTTTAAGACTTCACAGAGGGTCGATCCGATCAAAATCCGGCTATGCCGGGTTCCGACCTTGCCACTGGTTTTGGTCTGGTCGATGCGTCCCGCGCGATCGATGAAGCAAAACGTATGGGTTAGCAGACTGTTAAAGCTCGAAACTATCGAAAAACGAAGGAGTATCAACAAATGGCAGTACCTCAATTACCGAATGAAATTATCTTAATGATGGCTAGCCGCGATATGCGAATGCACCACTATATTTGGCATACAGTGCGAAACAATTGGCTCCGCCTGTCTAGCTCAGCACAGCAGAGTTTGAGAAACTTGGGGTGGGAACCCCCCCGCCCCGCCCTGAATCAAAACAGAACTCCAATCTTTAACAATGCTTCAGGTGAAGATTTTTTGTTTATGCATCGGCAAATGATCGCATCCGTCAACAAGGAACTGGAAAGAATCGGCCAACCCGATTACCTTAAAGTCGAAGGGTGGACGAATGTTCCTGCGCCTGGTGATCAGGATTATCCGGTTCCTCCGGCTTGGAATTCCGATTTGAATCAAGTAAAATCAGATTCCTATTATTCAACGGTTCTGTTGCCTTTAGAAAATCAGTTTAAAGATCCGGAACAATTAAGGAATATGAGCTTGGGTGAGATGGGAGCGCGCATCGAGTTTACGATTCATAATAATCTTCATATGCGGTTTGCGTCGAATCCTGGTCAACAAAGACCTCCTGTGGCTGCCGAGAATCCTGAAGTTATAGACTCAAGATGGGATAATCCTCAGTATGACTATTTAGGGGATACTTATTCAAGTCATGTAAACCCAATATTTTGGAAGCTGCATGGTTGGGTAGATAACAGAATTGAAGATTGGAAAAACGCAAATGAGGTTTTAGATATACAATGGATCGGAACATGGGAAGGGCCCACTCATCATCATCATTTTGCAGATTCGCAGGATCATCTGAACCGGGCAGTAAGTGTGCTGGGAGAGAATGATCTGCTTCCGGAATTCCCGACAGGAGAACCGACGCTGAGATGACTGCGAGAATCATTCTTTTTGCCGTGCCAATTGAAACTATGGATGAAGAAGAACAGATCAATTTTCTGTCGCTACTCAGAAAAGTATTCACTTTTCTTGCTGCAAATCAACGTCCAGAAAAATAATTGCTTTTTTTGCATATAATCCATGGTTAAATAATTTCAAAGTAAACCTTATTCTGTCGTTGGACAAAATACCGAGGAGATCACTGAATTCAATGAAACAAAACAAAAAACAAGAGAGCAGATGCCCTCTTGTTTCGAGTAATTTACTGAATGCGTTTATTTAATCAATCTAATTTTTAGTTCCATTAATTAATTTGTTTGTACGTTCTTTATTACTCTGCGTTCTACAATTGCAAGTCTCGTAAACAGAGCAACCGCGCCTGCTGCAAGCCCGCTAATAAGCCCGATCCAATACCCATAGGCTTGCAAGTCTGTCCAGTTGGCCAATACATAGCCTAATGGCAAACCAATAATCCAATACGAGGCAAATGCAATAATGAACACTGCATTAACATCTTTATAACCGCGAAGTGTACCTTGTACGGGTGCCGCAACCGCATCAGACAGTTGGAAGAATATAGCGTATATAAGGAACGACGATGTAATCTCGCGTACCCCCGCTTCCCTCGTGTACATGCCTGCCACTTCATTATGGAATAAGAACAGGAATACCGCACATAGCAAGGATAAACCCACCGCTGTAAATATACCAAGTCTCGCATAGGTCTTCGCATCCTTGAATCGCTTGGCGCCTACTTCGAAACCAACGAGAATCGTTAATGACATCGCGATGCTCATCGGAAGCATGTATAATAATGAAGCGAAATTGAGTGCCGATTGATGTGCTGCAATTGTTGCCGTGTCATATTCACTCATGAATATGGTTACCATGGAGAATATACTTACTTCAAAGAAAATGGATAGTCCAATTGGCAACCCGATGAGCAGCACTTCTTTCCAATGCGTAAGCGATATCCCCTTCCAAGAACGAAACATGCCCATTTCCCGCATACGATCGTTACGGCGCAAAAATGCAAATGCGACGCATGTAATAATGAAATACGTAATTGCTGTTGCGATTCCAGCTCCTGCGCCGCCGAACTGAGGCAGCCCCATTTTTCCGAAAATGAACAAGTAATTCAACAGCACATTAACTGGGAAGGACAGCAGTGTAATAATCATCGTAACCCGAGTTAAGCCAAGCCCATCAATGCTAGCGCGCATTACGGTGTAAAGGAAAGATGGAATGACTCCAAAGCCAATTGCAGTCAAATATTCCCGAGCAACTCGATGGACATCTGTATCCAGCTTCATGAAAGTCAGTATCGGATCAACCGCAAAAATACCAATTCCGATGACAGCCGCTCCGAAAATGACAGCTAAATATGCTGCTTGGGTCACACTTGGGGCAATTAACTGCCTGCGTCCTGCTCCCATATGCTGTGCTACGATCGGCGTCACCGCGAGAAATATTCCGCTAAGCCCCGTATATACGGGAACCCAAATACTCGTTGCAATCGCTACTCCCGCTAAATCAGAGGTTCGGTAGTTGCCTGACATTACCGTATCAAAGAACGTCATCAACTGCATCGCTACTTGCGTTACGAATATGGGCAGTAAAATATGAAGCATTTGAATCATTTTTTGCTTTAACGAGTAAGTTTGTTTCATGTCCTCTTATCTCCTTGTCTGCACAACTTTAACCATTGTAGCATCTCTACCCATTAGTTTGAACATATATTTGACTACCGACTTGTTTCTTTACGCAAGAACGCTAGTTCGGTTACAATAGAAGGAGTATGGAAGGAGGTCTCTGCCAAAAATGACGATTCAGAAGACGAGAGACCGTGCTGTGCTTCAGCACAAGCTGCCGTCCCTGCCCTGGTACGTGCAACAATTTATTGAATATAAGATGCCAGATTTATCTCCATCCTCCTTGTTGGAATATGTGCGGGACTACGAAATATTTTTAGGTTGGCTCGTTTCAGAACGACTTACTGATGCTCATGACCTGAAAGATGTTACGCTGCTGGATTTGGAGTCACTGCGAATGGAGCATATTACTTCGTTCCGCATTTATTTGACGACATACAAGGAAGCGACGAATGCTCGTGTAACCGTGTCCCGCAAGCTGTCCTCTCTGCGCTCTCTATTTCACTACTTGAGCCAAATTGCAGAGGATGAGAATTTCTATCCGTTATTAAAACGGAATGTAATGGCCAAAATCGAAATCAAACGTATACATAAACCGAAGGACAGTGCTTCCAAACTCAAGGGAAAACTGCTTGAAGACAATGAAATCAGCGGCTTTATCCACTATGTGCGGGAAGGATATGCTCAAGATGTCATTAATAATAAGCAAGCCGCTTACGCCCATGCACAAAATGCGGTTCGAGATGCTGCTATCGTCAGTCTGATTCTGAACTCAGGACTGCGGGTCAGCGAAGTCGTCAACCTGAACTTGGACGATGTCGATATGAACAACAAGCTTGTCTACGTGTACCGCAAGGGACATAATGATGAAACGTTCAAGACTCCCGTTTATTACCGCGATAGTGCCAAACAAGATCTGGTCGATTACTTAGCAACCCGTTCTACTCGATACGCAGCGCCTAAAAAAGAAAAAGCCTTCTTTCTCGCAATCAAAAATGGAGAAAAGGAAGGCAATCGGATGACAAAGCGCGCCATCCAGCAGATGATCATTAAATATGCGAAGAGATATGGCAAACCTGCCCTAACCGTGCATAAGCTTCGTCACTCCTTTGCCACGGACTATTATTTGCAAAATGATATCTATAAAACAAAAGAACAGCTTGGCCACGCCTCAACTGAAACAACGGAAATTTATGCCCATCTAACCGATAAGACAATGTCTGAGGCCATTGAGCGGCGTCCAAGTGCTGATGAATAACGTATTCAACTATCAAGTTTGTATAAGCTTATAAATGGAACAGACACAAATAGAACCGCTCTGGATTAGAAGAGCGGTTCATTCTTTATTAGCTGCCCTATCGTTTTCGTCGGAAGATGCTTCCCGAACCTGAACGAGTCTTCGGCGGCTTATTCTTCTTTACTTTCGGCGGATTATAACTGCCTCCACTATCCCCTCGTGATATAGAGCCACGCTTGCTATTATCCTTAGGCTGTCTGGAGAAGAACCCTCCACCAGTGTTCGTTGACGTATCTGACGAAGAGCCTCTGCGGAAGATAGAGCCTTTTCGCTCAACCGTCATTGGAGGGGCTTTTTTCTTATCCTCCACCGTAGGCTTCTGATATGATTTCGTCGGTTCGTATGTACGACGATCATTGTAACCTCGGTATTTCCCGGCTCCACTTAATGAATCGAACAGCGTATCAAGCAGCTTGTATTGCAAGTACATTTCCAGGAAGCTGCGGTCATAATTCTGTTTTACATATTCATGTGAATCAACCTCGATGATCGCATCTTCTGGTTTGTCTTTGTCGCGCTGCACCTGTATAAGCTCATCATCATAGACGAGGAACATCCGTTCATCACTCTGCTCCGATGTCTGCTTAGGTGTGCGCTTATCAGCAATTGACTTGACTGCCTCTGGCACGGTCGTATTTTCAGCACGATAGATATAGGAAGTGCTCTTTCCATCACGACTAACCGACTCCAGCGGATACGTTTCTGATACATCATACTGACCGCAGGCGGTCAACAATGGAATAATCAAGCTGAAAATGACTAGCCATTTGATTGAATCCAATCCGAATTTTCGCATAGGCGCCTCTTAAGAACCGCGCAGGATGCGTACGTCGGCAGATATGACGGAATCTCCTTCATACAACTGGAATCGTCCATCCTGCCATTCAATGCGAAGCAGCTTACGATCATCGGCTTGAAATTGCCATACGTACTGCTCCCCAGATACGCCAAATGGCGTTTGTCCTGTACACACAACTCTGCCGTTATATTGGTCTTCCATGTAATACCATTTCCCGTCTAACTCAATTTCTGTAGGCACTTCCTCCGCATCGTCTAGACGACCATCAATGGAATCATAGAGACTATAGTAAGCTTTCTCTCTTTGCTCCACGAGTAAATATTTGATTTGTGAGCCATCTCTCAGCGTCAGCCAAGCCGAATTGCGCATGCGCCAATCCGTACGTCCAATGACCTCATAACTGATTAAAGATACTTCACAAATATCGCCAGGTCCGAGCGTGGATGGGGTTTTCTCCGGTTGAGGCGCTTCCGGCTTAGCCATTATATTTTTGATACGTTTCCATATGCTCATGAATGGTGCCTCCTTTCTGTTGCGTTATACACAGGCTGCGATAATTAGCGCGCCGACCACATGAAGCGATCCTGCCACAAGTGCATAGGACATATTTCCTTCCTTCGTTCCGACTTCTAAGTTCATATTGAATACAGAACGGAACAACAAGCGGACAAGAAGCTCTAGAATGAGCAAAATAATAAATGAGAAGAGAGACATCATTAATGCCTCGCCCAAGCTGTAAGCGACGCGAATAGAACTAGACAAAATATAGCCTTGGGAGAACAGCTTCATAATAAAGCGAGTCGTCACCGCTACATTACCTTGTCTCATCTCATGAATATCTTTGTATCCTGTAAAAAAGGAGTCTACAATCATGAGAATGAATAAGAGCACCGCTCCAATGGCTGTCCACACTGCAATTCTCGGGACATTTTCCAGTAAGACAGACCAATTTTCTAATCCGAAACTCAATTCGAATCCTCCTTCACTGCTCCAATAACGAATACCTTCCTAAGCGAAGTTTGTCCAGATTGAGCAGTCTCGTATAAAAGTTTGTTCTCTTCATTGTATCGAATTTATCCTAACATATACCTTGATGGAGAATAAAGAAAGACGCTTGCACATCAGATAACAAGCGTCTTCTATATCCGATTCCGATTATTCGGCAGATTTATCGTACTTCTTCATCAGGGCTGCCAATTCATCCTCGACACCTTTATCCTTTGTCAAGCTCGCGAACTCATCATCCAATGACTTGCTTCCCGCTCCGCGAATTTCATTGCTCGCTTCAGCCTGAGCTTCCATTTGCAGCATTTTGTCTTCCATGCGTTTCAAGCCTGACATAGCAGTATCGGAGCTGAATCCCGCCATCGCTTTGTTGATTTCTGTTTGTGCCTTCGCAGCGTTGATACGAGCAACCAACGTTTCACGCTTGTTTTTCATATCTGTGTATTGCTTGCGCATTTCTTCCAGCTTCGCGCGAAGGGCATCTGCAGAAGCTTTATTTTGATCATAGCTTGCTTTATATTCATTCATTTTCGCTTCAGCAGCTTTTTTCTCTTCCAACGCACGGCGTGCCAATTCAATATTATCAGCTTGAACTGCAATTGCGGCTTGCTCAGCGCGCTTATTCACAAGAGCCTCTTGCTCCTCATAAGATTGTTTGAAGCGTTTCTCGATCGCGATTTGCTGTGCGACTGCGCGTTCTGCTTCTTCCAAATCCTCTTGCATATCGCGCAAATATTGATCCGTCATCTTAATCGGATCTTCAGCCTTTTCAATCAAAGCATAAATATTGGACATCGTTAAATCACGCAAACGTTTAAATACGGACATTGTATATTTCCTCCTTTGAGTTGCATAACCATTGAAACAATATACGTGTGATTTACTATTATGTTTCATTACACATTCATACGAATCAGTTCTAAAGTTGTTTCAAAAAAACAAAAAAATCCTATCTCTATTTTATATGGAAAAGTGGAATTTTGTATACACCCATCGCAGCACAACAAAAAGAATCAAAATTGAATGGAAAACAATATAAAAAAGAAGATCAGGAAACCCCGATCTTCTCTCTCAGACGCTCAACTTGCTCTATTTCATTGCAGACAATGTAAGTAAAAATTGCTTCCAAGCGCGATCAACAACAGCTTCAATCTCTGATGTTGTAAGATGATCATAGTGAATGCCTGCACAGACCGTTACCGTTGCTTGCAGTTCCTGTGCAGCCTGTTGAGCCATAGGTTCAGTTAATACATATTCCTTATGACCCGGAACCTTGTTCGTCTGCACTACCCATTCCTGCTGATCCGTCCCCTGCCCCTTGTATGCAGTGGATACGGCACCAATATGCTGATCCCCACCACAAATCGTGAACAGATAATCCCTACCGATTTTTTGGAACTGGATGCTCAGATCTTCCCCCGGCTGTAGCTGATTCATACCAATTCGCGCCCCCTCATTTTAGCCGCTTGAACCTTATCTAATAATGCCGCGAATTTCATCCAAACTATGAATGTTCTCCATTTCCATAAAGCTCTGAAGTCCAGCCAAAAGCTCTTCCCCCGCACGCAAATTCATAAAGTTATAAGTACCAACCTGTACGACTTCGGCTCCTGCCATAATAAACTCGATAATATCCGAGGCCGACGCAATTCCACCCATTCCCATAATCGGAATGGACACCTGCTGTGCAACCTGATGAACCATTCGCAGCGCTATTGGCTTAATAGCTGGACCAGACAAGCCCGCATACGTATTTGAAAACATGCTGCGACGCTGATAAATATCTATTTTCATGCCGGAGAACGTATTAACCAAGGAGACGCAGTCGGCTCCCTCATCCTCACACATGACTGCCATTTCTACAATATTTTCTGCGTTTGGAGACAGTTTCACAGCAAGAGGCAACGAGGTAACTTGACGAACCTCGCGAATAACCTCTCTTGCAACTTCTGTTTTAACACCGAAAGCAATTCCGCCTTCTTTTACATTTGGGCATGAAATGTTCAGTTCAATCATATCCACGGCCCGAACTTTTGCTTTTCGGCGCTCCTCAGCATCCTTCGTTATCTTCAGGGCCCCGATTACATATTCTTCAATGTTGCTGCCGCCCAGATTTGCGATTTTAACCGGTTCAATGGTCTCCCAAAATTTCATTTCTTCTGTCAGGAATGCATCGATGCCTGGATTTTCAAGTCCTACACTATTCATCATTCCGCCAGGTGTTTCCCATACTCGGGCACCGTTATTCCCCTTACGTGGATGGAGGGTAAGCCCTTTGCAGGAGATGCCGCCCAGCTTGTTGATATCATACAATTTGGCATATTCTTGTCCAAAGCCAAAAGTCCCCGATGCCATCACAATCGGATTGTTGAACGGAATTCCGGCCACATTACAAGCTAAGTTCCGCATGCCATTCCACCTCCTCCGCTAAAAATACAGGCCCGTCCGCACATACTTTGCGGTTGCCGTTTTTATTCATTACTGTGCACACATAACATGCTCCGATTCCACAAGCCATCCGTTTTTCAAAAGAAACATATACTTTCGTATCCAAGCCTTCTGCTTGTAAAGCGATCGCCTTCATCATACCGAGTGGACCGCAAACAAGCACATTGTCATACTTGCTCAAGTCAATGTCATCAAGCAGATTTCCGTTTACGCGAACCACTAATTCGTTTGCATATGGTTCGTAAACTTCCGTTAAATAAGATTGTCCTCGGAAGCCGAGATAAATATCCGGTTTATCCAGCTGCTTCGCTGTATACAATAAGGGTGCAATGCCTATACCGCCTCCGATTAGCGCAGTTCGTCCTTTAACGTGGGGGAAACCATTGCCGAACGGCCCTTCCAGCTGTATACGGTCTCCTTCACGAAGCTGTGCAAACAATCGTGTGCCTTCTCCTGCAATTTTGTACAGGAATTGAATGCGATCCCGCTCCAGATTACAAATACTGATTGGACGAGACAGAACGGGTGCCATATTCCAGGCTCGCAGCATATAGAATTGTCCCATTCTTGCTTGAAACTGACCCTCCACCGTCATGAGGTAAATGCCTTCAGAGATGCGTTCGTTGGAAAGAATCGTATACACAAGTATGCTCCTTTTTTCACGAGTAAGGATAGTCTGCATCCTTCTCACGTTATTATTGAGACGTGCAGATTCCTGCTCGTAAGAAAAGCCCCACCCTACTGTGGCGGCCCGATATGGCCTATTTAAAGCTTTTCTCACCTTTACAACTCTACTATGCCTGTTCTAAACCTCCCCCTACTGTGACACATATCACAAATCAGTCATCATTATGACAATGGTTTCGCAAATTTTCAGAATATTAGCAAGAAGTTACAAGTCGTGCTTGAAACAGCTGCCTGTACAATGAGATTAATTCCCTGTCACTGTTGAATGATGATTGGGGCATATTTCTTTACCCCCAAGGACATAACAAGAACATTGATGTCTACGGAATGGGGGAATGGCACTATGCGAAATAAACAAATTTGTTTATCTGTATTATCTTTGTGCTTGCTCGCAGTAGCTGGCTGCTTCGCTCGCCAACAGGAAGCGCCATCCATACCCAATCTTCCTCCGATCAAGCCCAATCAAACGCAATCAGAATCAATCCATTCATCAACTGAAAGCCTGTGGACGAAAGATCGCACTCATTCTGTCCCCCGCATTTTCAAGGCTGGATCAGAGACCACCCATTCTCAAAGCTACAATAGCTTACATGGGACAACTGGATTAGAAACGATTCATTTGCCAAAGTTCACCGTTACGACGGAGCAGACAGAACGCAAAGAACTGAAAAAGAAGCAGGCGCAATCTCATTCTAGACAACAAATAGAAAATGATTCGAATGCTCGCAAGCAAACTTGGCAAAAATCGAGCACATCTCAATCTGCAGCACAAACTTCGCAGTCTTCACGTTCTAGCATGCATAAAATGAAGAAACGACAGCTCACAATTGCAGAGCTTAGGGTGAAATATCCGCATATCTTCAAATTAAATGCAAAGCAACGTCGAGGCGAACGACAAGTTGCCCTTACCTTCGATGACGCACCAGATAATCGAATTACACCGCTTGTCTTGGATATATTGAAGGAGCACAATATACAAGCCACCTTCTTCCTTGTAGGCACTCGTGCCAAGGCATATCCGAAGTTGGTCGAGCGTATGGTTCGCGAAGGCCATATCATCGGCAATCATTCGTACAACCATCCGTTGTTGACGAGGCTCACGCTTCCTGCCTTTGAGCATCAGTTAAAGGATACGGAACGGATTATTGAGCAGTCTATCGGATATAAACCGCGTTATTTCCGTCCGCCATATGGCGAGATAAATGAGGAGCAACTGCGATGGGCAGGAGATAACGGGTACTTGGTCGTCAATTGGGACGTAGATTCAAATGACTGGAGAGGTTTGAGCGCATCACACATATTGCAGAATGTCATGCGTGAAGTTCGTCCAGGCTCCATTATTTTGCAGCATGCAAGCGGTAGCACACAGAATGGGTATTTGCATGGAACCGTAAAGGCACTCCCTTCTATAATTAAGCAGTTAAGGGAGCGGCAATATGAATTCGTTACCTTACCGGATTTACTTCAGGATCAGAAGGAGAAGAAGGAGTAAATAAAACAAGCCCCGCCGAATGGCGAGGCTTGTTATTCAATTGCTGGTATTAAGTATGATCTACTTTATAATAGTAGATATTATTTCAACACGTACACTTTTACGTCTTGCACGCCGAATGTGTTGCCTGTCTGTTTACTTACCGGTACAAAAATGTCAACCTTTTTCCCCTTGATTGCACCGCCGGTATCTGTAGCTACCGCAACCATCCCGCCTGTTGGCAAGTGTTTGAAATCATATCCCGTAATATACAATTTCGTACCCAGTGGAATGACTTTTGGATCCACTGCAACTGTACCAAGTTTCAATGCGTTGCCCAAAGCATCTACCGCACCCCATTTTCCGTTTTCACTCGGATGGGCCGTATATGCTGTAGCACGCATATTCAATGTCTTTTTATATGTTGCTGTACGTCCTGAGGACATTTGAACCACATTTTTAGGAGCAGCCTGTTGAACTGCCTTTTCATTATTTGAAGCCGAAGCCGTCTTCACTGCCTGTCCGTTATTATTTGCTCCACCCAAAGCATTACCGACTGGCATACCTTCCAATACAGACTTTTGAACAACAGGTCCTGGAAGCTCGATGGAAAGACCACCATACAAATTTTTAGGATTGATTGTCGGATTTGCCGACAATACAGATTCAACACTCATGTTGTATTTCTTAGCAATTGAATAAAACGTTTCTCCCTCTATTACCGTATAGGGCTCCGCCTGTGCCGGCAAAATTTGAAGAATGGACGCAAGTCCAAGTAAAGCAGCTGTAATCGTTACTGTAATTCTTTTACGCATGTTTTCCTCCTGTGCATTAGCCTGCGGGGTTAGTTGTCGGATTCGGGTCAAGGAGTTCCCCTACGCTATTCCATTTGCGGAATAAGCGATTCACCCCAAGGTGTTCGGTAAAATATTGAACACCGGTCAATAGTCCCCCGTACGGGTGTGTCGTTTCGGCTCGGATTGCATCATATCACAATTTTGTAACCTGTGCGCAGGAATATGATGGTAAGTTTCTGGAACCCGCGCCCCCCAATGGTTTGAAGCTTCGAAATTTTTTTATTTCATAACAAATTTGTAATCCCAGATGACATTTTTGTAATCTTTATAGACCTATCATAACACATATTTCTGATTTGTAAACGAAAACGCTTTCAAATGGACTTAACAAAAATAGGCACCCCTGATTTGGATGCCTTTGTGATGTAAGCTATTTATAAAACTCTACTTAAGAAATCTTTCGTTCTTGCATGTGCCGGCTGGTTGAAAAGCTGCTGTGGAGAGCCTTCCTCCACAATATTGCCGCCATCCATGAACAGAATCCGATCTCCCACCTCTCTTGCAAAGTTCATTTCATGAGTTACAATGACCATTGTCATTCCTTCTGCAGCTAATGATTTCATAACCTCAAGAACTTCACCAACCATCTCTGGATCTAACGCAGACGTTGGCTCATCGAACAACATTACATGAGGCTGCATAGCAAGCGCACGAGCAATGGCTATACGCTGCTTCTGTCCTCCGGACAGTTGTCTTGGATAAGCATTTGCCTTATCTGCCAGTCCAACCTTGCCAAGCAGTTCAATTGCCAGTTTTTTAGCATCGGCTTCAGGCACACTTTTGACCTTGATCGGTGCAAGTGCAATATTTTGGAGCACAGTCATATGAGGAAATAAGTTGAATGATTGAAAAACCATTCCCATTTTCTCACGTGTCTTATTTATATTATGTGACTTGTCCGTGATGCATTGACCTTCAAATAATATGTCACCTTTGGTTGGTGTTTCCAGCAAATTAATGCAACGAAGGAGCGTACTCTTTCCAGATCCACTTGGACCAATAACTACTACCACTTCACCGCGATCGATTGACAAGTTGACACCCTTTAAAATATCTAATTTACCATACGATTTGTGCAAATTCCGAATCTCAATCATGCTCGCTCAACTTCCTTTCCAAACGTGCTACCACTTTCGATAATGTAAAGGTTAAAATCAGGTAGATACATGCCGCTCCCAGCAGCGGCCCCATAGCCGAATAGATTTTGGCACGGATGATGTTTGTCTCAAACATCAAGTCCGCAATCCCGATCGTACTTACAATCGAAGTTTCCTTAATGATCGTAATAAATTCGTTCCCAATCGCCGGTATAACGTTGCGAAATGCTTGTGGAAGGACGATCAGCCGCATTCCCATCGACTTGGACATGCCGAGTGAACGAGCTGCTTCCAACTGTCCATGGTCAATAGATTGAATACCTGCTCGGAAGATTTCAGCCAGATACGCTCCACTATTCAAGGAGAGGGCAATTGCCCCAGATGTCAAAGCCGTAAACTCTACACCATATTCCGCGAGACCATAATGAATGATGAATAATTGTACAAGCAGTGGTGTTCCACGGAATACTTCAATATAAGTCACTGCAAACCATTTCAGCGGCTTAATTTTCGACATTCGCATTAGTACAATGGTGACACCCAATA
This sequence comes from Paenibacillus sp. B1-35, assembly GCF_050474385.1. Taxonomy (NCBI): domain Bacteria; kingdom Bacillati; phylum Bacillota; class Bacilli; order Caryophanales; family Paenibacillaceae; genus Paenibacillus; species Paenibacillus sp. B1-35. The sequence goes on from NZ_JBCHVJ010000001.1 coordinate 982,921, forward strand.
ACAGCCCGAATAAGACAGATATCGCGGACAACAGCACCGTAATGCCAGCACCGGATACAAACCCTAATTTATATTTCCATAACATGTCGATCCAATCGAACATGACAACCTACCCCTTCCCTACGCATAACGGCTCATAATCTGTATTTCTTCTATAATAAAGAGAAAACGCCCCTCACTGGTTGGATTCCCAAGAGGAGCGAATACGTCACATACGTAAAAGCATTGACCGTCATTGTTAAGCGACAGCCGCTGTTTTATTGTTGTTCCGCCAGTTGTACCGCTTGTGTAATATATTCGTCCAGTTTCCCCTGCTGCTTCAAGCGTTCAAGCGTCTTATTCACTTCATCGCGCAGCTTCACGCTGCCCTTGCGAACACCGATCACATACCCTTCGCTTGCTGGCTTCAGCTCAACTGGCGCGACAGCAACCTCCTTACGGTTTGCCGCAAATGCAGCTGCTACAGGCTTCTCAACGACAACCGCTTCTAAGCGATTTGCTTCTAACGCCAGCACGAGATCATTTACTTTATCCAGCATTTCCTTCTTTGCATCTGGAATTTGCTGTATGACATTCTCGAATGTCGATCCGAGCTGTACGCCAACTTTTAGTCCCTTCAAATCCTCAGGTGTCTTGTACTTGTCCTTATCAGCTGCACGTACAATGACTCCAGCTTCCGCCAAATAATAGGGTGTAGAGAATTCCATTGCGTTTTCCCGTTCAGGCGAAGGATCCAACCCCGCGATGGCAATGTCGATCTTGCCTGTTTTTAATTCCTCAGGCAGCGTCGTTAAAGATGTATCCTTAATCTCTAACTCTACGCCCAAATCCTTCGCAATTTCCTTTGCTATCTCAATATCGAATCCGACAATTTGATCCTTGCCGTCTACCGTTTTGCGAAATTCAAATGGTGGATAGTCAGCACTCGTGCCAAGTACCAGTTTCTTATTTTCTTGAACAGTTGCTAGACGGTCTTCTTTAGCACCGCAGCCAACTAATAAGGATAAAATGAGTGTGCATGCCGCAACAATTTTCAGTGATTTCATATCCTTCAACCCCGCTCATCATTTATGTGATTTCCCCGCTCGCAATTGGTGAGGTAACATCATTATACACATATATGCATAGTTATACAACCATTTTTTCGCAGGCTCATTACAACAAAATAGAGTAATAGTGCATAATTCTTTCATTTTATAATACATCGGTCAATTATGGTAATATAGAGGCTACAAATCATTCTTTTTTTGAGTTAGTGGCAAACGGATGGTAATCAAGGTTCGTCCCGGTGAGGATTGAATGACCAGTTGCCCTTCATGGCGCTCCACAATGCTGTAGCAAATGGACAATCCGAGCCCAGTCCCCTTTTCCTTCGTTGTGACAAATGGGGTACCCGCTGTATGCAATACATCTTGTGTAAAGCCAGGACCTTCATCTTCCACCTCTAGAACTACTGTGCCCTCTTCAGAACGAGTCCGAATGGTAAGAACCTGATTTTCATCCATTGCCTCAAGGCCATTACGGATGAGATTGTGCAGAAGCTGCCTAATCTCCTTCTCATCCATTTCCATTTGAGGAACCAGAGCTAGATCCAATCGAATATCCTGGCAGCTCGCGGATGCTGTCGCTTGGACAAGCGGGTATAATTGTCTAATGATTTCATTCATACAATGGGGGCGGAACTGAGCAATCTTATGTTTGGCCAGGGACAAATATTCAGTAATGATCGAATTTGCACGCTCAATTTCCTCCAACATCGTATGAAAGTAAAGATGTTCATTCGCATGCTCCGGTTTATTGCGCAGAAGCTGCAAAAATCCCTTTATAGTCGTTAGCGGGTTCCGTATTTCATGACCGATTGCAGCAGCCATCTCCCCCACAACCTGCAAAGCGCTCATACGCTTTATTTCCTGTTCCATCTTAGCCTTCTGACGCAATGCTTCGCTCATTCGATTCATATCAGAGCCAAGCATGCAAAATTCGTTATTTGAGTCAATGCAAACTGTACCTTCATAGTTCCCGTTTGCAATTCGGTGTGAGGCACTCACTAATTGATCCAGCGGAAATACGATCAGTCTGCGTATCCACCAGTTCATAAGGAAATAAATCGCTACAATAATAACGCTAATCGTGGTCAGTGTGACAATCCATACATGAATAAGTACATTGTTGATTACACTCGCAGGCAGCATAATCATCGCTCTCCAGTTCGCTTCCTCCAGCGTTACAGAACTTACATACATTGAATTTCCATGATAATCATCCAAAATAAAGGCATCCTGTTGATCTCCTAATTTGCGCAGCAAAGAAACTGCATCTTCATTAAGATCCGTGTATATATTGTCATAAACGCTTCTATCTTTGTCTGGGTCGTATAGTAAATCACCTTGAAGGGTAATTAGTAGAATCTTGCTGTTGGGGTGCACACTTAGCTTACTTGCTAACTGCTTCAAATCGCCATACCGTATATCAACTCCGGCTACACCGAGCAGTGTGCCTCTTGAATTGTATATAGGTGTGCTGATGGATATCATTGGTTGGTTGAGATAAGGGTCGATATAAGATGCTGTCAGGTGGGTTCCATTCTTCTTTACGGCACCATGATAATAGTCATATCGCGGATCGTCTCGATACTGGGGCAATGACTCATCCACATGATCTTGTCTATAAAAATTTCGAAGCTGGCCTGCCTCATCGTATCCATACCATGATGCAAATTTGTCTGCCCATCGAGAACTGGATTGCATCGTAAACCAATAGCCAAATAAAAGCTCATTAGGCTGACTCGCATACCATTCCGTCACTTGGTCTAACTTGGCTTTAATACGACTAGAAGTACCGAATATGCCTTGAATGATTCTCGCATAGGTTTCTACCATAAGCTTGTGGTGACGAATGGCCGCTTCAACTTCATTAGCGGCCATTCTAGCTTGGTTCAAATAATTGTTTTGCAGGCTTGTTTCAATGATCGAGCGTATAGCTTCATAGGAAAAAGAAAAAATAATGGCTAACGCAGCCACTAGTGTTATCACTATGCGGGCGCTAAGCTGACTTTGTATCGTTCTAAACATAACATCCTCCGATTGACAATTGTCAGGACGAGATAACGCTGTCAGTTATAGTCTGGATGATATGTACGCTCGCAGCTCTTCCAGGTCGAATGGCTTCGAAAAGAAACCAATCGCACCAGCCGCCTTCGCTTCGTTGACTTTGTCCGCATCACTATAAGCAGACATCATGATAACCTCGGTATCTGGACGCATCGTACGAACCGTATGCAGAACATCCAGCCCATTCATATCAGGCAGGCTAACATCCATAAGCACGATTCTGCTCGGACATTCCCGCATCGAGTCTAGCGCTTGCTCTCCCGTCTCTGCCTCTCTTACCTCTAGCGGCAGCTCTTCCAGCGCTTCCTTCAATAGAATGCGGATAGACAGCTGATCTTCTACAACAAGTATAGAACAATGGCTCGCCACATCCTGTCCTTCGTCCATATCCCTGTGATTGGGCGAACTGTTGACTGCTATAGCTGGAGCTTGTTCAAGTGAACGGGGACGCTGCTTACTTATAAAGTATAAATAAATAATAAATGGGACAGACGCGGAAAATAACACGAAAAAAAATAGTTCCACAATCCTATCCTCCTTCCGATGAGGACGACAACAATCGAGTTATTACGACAACGATAAGGATGATTATGATTCATATTATAGTATGTTTTGTCGAAGTAAGATATGCTATTTTCTTATTTTTCCGAAAAAAAAGACCTTTACATGAAAATTATCACGTAAAGGTCTCATGAACAGGAATTTTACAACAAAAATCATGAATCCATAGATTGTTCTGTTTCAATCGGCATCCGAATTGGCAAAGAGACGATAACAGTCGTCCCTACACCAGGTTCACTTTCAATGGACATTTCTCCTCCATGAGCCTTAACTAACTCGTATGTGATGGCAAGCCCCAATCCAGTACCGCCATGGCTAGGATTAACCTGATAGAACTTGTCCATTACTTTAGTCAAATGTTCTTCGCTTATCCCGATTCCCTGATCCACAATCCGAACAACCACCTTTTCAGCATCCCAAGAGGTGTGAATCGTGATTACAGATTCTTCTGGCGAAAACTTGACCGCATTATCAATTAAATTCAAGAAAACCTGCTTTAAACGATTCGGATCGGCGTTCAGCATCTGCTCATTTCCTCTAACCCGCTCTTCCAATCGAATTTGCTTCTTCTCGGCCTTCATTTTTACTTGTAGGATCGTGTCTTCGATAATCGTAGCGATGGACACTTGTCGCCAATGGAATTGCAGCTTATTCTCTTGCAGCTTTGAGAAGTCAAGCAATTCCTCAACAAGCCCAATTAATCGATCAGTTTCCTTATGAATAACATTCAATCCCAACTTCGTTTCCTCTTGATCGAAGGAACCAGACAACAGAGTTTCGCTCCATCCCTTGATCCCCGTTAATGGCGTCCGCAATTCATGAGAGATGGAAGATACAAAATCATTCTTCAATTGATTGCTTCGAACAATCTCCTGAGCCATGAAGTTGAGCGTTTTAGACAGCTCCCCAAGCTCATACTTGTATCCATCCTTGGCCCTGACGTCGAATCGTCCGCGTGCCATTTGAGCCGACACAGCTGTTATTTCGTTGATCGGCTTTACAATCGAATTAGCCAAACCAAGACTAATAACCAAGACGATAATTAATATGGTTATAGACACCAATATGGATACGAGTACGATACTATTCAACTGGCTGTTCACGACTTCCAATGAGGTTACAAGTCGGACAATGTAGCTGATATTGCCTCGCTCAAACAATGGTGCAGACACTGCCATAATTGATTCACCAGTTCCAGGCTGTTTGCCTATCCAATGCTCAATCTTACTTTGCTGCGCGCTGAGAACATCTAGCGTTCCGATCGGCTTGTCTACTCGAAACCCGCTTGAGGAAATGAGCACTTTTCCCGTTCGATCCAAAATCTGAACTTCAGCACCGCGTAATTTGAACAGTTCTAACAGCTCTGGCAATAAACCTTGGTCATTTTCACTAGAGCTTAAGTTGATATATTGCTGATAATATCTTGTCGTTACAGATGCATGATTCGTTAAATTGCTGGATACGGAATCATAATAATAGGTCCGCACAGAGATGAGGAAGACCACTTCCAGCATCAGCATCGTCATAAAGACAACGATGAAGTAATGCATGACTACCGAGCGGCGTATGCCCGGCTTAATCAAGGAGTTATTCCCTTCCATTTATATCCGTGCCCCCATACCGTTTCCAGGAATCTTGGCGATGATGGCTCATCCTCAATTTTTTGACGCAAACGACGAATGTTCACATCCACAATTTTAGGATCGCCCATGTAATCTTTACCCCATACATGATCAAGCAGCACATCTCGGCTTAATGTCATCTCTTCTTTTTCCATAAAGAACTGAACAAGTGAGAATTCTGTAGGAGTCAGATCAATTGCTTGATTGTTTTTCGTAAACCGCTTCGCAATTAAATCAAGTGAAAACGGTCCAGATTGATAAACTACCTTTTGTGCAGTATGCTGGTAGGCGCTAACCCTGCGCAGCAAGGACTGAATCCGTGCAACCAGTTCTGTAGGACTGAATGGCTTGCTGACATGATCGTCCGCGCCTACTGACAGGGCATATACTTTATCCTGCTCTTGCACTTTAGCAGTCAAGAAGATGATTCCGAGCCGCTCATTCTGCTCCCTAACGCGTCGGCATACTTCGAATCCATCAATTCCTGGTACCATGACGTCCAGCAGAGCGATATCAATAGTCGGATCGTTCATAATCATTTGATAAGCATCATTGCCGTTATCTGCTTCTACAACATCGAATCCATTCCGTTTCAAATTAATGACAATAAAGCTGCGGATCGATTCTTCATCTTCAAGAATGAGTATTTTCGTCATCGTTACTATCTCCTTACTTCATATCCTTTAAGAATCACTGTCGCTCTTGATAAGTTCCGGTATTTTCGGAATAGCTTTATTCGCTGTAAGCGGCTCCTTGCTATAGATGCCGATGATCTTGTCCCCAAATGAACTTAGATACGTCCATTTTTCTTTGTAGGACTCCCATGCCTCCGGTGTAAAGAAGCGGATGATGGCGAACGTTTCGTTCGTATGCAGATCGACAAAGCGGAGCATTTCATCTTTTTTCGATTTCGTATCCACTGTTACACGTCCATACCATGATTTTGGGAAAGTCAAATGGAAGCGATTCAAATGATCGCGATATTGCTTCTCTACCAGTTTCAAGCCTTGCTGTCCATCCCATTGGAAGAAATTAGTGAAATAAGGAATCTCATACGGCTGATATAATTGATCCCAGCCTTGAGGAGTTTCAGGCTTTCCAATTTCTATAATTCCATCACTGTTCATATCCATGCTAAGAATCTCTTCTTTTTTGTTACCCAAGCCATTCTGAAGCAGCGCCTGAAGCGTTTGATCCTTTTTCATCCCAATGATATCTGTAAGATAGTAATTGGCCCCCGCTATCGCATCAAGCACAATTCCTTTCCGATCCTTCGAAATAAATCCGGAGACCATATTGGTATATGAATTAGCCAAAGATGACAGTTTCAAATCTTGATACTTGATCAGCTTTCCATTCTGATAATCAAACGCACTGAGTTGCGCCGTTTGGCTTTGGCCTGTTCGATTATTCAAAATGAACAATTTATTTTTGCCGCTCTGATCTAGATCATCGATAACGAACTGGGAATATGGCTGTTCGAACATTCGAATCATTTCCGTATCTGTAAATCGATACACAACCAGCCCTTTGTTCAGCTTTGTGTCATTGCTTCCATAACCAACTACGAGCTCCAGATTTTTATCTCCAGTTAGATCCACCAGCTCCACCCGATCCAACTGGGTGCCTTCACCATCGAAGTCGAACACCTTTGTCCATGTGTCCCCTTCTGACTTAAAGATCATCCCATGAATGCGAACGTCCTTGTCTGGCGTCTCGTAGAACACGATGGCTTCTCCCTTGCCGTCATTGTTAAGGTCAGCAATGCGGATCGTGCTTGTATCGTCTGCATTGCGCGGCCGAATGACATTGGCTCCTTCAGGCTTCTGAGAATCAATAATTGATTTTAAATTCGCTTTATCTGCGGACAATCGCGGTTCCTTCAGCATCGATTTAGGATCTTGAACCCACTCACATCCGCTTAGCAGTAAACTTGCCAGTAGAAGGAAGAGCGATGCTTTACGTATTGTTCGCCTTTTTATCATACATGCCATTCCTCCTTTATTGCTTCTATCATTTTGCTTCTTCATGAAATACCAGTGCTAATGCTCAAAATCCGAATTACAGGCATACTCTATTATTATAAAAAAAAAGAGTCACCTAATGGTGACAATCCCGTGACAAACCTTGTATCCTTTTCTACTTTATCAGGAGTACGCCTAGCCGATATCCAAGTTAATAACGATTGCCTGCAAATAAACACCACTTAACACCATTAATACCACAACTTATCGATAATCCCGTTTTCCGCCTTGATGTCCTTTAAGTCATATACGGATATCGGAAAGTACAGGAAACCATATACATAAGCCGCAATCTCATAAAGCTGGAAGAAGAGAACCAGTGCTTTATCCGTCATGTAGAAATCTTGATCAGGCCGTATAGATTTGAATGGCTCAAGTGTTTCGATATCTCTCTCCTTGATCTGGGCAGCCACATGCTTAGACAATACATCCACATATGGGGCTCCCGGCTTGAACAATTCAGGCAGAGACAACAGTTTTCCTGTCTCCGTCTCGAAAGTCAATCCTCGCTGATACGTCATTCCGTGCGCGGCATGATAAGGATAGTCGTAAACACTCAAGGTAAGGCTTAGATATCCTCTTTCGTTTAATTTAATTTCAAACCAGCCCTGCACCTGAATATTTTTCGGATCTTCCTCATAGCCAGAAGTACGAATTAATTCCATGACCTGCTTTTGGATCGTGTGATTCATACGCTCCGCCGCTTGTGGATGCTTCGGATCCACCACGACAGGAACGTACACCTCCAGATTGGGCTTACGAATAACATGAGGCTCGATCGTAATCGGCAATGGATACAGCATAAAAAAGCCACCTCCTACGGATGTATGAATAGTTTAAAGTTGGGCGTTCTTCTTTTCCCACTCTATATCCTATGCACCTTATAGAGATGGCTTGACAATTGCCTATTTACTTTTGACAAAATAAAACTAAAGAATAAGTGCCTTCTCTGATTGGAGCAGCCGTCTGCCCTTTACATCTACAGCAATCGTACCGTTTTGGAGCCCCCATAAGCGCGTTGCATATTTCTCCGCAAGCTCTACCTGATGGAATACAGCTATAACGATCTTGCGCTGTTTGGCACACAGATCTCGGAATGTCGATAACACAGATTCAGCAGATTGCGGGTCTAAGCCAAGCACGGGCTCGTCCGCAAGCAGCACATCTGCACCATGCACGAGCGCTCTGGCAATAGCAATACGCTGCTTTTCCCCACCGCTCAAATCACCGCACTTCTTGTGAGCCTTGTCCAATAAGCCAAGCTGCTCAATTGTGTCCATTGCCCCCATATAGTCATCAGAACGAACCATCCCCGTTGCCATTCTCCACAGCGGAGTTTGATGGAAGCGTCCGATTAAAACATTCTTCAACGCCTTGCGATTGTCAGACAGTACTGGGTTCTGCTCCAAGTACGCGAATTCCCGCTTTACCTTGCGTCTGCCGTTCCATTGCTGGGCAAATATATCGACTCCGTCAACAATGAACTTTCCGCTCGTCCATCTTTCTTGCAACGCCAGACACTTCAACAGGGTTGACTTCCCGCTTCCGCTTGCGCCTATTACACCAATAAACTCTCCCGGGTGAACCTCAAAGCTAATATTTTTCAATACCTTCTGATCAGGAGGGTATTGCTTCACTAACTGATCTACTTTAATCATCGTCAAGACTCCTCTCCATTCCGACAATGGCCGTTCACTGCTCTTGCGCTGCAAAAGATTATTTATATCGTTCCATAGGTCGCAGCGAATGAAGAACACTACTCTTAGTGTAAGGAAGGCAGCCCCTAACTTGCAAGCGTTTTATTGTGCCGCCTGAATATGAAGCCAAGTAGCGAGAAGCCAATATACCAAATGCCGAGCAAGTAGAACATGCTGCCGACTGATACGTACTGGATGCCGATGCCCGCTAAATTCGGACCAACGATGCTCCCTAAGCTAAAATGTATGGATGCAATCACGTTAGCGGAAGGCAAATATTCCTTCGGCAATATGTCTGCTGCATACGCCAAGCCTAAAGAGAAGAACGAACCTACTAATCCGCCAACAAGCATGAACATTATGAGAATCCCCCAAATATTCGTCCCTGCAAGCGGGATGATAAGGAAGCCAATTCCCCCTAAGATACCGCATCCCATCAGCACTTTTTTCCGATCGATGCGATCACTAAGCATACCTAATGGCAGCTGCAGGATAAGTCCTCCGATCCCGAAGAACGGAAGCAAGTAGGATATCCAATGCTGCTCCATGCCGAGACGCAACGCATACACCGGGAAGTTGCTGTTCATGGAAGCTTCCATATACCCGTATAGGAATGCAGGCAGCAGCGCGAACCATGCCCATTGATAGGAGCGGCGGTAGCGCTTCTCCGGTCTAGATCCGTCTTTCATCATCGCAGCCTGCTCATTTGGCAGCTTCACATATACAATCGCCATGACGATCAAGAACATAAGAACAATCGCGATGAACGGCGCAGAGTCATGTATGGCCAAGAGATTGATGCCTAATGGTCCGAAGCTGAAGCCTACTCCATATGCCATACCATATAATGATATATTTCTTCCCCGTCGATTCGCAGGACTGACAGACACAGCCCAAAGCTGTGTCGCATAGTGCAGCGCACTGTCACCAAGACCTACGACAATCCGCAAAATGAACCATACCCAAATGTTTGGGAATATCGGAAACAATGCTAATGCAAACGTAACCGATACCATGCCGGCAAGCAGCATTTTTTTAAAACCAAGCCGAATGAGTATTCGCTCTACAAGGAACATCATAGAAAACACACCTAAATATAGAGCAGTAGCATTCAGTGCATTCAAGTCAGATGGAACGCCCATTCGTTCCAAGAAGATCGTAAGCAAGGGCAGCAGTAGACCCTGGCTTAAACCTGTAATCATAACGACAATGATGAGAATGATAAATTTCCAAGTTGGGGAATCTGTCGCGTTCCGCCAAGATGCCATTCTTTTAAACCTCCCCATTTCCTCTATCAAATGAACATTTCACAATTATAGTAGACAATGCTATGCAATACAATTCATAATAAACGAAGACAGTCATTGTCATTTACCAAGGAGGCTACGCAGGCATGACCTATCATGTTCGTATCGACTGTTCATCGGTATATGAACTTATTGGAAGCTTCATGCTATTTGTACACCGCAAATGGATTCGCAACGTAGACAACGGCATGACGTGGGTACGTCAAGCAGAGCAAATGATGCCCGCCGAGTGGGACGAGCACGCCCGTCAGATCAAGCGATATTCGTTAACGGATTATGACATGCTGTATGCCATGGCGCTTGAATACGCTGGCGGCAGTCAGATCACCGGGTACATCAAGCATCTGGAACAGGCAACTGAAGAGCAGTGGAAGCTCATTCAGGATCAATATGGTCTGTCCGAGAAGCCTCTCACGAGAGAGAAGTGTCAGCTGCACTATGTTCCTGCATTGAAATGCTGGTATGAGCACTATATCTCTCATACATTGCCGCAATGGGAGCCTATTTTGCAGCAAGATGCGCATGAGAAGCGGCTCTTAATGAGCAAAATAAATCCAGAAGAAGTTGTTGAAGTCGCCACAAACGGCATCGTCATCCGCGATGAGCAAAATCAGATTCGCGAGTGTATCCTTGCTCCAATGTGGCATTATCGTCCCATGAATAATACGTGCACCTTCAAAAACAAGCTGCTTGTATTGTACGCAGTGGACGAACCTGAAGAAGATGATTGTATACCATCTCACAACCTTCTCCGCATGACCCAGGCACTTGCTGATCATGAGCGGCTGCAGCTGCTGCGCTTCGTCAGTCAAGGTGCACGATCATTCACTGATATTCAGCAGCATCTCGGGTTATCCAAAGGAACTGTGAAGCATCATTTGGCCGTTCTTCGATCCGCTGGATATATACGTACCTATTGGGACGGCAATTCGGAGTCTATTGCTCTTCGTCAGGAAGGGTTGTCCGACTTGTCTGTATTTTTAGAAGATTATGTACAAGTGCAATAGTAACGACTGACAATGTTCGCGTAATGGAAGATCATCGTTATCCTCCTCACGCTTGTCAAGTCTGAAAAGCGCAAGGGGGAAATTATATTGACTACATCAATTCCTAAGCAAACGATACTGTTCGACATGGATGACACACTCATTTATTGCAACAAATACTTTGACATCGTCATCCATCAATTTTTGGATACAATGGCGACATGGTTCAGAACATGGAACATCCCTGCTGCGGAGATTAAGTCCATACAATCCCAATTCGATATTGAAGGCGTGCATAAGAACGGCTTTGAGAGCGAGCACTTCCCGCGCTCTCTCATCGGCGCTTATCATCACTTCTCCAGCCTTACCGGGAGAGAAACGTCAGATGAAGAAGTCGAATTTCTGCGAAAGCTGGGAATGAGCGTTTACGAAATGGAAATCGAGCCTTATCCAGGTATGGTCGAGACACTAGAACAACTACGGGATGCAGGTCACCGTCTGTATTTATATACTGGCGGAGAGCCTGTTATTCAACAGCGTAAAATTGATCAAATGAAGCTGTCCCAATACTTCGATGATCGCATATTTATCAGGCAGCATAAGACAGCGGAAGCGCTGGCGGACATCGTCGCGGATCAGGACTTCCAGCCTGCCAATACATGGATGATCGGCAACTCGGTTCGTACCGATGTGGAGCCCGGGCTTATGGCTGGCCTAAATGTCATTTATTTAAAACGGCCTAATGAGTGGTTCTACAATGTTGTCGAGATCGAAACAAAGCCACAAGGCGCATTGTATACAATCGAACGGCTCGCGGACGTTCCACGTGTCATCCTAAAGTGGTTGACGTCCCAAGTGCAGAAACCAAGTCAAGCAAAGGCCTAAAGCCATCTAGCAAATAAATAGATCACAGTCACTGCCGGCTTTAGGCATGGGTTAGGGCGAAAAGCCATGTATAACCGCAGCAGCAATGCTGTGTTGTCATACATGGCTTCTCTCAATCTTCGTAAATCTTCAAATCCCCGCTTGAACGATTGGCGAAGCCCAGTTTTCCTTTTACCGTTGCGTTTCCCTTCGTGAAGTTAAGCCTTTTGGTTGTCCCCTTCTCTAGCAGATCGCGCATCATCAATGCAGATATTGTCTTGCCGATCGCCAACTGTTTCTTCCACACGACGAATTTACAGCCCTGTTTGTAGTTCGAGCAGCCATATCCCTTGCGTCCTTCGATAATCGTTCCGCCGCAACCTTCGCGCGGGCATAGCCCGAATGTTTCCGGCGGCTGCGGTGAACTGCTCGTTCTTGCTTGCCTGCCTCTGTCCGAAATTGTAGAGACTGTTTTACTTGACATAGCGGCATGACTTCGAGCATCATCAGACGTGCCGTTTTTGTCCGTATATGCGCTGGTTCCATTGGATTTTCTGTTTCCCGCTCTTTTTCCAGTTCCTTTGCTCCCAGGCTTCTTGTCAATTTCAATTAGCGCGAGCACGTCGGCCGACACCGGCTTCTGCTTCTCAACGCAATCTATGACATGTAATGTGAACTTACGCACTGCCTCCATGAACACATCCTCGGAAGCCTCACCTCGGGCGATCTGCGTCAATCTGCGCTCCCATTGCCCCGTCATCTCCGGTGAAGTAAGCAGATTAACGCCGGCTCCGCGAATAAGTTCAACCGCAGTCTTTCCCTTCGTTGTCAATGTCAAGCGCTTGCCTGTCATACCGATATAACCAACCTGCTTCAAGCGCTCAATTGTCGCTGCGCGTGTCGCTGGCGTTCCCAGTCCTGCATCCTTCATCGCATCGCGAAGCTCCTCATTATCCAACTGCTTACCCGCGCTTTCCATTGCCTTCAGCAGCGTACCCTCCGTATACGATTTTGGGGGCTGTGTGGACTTCGGTGCAATCTCCGCTTCCTTGCAATCTACTGGCTGCTCCTTGATCAGCTGAAAGGCATCTTCTTCTCCAAGCTCTACAATCTCTTCTGTCGATGAGGACTTCTCATCGCCATCGTCCTCGTCCTTTTGCTTCGAACGTTTGGTAGTCCGGGCGGATGATTTCTCCTTTAATCCGTCATAGAGATTTTTCCACCCTCGTACTCGCCATTGCTTCATGCTCGTCTTAAAGACGATTTGCTCCACCTCTGTCAGCACCGTATATAACGTGTACTCCGCCACGGGATAGAAATGCGCTAGCATACGGCGCACAATAAGATCATAGATCTTGCCTTCCTCCGAAGACAATGTACCCGGACGCTTCGTCGTCGGAAGGATTGCATGATGATCCTCCACCTTGTCAGGATTGCACACCCCGCGATTGTTACGATGGACTCGTTTCGGATCTGCCTGCCCGGTTAGTGCGGCATACTCCTGCATGTTCCTCAGCATGTTCAGTGCTTGATGCATACCTGCGATATTCTGTTCGGTGACATAGTTCGAGTTCGTGCGCGGGTACGTAATTGCTTTATGTTTTTCATACAAGGCCTGTGCAATGTCTAGGGTCTTTTTCGCAGAATAGCCGTATCGCGCATTAGCATCGCGCTGCAGCAGCGTAAGATCATACAGCTTATAAGGGTATTCTTTGCCTTCCTTCACATTATACTCCGCAATGCGCCCTTCTCTTCCTCTTACCTTATCTGCGATGCTAGTTGCCAGTTGCTCGTCCACGATTCGATCGCCTTGTCTTATCCCTTTGTAGATAACGTCCCCTTGTTGAAAGACAGCCGTTATATCGAAGTACGATTCAGCCTGAAAGGCGGCAATTTCCTGCTCCCGATCATAAATGAGCGCGAGAACAGGCGTCTGCACTCGCCCAACGGACAATAAGGCTTTATGCTTCGTCGTGAAAGCACGTGAAGCATTCATCCCGATAATCCAATCCGCCTCGCTGCGAGCTCTTGCCGCGGCTGTCAGCCGCTCATAATGTTCCGCTCCCTTCAACTCCTCGAATCCGCGACGTATTGTTTCAGCGGTCAAATCCGAAATCCATAAGCGCTTGACGGGTTGCTTCCACTTATAGTGCTGTTGGATAAGCGCGAAAATATATTGACCTTCCCGCCCTGCGTCACATGCATTCACAACTGTACTGCATTGCTTGGCCAGCTCGCCAATGATCTTCAATTGATCCTTCGTCCGGCGTTCCGCTACGATCTTGAATGCAGACGGGAGGATTGGTAGATCATAGAAGTTCCAACGTTTATATTTGGCATCGTACACTTCAGGCTCAGCTAGTCTGAGCAGATGTCCAATCGCCCATGTAATAATATACCGTTCACCTTCAATATGAGTTCGATGCTTCCGTCCTCTCGGTTCAATGACAGAAGCTATGTTGCGGCCCATATCCGGTTTCTCTGCCACGACAAGCGTCTTCATCCTCTCACCTCTTTCCTTGCACAACAGAAGAAGCCGCGCATTCGACACCTGGCGCAGCTTCTTGCAAACTTACCTATTCCTTATTATTATCTACAACGTCCATTAAGGCAATAGAGGTTGACGAATGTGGCTGTAATTGGTCTGTCGTGAACCGCTTAACTTCCTTATCATTTGCCGCGCAGCATTAATTTCCAGAGACGGGAGTTGCCTAGAACATACGCCAGAATCATCATCATAATGAGCACGGCAACGAACAGGTATGTAACCCAGTTTGGAAGATCCGCACCACCAGCAACAGAACCGATCATCCAGTAAAGCAGTGCCACCCCAATGCCTAACCAGGAACCCACCCCGCTTGGAAGCTGTTCACTAACTTCAGAGGAGGTTTGCTTTTCGTCTCCCTTATCGAATTCGCTTAGATTAATGCCTACTGCAGAAACTCCAATCAAGATGACAATCATGCCGATTCCAAGCAGCCCACCGATAACAGCCGCATGAATCTGCTCACTTATGGACATTCCACTGAACAGAGCGAACACCCATGTACTTGCTAAGCTAATGCCGCCAAGCGGCATCCCAGACAGCATCTTGCCAAGCAGCAAGTGCCCTGGATGTGTGCCAGAAATAATGTAAAAAGCCATGTTGCGCCCTTCCCCGACAAACATCGCGGCAAGAACCTCTCCGTAGCTTAACAGAGCAACGAGCAAGCCTGCCGCCAGAACAATCACCATACGTAAGGAATCATCCTGAGCAGCAATTATCGGACCTGCAAAGAATGCGGCAATTAGGCCTGCAGCAAGGAACAACAGCCGCACATACGTTATGCGATTACGTCTCAACTGCAGCCATTCCTTTGCTTGAATTGCGCCTATTGGACCCGACATCAACGCAGGCCATCTGGATTGGGAAGACGCATTTTTTCCAGCATCGAAGCGCTTGGAAGCTTCTCTCCAACCATCCCGATACAATGCACCAATTCGCAGCGGGGCAAGCCACAAAGCGATCAGCATCCCAATACCTGGAAACATCAACATACCTATAACTAAGTAGATCCTCGCTTGATATTCTTGTAGCAACAATCCAATAGCTTCTATAGGAATTCCATTCGATAGAATATACACCACATAAACAAGTAAAGCAATAATTATTCCAGGTATAACAGCCCGTATTGCTCCCAAGATAGCAGGCATCACTCGAACCAAGATTACCAGCATCAACAAGCCAGACAAATCTCCAATCAATCCAGCGAATAAACTGATAAGAAACAATAGTGGTGCTGCCCAAACAACAATATCATACGGCAAAAGGTTGCTTAGTACGATTGCTGTTAATAGAGATGTAAATGCCTTAGAGGGCAGCTCTGCAATCACAAAAGCAAGCAGCACATGTGCAGGAGGACAAGCTGATATGTGTACGAATTGCATGAATCGGTCTGAATATAACTGCCCTTCCTGCTTACCGAATATATCAAGCACGCTCAAAAACACAGATAATAATAATATGAAGGACACAACGAGACCGAAGCTGTATACAGATGCATCACGAAGCAAAAGAACAATCCAACCGACGACAAACAGTTGAGCCAGCTTTAGCCATAACCCAAGCTTCCATTTGTTGAATCTCCAGGATTGATTCCATTTCTCTTGCAAGATGGATCGAACTAGCGCACGTGTTGTATGTGAGCTTGCCATCACGTCACCTCCACGCTCGGCACATTACCAGTCAAGTAGAGGAAGATCTGTTCCAGATTCGCATCTGGCATTTCTAGCTGCGTTCGGAGTTCATCCATCGTTCCTAATGCTTGCAACTGACCACGATCAATAATTGCAATCTGATCCGCCAATTCTTCTGCCAAGCCAAGGATATGGGTCGTTATAAATATGGCTGTTCCCTGGTTGGCAGCATCAACGATTAGATCCTTGACCTCACGTGCAGCACGAGGGTCAAGACCATTCGTAACTTCGTCAAGCAGAAGTACTTTGGGGCGATGAATCAACCCTGCTGCTATCGCCATCTTACGCTTCATCCCTAGGGAGAAGCCACGGATCAGATGATCGCCCCATTGTTCTAGCTTGAGCGCCTTCAACAGTTCCTCCGTTCGAGCTCTGGCCTCCTGCTCTGGAATATGATACAAGCCTGCAACGAGCCACAGGAATTCACGTGCGGTCAGTCCCTCGCGCAGCAGCGGGTTATCCGGCACATAACCGATTAGCTTCCGCGCAGATAAGCCATCTTGGAACAAGTCTTTTCCGCATATCGTAATCTCTCCTGCCGTTGGATCAAGCAAGCCTATCAACATTTTAATTGTAGTAGTTTTGCCTGCCCCATTGCTGCCAAGGAATGCTAGAATTTCACCTGGCTCGACGGTCAGATCAATGCCCTTTACTGCTTCAAAATTGCCATATGTTTTGCGCAAACCCGCAATTTTGATCGCCTTGCCTTCCCTTGTTCCGATGAATTCCTTTCGTTTCGTTCGTATTGCTTCTGAACGGGGCAATGAACCGTTCAGTGTCTCACTGGCAGCAGCAATATCCGAGATTGAGCGCTGTACTTCGACACTAGCTTCAGAACTGGGTTGTTCATCACTGAAATATTCAGATAACTTATCAAGGTACTTCGTGGGTTCATCTACGCTGAAAATGAGCTTGGAGAAGTTGATCACTTCTTTGCTCGGCCATGGAAGAGGTGTTTCGGTCGGTTGTTTCATCGTTACTTCGATCATTTCCGCAGTATCTGCTACAAGGTAGAGGGTCTTGTTGTCGGGAGAATATTTCTGTTCACTGTGAGGCAGCTCCAGAAAACGTGGCAATGTTCCTGTATAACGTTCTACTCGATCAATTTCATGGTAAGGAATATGTAGATGGAAACCAAAATACTTGAAATCAAGCCCCTCCGTGCCAATGGAGTGAGCTTCCTTCATCAGGACGAGCAGACTGCGAGTGCCACCGTAAAGTACAAGCACTCCGATTACCATGACAATCCAATTCCACGGAGAACCCAAGAAGATAGCCACGAGAATAATCGCAATAAGTCCTAACAGTATGCCGACAGTCAGGCCGATCAAATTGTACTTCAGTGCAGTGGACTTTTTTCGAAATGTGAAGTTCACCTATCAAACCTCCAACCCTATTCTGTTAAATTCAGGTATATTATAACATAATTATAGGAAATTGCATTACTGTAATCGGCCCCAAATTGATAATTGAGCAAGCAGTTCTAATTCTCTCTTCACTCTAATAAGCAGTTCTTCTTGGTGGCTTTGCAAGAAAAAATGTCCTCCAGGCAGCATCTCGCATGTAAATCGTGAATCCGTGAATCTCTTCCAATCACGCAAATTGTCCTCAGGCACCATATGATCATCATATCCACCCCAAGCAACAATTGGACAAGTCACTTTTCCACCTTCGTAGGAGTATGTTTCGGACAATTGAAAATCGGCACGCAATATTGGTGAGAACAAATCCATCAGTTCGTCATTCGCTAGCACTTCATCTGGTGTTCCACCATATGTTCGCAGTCCAGCACGAAATTCTGCTTCAGGCAGATGGTAGATCGGCTCGATCTCTCGATCCGCATCAGGCGCATTGCGCCCTCCAACCATCAGCAGAATCGGGCGCCGACCGAATTGCTCCGCACAATATCGCGCAAGCTCAAAGGCAATAATGGCCCCCATGCTGTGCCCATAGAAAAGAAAGGGCTTGTCCAGATGAGAGCGAATCGCCTGCGCTGCCGCTTCAACCATCGATTTGGTGTCCGTATAAAATGTTTCCCCCATCCATGTACCTCTGCCTGGATACTGTATCGAGCATACCTCAAGATAGTCTGGCAGCTTCTTATGCCATGTACGAAACACGGATGCGGATCCCCCTGCAAATGGGAAACAGAATAGACGAAATGTAGCATTGGGATTAGGCTTCGGACAAACGATCCATCGATTGTTTACAGTCACTGTACTCATTTCAAGCACTCCTTCTGTGTATTAGTCAGCTTAGAGGGGGGAGAATACACACCTTCTCCCCCCTAGCTGAATTAGTTAAGGAACGAGTGAAGCATATGGTGCGCTACGGCCTCCACATACGGCAAATCCATCATTGTGTGATGCTCACCTTCAACATAATAGACATCTACACCATGCTTTGCCAGCGAGTTCCAACCCATTGTTTCCTCCTGATATACTGCACTTTCGTCATGTATACGAATCAACGTCAATCGGCCATTATACATCTCAGGCTTGTAAGCTGTAGTCGCTATCGAATTATCACGGTATACTTGGAGCAAAGTTCTAACATGTTCCACTGTCATATCCTCAGCAGCGATTTTACGCTTCTTCGCCTCAGCCAACAACTCATCTAGCTGCCTATTCGGTTCAACCTGCTGCAGTTCGCCTAATGGAAGGTCGATAAGTTTGGACCACAGCTCTGCATCGCTGAGTGCCATATCCTCATCCTCATCGGCATATTTAGCCGGAGTATCCAGTAAAACAAGATCAGAGATCACTTCTCCCTGCTGCACAAGCTGACGAGCCATCTCGAAAGCAATCGTTCCGCCAATGGACCAGCCGCCAAGCCGATAAGGTCCATGTGGCAGTACAGAACGAAGCTCAGTGATGTAATCGGCTGCCATATCCTCGATAAGTCCTGTTCTTTCCCCGTTTAATGCCCGAGACTGGAAGGCATAAAATGGCTGATCGCTCCCCAGATGCTTGGACAGCGTCGTATAGCTAAGCACGAGGCCACCCGCCGGATGGACGAAGAAGATTGGAATCTGCGTCCCCTTCGGCTGTAGCGTGACAAGTGTCGAGAACGGTGCTTGCGTATCGCTGTATAAAATTTCCTTGGCCAATTCGGCGGTTGTCCCTTTTTCAAGAACAATACTGATCGGAAGCTCGCAGTTGAATTGCTGCTTGATCCGAGCAATGGCTCGAATCGCAAGCAAGGAATGTCCGCCTAGATCGTAGAAATGATCATGGATTCCTACATCACTTACTTGCAGCATGTCCTCAAAAATCTGCTTCAGCTGGAACTCTGTCAAGTTGCGTGGTGCTGCTTGTACCGTGTTCCCTTCAAGGAGATGCTCGTTAGGCATCGGCAACACTCGGCGATCCACCTTGCCATTCGCCGTAAGCGGCAATTCATCCAACAGCACAATCGCAGACGGAATCATATAGGTCGGTAATCGCTCTTTCAGCGCTTGCTGCATATTGGCTATGTCGACATCGGCTTCATTTTCAGCCACAACATAAGCAATGAGGCGCTGCCCGCCCGCTTGATATTCACGGGCAAGTGCAAGTGCGTGTTTCACCCCATCCTGCTGGGCAAGCGCAGATTCCACTTCTTCAAGCTCGATGCGGAAGCCGCGAATTTTCACCTGATAATCGGTGCGACCTAAGTATTCAATATCACCGTTCTGTACATATCTCGCCAGATCTCCTGTCCGGTACAGCCGTTCTCCAGCTGCAAACGGATTCGAGATAAACACAGCATCGGTCAGTTCCGGCTTGTTCCAATATCCACGCGCCAGACCTCTTCCTCCAATGTACAGCTCGCCAGGCACGCCTGTCGGCACGGGCTGCATATGCTTGTCCAGGATGTACACTTGCGTATTGGCAATCGGACGTCCTATTGGAACTTCGCTGTATGTCGGCCCTCCATTCTCATCCGGCACTGGTGCACGGAATGCCGTGCTGATGACTGTCGCTTCCGTTGGGCCGTACGTGTTGTACCACGCCACGCGTCTACCTGCAAGCTGCTGCCATTCCGCGAACCGCTCCGGCGATGGCCGCTCTCCGCCGATGATGACCGTGCGAATGCTGCTCGGCAGCGGAGCTCGTCCTGCTGCCAGCTCACTTACCCACTCATGCCAATATGCTGTCGGCAGGTTGAGCACACTGAGCTGCTCTCTTTCGATAAGCTCTGTGAAGCCAGATATGCTGAGCAGGCGCTCCTCCGGCATGACTAATGCTGCGCCGCACAGCCATGTCGGGAACAACTCTTCAATTGCAGCATCGAAGCTAATGGTCGCGAATTGAAGCACACGGTCTGCTTCGGTCAGCTCGTACAGCGATACCGCACTGTGATTGTGGTTCACCATGGCAGCGTGCGTAACGATGACGCCTTTCGGCTGTCCGGTTGAACCTGATGTGTAAATCACATACGCCGCGTTCTCTTCGCCTACTCCGCTTATAACTGCATCCGCCGACTCCTTCGCAATTGCCTCCCAATCGGCATCCAGCCGCACGATCGTCGCCTCATGCTGCGGCAACTGCCGAATGAGGCGCTCTTGTGTCAGCAGCAGCGGCATGCACGCATCTTCGATCATATACGCAATCCGCTCTGTCGGATATGCGGCATCAATCGGGACATAGGCAGCGCCGGACTTCAAGATGCCTAAGATGCCGACCGCCAGCTCTGCAGAACGCTCTGCACAGATGCCGACCAATACTTCTGGGCCTGCGCCCAGCTTCCGCAAATAATGAGCCAGTCGGTTGGCGCGCTCGTTCAGCTCCCGGTACGTGAGCATGTCTTGTCCAACGACGAGCGCCGTCCGCTCCGGTACAGCGATCGCTTGCGCCTCGATAAGCTGATGCACGCAGCCTGAAGGATACTCTGCCGCTGTCTTGTTCAAGTCCAGCAACAACTGCGATTTCTCATATTCGCTAAGCATTGGTAAGTGTACGGCCATTTCAGTTGGACCATCTGCCATGCCCTGAAGCAAGTTGCGCAGATGCTCCAGCATACGACGAACATCGGCACTGCTGAATCGAGTTGTATCGTAGCCGATGTGCAGCCCCAACGACTCACCAGGCAGAACAGACAACGTAATTGGATAATTCGTCCGTTCGAAGGAATGCACCCCAAGCAATTCTACGCCTTCGGAAGCCGTTGTCTCTTCCGCAACTGCGTCTTCCACTGCTGCGGCTGCCTCCGGAACCGTGACCTGTATCGGGTAATTCTCATACACGATAATGCTGTCGAACAGCGGCGTTCCATGCGGCACTTCACTCCATGATTGGATCTGCGTCAAAGCCGTATATTCATACTGCTGCTTCTCTGCTTGCTGCTCTTGCAAGTGCAACAGCCATGCCAATACATCCATATCTGTCCGAACTTGAACACGAACCGGCAGCGTATTGATGAACAATCCAACGATAGATTCCACACCAGCTAAATCTGCAGGTCTGCCAGCAACAGTTGCCCCGAACAGCACATCGGTGTCTCCACTGTAGCGGCTAAGCATCAACCCCCATGCTGCTTGCACCATAGTGCTGAGTGTTAGCTGGTGGTTTCGCGCGAATGATTGCAGCTGGCTGGTCAGCTCTGTCCCAATCTCCAGCTCCAGTTCGTTATAGTCCATATCAGTTGTCGGCACTAAATCCGGTTGCTGCAGACGAATCTCAGTTGGTGCTGCAATACCTGCCAAGTACTCACGCCAGAATGTTTCTGCTGCCTGCTGATCCTGCTTCTGCATCCATGCGATGTAATCGCGATAAGATCTCGTCGGTTCAAGCTGTATTGGTGTCCCCATGGCATATGCATAATAAAGAGCGAAAAATTCCTGTATGACAATCGGGTTGCTCCACCCATCAAGCAGCATATGATGGAACGTCCATATCAACTGAACCTTATCATTCGCTAGATGAATAATTGTAAAGCGCATAATCGGCGCTTCATGGAACTGGAAGCCTCTTTGGCGATCTTCTTCCAGGAGGCTCTTCATCATATGCTTCTGCTGCTCTGCCGCAATGGAACGCCAGTCTAGCTGCTGAATTGGCAGCGGCACATCATCAAGAACTGCTTGTAGTGGCTGTTCGAAGCCTTCCAAACATATACGAGTTCGCAATATCGAATGCCGATTCACCAAGTCACGCCAAGCCTGTTCAAATGCGTCCACGCTGAACTTTCCGCCCAGCATAAACCCTGTCTGCTCACAGTACATTCCGGAACGCGGATCAGCAAGCGAGTGGAACAACATCCCCTCCTGCATCGGACTAAGCGGATACAGATCACGAATGTTCGGCGCAGCAGCGTACAGATGATCTAGCTGCGCTTGTGAAGCTGAGACGAGCGGGAAGTCCGACAACGTCCATCCTCCTGCTTCCGGCTGCTTGCAATGCTCAATGATTTCTCTAATAGCATTCAAATAAGAAGCTGCAAGGTGCTCAATAGTAGCGGAATGATGCAACTGTCGGCTATAAGTCCAACTCATAACCAGTTGCTTGCCGCTAATGAGCCCATTGATTTCGATCAAATGATCACGCGGAGCTTCGGGGCTAACTGGCATGCCATAAGATTCTGGGGCAATGCCGATTACTAGCTCTGTGTCTTCTGCAGCCTGATCCATCTGGCCCAAATAGTTGAACAATATGTCTGGTTCAGTCGCTTGCCGCATCATGTCAGACGCTGCGATGTCAGAGGCTATATAACGTAATAACCCGTATCTGACTCCTTTTTGCGGGATACTGCGAAGCTGTTCCTTGATCGCCTTAATATCTTCCTGAACCGTTCCGCTGGCACTTAACTCTAGCAGCAGCGGATGGACTGCTGTGAACCAGCCAACAGTACGTGATAGATCAACGTCTTCGAACAACTCTTCTCTTCCATGCTCCTCAACATCCACCACAACCGTTCTGTTATCTGTCCAGGCTGCGATTGTCCGGGCTAATGCCGCCAACAGGATGTCATTCATTCGCGTGCGATATACAGAAGGAACATCCTGTAGCAAGGCTCGCGTCGTTTCAGCATCCAGCACAGTCGTTATCGTTTCGGACGATGCATACGTATTGACTTGGTTAACGGTGTCGGCTGATACAATGACATCGGTTGGCAGAGGCTGCGCATGCAGGCGCTTTGGCTGCATCCAGTATGCTCGCTCATCCTTCACTTCATCAGAATCAGCATACGCATGCAATCGTTCTGCCCACGCCTTGAACGATGTTGTTTTCGCTGGAAGCTGAGCTGGCATGCGTTGCACGAGCTGCTCATACGCAAGCTGCAGGTCCTCGAGAATAATGCGCCAAGATACTCCGTCCACAGCCAGATGATGAATCACGATTAACAGTCTCGCTGGGTGATCCGGTCCAAGCTCGAACAGTGCTGTGCGTATGATAGGACCTTCTGTCAAGTTCAACGTTTGCTGCAAACGATCTGATTCTGCTTCGATATGTTCAATCTGTTCCTGTGCCGACAGTGCAGTCAAATCAACTACAAGTATAGGTGCTTCCGCTTCTCCATCTACGCCAGCGATCCGCTGTTCCCAGCCAGCTTCCGTCAGCGCGAAGCGCAGCCGCAAGACATCATGATGGAGCATCAGATGCGCCACAGCCTCCTGCAGAGCTTCCAAATGAACAGGCTGCTTGATGGTCAGCAGCATCGCTTGATTCCAATGATGACGATTCTCCATTGGCTGTTCGAAGAACCAACGCTGAATCGGTGTCAGTGGTACGAACCCAGTTACCGGTCCATCGTCCACCAGCATCGGAAGAGCCTGCTTAGCCACCGCAGCCAATTCTGCCACTGTCTGATTCTCAAACAGTTGCTTAGGTGTCAGCTTCAGACCTGCCTGACCAGCCCGCGACACAATCTGAATGCTTAGAATAGAGTCCCCGCCCATTTCAAAGAAGTTATCATGAACGCCTATACGCTCGGTTCCAAGCACTTGCGCCCACACCTTGCTCAGAACCCGCTCTGTCTCATTGCGCGGAGCAGCATATTCGCGGATCTTCTGCCAAGCGTTCAGATCAGGCGCAGGCAGCGCTTTGCGATCCAGTTTTCCGTTCGCTGTAAGCGGCAGTTGATCCAACAGTACGATCGCAGACGGGATCATGTATGCCGGTAGCCGTTCCTTCAACGCTTGTTGTAATTGGGATACGGACACATCTGCTGCATTCTCCATAACTGCATATGCGACAAGCCGCTTCTCACCTTGTTGATCTTCGCGGGCAAGTGCAAGTGCGTGTTTCACCCCATCCTGCTGGGCAAGCGCAGATTCCACTTCTTCAAGCTCGATGCGGAAGCCGCGAATTTTCACCTGATAATCGGTGCGACCTAAGTATTCAATATCACCGTTCTGTACATATCTTGCCAGATCTCCTGTCCGGTACAGCCGTTCTCCAGCTGCAAACGGATTCGAGATAAACACGGCATCGGTCAGTTCCGGCTTGTTCCAATATCCACGCGCCAGACCTCTTCCTCCAATGTACAGCTCGCCAGGCACGCCTGTCGGCACGGGCTGCATATGCTTGTCCAGGATGTACACTTGCGTATTGGCAATCGGACGTCCTATTGGAACTTCGCTGTATGTCGGCCCTCCATTCTCATCCGGCACTGGTGCACGGAATGCCGTGCTGATGACTGTCGCTTCCGTTGGGCCGTACGTGTTGTACCACGCCACGCGTCTACCTGCAAGCTGCTGCCATTCCGCGAACCGCTCCGGCGATGGCCGCTCTCCGCCGATGATGACCGTGCGAATGCTGCTCGGCAGCGGAGCCCGCCCTGCTGCCAGCTCATTTACCCACTCATGCCAATATGCTGTCGGCAGGTTGAGCACACTGAGCCGCTCTCTTTCAATAAGCTCCGTGAAGCCGGATATGCTGAGCAGGCGCTCCTCCGGCATGACTAATGCTGCGCCGCACAGCCATGTCGGGAACAACTCTTCAATTGCAGCATCGAAGCTAATGGTCGCGAATTGAAGCACACGGTCTGCTTCGGTCAGCTCGTACAGCGATACCGCACTGTGATTGTGGTTCACCATGGCAGCGTGCGTAACGATGACGCCTTTCGGCTGTCCGGTTGAACCTGATGTGTAAATCACATACGCCGCGTTCTCTTCGCCTACTCCGCTTATAACTGCATCCGCCGACTCCTTCGCAATTGCCTCCCAATCGGCATCCAGCCGCACGATCGTCGCCTCATGCTGCGGCAACTGCCGAATGAGGCGCTCTTGTGTCAGCAGCAGCGGCATGCACGCATCTTCGATCATATACGCAATTCGCTCTGCCGGATATGCGGCATCAATCGGGACATAGGCAGCGCCGGACTTCAAGATGCCTAAGATGCCGACCGCCAGCTCTGTAGAACGCTCCGCACAGATGCCGACCAATACTTCTGGTCCTGCGCCCAGCTTCCGCAAATAATGAGCCAGTCGGTTGGCGCGCTCGTTCAGCTCCCCGTATGTGAGCATGTCTTGTCCAACGACGAGCGCCGTCCGCTCTGGTGCAGCGAGCGCCTGTGCTTCGATGAGCTGATGCACACAGCCTGACGGGTACTCTGCCATCGTCTCATTCCAGTTCAGCAGCAACTGGTCTCCCTCGGCATCTCCAAGCATCGGCACTTCTACAACCAGCCCATCTGGATGAGATGCGATGCCCTGCAGAAGATTGCGCAAGTGCAGCAGCATCCGCTCCATGTCGGTGGAAGAATATCGAGTCGTATCGTAACCAATCTGCAGCTCCAGCGCATCCCCAGGCACAGCAGTCAATGTAATCGGATAGTTCGTTCGTTCGAAAGACTGTACACCAAGCAGCTGCACGCCTCCAGTCTCGTTAGCTGTGACAGCTTTCTGATTTTCTTTTACATCAGCTAAATCAATCTCTGCTGGATGTCCTGCTTCATCCCCTGCACGAACTATTCTGTCGTTTTTATCTATAGCAGACCTATCCATGCTTCCCGGCTCCGATATCGTAACTTGAATCGGATAGTTCTCATATACGATAATGCTGTCGAACAGCGGTGTTCCTTGCGGCATATCACTCCACGACTGAATCTGACTAAGTGCCGCATATTCGTACTGCTGCTTGTCCGTCTGCCAAGTTTGCAGGTCGCGCAGCCAGGATATGACGTCCATATGAGCCGATATCTTCGTTCTTACAGGCAGTGTGTTGATGAACAAGCCGACGATTGTCTCAACGCCCTCCAGCTCAGCAGGCCGTCCTGCGACAGTTGCTCCGAACAGCACATCGGATTCTCCGCTATAACGGCTTAGCAGCAGCCCCCATGCACCTTGTACAATCGTACTGAGCGTCAACTGATGCATGCGCGCCAAGCTGTTCAGCGATGCAGTCAATGGCTCATCTACATGCAGAACAACCTCTGCAAAGCCAGATGATTCAACAGCTGTTGGTCGATCCAGCGGCAATTGTATAGGCGCCTCGATACCGGACAAATAGGTTGTCCAGAACGATTCCGCCGCCACTTGATCCTGTTCATGCAGCCAATACATATAATCCCTGTAGGAGCGAACCGCCTCCAATTGAATTTCCGTGCCTGTCACAATGGACTCATACAGAGCGAAGCACTCCTGAACGACAATCGGGTTGCTCCATCCGTCGAGCAGCAGATGGTGGAACGTCCATACGAATTTGACTGTATTGGCATCTAAGTGAATAATGGCCATACGCATAATTGGTGCCCGAGTAAAGTCAAAGCCAGTTCGGCGATCTTCCTCTAAAAATAATTGCAGCTTGCGCTCCTGTTCATGTGCAGACAGCATGCTCCAATCCAGCTCATTGAACGGAACAGAAACGTCATCGACCAATATCTGCACCGGATGATCTAGCCCCTCCCACTCAATGCGAGTACGAAGCACTGCGTGCCGCTCCATAACCTGTTGCCACGCCTGCGCGAACGCCATTGCCTGGAATCTGCCTTGCAGCGTGAAAGTGTTCTGCTCGCAATACATTCCTGAATGCGGCTCCGCGAGGGAGTGGAATAACATTCCCGCTTGCATCGGAGTCAGCGGATACAGATCACGGATGTGTTGATCCTTCGCATACAATTGATCAAGCTGTACTTGCGGCAGCTTGGCCAACGGGAAGTCAGACGGTGTAATTCCGCCTGCCTGAGGTTGACGGCAATGATCGATAATAGTATGAAGAGCAGACAAGAACAGCTCCGACAGTTGTTCAATCGTTTCAGCACGGAAAAGATGTTCACTGTACATGAAGCCAAGATGAAATTCGCCATTCGTAACCATTCCAGCAATGTCCAGCAGATAGCGTCTAAGCCCATGCGAACTGCTGTCAAGTGCCGTTTCCTCATATGCGCTCGCCAACAGCGTATCAGCGGCAACGCCTTGATCGATCTGTCCCAAATAATTGAACATAATCAGCGAATCTGGACGCGAGTCCATTAACTCGCGAACTTCTTCATCTTCATTAACATAGCGCAGCAGACCGTATCCAAGCCCCCGCTGTGGAATATTCCGCATGAACTCTTTAACACGCTTGAGTGTGAACTCGACACTCTCTGCTGCAAACACTTCAAGTCGAACCGGGAAGACCGAGGTGAACCAGCCAACTGTACGTGACAAGTCGAACTCTTCGAATATATCTTCTCGACCATGACCTTCCATATCAATTTGCAGTGTCATTTGCCCTGACCACTTATTGAAGGCAAGGAGCAATGCAGTCAGCAGTACATCATTAATCTGAGTACGATAAGCAAGCGGCACCTCCTGCAGCAATGCCTTCGTCTCCTCTGCAGATAGAGAAATATTGACAGTACGAGTCGAGCTAACTGTATTCAGCTTGCGTGCAGCTTCAACATGATCGATCTCCTTCATGAACGGCATATGCAGCTCTGTGCCGTCATTATGACTCGACCAATAATACAGCTCGCGTTTAACTGCTTCAGATTGCGCATACTCCTTCATGCGGGCTGCAAATTGGCGGTATGACGTCGTTTTGGGCGGGAGCTGAACGGGTTCATTTTGAAGTAACTGCGCATAAGCCGTCTCCAGATCTTCCATCACAATCCGCCATGACACTGCATCTACTGCTAGATGGTGAATGACGATGAACAGTCTAGCAGCATCGTGTTCACCGCAATCAAACAGAGCTGCCCGTATAATCGGCCCAGCTGTCAGATCGAGACTGGATTGCAGCCGTGCGGTCTCTGCTTGGATGGCAGTCAGTCTGCGATCTTCTGAGCAATTCGACAGATCTACCCACTCTAATGGCATATCAGAGCCAACAGGAGCAGACACCTGCTTCCAACCGTCACCCACTGGAATAAAGCGAAGCCGCAGCGCATCATGCTGCTTCAGCAAATGAGCTATCGCCTGCTCTATGGCGTGACGATTTACCGGAGGACGCACGGACAACAGCATCGATTGATTCCAGTGATGCCGATCGATCATTTCTTTGTCGAAGAACCAACGCTGAATTGGCGTCAATTCAACTTCTCCCGTTACTTCCACTTGCTCTGCCACCACTACTTTTTCCTTAGCTACTGCCGCCAATTGTGCAATTGTCGGGTTGTGGAATACAAGCTTAGGTGTCAGATGCACTCCTGCTTGACGTGCACGCGATACAATCTGCATACTGAGAATCGAGTCCCCGCCCAATTCGAAATAATTGTCATGTATGCTTACCTGCTTCACACCCAATACGTCTGCCCATACTTGAGCCAGCGTTCTCTCTATCGCATTGCGTGGCGGAGCATAAGGCTTGCCGGATACGAGGCGCGCATCCTGCGGAGCAGGCAAAGCTTTGCGATCCAGCTTGCCATTAGGCGACAGCGGCATCGCCTTCAAGAACGTATACGATGCTGGAACCATATAATCAGGCAATATTTCCAGCAGGTAGCTGCTGAGCTGCGCAGCCTGCACTTCTTTAGCTTCTTCTGCGACGACATAAGCAACGAGACGTTTATGCCCAGGGGTATCTTCCCGTGTTACGACGGCCGCTTCCTTAATATTCGGATGAGCCGTAAGCACACTTTCAATTTCCCCAAGCTCAATGCGGAACCCGCGAATTTTAACCTGATGGTCGATACGCCCCATATATTCGATCACACCGTCCGGCATATATCGTGCCAGATCTCCTGTCTTATATAGACGGGATTGCATCGAAGGATCAAATGGATTGCGAATAAACTTCTCTTCCGTCAGCGCCTCGCGATTCCAATAGCCGCGCGCCAGCCCAACGCCGCCGATATGCAGCTCCCCAGGCACCCCGATCGGCACAGGACGAAGCTCCTGATCGAGCAAATAGATCTGAATGTTCGCAATCGGCATCCCGATCGGAACGGTCCGCAATGCCGTATCCCGGCGGCATGTCCAGTGCGTAACATCGATAGCCGCTTCTGTAGGGCCGTACAGATTGTGAAGCTGTGCGTCCAGCTTGGCAAAGAAGCGCTCCTGATAGTCATAGGAAAGTGCTTCCCCACTGCACATAACCTGACGAATCGTAGTGCAATGCTCAACACCTTCTTCTTCCAGGAAGGCCTGCAGCATTGATGGAACGAAGTGCAGTGTCGTAATTCGTTCCTGACGAATAAGATCACGCAGATATGCAGGATCACGGTGTCCTCCAGGTGCAGCAACGACAAGCGTAGCTCCCGTCATTATCGGCCAGAAAAATTCCCATACGGATACATCGAAGCTGAACGGTGTTTTTTGCAGAACACGATCTTCTGATGTAAGCTGATATGCCTCCTGCATCCAGAGGAGCCGGTTGACAACAGCACGATGAATATTGACGACCCCTTTGGGCCTTCCGGTTGAACCTGATGTATAAATGATGTAGCACATGTTGTCAGGAGATACCTTGATGTTCAGCGGTGCATCGCTCTCTGCTGCAATGTACTGCCGCTGCTCATCCATGCATACGGCTTGTCCTGCATATTCAGGGATCCGCTCAAGCAAGTGACGCTGCGTAAGCAGCAGTGGTGCGTTCGTATCCTCGAACATGAACGCAAGCCGATCATGTGGATAATCCGGATCCATCGGCACATATGCGCCGCCAGCCTTCAATATCGCAAGCAGACCAACCACCATATCGATCGAGCGCTCCATACATACTGCCACAGGAACCTCTGGACCGACACCTTTTCGCTGCAAATATCGGGCAAGCCGATTTGCTTCGGCATTCAATTCGGCATATGTCAACACCTGTTCCTCATAACGAAGTGCAGGCAAGGCAGGCGTACGTTCCACCTGCTGCTCGAACAGATGATGAATGCATTGTTCCAGTGGATATGGAGCATCTGTCCGGTTCCATTCTGTAAGCAGAAGCTGGTGCTCTTCTTCGCTCAGCATAGTCAGCACTTGGACAGGCTGCTCTGGATGACTGCACATGCCTTGCAGCAGCACGATTAGATGATTCAACATTCTTGTAATCGCGCCAGCTTCGAACCGCTGCTGGTCATATGTAATGACTAAGTCGAATCCATTATCAGGAACGGCGAGCAAGGTAAGCGGATAATTCGTCTGCTCGAACAGATACATCGAACTAACCGTTAACCCGCCTGCATCACTGCCTTCACTGTTTCCGGCACTGACCGGATAATTTTCGAAAACAAACAAGCTGTCGAACAGCGGCGCTCCTTGGGCGAGCTCACTGCAGTTCTGAATCATCGACAATGGGCTATATTCGTATTCCCGCTGTTCCACCTGCTTCGCCTGCACATCTTGCACCCATGTCAGAATCGTCTCATCGTCTGGCACATGAATCCGAACAGGCAGCGTATTAATGAAAATGCCCATCATCGACTCCACGCCGATCAGATCAGCAGGACGACCCGAAACAGTCGCACCGAACACGACATCCTCCTCGCCACTGTATCTTCTCAGCAAGAGTGCCCATGCACTTTGCACCAGCGTATTGGGTGTTACTTGGTGCTGCCGAGTGAAGGCCTGTATATTGTCGTTCAATGCAGCAGGCAATGTGATCTTGATGCTGCTGAACTCTCCCTGGGACTCAGTATTAGCCGGAAGCAAGCGGTCTACTGTCAAAGGCGTAGGCGCATGAATGCCGTACAAGGAATCGCGCCAGTACTGCTTCGCCCGCTCCATATCTTGCTGCTGCAGCCAGCCAATGTAGTCTCGATACGGTCGAACCGGCTCGAATACGAGCTCCACAGGCTGCTCTCCCGAGCGGACAACTGCCTCATATACTTGCAGCACTTCTGCAATCAAAGCATTCATACTCCATCCGTCGAGCAACAGATGGTGATAGCTCCATAAGAACAGCGAACTCTCATCAGTGAGACGAATCATCGTAATGCGCATTAACGGCGCCTCCGTCAGCTTGAAGCCTCTTATTCGATCCTCACGCAAGAATGCTTCTGTCTTCGCCTCGCGCTCCGCCTCTGTCCATGTCCGCCAATCGTAATATTCGACCGGAACAGTTACATGGTTGTACACAACTTGATGCGGTTCATTCAGTTCCTCCCAGTAAAAAGCGGTACGTAAAATGGAATGCCGTTCGACAACCCGATTCCATGCCTGCTCCATCGCCGCCGGATGGAAGTCTCCCTGCAGTATCCAGCTCATTTGTTCAAAATATGCGTGTGAATCCGGTGTGAACGCTGCGTGGAACAACATGCCTTGCTGCATTGGAGATAATGTATAGATATCCTCGACACCTTGACCAGTGCCGGCCAGCTGATCGAGCTGCTCTTGCGTCAAGCGTGCAAGCGGAAAATCAGACGGTGTAACTCCGCGTGATTCCGGCAAACGGCAATGTGCAATAATAGCGCGTAGTTGTTCCATGTACAGCACGGCAAGCTGTTCTATACTTTCACTCAAGTACAGGTTCTCACTATATGTCCACGTCAGCCGCAGCGAGCCTCCTGCAACAAGTCCGGTAATATCAAGCAGATGGGCCCTTTTCTCTTGCAGACTCTGTTCAGATCCAGTACGTTCAGGAGCTTGTCCGAATAGACCGTCCTCCCCGCTGCTCAGCACTTGATCGAATTGTCCCAAGTAGTTGAAGCTGACCTGCGGTTTCGGCAGCGCTTCGAGCATTTGTGCCTGCTCCTTGCTGCCCATATACCGAAGCATACCGTATCCGATCCCATTATTCGGCACCTGACGCAACTGCTCCTTCACCGACTTCAGCTCGGCACCGAGCTCTCTTTTGCTGCTTCGCTCCAGAAGCACAGGATACATCGAAGTAAACCAGCCTACCGTCCGTGACAAGTCAACCTCATCAAACAGCTCTTCGCGTCCATGCCCTTCCATATGAAGCAGCAGCTTGTCATGCCCTGACCAATCTGATATGGCAAGCAGCAGCGCAGTAAGCAGGACATCATTAATATGAGTCCGGTACGCATGCGGAACGTCCTGCAGCAGCATCTGTGTCTCTTCAGGCGGAAGCTCCACCATAATATCCTGTGTCGTCGCATTCATGTTCTCGCCATGTATGAAGTCGACAGGCAGTGATGGGATGTGTTTGCGTTTCTCATCCAGCCAGTAGTCCGCCTCTATTAGCACCTTATCTGAGGTTGCATATTCGGCCAGCTTTTTCGCCCAGTCACGGAATGCGGTAGTCTTCGCTGGAAGTCTAATCGACTCACCTGCTGCTACATTTTGGCCAATTCGATATAAATCCTCCATCAGAATTCGCCAAGAGACACCGTCCACGCCGAGATGATGGATGACGATGAGCAAGCGGCCTGCTTGGTCTGCGCCCAAGTTGAAATAGACAGCCTGCAGCAGTACACCTGCATTTAGATCGAGACTTTGCTGTGCTTCCGCTGCGATGCGCTCGATCATAGCTGTCTGCTCTTCTGCACGCAATCCACTTACATCTACGCAAGTAAATGGAACTTCTTCGGTAACGCCCGCATTATATTGCTCCCAACCTGCATCTCCAGCTGTATATTGCAGGCGCAAAGCATCATGATGATGGATTAGCTGCCGAACAACTTCACGCAGCATCTGTTGCTGGACGGATGGATGAACAATAAACATCATGGACTGATTGAAATGATGGTGCGCTTGCATCGGTTGGGCAAAAAACCAGCGCTGAATTGGCGTAAGCGGTACTTCTCCGGTTACGATGCCCTGCTCTGCCTCCACGCCTGCCCCTTCACGAATTTCTGCAGCCAAATCGGCAATTGTCTGATGCTGGAACAGCATCTTAGGTGTAAGCTGCAATCCACTCTGCCGAGCACGGCTGACAATCTGGATGCTCAAGATCGAGTCTCCGCCCAATTCGAAGAAATTGTCGTGGATGCCCACCTGCTCTACGCCAAGCACATCTGCCCATATGGCAGCAAGCTGCGCCTCTTTGGCTGTGCGCGGCGCCACATAAGCTTGCGTCTCCACTGTAAACTCTGGTTCAGGAAGCGCCTTGCGATCCACCTTGCCATTCGGGGTAATTGGCAGTTGCTCCAACATGACGAAGGCGGCTGGAACCATATATTCAGGCAATTTCGTACGCAAGTAAGTACGAAGCTCTGCTGTGAATGCACTGTGTGCATCGTGTTCTTCCGACACTACATACGCAACCAGTCTCCGATCGCCTGAACGTACCTCTTTCACAAGCGCGACCGCCTCTTTAACTGCAGCATGCTCCGTTATCGCTTTTTCTACTTCACCCAGCTCGATTCGGTAGCCGCGAACTTTCACTTGATCATCTGCACGCCCGATAAATTCAATCGCACCAGCTGCGTTATACCGTGCCAAGTCGCCCGTGCGGTAGAGCAAGCGTTCAGGCTGGAACGGACTTGGAACGAACTTCTCGGCGGTAAGCTTCGGTTGGTGCAAATATCCGCGTGCCAATCCGCTGCCACCAACGTAGATTTCACCTGCAACGCCATCAGGAACAATCTGCATATGCTCATCCAGCAAATAAATTTCTGTATTGGCTATTGGATGGCCAATGGAAGGAAGATGAAGCTGACCCCCGTTCGCAGTTACAGTCGGAACGTGACCTGCAATGGCAACGACTGTCGACTCTGTAGGTCCATAATGGTTCACAAGCTGAAATGGCAGGTTGTCTGCCGGAAATAAGCGCAGTCGGTCTCCACCAGTCAACAAATACCGCAGTGCGCACGGTGCAGGCCAATCTAACGAAATAACCGCTTCGGCCATCGGAGTCGGTAAAAAGCTGAGCGTAATTCCGCTTTGCACCATCCAGTCACGCAGTCCAATTGGATCGGTTCGCAGCTCCTCGTGCGGAATGTAGATGGAAGCTCCCGCTGCTAATGTCGGCCATAACTCCCATACAGAAGCATCGAATGCAGGCCCTGCGAACAATGTCGCCCGATCCGCCGCGGTCATCGCATATTCGTGTATATGCCATTGCACCAAATTCATTAGACCAGCATGCTCGATCTGAACGCCTTTCGGTTTCCCTGTCGAACCGGACGTATAAATAACATAGGCCAGTTGGCTTGGAGAGGTGCATAAATCAGGCGGAACTTCGCCTTCCTCTTCGGCATACGCGGCTATATCATCGATCCATACAATTGTTGCATCTGAATGCTGCGGAAGATGAGTTTGTAATGATTTCTCTGCTATCAACACTGGAATTCGAGCGTCTTCCATCATGTAGGCGATCCGCTCCCGAGGATAGTTCGGGTCAATAGGCAAATAAGCACCGCCTGCTTTCATAATGGCTACTATAGCAATAACTTGTGCCGCCGACCGATGGACCAACACTCCAGCAATTGTCTCCGTACCTATGCCGAGCTTGCGCACATGATGGGCAAGCTGGTTCGCACGACGATTTAATTCACGATAAGTCAATGTAATCTGTCCGTCTACGACAGCGATCGCATTAGGTGTCAGTTCAGCATGAGCGGCTATTCGTTCGTGCAGACTTATCAAGCTTGCATCGCCCACCGCGCTAGTCTGATTGCGTGCAACGAGCAGTTCATGAACTTCTGCATCATCCAGCAGCGGCAATGTCCCGATTGGGCTGTCCGGATTGGCCGCAATCCCTGCGAGCAGATTGTTCAGATGACGCAGCATGCGCAGCACGGTACTCTCATGGAAAAGATCAGTATTATACTCCATCTGTGCTACTACACCGTTGTCCCCTGTATCAAAAATCATCAGCGTAATGTCAAACTTGGCGCTCCGGCTATCAAATGTATATGGTTCGACGACAAGCCCACTAGTCCCTACACTGGAGCGGTCTGAGACCTGTGCCTCATCCATCGTGAACATCACTTGGAACAGCGGTGCATGACTGACAGAGCGCTCCGGCTGCAGCGCATTGACCAATCGTTCAAACGACAAATCCTGATTGGAATACGCCTCCAAAGCTGTCCTTCTCACCTGCTTAAGCATCTGGCGGTACGTCGGGCTTCCGGATAAATCGCCACGCATAACGAGCGTGTTGACAAAGAAGCCAATTAATCCTTCTACTTCCGACATGCCCCGATTCGCAATCGGTGTGCCGACAGATAGATCATGCTTGCCCGTATACCGATAAAGGAAGATCTGGAATGCTGCCAGCATCGTCATGAACAGCGAAGCCCCTTCCTTGCGGCTTAATTCCCGCAGCGGCTTAACGATATGCTCACCAATATGTAGTGAACGAATATCCCCGCGGAACGTCTGAACCGCTGGACGCGGACGATCTGTTGGCAGCTCCAACACATGGTCGGCGTCCCCCAGCTTATCTGTCCAATAGTCCAGTTGGTGCTGCAATTCGGTCTCTGTCAACCATTGGCGCTGCCAGATCGCATAATCAACATATTGAATCGGCAGGTCAGGCAGTGGAGAGGATTGCCCTCCCGCATAAGCTTCATACAATAACAGCAGCTCCTGCTGGAACACCGTCAGCGACCAGCCATCGAACACAATATGATGGAAGGTGACAAGCAGGATATGATTGTTATCCCCAACTGTAATAAGCAAGCCGCGCAGCAGCGGCCCTGTTGCCAGATTAAACGGTTTTGCCGCCTCTTCGTTGACGAGGCGCTGCGCTTCTTCTTCCTGGTCCAAGCCCACTTCTGCCTGATCAGACAGATTCACCTGCATCAGCGGGAACTGCCAATCTGCTTCGATAGGTTCAACTACTTGCACAGCACCGTCCGCTCTCTCCATGAAGCGAGTTCGCAATGCCTGATGCCTACGTACAATCTCCGTCAAGCTGCGCTGCAGAGCGGATATGTCAAGCTTGCTTCTAAAGCGAAGCGAGAACGGAATGTTATAATGGCTCATGTTAGGCTCAAGTTGATCCAGCAGCCAGAGGCGTTGCTGTGCATAAGAGAGCACAGAACCATGCGGATCAATCGGCTGCGGAGTAGGAGACG
The DNA here is from genome assembly GCF_050474385.1 of Paenibacillus sp. B1-35. NCBI lineage: Bacteria > Bacillati > Bacillota > Bacilli > Caryophanales > Paenibacillaceae > Paenibacillus > Paenibacillus sp. B1-35. Next base: position 1,019,587 of record NZ_JBCHVJ010000001.1, read on the forward strand.
GCCTTATGGCCGCCTTCCTCTCTGCTAATTTTTTGACAAGCATCTGACGTTGTTCGGGAGTTAATGAGGCCAACCGTGTGTTCATATCGCTCATCTATTCATTCTCCTTGTCCGCCGCTTGCTCTGCCAACATTTGAAGCAGCTCCTCTTCGGAAATTCCATCCAACTCCTTGAGAAGCTCGTCTAGCATAGCAGTGCCGGCTTGTTCTTCCTGTGCTTGCTGAATTGTCGCAACAAGTGATGCTACTGTAGGCGATTCGAATAATGCTGCCAGTGGAACCTCGACCTGAAAGGCATCGCGTATTCGCGAAATCAAACGAGTGGCAAGCAAGGAATGACCGCCCAATTCAAAGAAATTGTCTTCAATTCCGACCCGCTCGATGCCCATTACTTCTGCCCAGATTGCCGATAATTTCTCCTCCGTCGGATTGCGCGGTGCTACATAGCTTCGCTTCAAATCAAGGTGAGAAATCTCGGGAGCCGGAAGTGCTTTGCGGTCTACTTTGCCGTTGCTGGTGAGCGGGAATGCATCCATGAGCACAAATGCCGCTGGAATCATATAGTCGGGCAGTCTGTTAGCGAGATGGGCTCTAAGACTGGCTACTGTGATGTCTGTATCCTCGGTAGTCAGATAGGCGACTAACCGCTTGTCTTCCTCTCCGTCTTGACGAGCCATTACCGTTACTTCACGTACGGAGGGATATTGAGCCAACACGGACTCAATCTCACCCAGCTCAATACGGAAACCGCGAATTTTAACCTGCTCATCGGCGCGCCCTACATATTCAAGCTCTCCATTTGCCTTCCAGCAAGCCAAGTCCCCACTCTTGTACATGCGCGCCTCCGTTTGTTGGCTGAACGGATTCGGAATGAATCTTTCTGCGGTTAATTCGGCTCGGTTCAGATAACCTCGCGTCACACCAGCTCCAGCAATATACATCTCCCCTGTCACACCAACAGGCACAGGCTGCAGTGCACTGTCCAGCACATAAATGTGCAAATCGGGAATCGGCTTGCCGATCAGGCTTCCACTTGCTTCGTACACATCCTTCATCGTAATCGGTCGATAGGTGACATGGACCGTCGTCTCGGTAATGCCATACATGTTGACTAACGTCGGATAGTCCTCTCCATGGCGCTCGAACCAAGGGCTAAGTGCAGGCAGATCCAATGCCTCACCGCCAAATATGACATAACGAAGCGCTAAGTCCGCAATTCCCATTCGCTCCTCTGCACGAATCAGCTGTTGGAAAGCGGATGGCGTCTGATTCAGCACCGTAACCTGTTCCGCTGCAAGCAATTGATAAAACTCATCCGTTGCACGGCTCGTGTAATAGGAAACAACAACTAATTTTCCACCGTACAGCAGTGCTCCCCACATTTCCCAAACTGAGAAATCGAAGGCATACGAGTGGAACAACGTCCATACATCCTGTTCATGGAAACCGTACCAAGCCTCTGTTGAAGTAAACAACCGCACGACATGCTCATGGCATACGGCAACCCCTTTTGGCTTGCCGGTTGAGCCTGAGGTGTAAATAACATAAGCAAGATTGTCTGGAGCAGCCGTTGTGCCCAAGTTGTCACCACTCTCCAGCGCAAGCTCGTCCTGTATCGCATCCAGACAGATCATCCGTACTCCAACTATTGGCAATGAATCTTGGTGCTGTGCTTGTGTCAGCACCAGCGGTGTCTCCGAATCTTCCAGCATAAAGCTGAGACGTTCTGCCGGATACACCGGATCAAGCGGCACGTAAGCGGCTCCCGCCTTGAGAATGCCAAGAATGGAAACTATCAGGTTGTGCGATCGCTCCATGCACAAGCCGACCATCGTTTCAGGGCCTGCTCCTTGCTTCTGTAAATAACGAGCGAGACGGTTCGCTTGCTCGTTAAGTTCAGTGTAGGTCAGTGCATGTTTCTCATAAACAACAGCAATGTTGTCTGGTCGTGCTGCGGCCTGCTGCTCGAACCATTCGTGAATGCAGCGAACGTCCGCAGCTGGTATCGAGATCGGTTCTGCAGGCAGCAGTTCATTGCGCTCAGCTTCAGTCAGTATCGGCAGACGAGCTACAGTTTGGCTCCAATCCGCTGCTAGACCGGTTAGCAGTGCAATCAGATGCCCCATCATACGACTGATAGCATCGTCCCCATAACGGGCCGTATCATAAGCAATACGCAAGGACAGCTCTTCCCCTGGGACTGCGGCCACCATCAATGGGTAATTCGTCTGGTCGATTGTCTCAGATGACGTAATGACTACTCCTTCACCTGCTTGCTCAGCTGGCGGCCCAATCGGATAATTCTCGAACACGACAATCGAATCGAATAAGCTGATTCCGCGCGGTACTTCACTCCAACTCTGAATTTTTACTAACGGACAGAATTCATATTCGCGCTGCTCGACCAGCTGATCTTGCAATCTTCTCAGCCAATTCTGAGCTGCTTCATCAGGGTTGACTTGCACGCGCACAGGAAGCGTGTTGATGAATAATCCCACCATCTGCTCTGAGCCTTGAAGATCCGCTGGTCTTCCTGCGACCGTAGAACCGAACACAACATCCGTCTCACCTGTATATCGATACAGCAAAATGGCCCATGCGCCTTGCACGACTGTGTTCAACGTAACATTATGCTGACGCGCCAACTGCTGCAAGCGTTGAGTCACTTCCTTAGAGAGCAGGTGCTCGACATCCTTATTGCCAGCAGCTTCCGCTGTCTGTGAGCGCTCTACAGGTAGCCGTATCGGCGCAGTGAATCCTCTTAACTTGTCTGTCCAGAACTGCTCCGCTTCATGTTCATCTTGCTTGTATAACCAAGCGATATAGTCGCGATACGGTCTTCCGGCAATCAATTCAAGCGGCTGCTTGCTGCAGAGCGCATGATAGATGGTAGCCAGCTCACCGAGTATGATCGGTGTGCTCCAGCCGTCAAGCAGCAGGTGATGGAACGTCCAGATGAATTGGCAGCAATCGTCAGACAATCGGATCATAGCCATGCGCATAAGCGGCGCATTATCCAGAACGAACCCTTTCACCCTATCTTCTCGTAAAAATTCAGCAACCAGAGCGGATTGCTCCTCTGCCCCGTACCCACTCCAATCAAGGTCAGTGAACGGTATCGTGACGCGCGGATAAACGACTTGATGCGGTTCAGATATTCCTTCCCACAGGAAGGCTGTCCGCAGTATCGGGTGCTGATCGCACAGCATCTTCCACGCTTGTTGCCACGCCTGCCGATTCAAACTGCCTTGCAGCGTGAAACTAACCTGCTGAATATAGACGCCGGATGACGGCGCATAGATCGAATGGAACAGCATCCCCTCTTGAGCCGGAGCTAAGCCGTATGCATCCTCAATCTGTTCTGTATTCGTCAGGTGGCGGTCAATCTCTACTTGTGACAGACGGGCAAGCGGGAAGTCAGAAGGCGTAAATTTACCTGCTTCCGCTGATTGGCAGTGTGCGATTAGAGAACGCAGTGACTGCGCGAAATGCACAATCAGTGCATGCATCTCTTCTTCACGGAATAGATTGCTGCTGTAAGATAAAGTCAATTGCAGTTGCCCTTCCACAATGATTCCCGCTACGTCCAGCAGATGGGCGAGCGGATCGGACGGATTCTGAACGACTCCATAATCTTCCGAAGCTGCACCGAATATGCTTGCTGCCTCCTTCTGCAGCTGATGGAACTGTCCCAAATAGTTAAAGCTGATCTCAGGCGTAGGCAGCGATTGCAGCTTGGCTCTCAGTTGTTGATCGTCCGACAGATAACGAAGTACACCATACCCTAATCCGCGCTCTGGGACTTGACGAAGCTGTTCCTTTATGGAGCAGAGTGCTTCACCCAGAGCTGTATCCGGAGCGAGCTCCAAGTACACTGGATATATGGATGTAAACCAGCCAACGGTACGGGATACGTCCACTCCATCCGCAATCTCCTCTCTGCCGTGGCCTTCCATATGGATCAACATCGAAGATTGACCTGTGAATTGGCGCATTGCCAGCATCAGAGCAGTAAGCAGGACATCATTAATCTGTGTGCGATATACTGCCGGCACCTGCTGCAGCAGTGCCTGGGTTTCCTCTTTCGTTAGTGCAGCCGCTTCAGTACGGGACGATGCTGCTGTGTTCAGCGATCTTCGGTCGTTGTCCGTCAGACGAGCATCGACAGGCAGTGAAGCGAACTCCCGCTCCGTCAATGCAAGCCAATACGAGGCCTCCTTGCGTGTCTGTTCCAATTGCGCGTATTGCTGCAGCTGCGCGCTCCATTGCTGGAAGGAAGTTGTCTTCGGCTGCAGCTGTGGCGTAATACCTTGGCACGCCTGTGTGTACGCCTCTTCGAGATCTTCCAGTATAATGCGCCACGACACCGCATCAATGACCAGATGGTGAGTGACAATCAGCAATCGAGACGGCTGATTAGCCCCAAGATTGAATAACACTGCACGCATGAGCGGCCCATGTTCAACATTCAAGCTGCTCTGCACAGTTTCCGCCAATAATGTAATTGCTTCATACTGAGCTGATTCCGAGAGCTGCGACAAATCTTCGGTTGCGAGGATGACCGTTTCGTCCAAGCCAAGATTATTCTGTCTCCAGTCCTGACCTTCCTTCATGAAGCGCATCCGCAATGCATCGTGATGGGCCACAAGCGCTTGTATTGTCAGCTCCAATGCTTGCACATGCACAGGCTGCTGTACAGTCAGTATCATCGCTTGATTCCAGTGATGTCTATGAGCAAGTGGCTGCTCGAAAAACCACTGTTGTATCGGAGTCAACTCTACTTGCCCAGTAACCAGTCCTTGCTCCGCTACCGTACGCTCAGACCATTCGGCAACTTCGCTGAGCTGTGCTACCGTAGGATGTCCGAAGATCATCTTTGGTGTTAAGCGAATGCCTTCGCGTGATGCACGGGACATCACCTGTATGCTCAATATCGAATCCCCGCCGAGCTCGAAGAAGTTGTCATGAATGCCAACCTGCTCAAGACCGAGTACCTCTTCCCATATAGCTGTCAAGCTGCGCTCTACCTCATTGCGCGGCGCGACATATGAGACCGCATTCAACATCTGTTCCCATGCAGGTGCAGGCAGTTGCTTGTGATCTACCTTGCCGTTAGCCGTCAGCGGCAGGGCATCAAGTGTGACGAAAGCCAGCGGCACCATGTAATCAGGGAGCCGTTCCTGCAAGTAGCTGCGGACGGAATGGACTGCTCCGTCATGCTGGTCATCCTGCTGTTTCTGATGCAGCACGATGTATGCAACCAATCGCTTATCACCTGGACGATCCTCACGTACGACGACGGAAGCCTCTCGTACTGCTGCATGCTCCGCAATGGCCGCATGAATTTCACCCAGCTCTATGCGATAGCCGCGTATTTTCACCTGATCGTCATTGCGTCCAAGAAATTCAATATCACCGCTTGGCAAATGTCTGGCAAGATCGCCTGTTCGATACAGCCGTTCTCCTTGTACAAACGGACTGTCGATGAACCGCTCTGCCGTCAGATCGGGACGGTTCATATAACCGCGGGCAAGGCCCTCACCACCAACATACATCTCGCCTGGCACTCCTTGCGGAACCGGACGCAGCTTGCGATCCAATATATATACCCGTATATTGGCGATCGGTCGGCCGATGGATGGAGCACTCTCGATAGGTGACTTGCTGGACTGCGTCGGAACTTGACAAGCCGTGGCAACAACAGTCGATTCCGATGGGCCGTAGTGATTATGCAAGGCAAACGGCAGTGTATCTGGCGGATATTGAGCAAGTCGATCACCACCAGTCAGGATGGCGCGCAGCTTGCATCTATCCGGCCACTCCAGCGTCAGCATCGGCTCAGCGAGCGGCGTCGGAATGAAGGAGAGTGTAATCTCATTTTCGAGCAGCCAGTTGCGTAAAGCGACCGGATTCAGTCTCGTCTCTTCATTTGCAATATAGATGCTGGCTCCTGCCGTTACATAAGGCCACAACTCCCAGACGGAAGCATCGAAAGCAACACCTGCCAGCATTGTTGCCCGGTCGGCTGCCTGAACGTCATATGTCCGGCGATGCCATCCGATCAGATTCATCAAGCCGCGGTGGGTAATCTCTACCCCTTTCGGCTGACCTGTCGATCCGGAAGTAAATATGACGTATGCCAGTTGATCCATGCCAGCTGCTGGAGGAAGCTGGACTTGAGCATTTACAGCTTCTTCTGCAGCTTCAGATCCTCCATTCACTTCAGCACCGTCACCCACTTCAGCCTGCAGTTCCTGTTCTACCACTACGATACGCCCAGCGAATGGAGGCAGCTGCTCACGTACCCGCTCTTGCGTTAGCAGTACCTTCACTTGCGATTCGGCGAGCATGTATGACAGGCGTTCCTGTGGATAAGTCGAGTCTAGCGGCAGGTAGGCCCCACCTACCTTCCAGATGCCAAGCATACCTGCTACTGATTCAATAGAACGCTCCATGCAGATAGCTACAATATCGCCACTTGCAACACCATTTTGAATGAAGCTGTGCGCTAATCGTTCAGCCATGCGGCTTAGCTCGCCGTAAGTGACGGCTTGCTTCTCAGATACAATCGCAACAGCGCCCGGCTGTATCCGCACCTGCTCTGCGAACCATTCCGCAACAGTCTTGTCAAGCGGGAGCTCGGTATGAGTGCTGTTCCACTCCACCAATGTCTGCTTGCGCTCCTGTTCAGAGAGGAGCTGCAGATTGCCAATTTTCTGTGCTGGCCGATTCGCCATCTCCTGCAGCAGTGTTCCTAGATGTACCAGCATACGCTCTACGCTAGAAGCCGTAAACAGCTTCGGATCGAACAACACTTGCAGTTGCAGCTCATCGCCAGATTCCGCAACCAAGGTGATCGGATAGTTTGTCTGTTCGGACGTGCGGAAGCTGTGCAGCTGCAGCGCATCCGGATGATCCTGCTCCGGCACATCCTGCACCGGATAGTTCTGGAAAACAACAAGACTGTCGAACAACGAAATTCCGTTAGGCACATCGCTCCAGCCTTGCACTTGAGCGAGCGGGCTATACTCGAATTGGTGGCGAATAGCGACCATCTGCTTGTTAAGCTGCTTCAACCACTGTTGAACGGGTTGCTCTTCATCGACCGTTACACGCACCGGCAACGAGTTAATAAATAAGCCAATCATTGATTCGAAGCCCGGTAATTCCGTCGGTCGTCCAGCAACCGTCGTGCCGAATAGCACATCTTCTTCGTTCGCATAGCGACTGAGCAATAATCCCCAAGCACCCTGTATTAAGGTGCTTATTGTCAAGTCATAATGCCTTGTCATTGCTTGCAAGCGTGCTGTTGCCTTTGCAGAAAGTGTGTAAGTCACTTTCGTCTCGCCTTGCTCTTGCTGTTCACCTTTGCGACGCTCAATCGGCAGGGCTGTTGGAGCAGCGAAGCCGCTTAGCTGCGTACGCCAATAAGCCTCCGCTGCTTGCATATCTTGCCTTTGCAGCCATGCAATATAATCCCGATAGGCTGAAGTAACGGGAAGCAATTGAATCTCCTTCCCTTGAACGAGCGAATTATAGCTTGTCAACACTTCGCCAAGTAATGTAAGCACGCTCCAACCATCCAACAAAATATGGTGAAAGCTCCAGACGAATTTGTACAGTTGCTCTTCTGTACGAATGAGCGCAAATCGCATCAGCGGAGGTGCTGCAAGATCAAATGTCCGTTCCTTATCCTGCTCAAGAAGCTTCTCCCACTGAATTGTTTGCTCTTCCTGTTCCATTCCTCGCCAATCCTGATGTTCAAACGGCACTTGAAGTGAGCGGAGTACGAACTGGTGTGGCTTGTCCACGCCGTTCCACATAAATCCGCTGCGCAATATCGAATGGCGATCGAGCACTGTCTGCCAAGCTTGCTCGAATGCATCTATGTTCAGCTTCCCTTGCAGAGCGAAGCTCGACTGCTCAAAGTATAGCTGCGAGTCTGGCGAGTATATGGCATGGAACAGCATCCCTTCCTGCATCGGCGAGATCAAATAGATATCTTCGATCTGGCGATAGCTGGCAAGATGCTCATCCAGCTGTTCCTGGGTCAAAGCCGCCAGCGGGAAGTCAGAAGGTGTAAAACGGCCCGCTTCGGCTGACAGGCAGTGAGCGATAAGCGCGCGCAGCGCAGTAACATACTCGCCAGCCAGCTCCTCTATCGTCTCGCTCTTATACAAATCGCTGCTGTACGACCACGTCATATGCAGCTTGCCGCAGACGATCATGGCGTTGATATCGAGCAAATATGTTCTTTTATTCGCTGTATGCAATACAGAACCCGACGATTCGGTGGCGATGCTGAATCTGCCTTCGCCATCTCCTGGCTTCTGTTGTTGATTCGTCTGTTCCAAATAGTTGAAGCTGATTGCCGCCTGCGGTAAATGACGCAGCGCCTCTCTACTCGCCTCATCACCCAAACAGCGCAATATGCTGTATCCGATACCGTTGTTCGGAATCGCAGCAAGTCGCTCCTTTGTACGAATAATGGCATCCCCCAGCTTAGCTGCTGTAGAACGATCGATCTCAAGGTAGATCGGATATACAAACGTAAACCAGCCAACCGTTCGTGATAGGTCAACACCATCCATTAATTCTTCTCGGCCGTGCCCTACCATATCGATAGCAACTGACTCGGATTGGGTCCACTCCGCTATCGTGTGAGCAAGTGCCGTTACAAGTACATCTCTAAGCTGTGTACGATATGCGTTTGGAACTTCTCTTAAAAGAGACTGTGTCTCCGCCTCACTGAGTTCAACTGCCATAGTTGCGGTTGAAGCTTCTGTATTTACCAGCTTGTCTGTTCGCGAATCTAGCTCATAATCGGTCGGCAGAGCTGCTATTTGTGAAGGCGAAGCTTCTACCCAATTGTTCACTTCATGCATAAGTGCGCCCGATTGTGCATAGCTGACAAGCTGCTCAGACCAATGCTTGAACGAGGTTGTCTTCGGTGGGAGCACCGCCTGTTCTCCTTTTACGAACGCTTCATAGACGGTTTGCAAATCTTCCAACAGGATACGCCAAGACATACCATCAACGACCAGATGATGAATCGTAATGAGCAAATGAGCTCGTTCTTGGCGGCCAAGATCGAACAACACAACTCTGATCAGCGGCCCATTCAAACTTAGACTTTGTTGATATTCCTCAGCCTTGTACTCCAGCACTGCTTGCTGCTCGTCTGACGGTACATGTGACAGATCCACCCGCTCAAACGGTGTTTTCTCAAGCCGATCACCCATGTGCTGCACCCAAGTTGAATCCTCTGTCAGCGTATAGTGCATACGCAAGGCGTCATGATGCTCGATAAGCCGCGCTACCGCTTGCTCCATCGCAACGACATGCACCGGCTGTTCGACTGTAAGGAACATCGCTTGATTCCATTGATGGCGATTCGTAATGTCTTGCTCGAAAAACCACTGTTGATTCGGAGTTAGCGGAACCGGCCCTGTTACCATGCCTTGCTCGTTTGCGGATATCCCAGCTGACTTCGCCACAGCAGACAGTTCCGAGATGGTGCGATGCTCGAAGATATGCCGCGGTGACAACGATAATCCAGCCTGAGCTGCCTTCGAGACCACTTGGATAGACAGAATCGAATCCCCGCCAAGCTCAAAGAAATTATCGTAAATGCCGACACGATTAACCCCCAGCACTTCAGACCAGATGCGGCAAAGAGTTTCCTCAACGCCATTACGCGGCGCTACATACTCCTGTTCTCTAGTTAATTGAGAGAAATCAGGCGCTGGCAGCGCTTTGCGATCAACCTTTCCGCTCGGAGTAAGAGGAAGCTCAGGCAATATGACTATGGCAGCAGGAACCATATATACAGGCAGCCGCTCCATCACATAATGACGCAGTTCGCCATTTTCCAAGTGCTCCTCTTCCCGCAGCACCACATAAGCAACCAGTCGATTGTCACCACGCTGATCTGCATGCGCAATCGTAATCGCATGGCGCACCTTCGGATGGCGCAGCAGTACAACCTCGATCTCCTCCAGCTCAATGCGGAAGCCGCGGATCTTCACCTGATAATCAACCCGTCCCCAGAATTCAAGTTGACCATCATGCAGATAACGACCGATATCCCCGGTGCGATACAATCGTTCTCCGTCTTCAAATGGACTCGGAAGGAATCGCTCCGCTGTCAGTTCTGGCCGATGAAGATATCCTTGGGCCAATCCTGCCCCGCCAATATACATCTCACCGGGCACCCCAATCGGTACCAGATCCTTGTTCTCATCTAAGATGTAAATACGGGTATTCGCGATAGGTCTGCCAATCGGAATCTCTTCGTAAACAAGCTCGTCATCTGAACTTGCATCAATAGCACGATATACTGTGCAGCTCACAGTTGCTTCGGTCGGTCCATAGGTGTTATACCATGCCACTTGATTGCCAACGATACGCTGCCAATCAGCAAGCCGTTCCGGTGATGGACGTTCACCACCGACAATAACGGCGCGTACCGTTGATGGCAGCGAGATCGTCCCTTCTGCCATCTCGCTTACCCATTCATGCCAGTATGCTGTAGGAAAGTTAAGCACCGTTATCTGATGCAGCTCCACCAGTTGACAGCATTCGGCCGGACTCATTAACCTTTCCGGCATCATGACGAGAGCTGCCCCGTGAATCCATGTCGGGAAAAATTCTTCGACAGCCGCATCGAAGCTAATCGTTGCAAATTGCAATGCGCGATCCGCTGCTGTCAATTCAAAATGCGCTGCTGCACTTAGATTGTGATTAAGCATCGCTCGATGCGGAACGACAACGCCTTTCGGCACCCCCGTGGAACCTGATGTATAAATGACATAGGCAGGATGATCTCCAGTTACATCGGCTTCCAATTCTTCGCCAGATTGGGCAGAGATTGCATCACGCTCTGCATCAAGACAAATCACTGTTGCACTATTCACTGGCAATTGCGATGCAAGATCCGTCTTCGTCAGCAGGAATGACATCTGTGCATCGTCGATCATGTATGCAATGCGCTCCTGTGGATACGCCGGATCTATCGGCACATATGCAGCACCCGCCTTCAAGACACCCAGCAGCGCTATCGCCAGCTCCACTGAGCGATCGCAGAACAGACCAACCAGCTTGCCCGGACCTGCCCCTAGCTGGCGCAAATAAGCTGCGACTCGGTTCGCTTGGCCATTCAAGTCCCGATAAGTCATCGATACAGCCCCACATACGACAGCCAATGCATCAGGAGTGCGTTCTGCTTGCTCACGTATAAGCTCGTGCACGCAGCCACTTGCGTCATAATCAATAACTTCGCCAGCAGAGATCGCAAGCACTTGTTCACGATCCTCAGGCGTAAGGATAGGAATGGATGCCAACGCCTGTGTCGATGAAGCAGCCATCGCCTCAAGCACCGTATGTAAATTCGCTATCATCTGCTGAATCATGTCTTTGTCGAATATGCTGCGATCATATGAAATGGATAGTTCCAGAAAATCGCCAGGAACTACACTTATCGTGAGCGGATAGTTTGTCTGCTCTTCCGAATGAATCCTTGTAATCATATTCAGCAGGCCGCGTTCTTCTTCCTTCGTTTGCTGAATGGGATAGTTCTCGAACACAATAATACTTTCAAAGAGCGCTTGACCGCGTGCTACCTCACTCCACGCCTGTACATCGGACAGCGGGCAGTATTCATAATCTCGAATGCTCGCTTGAAGCTCTTGCAATTGTTTTAAATACGATATGGCATCCATCTGCGGATCAGCGTTCACTCGCACAGGCAGCGTATTAATGAACAGACCGACCATTGATTCAACACCTGGAAGATTCGCGGGACGACCGGAGACAGTAGCTCCGAAAATTACATTTTGCTCCCTCGTATATCGAGATAGCAGCAACCCCCATGCCCCCTGTACGAAAGTGTTGAGTGTCAATTGATGCTGACGCGCCAAATTGCGCAGTTCATTTGTTACGTTTACAGATAACGCAGTACCAATTTCTTCGTATCCGCTGTTCCCCTTTATACGGCTTGGAGGCAGGGAGGTCGGTGCGCCGACCCCCTGCAGCAGATTTCGCCAGAACTGCTCCGCTTGCTGCACATCCTGCTTCTGATTCCATGCAATGTAGTCCCGATATGGACGGATGCCGGGCAATCGCAAGTTTTGTCCTTGAATAAATGCGCCATAGAAGGCGAACACTTCCCCCATAACGATGGAGATGCTCCAGCCGTCCAACAAAATATGATGGAACATCCATACGAACTGGTAACAATCCTCTTGTAATTGGATAAGCGACAATCGCATCAGTGGTACTTCAGATAATTGAAACCCTTTGCTGCGGTTATCGCGTAAATAGGCATCAAACCGCTCCTGCTGCTGATCTTCTATCATTCCGCGCCAATCGTATTGCTCCAGTGAAACGTGAAGCTGATCATAGACGACCTGCACAGGCTTCTCGATATCTTCCCATACGAAACCGGTACGTAAAATGTCATGGCGTTCGATGACTTTGTTCCACGCCTTCTCGAATAAAGCGACGTCAATTGCACCTTGAAACGTACAACTATAGGACACAACGTAGACCCCAGAATCAGGGGAATAAAGCGTATGAAAGAGCATCCCCCGCTGGGTAGGGGAAAGCGCGTATATATCTTTAATGTTTGCAGTCATCGTTAGCTGTTCCTCCCGCCATGCATTTTTTTCATGATCAAGTCCAACTCTTGCTGGCTCAGCCCCGCTTCAGGGAAATCTGAAGGCGTGAACGTATCTGCAGCAGAATGATGGCAATTTGCGATGATGGCGTGAAGCGTTTCAGTAAAGTCATTCGCTAACTGCTCAATGGTGCTCTTATGATGCAAATTCGTACTGTAGGTAATCATCAACTGCAGTTGGTTATTGACTACCATTCCTGCCACATCGATAAGGTGCTGACGTGAATTGGATAGTTCATGTGTCATCCCGCCTGACTCAGAAGCCGGCTGGAATAAGCCGCCTTCCTCATACATAGATGACATCTGACCCAAGTAGTTGTAGCTCACCTCCACCGTAGGGAACTGCGCCAGTGTATGATTTCCTCGCTCTCCTTGATCGAGATAACGCAATATACCGTAGCCTACGCCACGATCTGGTACTGCCCGTAATTGCTCCTTGACGGCAAGAAGTCGGGATACGGGTTCCGTCTCATAACCTCCGTCAAGCAAGACCGGATAAATTGCAGTAAACCAACCTACTGTACGAGACAGATCCGCTCCCTGCACAATATCTTCACGCCCATGTCCTTCCAGATGAACAAGCAGAGTGCTGCTGCCTGTCCAGCGTTCCATGGCAGCAAGAAGTGCAGTCAACAATACTTCATCAATGCGCGTCCGATAGACAGCTGGTACATTTTGCAGCAATCTCTGTGTGCTCTCTGCATCCAGCTGAACGCTGATGCCTTCAGATGACGCATGAGTATTGATCATCGGAATCTGGTCATCGCTTACTGGATAATCAAGTGGGAGACGCGGTATCCATGCCATCGCCATGTCTTCCCAGTACTCGAGCTGCTGTCTGTATGCTCCCTTGTCCGCTTCTTCTGCAAGCATATGAGCCCATTGCCGGAATGACGTCGTTTTGGCTGGAAGCTCTACCGGATGTCCTTCTGCTAGCTGATTATATACTCGCTCAGCGTCCTCCAGCAGGATGCGCCACGATACGCCGTCTACGACAAGGTGATGAATCGTTAAGAAGAGTCGTGCTGGTTGACCTCCTCCCAATTCGAACAAGGCAGCGCGCATCATAATCCCGCCAGACAAGCTTAAGCTGGCTTGCAGTCCGGCGGCGATCTCTTCGATTTTGGCTGACTGCTCCACCTGCTCCATCATGGAGAGATCGAAGTGTGCAAACGGTACCTCGGCCTCTTCTAGCTCATCATTGCATTGTGTCCAGCCGTGTTCGTCCTCGTTAAATCTCATGCGCAGCGCATCATGATGGCTGATAAGATGATAGATCATTTGTCGTACGATATCCGGGCTTACTGAGTCCGAGTGCAGCTGCAGCATGAACGATTGGTTCCAAAGATCACGGTTGACGAGCGGCAGCTCGAAAAACCAGTGCTGCGCAGGAGTAAGCGGAAGCGGCCCCTGCACCAATCCCTGTTCTGCTAGAACCGTTGTCGTCGTTTCCACGACCGTCGCAAGCTCCGCAATCGTCTGGTATTGGAACAATTGCTTCGGTGTCAGCTTCAAGCCTGCTTGCGAAGCACGGGCCACAATCTGAATACTTAGGATCGAATCTCCACCCAGTTCAAAAAAGTTATCATGAATGCCAACCTGCTCTACCCCGAGCACATTCGACCATATTTCCGCCAAAATTCGTTCTGCTTCCTCTATAGGTGCTGCATACCCTTGAGAAGAAGTAAACTCAGGTTCAGGCAATGCATGGCGGTTGACTTTGCCGCTAGGTAGCAGTGGCAATTCATCCAGCACCATAATGACAGTCGGAACCATGTAGTCCGGCAGTTGTTCCTTGAGATAGGCACGCAAATTGTCGCCAGTCAAGTGTCCGCCTGCCTGAGCTTGCACCGCATACGCCACCAGCCGCTTCTCTTTGGAGCCGTTTGTCTTTGCAACAACGATAGCTTGGCTAACATCTGGATGTGAGCTGATTTCCTTCTCAATCTCACCAGGCTCAATACGGAAACCCCTGATTTTCACTTGATGGTCAAGGCGTCCGAGGAACTCCATATTTCCATCCGGCATATATCGAACCAAATCACCTGTTTGATATAAGCGTTCCCCTGGTACAAAAGGACTGTCTACGAACTTCTCCGCTGTCAGCTCAGGCTGATGCAAGTAACCATGCGCCAATCCGTCTCCCCCGATATAAAGCTCGCCAGGCAGCCCTATTGGCACCAAACTTTGGTTTTTGTCTAATATGTAGCATGTAGTGCCCATGATTGGTCTCCCGATCGGAATGATAGAACCCATTTTTTGCGGGAACCTATAACAGCATGTAAATGTCGTATTTTCCGTAGGACCATATCCATTAATTAACTCCAAGCCGTCTAATGCCAGCGCCTTCTGCACATGCACCATGCTTAGCGCATCGCCGCCAGCCCATAGCTGCTTCAATTGACGCAGTCCGTCCAAGTTCTCCTCTACCATCGTATGGAAGAGCGGGGCTGTCAGCCAAGCAACGGTAACCTTATTGGTCTGCATATATTCGCCAAGCTCCTGAACAGAAGGCAGCCCTGGAGGCATAATGGCTAATGTACCGCCATTTAGCAAGCTTCCCCATACCTCGAACGTTGACGCATCGAAGGAGATAGGGGCGAATTGCAGCATAACCTCACCTGATCCGAACCGGGCAAAGTCGAGTCCTTTCACAAGCCGAACGATGCCGAGATGCGGGATAGATACTCCTTTTGGTCGTCCGGTTGAGCCTGAAGTATAGATGATGTACGCCAAATGTTCAGCACCGCATGACAGCTCAGGCGCATCCGTCGTTTGCTCTGCAATCATCTCCCATTCTTGATCCAGCAAAATCATTTTCGCTGCCGTCTTAGGCAGCTTATGCTGTAATCGCTCCTGTGTGAGCAACAGCGCAATGTCTGTCTCCTCCACCATGAACATAAGCCGTTCTGTCGGATAATCCGGATCAAGAGGAACATAGGTTCCTCCAGCCTTTAAAATACCAAGCAGGGCTGCAATCGCATCAAATGAGCGTTCCAACGCAATCCCGACAGGGACATTAGGACCGACCCCATGCTTACGCAAATATTGGGCAAGCTGATTTGCTCTTGCTTGCAGTCCGCGGTAAGTAAGCTGCTCTGACTCGAACACAAGTGCAATTGAATCAGGGGTACGTGCTGCTTGTTCATCGAACAGCTCATGCACCGTCTTATCACGCGGGTAATTCCCAGCCGTATCATTCCATTGATGAAGCAGAAGACGCTCCTCGTCCTCGGTTAGCATTGAGATGTTACGAATGCTGTCATGAGATTGCTTTATTATGCCTGCCAAAATTCGTTCTAAGTGTACTGTAATCTGTCTTATCGTTGCTTCGCTATACCGATGAGCATCATAACTGACACGCAGTTCCAGCTCATGACCAGGGATGACCGTTACAGTAATCGGGTAATTCGTCCGCTCATATGCCTTAACTTCAAGCAACTCCAGCTTCTGAGCTGACTCCATCTCCAGTTCGGCTATTGCTGCTGCTACTTCCGGTGAAGCCTGCAGCACAGGATAGTTCTCGTAGACGACGAGACTTTCGAATAGTGACGTCCCACGCGGCACCTCACTCCAGCTATGAACCTGAGCTAACGATGCATATTCATACTGCCTCATGTTGGTCTGCACTTCTTGCAGTTCACGCAGCCAGTGCAATACTTGCTTGTGCGGCTCTATGTATACACGAACTGGCAATGTATTGATGAATAAGCCAACCATCGTTTCGACCGCATCAAGATCAACCGGTCTGCCCGCAACTGTCGTTCCGAACATAACGTCTGCTTCCCCGCTATAACGACTGAGCAGAAGTGCCCATGCTCCTTGGATTAACGTACTGATCGTAAGCTGTTGACTGCGTGCAAAAGAGTCAAGCTCGTTCGTCAACACGGCGCCAATTCCGACTATCATCTCGTCATACTGTACTTCTTCATGTTCCGCAGCCGCCGCTCCCATTATGGCAGTAGGGCTCTCTATTCCTTGCAAATAGCTCTTCCAAAATTCCTCTGCCAACTTCTGATCTTGCTTGTCGAGCCATGCAATATAATTGCGATACGAAGGTACTGGATCAAGACTTACAGATGTACCCTCCGCATGTGCTTCATACAAGAGGAAAAATTCGTGAATAACGATCGGCACACTCCACCCGTCAAGCAGTAAATGATGGAATGTCCAGATAAACTGGTTCACATTGTCTTCAAGTCGTACAATCGTGAAGCGCATCAGTGGCGACTGCGCGAAATCAAAGCCCCGACGGCGATCCTCCACGAGTAAGCTCTGCAACATCTCTTTGCGCTCCTTCGCTGGAAGCGAACGATAGTCTAGCACCTCCACATTCACCGGCGCCTCGTCGCAAAGTACGAGATGCGGGCGTTCCAGCCCTTCCCATTCAACATGGGTGCGCAGAATCGCATGCCGAGCCATCACTTGCTGCCAAGCTTGCGTGAATGACCGCACCTGGAATGGGCCTTGAAGCGTAAATACACTCTGCTCGCAATATAGGCTCGCTTCCGGAGCCTCCAGCGAATGGAATAGCATTCCCTCCTGCATTGGCGTAAGCGGAAATAAATCTCGCAGCGCATTGTTCCGAGCATAGACTTGATCAAGCTGCTGTTGCGTAACTTTGGCAAGCGGGAAGTCTGAAGGCGTTACCCCTACCGCATCAGGCAGCTGGCAATGGGAGATGATTCCAACCAGTTCTTCCATATATCGATCCGCAAGCTGCTCAATGGTAAGCGAATTATAATTGTTGTCGCTGTACGCCCACGTCACATGAAGCGAGCCGCCCACAATCATGCCGGATACATCAAGTAAATGCTGACGAACGGTTGACGGATCAAACTCAGCTCCCATAGATTCCGCAGCGCCGCTAAACAGAGCATCTCCGCTGGATCCCAGCGTCTGATCAAATTGACCCAAATAATTAAAGCTAAGCTTAGGTGACGGGTACTCCTCAAACGGCCTGAGCATTGGTGGTTGAGCTACATAACGCAGCAGCCCATAAGTTAAACCTCGATTTGGTACAGCACGAAGCTGTTCTTTAATAGATTTCAACTGTTCACCGACTTCATCTTGCTCCGTAAGCTCAAGCAGGAGTGGATACATGGAAGTAAACCAACCCACCGTTCTCGATAAGTCAATTCCTTCAATTACCTCTTCTCGTCCATGCCCTTCCAAATGAAGCAGCAGCTTCTGATCCCCTGACCACCATGCCATCGTACGCGCCAGTGCCGTCAACAGCACATCGTTAATTTGGGTTCGATAGGCCGCAGGTACATCGTGCAGCAATTGCCGCGTCTCTTCGGCAGACAGGATGCGAACGGTCTGTTCAACAGTTGCGGCGGTGCTTGCTCCTTCTCTATCCACAGGGAATGCTGGTTCGTACGTGTTTCGTTCCCCGAACCAGTAAGCAGCATCTGCCTGTACTTCCGCCGAACATGCATATTCCGTCTGCTTCTCGGCCCATTCCCGGAAGGAAGTTGTTTTGGCTGGAAGCTCCACAGGTTCATTGTCGACTAATTGTTCACAAACGTTATGTAAATCTTCCAACAAAATGCGCCATGATACACCATCCACCGCTAAATGATGAATAATCAACAGTAGTCGCCCCGCAGTACCTTCCCCAAGCTGGAAATAAACAGCCTTAATCAGATTTCCTTCAGCCAGTTGTATGCTACGCTGCACCTCATCAGCTGCCTGTTCAAGCGCTTCCGCTTGTTGGTCTTGCGGCAGATGAGACAGATCTACTACAGCGAATGGAATCTGTTCCGAGATGCCCGCATTATGCTGCACCCATCCCTCTGAACTTCGCGTAAACTGCATTCTTAGCGCGTCATGATGGGCAACCAGATGGCCAATCGCATGCCGCAGCACATCTATACTTAACTTCGGATTGACGGTCAGCACCATGCCTTGGTTGAAGTGCTGTGGAGCTGAAAACTCTTGCTCGAAGAACCAGCGCTGTATCGGTGTAAGCGCTGCGGAGCCTTCGACGACTCCTTGTGCCGCTGTAGTCGTCTGCATCTTCACCGCTGCATGTGCCAGTTCTGCAATCGTTGGATGAGCAAAGAGCTGCTTCGGCGTAATATACAGACCTTGTTTTTTGGCGCGGCTAACAATCTGAATGCTTACAATCGAATCGCCGCCTAGGCTAAAGTAGTTGTCATGAATGCCGATCGGTTCAATCCCAAGCACATCCGACCAGATCTGAGCGAATTGTTGTTCCACTTCAGAACGAGGTGCGACATAAGTCTCGGTTTCCAGTGTAAGATTCGGTTCAGGCAGCGCCTTGCGATCGACTTTGCCGTTCGGTGTAAGCGGAAACGCGTCAATAATCATGAAAGAGGCAGGCACCATATAATCCGGAAGCCGCTCCTTCACATAGTGGCGCAGTTCGGCCCCTTGCACCGCAATAGCAGTCGTGTCTGCCAGCGTAACATAGGCAACCAATCGCGGGTCACCCGCCGACGTCTGATGCACAACAGCCAATGCTTCGCTAATGGCAGGATGCAAGGCAAGAACAGTCTCCACCTCACCCAGTTCAATACGGAAGCCGCGTATTTTTACTTGATCGTCCTTGCGGCCGATATATTCAATCTCTCCATCTGTCCGATAGCGGCATAAATCCCCCGTAGCATACATCCGCTCATCAGGTGATGATCCGAACGGATTGCGGATGAATCGTTCGGCAGTCAATTCGGGTTGCCTCCAATATCCTCGTGCCAGACTTTGTCCAGCCACATACAATTCCCCTACAGCGCCCACAGGAACAAGCTGTAGATGCCGATCCAATATGTACGCCTTCGTATTGGCAATCGGTCGACCAATCGTTGGCGCTTCTTCGCTATCTCTTCGGACAGGTATGAATCCGCTCGTAGAAACGACCGTATTCTCCGTCGGTCCATAGTTATTGACTAGTTGGAACGGCAGCTGTTCTGCTGGGTAGCGGTGAAGCTTATCGCCGCCGACCAGCAGCACGCGCAGCGATAGCTGATTCGGCCACGGTAAGTCAAGCAGTCTTTCACCAATCGGTGTCGGCATGAAACTAATTGTAATATGCTGCTCAACAATCCAGTCTCTCAATTGTTCAGGTATAAGCCTCGTATCTTCGTCCGGAATGAACAGGCCTGCACCAGCCGTTACATACGGCCAGATTTCCCATACAGAAGCATCAAAGGCAGTACCGGCCAGTAAAGTGGCACGATCGCTCTCCGTCACCTTATACGCATGTTGATGCCAATTGACCAGATTAAGTAGAGCATAATGTGTAATCTCTACTCCCTTCGGTCTACCTGTTGAGCCCGAGGTGTAGATAACATATGCCACATCGTCAAGATCTGCCTCACATATGAAGGCTTGAGCATTATACTGTTCGATTTGATCCCATTCTGTGTCTAGGAAAATAACCCGAGCGCCGTGGTCAGGCAGCCGATCTTGAAGCCGCTGCTGGGTAAGCAATACCTGTACCGCTGTATCTTCTACTATAAATTGCAGACGCTCCTTCGGGTATTCGGGATCAAGCGGAACATAAGCCCCGCCCGTTTTCAAAATGCCCAGCAGCCCGACAATCAGTTCAACCGAGCGCTCTGCACAAACGCCTACTAATGATCCTTTCCCGACACCTGCTTGCTGCAGAAATCTCGCCAGCTGATTAGACCGTTCATCCAACTCTTGGTAGGTGATAGATACGTCTAAGCTTGATACTGCAATCTGGTCGGGCAGCTGCTGCGCCATCTGAGCCACGCCATGAGGAACGGGACTTGTAAGCGCAAGCGGCAGCGCGGTATCATTCCATTCATGCAGCAGCTTCTGGTACTCTGCTTCAGGCAGTGATGGCAGGTCTGCAAGCGTGCGCTTTTCATTGTGGACAATGCTTGTCAGCACAGCTTGCAGTTGCTCCAGCAACCTCTCGATAGCATCGCCTGTGAATCGATCACATGCATACAGCATCTCAATTTTCAACATTGACCCTGGTCCTGCGACGATAGTCAAAGGATATCCGGTTTGCTCGAAGCTTTGCACTGCTTCCAGCTTTAAATTCCCTTGCTGTTCAATCACACTGCCGTCAATCGGATAATTCTCGAACACGACAATACTATCGAATAAGCGTTGTCCCTTTGGCAGCTCACTCCAATTCTGTACCTGCAGCAGCGGACTGTGCTCGTACTGCCGCAATTGTGTCTGATAAGCTTGAAATTCGCGGAACCAGTTAATAACAGTAGCATGACCTGGCACCTGAACGCGAACTGGCAATGTATTGATGAACAAGCCAACAATGGACTCTGCTCCCGGCAAGTCGTGAGGACGGCCTGAAACAACTGAACCGAAGACAACATCCTCTTCACCACTGTTCCTGCTCAGTACAATCGCCCAAGCACCTTGCAGAAGCGTGTTCAGTGTCATTCGATTACGGCGTGCAAATGCTTGCAGCTCTGCGGTGATATCCTCAGGCAGTATAACCGAACATTCGTCATACTGCTGCCCTACTTGTGCCGGAGTTCGGCCAATTGCTATCGGCGTCGGGCTTGAAAATCCTCGCAGTTGATCGCGCCAGAACGCTTCTACCTTCGACATATCCTGTTTCTTTAACCATGCGATATGATCGCGATACGGCCGCGAAGCATCGAATACTCCATCTACTCCTGCACGGAGACATTCATATTGGGTAAATAATTCGCGGAACAGAATTCCAAGGCTCCATCCATCTAAAAGTAGATGGTGGATCGTAATAACAAACGTGTAGCTCTGTTCCGCCATCTGAATCAAAGCAAGCCGCAGAAGCGGAGGCTCGCTTAACACGAATCCCCTGCTTCTGTCTGCTTGTAGATACGCTTCAAGACGATGCGGCTGCTCCTCCTCTGGGACGGAGCGCCAATCAAGAAGTTCCTGCGTAAGCTCAACTTCACGGTTCACAATTTGAATCGGTTCTTTCACATCGTCACTAATGAATGAAGCTCGCAATATAGCATGCCGCTGTACAATGTGCATCCACGCTTTATTCCAAGCGGATGGATCCAGATCCCCCTTGAAACTCAAGGAGGACTGGACGACGCATACGCCAGAATCAGGCGCATATAAACTATGGAATAACATGCCTTGCTGCATAGGGGAAAGCGGGAAAAAATCTTCAATGTGATTAAGGCTCATTGTATATACACAATCCTTCCCGAATCAGAATACCTGGTGAATGTCTTGTGCTGTCAGGAGCCGGAATGCTTCTTGATTGCGTCAAGGAAGCCGTCCAGTTCAGATTGATCCCAACCAAATTCGGCAAAATCAACGGCAGAATATGCATCAACAGGAGTTCCCGTACTCTGCAAAATAATCGTGCGAAGCGTTTCTGCAAACTCGGCCATCAGCCGTTCAATTGTCGCTCTTTCGTACAGATGTGCGTTATAGCACCATTCCACCTGAAGCTGGTCATCATGGAGATAGCAGTTTATATGGAGAGCAACATCGAGCTGTGTATGTTCCGACCAATCAGCCCCGATGGATTCCTGTGCAAGCCCAAAATAATCGGAGTTCCATGTCTGATCTGACGGCTTGATATAAGTAAAGCGAATTGACGGTTTCGCCTGCTCACGAAGCTGTCGTGCCATCTCTCGGTTCGGACTTGCATATTTCAGCAGTCCATACCCGATTCCATTATCAGGCACACGACGCAGTTGCTCTTTGACAGCAGCCATTACTTCCTGAACAGATTGGCTATCTCCTAGCTCTAGACACCATGGAAATTGATAGCTGAAGCAGCCCACGCTGCGTGACAAGTCCAATTTGAACTTGTCAATGAATCGCTCTTCCTGCAATTCAACGAACAATGAACGCTGCGCCGTCCATGATGAGATGGTTACGGCTAGAGCAGCGAGCAGTATTTCCCGTGCTTCGACACGGAACGCCGCAGTTGCTTGGTGCAACAGATCTGCCGTCTCCTGCTCGGTCAGGGAAAGGTTCAGCTTGCTGCTCATTCCCATCGTGGTTACATCGGCCATCACATCCAGATCAACATGTCGGTCAACCGGAAGCATCGGCACCTCTTGCTGCGTCATGCATGTCCAGAATTCCGGCTCCGATGTCGCATTATCTGACAGAACTTGCGATTTCAGCTGCTCGGCCCATGATTTGAACGAGGCCGTCTTCAACGGCAGTTTAACAGTCCCATCTTTGCTCAATTGTTCATAAGCTGTCTGCAAATCTTGAAGCAGAATGTGCCACGAGCTGTGATCGATTGCCAAGTGATGAATGGCAATGAACAATCTAGCAGGAATTCCCGGTCCAAGGTCGAACAGCGCTGCGCGGATGATCGGCCCTTCGGTTATATGGAGACTCCGCTGCAGCCGTTCTGTCTCTCTCTTGATCGCCTCCTTCTGTGCAGCTGTTGACAGATCAAACAGGTCAATGAACTCCAATATATGCTCATCTGGCTCAGCTTCGTTTCTTTGCTCTACGATGCCATCTGTTATCGCAAATCGCAGACGCAATGCATCATGATGAACAATGATGCTGTGGAATGCTTGTGACAGCAACGTGATATCAATCGATTCCGGCACTGTCAGCAGTCTGGACTGGTTCGCATGATGCGGGTTCGTCATTGCTAGTTCGAAGAACCATTGCTGGTGCGGTGTTAATGGAATGTCACCAACAACTGGACCTTGTTCGCTGCCCATCTGTACCGCTTCTGCCAAGAGAGCGATCGTCTGATGATCGAACAGATCCTTCGGTGTCAGCTTCAACCCGGCTTGGGTGCAGCGGAAAATAATCTGAATGCTCACAATCGAATCCCCGCCGAGCTCGAAGAAGTTGTCATGAATGCCAACCTGCTCAATACCGAGTACCTCTTCCCATATAGCTGTCAAGCTGCGCTCTACCTCATTGCGCGGCGCGACATACGAGCCCGCATTCAACATCTGTTCCCATGCAGGTGCAGGCAGCTGCTTGCGATCTACCTTGCCATTAGCCGTCAGCGGCAGGGCATCAAGTATGACGAAAGCCAGCGGCACCATGTAATCAGGAAGCCGTTCCTGCAAGTAGCTGCGGACGGAATGGACTGCTCCGTCATGCTGGTCATGCTGGTCATCCTGTTGCTTCTGATGCAGCACGATGTATGCAACCAATCGTTTATCACCTGGACGATCCTCACGTACGATGACGGAAGCCTCTCGTACTGCTGCATGCTCCGCAATGGCCGCATGAATTTCACCCAGCTCTATGCGATAGCCGCGTATTTTCACCTGATCGTCATTGCGTCCAAGAAATTCAATATCACCGCTTGGCAAATGTCTGGCAAGATCGCCTGTTCGATACAGCCGTTCTCCTTGTACAAACGGACTGTCGATGAACCGCTCTGCCGTCAAATCGGGACGGTTCATATAACCGCGGGCAAGGCCCTCACCGCCAACATACATCTCCCCTGGCACTCCTTGCGGAACCGGACGCAGCTTGCGATCCAATATATATACCCGTGTATTGGCAATCGGTCGGCCGATGGATGGAGCGATCTCGCTAAGTGACTTGCTCGACTGCGTCGGAACTTGACAAGCCGCTGCAACAACCGTCGATTCCGATGGGCCGTAATGATTATACAAGGCAAACGGCAGCGTATCTGGCGGATATTGAGCAAGTCGATCACCACCTGTCAAGATGGCGCGCAACTTGCATTTATCCGGCCACTCCAGCGTCAGCATCGGCTCAGCGAGCGGCGTTGGAATGAAGGAGAGCGTGATCTCATTTGCGAGCAGCCAGTCGCGTAATGCGACCGGATTCAGTCTCGTCTCTTCATTTGCAATATAGATGCTGGCTCCAGCCGCAATATAAGGCCACAACTCCCAGACGGAAGCATCGAAAGCAACACCTGCCAGCATCGTTGCCCGATCGGCTGCCTGTACATCATACGTCTGTCGATGCCACCCGATCAGATTCATCAAGCCGCGGTGGGTAATCTCTACCCCTTTCGGCTGACCTGTCGATCCGGAAGTAAATATGACGTATGCCAGTTGATCCATGCCAGCCGCTGCAGGAAGCTGAACTTGAGCGCCAATAGCTGCTTCTACTGCTTCAAATCCTCCATCCGCCTCAGCACCTTCACCCACTACAGCCTGCAGTTCATCTTCTGCCACTACGATACGCCCAGCGAATGGAGGCAGCTGCTCACGTACCCGCTCTTGTGTCAGCAGCACTTTCACTTGCGCTTCGGCGAGCATATATGACAGACGTTCCTGCGGATAAGTCGAATCCAGTGGAAGATAAGCCCCACCAGCCTTCCAGATGCCAAGCATACCTGCTACCGATTCGATAGAACGCTCCATGCAGATAGCTACAATATCACCGCTTGCAACACCATTTTGAATGAAACTGTACGCTAATCGTTCAGCCATGCGGCTTAACTCGCCGTAAGTAACGGCTTGCTCCTCAGATACAATCGCAACAGCGTCCGGCTGTATCCGCACCTGCTCTGCAAACCATTCCGCAACAGTTTTGTCAAGCGGGAGCTCGGTACTAGTGCTGTTCCATTCCATCAATGTCTGCTTGCGCTCCTGTTCAGAGAGAAGCTGCAGATTGCCAATTTTCTGTGCTGGCCGATTGGCCATCTCTTCCAGCAGTGTTCCTAGATGTCGCAGCATGCTCTCTATGCTGGAAGCTGTAAACAGCTTCGGATCGAACAACACTTGCAGCTGCAGCTCGTCGCCAGGTATCGCAACCAAGGTGATTGGATAGTTCGTCTGTTTGTACGCACGGGAGATTTGCAGCTGCAGCGCATCTGGATGATCTTGCTCCAGAACGTCTTGCACCGGATAGTTTTGGAATACAACAAGACTGTCGAATAACGGAATTCCGTTCGGCACATCGCTCCAGCCTTGCACTTGAACGAGCGGGCTATACTCGAACTGTCGAATGTCGACTATCTGCTTGTTCAACTGATTCAACCACTGCTGAACTGCTTGCTCTTCATCGATAGCTACACGCACTGGCAGCGTATTAATGAATAGACCGACCATAGATTCGACCCCTGCAAAATCAGCAGGCCGACCAGACACCGTTGTACCGTAAATAACTTCTTCCGCTCCACTGTATCTGCTCAACAGAATCGCCCATGCTGCCTGTACGATCGTATTGAGCGTCACTTTTTGCGTGCGCGCGATTTGATTCAGACGTGCCGACAGCATATGGGACAAACCAATGGTCTTCCAGTCTGCCGCTATCGAGGAACTGGACGACGAACGCTTCATCGGAAGCGGCGTAGGTTCACTTATCCCGCGAAGCATATCCTGCCAAAAGGCTTGGGCTTGATCCATATCCTGCTCTTGCAGCCAGGCGATATAGTCCCGAAACGGACGTACGTCATTCAGTTCTACAGCAGCATCCTTCATATATGAATCGTACATATGTACGACTTCGGATAGTATGATCGGAACGCTCCAGCCATCAATTAACAGATGATGATGACTCCATACGAGCGAATGGCGATCCGCTGCCTCTTTGAATAAGGTAATACGCATAAGCGGTGCCTGCGTCAAGTCGAACCCGCGATCAATGTCTTCCTGAAGGAACTGTGACAAGCGAACTGCTTGCTCCTCTGCCGCAAGATGCTGCCAATCCACTTCTACGAACGGCAACTCTACCGCGGCTAGCACGGCTTGATGCGGTTCAGACACCCCATTCACAACGAGTTGAGTTCGTAAGATGGAATGTCGATTAACTACCTCTTGCCAAGCGCGGCGGAACTGCATCACATCCAGATTTCCTTTGATCGAGAACGCCGTTTGTTCAAAATAGGTTGATGATTCTTCGGAGTATAACGTATGGAACAGCATTCCTTTTTGCATTGGAGACAGTGCATATAGATCTTCCAAATGAGTGATTCTGGCGATGATCGTATCCAATTGCTGTTGGTCGACCAAAGCCTGCGGAAAGTCGGACGGTGTAAGCACAGACAGTTCCGCAGCGCGAGGTATACACAATATTTCTCGCACAGACTGCACATAGCCAGCGGCCAATCGTTCCAATGTTTCCTTCTTATGAAGGTTCTCACTGTACATAAAGGTAAGTTGCAGCTTGCCACCCGATACCGCCGCATTAATTTCAATCGGATTCGATCTTGGAGATGACGGGCTTTGCATCGTTCCTGTTGACTCATGAGCGAGAGAGAATGTTCCATCCTGCATCACTTGATCGAATTGTCCTAAATAGTTAAAGATAATGTGCGGCTCTGCCATGGCCGCCAGCCGTTCTCGTACGGCATCATCTTCACTCAGATAGCGAAGCAAACCGTATCCGATTCCATGCTTTGGAACTAGGCGAAGCTGTTCTTTTACTTTTTTGAGCGCATCCAATTGGGAATTTGTATGTTCGATATCGATCTTAAGCGGGTACACAGCTGTGAACCAGCCGACCGTTCGTGACAGATCGATGTCTCCGACCAATTCCTCGCGTCCATGTCCTTCGAGATGAATAAGTACAGCTTCTTGCCCAGTCCAGCCTTTGACAGCAAGCGCCAATGCCGTCAACAATACATCGTTTACTTGCGTTTTGAACACCGTTGGCATGTCTTGCAACAGCATTCTCGTCTCTTGCTCATCGAGCGACACCTCAACCGATTGCACGGAAGCGAACGTATTCGCTGCTGCTACATCTTGTGCACTCAGCTCAAAATCAAGCGGTAGCTCAGCCGAACCTGACTGTTCGAGCCAGTAGGATAGTTCTTGCAACACTCCCGGCTGCTGGGCAAAGGACTGAAGTTCTGTAGACCAAGCAGTATATGAGGTTGTCTTGAGCGGCAGTGTTACAGTTTGATCCTGTATGAGTTGCGAGTAAGCAGCCTGCACATCTTCAAGGATAATTCTCCATGACACGCCATCCACGACCAGATGATGTGCAAACAATAGCAATTTTGCTGGTTGCGTCGCCCCTGTGTCGAACAGTACCGACTTGAAGAGTGGTCCTTCGGTCAAATTCAAGCTCGCTTGCAACTTGTCTGCATGCGCTCGTAGCGCATCACGCTGCTCGTCTGCTGACAGTGCGGACAAGTCGAATCTGTCAACTGTATACGCTGAACTCGCCTCTGCTATTTTCTGCACCCAGCCCGACCCTGTCCGCTCGTATTGTGCGCGCAGTACATCATGATGGTTCAACAAATGCACGAATGCCTGCTCCAGAGCAAAAATATTTACTGGTTGCGCTATCGTAAGCATGACTGCCTGATTCCAATGGTGAGGTTCCGTCATCGACTGCTCAAAGAACCATTGCTGAATTGGGGTAAGGGATACTTCACCCGTCACGATCCCCTGTTCAGCCTGTACAGGTGCAGCAAACTCGACGATAGTAGCTAATTCCGCTACCGTTTGATACTGGAACATTTGCCGCGGTGTCAGCTTTAAGCCTGCCTGATTACTCCGAGCTACGATCTGAATACTAAGAATAGAGTCTCCACCTAATTCAAAGAAGTTATCATGAATGCCAACACGAGCAATTCCAAGCACCTGCTGCCAAATTCGACAGAGCTGTAACTCTGTTATATTGCGTGGTTCCGCATATTCAACCGCAGCTTCTATCGCCGACCAATCTGGAGCTGGGAGTGCTCTGCGATCTACTTTGCCTGCAGGTGTCATCGGCAGCTCGGATAATGCCACAATCATAGCTGGAACCATATAGATCGGCAGCTTCTCCTTCAACGCATTGCGCAATGAGTTGACATCAAGCTGTCTTCCAGCTTGTGGTACTGCATAAGCGACTAACCGTTGTTCACCTGGACGAGCTTCACAAGCGATGACAACAGCATCTTGCACATGTAGCTGCTGCCGCAGTGCAGCCTCTACTTCCCCAAGTTCGATGCGGAACCCTCGTATCTTCACTTGATAATCAGTACGGCCTAAAAACTCGATATTGCCATCTTCCTTATATCTAGCCAAGTCTCCCGTACGATATAGAGTCCCATCCAAGCCAAGCGGATGCTGTATGAAGCGTTCTGCTGTAAGTTCAGGCTTGTTTAAATAGCCGCGTGCCAAACCATTGCCACCAATGTAAAGTTCACCAGGAATCCCGATTGGAACAGGCCGCATGTACTCATCTAACAGATAGACTTGAGTATTGGCAATTGGCCTTCCGATCGGTATCTCGTCATAATGCGATCCTCCGTCGGCATCCAACGCAGGAATACTGAATATGGTAGACGTAATCGTCGCCTCACTAGGACCGTATGCATTAAACCAAGCGATGCGATCACCGACGATTCTTCTCCAATCTGCCAGATGCTCTGGTGATGGGCGTTCACTGCCAACAATGACAGTACGCACACAATCAGGGGGCTTGTTTTCAGTCTGAACAAGATCACGTACCCATTCATGCCAGTAGGCTGATGGAAGATTCAGTACAGTTAATTGATAATCATCTACAAACTTGCTAAATGCTTCAATTGTCATTAGCCGGTCGACAGCCATGACAACTGTGGCTCCACTCGTCCATGCAGAGAAAAATTCCTCTAACGCTACGTCAAAGCTAATCGTTGCAAACTGCAGCACACGATCCTCTGCACGAATCCCGAATACCTTGCTCACACTTAGATTATGGTTAATCAAAGAGCCGTGAGTAACGACAACACCTTTTGGTTCGCCCGTCGACCCAGACGTATAAATGACATAGGCAGCATTCTCCTGAGTCACGTTACTAGCATCGTCATCAATTGCAGTAGTAGGCTCTTGCATGATCGAGTTCCAGTCAGAATCTAAGCAAACTGTTCTAGCCGCATGCTTCGGCACTCGATCCAAAAGATGTTGTTGCGTTAGCAAGAACTCGAGCTTTGAATGTTCCATCATATAGGCAATCCGCTCTTGCGGATAATCTGGATCGATCGGGACATACACACCGCCTGCCTTAAAGACCGCAAGCAAAGCAATTGCAAATTCAACTGATCGGTTGGCACATATCCCCACCAACACTTCAGGAGCGACTCCCAGCTTACGTAAATAATGCGCCAGTTGATTGGAACGCTCATTCAGCTCTCGATAAGTTATGGTTTTGTTTTCTACAACAAGCGCAATCGCATCCGGTCTTTGTATTGCGAGTTGCTCGAACCGTTCATGACTACATAAATTAGGAATATTAGCTGCTGTCGCATTCCACTTTACAAGCACTTGCTCGAGCTCCTCATTCGTCAGTATCCTGATTTCGTCCACTGGTCGATCAGGATACGCTGCCATCTGTTCTAACAAGGTGCAGTAATGTACCATCATCCGTTCGATTCGCTCTGCTTGGAACAAAGCGGTGTTGTAATTGAAGGAAGCAAGCATTCCCTCTGGTACTTCTACCATTGTTAGTTCCAGATCAAACTTGGATTCTCCCAGTTCAACATTCATAGGTGTCGTAGACAACCCTGGTAATTCAATCGTGCTCATTTGCTTCGTCTGAAGATCAAAGATTACTTGAAATAATGGACTATGAGTCAAGCTACGTTCTGGCTGCATAACCTCTACCAATTGCTCGAAAGGCAAGTCTTGATGATCGAACGCCTCCAAAGTCGTCTCTCTCACTTGCTGCAGCATATCTCGAACTGTAGTACCTGCTGTGAAGTCCGCACGAATCGGCAGCATATTGACGAAGAATCCGATTATGCTCTCAATCTCTGGGCGGTTCCGGTTCGCAACGGGAATGCCAATACATAAGCTGTCCTGCCCAGAATAACGATGAAGCAGAACTTGGAATGCAGTTAGCAAAGTCATGTACAATGTCGCGCCCTCTTCACGACTCAGCTTCTCAAGCTCCAGTACCACTTTACTTGGCAGAATGCAATTGACAAGCGCACCCGAGAACGTTTGTATCGGAGGTCTTGGATAATCGGCAGGCAGTTCCAGAATAGTCGGAATCCCTTCTAGTTTCTTAGTCCAATAAGATAATTGCACTTCACGATTCGTACCTTGCAGCCATTCACGCTGCCATAGCGCATAATCCGCATATTGGATTGACAGATCCGGGAGACTCACCGCTTCACCTGAACAGAAGCCTTCATAGTAAGTCCCAAGTTCCCTTACGAACACGCCAATTGACCAGCCGTCTGAAATAATATGGTGCATTACAAGCACAACAACATGATCATCAGGAGATAATTTCAATACAGTAACCCTTATCAAGCAGTCTGTCGTCAAGTCAAATGGCCGCTGTACCTCTTCCGCAGCTATTCGGAGCGCAGCTTTCTCGCGTTTGTCCTTCGAAACATCGCTCAGATCAACTATCGGTACGCTCACATGCACTTCTGGACTAATGACCTGCCGTGGACTGCCGTCCTTCGATACGAATGTTGTACGGAACGTTTCATGACGCTTCACGATCTGCTTCAAGCTAAGTTCAAAGGCTTCTATATGGAATTCTCCGCTCAAGCGCAGCACTGTATAAATGTTATAAAAGCGATTATCCGGCTCAAGCTGATCCAAGAACCACAATCGCTGCTGTGCATAGGATAACGGCAGGATGTCCGGCCTTGTAACGGGAACCATTGGTTGCGCAGCTTCTATTCCATGCTTGCGGGCAACTTCCACCTGTAAGGCAAACTGTTCTATCGTTGGATAGTTGAAAATGGCTCGCAGCGGCAAATCAACCTTGAACACTTCACGTATACGCGAAATAAGCTGTGTAGCCATTAAAGAATGTCCGCCGAGCATGAAAAAATCATCTGTAATACGTACATGGCTTACACCTAGTACACGCGACCAAAGCGATACAAGCAATTCTTGAACCACAGTCAATTGCTCTGGTTCAACTTCATTAGAAGTATAGTCTGGAACTGGCAATGCTCTGCGATCAACCTTACCATTGATCGTCAGTGGTAGTGTATCCAGTATGATGAATGCAGACGGGATCATATGCTCAGGCAAGTGCTCCTTGGCGAATTGACGCAACACATCCGGTGTGACGCTATCCCCTGCCAGCTCTGCTGCAACTAGATAAGCAACCAATCGTTTATTGCCCGGCTCATCTTCCCGCACAATCACGACAGCTTCTTGGATATCTGGATGTGTCAGCAGAATTACTTCGATCTCTCCTGGTTCTACGCGGAAGCCGCGTATTTTTACTTGATTGTCGATACGTCCGATAAATTCGATCTGGCCGTCCTCATTCATTCGGACCAAGTCGCCCGTACGGTAGCAGCGTTCTCCGGCACGGAATGGACTTGGAATGAAGCTCTTATTCGTCATGTCAGAACGTTTCCAATACCCTCTGGCAACTCCTTGACCGCCAACTAGTAATTCACCGGGCACGCCAACCGGCAGCAAGTTCAATTGGCTATCCACGACATAAGCGGTCGAGTTCGGAATAGGACTTCCGATCGGAACAACATCGGGATGTTCACAGGCAACTCGGTACATCGTCGAAAAGGTCGTATTTTCTGTTGGTCCATAAACATGCAGGAACGTCAGATTAGGGTTATCTTTGAGCAGTCGATTCACATGCTGTGGAGAGATGGTTTCCCCGCCCGCTAGCAAGGTGTCAAGTCCTTGGAAAATACCGCTATCCTGCGTGACATGCTGATGCAGAAGCGCAGTTGTCAAGAACATCGTGTTAATACGATAGTTTTCAATTTCCTGCTTCAACCGCTGGCCGTCGAGTATCACTTCATTATCTGTTAAATAGACCTGGCCACCATTAAGTAAAGCACCCCATATTTCAAACGTAGAAGCATCAAATACAACCGCTCCTGCCTGCAGAATACGTGAATTCTCATCGAGCCGTACATAGTTGATATTTTTAACAAGTCGAATAATATTGCGTTGCTCTACCATAACACCCTTAGGCCTTCCCGTTGAGCCAGATGTATACATCACGTACGCTAGATCGGCAGCATTGCCATAATAACCTACGTTCTCTGTCTCTGCTTGCTCAGTGGTCAACGACATTTCATCTATCGACAGTACCTCTCCGGTAAAGGAGAATGCCGGCAGCCCATCCCGCGTGGACACAATCAGCAAGCGCACGTCAGTGTCTTCAAGCATGAACTCAATTCGCTCACGCGGATAAGTTGGATCGATCGGTACGTATGCTCCACCCGCTTTGAGTATTGCCAGCATCGCAATAATCATTTGCGGTGAACGTTCTGCCATAATCGGAATAAGCTCTTCCCTCTTAATTCCACGTTCTTTTAATACGTTGGCTAATGAGTTAGACAGCGCATCCAATTCGCGGTACGTGATAACTCTAGATTTCGAGATCACAGCATGGTCGTCTGGTCGCTTCGCTACCTGCTCTCTGAACAGCTCGTGTATCGGTTGATCAGGTATCTCAACAGTCGTATCATTGCATTCTACGATTAATTGCTTACGTTCTTGTTCGGTCAGAATATCCAATGTGCCAAGCAACTGCATCGGATTCGAAATCATGCCCTCCAATACGGCCTGCAAATGCCCGAGCAGTCGCTCCATTTCTGCCGGAGAGAAACGACTGCGTTCGTACAGAACCGACAACATCATTTCTTCACCAGGCACAGCAGCGATAGTTAACGGAATATCCGGGTTTTCATATGCCCGAATGTCTTCGATTTTCAAACTTTGCATACCTTGTTGTGCAGCCGTATCTGTTGGATAATTTTCAAAGACAACCAAGCTCTCGATTAGTGGTGTTCCTCGCGGAACATCACTCCAACCCTGAATATCGATTAATGAAGAGTGCTCATATTGACGGATGTCGCTTAAGTCCTGCTGCAAGCGCTCTAACCAATCGACCAGCCGCAGCGACGGTGTAATCGTTGCTTTCATTGGCAGTGTATTAATGAATAGGCCGATCATAGAATCAGCACCTTGGATATCCGTCGGACGACCTGCGACGGTTACGCCAAACAGAACCTGATCATTCCCGCTATACTTACTTAGCAGATAAGCCCATGCTCCTTGAACAAGGATACCCATCGTCAGTTGATGACTGCGTGCTAATTGCTGCAACATATTCGTTACATCCGCGGACAACTTAATGGCATATCCCCCTGTGCCGTTTCCTTCTGTCTCACTCGGTTGCATAATAGCCAACTGTCCTGGAGGAACACCTTGCAAATAATCTCGCCAGAATGCCTCAGCTTCATGCTGGTTCTTCTGACGGGTCCATCGAATAAACTCCTTGTAGGGTTTCGGTCTATGGGATGCAAACCACTGGCCCTGCACGGCTGACTCATACGTTTGCAGCACCTCTCCCCACACCAATTGCAAACTCCAACCGTCGAGCAAAATGTGATGGAAGCTCCATACCATCTTATAACAATCATCACTTGACCGAATCATCGTAATCCGCATTAACGGAGCCGCAAGCAAATTATACTTACGATCACGATCTTCTTGCAGCAGTATATCTAGCTTCACTGCTTGCTCATGTGGCGGCACACCGCTCCAATCCTCCCAATAAATCGGAAGGCTCGCTCTCTCAATAACAGCCTGATGAGGCTCGTCCACTCCTTCCCACACGAATACAGTGCGGAATATATCATGCTTGTCAATCACTTGCTGCCAAGCATTCTCGAACAGAGCAGCCCGAACATGCCCCCGCAGCGTGAAGACCGATTGTTGACAATATGCATAAGCCTTTTCCTCAAGCAGCGATTCATACAACATTCCAGCCTGCAGCGAGGATAATGGATATATATCTTGCAATGTCTTTCCAGCCAATGCACCTTCTGATCCAACCAGCCGTTCAAGCTGATGCTGTGAGAGTATAGCCAGCGGGAAGTCAGATGGAGTGAACCATTTATTTGGTGTATGAAGCGCCGCTTGAATCAATGCTTGCAATTCTCGTTCGATCCACTCGGCAAACGCTGTGATGGTCGTTTTTTTGTGTAATTGTTGACAATAAGTAATATAGAGGTGAATCCGATCTTCGACTACCATTACATTGATGTCAAGTATATGTGGTCGGTGACCATGGTGGCTAAGCACCGAACCGGCAGACAATGTAGATAGATCGAACAAAGCAGAATCATCAACCGCTTGATAGAACCGGCCAAGATAATTGAAACTGATATCCGCAGGTTCCTGTTGTTGCAATTGGGCGTATGTCTCATCCTCGCTAAGGTAACGCAATAGTCCATAGCCGATGCCTTTATTCGGAATCGAACGCAGTTGTTCTTTGACCGCTTTGACTACAGCATCAGGTGGCGATGCCTCAACAACCGACAGATTCACCGGATACATGGTCGTAAACCAACCTACCGTACGTGATAAATCTACATCTTCCACGATTTCTTCACGCCCGTGTCCTTCCATATGCACAAGCAGTTCACGCTTTCCTGTCCAATTTCCCATTGCGAGCACGATGGCTGACAGCAGCAGCTCAGGCACATTAGCTCGAGCGATCCCCGGAACTTCATTCAGCAATGCTAATGAATCTGATTCAGATAATACAGCAGTATGAACTGTGGAATTTGCAACAGTGTTCACGGCAGCAAGATTCTCTTCACTTGCCATGTCGAGCGGAAGCTGTGCAGGCTTCTTGTTACTGCTCGCTATCCAGCTTGCCGCTTCTTCTCTAACGGCTTCCGAATGTGCGTAGTGCTGAAGCACCTCACCCCAACGCTTGTAAGAAGTTGTCTTGGCAGGCAGCTTGACAGGCTGATTATCACATAGCTGATTGCATAGCGTCTCCAAATCCTCAAGGAGAATTCTCCATGAAACACCGTCAACTGCCAAATGATGAATGATGATAAGGAGCAGTGGATCCGACTTCGAGCCTCGATTAAAATATGCAACACGGACGAGTGGCCCATCATGCAAGTTCAAGCTGGCCTGCAGCTCAGCAGACGTCTGCTCAATCACCTGATTCTGCTCCACTACATCGAGAAAAGACACGTCGATATTGTGAATCTTAATTTCCTCAGCTGCCGCAAGCGTTGCTTCAGGTGGGCATTCTTCATTGCCGAATCGCATCCGCAACGCATCATGATGTGCCAGTAAATGCGTAAATGCCTGTTCAAGCATAAATGTCTCAATCGGTCGCTTTACAGTTAACATCATAGCTTGATTCCAATGATGGGCATCCGTGAATTGCTGCTTGAAGAACCAACGCTGAATTGGCAGTAATGGCACACAGCCTGTCACTTCTCCTTGCTCCGCATTCACCTCTGGCTTCGTGCCCACATATTCCGCCAACTCTGCAATCAGTCGATGCTCGAATATTTGCTTTGGTGTCAATCGCAGACCCAATTGAGCTGCCTGAGTAACGACTTGAATACTAAGAATGGAATCCCCGCCGAGTTCAAAGAAATTATCGTAAATCCCGACTTGTTCAACACCGAGAACTTTCGCCCAAATATCACACAGCATCTGCTCCGTATCGTTCCGTGCAGGTACGTAATCCCGGTGTTCGTTGGCCCTCCAGTCCGGCGCTGGCAGCGATCTGCGATCAACCTTGCCATTAATCATAAGCGGGAAGGAATCCAGCAAGACGAAGGCGGCAGGAATCATATGCTCCGGCAGATCTCGCTTGAGATAATCTCTCAGTATATCCGGTGTTACAGCAGCATCTACTTGCTCCACGACCGTGTACGCAACCAAGCGCTTATCACCTTTCCCCGCTTGTACAGCAATAACCAATGCTTCCTTTACTTGCGGGTGAGAAACAAGTACATGCTCGATCTCGCCCGGCTCAATGCGAAAACCGCGAATTTTCACTTGTGAATCGATTCGCCCGATAAATTCGATAATTCCGTCTTCTCGATAACGAACCAGGTCTCCAGTTCTATAACAGCGCTCCTCTTGGCGGAACGGACTTTCGATAAATTTTTCTTCTGTCAAATCCGGCCGATTCCGATACCCTCGAGCTACCCCGTCCCCGCCGACAATCAATTCCCCCTTCATGCCAGGAGGCAGCAAGCGCAAGTGTCGATCAACAACATAAGCCGACGAATTCGCAATCGGACGACCGATTGGAATCGCTCCGGGTTGTTCCGTTGTGAAGGAGAATGTCGTTGAGATCGTCGTGTTTTCAGTCGGTCCGTATGCATTGACGATAGTCAGTCCTGGATTCGACTGCAGCAAGCGATTCATATGCGGTACGGACAGCACGTCCCCGCCAGTCATTAACGTATGCAATCTATTGAATATACTGCTGTCCTGCTGTGACAGCTGGTGCAGCAGCGGTGCAGTTATAAACATCGTATTGACATCATATTGCTCAATGGCCTGCTTCATTCGCCGACCATCAAGAATAGTGTCGTTATCCAATACAACCAATTGTCCGCCGTTCAGCAGCGCCCCCCATACTTCCAAGGTTGCGGCATCGAAGACAACAGCTCCGGTCTGCAACATGCATGTCTGTTCATCGAATTGCACATAGTTGCTGTGCTTGACTAAGCGAATCACATTGCGGTGCTCGATCATAACTCCCTTAGGGCGTCCGGTAGAGCCGGATGTATACATCACATAGGCCAAATTAGAAGGAGCTGCATCAAGCGCCAGATTATCTTCACCTTCACCTGCTTGCTCAAGCGAAGCAAGCACTTCATCCATGAAGACGACTTCACCGTCAAATGTGAAGGCAGGCAAACTATTTTTGTTTGCTGCAAGAAGCAGATATGACTCGCAATCTTCGACAATTACCTCAATCCGCTCACTTGGGTAGGCAGGATCAATAGGCACATAGGCGCCCCCCGCTTTCAAAATAGCCAGCATGCCGATAACCATGTCCGGTGAACGATGTGTAATCATCGGGATCAATTGTTCGTTGCGAATACCTAGTTCAACTAACTTCCTGGCTACCGCATTGGCACGACGATTCAGCTCCATATAGCTCCATGACATTCCTTCGCTGTAAAGCGCCGCATGTTCCGGCCTTGCTGCCACCTGCTCCTCGAACAGCTGATGAATGGTCTTCTCGCTCGGATAAGCGATAGAAGTATCATTCCATTGCTGCACAATCATCTGCTCTTCTTCAGCCGTAATAAACGGCAGATCCTTCAGCATAACTCCTTCACCAGACACGCTCATCGCTTCGAGCACAACCTGTAGCCGATGTAGCAGCCAGTGAACCTGCTTCTCGCTGAAGCGGCTCACATCGTACAACATGCGAAGCAATATTTCTTTGCCTGGCAGAACGACTACAGTTAACGGCAAGTCAGGCTGCTCTAGAGCATCTTGATCACTTACGGACAGCCTGTCATTGACATCCCATGTTTTGCTGTCCGTCTGAATGTTCTCGAATACGAACAAGCTGTCGAACAGCGGCGTACCGCGCGGCACGTCACTCCAGCCTTGAACTTGCAACAGCGGGCTGTATTCATACAGCCGCAGCTCGGCCTGCCGTGCTTGGGCCTGGCGAAGCCACGGCCCAAGCACAGCATCACTACTAACATTTACTCGTACAGGAAGTGTGTTAATGAATAGTCCAACCATCGCTTCTACACCTGGCAGATTGGCTGGTCGTCCGGACACGGTTGTCCCGTACAGCACATCTTCTTCTCCACTGCAACTACTAAGCAATAACGCCCAAGCACTTTGGAACAGTGTATTGGGGGTGATACGACATTTGCGTGCAAATCGATTCAAGATATCAGTCGTGTTACGCGACAAACGCAGTGATGCTTGCGCATATCCAGCCTCTGTTCCGCGCTCAATGTCTGCTGGCAGCGCAGTCGGCGCAGTAAAGCCTTGCAGGTTGCTGCGCCAAAATTGCTCAACTTTGCCCATATCTTGCGCTTCCAGCCATTCACTATAATCGCCATATGGACGCACTTCAGGCAACTGCGGTTGTATCCCCTGATCCACCGCATTATAGAAGCTGAACAGATCTTGTATTACAAGCGGTATCGACCAACCGTCAAGCAAGAGATGATGGAAGGTCCACAATACACGGTGCGAATCGTTTTTCAATCGGACAAGCGTCACACGCATTAGCGGCGCAACCTTCAGATCAAAAGCTGCTTCACGATCTGCTGCCAGCAGTCTTGCAAACAGCTCCTCCTGTTCTTCCAAGGAAGCCTCGCCCCAATTATGTTCAATCATTGGAACTTTCACGTTGGCTTGCACAACTTGATAAGGTTCCTCGACATCCTCCCAGACGAGCGAAGTTCGCAAAACAGGATGACGGCCCAGAACTAGCTGCCAAGCTTCTACGAAAGCGGGTCTATTTAATTCCCCATGCAGAGAGAATTGGACTTGCGTAATGTAGGCCTGTGATCCCTCATCATACAGACTATGGAAGAACATGCCCTGCTGCATGGGAGATAATCTATAAATATCCTCAATCAATACTCCCATTATTTCGGTGACCTCCTGTTATGTTGATTCACTTGCGCCATAATCGCATCAAGCGTCTTCTGATTCAACTTGGTCCGCTTGAAGTCAGATGGCGTGTAATCAGCCTGCCCTGCTTCCTTGCAGCCCGCTATAATCTCTCGCAGCGCCAGTATATAATCTTCGGCAAGCCGTTCGATCGTATCGCGGCGGTGATAATTGCTGCTATAAGCCCAAGTCAATCTGAGGCATCCGCCTGTTACGACACCTACAATGTCCAGCAGATGCTGCCGTGCACCTTCTCCATGGACAAGTCCAACCGATTCCTCAGCCGCTCCGAGCCACCCCGTTGGTGAGGTAATCTGATCGAACTGACCCAGATAATTGAAGCTGACCTCTGCTTCCGGAATTGCTTCCAACTGCTCGCGCAGTTGTTCACCTTCGCTTAGCCAGCGAAGCAAACCGTACCCTACGCCCCGATTCGGAATATTTGTCACTTGTTCTTTGAGCGCCTTAATCTGATCCCTTAACGTACCAGAAGCATTCCATTGTAAATACATCGGATACATAGAGGTAAACCAACCAACCGTTCTGCTTAGATCGGTATCTTCAAGCAGCGCTTCGCGGCCGTGACCTTCCAAAGTCACGATTAACCCGCGTTCTCCTGTCCAAGTGACAAAAGCTCGCAGAAGTGCAGTTAGGAATACTTCCGTAATTTCACTGCGATAAGCGGCTGGGACTTCCTTCAATAGAGATTGGGTTTCCTCTTGTGATAATTGCACCGATACTTCATTCATTGAGCTGAGCGTATTGGAGCCATTCTCATGATCAATCGGAAGTGGTACCGTATAGGAATCAACCATTCGCAGCCAATAGGCTTGTTCCTTATGCAGCTCATCTGTCTGTGCATAGGCTGTCAATCGCTCCGCCCAGCTCTTATAGGAAGTCGTCTTGACAGGAAGTGAAGGCGCTTGTGCTTGCGTCAACTGTCCGCACAACAAGTCCAAATCTTCAATCAGAATCCGCCAAGAAACTCCATCGATCGCCAGGTGATGGATCGCCAGCAGCAATCTTCTGCCCTGGTCTTTACCCAATTCGAACTGCACGGCCCTAATCAGTGGCCCTTCCATCAAATTCATGCCTGCCTGAGCAGACGTCGCTCGTGCTTCCATCTCATATCGCTGCTTCGCTTCGTCATAAGATGACAGATCGACGAACTCAAGAGGAACCTTTACTTCTGCCGCTGGAACGATGCGCTGTGTCCATCCTTTATCACCACCATTTGCATAACGCAAGCGCAGGGCATCATGGTGCAGAACCAGTTGATGAAGCGCCTCACTAAGCACTTGCGTGGCAATCGGTTTACGCAGTTCCAGCATCATAGCCTGATTCCAATGGTGTCGGTCGCAAATATCTTGGTTGAAGAACCAGCACTGAATCGGTGTCAGCGGCACTTCTCCTACAATTTCACCCTGATCCGCAACAACCAAAGCCTCTTCGCCAGCTACAGCTGACAGCTCGGCAATGACAGGATAATCGAACAGCATTTTAGTTTGTATGCGCAGACCTCTTTGGGCAGCCCGAGCGACAACTTGTATGCTAAGAATCGAATCTCCACCAAGCTCGAAGAAATGATCGTTAATACCCACCTTCTCCAAGCCAAGCACTTGCGCCCAGATGGAGCATAGTATCTCTTCCACTGCATTCCGAGGCGCCACATAAGCTTGGGCTTCGCTGCTCCAATCAACTTCTGGAAGCGCTCTGCGATCGATCTTGCCATTCGGCGTCAATGGTAGCCGATCCATCATCACGAACGCGCTTGGAAGCATGTAATCCGGCAATTTGTGCTTCACAAACTGACGCAGCGTATCCGTTAGTACGGCATTGGAGGCATTGTCCGTCTCGGCATTGGCCTGCGCTTGAGCCGGCACAATGTACGCCACCAGCCGGTTCTGGCCAGATGCATCCTGACGGGCAATTACACTTGCTTCCTCTACCTCCGGGTGATGGGAAATAACCGTTTCCACTTCTCCCAGTTCAATGCGGAAGCCGCGAATCTTCACTTGATCGTCCATGCGTCCGAGGTATTCGATCTCCCCATCTGCCGTATATCGGCACAGATCGCCTGTACTATACATT
This sequence comes from Paenibacillus sp. B1-35, assembly GCF_050474385.1. Taxonomy (NCBI): domain Bacteria; kingdom Bacillati; phylum Bacillota; class Bacilli; order Caryophanales; family Paenibacillaceae; genus Paenibacillus; species Paenibacillus sp. B1-35. The sequence goes on from NZ_JBCHVJ010000001.1 coordinate 1,060,584, forward strand.
CTCGCATGTGGGTCAGCACGGAATGGATCTTGCACAAACCTCTCAGCAGTCAGCTCCGGTCTGTTCCAGTATCCGCGTGCCAAGCTGCTTCCCGCAATATATAGCTCACCGGGTACACCGATCGGCACAGGCTGTCCATTCTCATCTAGAATGTAGCATCTCGTATTGGCAATCGGTCTGCCGATTGTCGGCGCTTCTTCCGTATGCACACCGCATGCTACCATTCCACACGTCGCAACAACCGTATTCTCCGTTGGGCCATAATGGTTCACCAGCGCGAATGGCAATTCCACCTCCGGATGGCGATGCAGCTTATCTCCTCCTGTCAACAGGGCACGCAGCGGCGTTTCCTGCGGCCAGTCCACACTGACAACTCGCTCCGCCAATGGCGTCGGCAGGAATGTGAGCGTAATTCCGCTCTCGATCAGCCAATCCCGCAGCTGCTGCGGACTCAATCGGATCTCATCATCTACGATATACAGCGCCGCTCCGGCCGTCAGATACGGCCATATTTCCCATACGGATGCATCGAAGGCCGTTCCCGCAATGAGCGTAGCCCGATCCGCCTCTGTCACCTGATACGCTTCCTGATGCCATTGGATCAGGTTAAGCAGCGAATCATGCTGCACCTGCACACCTTTCGGCTGTCCAGTCGAGCCTGAAGTATAAATGATATAAGCCAAGTTGGCTGTACTTACAGCAACTTCCGGCGCTTTGTCGCTTTCCTGCGCGACGCGCGCCCAGTCTGAATCAAGGCACAGCGTTACCATGTCATGCTCTGCCTTCTCAGGCAGCTGCGCCAACAAGTCCACAGCCGTCAACAGTACCGGAACTTGCGTATCCTCAATGATGAAGCGCAATCTTTCCTTCGGATAATGAGGGTCAAGCGGTACATAAGCACCTCCGGACTTCAATACGCCGAGTACCGCAATGATCAGCTCCACACTGCGTTCCATGCAGATGCCAACTGGCACCTCTGCTCCGACGCCGCGCTTTGCCAAATGATGCGCGAGCTGGTTCGCCCGCAAGTTTAACTCGCGATAGGTAAGACGCTGCTCCCGGCTCACAACGGCTACAGCATCCGGCGTCTTCTCTGCCTGCTCCTCCACCAGCTTGTGGACACACGATCCTGCAGCAGAATTATTCAAAGTGTTGTTCCAATCTTCTAACAATTGCTGCTGCTCCTCGCGAGTCAGAATTACAAGCTCCTTCAATTGAACTTGCTCATCTGCATCTGCAATTTGCTCAAGCAGCATCTGCATATGACCGAGGGCGCGATGAATGGTAAGCGGATCGAACCGCGCTTTCGAATACAGCATACGCAAGGATAAAGCTGCACCTGGTACAACTGCAAGCGTAAGCGCATAGTTGGTTTGTTCACTGGTTTCCACGGATTGCAGCCGCAGTTCATTGGTTGTTTCACTGCCTGCGTCTACTGGATAATTTTCGAATACAAGGATGCTATCAAACAACGATGTTCCATTAGGCACCTCACTGCAGTTCTGAATCAGCGACAGCGGCGTGTACTCGTACAAACGCTGTTCAGCTTGCTCGTCTTGAAGCTGCCACAACCAGTCCATCAAATAATCATCCCGATTCACACGCACACGTACCGGTAAGGTATTAATAAACAGTCCTACCATCGCCTCAATGTTCGGTACATTCGCCGACCTGCCAGATACGGTAGCGCCGAATACAACATTGCTATCTCCGCTATAACGACTGAGCAGAATTGCCCATGCCCCCTGAATCATCGTATTCATCGTGACCTGCTTGCGCTTCATCATGGAGTGCAGGTTGGCCGTTACCTTCTCCGTCAATTCCAACCGGAGCTCTTCATAACTAGATTCATTTGCTGCTGCTTGTTTCTTTTCCATGACAAGCGGTGTAGGAGTTTGGAAGCCAGACAACTGCTCTTTCCAATACAGCTCCGCCTGCTGCAGGTTCTGCTCATGCAGCCATTCCATATAGTCTCGATACGGTCGAGATGGTGGAAGCTGCAACTCTTCGTGCTGCTGTGAGTAGCTGCGATACAATTGGAACAGCTCACGTAATAAAAGCGATACGCTCCATCCATCCAGCAGCAAATGGTGAAAGCTCCATACCATCCGGTATTGTTCTGCTCCTTCCACCCCGATACGGAACAAGGCCACACGCATGAGCGGAGCTTGATCCAATTGGAATCCCTGCTGCTTCTCATCTGCCAAGTACTGCTGCAGCCGCTGTTCTTGCTCGGCTTGCGACAACTGGCGCCAATCGGCTTGTACATAAGGCATAGTTGCCTGCTGGTACACCACCTGATGCGGATGGTTCATGTCTTTCCATACGAACCCCGTTCGCAAGATGCTGTGCCGATTCACTAATGTCTGCCACGCCTTGTGGAATGCCTGAGTATCCAAACTGCCTTCCAGTACCGCGTTCATATTTTCAAAGTACATGCCCGATCCTGGTGAGAGCAGCGTGTGAAACAGCATGCCTTGCTGAGTAGGCGACAACGGATAAATGTCCTCGATCGCACCGTCTCCAGCGTACAGCCGATCCAATTCCATTTGAGTAACATTAGCCAACGGGAAGTCAGATGGCGTTATTCCACCCGCTTCTGGTTCAAGACAATGTGCAATTAAATTACGGAGTGCCGACATGAATTCATCAGCCAATCGCTCGATTGTTGTGCGTTGATGCAGATGTTCGCTATACTCCCATACCATCTGCAGTTCGCCATCGCTAACCATGCCATACACATCAAGCACATGTCTCCGGTTTCCGCCAATACTTTGCTCCAGCTCTACTTTGTCAAAGAACGCTGAACCAGCTACTAATTGATCAAACTGACCGAGGTAATTAAAAATGACCTCAGCATCAGGTTGACTCCAAGACTCTGCCCGCATCTCAGGATCTTCTGATAAATAACGCAATATGCCAAATCCGATGCCTCGATTCGGAAGCGCTCGGAGCTGCTCTTTGACCGATTTCAATACAGTTCCGAGATCGTCCTCTGCTTCAAGTTTGAGAAAGACAGGATAGAGCGACGTAAACCAGCCTGCAGTACGTGCTACATTGACATCTTCAAAGAGATCTTCACGTCCATGCCCTTCCATATGAATGAGCAGGGAATGTTGTCCCGTCCAGCCCTTAAAAGACTGCACAAGTGCAGTAAGCAGCACGTCATTGACTTGCGTTCGATAAGCAGAAGGCACTTCCTGCAGCAACAGCCTTGTCTCGTCGGCCGATAACTTGATGCTTACTTTACGCAAAGAAGCGTGCGTATTCTCGCCAAGGTAATGATCGACTGGAAGCGGTGAGCTGGCCCATCGTGCAGGATTAAGCCAAAAAGTTCGTTCCTTGCCAGCCGTCTCAGAGTTCGCATATGCATCCAGGCGTGCTGCCCATTCTTGATAAGAGGTATGCTTCAGTGGAAGCTGTGGCTGCTGTCCACGCTCCAACTGTGCATAGACCGTCTGCACATCTTCAAGCAGCAACCGTAGTGTAATTCCATCGGATACAAGATGATGGACAATGATCGTCAGCCAATCCGAGCAGCCTTCTCCCGTGCGGAAATAAATGAATCTGATAAGCGGTCCGTCCGTTATATGCAGCCGACCTTGCCACTCCGTAATGGAAGCTGCTTTGACAGCCGCTTGTTCTTCTTCGGTATACCGTGATAAATCAACTTCTGACACGGGCGCTGTCCCATCAAATGCAACGTTCTCTTGCCGCCATCCAGTTTCATCCTGAACGAATCGCAGCCGCAAACCATCGTGATATCTAAGCAGCTCCTCTACCGCCTGCGTCAACAGCACTTGATCCATAGGACGGGCAACATTCAGATGGACAATTTGATGCCAATGACTCCAATCAGGCAGATCGGATTCGAAGAACCAATGCTGAATCGGTGTCAGCGCCACAGTTCCCGTCACTTCGCCCTGATCCTGCTCCACTTGGACAGCTGTAACTTGAGCTACTTCAGCCAGTTCGGCTATTGTCTGATAGCGGAACAACTGCTTCGGTGTCAGCTTCAAGCCTGCTTGGCTCGCCCGGGATATGATCTGAATACTGAGGATAGAATCTCCTCCCAAGCTAAAGAAACCATCATGAATGCCAACCCGATCCACCCCAAGCACCTGCTGCCAAATGCTGCACAGCACGCGCTCCACCTCGTTGCGCGGCTCTGCATAATTGTCGCTGCCCTCTGCCGCTCTATCCGGCATCGGTAACGCTTTGCGATCAACCTTGCCGCTTGGTGTTAGCGGGAAACTGTCCATCGACACAAATGCTGACGGAATCATATAGTCCGGTAAAAATTCCTTGAGATGCGTCCGCAGCATATCTGTCGTCGGTGCCACAGCTGCGGACACGTTCGGAACAAAATAACCAATCAACTGCTTACTGCCCGCATGACTTTCCTGCACCATCACGACCGCTTCTCTTACTGCCGCATGGAGTGACAATACCGTTTCAACCTCTTGCAATTCGATACGGAAGCCGCGAACCTTCACTTGATGATCCATGCGTCCTAAATATTCAATGACGCCATCGCTTCGGTAACGGCACAAATCGCCCGTGCGATACATGCGTTCCCCAGCTTGTTCTGCGAACGGATTATCAATGAACTTCTCAGCGGTCAGTTCTGGACGGTGCAAGTAACAGCGCGCCAGACCTTGTCCGGCAATAAACAGCTCCCCAGGTACCCCGATCGGTACGGGACGCAAATGAGTATCCAAGATGTAGCAGCTCGTCGCAGCGATTGGATATCCAATCGGCGGCGAGTAATCCGCATCTGGTTCCACCAGCCAATATGTCGAATAGGTCGTATCTTCAGACGGACCGTACAGGTTGTACAGACGTTGTATGGAACCAACCCCGTATATTTGACGTGCTAAGTTCAATGGCAGCTGCTCTCCTGCCAAGTTGACCGTAACAACAGAAAGCGGTACCCCGTTCATCCGTATCAGTTCTGCCATCGCGGATGGAACCGTGTTGATCAGGCTTACTTCTTGAGCAGCGGGCAGCTCCGGCAAATAAAGTGCATTTTCGGCTAAAATGACCTTGCCCCCGCATGTAAGCGGCAGGAACAACTCGAACACGGATAAGTCGAAGCTGATCGAAGTAGCAGCTAATACGCCAGCCAACTCATCTTCTGTGAAGTTCTCACGGCACCATTTCAGGAAAGTAACCGTATTGCGGTGCTCCAGAGCCACTCCTTTCGGTCTCCCCGTAGAACCTGACGTATAAATGATGTATGCCAGATTATGCTCTGACACACCGCTCTCAATAGGCTCATCACTCTGAAGATCAATAGCAGGCCAGTCAGTATCCAGCCATATCGTTTGCGCCGCATGTAACGGCAGCCGATCCGCTAATTGAGATTGGGACAGAAGCACCTTCACTTCTGTGTCTTCCAAAATAAATCCAAGCCGATCCTTCGGGTATGATGGATCAAGCGGTACATAAGCGCCGCCCGCCTTCAGAATTGCCAACAGACCGATGAGCATTTCCGCAGTCCGTTCTATACATATGCCAACTAAAAATTCAGGGCCTACCCCAAGCTGACGCAAATGGTTTGCAAGCTGATTCGCCCTTCGATCCAATTCGCGGTAGCTGATTCGCTTTTCGTCTACGATCAGAGCCGTTGCATCTGGCGTACGCTGAACCTGCTCCTCGATTAAATGATGAATCGTCGTGTTCGCGGGCACTGCCTTTCGTGCTCCCGCATTAAATTGGGTTAACAACAATTCATGTTCTGCTTCTGTTAGCAACGGGAGCTCTTGCAGCATCAGCTGCTCGTCCGCTTGCACGATACCAGTCACAATCATTTGCAAATGCCCCAGCAGCCTTTCAACAGCCTGCTGTTCGTAACGTCTGCGATCGTAGATGGCGCGCACTTCGAGTCGTTCTCCAAGTACTACGATAATCGTCAATGGGTAGGTGGTCCGTTCCAGTATCGAAATATCACCAACGGACAATCCCGTCTTGGCGGTCAGGTCAGAACGACTAACAGGATAGTTTTCGAATACGAGCAACGTTTCAAATAACGGCTGTCCATTCGGTACTTCACTGCAATCCATGACCAATGACAGCGGTGTATGAGCGTACTGAATCCAATCCGCTTGGCGCTCCTGCAGCTTCTGAATCCATGCCGACAGCTCCGTTTCTTGCTTGACTTGGATCCTTACAGGTAATGAATTAATGAACAGTCCAATCATCGATTCGATATGCGGCAATTCAGGCGGCCGTACTGATACAGTCGCTCCGAACAGCACATCCTCCTCGCCGCTATAGCGGTGCAGCAATATAGCCCATGCTGCTTGCATGAGTGTATTGACCGTAACGCGCTGTTTGCGTGAAATATGATGCAACCCTTTCGTTGTTGACTGCGTAAGTAATATTGAATGCTGTTCAAATATTTCCTCTGTAAGACGGGTTGCTCCACCGATAAGCAGTGATGTCGGTGTGCTGAATCCTTGTAAATAAGAGCGCCAGTATTGTTCCGCTTCATTCAAATTCCGTGCGGCGCACCACTCAATATAATTCCGATACGGAACAGCGATATCCTGATGAAGCGTTTCGTGATTCATGAGTGCTTTATAGATATCGAACAGTTCATGCAATACCGCAAATACACTCCAGCCATCCAGTAAAATGTGGTGGAAGCTCCACACAAACTTCGTCCGCTCGTTTTCAAGACAAATCAGCATTAGACGCATAAGTGGCTGACTAGACAGATCAAATCGCTCTTGACGATCCTGTTCCAATAATTGCGAGATCTGTTTCTGCTGCTCCTCTACTGCAAGATCAAGCAGATTGATCACCTTGATAGGTATATTCACGTTCGCAAGTACAATCTGATGAGGCTCCTGCAGCCATTCCCATTGGAAAAATGTGCGGAAGATCGCGTGACGTTGAATGATAGACCGCCAAGCACGATCGAACACCTCTACATTCAGCGGTCCCGTCAATTCGGTGACAGCCTGTTCGAAATAGACGGTAGATTCCGGCGAATATAATGCATGGAATAGCATCCCTTGCTGCAGTGGCGATAGCAGATGTACATCTTCCAACTCTTTATAATCACGCGCAATCCGATCAAGCTCCTGTTGACTTAGAGCGGATGCCGGAAAATCAGATGGCGTATATCCTCCTGCTTCTGAAGACATACAATGCGCTATGTATTGTGTAAGTGCATCAATGAAGCCGTGGGCTACTCGCTCAATTGAAATCGCATCATGAAGTGTGCGACTATACTCCCAAATCATCTCCAACTGACCATCGCGGATCATTCCGTGTACATCAATGGCATAACGTCTGCGGCCTTGCAAACTACGCACATTTCCTATGTTCCCCTTGGAAAGTGAGAATAGCTCACTGTTTGCAACCAGTTGGTCGAACTGACCCAAATAATTGAAGCTGATCTGCGGTTCAGGATGAGCTTGCTCTGTCCAGCTCATATTCGGATCATTGGACAAGTAACGCAGCAGTCCGTAACCAATGCCGCGATTTGGTATGCGGCGCAGCTGCTCTTTTACTGCTTTCAATTGGCTGCCAAGAGATGGATCCGTGCCCAACTGCAGACGAACTGGATACAACGATGTAAACCATCCGATAGTGCGGGAAATATCTATACCATCAATAATATCCTCACGACCGTGGCCTTCCAGGGCGACATAAAGACTGCGGCCACCTGTCCATTCTGTGATGGCGCGGGTCAGCGCAGCGAGCAATATATCATTAATGTGCGTTCGATATACTCGCGGCACTTGCTGCAACATCAGCCTCGTATGTTCGGTATCCAAGGTAACCGTAACTTGGCCAATAGTCGCAACCGTATTGCTTCCGGTTACACCATGTGACATATCAACTGTGACAGGGAGCACAGCCTCTTCTGGCTGTACGTCGGCCACCGATTGCCAATAATGCTTCTCTAGCCCTGCCAACTGTTCACTGCGCGCATACGATTCCACTGCCATTGCCCAGTCGCGGAAAGAAGTCGTCTTTGGTGGCAGCACCGCCTTGTCTCCATTCACCAATTGCCGATAAACGGTCTCTAAATCCTCCAGCAGAATTCTCCAAGAGACACCATCAATAACGAGATGGTGGACGACAATCAGCAGCTTGTCCACGTGTCCAAGACGGAACAGCACGGCGCTCATTAACTTCCCAGCGGTCAGTAGCAGGCTTCTCTGTACTTGGTCTGCGTGCTGCTGCATAGCGGCTTCCTGCTTCTCGGAAGGTAAACGACTTAGATCGACTATTTCTACAGAAAGCGTCGGCGCCTCTTCTTCATTGATTTGCTTCCAGCCTTCCTCCGTCTGGAAGTAGCGCATGCGAAGTGCGTCGTGGTGTTCCAATAAATAACCGAAGGCTTGTCCAAGCAGCTTGGAATCTGTAGACTGCTTCAATGACAGCAGCATCGCCATATTCCACTGATCAAGTTCTTCCAGCTCTTGCTCGAATAACCAGCGCTGAATCGGCATCAGCGGAACATTGCCGACTACCTTTCCTTGCTCAGCAGCTACCATTGATCCAATCGCCGCCGAAGCAGCCAATTCTGCAATCGTCTGATACTGGAACATGTGCTTCGTCGTAATCGGAATTCCAGACCGATTCGCACGGGACACGATCTGAATACTCAGGATCGAATCTCCGCCCAGCACGAAGAAGTTATCGTGAATACCGATTCTCTCTATCCCTAATACTTGTTGCCATATGTGCAGAAGCTCTGCTTCTGTTTCCGAATGCGGAATGTCGTGTTCACTATCACTGGAAATGGAGTAATCAGGAACAGGCAAAGCCTTATGATTCACTTTACCGTTCGGGGTCAACGGTAGTTCATCCATCTGGACGAATGCTGTCGGAACCATATAAGCAGGCAGAATTTCCTTCAAATATTCCTTCAACTGCTGTTGTTCCAGCATGAAGTCACTAACTACATAACCGACAAGACGGCGAGTGCCTTCGCGGTCTTCATGCACAACGACCGTACAGCTTCTTATATTCGGATGTCCGGACAGCGCACTCTCGATCTCTTTGAGCTCAATTCGATAGCCGCGTATTTTCACCTGATGGTCGATGCGGCCAATGAACTCAATAGAACCATCCGGCAAATAGCGGCACAGGTCTCCGGTCCGATACAATAGCTCGCCGCTGCGGAATGGATTCGGAACAAACCGCTCCTCTGTCAGATCCGGACGCCCCCGATATCCCCGAGCCAAACCTTGACCGCCAATATATAGCTCGCCGCGCACACCAATCGGAACAGGCTGCATGGTCGAATCAAGCAAATAGGCACGTATGTTATCGATTGGTCGGCCGATTGTAATCGGTCCTTCTCCGCCTGTGAGTACGATGCCGCTTGTCGCAACCACCGTCGATTCCGTCGGACCATAGTGATTGATCAATTGAAACGGCAATGCGGAAGATGGTGCAAAGCGCAGGCGATCCCCACCTGTCAACATATAACGCAAAGGCACAGATTGTGGCCATTGCTCCATGATTAACGTCTCTGCTAGAGGCGTAGGCACGAACGAATGGGTGATTCGGTTTAACACCATCCAATCTCGTAATCTGGCAGCATCCATGCGAGCATCTTCATCTACCACATGCAACGAAGCTCCTATAGATAGGTATGGCCACAATTCCCATACTGAAGCGTCAAATGCTGTACCCGCCAATAAAGTAGCACGATCGTCCGGAGTGACATGATAGGCACGTTGATGCCAGAAAACTAGATTGAGTAAGGCGTTATGCTCGATCTCTACTCCTTTCGGCTGCCCGGTAGAGCCGGAGGTATAGATGACATACGCCAAATCAGCAGTTGTACATGCATGATCCGGATTATCAGTGCAATACCTTTCATAGTATTCAACATCCCGATCCAATAAGATGGTGCTCGGAATAAACTTAACCGGTATATATTCCAGAAATTCCCCTTTTGTCAATAGCATGCTGACCTGAGCATCTTGCAGCATGAAGGCTACGCGTTCACGCGGATACGCAGGATCGATCGGCAAATACGCTGCACCTGTCTTCAGCACAGCAAGCTGAGCCACTACTAAATCAATGGATCGTTCCGCATAGATAGCAACAACCGTTTGATTAACGGCACCTTTTTCCAGCATGTAATGAGCGAGGGAGTTCGCACGCTTGTTCAGTTCATTATATGTAATCCGTTCCGCTCCGCACGTAACGGCTATTCGCTCTGGCATCATCTCAGCCCGCTCGGCTACGAGTTCATGAACAAATTTTGCGGCAGGATGCGGCACATTCGTGTCATTCCATTCAATGACAAGCTGCTCCCGCTCGCTGCTCGTAAGCAGTAATAAGTTGTCAATGCATTGGGAGCAATCCTGAACTGCCGATTGCAGCAGAGTCTGGTAATGATCCTGCATCCGAGCGATCGTATCCGGATTAAACAGATCAGTATTGTAGTCGATGGCTACATAAAGACCGCGCTCACTTTCCTCTACGGCCATGCTTAAATCAAACTTGCTCGTACCGTTAGATAATTCATGGAACTCCATGCAAACATTTTCCACTTCGCGAGTAGTCGCAGGTAAATTATGTAGTGCGAAGGTAGCTTGGAAAATAGGTGTCGCTGCTAGAGATCGTTCTGGGTTCAAAGCTTCAACCAGTTGCTCGAATGGCAAATCCTGATTTGAATATGCTTCTAGTGTAGTCAGCTTTATCTGCTGCAATAGATCTCGGAAAGAAATGTTATCCGCAAAGTCGGCCCGCAGAGCAAGCGTATTGACGAAGAATCCTATCAATCCTTCAATCTCCGTACGCTGCCGATTCGCCACAGGCGAGCCGACGACAATGGTTTCTTGCCCCGTGTACCGATGAAGCAGCGCTTGGAATGCCGTCAATAGCACCATATATAACGTGACTCTTTCGCGCTTGCACAGCGCGTTGATTTCCCCAGCCAACTGAACCGGTACTATCCGGCGATCCGTTGCGCCATTAAAAGTTTGCACCGCAGGGCGAGGACGATCTGTCGGCAGCAGCAGCAGCGGCGGGATGTCTGAAAGCTTGTTGCGCCAATACTCCAACTGGGCATCTATCCGTGCTCCTTGCAGCCATGCACGCTGCCAATGAACGAAATCGGCATACTGCACTGGAAGCTCGCCCAAATTCGGAGGTTCATTCGTTATGTATGACATATAAAACTGCTGCAACTCATGCTGCAGAACACCTAAAGACCAGCCATCTGATACAATATGATGCATCGATAGCAGCAGCAAATGCTCATCTACCGCTTGTTGAAGCAGAATTGCCCGAAAGAGCGGACCCTTGTTCAGATCAAATGGCCGCCGCGATTCTGTATAGATAATTGACTGCAATTGCTTCTGCTTCTGTGCTTTGCTGCCTGTCAACTTCTGCATCTTTATTGGAAACGAACCAGTCGGCGCTATTCGGGTGACAGCCTGCCCATCTATGAAGTGAAAGGTAGTACGCAATATATCATGGCGGGAAACTATGGACTGAATACTTTGCTGCAGTGCATCAATAACGAGCGAACCCGATAGGCGAATGGACAATGTCATATTGTAATAAGGGCTGCCTGGCTCCAATTGATCCAAGAACCACAATCGCTGTTGTGAAAAGGAGAGCGGAAAAACACCGCTTTTATCGTATATGACAAATTTATGCCCCGCTTCAAATCCTTCATCGGCAATTTCCGATGCGGATATGCATTCGACCAGCGTTTCGATTGTCGGATATTCAAAAATGGCTCGGATCGGCAACTCTACTCCAAATGACTCGCGAATGCGGGACATGATCTGGGTAGCAAGTAATGAATTGCCGCCCAGCGTCAGAAAGTGATCCGTAATACCGATCGGCTTCGTCAGCAAAACATCTTCCCATATCGATACAAGTGTTTCTTCATTAGGCGTTCGTGGTGCTGCGTAGACGGAATATTGATCAACGGATGTTTGCTGCTTGCTCCAGCGTATCCCCTCCATAATTTGTGTGCTGGTGCGGAGTTTATTTCGAATATCACTCCATAGTTCCGTCAGATTCGGTTCCATCCGTCCTACGGTGAACGCCTTCCTCAAGTCGATAGAACGTCTAGGCCCAATTGCTCTTGACGTCTCCTCCCCTTCTGCTGCAAGCGACGTAATGAGCTCCTGCACAGGCAGGATTGCACCAAATCCTCCCTCTTCCGGTACAATCCAATTTGCAGCGACACGTTTCACAAAGTCTGCGGACACCGTATTGCGAGGGGTCTTGCGATAATGCAAATGTATATTCTTGCAGCCTAGCCGTTCTGCTAGGCCAGCTAATTTCTGCAAAACAATAATCTCAATATTTTTCCCTAGTATTTTGCAGCTAATAATATAAGAGTGAACGTCCAGCACGTCTCCGTTCTGCACAAACAACATGACTCCAGCCACGCCATATTCGCCGAAGCGATCACTGGCTTCGATGACCCAGCATTCATGGGACTGCCGATCGATCAAATCCTCCAACGCTGCACGATCCAGACCATGTGCCGTCAGATGGAAGTCTGCCGTCCAATTCGTGAGGTATACAACCTTATCGAACTCTTTCTCCGTTGCCGGGCGAAAGTCTACACGCAATTCCATGCGGCTTAGAAAATCTAACAACTGCATGCCAATCCCCCCTATTGATGTCGGAAAGAGCCTTCCAGAATCTCATAGCCATCCTTAGCCGATGTGTTTCCGATACGCTTAATTACCTCCACCGCAACATGCTCAGGCATAATCGATTCGTGTCGAGCCAACGGCATATTGCTGAGGTCAGTCCGCATTCGCGGAGGTCGTACAATCAAGAGCTTTCCCTTGTGCCGCTTGGCGACGGTTTTCGCCAGCCCTTCTATAGCGCTTTTGGCTGCAACATAATGCGGATAATCAGGCGGAACATCCGTAACGCTCTCAGCCGACAGCACAACACTCCAACCTTGCTTCGCAGCAACCGACTTTAGCCATACAGTTAATGGCACGCTGGTCAATCGGAAGCTGCTCGCTACGTATTGCTGCATGCGTTCCAGTTGCTGTACCTCTGTTGTCATCGGTAACATCGGGAGTCCGGCGTTAATTACCAAGATATCAGGCTTTCCAAACTCATCATCCCAACACTTCTGTAGTTCCAAACACCATGCAGCATCACCGGCATCTCCTTGATATGGTCGTATGCTTCCACATCCGGCAGGTACCATCTCCGCCAGCCGCCTCATAGACTCTTCGCTACGATGATATATGGCGAGTACAGTAGCGCCCTGCATCGCTAAACCGAGCGACATTGCTGCTCCGAAGCCGCGGCTTGCTCCCATTACGATCGCTACCTTCCCCACTAGTGTCCGCGATCTCGGCAGCAACTCTTCTATCCGATCTACTGTCACCTCAGCAACTGGTTCCCGCAAGAAGACGTGAAGCTCCGATTCTGCAACTAATGTATCTTGCGATTTGAGAGTCGCACGCGCCCGCATTTTGCTGAATCGATCGTCATAACCAATGACTTCAGCATCATAATTAATCGCGGCATCGCCAATTACTGCCTGCTCCCGAAAATGCATCGTCAACTTGTTGCATAATGAATGCCTCCCCGGAAGTACCATTCCGGCAAGATACGTCTGCCACATGAGTGCTGCTGCCTGTGCTGCGCCTACACCTTTGTCACGCAGCTTCAATCTTTCCATCCATATGTCCAAGGAAGGCTGGAGCGGCCAGTATTCTCCGTTCACCTGGCGTCCCTTATACAGGTCGCTTCCACTTAGCTCTATCGGTTCTTTACGAACTTTCGGCTGTGCCTCCATCCGGTTCGGTTCGCTAGGAGAGCCAGGCCGGAAGAATGCTTTTCCCTTTGCGGCTATTCGCTCGCCGTCATAAATTCGGAAATGACTCTCCTCCATAGACTCGCTTACGGTCTCGATGATGTAATCTACCTCGACAAACAGCGGATGTACAAATTCGGCCGTAACACTCGACAACGTATATCCCTCTCGATCAGGGAGAGAAGATAAACAGAAGAGCTGCTCCAGTGCTCCATACACAATTCGTGCCCCATAAGGCGTCCGGTATGCATATGATGCATCGGCATGCAATGGGCTCCAGTCATGGCTGGCACGAGCAAACTCATCCAGATCCTCCATTGTAAAGCGGATAACGGAATGCGTAACTTGTGCCATCATGACACAACCACTTCGTCTTCTCGAGTAATATAGGCAGGCCATTCCACACTCGCAACCTCGCATTTTTCACCAACCGCAATACAGCCAATTGAGGCAAAAAACTGTCTAGCCGGCTCATTTCGTGGATGCTGCTCCACTTGCGCCAGCAAGCGCAATACCCCACGTTCAGCCAGCAGCCTGAACGTCGCTGCAACCATTGCTTCTTCAATTCCCCTTCCTAGTACGCGGCAGCTAAGGACAAAGGTATCCAACTCTGCCGTATCACCTTCCAACTTTACAATCAACGCTCCTACGACTCCGTAATCGCCAAAGCGATCCTTGCATTCGCATAACAGAGGAACATAAGCCGAATCTTTACAAACCTCCATCAGCTCTGATTCGTTTCTTCTCCGGCAATTGATATTAAATTGATTGGTCTTATTCACTAACTGAGTGAATCGTGCCATGTCAGTGGCTTCCGGTGTAAACAGCCGGGCATGAATTTCGAGTCCTGCTCTGTATTGTTCCGGTCCAATGGCATGACTCGCAGCTTCCCGCCGCTTTGATTCCTGCTCATAGTAAGCAGCACGTCCTAAATCCTCTAATGTCGGCGGAAGACGATCCAACGTACCTGCTTGCTGCAATACACGGATGGCCGCAGATGGATCGGCCGGCATCTGAATGCAGGAAACCTCTGGAATCGAAGCCTGCACCTCTGCGATTTCTACTGGATTATCATCGATAAAGACAATGCTGTTCAGTCCGAGTCCCAGCTCTACAGCGATCTGGCGCAAACTCTCTGATTTAGGCTGCCAGCCAACTCGCCAAGCCGCGATATGTTCCTTTTTCAGTCTCATCTCCCGACGTTTTTCAAACACTTCTATAACGTCCTCGTGCGCGTTCTTGGAGCATACAGCGATCAACATACCCGCACGACGCAACTCCAGCAGGTAAGACTGAAAGGTTTTGAACGCTTCACCTTTCCCGTTGTCTGCCAAATCAATTCCCTCGACGCCATCCTCCCCGACAACGCCACCCCAAAGCGTATTATCCGCATCTACGGCGATCAATTTGCGAGGCGAAGACTTGCTTAACGTAATCAATTGCGCAGTGTTTCTGGCAATCGCATGGAACACTTCCTCCGTATATGGGATGCGTGCTAAGAAATACAACTGTTCATTGTAGGATTTCTCATATCCGAAGTGACGAATTACCTCTTCCGCGTCTACAAGCAGAACGCCAAGTTTGCGAGCAAGTTTGCGCCGCAGCTCCTCACGAACCGCTGTTGCTGCCGCAAACACCCCCTCAACATTATTGGCATCCCCGACACCAAGAGGACGACGTTCCGACACGGCAGGCAAGATATAAACAAGCGTAGATTGCCATCTCCTAGAGGCTTCGAGAGCAGCATCCGCCATATCAATGGCTTCTTTCACATACGAACCGAGATTATCCGCCATCGGTAGCTGCTGGCCTGCCCACAGATCCTCCAGACTCGGCCATACCACCATGATATCCGGTTGAAAGCGTGCCGTAATACTGTTATCATTCAAGCATTCCTGCACTACTTGATTGTATGGACTAATCAATCCTTCAGAGATGAGCCCGCTTTGCTCCAATGTAATGCCCAGATACGGTTCGAGCGGGTTGATCGTGAACGTAGACAAGTATGCAATCTTTACATTTGCAGGCTTACCTGACTTTTTTATTTTTTGCCACTGCATGCGAAGTTGAAATAAGCTCACACTATCCCTCCTTTACACGTTGCCCGCAAGGGTCTCTATACCCTTCTGCTTGAGCATGGCTTTCACATCGCCAATCGTCTTCATCTGTTGAATTTCTTCGATCGTGAAGGACACCTCGTATGTCTCTTCAAGCGCTGTAATCAGATTAATATGTGCGAGGCTATCCCACTCCATTACGTTGTCTCGTCCTGAATCGTCGTTCAATTGCGCTTCAGGCACACCGGTCACTGCACTCAGAATCTCTTCACATCTCATACCAGTAACTCCTCTCGTTTTTGATTCCATCCTTCAAAATGATGCTCATCCAATGCCCAAGTGTCTTTTAAGAAAGACACCATATCATCAGGATCTGTAGAAGTGCGCACCACTGTAATGCCTGAACAGCTTACGCGCACCTCTTCACAAAAAGCTGGATTGGCTCCTATATACAAGATTTCTTCCAGCCTGACCCCCTGATCGTTCGCCATTTCTTGCACTGCTGCCGAGATATGCTGGCTTCCAAAGCGCCAAGATGTTATGTGGCGCAGCCGCAGCGGCATAGAAGGCTGATCCCGAAAGGCCCGAATCATATCGATCTCTGCATTCGCGCCACAGAGGCAAATCGGGGTTCCCCGCTGCTGCACATTCACGAAATATTGCTGGAGTAAGCTATGGTGCTGTCCAACTTCAATTTGTTCACCTTCACTGCTTGAGCCAGACCAGATTACATCATCACACTCTACGATTACCATGCGATATGGCAGCTTCAGAAGAGGGTAAATGTGTCGTACAGCCCATGTACCTATCACCGCGAAGTATTCTGAAGTATAAGGAACATGCCCCAATTCATCAGCATATGCATCGGTTGTCGTCAACGTTGGATATAGGCGGGAAATATCATGATGTGAGGTTACCGTTACGTTAGTTACACGGCCTGCATTATGTATCATCAGAGATGTCAGATTTTCGTACCATTCAAGCTGGTGCTCATCCGCCTGTATTCGGTCCGAAGACGGCAGGATCAAAATCTGGGTTGGGGCCATATTCATACGTCGATAAGCCTCAAGCGTCTGGAACCATTCATCGACAAGCGCACAAGCTTGATCTGCTTCACTTTGGCTACTGTCCTGCAGCTGAAATACATCTTCCAAACGCAATAAAATTAAATTTATTCCTTCATGATTAGCAGCAAGTAAACTACGTGGATCGAGTAATTGCTGAAACACTTGATTGTAAGGAGCGAAACAGAGTTCATATGGTACCCTAAGGCGCTCCAGCCAGAATGATAAGGAATCGGCAACTAAACCGGATGTAAACGTTGATGAAATGGCTACCCGAAGTCGTAGAGGCGGGATGGATTCTGTCAATTGCCATATTGGAATGTGAGGATCAAGTGTATAACGATGCAGCAAATCTAGTATATGTGCGGTCATGCCTTGGGCAATTTCCAGTTCCCGCTTTCCCGCCCCGTGTACAAAATGGACTTCAAGCGCGTTATCGCGAGTGTCTAACTTGACGTCCAATTCATATCCCAATAAGCCGTCTATCGTTTCATACAATTCCCACCGTAAATTTGCAGTGTGCAAGCTTGCGTCCGGAAAGTTATTCTTGGAAATGCGCACTTGATGACAAGGCGTTCCTGCCGGCAATTGTGCAATCTGTCTCAACAGCCGTGGATCTTTCTGCCGACGTATGGCTATATCTAAGTCATGATTTATTCGGAGTGCCATATCGGCAAGCGTTTCCGACTCTTGTATGCTTGTTTCGAGATAAGAGGTTCCTACTCTCCCGTCCGACATGGCCACATGGAAGCGATCCTGTCCGCTGTACCGGTAAAGTATAGTCAACACTGCTGCTGCTACAAGGTCTGATATATGGAGGTTGTGCGCCAAAGCCAATGATTCGAGCTTTGTGTTGATCGGCGGATTTACTGTACACGCTGTCCGTCGTGATCCTGCACTAGAAGCACTCGATTCCTTATTTAGCTGATGATTGGTGAATAATTCAAGCATTTCGAAGGTGTCTATGTCTTGCAGAAGCGAGAGCTCTTCCTCTAACGGAAGAGGAGTGAAGTCTGTTGTCGATGATTGGTATATGTAGGATGAAGTATCTACCTCAAGTGTGGAATAAATATGGACCAATTCCTGAATCAAGCGATATACGATTGGTCTGTATGCAGCAGCTTGCACGTTCCAGAGAAGTCTGTGTTCTTGTTCTGTTACTTTAATCAAGCACGGATGACGCAGATGTTGTCCAATTGGATCGCACTGCTCAGCTTCCAGCCTAAGCAACAGTTCCCATGTGTTTGGATCATAATTCGCAATTTCCAACTCTTCGAGCTGCACGTTATGAATGCCAATTGGCTGGTTTATACTGTCTTGGAATCCAGCATACTTATTCATTAGATGCCTAATGCTATCTTCAAGCAGCCGTGGATTTAACAAGCCGATAAGTCGAACCTCAAAGGTCAGATCATGATTCACATAGTCATGAGTATTGCAGCTAAAAGTCTGCCAGGCAGTTCGATTAGGTGCCGTATTGCTTCCTCTTTTCCCCTTTTTCTCTTGTGGGTTCAACTCGCATAAGGTCGACGATTCTACCACTTGCATGAACTCACTTCCTTTTTCATAAAGACATTAACCATTATCGTTAAATTACTGATCGGTTAACGCTATAAATAATATAGATCGATCAAATTTTAATGGAAATCATCCCACAAATTTGCGAATCGAATACAACATTTCTAATCAAGCAAGAGGATATCCTAGAATCTGATATTATTCAACTATTTATTTGCGACATATAATGCGTTTATTCGACCTTTGACTGATTTATTTGTCGATTTCTGGGATTCAATATTTTGACGATATTAAGAAAAAACGCATTTTCTTCGTTTTTTATGGCAACATGGTTTAATATAATTATTTTGTAAAATGCTTCTATGAATAGGGATAACGCCGTCGCATATTGGTATTACGTACTGCTTACATCCTAAAAGTAGCCTGGTCTTACATAAAATTAAATCACCTTCAAGAAAATGTTTTTTTATGTCGTAAAATATGAGGACAATATCGGATTTTTTTGTCGTCAACGAGAGCGATCTATTCAAAAGAAGTAAAAATGCAAGCCAATTCAGATGAGATTGGAAGTATGCCGTAACAACAATCATGGAACAGTTAAGGATGCGAAAAGTTAACTCGCCTAAATATCTAAATGGCAATAGGAGTATCGGGAAGGTGAACTCCATCGTTTAGAGCAACCAGTTGGTAATTAATATAACTAAAGCCTCGATAAAAAACTCGCAACCGATATTACGTATTTGGTGAAAACACAACGACCGCCATCGTTGAGCAGACCATTCGAGACTACATTACCTCCAATAAATCAATTTGTATTCAAACGAAACGAAACAGCCAGTCGCCGATTAATTTCGACGCCTGGCTGTTTAACTTGCAAGTTGTTGTGTTCCTTATCTGATAAATGAGAGTTAGTCCCTAGAAGGCACAGCTTCTCCCTGCATGGATTACATAACTTTAACATCCTTGAACCGTGTTATGGCAGCAACGTCGATCCCATCAAATAACGGTCTACTTCCCGCGCTGCCTCACGGCCTTCGTTAATCGCCCAGACGACAAGACTCTGGCCGCGTCTCATATCGCCTGCCGCAAAAACTTTATCAACATTCGTGATATACTTGCCATATTGCGACTTTACATTCGTACGGCGATCTGTCTCCAAGCCAAGCTGCTGAATTAGGGTCTGTTCCGGTCCATCAAATCCGATTGCAATTAAAACGAGCTGAGCCGGAAATACACGCTCTGTCCCCGGAATCGGCTTATAGCTCTTCTTTCCGAATTCATCCACGATCCGTTTGATCTGCACCGTATGAAGCTCCTTGATATAGCCATTCCCATCACCGACGAACTTGGTCGTCATAATGGAGAATTCGCGCGGATCATTGCCATACAAGGCTTTTGCTTCCTCATGAGCATAATCTAATGTATATACGTTCGGGAACTGCGGCCAAGGATTGATGCTAGCATCTCGTGTCAACGGCGCCATCTCATGCGTGCCGAATTGAGTTACGCTGCGGCATCCATGACGCAGCGCTGTAGCCACACAATCAGTTCCGGTGTCCCCACCGCCGATGACGATCACATCCTTGCCCTTCGCATGAATGAACTGGCCATCCTCCAGCTTGGAATCCAGGTAGCTCTTAATCGTACCGTTCAAGTAATCCATCGCATAGTGAATTCCTTGCAAATTGCTTCCTTCGATTTGGAACTCACGCGGTTTTGTGGCGCCACCGCATAAAACGACAGCATCATGAGAGACAACTAACTGCTCTGCAGGTATGTCCTTGCCAATCTCCGTATTCGTCAAAAATTGAATGCCTTCCGCTTCTAGAAGCTGAATGCGTCGATCCACAACATGTTTCTCGAGCTTCATTGTCGGGATCCCGTACGTAAGTAGACCTCCTAAACGATCTGCCCGCTCAAAGACAGTAACCGAATGACCTGCCTTGTTTAATTGAGCGGCACAGGCAAGTCCAGCAGGGCCAGAGCCTACGATTGCTACATGCTTCCCAGTTCGCTGAGCAGGAGGCTCGGGCTGCACCCAACCTTCCGCAAATCCGCGCTCGATAATTGCTTCTTCTATCGTCTTAATCGTAACCGGCTGGCCGATCAAACCTACCGTGCAAGAGCCCTCACAAGGTGCAGG
Source organism: Paenibacillus sp. B1-35 (assembly GCF_050474385.1). Taxonomy (NCBI): domain Bacteria; kingdom Bacillati; phylum Bacillota; class Bacilli; order Caryophanales; family Paenibacillaceae; genus Paenibacillus; species Paenibacillus sp. B1-35. The sequence goes on from NZ_JBCHVJ010000001.1 coordinate 1,081,158, forward strand.
ACATACGCGCCCTGTGAATTCAGGGAAGTTATTCGTCTTGTGCAGACGCTCAAGAGCCTCCTGCCATAACCCACGATACACGAGTTGATTCCATTCTGGAATTAGATTGTGTACGGGACAGCCTGATGTTCCTCCCGTCATTTCAATACCAGTATGACAATACGGAGTTCCACAGTCCATACAGCGGGCCCCTTGCATACGAAGCTCTTCTTCACTTAAATGTTTATGGAACTCTTCCCAATCCTTCATCCGTTCCAAGGGATCGCGATCAGCCGGAATCTGACGGCGATACTCCATAAATCCAGTAGGTGTTGACATGCGATTTCCTCCATCCGTCCATCCGTATATTTGTACGAGTTAGGTTGATTGGTATTTTTATTCCTGTAATTGTTAATGTATCGTTTTTCATTGCACTCTTCGACATGTTATTTCAACCTATCCTACTCAATTTATACCTATATTCCAATGGAGTCATGAACAAATCATTTGCATTTCTTCACACAGCAGCAACTTCAACCTACTAGTTTTTCGATCTATTTTTCCGCAAATAGGACTGGAATTGGTGAGAATACGCATTCTTTTCATCCACAATGCCCGGCTGCTCCCATTCCAGCTCCCATACATGCTCATCATATGCCGGAAACCGCTCGTCGCCTTCAAATGTACCCGAAATCCGGGTTACAAGCAGCTTATCCGCATGAGGCATGAAAAGATTGTAAATTTGTGCTCCACCAATAATCATCACTTCTTCATTTTGGGCAAGCTCAAGTACGGGATTGATGTCAGTAATGACTTCGGCATCATCCGTACGCCACTCCGAATTACGCGTCAGCACGAGATTGCGACGCTTCGGTAGTGCTCCATTCAGCGATTCATACGTTTTTCTGCCCATAACAACGGTCTTGCCTTTCGTATTCTCACGGAAAAACTTCATATCATTCGGCAGGTGCCATGGCATCCCGTTATCCTTGCCGATAAGCCGCTGTTCATCCATCGCCCATATCATCGTAATCGACAAATTCAATTCCTCCTTGGTTCGTTTGTTGCAGAGTCACAGAAGTCGAATGTAATCATTACGTTCGCTGCTCTTACACAGCTACAGGCGCTTTGATTGCCGGGTGATATTCGTAGCCTTCAAATTCAAAATCCTCAAAGCGATAATCAAAGATCGATTCTGGCTTGCGCTTAATGACCAGCTTTGGAAGCGGCAACGGTTCACGCTGCAACTGCGTGTTCACCTGCTCCAAATGGTTAGAGTAAATATGGACGTCACCACCGCTCCATATGAACTCACCTACCTCCAAATCGCATTGCTGAGCAACCATATGCGTCAACAGCGCGTAGCTAGCAATATTGAACGGCAATCCAAGGAATGTATCCACGGAACGCATGTTCAATAAACAGCTCAGCTTGCCCTCCGCAACGTAAAATTGGAAGGAATAGTGGCAAGGAGGCAGCTTCATTTGGTCGACCTCTCCTACATTCCATGCTGACACGAGCAAGCGGCGAGAATCCGGATTCGACTTAATTTGTTCAATAACATTCGTGATTTGGTCAATCGTACGACCGTCTTTCGTCTCCCACTTCCGCCATTGAGATCCGTAGACAGGGCCAAGATTACCGTTCTCGTCTGCCCACTCATCCCAAATCGTTACCTTGTTTTCCTTCAAGTAGCCGATATTCGTATCGCCGCTAAGGAACCACAGCAGCTCATGAATAATCGAACGAAGATGCAGACGCTTCGTCGTCACGAGCGGGAAGCCTTCATTTAGGTCAAATCGAAGCTGCCGGCCAAATACTGAGATAGTACCTGTCCCCGTGCGATCCTCTTTTTTCACACCATGATCCAAAATATCCTGCAACAATGCCAAATATGATTTCATTCTCTATCCACTCACTTTCCTTACCGTTCTGAAGTGTATCTTACCTAGTGTACCATTCCGAAGTAAAAAAATCATCGGGTATCCCATTCCATTATCATTGTGTTGATTGTATACCAAGTTGCGCCTTACCTTAAGGTTACTTGATTCTCATTCTCTAAAGGAGGCAAAATCAAAAGCAAAATCCGGGCATATTATACCCGGATGCATCACCATCTTATTGCTGCCCTTCGAATTTATGTCCACATTCCGCACAAAAGCTAGAGCTTTTCTCACTTGCTACCTGACACACTGGACATACAACCATCACTTTTATTTCTCCATTTTCCATATTTGGATTATGATCTACAAAGTGATGACCACAACTCGAGCAAAACTTCGTATCTAATGCAGCAGGTTTACTACAAGCCGGACACAACTTCTCATTCTGCACGGTGCGAATTCGGTCTTCAATTTCCTGAATTTCGGCTTTCTTTTGATTGACCTGTTCACTAAAGAGTAACAGTTGATCACTTATCTCTTCTAATGACTCATTTTGCATGGCATGATATACACATTCTCCCATACGACTGTAAATGCCCGTAATTTCTTTTTCCTTTGAGGATATTTGAAATTTCAACCGATTTACCTCTATCGTGGTCTGTGCTTTTTTGCCTGCTTCCGCCGCACCTTGTTTTAATTTATCAAAGAAATTGCTCATAGTATCCTCTCCATTCCGTAAATGTGTACTTATCATCAATACATTGGTATTAGTAATATAGAAGAAAAATCCCCTATTTATTACATTGATGACCTTTTACAACCAGTACCATTTACATCTCGGTAAAAAAAAGCCCCCGCAGCGCTGCTGCAAGGGCAAAAGCAAATCAATATATAAACAGAACCGTAACAGAACGTATACAGAACCCTCAGAGAGAGAGGGGATTACTTACCTACCGTGTGGATTGGGTGACCAAGAACAACTTCGGCAGCTTCCATCACGATTTCACCAAGTGTTGGGTGAGCGTGGATTGTAAGAGCCAAGTCTTCTACAGTTGCAGCCATTTCAACTGCCAAGCCCATCTCCGCGATCAAGTTCGATGCTTCAGGACCAACGATTTGAGAACCGAGAACGATACCTGTGTCAGCATCGGATACGATTTTCACGAAGCCGTCAACGCTGCCGCCGAGGGACAACGCACGACCGTTACCTGCATAAGGGAATTTACCAGCTTTCACTTTGAAGCCTTTTTCCTTCGCTTCGGATTCAGACAATCCTACGCTTGCGCACTCTGGATCAGTGAAGCATACTGCAGGGATGCACTTGTAATCTACAACGCTAGGCATTCCAGCGATTGCTTCTGCAGCCACTTTACCTTCGTAAGAAGCTTTGTGAGCCAATGCAGGACCAGCAACGATATCACCGATAGCGAAGATGTGCGGAATGCTTGTGCGACCTTGATGGTCAACTTCGATCAAGCCGCGATCAGTCATTTTCACACCGATCATGTCCAGACCAAGCTCACCGTCTGTGTTCGGACGACGACCAACTGTTACGAGCAAGTAGTCAGCTGTCACTTCTTTGGACTCGCCGCCAACTGTGAATTTCACAGTAACGTCTTTGTCTGTTTGTGTAGCAGACTCAGCTTTAGCACCAGTGAAGATCTCAACATTGGATTTCTTCATGTTTTTCGATACAAGTTGTGTCATGTCTTTATCGAAGCCAGGAAGAACCATGTCCGCGCCTTCGATAACTGTTACTTTCGTGCCGAACTTGGAGTACATTTGACCAAGCTCAGCGCCGATGTAGCCGCCACCGATAACGATCAATGAATTAGGAACTTCTTGCAATTCCAAAGCTTCTGTCGAAGACAGGATGCGTCCAGTGAATGGGAATGGCTTCAATTCGATTGGACGGGAACCTGTTGCGATGATGCAGTTTTTGAACTTGTAGCGCGGTGCTTCTTGATCGTTGAAGACACGTGCTTCATTTTCATTGATGAACATGCATTCGCCTTTGAACACTTGAACTTTGTTAGCTTTCAACAAAGCGCCTACGCCGCCAGTCAATTTCTTAACTACGCCGCCTTTGAATTCTTGCACTTTTTTGAAGTCAACTTTTACGTTTTCTGCAGTAATACCGATTGCAGAAGCGTGTTGTGTTACTTCATATTGATGTGCTGCGCTAATAAGCGCTTTGGATGGAATACAACCGCGGTTCAAGCAAACACCGCCGAGTTCGGATTTATCTACGATGAGTACGCTTTGGCCGAGTTGGGCAGCGCGAATCGCTGCCACGTAACCGCCAGGGCCTGCCCCGATAACCAAAGTGTCAATATTCAAAGATGCGTCTCCTACTACCATTTCCGGTTACACCTCCATTACAAGCAACTCAGGGTTAGCAAGCAGTTGCTTGATGTAGTTCATAAAGTTTTGAGCTGTCGCGCCGTCGATCAGACGGTGGTCGAAGCTGAGGGACAAAGCCATAACTGGCGCTGCCACGATTTCGCCGTTCTTCACAACTGGTTTCTCGGAGATACGGCCTGTACCCAAGATTGCAACTTCTGGGAAGTTGATGATCGGAGTAAAGAACATACCGCCAGCAGAACCGATGTTAGTGATTGTAATTGTGCTGCCTTTCAATTCGTTCGGGCCAAGTTTGCCTTCGCGACCACGGCTAGCCAAGTCTTTAATATCATCAGCGATCATCCAGATGCTGCGACGATCTGCATCATTGATAACAGGAACGATCAAGCCATTGTCTGTATCTGTTGCAATACCGATGTTGTAGTATTTTTTGTACACGATTTCGTTGTTTGCTTCGTCGATCATTGCGTTCATCGCAGGGAATTGACGGCAAGCTGCAACGAGTGCTTTTACGATGAATGGAAGGTAAGTTACTTTTATACCTTTCTTCTCCATCATTGGCTTCAAGCGTGTGCGGAAAGCAACAAGCTCGCCAACTTCCACTTCGTCCATGATTGTAACGTGTGGAGCTGTATAAGCCGATTTAACCATTGCATTGGAGATCGCTTTGCGGATACCTTTGAATGGTACGCGCTCTTCTTCAGCTGCACGCCCTGTTGCAGGTGCTGCAGGTGCTGCTGTTTTCGCTTCTTCTGCTTTTGGTGCTGCAGCTGCTGCTGAAGCTGCAGGTGCTCCGCCGTTAGCGAATGCATCTACATCTTCACGAGTGATTTTACCGTTCTTGCCTGTAGCAGGAACTTCAGCAATGTTCACGCCAAGATCGCGAGCATGTTTGCGAACGCTTGGAGTTGCAAGAACATCACGGTTAGGTGCTGTTGCTACGCCTTCAGCTTTAGGAGCTTCAGCTGCTGCTGGTGCAGGAGCTGCTTCCTCTTGAGCTGCTTCTTCTGGCATATCTTGCTCAGGAATGTCACCTTCAGCGTCGATGATCGCTACAACTTCGCCCATGTGGCATACTTGACCATCTTTCGCGAATACTTCCAATACCGTACCATTTACAGGGCAAGGAACTTCAACGATAGCTTTATCGTTTTGTACTTCCATGATGATGTCATCATCAGTTACCTTGTCTCCTGCTTTAATGTGCATTTTAATAATTTCGCCTTCGTGAAGGCCCTCCCCTAGTTCAGGGAAGCGATACTCAAATTTAGCCACAGTAAAATCCTCCTTCTACTCTCTGTTCGGTTCTCTCTTAGAAGTTCAATACTTTATTGACGCCATCTACGATGCGAGCTGGTGTAGGCAACCATTGATCTTCGATTTGTGCGAAAGGATACACTGTATCTGGACCTGCAACGCGAAGTACAGGTGCTTCCAAGTGAAGAATCGCTTTTTCGTTGATTTGCGCAATAACCTCTGCAGCTACGCCGGAAGTTTTTTGTGCTTCTTGTACAACGATTGCGCGGTTCGTTTTCTTGATGGACTCAACGATTGTGTCGATATCAAGCGGCGCCAAAGTGCGAAGGTCGATTACTTCTGCTTGTACGCCTTGCTTTTCAAGCTCAGCAGCAGCTTTCATTGCTGTATGAACCATCAAGCCGTATGCAAGAATTGTTACGTCTTTACCTTCACGAACAACTTTTGCTTTACCGATCTCAACTGTATATTCGCCTTCTGGAACTTCATCACGGAACGCATGGTACAGGTTCAAGTGTTCCATGAAGAATACTGGATCATTGTCACGGATTGCGGAAATCATCAATCCTTTTGCATCGTAAGGATTGGAAGGAACAATAACCTTGATACCAGGAGTTTGTACCATCAATCCTTCTAGCGAGTCAGTGTGCAATTCTGCAGCTTTTACGCCGCCACCAAATGGTGTACGGAATACGATTGGCGCATTGTAGCGGCCGCCGGAACGGAAGCGCATACGTGCTGCTTGAACGCACATTTGGTCAAGTGCTTCATAGATGAAACCTACGAATTGGATTTCAGCAACAGGACGGAAGCCTTGAACACCAAGACCTACTGCCAAACCGCCAATTGCCGACTCCGCAAGCGGTGTATCGAATACACGCTCTTCACCAAATTCTTTTTGCAAACCTTCAGTCGCACGGAATACTCCGCCGACATGGCCAACGTCTTCCCCAAAGACCACAACATTAGGGTCTCGTTTCAACTCAACGCGCATTGCGTCGCGAATCGCTTCTTTCATATTCATTTGTGCCATTGCTTCGTTTCCTCCTTACCGTTATCACAGAACCTTATATGGATTCGTTGTCCTCGCATCAATACGAGTCCCGTTAACTTTCAGATCGCTGTCCGAATTATTGGAAATCTGCTTTTTGCTCTTCCAAGAATTTCGGAGTTGTTTCGAACATGCTGTCGATCAAACCTGAAACAGTCATTTTCTCTGTCTTTTCAGCACGTTTGATTTCTTCGTTCACTTTTGCTTTTGCTTCATCTTTTACGCGAGCTGTGTCTTCTTCTGTCCAAAGACCTTTTTTCTCCAAGTATTTGCCGAAGCGCACGAGTGGATCTTTGATTGCCCATTCTGCTTCTTCGTCTTTTGTACGATATTTTGTAGTATCGTCCGCCATGGAGTGTGGACGGTAACGGTAAGTCAACGCTTCGATCAATGTTGCGCCCTCACCTTTACGTCCGCGTTCTGCAGCGATTTGAACAGCCTTGATAACGGCAAGTACGTCCATGCCGTCTACTTGCATGCCATGGATACCTGCTGCAACGGATTTGTGAGCGATCGACTTCGCATTTGTTTGTTTCGCAAATGGAGTTGTGATGGCATAACCGTTGTTTTGTACGAAGAAGATAACTGGCAAGTTGAATGCGCCTGCGAAGTTCAAGCCTTCGTAGAAGTCGCCCTCGGAAGAACCGCCGTCACCTGTGTATGTGATTGCAACTTGTGCTTGCTTTTTCAATTTGAAGCCCATAGCAATACCCATCGCGTGCAGGATTTGCGCACCGATGATGATTTGCGGCATCATTACGTTAACGCCTTCTGGAATTTGTCCACCATGTTGATGTCCACGGGAGTACAAGAATGCTTGGTACAATGGCAATCCGTGCCATACGATTTGCGGCATGTCACGATATGCTGGCACAACAAAGTCTTCTTTTTGCAAAGGATATACACTACCTACCATAGAAGCTTCTTGACCGGATACAGGTGCATAGAAACCAAGGCGGCCTTGACGACCGAGGTTGATTGCGCGATCATCCCATGTACGTGTAAATACCATACGGTACATGATTTCTTTCAATTGTTCGTCAGTCAGATCCGGAACCATATCCGGGTTAACAATTTCTCCTTCCGGAGACAAAACGGACAACGGTTGAATATCTTCCGTCTGAACTTCAAATGGGAACTTGCTCATGTTTTTCACCTCAATAAAAGTTTGAAGATTTTGTTTCGCTGTTATAGAATTATTATACACCTGTTTTAGTCGATTGGTCAAAATAAAACGCGAAAAAAGTGAACATTTTGTTGAATTGTTGTTATAACAGCTCTTATTTTTGACTATAACAGGGTGTTACAAATTTGTGAACTCACTCACATACTCGATACTTGTTCGCGGAACATTATATAGTAGAAAGCCAAAAATCCTGCTTTTTTCTATAGTGATTCTCTAATCAAGACCATCGAATTTAGTATTCACCAACATTGATAAAATTTTGCATGAAGGCGGTGCTATGCATGTCAGATTCTTCAATCTTAAAAAGAACTATTGTAAAACACGATATTCCAAGCAAATATCTCGAAGGAGGCAGCCGTCACGTTCGCGTATACTTGCCGCCGGGATACCAGGAAATTCTCAGCTACCCGGTTGTCTATTGTCAGGATGGAGAAGATTTCTTTAATTTCGGTCGCATTGCGACACACGCGAATCAGCTCATTATCGAAGACGATATGGAGCCATTTATTATCGTTGGTGTCGATGTAAATAAGAAAATTCGCACTTCAGAGTACGCTCCAGATGGAGAACGATTTGATTCGTATACACGTGCATTCGCAGAAGAAATTGTACCTGCAATCGAGCAGATGTATCCTGTTCGAACAGACTGGACAGAAATCACGCTTGCCGGTGATTCACTGGGGGGTACAGTATCTCTGCATTTGGCACTAAAATATCCTGATAAGTTCCGCCAAGTAATCTCATTATCCGGCGCCTATTATCCATATTCGCAGCAGCTAATTGCGAAGGAGCAGGATCTTTCATGGCTGCATCTCTTTATGATTGTTGGTTTGCAAGAGACGGCCTTTACAACTGATACGGGCACTTACAACTTCGTTGAATTGAACCGAGATACACATAAGCTTTTTACAGATCGAAAAGCACATGTCCACTATGCTGAGCATGATGGACATCATTTGTGGGGATTCTGGCAAAAATACGTCCCAGATGCTCTGCGTCATTTCCTAGACTAATCAAGCCCGCCTATCTTATAGCTGTCACATTACGAGCAATGATATGAGACATCCCTATTTAATAAAAAAAAGTAGTGGCATACAAGGATGTATGTCACTACTTTGATCCTATTATAATAAAATTTTGTCACATGAATTGATGTTCATTTTTGATTCGCTTTAATAAGCGCTCGCAACCTGTCTTAATTAAGCGGTATACCTCTTCGAAATTGCCTGTATAGTACGGATCAGGAACCTCGTCGCTATTCTCTTCCGGCAGCAAAGACATGAATCGAAGAACTTCTGATGTCCGAGTGTCTGAACCGTTCCAATCCAGCACATTACGTTCGTTGTTCGGATCCATACAAACAATATACGTAAACGTCTGAAAATCCGTCGGTATCAACTGGCGCGCTATCATCCCCTCATAAGTAATACCATGCTTGTCCAACAACTTGCGCGTTCCTTCATGCGGCGGATGACCGATATGCCAGTCCCCTGTTCCTGCTGAATCCACTTGAATCACGTGTTCCAAGCCCGCCTGCTTTACTTGGTCACGGAACACGGCCTCAGCCATAGGAGATCGGCAGATATTTCCCAAACAAACAAACAATACTTTTACTTTCGTACTTTCTGTCACAGAAGCTCCCTCCTTTATTATCACTATTTTACTGTTAGCGGAATTCCCCCAACATATAAATGGTCACATCCTCCATAAGATTTCACTTATTGTATCGACTGTCACTATGTAATGCAAATGGATTTTATATTTGGTTCGACTTGCATAATTCGATATAATAAAAAGGATGCAGCATGCCATCAACCCTATTAGTGAATTAAAGGAAGGTCTTTACATTGCCAAACGATCTAAAGTTACCCATAACACCATCACATATTGCCATTGTAGCTGGAGGAGCCATCTCGGAACAAATTCTGATGCAAATTCAAATTTGCGATTATATTATTGGTGCCGATCGAGGCGCACTATATCTTGTACAGCATCAAATCACACCTGATCTGGCCTTAGGGGATTTTGACTCTGTCACTGATGCTGAACGTGAACGAATTCGTGAATCAAGCAGGCAGTATACAGATTGTGACGCGATCGATAAAAATTATACCGATACAGAGCTTGCATTCAATCGTGCGTTAGCGATGAAACCATCGCAAATTACAATGTTCGGAGTAACCGGTACACGTCTTGATCACACGATGGCTAATATACATTTATTGCGTAAAGCCGTTGATGCAGGGATTATGTGTCGTATAATCAATGACCATAACATTATTATGTTAACAAACTCGACGGTAACACTTCAGACTAACAATTATCCTTACGTATCTTTACTTCCTTTGAGCTTAACGGTAACAGGGATTACATTAACCGGATTTAAGTATCCGCTTGATGATGCAACACTACATATCGGACAATCTCTAGGGGTTAGCAACGAATGGGATGATGTTGATGCCGCAACTATTCAAGTAAAGGAAGGCTACTTACTAATCATTTGCAGTCGCGATTGAATGTACACTGCTTTTCCTGCAATCTTATCCTCAATCTTCGTAAGAAAATAGCCATTTGATGCTCCAGTACGAATGACTGACATCAAATGGCTATTTGATAATCACTACTTTACTTACAACAGCAACATCCCCGACAAGGCAGACAGTAAAACCGTAATCAACGGCGATTGCTTCCATACGATAAGTGACATTACCCCAATGAGCACAATGCACATATGCAATGGAGTAGTAACTGATGTCGTAATTACAGGATCATATAGAGCAGCTAGCAATAATCCCACTACTGCTGCATTAACCCCATGTAATGCAGCTCGAACTACTCGACTTCGTCGGATATGCGACATAAATGGCAATACCGCCCCCATCAGTAAGTACGAAGGAAGGAAGATAAATAAAATTGACACAATAGCCAGTAAAACCCCAAAACTACCGTGGCTAATGGACGCCCCGATAAATGCCGCGAATGTAAACAATGGGCCCGGAACGGCCTGTGCTGCTCCATATCCCGCTAGCAATGTCGAATCGTCCAACAATTCCGCGGACATTAACTCCTGCTTAAGCATAGGTAAAACAACATGTCCTCCGCCAAATACTGATGCCCCTGTACGGTACATCATTTCCATAAGCTGAGTTAGTACACCGGGAATATATGAGCCCACTATGGGCAGGCCAACGAGCAGCAAGATAAATAGTGCCAGCATCCATTTTGCAAAAGTACGTGAAATCATGGTCATAACTTCTTCTTCGCATACGGTTGAAACGCCTCCATTTCTGGAGGTTAGTACAGATTCATCCAGTTCATTTCGGAACAATAAGACACCACCAGCTAGTGACAGTGCTATAATCATTAGCTGCGCGTATACGCCAGGCAGTAGAAGAGATAGAATAGCGGCAATGATAGCAATCGTTCTGCGGTGCGTATCAGTCGTCAATTGCTTATTCATTCCCCACAATGCTTGAATAATGATTGGGACAGCAGCAATCTTCAGTCCCTGCAGCCACCCTGGATCTTGATTAGGCATCCAGTTGATCCCATATGCAAATAAGGCAAGCAGACAAGCAGATGGGAACGTAAATCCCAGCCATGCTGCTATACCGCCAAGCCATCCTGCCCTGCTTATCCCAATTCCAATTCCTAGCTGGCTGCTAGAAGGGCCGGGAAGCATTTGACTAACAGCTAGCATATCTGCAAATTGTTGATCAGTAACCCATTTTAATTTCCGCACATAAGTTCTATGGAAATATCCAATATGCGCTGCTGGGCCTCCAAATGAGGTTACCCCCAATTGAAGTGCAGTCACAAACGTTTCTCGTAATTTCTTCCTATAGGTGCTCATTCTTGTTCGATTGCTCCTCGTCTCATCACCGTAATGTCTTCATATCTCCTATATTGTTAGCATGAGGCATGAATCGAGACAATAGATTTACAATATCTCAACATAGTGCCCTATATAATTGATGAATACACGAGAACCATTTCATTAGGGACATGATCTTATGAAATACCCTCGTTTAGCAGCATCAGGAGCAGACAAATAAGATTCTATCGCATCTGTAGGAGCGCATCTTCCAGGAAATGCATATTTAATTCCATTTATAATCGTGCCACGATAATTATCCCGCTTCAGCAGCCGTGAACCACCAAGTGCATAATGATTATATGTAGAGTAGCCTACAGGAAGACCTTGAATAAAAGCCATTACTCCGACATCATTAATCGTATTATGCCACTCTTCTTCAGAGATAGCTGGCAGTGTAAACGTGTAGGAAACGCCATTTCGCAGAGCAACCTCATTGTGTGCGTTAATCGTACTGGCCAATGCGTTCTGAACTGTATTCACGATTGTTGTACGTCTTACTGAATCGAAAAGATGATCATCCTTCAGAAGCGGAATTTCCGCCGTATCGTACTTCAACTCACGCTGATACCCTGTAATCCATCTTTTCGAAGACGGATGATATATCGTAACATAATCATCCAGCGTGAACCCGATTACATTTCCGTACTGATCCGTAAAGCCATATGGCAATGTAGGTTTCCATACATGATTCAGTATTGCATCTCCACTTCTGCCGACATACTCTTCTTCAGCATATATATCGAGACCATCGTAACCAATGATTGCAACCACCGGTATATATCGCTTCAACTCATCCTGTTTTCTGACACCATCCCATAGTCCAAAGTTAAGAAATAGCGTCATGAAAAATGATTCAACTGCATCGTCCCGACGAAGCTCAAGCCGCTTCTTTGATTCATAGCCTTCCTCTGTCTCCTTCCAAACTGCTAATGTCCGCAATGTGCGGGCCGCATCATCAACCGCTTGATTCATTGCGTCGTTAAACTTCAGCTCAAGCTGCAGCTTTTCCGCTTCCTCTCTTGCTTGCAGCTTATTCACCCAAAATAAAGGAAAACAGATTAAGACGAAAAGGATTGAGAATTTAACTATTTTCATTTCGAACCATTCCTCCGACAGGAATACGAATTCGCTCCGTTGGGCCAAACGAGCCAGTTAACCAGTCCATAATCATTGCGGCTCGCGTCCGATTCGTATTGCTCACAGATACAAAGAAATAGTCACCAATGCTAAGCTTGTATTTACGTGTAGTTGATTCGACAGATTGACCATCTCCTGGAAACATTTTTTCCATAATCATTGCTTTATTGTTCAATTGATACCGAATCGAATAGTCACCAGCAAACGTACTATTCTGAACGGGATCCGTGTATATTGGATCATATTTTTTCTCATAATGTTCTACAACAACCTCGTATGTATTTCCTGTCCGCTCGATATCCGTCATAAAATCATTCCACATGACAGGTGTAATCGCTCCCTTATCCCTTACCGCATCTGAAAATGTAGATGCACTTCTCATCACATACATCACAGCCAAATCATCCTGCCGCTGATATGATTCTAATATCGGGTAAAGGAATAGCAGCAAAACTCCTATCATCACACTAAGCAGCTTCAACACTGCATTCCCCACACGAATCCTCCTACCTGAAGATCATTTTTCGGATGTCGCCACCTTCATTTCGTTCCACGCTAAGTTCATAACGCTTGGTTCGCGATATCGCATCGAGTTGAATCTGATCAAGATGGATTGGTGAAGTAAATCTCAAGCCTTCGACTACTAGTTCAACATTTGTCCTCAACTGCCCAATAAACAAAATGACGTCAGCGCCTGTTATAGACTTGGAGCGTATCGGATCAATCGTTGCGCGAACACTGCGATCCTTATCTTGGTTCGCAGAGTCCACTTGTCGAATTACAGAAGATGTACTTCCAATCATTTGTAGAGCGACAGCCAATGCGACTACTAACAATATGGATGCTACCGCTAGTTCAACCATTCGACTCGCATGATACATACTGAATTACTCCTTTAAGAAATAGCGACTATTGTAAAAGTATATTGATTCTGCCATCACACAGTTGGTAATTAATCCCCTATTGCTGCTCAAAAACAATTCCTCTTGTCACATTGCTGGAATCAACAATTAATTTTGCTTTAAACTTACCGCTTGGATTCACATAGTTATCCGACGACTCATTCAATGCCGAATCAATACTGTCATTTCGATTGTTACCTGCAATTTCGCCATTTGGCAGCACATAATAACCATAATGGTTCCCATCTGATTTGCTGGCTCTGTTTTTGCCTGTAACTACACGAATACCAAATTGATCTTGTTTAAAAAACTTCCGTATTGCATTGATAACCTGAGAACCGCTTACCGAGGTATTATCATATACCGTAAAAGATGCCTTGCTCAGCTCTGTCTGGATGGAGGAAAACTCATTTTGCGCCGTCTTCGTTGCCTCTTGTGCGCTGACGAACAATAAGACAACGATCGTAATTAATGCAATGGTAAGAAAAATCCCTGCTGCCACCTTCAATGCAGATTGGGCATTATTCATACTTCATACACTCCTTTGTTTATAGGTTTCGAATTTGTTCAAAGGAAGAGCGCATTTGCTCCGCACTCATCCACACAAGCGGTATAACGAGATACAAAAAGATTAATGCGTATATCGGTGCGAACCCCAGCCATCTTCCCCATCCTGCTTTTGCCTCAATGCTTGCTTCGTAATGATGTCTAAGCATATCCTGCTCATAGCCCCAATCCTGCTCCGCATCATCAAATGCCTCAACAAGCGGAATATGATTATGGGCAAGCTCCAGCTTGTCAACAAGTCTTACAAAATCAGGATATGGCGCTTGAATGCGCAACTGCTTAAGCGCACGATCTGATCCGCTCTCCCAATTTAGCAAACATACTTGTAATGGTCGGCGGAACATAATCGTGCACCGACTCATCCATTCCATCATCATTTCGGCTGTCATGCGCTCAAAAGCTCGCAGCATCATGCAGAGCGATTGCATCTGGCTGATTTCTGTACGCATATCTAACTGCCTTATCCGTATACGAAGACGCAAAATGATAACAGTTGCATAAAAGGCACACCATCCAGCGATAAATGGGAGAGCAACTTCCCACCAAGCCACCTTCATCTCACGAAAATACATGGCAAGCGGGACAATTGATTTTGTTAATTGATCAACACGTTGGGGACTCCATTCAGGATATGTCTCCGTAAGAGTCGTTTTCAGATCAAGCTGAAGCCCCGAACTGCCTATATCTAATGAAACATTACTGATCCACTCTTTAACGAAATCCTCATGCAATCCTGCTTTTTGTGACGTGTCATCGATTTGATTCCACATCCATTGTGCAGAGCCGAAGTGAAGAGATAGAATTAGCATAAAGCATATAGTGCAAGTTACGATTGCATGTACAAAACGACGCCCAAAGTATTGTTCTAATGTCATTGATTCGTTTGCTTCGTGCAATAAGTGCTGTGCTCGCTTAATCTGGTCATTCGAACGACAGTTCACCCAATTAACGAGCATTCGTCTGATTGCTCGCCGATCCAGCAATCGTTTGCTCCATCCAATATGGTTGACTTGTTCATGTCCAGACACATGTCTCCAATGGAGCTGTTGCAATAAGCGATGACAAATGAGTACAGATAAAAACACAGTTAATTGAAGAAGCCAGCCAAGCTTCGAGTTATAAAACAGCTCCATCGCCGGGAAATAAGTTATAGCCCATCGCTCCAGAGGATCTGTAAATAAAATTGGAATAACAGCAATGGCTTTTAATCCCCCGAGCAAATAGTCAAGCCTTGTACGCATGACCAACTCTGTTTGCATTTCACGCACAATCATGGCAAGCCCCTTTAAATAAGAGGAGCCATCTCCCCCCTTCGGATCTCCATATTCTGCAACAAGCTTGGATAGGCCCCCAAACATTTTATAATACCGGTTAGGTGCTGCTTCCTCAAAGACAGACATGGCTGTATCGGTATCAGGATCCGCAATCATGTTCGCAACACGCTGTAAATGCGGTACAAGCATCGGATGCGCTCGATCAATGGTATCTTCAAGCGCGGCATCTACCATTTTGTATCGATGATACGCATGTCTCATATGCCCTATTGATAGGGAAGATAATCGTAGTAACTTGATTTCTGCACGAGTAATTACCACATCTCGATATAGACTTTCCGCCACACTAAGTACAACAATAAGCATGATCCATGACAAGATATTTTGATCAAAGGTGATAAATATCGATACAGCAACAAGAATCGCCAGTCCACTGCCGAGAAGTATGGAAACAGTACGCTCTCTTAACAGCCATTCATCATAACTGTATAAAGGTGCGAGCTGCTGCCGGAGAGATGTTGTCTTTTTCTTCAGTAAAGGAACTTTCAAACTGCAGCGGTATGCTTCACGCAGCACTCTCTTATAAAATTGGCAGAGACCAGCAATTCCGGTCGTGTGTGCCCGTGCACCAGTTTGACTCGCAACCACACGAGTCGGGCCCAGTTTTCGAGACAGCATCCACAATGTCCAAGCAACGAGAATTGCTCCAATTGCAATCCATATCAACAAGCTGCTAGCTGGCAACCGAATATCCTCCTTCCTGAGCAAGCCATTCTCGGAAGCGCAGTTTGTCCTCAGTTGTCATTTCTGCTTCCATGGCTTCCTTCTGATTTACGGAGATTGGATTTACGAGATAATATCGACCATGATGATACTCAATAATATTGCGATGCGTGAATGATCGAGTACGCATAATATACCGATGCATACGCTGTGTAGAATCAATATAACTATCCCATGTTATGTTTGGAATCAAAGGCTTCTCGTCATTCAAATCACTTTCGTCTGCATTGTTAATCGGTATACATTCCGTAATTCGTTCAATATATCGATTTCCTTCCGCATCCCGCGCTAGATGAACATCAAAGTGAATAACCTGGCATACCTGCTGCTCTGCAATGGATTCATTATGGAACATTCCTGTCTTAAGCAGCGAATTCCGCAGTGATAACACGAGATCAGGAAATGTCTTTGCATGGTGAGTAAAGACAGTAAATAAGCTCGCAACTTGTGACATCTGTATCATCCAGGCTGCAACCGGGTCTGTTGCCACTTCACCTAAAATATGTACGGTTCCGTCCGTCTTCTTTTGTACATCCAATCCAGCTTGTCCGGCTATCCGTTCTGTCTCCCGAAGTGTCAAAATATTTCTTCCTGGATAAATCTTGCGAAGGTTGAGCTCAAAGGCCTGTTCCTGTACTCGAAGCGGATAAAATGCATAAATCGATTGAATTAATGCCATTAACAATGTTGTTTTCCCTGATCCTTGTGCACCTGTAATTGCCGTTATTCTTGCCCCTCGCATTAGGAAATGCAGAAGTTTAATCGGAAGCTCGGCATTCTTATCTCGAATAAGCTGATCAAGTGATACGACCTGCGTATCAAACTTTCGTACGAAAAATGACCACGATTCAGCAAATGGCGGGCGCAACACAACGACACGCGAACCATCCTTCATATGATTAATCCGATATCCATCCGCTTCAGTAAGCGAACCAGGCGTTTGATATTTATAGATATTGTGGCATACTCGGCGCAATTCCGATTCTGTCCCGAAAGTGAGAAATGCTAACCTAATGGACTTCCCCTTATAAAAAATCCAAATACTATCACATGCACGCAGCATGACACCAACTGCAGGTTCACCTTCGTTCTTTGCAAATGAAGCTCGAGAGGGATTAGACCAGTAATCCCCTTTCGTCATTGCTTCATCGGGTATTCCACTAACACCACCTGATACACCATCAATTCGCATATCACGAATCTCATCAATGACAGAAAACCCCTTATAAAGCTGGTACAACCGCTGAGCGATAATGCGAATTCGATCCTCCCAGCTGAACTGAAGCCGTTCTAAGCGAAAGGACGTATCAATATCTTCTGACGTAATCACATCATGCAATTGATACTCGCCTTGAGCAGACAACATACGTTTCCGTTCATCCCAACCATATTTTTCGATTAGTCTACTCAAGGCATCCAAGCCATGCCGCTTCTTATAGACAAATAACAATAAATCAAATTTGTCTTGTGATGTTAACTGCTCTGGACGCTCGATTGGCAACAACTGATCTGCGTTGCTTTTTGTCAAGCGGATCTGCTCCCGAAGCATGTCAACAATCCATTCCTTAATGTACTCTTTATCAGCAATATCGCCGCTGCAGCATGAACGCAAAGATTTTCGAAGCGAAACACGACGTTTCATTTCACGTGAAAATTCCTCTTCTTCACGGTACATATCTAGCGGTAGATCACTCGTCCATGCTAGAAATGTATCTTTCACTGCTTGATGCAGTCCGTCCCACGTCCATTCAACCTCATTTCGATAGACAATCTGGCTTCGCCAATGTCGAAGCATACGCAAATAAACATACAATGCAACAAATAGAATGGCTCCAGCGAGAATAGAGAATAACACGTAACTCCATAATGACATCTCCTATCCCCCCGCCTTTCTGCTTCTTCCAGGATGATAACCAGACACTTCAAGGATATATCTGCATAATTTCTCATGCTCAGAGATGAATGGAGAACGTTTCCCCCGATCCTGACGGAGAGATTGACGCAGGTACCAATCTATCAGCATCCTATCGTCTGCTGCATTGCGGTAAGCGGATGAATAAGGCATTGCAAAAATGGGCTGATGAAGAAAATACATTCGTTTCACATTTAAGGGATTCAATCTAACATTTGTATCATACTGACCGATAACAAATGCATCTGCTCTTTTACTTATATTCTCCATTGCATTATGGATCTCTGACCGAACTTGTGATATCACAGCAATAGTACCATGCAGATGCATGTTCCCTGTGAGCTTCAAAGAAATAAAATCCTGCTCATTGATATCCCACAACACAAGATCATATCGCTTACTTACAAGCCTTTGTACATGAAGAATAAGATCAGCATTGAGCATGTCTTCCATTTCCCCCGATTCGTAACCAGGAAGAATGTCTAATCGGCTCATCACGCTCGTCATGTAAGTAGATATTGATTCTTCATCAACTTGATGATTTTTTAGCATGCGGACTAGAGCGCTCCATCCGTTCGGAGTCGTAAGACGACCTCCAATTCCCGCCTCACCAACAAGGTCAATAGAGGGTGGAAATAATCTTTCTACTCCCTCTCCCCTACCTTTGGCATGTATGAGCAGCACATTAATGCGAAATTGCCAGGCAAGGCTGATTGCCGTACAAGCAGCTACGGTTGATCCCCCAGCCATCCCCCTGCCTGTAGACGAAATCATCCAATGTTTACAAAGCGGCATGATTCATTCGTCCCTTCTTTGGCGTTTTCAAGCATTGCCTCCAGACTCGTTCTGCCAATTTCCCGGTGAAATGCTCGGTCAATAACCGCCAAGCACGTTTTGTAGCACGAGGATAAGCATATGTTTGCAGCTGTCCCTCATGAATGCCTGATATACGTGCCATCCAATTGCGTTCGTCTTCTTCAATGGCAATATATTCTCGAGACCACCGATGCTCAAAAATTGAAAAATACCATTCCATCATAAATTCATATTCATCTTCAGGCATAAATGAACGAAGAAGTACTGGGACAAATTCTAGCTCTTCCCCATCATATTGCTGCTGAAACGCTTGCAACCATTCCCTATTCTTTTGCAAGGAATAACGCTCCATCGTTTGCACAAGAAAACGTACATCTATCTGCTTCCACTGTTCAGCATTGCAAAACAGTGCACGATCCGTGTCAATAATAATATGCTCGTATGAATCCACACTACCGCCATGCCATTCAATCAGTTGGAGCATGTCGTCCCAGGATACAGCACCGGATAGAACATCATAGCCATTCCAGCTCATAATAGGAATGGGCGACTGAGTCAACAGCCCAATCTCCATTCCAATCCTTCTCGTTGTTGTAGCATCTACAATTAGAACCTTCTTTTCTAATCTCGTTAGGAACATCGCTAGCGCCACTACATGATCGCTCTTATCACAAGCGCCTACGAAAATACCTATCGTCATCTTCCTAACTCCTCCCGTACATTCATCTAATTATGTATGAAAACAATTCCCTTCATTACTGCTTCGTATTGCCTGGAATCGCCTCTGAGAATATGAAATTTACTTTATCAATTGGAGATTCCCCAACAGTTGCAACAGGATTCGCATCGTTCAGTGTATTTGCATCTTTTTCTTTGGAAGCATCCTTAGGAGAGTGGTTATCCTTCTTTGCAGTCTCCTGCACCTTTGAACTTTTACCATTTTGCGAATCAGAGTGTTGATTGGTTACGACTGAACCGCCTTGATTGCCGGCAGGTTGCAGTTCTTTGGAAGGCACGGAACTAGGCTGTCCCACAAATGGTGAATTTCGGTTTGCCTCAGCGGCTCTTCCTGTTAAAGGTGATTTCTCTGAATTAGAAATACCATCTGCTCCCACATGAACTGAAACGTAAGAAGCATCTGTATGGTTGGCTTGCGCATGGTTCCAACCATTACCTGAGCCGTTAGCTGCATCCTGTTGTTCCCATTCCTTCTCCATTCGTGTTCGGATTAATCGGGCTAATGCAGTATCTGCCTTTTTCACGATGTTCGGGTCAGACTCAATCAACTTCAAAACTAATTCATTTGCCGGATAATTCGGGATAGCTTTATTTTGCATTTGAGGCTCTATGTACCGCAAAGCATAAATCTGCCCTCCGTTCAAATAGGCATCTACACATGCACTTGAGAATAATAGCCTTTCTTGTTCGTCCAAATGAGCCCAAATAGTTGGATACTGAATACTTTTAATTTCTTTTTTGCTGAGTACGATATAGTCTTGACCATTTGGAAACCGGATTCGCACATCAATCATGTCTCGTTCTTGTAGACGCAATGGGAGCTGGATAACCGCTGTCTCCACCCAACGCACATCGTCAGTCATCTTCTCATCTTCATACAACATCGTTGGAATCACTGGTGTTCGAGGCACGGCATCTATCTTTAATATCTTTCCGATGATTTGATCTGGATGATTCAACAGTTGCTTCGGAGCAAGATTTGACGATATTTCAATTCTCGCAATGTCATCTGATCGAATGCGCTTGCCGGCAAGAAGCGACTGCTTGAATATCCAGACGCTTGTGCGATTTTGCAATTCTGCATCTGCAATTTTCCGCAGCTTGGTAATTTCGTCTTTATACTGAGCAGTTTCCTTGAGTTGTTCAGCTTCATTTTGCCCCATGGCCCAAAAATGATAGCCTCCTATAAGTATTCCAACCAACGTTGCTCCACCTACCGACGCTGCAATTAGCTGCTTCGTCTTTCTTGTCCATCTTCTCAACTTCGTACATCTCCTCTCTCTGCTTTATTTCTGCTTATCCATCGCCGCAAGCGAGAGACAAGCCCTCCTTGTTGTATCGGACCGATTAATTGTTCTACCCAGCGCTTCGTATCCTCCGTACATTCGAACGGATCCGACTGAATCGGAATAGATGAGGTTGCTTTCGCTCCTCTCCACTTCCTGGTTCTAGTTTTTATTGAAAAATCCGATTGGAGAACACCCAATACCCAACGATTGAACCTTCTTAGCTCAAACTCTCTGACGAGTTCTATATAATCTTTCTCTCTCCAGGGGGCTAAACTTCCTACAAGCACAGGGATATGTGCCCTCATGAATTCGTCCATACGTTCACCCTGATCATCACAACCAAGGTCTAAGACGATATATTCATAGATACCTAGCAAAGATGGAAGAGGGCTCGTACCAAACTTCCACTCCATACAGTCAATCCCAAATAACTTAAACAAATCATCGCTTGCTAAATACAACTCTTCTTCCCCTTCATAGGCGTAAGCTAATGAAGGTATCACGGAGTCTTCCTTATAATTGGCGTCGATATATAAGGTACTTCTACTCTTCTTGGCAAGTACGGCAGCACACATCAGTGCTGAATGCGTAGTTCCAAGTCCTGATGCAGCTCCCCAAAAGGCGATAACTGTCCCTGCGTTCGCCTGATGCCATGAACTTCTCTCATCTAGACCAGCACCATATGTATTCGAATGGCCTGTAAATAAATTCCTTAAGTCCTCAATCAACTCATCAGCAGATTGATAACGCTCCTCTGGCAGCTTCGCAAGCAGTCGTGTAAGTATCCCAAACATGTTCTCCGGTACGTCCTTTGCAAGCATCGAAGCCGTTAACGGCCGTTCCCCCTTCCATGCACCACCAGTAAGCATATGGCTAACGAGCGCGCCAACCCCATATAGATCTGTTCTCGCATCTGTCTGTTGTCCCCGATACTGCTCTGGAGCTGCAAATCCAACTGTCCCCAGCTTCACAGTATCTTGTTCCGATAGTGGATTTACATTTCTCGCTATACCAAAATCAATGAGCTTCACTTGCCCATCCTTCGCCAGCATAATATTAGATGGCTTTACATCGCGGAACACCACCGGTGGATTCTGTTGATGCAAATAGGAAAGTGCCTCACATACCGGGAGAACGATACGTATCGATTCTTCAAAACTTAGCGGCTTTATTCGCAACCGATCTGCTATCGTATGCCCTTCGATATACTCCATTACCAGGTAAGCTCTACCGCTTGTATCTGGTGGATAAAAATCAACGATTAGCGGCAAGTGAGGATGACGAAGCGTGGTTAGTATCGATGCCTCATGAACGAGCTGTCGCACGTCCTGAGCTGCGGGTCTCGACTCCTTAATCGCCCACTGCTTACCGATTAAACGCTCATCATTGGCTAAATATACAACGCTCATTCCTCCTGTTCCGAGTAAACGAACGATACGATATCTGTCGTACAACAAATATCCAGCCTGCAAATGGGCCGTAATGGATTGCGCCATAAAATCCCCCCAGGCGACAAAAAAAGCACCCTGATTGACGAACCTACCGGTTCGTATCAATCAGGGTGCTTCCCTTCGCTCGTATTCATTTGTTGTTATTTTATGCCATATCCATGCAGTTGTCTAGTCTTTTTTAGAACTATGCTGGACTTTGCCATACTTCACTGTCCGAGTATAAGCTACATCTTCATCATGTACAGGGTGATTTCGTCACGATTATGGAACAATTGCTTTGCACGAATAATATGAAGATGCTCCATAAACATCTCCTTCACTTCACGTATCGTCTGCAGCGGCTTCTTATGCATCAACTTTACCGTAACAATAACAGTACCGCCTTGCACAACCGAATCCAACAAGCCAATCACAAGTTGAGCAGTAACCTTAGGGCTCCAGCTCATATCGCACACGAGCAAATCAAATTCGCCAGGTTCCAGCGCAACATCCCCAGCATTGCTCTTATAATATGTTAAATTCGGGTGTTCAATCAAGCTAGGATGCATTGCTGCCGGATCAACAGCAGTAACCTGAATGCCCCGTTCCAGCAAAAGGCTCGTCCAACCGCCTGGTGCAGCACCAATATCAAGCGCATTACGGTACGCCGCAAAGTCCAGCCCAAAGGTACGTTCTGCTTCCAAAAGCTTAAACTTAGCACGGGACACTTGTCCCTCCTCACGCCGGAAACGTATTGTACCGCCAGGCCAATCCGAACCAGCCTGCTCCGGAGTCATGAGCCCTGCATATACAGCCCCATCATGAATGAACAAAGCTACAATGCGCTCTGGATCCTGGATCGCGACAGATGCGCCCTTGCGTTCAACTGCAGATCGCAGCGCATCACGAAGTTCTTTATCCAAGGATTCGCCCGCCGTACTGGATCGCACATGAACCCCTACACGAAGATTTGTGATTGAGCCATCTACAGATTTCATCAATTGGTCGAGCAAACAGTCTAATGTATGTTCTTGATCGCTTTGCAGCGCCTGAACATCAACGGCAAGATCAACTGGCTGTAAATATCGGATAAATATCGCCGGTTCTGACTCCATCACGTGGAATACTTCACTTCGATCTACTGGCAATTCCATCAAAGCAATTTCACCGGAGACGAGCATACGACTCTTCAACTGGCCAAATCTTCTTCGCCATTCTTCCTGCGCATATGCGATATAGCCGTGGTTGGATGTAACAATCCAGTGTGATCCTTGTTCGTAATTTGTGTCTATTTGTATCGGATGTAATAATTCCAAGCAGTGCAACCTCCAAATGCTGAATCAAGCGGGCTTACTTCAGCTGTTTCCATTTCATTTTGTTAACTATAGAGCATTCATATACGTCATTAACTATCTATTTTCCCACTCTTCAGACGCTCATAAAGGAATGATACAGAATGAAAAGCATATATTTTGTCCACGATGCCTGTATCACTACGATTATCCCATACCAACAGGCAAGGGACACTTTCAATTTGCAGAGTACTCACCCATAAAGGAATAGAGCCAACATTGACAGCCGCAATTTCCAAATTTGGGTTCGTCGCTTCCACAATTTCAAGCATTCGAGAGGCTAACTGGCATGTTCCACAAAATGGACTATGTATAAATACCGCATCCCATTGCTTAAAAAACAGCTCTACAGCAGACAAACTCACAGATTGCGCCTGTGCTGCCTTCAACTGCTTGTCTGGGATCAATATCATATCATATTTTCTCGTATCTGCGTCAGCAATGAATCTGGCATCGGCCCATTGCTAAGCTGAACATGCTCAGGCTTATTCGCGAAAAGCATCTCGAACATTCGCTGTCTGCCAAGTACGCTCGACGTATGCAAATAGATCGCTGTCTGCGGATAAAGACCGCGCAAGACTATCTCTCGAACAAGGTCTGTTCCCGTTTTCTCGTCGGCTCCCAAGTCATGATCCAAGGACAGGATTCCTACTTGCTCATGCTCCAATAGAAGTAGACACTCCTCCGCATTGCGAGCTAGCACAAAGCCTTCTGGACAGCGACGGTAATCATCCAAAAATACATGTATCATCTTTCATCACTTCCTTACATTACTCTGATGTCTGTTCAAGTGTAAGGTGCATTATGCTCAAACCACAATTTTATCCATTCGGCTGCAAAATGTTTTGAATAAACATCCATTCTTGTCCATGCCCCCCTGACGGGTCACCAGGCGTTTCCAGCACGAACATGCAGTGTTCCAGCTCCTTCGATCTAAGCAACTCTGCAATGCCATCTGCCCCAATATACCCCTGTCCAAGATTCGCATGACGATCCTGTTTGGAGCCATAGGTCTCCCGAGAATCATTCAGATGGACAGCTTGAACATGATTCCAATAGTCGTGACAACTTCCAGCCTCGAGCATCTCATTGGTAGCAGAAGGATTCCATAGCCCACTTGCATAAGCATGACAGGTATCAAAGCAGAAGCCGATTTTATCGGGATAATTACTTAATCGTCGGATGCTTACTAGCTCTTCAAATGTTGCTCCTAACCCGCCATGATTACCTGCCTGATTTTCAAGCAGCAGCTTGGCACGACCATTCCACACAGAAAGGACGGTGTTTAACGTGACAATTATATTTTCGTAGCTGTGCAGCTTCTCTGTATCAGTGGCAGGTGTACCTGCCCCTCCCTTATATGAACCAAAATGAACCACAATTCCAACTGATCCGCATGCTTCCGCAATCATTAGATCGTTGAGCAGCGATTGAACTGTTAGTTGAAATTTCTCAGGTGAGCGAGCTGCATCTACAGCTAAATTCGTTGGATACGGCGTATGGGCAATAGATTCGATGCCGTGCTGCTGACAAATATCACGTGCAGCTTGTGCATCTGTCTCATATCCACTCTTTACCGATAAGCCCCTCGGATTTTTACTGAAATACTGATAGCTGCGAACACCCACCGCATGCTGCAGTTGTATAGCCAATTGCGCTGCGTGCGCATATCCTCCCCGTAATGGCAAATGACAACCGTATGCACGCGCAGCGTGGCTATTTTTATTCGTTTTCGTGGCCATCTGCCGTAGGATCTATCTGACATTTCGGACAGAAGTTTGAAGGGCGACGTTGTATCAACGTGACTTCAATCGGCGTGCCGCATTTCGGACAAGGCTCTCCCGTCTTGCCATGAATGGAGATGTCCATTGCTTCCCCTGCATAGGACTTCTCATGTAGTTTAGAAGATATTTGTAAATCCATATCATTTTCATGTTCAATTGCATGATGCAATACATCAAGCATTGCAAAGAATACCCGATTCCAATGCTCTTCTTTCAGCTTTTCCGTGCGTACTGTAGGAAGAATTCCTGCAGCAAAAACAATATCATCCGCTAAGTGGTTTCCAATACCAGCGATAATGTTCGGATTGGTAAGTGCAGACTTCAAAGTGGTGCGGCGCTTTGCGAATCGCTGACTGAAACGCTCTGGTGTCAAATGGCGAGATAGTGGATCTGGGCCCAACTCAAGCTGCATATCCTCTACCTGCTTCGCTGTTAACCACATGATATGACAGTTACGCGCCCCGAAAATTGCCATCGCTGCATGATCAGTGATGACGGCAAACTGTGAGTGGGACACATCATGCACTTGATCCGCTTCTGCAGAAGAATGGCCCACTACTCCATGAGCAACTGCCTGTAACGTAGAAACGATCTCTAGACGACTCCCAGCTCCAATCTGAAGAACAAGTCGTCGGCCATCATCAAGATGCCAAATCAAATCCGTCCCTTTGCGTTCAATAAATAAAATTTGTCTTCCCACTAATCCATTGGTCAAGCTATGGAGATCCGTATTCAGCCAAGACTCACGTTGTACACGCAGGCTGCGAATGCGTTCTCCGGTAACCAGCTGATCTAGCTGTTTGCGGTATCGTTCCATAACTGGAATTTCCGGCATCTCGCATCTTCCTTCCTAATTTCACATTACATGATCACCATGTATGTTCTCTCTTTTATTTTAATATCATTAATCATATAGGCTATTTATTATAACATTTCCTTCATGAACCATTTACGTACCTGCTCCATGTTATGAAAGACCATGTCAGGCTTCACACCGGCACGCGCACAAAATGATTCATAATTATCGGGTGTAGTAACCCCCGTATAAGTAAGTGCTGTACGGCAGCCTGCATTAGCGCCGGCAAGAATATCCGTCATCATGTTGTCTCCAATTACAATTGCGTTTTGCGCCGTACATCCCAGCCGTTTCATAGCCTCATCCATAATGATGGCACTTGGTTTGCCTATTACGACAGGCTCTACGCCTGAAGCCGACTGGATTGCCGCTCCGATCGTACCAGCCCCCGGGGAAAAACCGCGATCCGAAGGCAGCATGACATCTGGATTGGTTAAGATCGATACTGCGCCTTCTCGAACGGCACAAGCCGCTGCTTCCAGCTTGGCGTAGGTCACATTTCGATCCAGGCCTTGAACGACAACTCCAACATCAGAGCCCCATACTTCTTCCGCTTGCTCCGTCCAAGAAATCCCGACATCCTCCAGCGCCCTCTGCAATCCGTACTCGCCTATCATGAATACCAGTCTATCCGAATATCTCTTCTTAATATACGATGCAGCCGCCTGAGCAGAGGTGAGAACATCTTCAGCAACAGCCGATATACCAAATTGCTGCAGGTGAACCGCCACTTCTTCAGGTGTCCGTGTTGAATTGTTCGTTACAAACAGATAAGGAATATCCATACTCCGAAGGGTCTCTATTAGCTTGTCCGCTCCCTCAATCGGAGAAGTTCCATGATACATCGTTCCATCCAAATCTATGAGCGCATATTGATTTCTGCGCCGGATTCCATTTTTCATTCTTACACACGTTCCTTCCCAGCTTGAAGCATGCCGGCCATTCTAAATAACAGCACATCTACAAGCACGATCAACATCATAATAAGCACTCATTAGCTTTCCTAATAAAAAGCATGCAATATCCAGTAAACAACGGATTCAAATTTCAAGAAAACTTTGGTCTGCGTGCCGCCAACAAATTTTACACTTCTGTTTCATAGCATTATTATTGTCAACTCAATAGAGCCAATGCTAGTATACGCAATTCCGAGCCAAAAGGACAGAGTCTCATCAGACCAACAATTCCGATGCCAATAAATTGAGGACAACAACGCTGAACCGAAATCCGACCCGCAAGGTGAAATTCCAAGATGTGTTCAGAGCGCATAAACTAATGTAAAAAGAACAACTCCCGTCATTCCCATGAATAGGAACGGGAGCCATACTTGGCAAGGCAGAATGAGTTCATTTGCACTCACCCATACAATAGGCAGCTAAACAAAAACACCAATCTCCTCATAAATCATTACCGCTGCTCCCGTGCTTCCGAAGATTGAATCACATGAGCTACCAAGCGCTCGACAACAAGCCCATCTTCTAATGTTGGAGCCAGCTCGTTCCAACGCTGATCTCCATTGTGGCGCAGAATGAAATGGTGAAGCGAAGCGAAATGGCTGTCTTGGAAAATCCCCATCGTTGTCTTCTCATCAGGAAGCAGCGAAAGCGAGTCAGGTTCAGGAGCAGATTCGTGTCGACCGTTTATGAGATGAAGCTGAGGCTTCTTATCCGATTCCAAATTACATGTAATACTGCCTTTCGTCCCAATGATATGCACACGAAACGCATCATCACCATAGGCAATACGGGATACCTCAACAATACCTTGTACGCCTTGAACTGTTTCATAGTTCATCATTGCCCAGTCATCAACATTAACAGCTACTCGTTCGTCTTTGCCATTACCTGCTCTCCGACTTTTAATAAAAGTTTCTGTACTGCCTTCTATACTCTTCAATTCACCAAACCAATGGCGCAGCAAATCCAGTGCATGAACACCTAAATCGATAATTGCTCCTCCACCAGACAACGAGTCATTTACTCGCCAGCTGTATGGACGGACATCACTTAAATAACCCGAACGCAAATAAGCCAGTCTGCACTGGAGCACATCTCCGATAATTCCTTCGTTAAGCCAAGCTTTAATCCGCATGACAGCAGGGTGATACCGATAGACAAAGGCTAACTGCTGCGTAAGCGTTGATGGGACATCTGGCAGCAATTGCGCTGTGGACGCAGCACTTTCCGTTACAGGTTTCTCACAATAAATAGCTTGATTATATTGAACCGCCAATCGTACCTGCTCAGCATGTAGCGCATTCGGTGTACAGATGCTTATTGCTTCAGTCCCGTTATATTGCAAAGCTTCCTCCAAGGAGGAGGTTACGTGAGCAAATCCAATTTGCCGTGCCTGCTCTAATGTTTGTTCAGGACGACGGGTAACGAGTGTATTCAATACAGGTGTTACAGGAAGCTGCTTAATGATCGGCAGCGTTCGCAGTGCAGTCATATGTGTTTTGGCAATATTGCCGAAGCCTACGATCGTAAATCCAAGAGTGTTCATAATGAATCCACCTTCCTTGATTTGAGCAACGAATTAGGTGCTTCATACTTAAAAAAGTGCGTTGGGAAATGAGAAACTTATTTCTACATTGTAAAGAACCATTTCATGGCTGGCAAGAGTGGAAACACGGCACTATAATGCGCTGATTCGACGCAGAATGATGGTAGAAGCTGTCGATTGCGGACAGTCCTTGATGTATACCTGTCCCCTGATAAACTATTTGTCAGGTTCTGCGCTTTCCCGGGAAACTATAATGAGGACTTGCCTCTTTCAGGGGGCATTTCACAACATCATAGACCCCAACGATATCTTGATGCAAAAGAAAAAAAACGGATCGCTCCGCTTGATTAGGGACAGGTATTCACGCACATATGACACGGGGATTCACGTTTCTGATTTACCTTTCTTGTGCGAATATTGCGCAATACAATCCTGTTTATACATAAGGAGGCTCCCACTCCCTCTTACTCCAGCCTACTTTCGTATTGACAACGCGAAGCTGCTCATCCAACTCTACCTCAACGCCGAATGGAAGACCTTTTCGATGCCAAAATCGAACATCATGCCATATAATCTTATACCCGTTACGCCAACGCTGTGAGCTTACAATGACATGCTCAGCAAATCCAAGGAATGCCCGTACTCCATCGGTTGTTCTTGCATGCTCCAACACATGATCATCAATGAAGTTTTTAGTGTACAGGCAGTGCTTATCAAAGGACACGTCTGATAAAACCCGCAATGGGCTGCGATGCCGAATCCAACCTGTTTCATAATGTTGCTCATACTCCACAACATATTGCCAGCTCAGCCAAGTGACCTCAGGAATAAGCTGATGATGAATTCCACTTGAAAACTGCTCCTTCAGTCGGCTCTGCAATCGCTGATGCACCCTCCATCGCCATATGATATATAATACGGACACCAAATATCCCAATAGGAATAACCATGCTGCATCCGCCCGTGTCATCCAGAACCAACTTATAATCCCGACGAGATGAATGGCAAATAGAAATGGATCGAATAAGCATAATACATCTGCATGATGCCATTTGGATGAGAAAGGTTTGGCTGCTTGAACACCATATGCATTCAACCAGTCAAGCCCAACATGGATCATAACTGCAAGCCATGAATACAGCATAACGATCGGCCAATCTCCCCACACTGCAAACAACATTGAAACCGGCAGAGCAATGGCTATTGGCCATACAAACCATGCTGGGACAGCATGCGTAATGCCTCGATGGTGACGCAAATAGGCTGTATAGCTGCGAAATCGTGTTATGGCATCGAAATCGGGCGCATGTGAAGAAATGAGTGTAGCCGTCAGAACCGCGAAGAACAAACTAGGACGCTCCGCAACCTGAGGATGTACACAAGCAGCCCCTGCCAAAGAAGCGCCAAGCAGCAAATGACTCGCAGTATCCATCCATAACCCCTCCTTTAACATCTCTGTTGCTCTCGTGCAATTGCCTAGGCAATTGCCCTTACAACAACTCGGTTATGGATAGCGTATCGAGTAAGCGTTAACGCAGCATTGATGTGATATTAAGATGTTGTAACGATCGCATGCTCATCGGCAAGAACCGTATTTTCAAATACGTCACGTGCTTCCTGTAAAAGTTCCTCCATCCGTTCATCATTGTATCGTGAACTAAAATGAGTCAGAGCAAGCTTCTTGGCTCCTCCGGACACTGCGGTTTGCGCTGCTTGCCGAGCCGTGCTGTGGCCAAATTCATTTGCATTTTCGCGTTTATCTTCCATAAAGGTTGCTTCGTGCACGAGTATATCAACGTCTTTCGCGAGCGTGACCGCATTTTCGCAAGGACGAGTATCGCCGAGTATGGCCACAGACTTTCCAGGTATCGGTTTCCCGATGACAGAGGATGCTTGAATTCGTTCCCCATTCGAAAGTATGACATCCTGCCCTCGTTTCAACTGACCGTATAAAGGTCCCGGCGGCAGCTCCTTTTCCTTTAACAGCTTTAAATCTAGACGCCCTGGCTTTTCCTTTTCTTGAATTCGATACCCAAAGGATGGAACACGGTGATCAAGAGGCAGTGTCGTAATTATAAATTGCTCATCCTCCCAAATCACGCCAGACTCTATCTCTTGGATATGAAGCTCATAAGGCAAGTGCGTCTCACTTAATTCAAAAACAGTATGTATAAATCGATGTAACCCTGCAGGACCAAATACGGTCAAAGGAGACACCCCGCCTTGGTAAGCGCGACTG
Source organism: Paenibacillus sp. B1-35 (assembly GCF_050474385.1). Classification (NCBI taxonomy): domain Bacteria; kingdom Bacillati; phylum Bacillota; class Bacilli; order Caryophanales; family Paenibacillaceae; genus Paenibacillus; species Paenibacillus sp. B1-35. Next base: position 1,112,336 of record NZ_JBCHVJ010000001.1, read on the forward strand.
GACAATAGCCCCGGTAATCCAAACAAGTGATCGCCGTGCAAATGAGTGATAAAAATAAACTCGCACTTGCCTAGCTTCAATGGCGACTGCAGCACCTGGTGCTGGGTGCCCTCTCCGCAGTCAAACATCCAGAAGGAACCGCGTTCTTCATACAATCGGAGCGCAATCCCGCTTACATTGCGGCGAGTCGTCGGCATGCCAGCGCCTGTTCCTAAGAAGTAAATATCCATACTCATACTCCTTTGCTTCTGTAATTAAATACGAAAACAATATCATCTTTTATTTAATCTATTTAATCTATTTAATCATTAATATTTTAAAATGTTTTACACACATAGTATGTCTCACTCCACCAAGATATAATAAGCTCCGTACTGCCTGACAGCAATACGGAGCTTATATTATTGTCCATACATAAGTGTGACACACTGCTGCACAGACATCTAGTAATTTTTTTATGATGTAAAGATTAGGCCTTATCTACGTTAAAGTATTGTGCTTGCGGATGAGCAAAGACCATTGCCGACACGGATGCCTCTGGCTCCATCATAAACCCGTCCGTTAAATGAATGCCGATGTCTTCCGGCTGCATTAACTTGAATAATGGCCCTTGATCCTCGAGATTTGGACAAGCTGGATATCCGAATGAAACTCGTATCCCTTGATATCTAGCTCCAAATCGCTCCTTCATTGTCATCTGTTCCGGATCAGGATAGCCCCATACTTCACGCATCATATGATGAATCCGTTCTGCAAGCCCTTCTGCCAGCTCCAATGCAACAGATTGCAGCGCATGTGACCTCAGGTATTCTCCCTTCTCCTTCCACTTATCCGCTTTGCCGCGAACATCATCACCAGCAGTAACCACCAAGAAGCCTACATAGTCCATTACGCCGCTCTCTTTTGTTCGCAGAAAATCTGAAAGACACAGGTAAGGCTCAACCTGCTGCCGTGGGAATGCAAAGGTATGGAGCACCTCCTCTACATTGTCAGGATTATAAATGTGAATGGTGTCCCCTTCCGATTGGGCTGGGAAGAAGCGATACATAGCATTCGCCTTTAGCACACCTGCTTGAGCTTCCTCTGCCAGAATTCGGTCAACGGTCTCTTTCAAATCTAATGCCTTCGGGTCACGATTGTTCAACAACTGTTCAACCGAGCCCTTTAATCCCAAATGATGTCCCAACAGCATCTGGAAATTCAAATAAGGAAGCACCTGTGGAATTGGAATATCGCGCAATACATGTCGCTCTAAATCAGGCGGAATGTACACTTCGGCTTCCGTAATGCTGGAACGAACCGCCCGTGTTAGCTCAGGTAGGTTCGACTGCTGTTCCGATTCACGAGCCAACCGTTCCTTATGAGCGCGGAGTTCCTCAACCAGCAGCTTACGTTCCGATGAATCCATAATTTTATTGGCCAGATCAAGACCGTCCATTGCGTCCTTTGCATAGAGAACTAATCCATCATATTCCGGACTAATTCGATTTTTCGTGAACTTTCTCGTTAATGCTGCCCCACCAACAAGAATTGGCACATCGATGCCAGCAGTACGCAAGTCTTGTGCGGTTATGACCATTTGCTGAGCTGACTTGACAAGCAAGCCTGACAGTCCAATTGCGTCTGGCTTTTCCTTGCGATAGGCCTCGATCAACTGATCAGGTGGAACCTTAATGCCTAAGTTGACAATTTCATATCCATTATTCGATAGGATGATTTCCACTAGATTTTTGCCGATGTCATGCACATCGCCCTTCACCGTAGCGAGTAGAATTTTCCCTTTCACAGCAGATTCATTCTTCTCCATATGCGGCTCCAAGAAACTGACCGAAGCCTTCATGACTTCTGCGCTTTGGAGCACCTCAGCAACGATAAGTTCATTATTGTTGAACAGCCTTCCAACTTCCTCCATCCCTTTCATTAACGGACCGTTAATGACTTCGAGTGGAGTGTATTTTTGCAGCGCTGCTGTCAAGTCAGGAATAAGCCCTTCCTTCGTACCTTCTACCACATAGGATGCCAAACGCTCATCAAGTGGAAGGTTGCTGGTTTTTTCTTTTTTCTCTACTTTGCGGTTACGGAAAGCGGCAACAAATGCTGCCAGCGTCTCATCGCTGGTGTCATACAATAAATCTTCCGCAAGTTTGCGTTCGTGCTCGGGGATGGATGCATAACGTTCCACCTTCTCCGTATTGACGATCGCATAATCCAGCCCTGCGCGGGTACATTCATATAGAAATACAGAGTTAAGCACTTCACGTCCCGCTTCAGGCAGACCGAACGAGATATTGCTTATCCCGAGAATCGTTTGTACCTTTGGAATCGCCTCTTTAATCAGACGTATCCCTTCAATTGTCTCTTTCGCCGAACCAATGTATTGTTCATCCCCCGTTCCAACTGGGAACACGAGCGGGTCAAATATAATGTTTTCTGGTAGAATGCCGTAATTATTCACGAGGATGTCGAAGGAACGCTTCGCCACCTCCAATTTACCTTCACGTGTAATGGCTTGACCGCGCTCATCGATCGTGCCGACAACCAGGGTTGCACCATAACGATGGACAAGCGGCACGACATGGTCAAATTTCTCCAGACCGTCCTCTAAGTTAACTGAGTTAATAATCGCTTTCCCTTGGGAATACTTCAAAGCCAATTCCAATACCTTGGCATCTGTCGTATCGATGACGAGCGGAGCCTTAACCTTCTTCACTACTTCCTGCAGAAATTGTTCAATATCGTGCGCTTCATCGCGATCCGGATCCTGCACGCACACGTCAATGACATGTGCCCCATTTTTCACCTGGGAACGCGCAATCTCCGCCGCTTCTTCAAACTTTCCTTCGGCAATTAAACGCTTAAACTTGCGAGAGCCAAGCACATTGGTACGTTCTCCAACCATGTAAGGACGACTTTCATCTTCTACATATACGGTCTCAATACCGGATACAGCTGGAGGATGTTCACCAAACGTTGTTCTTGGGGCATACTCGAGCAAAGTTTCTCGAAGAACCCGAATATGTTCAGGTGTTGTTCCACAGCAGCCGCCTGCAATATTCAACCAGCCCTGCTCTGCAAAGGTTGCGATTTTACGAGCAAGCGATTCTGGCGATTCATGATAATGACCATTCTCATCTGGAAGCCCCGCATTCGGGTAACAGCTGATCGCAGAATTAGCGATAGACGCAAGGGTACGCAAGTGATCACGCATGAATTCAGGCCCTGTCGCACAGTTCAATCCGACGGAAATCGGCTTCAAATGTTCTAGGGATATGTAAAACGATTCGATATTTTGACCGGCAAGGGTTGTTCCCATCGGTTCAATCGTCCCCGAAATCATAAGCGGAAGTGTGATACCTGTAGATTCAAAGGCTCTCTGTATCGCAATCGAGCCAGCTTTGACGTTCAACGTATCCTGAGAAGTCTCTAAAAGAAGCATATGAACACCTGCTTCTATAAGTGCAACTGCTTGTTCATAATAGCTGTCAATCAACTCATCAAATGTGACTCCACCGGTAACAGATAAGGTTTTTGTCGTCGGCCCCATTGCACCAGCAACGAATCTTGGCCATTCCGGTGTGCTATATTTTGCAGCTGCCTCAACAGCCAGCTTCGCCGCGGCAACGTTCAACTCACGTGCACGATCAGCAATATCATAATCGGCAAGCACGATACGGGTAGCCCCGAACGTATTTGTCTCCAATATGTCTGCGCCCGCTTCTAGATATTGTTCGTGTATTCTGGAAATGACATCTGGACGTGTCAGGACTAACATCTCATTGCATCCATCCAATTGTTCGCCTCCAAAGTCTTGAGGCTTCAAGTCAGCTTGTTGGATCATCGTGCCCATAGCACCGTCTAAAATGAGAATGCGTTCATGTAATTGTTCCTGTATCGTTCTTGTTTTCATCGCTCTGCCCACCCTCTACCTTAAACGTTAAACCCTAGTTTAGCAGATGTGATCCGATTAGAAAAGACTCATACACGACTCGCTTCAAAATGTTTCTTGCCCAAACTTTTCCTCTGTACTATAATTAAATGAATAAATCGCATTGGGAAACGGGGGATTAGAAATTGGCACAAGTACGAATTCGAAACACGAACAAAATCATTATAGGGGAAGAAAATGTTCGTTCTTTTCTATCTTCGCAGGGTGTGCTGTATGAGCATTGGAACCCGAACAAACTTGATCCATCTCTTCGCGACAAGTTCGTGCTATCCGATAAGGAGAAGCAGGCCATTTTAGATACGTATGAAGAAGAAATCCGCGATCTGGCTGAAAGACGAGGCTATCGAACGTGGGATTTGATTTCTTTATCCGATGCAACTCCTAATATTGAAGAGCTGCTGAAGAAATTTGAGCAGGTTCACACCCACACAGAAGATGAAGTAAGAGCCATTACTGCCGGCAATGGTATATTTATTATTAAAGGTAGCGACGATGTCGGTTATATGGATGTAGAACTGGAAGCTGGGGATGTGATCTCTGTTCCAGAGGAGAAACCACATTACTTCACGTTGATGGACAATCGTCAAATTGTAGCGGTACGCCTCTTTATCGAGACTGAAGGATGGATTGCGCACCCGTATACGGATCCCACCTTTCAAAAAGCCTAACTCCTTTACAAGGTAAATCCTATAGAAATGAACTGATTTTCACGTCTATTCACAATGCCTTTCATTATATGCAAACAGGGCAGTCTCATAAGTTCCTGTCTTTACTCGGATCTTATGAAGCTGCCCCTTCTTATAGAGGAATCATTTTATTTTCTTATCGAAATTCCTTACTTTACAGTAAACTGCTTCTTCGGCATCGAGTGCATATCACGAGCAGTTACATGAGAGATGACGGTATAGGTACCCGCTTTCTTGAATGTCTTCTCGAACTGATAAGTTCCATCTTTTACAGGCTTACCCTCGATCATCTCATGCTCTTCTCCATCCATCCACAATTCAAACTCGACTTTGTCAGCGTCATCTACCGCCTTATCATCTTGCGTTACCCGAGCTGAGATTGTAGCAGCTTCGTTGCTCTTTACTTCTTTCGGCACCTGTAATTCAACCTTAATCATTGCAGGCATCTCATGATTTCCTTCTTGCATTGCACCAGAGCCATGACCAGCATGTCCTTCATGACCGGCTGATGATGAGCTACTTCCCGAGCTATTTCCACAACCAGTTAGCAGCATTGCCCCGATTGCCATTATGAGCACAATTAATTTATTTTTGTTGCTGAACATACAAGCTCACTCCTCAACATTTATGCTAGGATTATCGTATCATTATATACAGCATTCTCCAATTCCTCATGACTCTATCGAGCTATAATTTAGGTAATTCTGTGACGATCCAATGACATTTATCACACTTTTCCTCATTCTTTATTTCAATATTTTCTTTTTTCACCGCACATAAATACATACAACGCATTAGAAAAAGCCTGTGTTCCCACAGGCTTGCTCTTGTTAGTCTTGCTCGATGCAATTGATTATGAAGTTGTATCTACAACGATTTACGATTCCTTCGAGTTGATCGCTTCAATAATTTGCTCAATTTCAGTTAGGCTCGTAATCGTATATTCTGGATGAACATCGCCTGACAATTCAAGACCTTTACGATTCAACCAGGCATGATGCATACCAACATTTTGGGCACCTTGAATATCAGTCGTTAATTTGTCTCCTATCATAATTCCTTCATGCGGTTCTATACCGAGCAAGGACATCGCATGCTTGAACAATTCTGGATCCGGTTTCCCTTTCGGATGATGCCCAGAGATTACGATATGATCAAAATAAGATAAGAGTTCCCGCTCACCATTCAACTTTTCCTGCTGCAGGTCAGGTGAGCCGTTCGTGAGCAACAACAACGGATACTGTGCTATTAATTGGCGGAGCACCTCGTAAGTCTCATCATATACATAAGAACGGGCCCGACGTTCACTCATAAATCGTTCTGCCAACTCTGCACCTAGTTCTTCATCAACTCGACCGGCTGCCTGAAGTCCCTGTGTCCATGCTGCTCGACGATACGCAGGTGCAAGCTGCTCTAATAATCGAAATTCAGGATGATCCCCTTCTGCAAACTTTCCCCATAGGGCTTCAAATGGATTAATCCCGATATTCTGCGTGAAAGGATACGTTTCGTAAGAAGCGTATAATTCGCGGGCAGCTTGACGAACACAAGACTCCAATTCCTCTGGTTCAATACCTGTTCGCTCATATGCATATTCACAAGCAGCAGCAAAGGCCTCTTCAACAGAGCGTTCATCCCATAATAGAGTGTCATCCAAATCGAACAGCACAGCACGTATAGACATGTTTCTCTCTCCCATCACAGCGACTAGATTAGCTTCTCATTATATACATGTGCAAACTTATTTCGACGCTTCTTTCTTCGAAGTGTCTTCGAACTCAATCTTATGCTGATTAGCAAAGACGCGCAGTCGTTCGCCCATTGCATTGGTATCGTATCTGTTCAGCATTCGAGAGAATATCCAATTCGCACCTTTCCCCGTATGTTCAATCACCACATATCCAGGCTGAATTGCAATCTTCTTCATATCTTTGGAAGACAAGGTACGAAGACGATTCCAACGAATCGTTGATACCTCGTCAGCTCCGACACGCAGAAACGGTCTTCTTAAGAATAAAATTATTCCCAATCCGACATAACATACGATCGTAACCCAATAAAGAGTTGGATATTGATTGTTCGTGATAATCCCGCCTAGTAGTGCATACATAATGGCGAAAGCAATCAATGCGAGCGGCATGATGAAGCTGCGTCCTTTAAATTCTTCATACGCAGGCTTGCCTGCAGACAGCGACGGCTTGCCTTGCTTCATTCGCTGCTTGTTCAATTTTGCACTATTTTGGCGGACTTTGCGTTCCCAACTGCGAGACATGAATTCGCTACCCCCTGTATTGTAAACGAGTAATGATAATCCATCGTTATTAATGAAGAGTCATTAATGAACGAGACCGTTCGTACCGGAATTATCTGTTCCTTCTTCGTCCTCTACATAGCGAATATTGTCTAATTGATTACGCACCTGCTTACGGAAAAGTACCAAATATTCCTCACGCAGCTTTGCGCGCTCTTCCATTTCCGCTTCGCTCAGCCCTACTGTCTTATGTTTGCGGGCCAGTTCATTAATTCGTGCAATAAGCTTGTCAATATTCATCATGTACCTCCATGTGTGTAAGCATATGTTCTACTTTGACATGGAGGTACCAGCTTGTCAAGCAAGCTTCTCCAAAGCCATTATATAGATAAAAAAGAGGCTCCATGAGCCCCTTCGTAAACTGTTTATATGTATAGATATTTGTTTCATCTGAGCCAATTTTCCGAAAATTGTTTTGTTATCAAGGAATCGGTACCAACAATACTTCTCCTGCCTGCAAAAATTCACCTGTTAACTGATTCAATTGTGCAATTTCATATATAAATTCACGAATATCCGTATGCTCAGGCTTATATGTTGATGCAATCTCCCACAACGTATCTCCAGGCTGAACAAGAACTCGTTCAACAACAGTTCCACTCACAACATCCTCACGGTCATCATCATTTCCAAGTGCTTGTACAATGCTTCCACAAGTAATGAACAACAATACGATTAAACTGATCATAAAACGCACACGCAAAGGAAACAAACGCTTCTTTTGCTCAGATTGCGAAGCTGTTGTCGACACCTTATAAATGGAACGATACGTTGTATACATCATAAATGATCACTCCCAAACACTTGTTCTATTATTTAATATTTCAAATTTAACACGAACACACGTTTGAGTCAACATATATTTAGAACGCTCGTTCCCCTTTTATTGTTCGTTACTCTTTTGGGATTGTATGCATTTCATTGAAAACAGCATGATCAAAAATGATTAAAGATACTTTATTTCCTTCTTATCCGATTACGCCTATATTCTATTTTTTATTCAAAATCTTTAGAACTTATGTTTGTACGAACGGAGGTTCTGTGGTATAATTTTGTCAAAAGAGTATTCATTGGAGTTGATACCCTTGTCTAAAATATCAAGTCGTCAACAAGCTATCCTTGATTTTATACGTGATGAAGTCCGAGCTAAGGGCTACCCACCTTCTGTTCGTGAAATAGGAGAAGCCGTTGGTCTAGCATCCAGTTCTACCGTACATGGTCATCTTGATCGTCTCGAGAAGAAGGGCTTTATTCGTCGTGACCCTACGAAGCCTCGGGCAATTGAACTGCTTAGCGATCAGTCCGACCGCACGGCAGACTTTTCTCGCTCCTTTGCGCGTGTGCCGGTAGTTGGTAAAGTAACTGCGGGTGAACCGATTACCGCAACAGAGAACATCGAAGATTACTTCCCACTGCCTTTGCACATGGTTGGAGACGATGAAAATGTATTCATGCTATCGGTCATGGGGAATAGTATGATTGAGGCCGGTATACATAATGGCGACTATGTCATCGTACGTCAACAGCAGACAGCGAACAACGGAGATATCGTCGTTGCGATGACCGAAGATGATGAAGCGACGGTTAAGACATTCTATCGAGAAAAGGATCATATCCGCTTGCAGCCTGAAAATCCAACTTATGAGCCGATTCGCTTACAACACGTAACTATTCTAGGCAAAGTTATTGGTTTGTTCCGTGATTTTCATTAATACAAACAGAAATGCCTCGTTTCCACTTCATTAGCTGGTTAAACGAGGCATTTTATTTTGCTTCCATCTCCACTATCCCCCTCAAGACAATATTTTCAAAAATAAGCTCAGTACAATCGTTATACCGGATTGAAGATTAACTTACTTTTCGCCCTCTTCCCTTCGTTACAATATCTATAGAAATCATTAATTCATTTGAGTCGGCATATTATTATTTTATTGTTTTTCAATAATTATTTATTGACTAATAGTATATTCCTAATTATGATTGTACCTAACGAATTACATGGTGCTTGTTCATCAACCGATTAATACGATAATCAATGTAGGAGAATCGAATGGGAAAATTTTTTAAACTTAGGTCATTCATTTATTTTGGCTGGCAGCAAGCGCTGTCTTGCTTATTCCCCGCTTTTATTTTTGCAATGCTGGCACTTACGAAAACCGTTGACATCCCTTTCATGCATCGCTATGATTTCTTGTTGTTTGTTTGCATAATTGCACAGATTATTATGATTCGACTTGGGATCGAAACGTTCGACGAATTAAAGGTAATTTGCGTCTTTCATTTGATTGGACTTATGCTCGAAATATACAAAGTCCATATGGGTTCTTGGGCTTACCCTCAAGAAGGCTGGACAAAAATATTCGGTGTACCTTTATACAGCGGATTTATGTACGGGAGTGTGGCGAGTTACTTATGTCAAGCATGGCGACGACTACAGGTCAAGGTATATCGATATCCCACACCTTGGTATACGATACCGCTAGGGTTGGCCATATATTTTAATTTCATGACCCATCACTTTATTTATGATTTACGTTGGGTATTAATGCTCTTGCTATTCGTCATCTTTTTTAGAACGTACGTCGAGTATACGGTATTGGGCGTGACACGTCGTATGCCACTTGTGCTGTCGTTTGCTCTAATCGGATTTTTTATATGGGTTGCAGAAAACATCGGGACATTTTTGGGTGCATGGTATTATCCTCATCAAGTTAACGGTTGGAATCTTGTGAAGTGGGGGAAATTCAGCTCCTGGTTCTTGCTAGTCATCGTGTCTTTCATGATCGTTGCCCATCTGAAGCATGTAAAAGGAGGACATTTCAAGAAAAATAGTTATATCCGCGACATGAAGTCGTAAAATCAGAATGAGAACAGCTTGTTCTTTACTTTCTGGTAACAATGCATTTGGAAGTACATTCTTTGATGCATTATTATAACGTGTCAACTACTGTTCTATTGTAGAAAACCTAGTATCATGTAAAAGTTTTTATATCGGATTGAAATTGAATCTATCGTTGGATCAATTTTCAAAATCAAAAGGCTTTGTTCTTCCAAAAATTCTTATAAGCAGCGAGATCCTAGATCATTCCCACGCATGTTAGAATCAATTGCAAAATGTTCAATATAAGAGAAATGTTCTATTTTCCAATAAAACATAATTCCAACAAACTCATATCTTAGAGTCGCATCACAATGATATGCTAGAAACAAAAGCCGCTGATTATCAGCGGCTTAATTCATGTTATATATCATTTACATCGAAATTAAGCGAATATTGAGTCAGTGAATGATTTACTTTCTCTACAAGTAAATATAACTTTGCTCCATTAGGAATGTATATGTTTTCAATAAATTGATGTGGTCCAATGTTATAATTTGCATACATTAATCCCGTGCTTGTATTATCGATATACTGAATTTTTAAAGCTAATCTAAAATTATTCCAATCATCCTTTGGCTGAATCCATGCAACAAATCTCTGCATTTTACCCGTGTTATTAGTCCATATAAACCAGTCCTTGTCAGTGTTACCCTCGATGTATAAATTTACAGCGTTCTTGGGGAAGATAGTGATTGCAGATTCTTGAGTATCCCCTATGCCCTTAGCTGCAAATACGCTTGTTGCAAATACCAACATAAATACAAATGCAAGAATTGATGTTACAAATCTTTTATGCTTCATAATATCCCGTTCCCCCGACATAAAATTTTCGAATTCTAAACATCGTACATAATGAAGTTTAATCTATATTGTTCCTGAGTAACAAACTTGTTAGCACTTGCTCTGACATATAAAGTTGCACCTTGAGGAACATATAAATTCCTTATGATTGCAGGAAACTCAGAACCTGGTTTTGTTGGTTCTGCATACAGCAATGTGGATTCTCTCGTTTCGGTGTACTTTATTTGAGCAGCTAAATCAAGCGAAGTTTGTCCACCATTTGATCTTAAATCCAAGAGGATCCAGCGATCTTTGCCACTATTATTTGTCCACTTATACCAATCAACATCTGATGCATTTGCAATGAAAAGATCATAAGGTTGATTAGAAATTAACGTTAATGCATTATCTCTCGTATCTCCAATTCCGACAACATTAGTTGATACATCTGCAGCGATTGCCGGTTGTGTCATTGTCAGTAACAACATGGATGCAAAAAGAACAGAAACCATTTTCTTAATCCTCATAGTCCTTTTCCACCTTTTTATGTAGTAGAGTTGTTTTCCCAACTCTCTCCTAGATAATACCATCACATTACTTATAGTGTATATAGAATTTTGTATTTTCTTCCTATTTATTCCTCTACACTCTTAGTTCTTGCAGTAACCTCATATTTTTATATAAGTGCTGGCTCAACGAATCCTATACTAATCTATCCAGTAGCTGTATCAACCTTAGTTACCTAGCTTGTAAAAATATCTCCACCAAAGGCTTGTCAAGGTGCGAATTTTTTAATGTTCACGACTTGATCTATTTTAGACATAAGAAAAAGCACCGGTTAGGGTGCTACAAGAAACATCATCTATGCCACCAAGATTCCACTATCTGATGAACAATAGCTGGTTGGTAACCTCTTCCTATCAAATAAGATACTGACGCAGCTTCTCTAAAGGAGCGGCATTTAAGGAAAAATAATTTTCAATACTGATGGCAGGATTTTAAACCGTGGCAGTTATATCAAAACTGCGATTTAAATGTCCGAGTTCCATCAACATATGTAGTCGGCCTTCTTACTTTACATCTTTTTTTAATGCTTCCGGGAGCTTCTTAGCACCGAAAACGATTTTTGGTTTCATTGATTGCTTTTCAGCTCTTGTCTCCATTCGATTCATTAGAAACATTTCAATCTTTTTTCTCATCCTTAACACCTCCTTTCGGTAAAATGGTTAGAGCTTGTACAAAGAAAACAATTGCTAAGATGGTCGACTGTACTACTAAATTGATGCTAACAATGAATACTGCCAAGCATTTATATATTGTACCATTTTTATGCACAGCAATCTCTTCAAACCAATTTGGAGCACGCAAAAGAAATATCAACATAGATATCATCGTTACTATAACTACAGCCGTTTTAGATAACGGTATTACAGGTACGATCACACAGAATAGTGAAGTCATGATCATACACACAGTTAATGATGAAAAATGAATGCCACCTGAAAAGCTTCGGATAGTCGCTAATCCCACGAAAGCTAAAACTGACTCCATAAGCTGTCCAAAAATGGCACCTATTGTAATTGTAATTAAAATTACTCCGTATTGATTTATAGTCATCGCAATACCGTATTCAAGCACTTCTATATCTACTTCACTGTCAGGATTGTTTTTCTTCAAGGTTCTTGCAATATTCCTCGAAAGACTCTCTAACACTTTCATCATCCCCCTGATCAGATAAAAAGTAAGCAATTCCGAAGCTTGCTAATGAAAGCATCATGAGAAGTATGTAATTTTGAGACATAATAATGACTAATGTCAAAAATATAGTTATTGCGGATACAACGCCTGAGATGATTACAATGCGATTACTATATTCTGAATACTTGATTCGAAATGTATCATGCGGTGGAACGATAATAAATGAAAATCCCATGCCTGTTGCTCTGAGGAGCACTGCTATTGCTGCACATATAATGAAGGAACATAACTGAATTGAGTTAACAGGATAACCTGTATTAGCAAATATAACGGATTGGTCAGCTACTCCTAGAGCAGCTAAACTATAGTAAACGATCATTTGAATGGATATATAGGCAGACAAACCTGATCCAATAATAAACGCTGCATAATGAAGTCTGTATTCTAACACAGAATAGTAAAAAAATACAAGTATGATATATTGCAAGGGCAAATCCCATGTAGGCAAATTGATCTGCGTCCTTAGTAGGAATGAGCATATTGCTAATGCCACGGATAAAATGAGCAATTTATATTTGTACCTTAATAAAGGCTGCTTATATATCTTTAGGATTAAGGCATTAACAACTGCAGCATCAAGAGTACTAAACAATAGGTAAGTAAAAGACTGACTCACTAACACACCACCCTTTATAGTTATATAAGACTATTATAAATTAGGATATCTACGTATGGTATTGTTAATTTACTTTAAAGCTTGTAAAACAAAAAAAGAAAATCTCTCGTTTCAAAAATAGCGTAGATCACATCTTAAAAAATAACCGCATATGTAAATTGGATCGTGGCCATTATAGCGGGCGGACAAGGGATTACCATCTTCAAAACTTGGTTTGATTTTTTGCGCAAATATTTTTTTACTACTGGTCCTATTCATTTTTGTAAACTTCTGGACGATAATATAAATGTCTCGACTTTTTCAAAAATGGCGCTCCTTGACGTATTTGGCATATAAGAGCTGCTAGCAGACTCCATCGTGTAAAAAATAACCGATTAGCTTATGAAGTTCCTCATTTAAATCTTCATTTTCAAACAGATGGGCGATCTCTAGTTTTGCAGATGTAGTACGCCAATCGAGAGTCAAAAAGTAATACGTAAATACTTATTTGAGGAGGTTTTGAAATTATGTTTAGATGAAGAGTATAATGCAAGCTGGCGTTATAAACCAAGGTCTATCTCAAAGCCCAACAACGACATCACTTCACTGCAATTGTATTCGGTATAAAGACAGAATCCCCTGGAAATGTAACCGCTTACTTAAGTGAGCAAATATTATAGTTAAGGAAGGAAGTCCGCTTTTATGAAGAAAACATCAATGTTGTTAATCTTGTCGACAGTTTTAATTTTATCTTTAGTGAGTGGCTCAATTATTTCAGCTAGTCCATCAACTTCTTCAGGAAACGAATTGACCAAAGGTCAAAAATCTCCTGTAATGATGGCGTACTACAGAACATGGCGTGACGTAACCATGCCTCATGATTCAAACTCAACTCTACCAGACCCTAATGTGACAGCTATGACAGACATTCCTGAAGAAATCGATATCGTTTCCGTCTTCCACTATGTAAAACCAGGAACAGATGAACAATTATTTTGGGACACTCTTCGTGATACCTACGTGCCTACCTTGCACGAACGTCAAACCAAAGTGATTCGCACGATAGATATTAGGGAGCTATATAACGTACCTAGTAGTAGTACAATGCCCACTTCCAAAGAATATGATGATCATGCGCAATCCATAATAGATAAATACGTAACTCCCTACAATTTAGATGGCTTAGACATTGATATGGAGGAAACATTAACACAAGAAAAAGAAACAAAAGCTTTTGGTTCTTTTGAAGCTCTGTCTAAACGTTTGGGACCAATGTCGAATAGCGGCAAACTGCTTATCTATGATACAAACAAAGACAATCATAGTCTTTTCAAAAAAGTAGCTCCATTTTGTGATTATTTGTTTCTACAAGCTTATGGCAGAGCCCCTAGTAGATTAGATAGTACATGGGCAACTTATAAAAATACGATCTTCCCAGATCAGTTTCTTCCAGGTATATCCTTCCAGGAAGAATTAGGTGCAAATTGGGGGGATGCTCAGGAACCATTTGAAACAAGCAGAGCTTACAAATATGCTGCTTGGCAACCGAAAGATGGTCCTAAAGGAGGAATGTTTATCTATGCCATCGATAGAGATGGAAAAGAATACGGAGATAATACAATTACTAAAACAGACTTTAATTGGACAAAAAAATTAATTGATGTCTTGAAAAACAACTAAATATTTCTGTAATGCGTCTACTTGACGGAGAATAGCCATTATCATTAGCCATTGCAGAAAGTTTTGAGAGCCGTGAGAGATTCTTTTCTCAACGGCTCTTGTTTACTACCGATTAGAATTCATGATTGTATTTTTCAAGTACTCCTTGAACTCTGCATATTCGCATTCTGTGATTATTCGTGGGAAGCTCATAATGACAAGCTCATGAGGTTTATATTGTTCCTTATATGGAGGATGTTCGTGATGGTATTTGTTTTCTTGGAAACCAAGTCTCATGTAAAAGTTTTTACGTCGAATCGAAATGGGGTCTATCGGTGGATCAATCTCTAAAATCACAATTTCGTTCGCTTCAATAAATTCTTGCAAACAGCGTGACCCCAGATTATCCCCTTTCCTATTTGGATGAATTGAAAAATGTTCAATATATGAAAATCGTTTCGTTTTCCAGTAACATATCAGCCTGATGAGAAAATATCGAGAGAAGGGTGAATTTGGGCCTTTGGATCAGCAAGGAAGACGCCAGCAGTACATCGCCAAGATCGTTTCGTAAATCAGCTAAAACGGGAGAATGAAATGTTAAAAAGCGTTTGGAAATCTGGATGCGGGAGGAACGACTCAAAAATATAGAATGATGAAGGAAGTAGCAGGCGAGTACAGTGCTAGTGATTTATGCAAAGTGTTAGGTGTCTCCAGAAGTGGATACTATGCTTTTTTAAAGAGGCATAAGGTGGATCATGACAAACCATTGAAAGACTTGATTCAGACGAGTTGCTGATAACTTGCTACAACGGCAGTTTCAAGCCGAGGTTCCCAATCAAAAATGGGTAGCCGATGTCACACAGTATCGTTGTGGCAGATAAATGGTTGTACCTTTCGGTCAACGACTTGTTCAATCTGGATTGATCGTTCATAGCGATCAAGGGTTCCAATACACGTCCTACGCTTACCATGACATGCTGCCGAAGGTTAGCGCCCAAATCAGCATGACTTGGAAAGGCAATGGTTACGATCATGCCTCTATGAAGAGCTTCATCTCGCATCTCAAAACGAAAGGGCTCTATCCTTCATATCCGAAGTTTGGACGAGGCACAAAGGCAAATTGAAGAATATATTCATTTTTATAATCATAATCAACCACAAAGAAAGCTAAAAAAGCTGCCGCCAGTAGGGGACTGACGACAGTTAGGTGCTTTTTCTAAGTCCACTAAATGGGGTCTTGACCACACTAGCGGCTTTAATAGTTAAAATTAAACATCATATGCATGTAAGGAAATTGTATATTGCGCAATAGTGTCTACTACTCTTTCAACAGATAAATACAATGTTGCTCCATCAGGAATGTATAAGTTCCCAAGAATTTGGCTAGGTCCTGGAAAGTGATTTGCATAGTGAAATTCACTGGTTATCCCGTCACTATATTTTATGATAAAACCAAACCTAAAGTTTCTGTTATCTCCATCATTTCCATTCAGCCACGATCCAAATCTTTTTGTTTTTCCAGTTTGGTTTGTCCACTTATACCAATCTTTGTCTGTGCTATCCTGAATGAATAAAGTGTAACTTGCGCCTGGATCTAGGTTAATCGCACTTTCTTTCGTGTCCCCAACACCTTTAGCAGCAAAAGCGCTCGTTGAAAATACCAGTATCAATGTGAATACCAGAAGCGTTGAGATAAACTTTTTCATAATCTCACACCTTCATATGTAGTAGAGTTGCCAACTCCCTCCTAGATAATACCATTATCATACTTATGAAGTATATGGATTTTTGTATTATCATTCCATTTAATTACTATATTTATTAGTTCGTTTCATATAAAAAGCCGCTAATCAGCGGCTATCTTTCAATTAGTAAACGTTAATATAATATTGTGCGACGTATTTCCCGTTTTTATCATACCCTGTGACCGTTGCGTAACCCTTTTTCAGTCCACGAACCTCACCGGAAAAATAATTAACGCTTGCACAGTCCGATCCATTAGTGGAGACATAATAAGCAGATCCACTCAGATACGCAATGCCACCTACCGGAACCGAAACACTAGTATTGATGAACGATGCTTTAATTCCATTCTGCGTAACATTTTCAGCCGCAAAGCTTGTTGTTGGGCTCAATACACCTACCAACAGTGCCGCAGTGGTACCGAATACAATCAATTCCTTTTTCATTGAACAACCTCCTTAAATGGTTATTTATGACTTACAATTACTATAAAACAGTAACAAAGCTTCTACAATCCATTTTGAACAAGTTGTAAAATTCCCACCAATTAAAGTAATTTTTACCCTGACATAATCATTTAGGAATCATATCCATCCGTCCAACGTGGTTTGCTCTTGAGGCGCCTATAGACGCTAACCTGACAATCGATACCCTTAAATATAGGGGAAAAGACTTGCGCGGCCTTCCATTATATAAGCGTAAAGAAATATTATCTTCTGTATCATTCAATATTAGTCGTATCATAATGACACCTTACATTGAAGGTGCTGGCACGGCATTATTTGAGGACATATGTTCAAAGAAGAATGAAAAAACCAGAATTTATCTTAAGGATTATAAAAACGAATGATACTCAACAATATTCATGTCTCGGGGAACAACTTGCGGAAATTCTATCCGCTATATATGTTGCGGTCTCGCCACTTGGTTTTACGGACGCAGGCTTGTTTGTTATCGCCGAATCGCGCAGCTTCGCAAGCTTGCCAACCATGTTCGTGCCGTATTCGTGTGAAGGAGCCCAGTTTCCGCCAAGCGACTCGATCGTTCGAGCCGTCCCATATAAATATACAAAGTGACGCTGATCAGGTGTATCCTTTTTCGGATACCCAGCAGCGCCAGCTTAAAGCGCCAAATGGTCAAGGTGAGCTATTGTCAAAGGGAACGTTACCTTTTAAATCGTCATCCCATTTGTCGATGCTCTTCCATTTGCGTACATGGGATTCAGTAAGGCAGAGTTCAGCAGCAACGTCCATCAACTTCATATCGCCGCCGCTGTCGAGCCACATTTCCCTTGCTTTATCTCTGTTCGGGCTGCGCGCTCTTGCCATTTGGTCAACATCATCACCTCCATTAATTGGTTAATGTTGTTTTGTAGCTACTCGTGCAATAGTTAATCTAAAGAAATATCATCATCCAAATAGTCCAGTACACGTTGCCCATACTATCACTGATTCTTACAGTAATCGCCTTCTTTTGCGTCGATTATTTCGCAGCTACGAATAATGCTTCCTGTTTGACCGCTCAAATCTTCTCGTCTGCGTTCCATTGTCTCATTTCCTTTCTGGGCATTATAAAAAGCCTCCCATATGAGAGCGAGCTTTATACTAATCACGTCTATTCTTTTAATAATCCCCATCCTGCGCCAACCTAACTCCTTTTGGTGTTATTAGGAGCCTATCAAACCATATTATACGCACGTTATTCTCATACTTATGATGCATTTTTCCTCCAGTGGCTAACGCACCTTTCCCACCTTTGATCAGACCTGCGTTTTTTAGTTCTAAGATGTAGTAGGCTAAGGTTAAAATGTTTGTTCCTCTTTACTCGACTCTTCCAGTAAATATTTAAAATCCGTCATCTCTGGAACCTTAGAGTTTGCTATGTTTGTAAGGAACCAGATCTGTGCCTCATTTATATCTATCATTAGATCCCTCCTCTCGTCATACTTCAACACAAAGAAGGTATTCCCCCTATGAAAAAAGCCGCTGATTATCAGCGACTAAATCCATGTTGAATATTATACACATCTGATTTAAGACTTATAAATCCAACCTTCGTAAACTCCTCTCCACTCCTTGCCTTTCAACTGCCACTTTTTGATTTTCAGTTCACCTTTCCAAATACCTTTACCCTTCGTACCTGTACCCACATAATAGTACGTATCCGGAACATCGTTTTTATTAGAATAGTACTTCGGACCATTGACGTCTGTGATCCATTCCTTTTCCTCCTGCGCAAAAACAGAATTAGTAGTCGATACTTCTGTTTTTGTAGCAGCAAAGCCTGATGTCGGAGCCATTATACTTGCCAGTAATGCTGCAGTTGTGCCGAATACGATCAGTTCTTTTTTCATTGGAACATTCCCCCTGTTATGGTTATTTGTTGTTCGCGATTACTATAAAACATCTATCCAGTTTCTTCAATCCATTTTGAATAGAATGTAAATTTCCCACCAAATAAAGTAATTATAGTCACCTATTTTTATTTAATGTAACCCTGCTCATAACCACTTGGAAATAACCCCCCAAGGAGCGGCTAACCGAAGAAAAATCATATCTGCCTTGCACTATTAATGCATGTGTATCATCTCATCACGATAAATAAAAAGCCGCTCAAATGGAGCGACTTGATGAAGCTCTTTAACCAGGTTTTTCATATGTTAAACTAAAATTTTTGATTTCGTAAGGTTCGGGGTTATTCCCGGTTGATTTCACGAATAAGTATACTTTCCCTGCATATGCAGGAACTAAAATATTATGAAAGTCCAGAAAAGTTCCACTCTTACTCTTTTCTGCATAAAACGGCAATGTCCGATGTCCGAATGGATACACCATAACCGCTCCTAACTGTAGATTATTTTGTGCTGATGATGTCCAAATTTGAAAATTCAAATATCTATTCTTCGTTGTCTTATTTCCCCATGTAAACCAATCATAATCTGTGGAATCTTGAATTATACCATTAAGTCTGATACCTGGCTCAATTTTAATAGCTTTTTCCATAGTATCCCCCATACCTGGTATCGCAAATGCACTTGTAGAGAACACCAACATTAAAGCGAATACCAGAAGCGTTGATACATACTTTTTCATAGTATCCCACCTTTGTATTTAGTGTATATTTTTCCATATCCACCCTGCACTATACCATTTTATTACTATTATGGCATAGTATTTTCTTCCTCTTTAATCCGTCCTTTTTTGGATGAAATGAAAAAAACCACCCCACTAGGAGGCGGCTTTCTTTGTCAAACAATCACGTATATATGATATGGGGCATCCTTTCCAAAGTCTCGAGCAGTATGACCCTTAACTTCTAAGTAGATAACCTCTCCTGGCCGAAGTTTTACATCGTAAATAGCGTCCTTTTTGCCTGCACCTTCATCTTTTCCAGTAAGGATATCTCCATTAGGAAAATACGCTCTGATGTCATAGTTAATAAAACTAACGCTCGAATCAAGGACAAAGACTGCTACAATCGTACTTCCAGTTTTATTTGTGAACTTGTAAAAGTCGCTATCTTGATAATCCAAGTAACCGACTTTTTGTTGAATTCTCCCTCCCAATTTTTCTGCTGTTAATTCCACAGCAGTTTCCTTAGTGTCAGCATAGCCTTTTTCCGCAAAAGCGCTAGATGAGAATGGCAGCAATAAAGAAGCACAGATAAGAATAGATGATAAAGCTTTCTTCATAGTATCCCACCTTCATATGTAGTATAGTTTTTCCCAACTCTCTCCTATATAATACCATTATTATCCTTATTGGTATATGACTTTTCTTTTTTTCTTAATAACAGTGCCACCTCCCTGAGGAGCGGCTATACTCGCTACTGTGTATTTCTATATGGGGTACATTCCTCCATTTTTAAACTTAATATCTCTTTAACATCAATTAGATTGAATTCATCTAAATTCATATACCGTTACCCTATCAAATTAAAAAGCACCCCGAAGGATGCTTATAATACTGAAAGACTTTTAAAGATTGCATTTGAAATTTGGCTATTAAATATCATTTATTGTTTTCCCGTGTGTTTTCAATAAGACTGTAGGTATTATTTCTTTTAGGGAAAAATTTATCATATATATCTGCTTTCGCCATCGCCTTTACGAAAGATGGAATGTCGCCGTT
Source organism: Paenibacillus sp. B1-35 (assembly GCF_050474385.1). Lineage (NCBI taxonomy): Bacteria > Bacillati > Bacillota > Bacilli > Caryophanales > Paenibacillaceae > Paenibacillus > Paenibacillus sp. B1-35. The sequence continues at coordinate 1,132,825 of NZ_JBCHVJ010000001.1, forward strand.
AACGGCATTACTCCGTAATCCATACATTTCTTTCATCAAACTAAAAGTCGCGTCTCTTTCCCCATGGTTATCAGAATATACCAAACTTGTATTCAACGAAACTCTGTAAACTCAACTGATCATGCCCGGTAGACATCAAGGCCTCACATCCAGTTATCAGATTGATTATACCTTCTTCAAGACTTTTGCTAGAACAAAAACTCAAATAGTGGTTTAAAACAAATAGCCTTCTTCGATTTCGCTTATCGTACTCTTACAGAAGAACCCTTAGATGCACACTTACGCGCTATTGATGAAGCTATTTCAATTAATGAGAGAGGAATCCAACAAAAATGACTATAAATACAATCCCAGTACCAATAGTATCAAGAAAAGATTATTAAGAAGAACAAGAAGCACTTCTTGTTACTAATTTTCTTTCAATAATCACCTTAATTAGACACATAAAAAACATCGCGTCTTAATCGGTAGCATTACCTAATCTTGTTTATTACCCGCGCTGTTTTATATACGTCTATATATGGTGGCTTTCGTACGGGGAACTTTTTAGATATCTTTATTTTTATACAGCTGTAGTAGCGTCCACCCTGTCTTACCTGCTCCTGTCTTATGATACATCATATTTTTTAAGAGTTTATTATCAGTAAACTGTCCGACCTTTTCGAACTCTTCTAATGGTCTTTTTAACATGTTTCCCGCCAATGTATCATGATCAATAAGACTTAGCTTATTATCAACTTGTCCAACCTTTTCCTTTAATTCTCCCAAAATCATGCTTAAGTCATCTTTCAAATTATCAGCCTTTGTCGCTTCTCGAACCGAAATATATATTGCTACAAACACTAGGGATATTGATACAATGTAGACCCATACGATATAAGCTCCATAACTTTAATATTATTTGCATGTGATGCTCCAAAGGTTAGCGCAATACAAAATCATCCAGCACCAATCTCGTGTCTCCATTCCCACTTCTTTTACGCCTGTTCACTCCAATTCCACTATTTGAATATCCATAATTATACATGATGAACAGGATCAATAGGCTTTCACTTTGATAAGCTGCCCGCCGTTCTATTCCCCGTTTATTCCCCGGCCGTCGTCCTGTATCAAGCCATTCTAGTCTATATTCGGTATCCAATATCATTTCCCCTAATGTCTTTATCTCGGAGTCAAGAGCGGTGATATCTGCTTCTTGCACTATATCCTTTTTTGTATGTACTTACGAACTTTCAGCCTTTAATTTCATCAACATTGAAGCCTGGGCATCCCTTCATGCCGTGATCCCCACACTGCTGGATACCTGCCGACGTCTTAATCTTCATTCATCATACTTGGTTTCTATCTGGCTACTAGGTGGGGCCTATTTGACGTCCACAATTCTTACGATGCCGTAGAATACGGCTCGGATGCGCATAGAGAGCAAGTTATTAGGGCATAGTATTGATATATTCGTTAAACCACGGCCCGTAAGACGTCGAAGTCCATTAGGTTCAGTGTATCATGCTGATCCACATAATACTCGATGGGATGTGGCGATACGAATCGGTGGAAATTGCCTTGCTCCGGGAAACATGCGTATGAGCGTGTTGTGACTGACAGTGTTGTCGGCCGGGGTGATAAGATGACCAGAAATATCAATGTGTGAGGAGTAAGACAATGACAATCATCGACTTCGATGACCTCCCATCTGAAACGTACGTACAGACACAATACGCAGATCGTGGTGTTGTGTTCCCAAATGGTGCTTATATTGAAGGGGGCGTTCTACGGGCCGCTAAAACTGTTGGGGTTGAGTTCCCAGCGCAGTTGGGTCCCCTCATTATAGATTTTACCAGTCCACAGAGACACGTGCGCTTCTATGCATCGACTACCTTATCGAACGTCGCACTAAATGGAACCCTACGTGCGCTAAATGCCAGCGGTGTGATCATCGCTCAGGACGGCCCAAAGTTAGTCGCACCGTACGTGTTTACAACTGCATTCGAGGTCAATACTCCCTCGTCGATGATCGTGCGCGTCGAATTCGAAATGGATAACCAAAAAATAGAAGCAATCAACAACCTAGAGTTTGAGGGCGAACCGCCAGGTCCTCTTCCTACAAACCCGCCGGTGGTACGAATTACGTCTCCAGCAACTGACGCTCAACTTGAAGTGATGCCGATCATCGTTACGGGAGAGATCACTGGGGAGGGACTCTTACCAATGGCTACACTCAAGCTAACCTACCGACTCCCGCCGGATTCAACAGCACCACCATTTTCTACCTTGGTACAACTGTCCGGATCTGGTTCGACGCGCTTCTTTTTAGCGCCTTTAGGTTTGTCATTTTTGGGGCCACAGGAGATTACCATTGAGGCTCAGAACATCGCGGGACTTACGGGATCTAGCACAGTACACTTTACGTATTTTCCGCAGCAGATTCGTAGCCGCTATGCGTCTGAAGGGGGCCTCGAAACCTTTGGCGATTTTCGATGGAGTAGTGGCGACGACATTGCCATCTACGAGCGTGGTGCCATTTGCGCCAGCGAAAACACTAGTCTGGTAATCCTGGGTCAGATCTTTACCAAGTGGTTATCTATCACTGGGCGACTGGGGAGACCGACATCTGAAGAAAGAGATGCCCCCGGCGGTACTAGAGCTCAGGACTTTAGAAAGGGTCGTATTTACTCTGGAGCAACGGGAACTTACTACGTCCCGTCTATCTTTGTGCAAGCCATAGACCAACTTGGTGGGGAGATTGCTACCGGGCTGCCTATCGCCGATCCACGCGCGTCTCTCGCAACAGAAACCTGGCAATTCCAGCAGTTCGCACGCCCTAATCAGCCAGGCTTACCCTCCACGTTAGAGATAAAAGGTAGCCCATCCACTCTTTGGGTAGAACGCCAGGGCGGTGATCTCTCTGAACTCGCGGATGTTAGTGCTCCATTGGCCGAAGACTCACCAACCCTTTGGCTACAGTTCCCATGCAATGGGACTGCGGAAACTGGGCTTTGCAACATTGTCCCACCTACGTCAGCCCCGCCGATCGAGAATGCTGGTCTAAATTACTGTGGTGGAAGCGTGTACAGACCTTGGAACTTAGGGGGGCCACCGGAATGGAAAGCTATCGATGGTAACTACGTTCTTACCCCGATGCTCGGCATTGTCAAGAACTTTGAGCTAGCCGAATGGGATAACCCGCTAACTCATGAGTACTCCAATGACTGGGTAATTCCTGTCCGGCCGCTGCATCCATACAGAAATCTCCTCGCCGACAACCATTTCCTAATGGAAATTGAAACAGAGGCGTACTTCCTGAATTACTACATTGCTGAATGGGGTTCACCTCTTCGTGGAGATCTCTTGTTTGTCAGTGGACGCTGGATCATCGACTGCGGGCATAGCCCTTATAATTCGGAGATCCATCCACCTTCAATCCTGGCGTTCATGCGTACCGGCACACACTACGGCAAGCCAGCGACCGTGGCGACAGTGTTCGTACTTGGGTTCTATACAGGCGATCCTGTCGAGATTGATATTTTCCCTCCGCCACGCCCGTCACCGGATGCAACAATCGTCGCCGAGGTGCAAATGGGTGGGGAAGGCCTTTTGGATGTGACTATGGACAACACTCTTGTCTCCTCCAGCATCATCCGCTTGCGTTTCACGGCATCTCCCCGACGTGTCCCCGTTACAGACGCTGGGGAGATGAAATGGCAAAACGGGAGGGGTGGCTCAGTTCGGTGGTATGTCTACTGGACCGAATCCAGCGGCGCCTAACCCGCGGTGAGCCTCTGCCTCTAGCCCCAGCAAAAAAAGAACGACATTAAGCGCCCTTACGTCAGGAGAGTTTGATTATTTACAGTATGATCGAACGGCGAAGGAATGACCTATTTGTTTACAGAAGCCGCCCTAACTGGCAAATCAACAGTATCCCGAACCACTAAGCCAGTAAGAGTAATTGAAAATGGGGTAACCCCTATTCATAAGAAAGTTTTTTACGGCGTAAGGGGTTCGATAACGACTGGTAAAGATAAAAATAACGTATATATTTAGCCAGTGCTTCGTGCGACGAAAACTGGACAAAGGCAGGATTGCTTCGCAGTCCCGTCTTCGTAGATTTTGCTATTTGAGCCGTGGGTTTATCCTACGGCTTTTTTCTATACAAAAAATAACCTGCCATTATGACAGGTTACTCTTCAACCAATCTCAACAACCCATTTATGTTTCACCCAAAATACAAGCTTGGATAGATAGTGCCCTCCAATTAGATTGTCTCTGAACTTAAAGTTAGCGTTAAATAAAAATACACTCAAAATTGTGAGTAATTAAAATTTACAGCACAGAACCACATACTACCTTTTAATTTTGTTCATTAAGGATACTTTCAAAACTTTGAGAAAATATAACTTTATAGTTATCGATAAAATGCGAACCTCAACTAACTAACAAAGGAGGACAAACACGTTGATTTCGCAACCACAACTCGCAGGTATTCAAGCCGTAATGACTCCAACTATTCCTATTCCGCCACTGGTCAGAGGAGAACCACAGAATTTTCCACAACAAAATGCCATGCTAAACAGAACGTACATTAATTTGCTTCAGGATTGGGGGTTCGAGCAACAGAATAATTCCAGAGTATCGTTGCCATGGGAAGTAGAAGGTTCTGCTACAAACGCTGGAATCGAATTTAACGGAAATAACGTTAATGAAGGAACTAAATATGCCTGGATTTCTGGTACTACTGGATGGCACGCCATTAAGCAGAGAGTTCATCTAGACCCTTCGAGTCGCTACCGGCTTGAAGGCTGGGTAAGATGCTCACAGAACGTTGTGGATGGATACTTCGGTGTACGATATCCAAACTATGGTGGCCCCTACATGATCGTGAAGGAAACAATTTTTGGGGGCTCAGCATAATACGAGTGGAAATGGCTGAGTGTGGACTTCAATTCAGATGGATCCAGCGGTGATTACACCGTCTATGTAGGCTTCTGGGGACCTGGTACAGATGCTATGGTACAGGTGGATAATCTCACCCTCCGTCCTATAGAGCCAGATTTCAACCTTGTAGATGACAATCTGTTCGATAATCAGACAAAAGCTTTCACCATATCCGCGCCATGGTCTACCGAGGGTGATGCTGTGAAAGGTGTTATACTCGGTGAAAATGCAGTCGCATATATCCGTGCATCTTCGGGGTGGAATGCAATCAATCAAAGAATTGCTACGGAATTCTATGGAACCCACACTGCTTGGGCTCAAGTTAAAACTTCCACGAATGTACAGAATGGGTTCTTTGGCGTTCGGGACATGAATGGAAATATTGTTAAAGAAGTCATGTTTGGCCCGTTGTCGGACGGAGCTTCACCGCTTACATTTTCCTTCAACGGAACAAACGATCCGATGATGACACTCTATATTGGTTACTGGGCTCCCGACACCGACTCCTGGATACAGATTGACAATGTTGGTGTATTTGCTCAGAGTAGCTTTGTTGATAGCCGACCGTGGACTACTTCCTGACTTCGCATGCCAATGCGGTTAATAGTATATTGATACTTCGGTTGTCCCAAAAGTCTAAACGACTTAGGGCAGAGGCTGGAATAGTGATTCAGGCATAAAGAAGAAATAAAGGTAACAAAGCATAATAAAAAGAGCCGCAGGGATGCTTTCCCATACGGCTCTTTTCGGTATCATTTTAATATTACATTAACCTTGACCGTTATATGGGAGGTTGTAGACATTTACATAACCTGACGCTCCAGTATCTGAACTCACATTGACGACTTTTAATTTCACATTATCTCTCCGAGTAACAGTACTGATCCACCCCTCAAAAGGAACATCAGAAGTATATTTTCCTCTAAATGTATTAGCGCCATAAACATCATCGCTAATAATTCCATATTTGACAATTTGATAAGTTACCTCATCACTTCTACTATACTGAACACCAACAATATAAACAGTACTAAAATCCATATCAAATGTACTAGAATATGCTGTCTTATTACAATAAATAAAGTTACAATTAGGTTTCATTAATGAAAAATTTACATATGCATGACTTCCAGGTTCTTGATTAAAAGGTGTTACAACATTATTTTTCGCATGAAACTTATTTAGCTTATTAATATCCCGCTTGACATCACTTGACATTGTTTCAACACCAGTGATATATAATTTCCAATCCCCATCTAGGTTTATGACTGGTATACTGACATTGTTTTTTTCACCATTATCATTTCTAGTTAGAGTTATGTTTGCGGTTAAAGTATTATTACCATTATCAATAATACTACTCAATTCAGTACTGGAAAATGGATTATCCCGCAATATTGATGAATATTCATTAATTTGCTCCTCAGTTGAACGAAAACGTGTATCGATAGCCCATTTAGCCATTTCACCTGGATCTTGTTGTTTTGAAGCATTGATATATCTCTCAACCGCTTCTTTTGCTTCGCTGACATAGTCAACCTTGGTACTGCCTTGCCCTAATTTGGCTAAGGTGTTGTCTGTACTAGATGCATGAACTGGAACCACAAACATTGTAATGGCTAAAATTGTACCAACAAGAAGTGAATAAATTTTCATTCCCAAGTAACCCATCTCCCTCTTTATGAATATTTGATTCTTTACCAATATACTCCAATTCACAAACCTTATTCCCCATTTTCTTTTCCTGTTTTTTTATTGAGATACTTTGAGATAAGGTTTTTTGTTTTTATTCTAGCATTGAGGACTAAGAGCAAATGTTTGATGGTATACAGTGTGAAATAAAAGGTATACTGGAAATGAATCTGGTGCTGAAGCAGATTCGGAACTCAAAAAAAGCCGCGGGATTCTTACCCCAGCGGCTTTTTTGATCCATAACTTCATCAACTATTCCCAATTGCGTAAATAGGCTTTAGCAACGCCTCCCGTTTCATTCATTAAACGTACTCTGTACTCACATTTACTAGACATCTCAAATGTACGAGTAACCGATCCAACACCCTTAATCTCCACATCTATATATTTACTGTCACACGAATTCATAACAGCAGCTCTGGCATAGTTTAACCCGCCGCTTTTTGTTGTTGACAAAGTAAACTTACCGTTTTTGTCTTGTCCACTTATGGATTGGACTTTATTATCTTCTCCTGGCTGTGCCACTACCTCTAAACTATCATTCCCAGCAAAAACAACAGAAGCAAGCGTTAAAGTAAGTGTACAGAAAAGAGAAATTGATACGAATTTCTTTTTCACTCAAAAACCTCCTTTATTTTGCTATAGGACAGCCTGAAGAATCCACAGACTTCCTCACTTGTGGCTCCATAAAGAAGTCTGTTTAATTACCAGTTTACACCATTTTAACATTTTTGAATAGTAATCTTTCTTAATTTTCCATTTCGTGTTGTTACACGACCACCGGCAGCTTCAACCACTTCACGGACAGGTGCAACTGCTCTTCCGTTTACAACATGTACCCCGACGATTTTCTTGCCGTTTACGATAGCGATCTTTGTAGCATTATCCCATACGAGTTTAGCCCCCAATGTGTCGGAGGCAATCACCTTTCCTTTAAACTCCACCGTTGCAGTTTCGCCACTAGATTGTAAGGATGTTGGCTTCTCTACCGCTGCACTGCGCAGTTTCAAGACTTAGTTTGTTTATGCAGAGAGGTTCATCCAATGATTCCCTAAAAATAAGCCCCCCGACATATTTACTTTTTTTAACACATATATAATACTCACAGTTAACCCCAATATCATAAATCGAGGTGAGACATTTGCTATCATATTTAAAGGGAGCCGGAAGCTCCCTTATTGTCGCAATCATTATTTATGTGTATTTCATTATTAATTTACCTGAACACTCCGGAATGAATTTGTACCATAAAGGAATCGCAGTAATTTTCGTGTTGAATTATTTAGGATGTCTTTTCGGCTGGGGCTTACGCAATATTTTGCTCAGATATGACATTAATAATTTCCTGGTGGGAATCTTATTGTACGCTATTTTAGGAGCAGTTTTTGTTTTTATTTTGAGCGCAGTAATTCCTACACATTCAATATTATATTTGATGGCCATTACAGGTTCTGTAGTTTATTATCTTGTTCAAAATGAAAAGGTATCTCAATGGTTCATTATAACTTTAGGCCCTATCATTGCTCTCGTTTTCTATATCCACTTTAGTTCTATTAACGTTTAAGACAAACAAATGTGGCTAGAACTCGTATGTTTCTAGCCACATTTGTTTCGTATAATTTTTAGAAGCAACGTTGAGAGAAGCTTTCATCCATTGGCGGGAATAGACTAAATGCATCTTTGCTACCATGATCGTAAGTTAAAAGAGGAACTGGATAATTACCGTCTACTTGTTTATAAATCTCATAATTCGGGAACCCATCATGTCGACCAGACGTGCATACCAGTCCTTTTTTATCAACTTCGAATTTCATATCATAATCAATTGCTGGTGCACCATCAACCAGAGGGTTTCCTGCACTACCAATGGCTCTAAAAGAGAGTTTATCCGACTTTGTACTAATATCAATTAATTTAATATTATCAGTACCTGCTTTACCATAATCTTTAGTTCCGTCTGAATTCAATCTTACGGTCGTTCCTGTTAGTGGCATATTTTCGATAATACTAAGGTTATTCAAATCGATTTTAATATAGTGTGCTGTTCGATATGATCCGTCGAAAGAAAATCCTTTGTTATCACCTTCAAAGACATTGCCAAATGGATCACTAATGCTTGCTGATGGAATAAAAGTTTTAATTTTAATAACCAATCGATTAGGCATAAAAAACTCCTCTCAATCTGTTTTTGGTGAAACGAGGGTTCAATGTGACCTGGCCAAGGTCATTTTGAACAACTTCGTTTCATTAGATAAAGAGAAGAAAACTATTAAAAATACAACCATTATAAAAATTCTTCTATTCCATTAATTTCATCAAATTTATACTTCCTAACTGCACAGATTATTCTTATTTTAATTTCTTGTCTAATATCTTCCTTATTCATATATTTAACAGTTCGCAAAGATTTTTTTATTTTAGGTTCAAATATATCTAGTAATTCTACTAAGGCCTCGTTATCATCTTCCTTTTGAATTTTTTGGACAAGATTAAGAACCCTCATCTTTACCCCTCTTTATTCAACCCATTCCTAATTTTATTCAGTGCTCTTAATTTCATTTTCGACACTGCCTGTTGCGAAATTTTCAGCATTGAAGCTATCTCTATCATTTTGTATCCAGCCAAAAAGTGTAGGTTTAAAACCCTCTGTTTCTCTTTCTGTCAGCAACTTGTTATATAATACTAGTATATTTTCGTCACCTATAACTTCTTCTAAGTCAGATGTTTTCTCTTCTGTTACTGCACATTTAATATCATATTTTAAATGATCATCTAAATTAGTTTTATTTTTTATACGAATGTCAAATTCAATTGCAGAGCGTTTTATAATTAAAGAGATATACTTCGTTAATCTCATCTCATGTAAAAAATTGTTTAAAACGCTTGTTCAACTCAAGAAATAATTCTTTATCATTCGGTGACTTTGACCATTTTTCAAAAATACTCTTATTATCCTTTTCAGAAAGAAATACAATTAGAATTTTTTTGTTAGTTTCATTCATATTTTTTTGTTTCCTTTCAATTGATTATTTCTGCACAATCACTTTTCGTTCCTTACCGTCCCATCCAGTCACTTTGCCGCCAGTTGCTTCGACTATCTCACGTACTGGAGCATAAGCCGTCCCGCCTACCGTCTGGCTACCGACAATCACTTTCCCGTTTACAGTTGCTTTCTTACCCTCATACCCCACCTTACCGCCGAGAGCTTCGGCGATAACGCGAACAGGTGCTGTGACAAGACCGTTCGCAAATATACCATCACAGACCTTCTTCCCATTCAGTTCAATGACAGCTTTTTCGACCTTCCCCATTTGATCGTACTTATGAAGCCCGTACTGATCTATTAGATCGATGAGTAATTTAGGGTAACCAGGATCAGTTGCGTAGCCGCCCCGCGCAACCTCTTGACATGCTGTCTTATAATCCGCATTCAACACGCCATGTGCTGCAGCAATATGTCGGATACGCGAATCTGTCGCCTGGAAGCCGATAAGTGCCTGTGCCTTGTCCATAAACTCCGAAGTACGTAAAAACACATTGAAGATACATATGAATAATATCACTACTCATATTGCTCCTTATTTCAAACAGATAATGCTGCGTGACGTAAAGCCAGATATGTATCAGATTTTCTTAGATAAATTGTTGGGTAAAGGACTTAGTAAAAGGAGTGTCGAGATCGTTCACACAACAGTTTATGGAGCAATGGAAAGAGCAGTGATGCAAAACAAGGTCGAACGAAATCCGTGTAAAGGTGCAATAATAAAGGGAGAAAAAAAGAAGAAAGAAGAAAGAACTAAAGTTTATTGAGTCTGAGGATATTCCAATACTGCTTCAAACGGCATACCGTGACAATTATATATATTGGATATTCTTCAAAGTTTTAATTGAAACAGGTATGCGTAAAGGAGAGGCAGCAGCTCTTAAATGGTCAGATGTTGATCTAAAGAATGGTAAAATTCGAATTGACGAGACATTGGACTTTCAACCCGACAATGTAGAAGAAATGTTTGGTGATACCAAAACTATTAATTCAGAACGGATTATCAAAATCAGTAATGGGTTATTAAACGACTTGAAATACCATGCGAATTGGCAAAACCAAAACAAATTAAATTTAGGAAATTTATATCGGCATGATCTGAATTTAGTTCTATGCCGTTCAAATGGTCAACATATGCCGAAGTCAACTTTATTCAATGCATTTTCGCGTATATTACGGCGCGCTGATTTGCCAGATCTTCCGATACACTCTCTGAGACATACGTATGCAGTATTAATGTTAGAAGCAGGCGCAGATATGAAGTTTATACAGGAACAATTAGGTCATGGTAGCATAAAAATTACCTCGGACGTCTATGCGCATATTTCAAAAAAACTCGAGCAACGAAATATGGAGAAAATAGAATCCTACACTACAAATATTCTGGGGGCAAATTGGGGGCATAACAAGAAATAGCAGTCTTCCACGCCCCCAGCCTCACAAAAATAAAAACCCCAGAAGCCTTGCGGCTCTAGGGTTTGCATGAATTAGTATAATGTCATGTATTGATCGCGTTCCCATTGGTGAACTTGCGTGCGATACATATCCCATTCAATTTCTTTTAATTCCAAAAAGTGCTGTAATGCATGCTCACCCAATGCATCGCAAACCGTCTCATCACGAAGAAGTTCTTCCAATGCTTCCTTCAAGCTGGATGGCAAGCTTGGGATGCCTTCCGCCTGACGCTCTTCTTCTGTCATGACGTAAATGTTACGATCCGTAGGGGCTGGAAGGTCTGTCTTCTTCTTGATTCCTTCCAATCCTGCTTTCAAAATGACCGCCAGAGCCAAGTATGGGTTCGCCGCTGGATCCGGGTTGCGGACTTCAACACGCGTGCTCAAACCACGGGATGCTGGGATACGAACCATTGGACTGCGGTTGCTTGCAGACCATGCCACATAACATGGAGCTTCATAGCCAGGAACTAAGCGCTTATAGGAGTTGACCGTTGGATTCGTAATTGCCGCGAATCCGCGAGCATGCTTTAATACCCCCGCCATAAATTGACGTGCTACCGGACTCAAGCCGAGCTTATCGCTTTCATCATAGAACGCATTCTCCTTACCGTTGAACAAGGAGATGTTGCAGTGCATGCCTGAACCGTTCACACCGAACAGCGGTTTTGCCATGAATGTAGCGTGTAAACCGTGCTGGCGAGCGATCGTCTTCACGACGAGCTTGAAGGTTTGAATTTGGTCTGCTGCCTTAATTGCATCTGCATATTTGAAATCAATCTCATGCTGTCCAGGAGCCACTTCATGATGGGAGGCTTCAATTTCGAAGCCCATCTCTTCCAGCTTCAATACGATTTCACGGCGGCAGTTCTCACCAAGATCTGTTGGTGCCAAGTCGAAGTATCCGCCTTGGTCGTTCAGTTCCATCGTCGGATTGCCCTTGTCATCTGTCTTGAACAAGAAGAACTCTGGTTCCGGACCAACGTTCATGGACGTGAAGCCCAATGCTTCTGCTTCCTTCAAAGCCTTCTTCAAAATACCGCGAGGGCATCCTGCAAACGGTGTTCCATCTGTTGTGTAGACGTCGCAGATCAATCTAGCGACACGATCTTCCGTTACCCATGGGAAGACGACCCAAGTATCCAAGTCCGGGACAAGATACATATCGGATTCTTCAATGCGCACATAGCCTTCGATCGAAGAACCGTCAAACATCATTTTGTTGTCCAGCGCCTTAGGCAATTGGCTTACCGGAATTTCGACATTCTTAATCGTACCGAGCAGATCCGTAAATTGCAGACGGATAAATCGTACATTTTGTTCCTTCGCAATGCGTTCAATGTCTTCTCTGGTATAACCCACAGGGTAGCATCTCCTTCTCCATAAGCTTGTTTAGATAATTATCTATTTAGTAAAGAAACGAGACAACTCGCCTTGAATCAGCGATACTTGCCCCGGTCTGTTACCGGCTAAAAGCTGTTGCTTCAACATGCGGTGCAGCTGGAGATCGGACATTTCCTTGCGCTTGCTCTCCGAAGCTTCACTAAGCACAGTTGCCTCTTCCGATTCCTTCGTTACCGGATTGAGCACTTGCTTGATGCCTGCGATGTTGACTCCTTTTTCAATAAGTGTTTTGATTTCAAGCAATCGCTCTACGTCATTGAAGGAAAAAAGACGCTGGTTTCCAGAAGTACGAGCAGGCATAATTAATTCATGCTGTTCGTAGTACCGAATTTGACGAGCAGTCAAATCCGTCAGCTTCATCACGATGCCGATTGGAAACAACGCCATATTTCTGCGAATCTCATCTCCCACCGCTTATCAACCTTCCTAGTTTGTCATAAAAGAAAGTTTACGTGCTGTGTACGCTAACTGACATCACATCATAAAAACGCCTGTCTAGCGCAGTCGCCTATCAGTGAATTTACTCCTATCAGAAGTGTGTTATGCCTTTCTTGTTCTCATTTTATCCCCCGGAAGTAAATGTGTCAATGGATGTAAGGAAATCTAACAAAAAAATATTTATAGTTCCAACAACCCTCGATCTACCATTGTTTGCAAGGCTGTCATTGCCCCAAGTTTTGCATGAGCGTACGTAAGCCCACCCTGCATGTAAGCCGTATACGGCTCACGAATTGGCGCATCAGCGGATAATTCTAAGCTGCCTCCCTGAATGAAAGTACCTGCCGCCATAATGACCGGATGCTCATATCCAGGCATGTCCCACGGTTCAGGAACAACATGCGCGTCAACAGCCGATGCTTTTTGGATGCCTTGAACAAATGCAATTAGATGATCCGCCGTATGGAAGCGCAGCGCTTGGATCAAGTCGGTACGAGACGCAGTCCAATGCGGAGATGTCTCAAATCCAAGCTCCTCGAACAAAGCTGCCGCAAACACACTTCCTCGTACGGCTTGTCCCACGATGCTAGGGGCAAGGAACAGCCCTTGATACATCGAACGAGTCATACCAAGCATAGCCCCCACTTCCCCGCCAATTCCAGGCGCAGTCAAGCGAGATGCTGCTGCCTCCACATGGGCACGCTTGCCTACAATATATCCGCCCGTTTCAGCAATTCCGCCTCCTGGGTTTTTGATGAGCGATCCGGCCATCAAATCTACACCAAGCTCCGTTGGCTCTTGAAGTTCGGTAAACTCTCCATAGCAATTGTCCACAAATACAATCACATCCGGCTTGATCCCTTTCACTTGCCGTACCATTTCACCGATCTGCTCTACCGTGAAAGATGCTCTCCAACCATATCCGCGAGAACGTTGAATGCCAATGACCTTCGTGCGTTCTGATATACTAGCGCGAACTTGTTCCCAGTCCACTGCTCCTTCCTCAGTCAGCGCAACCTCATTATAGGCCACACCCCAATCGCGCAAAGAGCCTGTTCCATCATGCTCTTGTCCAATTACCTTATGCAGCGTGTCATAAGGTGTACCTGTAATGTACAGCAGTTCATCACCCGGACGCAGTACGGCGAACAGCGCGGTGCCTATCGTATGCGTACCTGATACAAAGTGGGGTCTAACCAAGCCTGCCTCTGCACCGAATACTTGTGCATAAACTTCATCCAGCACCTCGCGGCCACGGTCATTGTAACCATAGCCTGTAGACCCTGCAAAATGAAAATCACTAACGTGATGCTTCTGAAACGCCTGAATGACCTTCCACTGATTCCGCTCGGCGATTCGTTCTATCCCCCGCACCTGTCCGGCAATCTTCTCTTCTATTTGCTGCTCCAATTGCTCCAGTCTTGCTGTAAATTGCATTGTATTCATTCCCCTTAGTCCATTCCCATGAAGGAAAGCTTATTTCACTACGTAATCATTTAATTTGTAACCGTGCTGTTCAGCAGCAAGTCGATCCAAGCGAACCTTCAGCAGCAAATCGTTTTCGTCAATTTCTTGCTGCAAAACCTCACCCATTCGATAGATTAAGGCAATTAAATCTCCACGATCAGCCGCGATTCGGTAGGTTATTGTCTGTCCTGCCAATTGATCCTGCACAACCTGCCGAATCCGCTCCAAATCACCTTCATCATATGCACTAATAATAAAGTGACTTTTGTCATGGGGCAGCATTTGCCGCTGTTCGGGTGTACACAAATCCTTTTTATTATAGAGTACAATTTGCGGCTTGGCCCCTGCTCCCAATTGCTGTAGGATATCCTCTACAACCCGCATATGATCTTCACGCATCGGTGAGGAGGCATCCATAACATGCAAAATAAGATCCGCCTCATTCACTTCCTCTAAAGTCGCTCGAAAAGCAGCAACGAGATCATGCGGCAAATTTTGAATAAAACCAACCGTATCTGTTAACACAACTTCTTTCCCGCTTGGCAGCTCCCATTGACGAGAAGTTGGATCTAGCGTTGCGAATAACTGGTTCTCTACATATACATCTGCTTGTGTCAGCTGACGCAATAATGTCGACTTCCCAGCATTGGTGTAGCCAACCAGCGCAACTTGATAAGCCCCTGTCTTTTTGCGCCTTTCTCGATGCAGATTGCGGCTGCGAACAACTTCATGAAGCTGACGCTTCAAATCAGAGATACGGCCTCGAATATGCCGGCGATCCGTCTCCAATTGAGACTCCCCCGGCCCTCTTGTGCCAATTCCGCCGCCTTGACGGGATAAGTTCTTTCCATGCCCTGATAGGCGGGGCAGCAAGTATGACAATTGAGCCAGCTCAACCTGTATAATACCTTCTCTTGTTTTCGCCCGTTGTGCGAAGATATCTAGAATGAGCTGCGTGCGATCAACAATTTTGACGTCCAATGCCTCTTCCAGATTGCGGACTTGGGCGCCTGACAGCTCTTGATCAAATATTGCGGTCGTTGCACCCAATTCATCGATCACTCCGCGCAGCTCCTGAACTTTCCCCTTCCCTATGAACCATCTTGGGTCTCGGAATTCACGCTGCTGTGTCATGGTTGTCAAAACCTCAACACCAGCGGTTTCAGCCAGCTGTACCAGCTCGTCAAGTGAATATTGGGGATCAACCCCGCTTCTCTTGACATCATCCGTTATTAAAGTCACGAGCACAGCTCGATCGGGTATATTTTGATTTGTATGGTGAGGCTCTTTTCGCATTCGCGTGCATTCTCCTTATCGGTTCATCATCCATAAGACCATTGCACTCATGTTCAATGGCATATACGTTGTACAGTATACCTCATTTTCGCTCTCATTTTAAATCCTCTGGTTTTTTAGTCATTAATTCAAGCTTTCCCGGAGATTGCTGCGGATATAGCTGTAAAAGACGCATGCCTGATTGCACAGCCGACTCCATCACATTTCGAACACTAACCGAGCATTACTAAACAGGTTAGGCTCAAGTACTTTCTCATCTAACATAACTTCAATTGTGCCTGGGTAACCGGCATAAGCACGTAATCATGATCCTTCGCTATTAATTCTGCGATGTGCAGCCGCTCTTCCATAGAATAACTGCAATGATTTTATTTTCTGGGAAGTTAACCGCAGTCAATCTAATGCCACTTAAATGAAGATTCTAAGAAATTATGAAAAACAAAAAAACATTGATAGATCATAGAATACTAAATGAAATAGCTTTGATTTTTTTTGGATGCGAACTTATGGCTCCCTGTTAACGAGATCAAAAAATAAATTGGAATTCTGTTGAAAAGAATTTGATTAAAGCACTGCGGAGCATAAGGAACTGGTTAATCACTTTAAAGAAACTAATCTTACAAATGGGGAAAGTTTTGCGGTGTACGAAAAAACTATTGATGGAAATGGAGTTCAGTATTATCTAATAAGGACTAGGGGTGTAAATAACATTAAGCTTCCAGTCTTACATTTTCAAATGTTTTTCATGCATAACAGAGCATGTGGGAGAAGGAAGATGCCCAAAGTCCACGTGAAGTGTGGGAAAGGGAAAGGTTGATTCAAGCGACCTATATAGCGCAAGATGAATTGGAATGAAAGTTTGATTTCACTGTATATAGCAAACGGGAGCCTTCTTAATAAAAGGCTCCGAGTTAATGGGCTAATAGTTAGTGATATTCTTTTCCCTGATAGATAACATACCCAACAGGTCTGTGGGTAAAATGGATTACTGGAGATCTATCTCGATTATCTTCAGTGGCATATGCATGACCATGATCTATGTATTCGCCTTGCAATTCAATCTCTTGTCCCTCAGCAATACCACTTATCGGCTCTGCTAATCCCATATGATCGCCATATCGGATTGCGACAAAAGTATCCTGTTTCATGTCAACTAGAGAAGCAGGGGCTCCTTTAATGTTAATTAGTTCATTAATTTTAACATCAAAATGTTGGTGCATCGCTCCTCTTCGTTCTCGATCAGGATATACTTTTACAATAGTAGCCTTAACATGCACAACAGGAGCATGCAGGGACAATGGATGTAGTTGATGACCATATGAATCATTGGTGATCGTATGTCCAAAATGGGGGTGCTTTTCTAAATTGTGGTGGTGACGATTAAGTAGATACTGATGACTAGACACTTTTGAATCCTCCTTAAATGTGTGATGAAAAGTAGTGTTGCCAAAAGTGCCTTAAATATTCGATAAATAAATGAAATGTCGTGTGCCTAAATAGATGGAATAGAATATTTCATGAGGGAGTAGAGGATTCATTTGTAATTTCCTTTTTAAATTTAAAGATAACGACAAATTAAATATTGCTGATATCGTTATTCATGATGTTGGTAAATTTAATAATGCCCGTTTATTGGTAATTAAATTATGTATTCCAAACCCCCTCTCTGTAAATTGAGGGGGATTTTTTTCGATATAATCAGATAAAACTAGGAATGTTGATTCGTTCCGTGTCATCATCTTTACTTGCAAAGTCATCATAAGTTAAGTTTCTTAAATTTGCTTGTGATAACTTACCTTTGTTGTACTTTATTAATCTTACTGCTTGATTACGAATTGCCTTCTCGATTAAATTTCTAATAAAGCGCCCATTACTAAAATTATAATTATCCTCTTTTTCTTTTGTGATCAGTTCCTTTATCTTCACTACTGCCTCTGGAAGGATTACATACTCTCGCTCTAAGGCCATTTTGTAGGCTATTTTGAGCAATTCATCGTTTGAAAAATCAGGGAAATCGAGATGAATTGAAAATCTTGAAGGTAGACCTGAATTTGTTAGCAACATTTCATCCAATTCATTTCTATACCCTGCAATTATAAGAATAAATTCATTCTTATGGTCTTCCATAAGTTTCACCAGACAGTCGATGCATTCCTTACCGAAGTCTTTCTCACCACCTCTTGCAAGACTGTATGCCTCGTCAATGAATAATACCCCGCCTAACGCTTTCTTTACAACCTCTCTTGTCTTTTGTGCGGTGTGACCAATATATTCTCCTACAAGATCAGCCCGATGTACTTCAAGCAAGTGCCCCTTGCTTAATAAGCCCATTGTCTTAAAAAGTTTTGCAAGTATTCTCGCAACACTCGTCTTACCCGTTCCTGGGTTTCCTTTGAATATCATGTGGTATACCTGTTCATTAACCAGCATTCCCTCGTTCTTACGGTGCTGATTAATTGTCAACATAGCGTAAATTTGAAATACCAATTCTTTAACCTTATCTAAGCCAATTAGACCATCGAGTTCATCAAAGATTTTTGCATACTCCTCTATATGTTCACTTTCTCCACCACTTTCTTGAGCAGCAGGTGGTATAATATTTACTTCATTGCGAATTTCGCTTTCTTTACTGTTATTGAATACGATGCTTACTTTATGATCTTTTGTTGTTATAGATCTATTGTCAGAAGCCATGGTATCACTTCCTGAACGTTATCATTTTCCCACTCAATATAGTCTCTAAATCTTTCTGAGAATTTAGTCGGGCACGTGCCTTTAGCGATATCGTAGTTAGATTGTATTTACGGAATAATGTTTTTATGTCCCACCAATTGCTTTCAATGTCCTAGCAAGGTCATCAAAGAGATCTTTAGTTGCAGACACATTTAAAACCCCAAACTCTTGTGTTAACCCGCATGCTTATTGCTTACCAAAATTCTTTTTCTCCACCGCGAGCCAGGCTGTATGCTTCATCAATTTGTCGATGTTTCAATATATTCTATCGCCTTACAGGTTATTAGCAGAGTTTGTATCTACTATAGCTAATCCCGCACTTGCTTTATTCCTATTCACGCCCACATTACAAGCAGAAGCAGATTCAAGACCTCCTTTCACATAAGCAGGCCATAAAAAAGAGTGTGCAGCAACCTACTCTGCACACTCTACACGTCCCCTTATGCTGTTTGATACGGACTGTTCATGTAATTGTCCAACACGCGTTATCTATTTATCTCAAGCTGCTTTATTCACGTTAGATTGAATTTCTACAGGAGCATCTTCAGTCCCCGCTCCGCCATCTTTCTTACTGCTGTTATCCTTCTGACCACCATGATTATTGATGTGATTCGACTCTTTCGTGCTGAGACTATTAATCCCTGTGGAGCCATCATTGGAATTATTGTAACCTGGTGTACCGGATCCCGAGGAACCATTATCCTCTGGCGAGCCAGAATTGTCACTGCCATCTTCATTACCTGTACCGTTATCGCCAGTTTCCGGCTGCTGGTTATCCGGATTTTCCGGTTCAATCGGCGGCGTCGGATCGACTGGATTTTGCGGATCCTCCGTTGTCGGAGGATCAACAGTCGGTGGCTCAACTGGAGGCGGCTCAACTGGTGTTTCTTCCTTGATCGTCACGGACGCTTCATTCGATTTGCCCGACTCCTCTGTTGGCGTTGACGCAATTATATAATACGTATAGGTTTCGCCAGGGAAGACACCAATATCTTCTGCTCCAGTCTCCTTAAGTCCTTTCAGCAACTGAGTGAACTTATTATCCTTGGAAGACTTCCGATAGACCTGATACGAAACATTATCTCCAGATACTCGATTCCAGCTCAGCGTCACACTCTTCGAATTTTCAGAATACGAGGCGCTTAGTCCGCTAACTGCCTTAAGCTCCTCTGGTTTCTCTTCCACTTTATCCGGCTTGTTGAACGAGCCTGCCTTCTTGCTTTGCAGCGCCTTGCCCATAACCTCACTGAACATCTTTGACGCTCCGCGGCTGCTCTCATGGATAAGGTGATTTCGGTCAGTCTTGTCATATCCCATCCAGACAGCTGCAGTCCATTCCGGTGTATAGCCAACAAACCATGCATCTCGGTCGCCCTTGCCATTGTAACCTGGCACGGAATGCTGAGTCGTACCCGTTTTACCTGCAACAGTACGGCCGCTGATTTGTGCATTTTTACCTGTACCATTCGTAACGACTTCGCGCATCATTTCAGTCATATAGTAAGCCGTTTTCTCACTCATGACCTTTTTGCCTTTTGGTACGTGATACACATAATAGTCATTGTTTTTGCGGTCTGTAATCTTCGCAATTGTATAGGAATCATAATAATTCCCTCCGTTTGCGAATGCATTATAAGCCTCTGCCATGTTGATCGGTGTAACCCCATGCGTCATCCCGCCCAATGCGATTGACAAATTATAATCGTCATTCGTCAGAGGGAAGCCAAGATTTTTCGCAAAGTCAAACCCTTTCTTCAGGCCAATATCATTCAGTATCCATACGGCAGGGATGTTGATGGAACGTCTAACCGCTTCCGTCATTTCCACTGACGTCGTATAGCCCCCAAGGTTCGTTGGACAATAATTGCCGAAGCATTGCTTCTCATTGTTCAATCTCGACCACGGGAAATACTTGCCCGTCTCCAGTGCTGGCGCATAGGACACGATTGGTTTGAAAGATGATCCGGGCTGCCGCTTCACAGTAGCACGATTCAATCCTTTGCGGGCGTAATCCCGGCCCCCTATCATCGCGATGATGGAGCCATTGCTATGATCCGTAATCACCATTGCACCCTGCATTTTCGTGTCATCCTTGCTCTGCTCGAACATTTCGTCATTATTGAATGCATTGAACATAATGCGCTGAGCGTTAGCATCCATCGTAGTATAAATATGATAGCCGCCACGATACAGCTCATCCTCGGTAAGTCCTGTTTTTTCTGTCGCTTCCTCTATCATGTAGTCAATGAATGCATTGTACGCCTCGTCTTGCTTATTCTCCGATTTTGCCGAATGCCCCGACATTTTCGGATCGTAATCCACCGCCGCTGCGCTCTTCGCCTCTTCAGCCGTAATATAGCCTTGTTCATACATCAGTTGAAGAACAACAGCTCGGCGTTCCTTCGAACGCTCTGGACTCGACAGCGGATTATATCGCGACGGCGCTTTTGGAATAGCTGCCAAAGTCGCTACTTCCCACAGTTTCAAGTCATTTAAGTCATCTTTATTGAAATACACCTTCGCTGCAGCTTTGAGACCATATGCATTTTTACCGAAGAAGATTCGATTCAGATACATCGTTAAGATTTCGTCTTTCGAGAAGTGATTCTCAAGCGCCAGTGCGATCGATACTTCCGTAGCTTTACGGAAAAATGTCTTGTCACTCGTAAGGAACATGTTCTTGGCAAGCTGCTGTGTAATGGTACTGCCGCCTTCAACAAGGCTGCGCGATACAACGTCCTTTACCATCGCTCGTCCAATCGACCACAGATCGACCCCAGAGTGCTCCTTAAAGCGACGATCTTCCGTCGCAATGAATGCATTGCTTACGAACTCCGGAATATCTCTCGGCTCTGCGATTTCCCTATGCTCTATGCCTTTGCCCAGCTTCGCAAGCTCGGTACCATTTATATCATATACTGTGGATACCTCCGCCAGCTTGAACATATCCGCATCCTTATATTCACGCATCAGCCGCTCTCCGTTCAATAGTACGAACAAATAACCGCCAACGGCACAGAACACGGCAAATGCCGTCGTGAAAAACATAAGCCAAAACGTTTTTTTCCAAGTCCATTTCTTTTTCTTCTTAGCTTTGTGCTTAGGATTTCCATGTGCCGGTTTGCGCGTAAGGTGTGCTGGTTCTTTTTCCCTTGTCATCTGCATCCGACTCCCTTTATTTCTTTGATTGTCTCTCTCTTCATACCTTGTCGAGATACGATTGAAACATATCCCTCATACTTATACCCAATATGACTACGAATGAAAAGAACAACCCTTCAGGGTTGTTCGGCAGCGACTATATTCCATTAGACGTGATGGAGGGGCAAAAAGTTGCATTGGCAATCTGCCCCATTCCATGTCAATTACGCCTCGTTCTGATGATCTTGCATCAGGGATACGTTACGTTGCGGCGTGAATGTGGAAATGGCGTGTTTATACACCATTTGTTGACGTCCTTCGCTATCAATGACAATGGTAAAGTTATCGAATGCGCGAATGACACCACGAATCTGGAATCCGTTCGTCAAATATACGGTCACTGGAATGCTTTCCTTACGCAATTGATTCAAAAATGTGTCTTGAATGTTAATAGATTTATTCATCGTCCGTACCCCCAATAATCATGAGATTGTGTTGAAATATATTCAACCTGTTATCGAAACTTTCCTGCTATGTGCTTACAAATTTTTTCAAATTGTTGATCTGCACGTTCTGAATCCGTGACATCAACCCAGTGAATGTCCTTCATGTGACGGAACCAGGAGAGCTGGCGCTTTGCAAATCTTCTTGTGTCGCGCTTGAGCAGCTCAACGGCAGCATCCAAAGACATTTCACCCTCAACATACGCTGCGATTTCTTTGTAGCCAAGACCTTGCATCGATACCAGATTTCGTGAGTAGCCCTGTGCAAGCAGTTGGCGCACTTCTTCCACCAGCCCCTCCTCCATCATCATATCGACTCTTGCCTCTATTCGTTTATATAGCATCTGCCTATCCATTGTCAAACCTATGATGCAAAGCTCGAACGGAGATTCCTTCTTCTGACGAGCCAGTTGGTTCGATAACGGTTCGCCTGTGAGATGGTATACTTCCAAGGCTCGGATTACCCTGCGCTGATCGTTTGGATGCAGTCTTTCCGCTGATTCGGGATCCACTTCGCGCAAGCGCTCCAGCAATGCCTCATTGCCATGAGCAACAGCAAAATCCACCATTTCTTGGCGAAATGCATCGTCTGCGCCGTGATCACTGAATTCAAAACCGTAGCAGACGGATTCCACATAGAGTCCCGTTCCCCCAACGATAAATGGGGTATGATTGCGGCTTGTTATCTCATCGATCAAATTGCGACATTGTAATTGAAAATCGGCGACGGAATACGGTTCATCCGGATCCAATATGTCCATCAAATGGTGCTGAATTCCTTCGCGCTGCCCCATCGGAAGTTTTGCTGTACCAATATCCATTTGCCGATATACCTGCATACTGTCACCAGATATAATCTCACATTGGAACTCCTTAGCCAAGTCAAGACTAAGCTTCGTTTTCCCAACTGCAGTCGGACCAATGAGTACAAGTAGTTTCGGTTTATTCCTTATCGTTGCCTCCGGCAATGTCAATCACCCCATATGCCAATTTCGCTCCGGACGGTAACACACGGGTAAATCCTAGCCGGGCAAATTCTTCGCTGTTCTTTACTTCCTTCATGACCACTCTCTTGCGAGCTACGCGGCAAGCTTCTTTAATCGCTTCGTGCGTCAAGGCTTCATGGTTCGCCATCGTCCGCAGCGGATCTATCGATGCTGAGCTCGTTACAGGAGAACGGAACATCGGATCGAAGTATACCACATCTACGGAACGGCTCGGAAGTGAGCGGAGCATGCTTAGATGATCGGCCTGCTTCATTTGAATTCGACGCATTGCCTGGGTAACCTCTTTAACACCACTTTCATACAGCTGCAGCCCTTCATGTACGAGCGCGAACAGCGACGGCTCGCTCTCCAAGGCAGTAACCCGACCGTTCGGGCCCGCCGCAACGGCAAACACCAGCGCATCGCCTGCAAGTCCGGCCGTACAATCCAATACCTCATCACCAGGCTGAATGCCGCTCGCAGTTATCATTCCATCTGCATCACCGGACAAAATGCGCTTTGCCCGCACATAAGCCATACTAGGGTGATAGGTCAACTCAGTGCTGCCTAGCTTCAAATAGCGTACACAATCATTTAGGTAGACGAGAAATTCATCGTCGCCATATCTGCGCTGCATGCGAGGCAATGTCTGATTCCGGCGTTCAGCATAGTGCCATCCGAACAGCTTGGCCATCTTCCGTGCCCGCTCTTTTAGCTCTGGTGACGTATACTCGCCTGTCGTGACTATCATTTGCTCCTCCTCATTATATACGCTGGGGAAAGGGAATTACAAATCCTCGCCTTTCTTACATTACCCGCTTAAACATTTTTTCCAGATCGTATGTGGTAAATCGAATAACGATCGGTCTTCCGTGCGGACATGTAAATGGCTGACGACATGTTCCCAATCTTACAAACAGCGTCTCTGCCTCAGCTGCTGTCAAGCGCTGATTCGCCTTAATCGAAGCTTTGCAAGAGCACATCGTTGCTGAGGCTTCTCTTAATTTCGCAATATCGGGCGCTTTCTCGTTCAACACCCAATCTGTCATTTCTTGAATGATATTGGCTTCTTCCCCCTTAGGGAACCAGTATGGATGGGAACGAATCAGGAACGTTTGCCCGCCGAATGGCTCCATCACGATACCAACCTGCTCCAGCAAATGCATGCGTGAGCGGATACGCTCAGCATCAGCAGGCGTAAACTCCAGCGTAATTGGTAGAAGCAGCTCTTGAGAGGCCTCTACTGGCTTGCCGAAGCGTTCAAAATAATATTCATAATTGATTCGTTCATGCGCAGCATGCTGATCAATTAAATACAGTCCTTCTTCGTTCGATGCTATCAAATATGTGCCATGCAGCTGACCGATATAAGATAATGCTGGGAATTTCGGCAATGCTGCACTGTCTGCGCTTCCTTCCTCGGTCAACCATTCCTTCCACTTCTCCGTGCCAGCCTTCGTTGCGGACTGCCCGGCTTGCTGCTTCGAATTTGGATACGACTGATATGACTTCGCCTTCGAATCCGAAGCTCCTGCACTGCGGCCTGCATAGGAGGTCGATGGCTCTCGAATGCTTTCACCCGACTCAATGCGGTTCGCAGCCAATTGCGAACTTGCAGACTCATCGGGTACAGAGAAGCGCACACCATGATCTGCTGCTTGTTGATGTACTTCTGGTCTGTCCACAGCATCGTCATTGCCAATCGCGGAAGCTTCAGGCTGTATAGCCGCATCAGTGCTTGCATTAGTGGTTGCATCAGCGCTCATTTCTGATTGCAACGGAATCTTCGCTTCGCTTCCTTCCACCAGCCTTTCAGGACGGTTTGCCTGTTCCCTTACAACTGCACGACCCTGTGAAGAATCAATGGAAGACTCGGAATCATTAGAAGCGACACCAGAAGAATCATTGCCTTTATTCTGTTCCCGATTCTCAGCGTATTCTTGGCTGCGATTTACGGTTGACTGATTGGATATCCGAGTCTCATTAGCAGAATTTCGAAAAAATTCCTTTGCCGAAGATGAATCTGATGACGAATCAGATGCTATGACCAGCGCTCCCATCGGCTTCAACTGCTTTTCTTGATTCGCTGCAATCGTCTCTGCCGCTTCCCATTGCAGCTCCGCTTGCTCCACGTACGTTCGTACCTTAGCCTTTGCGGGAGCAGCTTCTGGAATAAGACGCTGCTTGTGCAGCAATGTCTTCACGGTTTCTTCGATGAAGGCACACAGCTCGGCTTCTTTGCTAAAGCGCACCTCCAGCTTGGCAGGATGTACGTTGACATCCACTAGCGAGGGGTGCATGTTAACATGAAGGACAAGCATTGGATAGCGATTAATGGGCAAGAACGTATGATATGCACGAAGAATCGCTTGATTCAGTGGAAAGCTTCTTACATATCTGCCATTTATCATCCATGACATCGCATTGCGGTTCGAACGAGTCAGCTCAGGCTTGCCAATATAGCCTTCCACCTCGAAATCCAAATGCTCCCCTTTAATATGCAACATCCCTTTTGCTGTCTGAACACCGTACACAGAAGCGATAACCTGCAGCAAATCACCATTACCGATTGTTTGCAGCAGCGTATGCTCATTATGCTTCAGGGTGAACGCAATATTGGGATAGGACATTGCCAAACGATAGATTAAATCAGAGATATGGCCAAGCTCTGTCTGAATCGTCTTCATATATTTCAACCGCGCAGGCGTATTATAGAATAAATCGCGAACCGTGATTTCCGTTCCCTGCATGGATTGTGCTGGTTCAAACGATTTAATCGTGCCGCCCTCAATAACAAGGCGTCTGCCTAAGCCGCTCGAATCTGTTGACGTTACCAGCTCTACCTTGGCAACAGCCGCAATACTCGGCAGTGCCTCTCCACGGAACCCTAAGCTGCGAATCGAGAATAGATCCTTTCCTGTCTGAATCTTGCTCGTCGCATGCCGCAAAAATGCATTTTCTGCATCATCATCACCAATACCAGAGCCATTATCCTTGACTCGGATGAGCTGCAAGCCCCCTTCCTCTACAGACACATCAATGCGTGTTGCTCCTGCATCAATCGAGTTCTCAACTAATTCTTTTACAACTGAAGAAGGCCGCTCCACCACCTCGCCAGCGGCAATCTGGTTGGCAATATGCTCGTCCAACACTTTAATAATGGCCATTTCTCACACCTCCCTAGCTCCCGACTCTGATAGGAAATATTCACTATTATCAAATCATTTTTCAAATTATATCAGGTCATTTCCGAATCATTTCACGAGCCCGCTTCATTAAGTCATGCAGTTGATTCATAGCTTCCAGCGGGGTCATTGACATTACATCCACATCCGTTAAGGAGCCGATGAATTCCTTCATAGCACTCACTTCCGCCGCATGTTCGGCTGAAAACTTCTGCTCCTCAAGCTGTTGGCTTTGCTGCGGCTCAACTTGATTGAATTTCTCCGTACCATTTTGCTGCAAATATTCATCTCGAGCTTCTTGTACGCGCTCATCCATCTTCTCAGCCTTTACAACAGGTGGTTCCGCTGATACTGCCGTCTGATCCCAGCCAAATAAGGACAGCTGCTCTACATGATTCTCAGGGCGCTCGCCTTCAGTGTTTGATGTTAACGGCTGTATATTGTCCCGATCAGCAGATTCGTAATGACTTAGCAGGTCATACGCACGATCAATTATCTGATCAGGCAGCCCGGCTAAACGCGCGCAATAGATGCCGTAGCTTGTACTTGCCGCGCCCGAAACCAGCTTGCGGAGGAAAGTAACTTGATTGCCGCTTTCCTGCACAGCCATGCATACATTTTTCAAGCGCTGCAGACGATCGGCCATATGAGCCAGCTCATGGAAATGGGTCGAAACGAGCGCCTTGCAGCCAATTCGATTATGGACATACTCCACTACAGCCTGGGCAATCGACATCCCTTCACTTGTAGACGTCCCACGACCCAGCTCATCGATAATAACCAAGCTGCGGCGCGTTGCCTTTTCTGTCATCACTTGAATGTCCATCATTTCCACCATGAACGTACTCTGTCCGCCTATTAAGTCATCCGCAGCCCCAATTCTCGTGAAGATCCGATCGACAATCGGCATTGATGCCCGTTCTGCAGGAACGAAACAGCCAATCTGCGCCATGATCGAGATAAGGGCTACTTGACGCATGTATGTGCTTTTACCGGCCATATTCGGCCCTGTAATCAGCAGCATCGTCGCATCCTGCTCGGTCAGCTCTGTATCGTTCGCCATGAAGTCTCCGCCCTGCATGACAGCCTCAACGACCGGATGACGGCCTTCTTTGATATGCATATCCAGCTGTTCCGTGAATTCCGGACGAACATATCTCCTTGCTGCACTTACTGCCGCAAGGGATTGATAGACGTCGATTTCAGCAACCGCTTCTGCCAAGGCTTGCAGACGACGAATCTCGCTGCCGATTCGTTGACGCAGCTCACTGAACCGCTCATATTCCAAGCCGAGCATCTTATCCTCTGCTTCGAGAATCAGTGCTTCCTTCTCCTTCAATTCAGGAGTAACGAACCGCTCTGCATTGGCCAGTGTCTGCTTGCGCTCGTATCGCCCTTCTGGAAGCGAGGACAAATTCGACTTCGTTACCTCAATGTAGTAACCGAATACTTTGTTGTATCCGATCTTCAGCGACTTAATGCCGGTTGACTCCTTCTCTTTCCGCTCTAATTCGGCGATCCAGCGCTTGCCGTTCACACTCGCTTCTCGCAGCTGGTCGAGATATTCATCATAACCTGGCTTAATAAGCCCCCCATCTCGGACTGATACAGGCGGCTCGTCCACAATAGCGCTATCAATCCAATCACGGATATCCTCACAAGCATCAAGTTCACTTACCCGATTGCGCAGCGTGGCAGACGAGGTCTGTTCGCAAAGCTGCTTCAGCATTGGAATTTGACTTAGTGAAGATTTTAGGGCAACCAGATCGCGTCCATTCGCCGTTCCGAAGGCAATGCGGCCTACGAGCCGCTCCAGATCGTACACCGAGGACAATTGCTCACGCAGTTCTTCTCTCCAAATGAGATGATGATACAGTGTCTCGACGGCTTCCAGCCGTTCCTCAATCACGTTCCGATTCATCAGCGGTTTATCTATCCAGCGGCGCAAAAGTCTTGCCCCCATCGATGTCTCCGTACGATCAAGCAGCCAGAGCAAGGAGCCTTTCTTCGCACGCTCGCGTACCGTCTCCGTAAGCTCCAAATTGCGGCGCGTAAATGGATCAAGCACCAAATATTGATCGGGATCATAGGTTCGAATGTTCGTCAGCTGACTTAATGAGCGCTTCTGAGTTTCCTGCAAATAGCCCATCAGTATCGCAAGCGCCTGCTGCCGTTCATCCTCCAGACGAGTCCAGACTGCTTCTCCAAATTGCTGGCGTGCCAAGGCTTCATCCTGGCGATTCCACTCCGTAAGAAGTACAGAACGGTTCCATGACTTCGTTAGCGGCTCTGCCTCTTGAAGCAGTGCTGCATGACCAATGATTTCAGTCGGCATATAGACATTCAGCTCGTCAATTATCCAGGATTGTCCAATAGGCGCAGATGTTACAATCATTTCTCCCGTGGACAGGTCGCAAGCTGCCAAGGCATTGCTCGTGCTTCCTTGTGAGAGGCACACAAGATAGTGATTCGTCTTGTCATCAAGCAGTTTGCCTTCCATTACGGTGCCCGGCGTAACGATTCGAACGATTTCACGGCGGACGACACCCTTAGCTGTTGCTGGATCCTCCACCTGCTCACATATCGCTACTTTATAACCCTTTTCGATCAAACGTTGAATATAATTATCTGCTGAATGATAAGGCACTCCGCACATTGGAATTCGATCCTCAGCTCCACTGCTGCCTCTTCCCGTCAGTGTAATCTCTAATTCCTTTGATGCTAGAATAGCATCGTCAAAGAACATCTCGTAAAAATCCCCGAGGCGGAAAAACAAAAAGGCATCCTTAACCTGTTCCTTGATGCTTAAGTATTGTTCCATCATCGGTGTCAGCTTCACCATAAACACCCTCCGATAACATAAGTAGAATTTTATTATAGCAAAAAAGGAGCGGCGACTCACGCGCATTTCACGCCGTCACCGCTCACTGGATATCAAGCCATGCATTTCGCAAATCCTCATTCTCGTCCCATGTCCATTTGGCACAAATTCGGTTGCGGAGTGATTGAATGGATTTCTCGACTTCGCATTGTACACCCTTACTATCATCTGTCCGCCGCTCATTCTTGCTTTTTACAGCTTTACATAGCAATTCATCCAGGAGCTCGATCGCCAATTGGCGCATTGGCAGCTTTCCTGCACCTGCATATTGGATATCCTTCTCTGCAGCGTGTGCGTACAAAAATGCCTGAATTACGTCCTGACGTACACTGTCGCGCCTTGTAAGTCTTGGATAACATACTACTACCGTATAGAACAAAGTTAGGATCTCTAACGTCAATGCTGGAGTAAAAATGAAGCACGGGAGCGTTCGGTATTCAAATCCGCCTGCTCCGCCGTGGTCATGCTCGCGAACATCCCCGTAGGTTCCGTATCCTGGGCGCCTTTTTCTCGAACCAGAGGGCTGTTCAATGAATGATAGCGGGAATGCGACATAGGTATCCAAGGCTCTTATCAAGTCCGAGGTTAGAGCAACCCCGCTAACATGGATGTGGCCCCCTAACGAAAACCTTCCTCGTGGACATGAGCCACCGAGCCAAACCAGATTGGGTGTCTGCATGCTCGAACTGCGTTTACCCTTAATGATGTTCTCAGCAAGCTGCACCGCCATGCGTACGTGTTCCACAAGCTGTGCAGGCCGTTCAGCAGGTTCAGGACGCAGCTCCATAAGTGGAAATAGAATGCGACCTTGCAGACGTACTGCATCACAGCCTGCAGCACCACTCTTCGGCAAGTAACGCGCAGCGGAAATAATCTTGGCTGTACGGGTATCATACAAAATTAATTCGACATCCATTCCGAGCTTGATCCCCGAACTCCTGTCCTGAATTTGTACCTGCTCAATCGACTCTTCCTGCCATACTGCCGCGTATCTTTCTCGCACCCATGCCGGCATGCGCTGCGGCACAGGATCGATATGCACAATGACATCGCCAAGCTGAGGCTCATCCAATACCCCAGTTGGCAATTCTGTTACTCCTTCCTCCGCGGAAGAGGAAGTACAGCGCAGTGTGACCGATGCGATGTCCCAGCCTACGGCATACGCTGCTCTCAGCGCCAACCGAGCCAGCCGTCGATACGGCGGCTTGGACCAATCATCAAGCGGATGATACAAAGGCGCCCCCTGCGGCGGGTTGATGCTCTGTGCGGCAGCGACAATTCGGCAGCCATTCACCCAGAAGCAGATCGTGCGTACATAATGCCGTCCCGAATTCGGCGGCAATTCATCTGCCCACGTGGCCCATTCTGCGACAGGGAGTCCCCACAGCTTCAAGCGTTCACGCATGGAGCCTGATTTCCAATAAGAAGCATAGCGATTGAGTACAATTGTTCCTGACTCCGCTTGATGACGGAAGGCAGCATTGTAATCCATTACAGCCTGCAGCGCCATGTTTCGATTCCACCAAACGACAACCTTACCATGTTCCTTCACTGCAATGGACTGGGCACCTGCCCGTATAAATTTGGACTGGGCAATCGTCTTCACTCTGTATTGCTTCCATATATCCGCTGCTTCCCGATTATCCGTGACGACAATTACCCGTTCATCGCTAACAAGGTCTCGGCTCATGCCTCCATCTCCTTCACAGCCGGCAAATAGATAGCTTCGTACCTTCCATGCTTCATCGTGTCTTCAACAAGTTGTTATGTATTTTGTTTTGAATCCAAAAAAAAGGAGGGCTCCCGCCCTCTACAATCATTCCTTTGCTGCATATCCTGTGGGTATATCATCAAGTTTATAGGCACAGGTACTGCAGCAGCTCACCCACCATGCGCATGTTGGTTGAGAGTATCCAAAAAGGAAATAAGAAACCGCCGCAAGCGGTCAGGGCCTGCGGCGATAATTACAACTCCTCATCCGTCAAGTCCGGTTCCAAATCGTCGAAGCTCTCGTCCTGAACGCCAAAATCAAAGTCCTTGTCTTCGAAATCACTGCATCCGTCCTTACATACGAGGACACATACCTTTGTCTCTGCAACCATTTCCACCAGAAACTCCCGTTCAACACGAATGGTCACACCGCGCCCATGAGAAGATACACTTGCTTCCACACAGTTCGGCTCCTGAACCGCATCGGCAGATACCTCGACAGTGGAAGAGCGGTGTTTCGGATCTACATACGACAACGGAACGAGATCTACATACGACACCGTTTCTTTCGCAACGTCAGTTTGGGAATTGTTGTCGTATGAATACCAGATGTTGATATCGTAAGTACCAATTACTTCAATGCCGTCTCCTGCCCGCACCGATTCATATTGATGGTTTATGATCCATGCCCCCAATATGCTTGTCGGATGATTAGGCGGAGAGACGGTATGTGTGACGACAGAGAACTTACGACCTTTGCCGCAGATTGCTTTCGTGATGATTTCCCGGCAGTGGTGTTTTTCTATGTTTGCCATCCTGTGGACCTCCTCCATACAATCATTCAATTAAAGTGTATGCAGGACATTCGTCTAGGGTGACAACAATTTTATCAGAGTTGACTCATTTTTTGAGAGTAGCGAAATGCTGGCCTGGCGCGGGTTATACGCCAAGGCGAAGTTGTTTCTTATCTCTTTTCGCTATCTTCAAATATTGCTGCAGCTCACGAATTACTTGCAAGACTGCCGCTCGTACTTCAAATTCACCTCTTGTTGCCGGCAGATCCATTTGACGGAATACCTTGTCCAACTCATTAATAAGCTGTTCTGTTTTCCCTGTATAATGCGGCTCCTTCACATCTTCGCTCAATTGATCGAACACATCCGCCACCAAATAACACTGAGGAAATGACTGATACACTTGGGAGAGAAGCTGCAAAATCCCCTGCACATTCTCAAGCTGCGCTTTGCGCATATAGAAATAGAGCAGCCATTGTTCATCTGCATGGATATCTTCCGTACGCATCAGACGATTTTCCAGCGCCTTGGACGCGATAAAGATCCCCTCATCCACTTTCTCATCTGCATCAATAATTTCATGCCCGTCCCATACATAAGTCGTATCCCGCAAGTTACTGCTGATTTGGGTGAATATGCGAGAGAAGTAAGCATCTACTTCCTTTTTGATCCGGACAAGCTTATCTTCTTCATTTGGCATATATACCAGATTCACAATGCTGGCCGCGCCAAGCCCGATTGCCAGCAGCAACATCTCATTCAATACACCGTGCAGCGTTAATGTTCCGGCCCCATAGATATGAAACACAACGACTGAGCTTGTTACGATTCCTTCTTTGAAATTGAGCTTTGCGATAATCGGAAACGCCACTAATATGTATAATGCCAGCACCCATAGCTCGAAGCCGAGAAGCCCGAACAGCAATGAAGCAAGAAGCAAGCCGACAACCGACGCCATGAACCGTGCCGACACCGTCCGTATGCTGCGCTTGCGGGTGACATCCACACCGAGAATGGCAAGCAGCCCCGCTCCCAGCGGATTCATCGCCCCTGCAAGATTGGCAACAATAATCGCTAGGATAGAGGCGATCGCCGTTTTAATGACACGAATACCAACAAATCCGAACACCATGTGTAAGAACGCTCCTTCAATGTAACCCTGATGTAATTTTACTATGATACATGTTCATTATATCGACTCAGATAACGTGTTGCAAAAAAAGAGGAATGCCATTCATTGGCATTCCCCGAGATATCAAGCACCCTCTCGTCTACGGCTATTGTACGCCGCAATTAGGCACGATTTACGATTTTACGTTCTAAGAAAGCGACTCCCTTATACATCAGGGTGGCCACAACCGCAATAATGACAAGCGAGGACATGACCAGTGTAAAATTAAATACCTGAAATCCATATATGATTAAATATCCAAGTCCGACCTTGGATACAAGAAATTCGCCAACGATAACGCCTACCCATGCAAGCCCTACATTTACTTTCAATGTAGATACGATGGCAGGAAATGAAGCAGGCAATATAACCTTGAGAAATATCGTCCTTTTCCCACCACCAAATACCTGGACAACCTTCACGTAATTCGGATCGACCTCGCGAAAGCTATTGTATACAACGATCGTCGTAATGATCACCGTAATCGATAAAGTTGTCACGACAATAGCCGTGAATCCAGCCCCGAATCCGACAATAAACAAAGGGCCAAGCGCGACCTTCGGCATACTGTTGAAGACAACCATATATGGATCAAGCACTCTGGCGAGAAATTCCGACCACCAAATCAGTACGGCAAGCAGCGTACCGAATACCGTACCGAGCACAAAACCCACAATAGTCTCCCCTACAGTCATCCCCAGATGCGGCCAGATGGAGCCGTTCATTACATCCTGCACAATTTGAGCGCCTACCTTGCTTGGATAACTGAATAACAGGACATCAATCCACTTCAGTCGTCCTGCAATCTCCCACAAAGCAATACAGGCGACCAGGATCACAACCTGTGTCACCATTACTGAAGTTGACAGTGCACCTCTTCGCGCGCGATATTGCGAGTAGGTCGATGCTACAAGCTGCTCCGTATTGTCCGAAGAATGGGACGGGGGCGTCGAATCATCAAACTCCGAGTGTCGGGCCATTGCTTTCCCTCCGATCTGACTCCTCAAGCTCTTTCCACAGGTCGTGGAAAAGATCATTAAATCCCGCCTGTTCTCGAGCATAGAATGGCGGGGATTTACGAATGGACTCAGGTATAATGAATGTGCGGCGAATGCTGCCTGGATCGCGGTTTAATACAATGACCCGGTCACTCACCGCTATCGCTTCTGATAGGTCGTGGGTGACTAGAATAGCCGTCTTGTTCCGCAGCCTTAAGGTTTCTACAATTAAGTCCTCCAGTTGCAGCTTTGTTTGATAATCCAAGGCCGAGAATGGTTCATCCAGCAGCATCAGCTCTGGTTCCGTTGCTAATGTCCGTACAAGCGCAACTCGCTGGCGCATTCCGCCGGACAATTGATGAGGAAATAACTTTTCTGTCCCTTCAAGTCCCATTCCATTGAGCAGTTGAACCACTTTCTCTTTCATCTCGGAGGTCAACTGCTTCGTAAGCTCCAACCCCATACATGCATTGTCCAGAATGGTTCTCCACGGAAATAGATAGTCCTGCTGAAGCATATAGCCGACATGGGATGAAGTGCCCCTCACTTGCTCCCCGTATACTTTTACATGACCGTAAGTTGGCTTCATCAAGCCAGCAATAATAGAAAGGATTGTCGTCTTGCCGCAGCCGCTCGGACCAACTAAACTGACAAATTCGCCAGGCATAATTGAGGCAGTTAGTTCATTAACCGCCAGCTTGGCTTCACGATCCGTCACATATACATGAGTCACGCGAGATAGTTCTACAGCTGGTACCATTGAGGCGCCTCCCTTCGAATGAGATGATGGCATCCGTCATTTCACCTGCTGGATCGCTTTTTTAGCAAATTCATTGTTAACGATTTGTTCGTGATGCACGCGAGCTTTCAACTCTCCAGCTGAGTCAAGAACATCCAGCAAGTGATTCCACTCCTGCTCATCCAGTATCGGATCTGTAGCATACGACTTCTGATCCTTATAACGCTTTACAGCACTCGCAACAATATTCCGATCAGCGTCCTTGAAGTAAGGAAGGATGGCATCTGTCACTTCTTCAGCGGATTGTTTTTCAACCCATTGCTGTGCTTTATAAATCGCATTGGTGAACTTTTGAATGGCATCCTTATTTTTTGAGAGGTTGCTTTGCTTGGACATGAAAGCCGTATAAGGAAGCTTGCCGCTCTCTACGCCAAATGATGCCACAACATAACCTTTGGCTTCTTTTTCAAAAATGGAAGCCTGCGGCTCGAAGAGCTGCACATATTCGCCAGTTCCTGAAGCGAAAGCAGTCGCTACATTGGCAAAGTCGATATTTTGAATCAGCTTCAAGTCTTTTTGCGGATCAATACTGTGTTTCTTCAGCGTAAACTCACCTGCCATTTGTGGCATTCCGCCTTTACGCTGACCCAGAAATACACTGCCTTTCAGTTGATTCCAATCGAAATTGTCCTGCTTCTCTCGAGCAACAAGGAATGTCCCGTCTGTCTGTGTAAGCTGGGCAAAGTTGATAACCGGATCCTCTGCCCCCTGTTGTGCTACATAAACAGATGTTTCTGACCCGACGAGCGCAACATCAATACCTCCTGAGAGCAGCGCAGTCATTGTCTTGTCTCCGCCAGAGGTCGTCTGCAGATCTACGTCCAATCCTTCTTCCTTGAAAAAGCCCTTGCCAAGCGCAACGTATTCTGGGGCATAGAATATAGAACGCGTCACTTCTCCGACCTTAATCTTCACTAAACCATTGTCGGAGCCACACGCACTTAGCACCAGCACAGTAAAAACCACAAACGCCAAGGCGCTTAATCGCCACTTGTGTCTCACCCGATATCTATCCTCCTTATCTGGAATGGGTAGTATGAACCTTTACATTAGCCTGCATCGAGCTGTTCAATCGAGATCGAGTAAACGAAGTACACGGCTGCAATTGAATCTGCCCTGTTGTTCGGTTATAGCATTGTATGCACGCATAGTTGAATTGGTTATTTGCCCGCAATCGGATATCAATCAGCAGACAATGGATATCACCAAAAAACGCAGTCCCCTAGAGGACTGCGTTCTTATTACGAAATCGATTCGATTACATGCCGTACACTTCGTTGGTCTTCTTCGTCAAATAATCAACTAAATATTGCGGGTTCAATGCCTCTCCTGTTATTTTCATAATGATTTCGGAAGGGGTTAACAGTTTGCCATATTGATATACTTGTTCAGTCAACCATTCCTTGATCGGCTCCAATTTCCCTTCTTCAACAAGTGCTTCCAAATTCGGAAGTGCTTTGTGCATCGTATGCATCATTTGCGCGGCATACATATTGCCAAGCGAATACGATGGGAAGTAGCCGAATCCGCCGCCTGACCAGTGCACATCCTGCAGCACGCCTTCGCCAGCATGGCTCGGACTTACACCCAGGTAAGACTCGTACTTTTCTTTCCACACACGAGGAAGATCCTCAACTGGCAGATTTTCGTTGAACAACATCTTCTCAATCTCGTAACGGATAATAATATGCAAATTATACGTCACTTCATCCGCTTCCGTACGGATCAGGGACGGCTCCACGCGGTTGACGGCGCGATAAAAGGTATCCACATCCACTTCGTTCAACTGTTCAGGGAACAAGCGTTGCAGTTCACTGTAGTAGCGATTCCAGAAAGGACGGCTGCGTCCGATCATGTTCTCCCAGAATCGGGATTGCGACTCGTGAATTCCCATTGATGTTCCAGTAGACAACGGCGTGCCGTCAAATTCCTTCTTGATGTTCTGCTCATACAGCGCATGACCGCCCTCGTGCAGAGAGCTGAATATTGCACTTGCCGCATCATCCGTCTTATAGTTCGTCGTAATGCGAACGTCCCCCGAATTCAAGCCGATCATGAACGGGTGCACACTTTCATCCAAGCGGCCTGCCTCGAAGTCATATCCCATTTCCTTCAGCAGATGCTGGCTAATTTCCTTCTGCTGTTCGATTGCGTAATCGAGATGCAAGAAATCATGAGCCGGTTGTTCGCCTTTCTCCTGCACAGCATGAACAAGAGGTACGAGACCTTCTTTTAGTTTGCCAAAAATGGCATCCAACTTCTCTACTGTCATTCCTGGCTCGTACATATCAAGCAGCGTGTCATACCGAGTATCCTTCACACCCCAGTAATCGATCAATTGCTGTGTCTTAGCCACGATGTCGCGCAAATATGGAGCAAACATCTCGAAATCAGCCTTTTCTTTCGCTTCCTCCCACATCGTTTCCGCATGTGAGGTCAATACCACATACTCCTGATACAGCTTCGAAGGAATTTTTCGGCTGCGATTGTACTCCTTGCGCGCATCCGTAACCATTTTCCGATCTGCAGCAGACAGCTGCTCGAACACTTCGGATTGCTCCAATGCATCCAAACATTCACCCATCTCATCGGATACGGACAATTTGAACATGTCCTCGGACAACGCTCCGATAGTTTTGGAGCGCTGCTCTGCACCTTTGCGCGGAGCACCCGTACGCAAATCCCAATGCATGATGCTCAATGCTTCTTCATAACTCTTCAGTTTTGTTGTTATATCCCGAAATTTCTGCAAGATTGCCTCATTTTGCGCATTCATGCACACTTCACCTCGTTTTATGTATGGTCTTTCTTCTTGATGATACGCGGTGAAAACGATATAATCAACATTCGAAAGCGATTGTGAATAACGATTTCTATTTTGGAATCATTTTTAACATGACTATTTCAACTTATTCTCGAACATTACAAGCCATAAAGGAGCAGATACGATGTCAATTTCCATTCAAGTGACTGCAGCAGCAGAACAGCAGCTCCAGCAGCGTCTCAGCTCCGCAAATGGCGGAATCATTAAGCTTGTACACGATACGGACGGTTGCGGCTGTGCCGTCAACGGAGTACCTGCAATTTGGATTATCCCACATGCTGACGCGGATGACTTGCCAATACCTTGCAATGCACCGCTTGAATTCGTTATGAACCGGCATCATATTGTGTTCTTTGATGAGAAATTGAACCTTGATGTATCGGGAAGTAGCGGCTTTTACAAGCTGAGCAGTGCACAACAAATTTATTCCACACACGTCGCATGCCATGATTACCGTGACAAATGAGGCGTCAACATGTAAGGGAGGAAATAACATGTCAAACATGTCTAACATCTTAGATTTCAACCGTGAATTCGTCGAGAAACGCGAATATGAACAGTATTTGACTGACAAATTCCCCGACAAGAAAATGGTCATAATTACATGCATGGATACTCGACTCGTCGAGCTCCTTCCAAAAGCAATGAATTTGCGAAATGGCGACGTCAAAATTATTAAAAACGCAGGTGCAATTATTTCACAACCATTCGGAAGTGTTGTGCGGAGTGTGCTTGTCGCTATTTACGAGCTCGAAGCAGATGAAGTTATCGTTATCGGACACTATGGCTGCGGGATGACTGGCTTGAATTCTCAACATATTATTGACAAGGCCAAACAGCGCGGCGTTGAGGATGTTGTTCTGGATACGCTGACGAACTCTGGAATTAAGCTGCACCACTGGCTGCGAGGCTTCAATGATGTCCATGAAGGGGTTATGAACAGTGTGCAAGTGCTTCGTAAGCACCCGCTGCTCCCTTCAGATGTACCAGTTCATGGTATGGTTATTCATCCTGATACGGGTGCATTGGAATGGATAGCAGATGGATATCGCTACTTGGATAACAACGATGCGGAACCAGGGCACCATACGCCCTCAGCTACCCGCTAATTCCGTTACATAGACACGGGCAAAGCTCCTGCATTAGAACGGGATTCCCTTTCTAGTACAGGAGCTTTTTGCGTTTGTCAAATGCCAATGGAGATACAATTGTTCATTTAGGAAGGTACGGTACCCAATGACCCGCTGTAATTTCGACCAATCGGAAACGCTCCAGCTAATAAGGATCTGATCACAAAGGGATATTTTTTTACCCATAAGCTCCCTCCTTCCTGAAACAGGTTGTACCTGTTTGCTTATGGATTATTGACACTGATTATCAACGAGATGAAAAGTGGACTCACCATCATGTATTTTATTGATAGCAGTCATCATTATTGCGCTTTACAACGACGCTTCCTGGATTCACCCCATATTTTCGGCGAAAAGCTTCCGAGAAGTAACTCGCATTCGTGTACCCTACTTCAAATGCGGTTTCCGTCACGTTCAGCTTCCCTTGCTGAAGGAGAAGTAACGCCTTCTCCAAACGCTTTTCTCGTAAATAGCCAAACACTGTCGTGCCATACATCTCTTTAAAGCTGTTTTTTAGCTTAAAATCGTTCAGTCCAACCATTTTAGACAGCTCGAGCAATGATGGAGGATCTGCCATTTGCTGCAAAATAATATCCTTTGCGTCCTTTATTTTTTGCATATCCAATTTTGTTAACGTTCTGGATCTGCTGCATCGTTCATTGAAAAACTGATGAAAGGCTTCAGCCAGTAATTCCATTACTCTGCATTCCAGCTCGATATTTTTGGTATAAGCGATCGTCGATGCGTCTAATATTTGTTGCAACCGTATTGTTGTCGTTGGCGTGATGGCTTCATGCTCACAATAATAGGAGCGGCTTCCCAGAATATGGGAAAAATCAATTTTTCGAGTCCCGTCGCTTTCCTCCATAAAATGATGAAACGTGTGGATCGGGATGCCGATACTTACCATATGATACGTTGTATTTCCAATGAACTCAAAGCTCGCATTCGCTTGATTAATGAATTGCAGTGAGCAACTGTCCGGTGAAAATTCATTTTTGACCCCGGCGATGCTCACTTCCCGAGCACCTTTCAGGCAATACTGAAGCTCAACCATAGCCGCCTTTGTCCGAAGCGATACGGTTCGATCATTGTGCATCGAATATTTAGAAACAATAACTTCGATATCCGTACGAGGAATGAACCTTCGAATCGCGCCTTCTCCTATATGTGCAGGAAGCAGCAATTGCTCATTGCGCTTTCCGTCGCTTCTTTGCATTTCAAGCCCGTCAAAAAACTGATTGAAATTATGATGAAAGTCGGTTTGCTTCATCCTTTTACGATCTCCGTGTTTAATTAGTAATCGTTGCTCTTGCTTCATGAATGCAAAATAAACTATTATAACTGGAATACTGTCTCTTGGAGCGTCTGTTCTAAAAAATTCGTATCTAAATGCTCACCAATTACAACGAGCACATCCTTCACTTCACCTTGTGGTGCAACCGGGATAAAATCAGATGTTCGATAAGCGAATTGAAACATATATCGTTTCGTTGTGTCCGTAAAGCTGACAATCCCTTTTGCCCGGTACACGTTCGCAGGCAGCGAGGACAGCCACTGTTCAAAGCGTTCACTGTCCATTGGTTGCGTCAAAGAGTATGTCCACGCGGTAACAAAGTCATGAGCATGTGCATGATGATGCGCTTCATGCTTTGTATGTTCCATAGGCTGCTCACTATGTTCATGGCTCACGGAGGCATCGATTTGATTGTCGGACTGTAAATCATCCTTAACGAATAAACGGGATCCTCCGGCATTTATGCAGCTTTGAAGCCACATCTCTCGTCCCATAACAGCGTGATCGGTGATGACAAGCTTCGCATGTTCATTCCATTTCCGTACCTGCTGCTGTACAAGTTCAATTTGATCCGCAATTGCCAAGTCAGACTTATTCAGCAGGATCATATGCGCTGCACGGATTTGTTCTTCCAGCAATCGCACCATCTTGCGATTCGCCTTTTGCAGCCCAGATTCATCTGCCAACAAATCTCCAAGATGCTTGACATCTACTACGGTCACAATATTCGTTAATACGATCTGGGAGTAAAGGGATACTTCAGTAATCGACTCGACTAGTTCCATAGGCTCTGCAATCCCCGTGCATTCCACATAGATGACATCAGGATTCTCCTCCTGTACAAGCTCGTACAGCTTCATACTGAAATCACCACGGAAAGAACAGCATATGCATCCTCCGAGCATTTCCTTCATGGCTACTTCTGGCGGAAGCTGCTGGCCATCAAGATTCACCTCGCCGACTTCGTTCATTATGACGGCGGGAACCAGTTGAGCCTCTGTGCTCCACTGCAGCCACTGCTTCAAAAGAGTTGTCTTCCCAGTACCTAAAAATCCAGATAATATAATAACCGGTATCGTCCGGTTTTGTGTACGATGTGATAATGGCATTGACAATAACCCCATTTCCTTATCATGCTTGCTCCCCAATCATACCCCCTTGTTCTATACGACGCAACAGCCCCTGTTCAGACAAGGTCTGCCCCATTTCAAAAGCACATGAAAAACGATATCATTATTGTGAAACGATCTTGCTATTATGTATGTTTTTACATATAATGGTCATTGTATATTTCTTTAGGAATGATAGAAGGGGTCAATCGAAATAAGGAGGGGTTAGAGTTGCTAAACACACTATCATACGGTCTGCTTGGCTTGCTGGCTAGCGATTCCTATTCAGGTTACGATCTTATGCTTCGCATACAGCCGTTTTGGCCAGCGAAGCACAGCCAAATCTACCCGCTATTGGCAAAGCTCGAACGTGAGGGACTGGTTCAATTTGTACGCATCGAACAGCGGGACAAGCCTGACAAAAAGGTATACTCCATTACAGAACAAGGGAAATCTGTCGTACTGGATTGGCTAGGGGAACCTCCTGCGGAGCAAACAACACGTGACGAGTTGAGCTTAAAGACAAAGTGCATTTGGATGGCTGAAAAAGAAATTACGATTCCGTTGTTCCTTACCCGCATGAAGCAGTTAGAAACCAAGACAGCTTATTTCGAAAAATTGCTTGATCGCATTCCAGAAAAAGAACGACATATTCGTTCCAAGCATTTTGGCGACTATATTTTGCTTCACCGTGCCATTTCTCTTGCAGCTGCTCAAATTGAGTGGTGCCGCTGGGTCGTTCAAATGCTAGAACATGATGGTGCCGAGTAAGAAGAGATTCGGTTTCCCGTCCGTGCCGTGCTCAATATGCAGACGGGAGCCTGCTCTTCAGCAGGCATCACCCCCGTCTCTCTTGCTTCCTGGTCTCATATGCTTGCTGTCTCGCTTCAATCACATCTGTGCGATCTCGAAGTAAATGCCTATCTCTTATCGCTGCGTCCTGATGGCTGCCATTCGTGCACCATCCCCATCCCTTTTGCGTACAAAAACGAGTGCATAAGTCTAATAAAATCGGATCCTCAATCGGGAAGTTCCACTCCGAATAATCGGGTACACAGTCAGTCCCCATTTGGGAATCCATCAGCCATACTTTCCGATCTTTCAATTCCTTTTTCAATCTTTCACCATTGAGGCCAATCGCTCCCCAATCAATGAATTCAGCATGTTCCAGTGCACTTGAAAACATTTTCAAGGCTCCTTTTACGTTCCCGCGACGTTCATGGTACAGCCCAACAGCAATTTGAACAAGAGCCAGCCATTGGCGCTTTCGTACCTCAGAGGACTCCTCTTTCCAATATTCCTCCATAATTTCATGACATTCGAACCAATCTCGAGACCCGTGAAAATGAGCCATATATTCAATATACGCTGCCGGATATTGCATTGCGTTCCTCCTTACTACAAATAAGCACATATGACAATGAACTTGATTTCATTTATTGTATCAATTTCAATATTTATTTGAAACCTCTATTTCCTTGAATCCGTATTACTACTTGTCAACAATTATTACATCAATAGGGAGGCAATTCATGCGTAATAAGTGGATTATGGTCGTTATGGCATTCTTCCTTATCTTCGCGGTAACTACACCGACGATGATGGACATTGCCGATGCCAAGCGCGGCGGTTCTTTCCGCTCTGGAGTGCAGAAATACAAGCCTGCTCCAAATAAGTCTACAAATAATCAAGTTAACCGTTCAGACAACACGAATCAGAGTAAAACATCAAGCACGGCACCGACACAAAATCGCGGGTTTTTCAGTGGTGGCAGCCTCATGAAAGGCTTAATGATCGGTGGTTTGGCCGGCATGCTGTTTGGCAGCATGTTCGGTAATCTCGGATTCATGGGAGATATCTTAGGACTCATGATCAACGTTATGGCATTATTCCTTCTCATTAGCCTAGTTATGATGGTTGTGAAGAGGTTCAGAAATAAACGCAACCCATCTACACCTGGCCCTGGGCGGTGGAATTAATGCAATATCGTCTGTCTATGGACGAGCTCATTAATGCTGTATGCCTTCATATTGCAATGCGCAAGCAGGTTCGTCCGGAAGATGTAAACGTTGAGCTCTGCTGGGACGAAGAGCATGGGTTTACTGCTGAGGTGTGGGTGCATGACCGTTCCCAATACTTAGTTGAATCCAATCTGCTCGAAGCCATTGAACAGTATATGAATAACGAGTATGGACAACGAGTATTTCGTCATCAGATTAAGCTTGATGTTGATGAAGAAATGTGGGCAGATATCGACACGAATCAATAATTAGACATAACGTATATAGGAAACGGCAGCTCTTGAGTCAAACGATGACAATCGTTGACCCAAGAAGCTGCCGTTTTTCATTTCCCTTCCTAAGAGGGTAAACCTATTGAGCTGATTGGATTGTAACTCCTGCACTTGCATAGCCTGCAATTGCAATTGGCTCTTGAACCCCTGAAGTCGTTACGAAGAATACCATAAGCAAACGAGTTTGAGGCGGCACTGGGATATTTAATCCCGATACCAATCCATTCACATGCTCACCCGCAGTTATGACTCCAGTCAATGGTGGCTGCAGATCAACAAGTGTTCCCGGAATCGGAGTAAATATATTGTCTGGTGTGGTTGATTGCCACAGTTGTGCATGAATGGTTAAGGATTGATTAACCCCACCCATACAGTCTAAGCAGAGTCCTGTTGTAACACTGAAGTATGCAGCTATAGACGTAATGGTTCCGCCAAGTGGAACTGTAAATGCAAGATTGAGCGGTATACCAGGTCCCCCGGTTAAGTCTATTGTAGGTCCAATAATCGTAGGTGTTGGCGCACTGTTACCGAAACCAATAAGAGCGCCAATTCCTGGTGCACCGCATGGCACAGTCGATAACAAGACTGGAAGAAATGATGCAAACGGAATAATAGATGCCACTACCGGTCCAGGCGCACCCGTCGCTCCCGTTACCCCGGTTGCACCTGTTGCTCCTGTTGCTCCTGTTGCCCCAGTGGCTCCTGTCGCTCCCGTGGCTCCGGTTACTCCTGCTCCCGTAGCACCTGTTGCTCCTGTCGCACCTGTTGCACCTGCGGCTCCCGTAGCTCCTGTCGCTCCTGTGGCTCCG
Source organism: Paenibacillus sp. B1-35 (assembly GCF_050474385.1). NCBI lineage: Bacteria > Bacillati > Bacillota > Bacilli > Caryophanales > Paenibacillaceae > Paenibacillus > Paenibacillus sp. B1-35. Next base: position 1,176,911 of record NZ_JBCHVJ010000001.1, read on the forward strand.
GTTACTCCTGCTCCCGTAGCACCTGTTGCTCCTGTCGCACCTGTTGCACCTGCGGCTCCCGTCGCTCCTGTCGCTCCTGTGGCTCCGGTTACTCCTGCTCCCGTTGCTCCTGTTGCTCCTGTTGCTCCTGTCGCACCTGTTGCACCTGCGGCTCCCGTCGCTCCTGTCGCTCCTGTGGCTCCGGTTACTCCTGCTCCCGTTGCTCCTGTCGCTCCTGTTGCACCTGCGGCTCCCGTCGCTCCTGTCGCTCCTGTGGCTCCGGTTACTCCTGCTCCCGTTGCTCCTGTTGCTCCTGTCGCACCTGTTGCACCTGCGGCTCCCGTTGCTCCTGTCGCTCCTGTCGCTCCGGTTACTCCTGCTCCCGTTGCTCCTGTTGCTCCTGTCGCACCTGTTGCACCTGTTGCACCTGCGGCTCCCGTCGCTCCTGTCGCTCCCGTTGCTCCGGTTACTCCTGCTCCCGTTGCTCCTGTTGCACCTGTCGCTCCTGTTGCACCTGCGGCTCCCGTCGCTCCTGTCGCTCCCGTGGCTCCGGTTACTCCTGCTCCCGTTGCTCCTGTTGCTCCTGTCGCACCTGTTGCACCTGCGGCTCCCGTTGCTCCTGTCGCTCCTGTGGCTCCGGTTACTCCTGCTCCCGTTGCTCCTGTTGCTCCTGTCGCACCTGTTGCACCTGTGGCTCCCGTTGCTCCTGTCGCTCCCGTGGCTCCGGTTACTCCTGCTCCCGTTGCTCCTGTGGCCCCTGTCGCACCTGTGGCCCCCGTGGCTCCCGTTGCTCCTGTCGCTCCCGTGGCTCCGGTTACTCCTGCTCCCGTTGCCCCTGTCGCACCAGTTGCACCTGTGGCTCCCGTTGCTCCTGTCGCTCCCGTGGCTCCGGTTACTCCTGCTCCCGTTGCTCCCGTTGCCCCTGTCGCACCAGTTGCACCTGTAGCTCCCGTTGCTCCTGTCGCTCCCGTGGCTCCGGTTACTCCTGCTCCCGTTGCCCCTGTCGCACCAGTTGCACCTGTGGCTCCCGTTGCTCCTGTCGCTCCCGTTGCTCCGGTTACACCTGCTCCCGTGGCTCCTGTCGCACCCGTGGCTCCCGTTGCTCCTGTGGCCCCAGTTGCTCCTGTTATTCCTACAGCAACAGGTACCTGTAAAATAGTTTCCAGCTTCGATTGAAGTAACAGCTCTTTTTTCGTAACATCACGAAGCGTGTCTCTTACACTTTGATTGATTAATAATATATCGCTTAAGGTTGCTGGAGGAGATGACACACCCGGCAAAGTTCCGAGCACAAACTGTATTTTTTCTCCTTCAGCGTTGATGATATGGCTTAACCCCAGCTCTTCTAAAGCAATAGAGGACAGCAACAGATTTATAGCGTCATCTCTAGTAACGGAAATAATTGGTGTTATATTGGGAATATTTGCTTGAGACAACAACCATCCCTCCCTATCCTTAAAAGTAATTTCGATTACCCTATACATATATGTTTTTTAAGGATAAGGTGTTCTGGACACTACTGCTACCTAATGCCTATTTCACTCATATCTCCGCCCTTAATAGCAAGGATGGACATAACTACCATACTTAAAAGTCAATCGTTTAAACCCATTATGTCGCATCCACGAATCTACTCGTTTTTCAAATAGCTCGCCGCCATATACCGGATACCGTCTAGATGCAGGATGTGTCTGATTATAGTTAGCATGTTTGAAATCTTGCACATTCACTAGATAACATTGATCAGAGAAGCCGTAGCCGATATAAAAAAGCTCATCCTCACTACCCGCTTCTAACATCGCTTCATCATATCTGCGATTCCACACTGGATTCGCTACCTTAATACAAGGGTTCTGCTCCATTCGCGAAATCGCCTCATCAATCCACGAGAAGGTTGACTCTAGTATGGAATCGCCAGAGAAATGGAGCAAATAAGGTGTCTGGCATCGGTATATACTTACCAGCTCTGCAATAGAATAATAATAGCCTCCGGCAAATGAGTCTTTATCAATCTGAAAATAGTGCAATGCCTCGTCAGCATAATCATCAACGACCTCGAATTTGGTAAGCACGCCTGAATCAACTAGCCGCTGTGCATAGAAGGACACCTCTGCCACATCATTTACATTGTTAATATAGAGAATCACCTCTGAGAACGGGTACTTATTCAGGCTCACCGCTCTTTGCAGTCGATCTGTTTTTAACAACATCCTCCAGTCCTTTTCATAGCATTTGGTTTCGAAGGTAACTTGATATTTCATTTCCTTTCATTATCCTCCATTTATAAACATCAAAAATTCCCCTTAATTAGAAAGAAGGTATCTATATGTCTGATTGGAAACTACACCAAAAAAGCTTCGAATATGAGCAAATTGCTCCTCATCTGCTCCCCCATTCCGCTTGGCTGGGACATCGAGCATTCGCATATGATCTCATTTCATTTGTAAAGCCACAGTGCATCGTGGAATTAGGCACGCATTGGGGAGCATCCTTCTTCAGCTTCTGTGAAGCAGTCAAAGACAATGGCTTAGCCGCTAAATGCTATGCAGTTGATACATGGGAAGGCGATTCACATTCCGGCTCCTATAGTAAGGATGTATATGGAGAAGTAGAACAGATCGCAGCTGCATTATATCCAGAAGTGGCTGTCCTTATAAAAAGTACGTTTGACGAAGCCTTGCAAAATTTCGAGGATAACTCGATTCATCTGCTTCATATTGATGGATTCCACGAATATGAAGCAGTCCACCACGATTATCATACATGGCTGCCCAAAGTAGCAGAGAACGGGATCGTTCTATTCCATGATATATCCGTCCAACTTCATGGATTTGGCGTTTGGAGATTTTGGGATGAGTTAAAGACCCAGCATCCCTCTTTCCAATTCGATCATTCTAGCGGATTAGGTGTTTTGTTTCCTAAGGGAGATACGGCTTACTTAGAAATGTATCCTCATATCTCCCAACAGCTTCAGACGATGTATTCAGATAGGTAATCCATTTGTTACACCAATTGTTATGGATTACTGTTTATCGTACCAATCCCAGGGCTTAGCTACCCAATCATACGTATACAGCAATTGCGGAATGCGATGCTGGAGTCGAATGTCTGCAGCGCACCGTCCTCCCCATTCATCATCTTCACCGTAGCTAATGTCCTGGAACTGATGTTCGATAGCAACTCGTTTGGCATAGCACATAAGATGATTCGGTTTGCGATAATAATAATGCTCGTCATGCCCGTGTTGGTATTCAATACCGTACTTGCACAATTTATCTTTAATCCCATTTAGTTTGACCTGTACGTCAAACACGATGCAGTCTGCGCGCGGCTGCTGATCAATAGCCTCCAGCAATGTATCTACATAATTGGGACTGACATGATCATCATCATCAATAAAGGCAACAAATCGACCTTGTGCTTGTTTCAGCAATTGGTTTCGTTTATCGCCAATTGTTCTTTTTTTATTATCAATTAGGACAAGTATCTCTACAGGCTTACCCATAGCCTGCTGATGAAGATCCGCTAGGAGACGAGATAAGGCGGAAAGCCGCTCCGGAACCGACGGAATAAGCAGAGATAGCCCGCAATTCTGAGATCTGCTCCTGTCCAGCTTCTCAAAATAGGGGCTGAAGTATGCTTCATTACGTATTACACTTGGATGATCCGGTACATATAGCGCAGCCTGCAGATGATGTTTATAAGCCCGGTTGAGATCTCCCAGCCTGTCATAGCATACACATAACTGCAAATGTGGAAGCCATGTGCGATTGGCATCAGCACCTGAATGAACAGCATCAGATGGAAGCTGTGTCGCCAGTTCATACCAATATGCCGCATCTGACCACAGCTCTTGTATAAAATACTGATAGCCTATATGGCAGCAAAGTTCTGCATTCGGCCGCTCATATTGCAATCTTCGGAACAAGGTTCTTAGCACTTTGGCGTTCATGCCCAGTTTCGTGTAACATGTCGTTAAAAGTCCACAAACGGTAATTGCAGTGGAAGCTTCTAATTCCCCTTTGTCCAACAATCGCTCATAAATTACAATAGCCTGCTCCCACTCGCTTTTTCCCATATATTCATCAGCATCTTCCAGCAGTCCTGAGGATATGTCTGATTCGTGGTTATCTTCTCTTTGCTCGTGTATTTCCAAATGACATGCTCCCCCTTTAGAGCTTTTGAGACTAGCTTGGTACATATAATAAATTGTTCTTTATTATATGTTCCGGCTCCTCATCGGTGTCTGGCATTACATCCCGATGACTTCCTGCCACATACAAATACCCGCCATACAAATACTGCAATACGAGACCTTTTTGATATAGTTCTGTCACGTGTGCATGTGTAATGGCATTGGCAACATGATATTGCTGCACAGACTGCTCAACTTCATACCGTCTCATGACCTTCTCAATAATTGTCTCCATCGTTAGCGGGCTGTCTTGTACGAGGTTCAGGATAAAATGAGTGGTCTCGTTTATCCGGGTCATATGCTGCTTCACCAGGTTCATCATCCCTTTAATACAACCGCCATGATACAGAACATAAGCGGAGGCTCTAAGTGATAGCAGCTTGCGGAATGTACTTTTGGCCTCTGCAATATTCGTATAATAAAGAAGCTTTTGCTTTGACAAAGTATGATAACCGAACATAGCATCGCTGCAATATACAACATCATCTGGTGTAATGACACCAATCATACCGGAGCAATGTCCTGGCAGCGCTAGAATCTGCAGCGTAATAGCCCCAATCTGAAGAGATCCATCCGCATGCGGAATAAAGTCGGTTATGGAATGATCTGGCATGCAAATATTGCCTTCGCAAATGGGGGCCCCAAACGGTAATTCTGAACTGCATATTGACTTATGTCGCAAGTACATACCCGTTTGATGAGTGCTGTATATGTGAATATCTGGATATTGCTCCTTGAAATATTGATTTCCTCGAAATTGTACTTCATGACCATGGGTTATAATAATGGCTGCTACCTTGCAACCGTGTGCCTTGACAGCATGATCCACTTGCTGCGCTACAGTTGTACCCGCACCGCTGTCAATGAGCACCGCACATCTGGTATCGAAATCTAGATATACGCCAACGGCCCATCGCCCTGGAAGATAGTAGCTGGAACCCTCAATCCGAATAAGACCCGTGTCTGCCATCAGGCAATCTCCTTTCCCGATGATTGTGATGTAGCGCGTCAAGCCTTTATTTTCTGTAGTAAATCCTGCTGCCAATTTTAGATACAATCCTGTTTTGATTTGACTGCACATCCTCATTCACCTGATGGTTGGTGACAATGAACACTTGTTCTGAAGGTTTCATCTTCGTTTGTTTTTTTGTAGATCGGGGCTTGCGAACATTTTTGGGTACTGATGCGGAACTCGGAGGCCTTCTTTTCTTTACAGCACCGGCCACCTTTACTGCATCCCATACATTGGATACTTGATTGACAGATTGAACAGGCTGAACGATTTTTTGGTTTGGCTGCTCCAGCTTAACTTGATTGAAGGCTCGATAATAGTCCTCTAAATACCGAAGATGATCCTGCAGCTGCTCGACTAATAACCGATTTGTTAGATTCCATCTTCCGAGCAAGAATTGTGTGCGGCGCACAGAATCAAGCACTTCCTTAATCTGTCTATCATCCAAATGCTCGGTATGTGCATCAATTACGGTCTGCTTATATACTTGAACCCTTCGGTACGTGCATAAATGCAGCTCTCTTAACGTATCCACCATGGATAGTATTTGGACAACATGCAATTCTTTATTTTTCTGATCCCATCTTATATCCAGCGCATGGATGAGATGGAACACAGCTAGCAGCATTTTTGACAGTGGTTGAAACGTCTTGTTCATTGCTCATCATCCACCCCGCTCCAGCTTTGTTGTTAATAATCCAAGTCGTTATCTGTGGTATCGAACACATCTCCCTTGCTCCATTTTTGCCCCTTATTCGGGATCTTTGAAGCAGAAGACCTCGTTGGCGCCTGGAACTCCATATGTACGACCATATTTAATTTTTTTAACAGCAGCCATTCCGCCATTAACATGGAATCAAGAATTTGGACCACAGAGGAATTGTAATCTACAATTTCTTTAGGCGTTGGATGAGAAGGGAAATTCTTGTCCTTGCCAACGAATGCCATTGCCTTCTCAGCTTCCGTGAGGAGCAATTGTCCAAGGGCACCTTCTTCGAGAGAGAGCGATTGCAGCAGATGCGCAACAGCCTCATCAATTGTTGGAATGCGGTCATCTTCATTTCGGATGCTCATGTTCTCCCTCCTCTCTCTCCCTAGATATGAACAAATGCCTACTCTTCACAATCCTCACAATGCTCACAATGCTCGTGGTGATGGTGCTTCTCGAGACGAATTACATCTTCCAGCTTAAAATGCAATAACATTTGATTTTTTACAATGTTTCTCAGCATCCGATCTACACTGTCGTTAATTTTAAGCGCCTCTGACAAACACAGCTCCCGTTTCTTAATGACAGCTTGAATTTTTTCTCCTTCTGCGTTGATAATATGGGACAATCCAATTTCCTCAAGTGCGATTGATGTTAGCAGTAAATTGACGACTTCATTCCGCTTCAAAATGATTTCCGGCTTAATATCCGGAATATTGGGCATGGACATTGTACCTTGCCTCCTTATTGTTGTTCTCTTCCTAACCAGATGCATAACAAAGTTCGATTCCCATTATTTTTATGCCACAGGCAAATGTATCATGCTGAGTTTCGGGCTTGATTTGCCCCGGAACATGACAGGTATGCAGCACTTCATGAACGTGCATTCTCCTGCGGATCTTTATATCCACAGGAGAAATGCAAGTGGAATGAGGTGCTTGCAGTTTTGATACCTAGACCTGCACGTTATTTACAATCCAGGAAAACTTGTAAGTATGCTGTCTAACTTAAATTGGAGCAGCATTTCTTTCTTAATAACATCTTGTAATGTTCTTCTTACACTGTCGTCAATCGCAAGTAAGTCCTCCACTGTTGCTCTTGGGGTGATCCCAGGGGCAAGTGTACCGACAACGAGTTGAATTTTTTCTGCCTCAGCATTCACAATGTGCGCAAGCGCCAGTTCCTCCAGCGCGATTGATGCCAAAAGCAATGTAACGGTTTGACCAAGGGTAATCGAAATAGTGGGTGTAATATTAGGAATATTAGCCTGTGACAAAACAGTTCACCTCTCTCTTTTCCTTTTGCAAGCACCTCATTGCAACTTACGTTAATCATCCTATGTCTGAGGGTTTATCTCATATGCGTAATAATGTTCATTGCTTGGGCATTCTCTCCAGAACAATTTGGACGAAAAAACATGTGCAGTCAAGCAGGTTCCCCTGAATATCAACTCCCGACATCGCATACAGTTATTTATCTCATATGAAGAAAGAAGGGTGAAAATCATGCAATCTCCTACATTATCCATCTGCCTAATTGCTCGGAATGAGGAGGACGTCATCGCACGCTGCTTGCAAAGTATTCGGTCTATTGCAGACGAGATTATTGTTGTCGATACCGGTTCAACGGATCGGACGATTGACATATGCCGAGAATATGGGGCACGTGTACTAACGCATGAGTGGCAAGATCATTTCGCCATGGCAAGGAATTTTGGATTAGAGCAGGCGACTGGGGATTGGATCATGTGGCTGGACGCCGACGAAGAATTGGCTAAGGAAGATCGTGATGAAGTAAAAGCGTTGCTGCCTACATTGGACAAGGACATTTATTCGATTCATTTAATAAATTTTATTGGTGATTCGATTAATGAGAATGATACATATCACATTTCTCATACACGTCTCTTTCGAAATAACAAAGGGTTTAAGTTCCAGTTCAGCATACATGAAATATTAAATATTAAAGATGTGCTGCCAAACCAGGATGAATCTCAAATTGAGACGTTACCAATCAAATTGTATCATTACGGTTATTTAAATGATGTAACCCATGCCAAAAATAAAAATGAGCGCAATATAGCCTTGCTGCATAAAGCGAGGGCGGCCAATGAGCCTAACTCGTGGCTAGAGTACCACTTGGCAAGTGAATACTCCCGAATGAAGCAATATGATCAAGCATTCCATTATATCAATTTGGCAATTATTCGTTTTCTGTCTGAAGGACTTGCACCTCCTTCTCTCGTCTATAAGCTGAAATATTCGATCCTGATCGAAACAGGGAGCATCGAAGGGGCTTGGCCTGCAATTGATAAAGCTTTAATCTTATATCCAGACTATGTGGATCTTCATTTATACAAAGGAGTTATCCTCTATCAGTTAGGCAAGTTTGAACAAGCGCTAGAATCGTTCCATAACTGCATCCAATTAGGAGATGAGCAATTGAACCACCTTACACTCCGCGGCAGCGGGAGCTTCCACGCTTATTATTATAAGGGACAATGCTATGAGCAATTAAATAACCTTCACGAAGCAGTTAATGCTTACCGGGCAGCTCTGCAGTTCAATCCTGCATATGAGCCTGCCAATCATGCTCTCCATACGTTGCTTGCAGCCCATCCAGAATGGAGCGAGCATCATTCCGCGATAACATAGATATGAATAAAAGCCTGAACCGGCTTTCCGTATTATAACGGAAAGTAAAGGTTCAGGCTTTCTTACAGCAAGATTTCATTTATACGAGAGTTGCCACACGGATTTCACTTTTGACATAACGGCCTGCACTGCTCTCCCCCGGATCTTGATGCTGTAATTCAGACGGAGTGGGGATGGACAACTGAACATTGCGTCGAACCAACCTCAACCGTTCCCCTCCTTCTGCTCGTCTGTCTTCCCGCTCCCTTTCTTCCCTCATCCAGACTGCACTCACTTCTGGCTCCAAAGACCGCTTCAGCGCTCGAAGCTGTCTTCGTTCAGCGGATGGCAAATACTCCGTAGCATCAAGAAGGAAAATGAAATCTTTAGTGGCATATTCAGATACCTGGCGCAGTATGCAATCGCCTACGTCATCTGCAACTTCCGTTGTATGGAGCCATCGAATCGGAACGTTAGTGTTTACGCCAATGTCTTCACTTCGATCTCCTGTACAATTGCATACAATAATCTCATCTGCTACCTCAACAACTGATGTCAAACAAGCGTCCAAAGGCTCTGCCCGATTAGTTAATCGAATACAAATCGTAATGGTTGACTCCGCCTTGTAAATCAAGTCGAATATGTCGGCTCCCCACTTCCGGCGTGCTTGCTCCCGATTCGTGTACAACAATTGCAGCAGGCTTGCCTGTTCAAGCTGATTCGTCGTCACATGGCCAACATGATGAATGAAAGCGTCATTCGCAATGAGCATACGGTACCCTGCATTTGCCGTTCGTAAACAGAGATCATCATCCTCATAATTGCCAAGGCCATAACGTTCATCAAATCCTCCAACTTCCTCAACGACACTGCGCTTCATCAGCATACAAAAGCCAACAAGCCGACGAACCTCCGTGACCGTTCCTGCATGTCTTGCTTCATGCTCCTTGGCAAAAGCGTTCAAATCCCATAAATCTGTATAGGTCACTGGAATTTGCTGATGGCCGCTCGAATAATTCGTTAAAGGCCCAACCATTCCGATATCTTCACTGGAATGCAAAACTTTCAGCATATTTGTTAGCCAATTGGGTGTGACAATAGTGTCATTATTCAAGTATAGAATATGATCCCCAGAAGCACGAGCAGCACCTTGATTGCAGCCTTTGGCAAACCCTGCATTTTCCTGATTTTCAATCAAGGTGACGTCTGATTGCAGTCTTAAATAGGGGAGCGTTAAATCAGTTGAACCATTGTCAACGATAATAATCTCGTAAGGCTCCGGCGTATGCTTGCGAATGCTCTCCAGACATCGTATCGTATGGGAAAATTGATTCAATGTTAAAATGACGATACTGACTTTCAACACAATCCCCTCATTTCGCGATCACATACTTTGAACTCGAACTCTCCTTTATTGTTGAATCCGCAGCTTCTCATACCGTTCTTCTCCAAGCTTGTCACGGAAATATTGTTGATTATGGAGCATGCTAGGATGTGAAGGGAGGAAGGATAACGCCACCTCATTATGGTAACAAGCCTTCTCTATCTCCCCAAGCCGATCATTGCATACGCACAATTGCAAATGAGGTACCCACGTCCAGGAAGACGGCTCTACCATCGACATTTGACCTTCATCTGCCGGAAGCTTCGTTGCCTGCTCAAACCAATAGATAGCCTGGTGATAGTGCCCGGAATCCACCCACATAGCTCCGATTGCACAGCATATTTCAGCACGTGGCTTATCGTAGGTGAAGCTGTGGAACAACGCCATAAACTGATTATGTCGTTGACCTAGTTTGCCATAACATTCTGCCATTTTCCGGCATGCTTGAATATTGTCTTCTATCCAGCCTTGCCCTGTATTCAAAAACTTTGCATATCCATTCGCAGCCTCTTCGAAACGGGAATGATCTCGCAATTCATTTGCAAAATAATATAAATCACGTGGCGAAAACTCCTCACCGGCGGCGAGTCTCTTCTCGTAGATTCGGAGATTGCGATCGGTATATTGCTTATCTTTCTTATGGGTTACACATATATCACTATGAATAATATGTCCGCCTACTTCCAAATATTCATGCACGGGCCCATGCCACTTAAACTCGCGGGCTCGCTTAACTAAGCGATTTCTTCGCAGACTGGATGTAGCATTTCCTTTTTCATCTACCATTAATACATAATGCATCGTGACGCTATCAACATCTGGCGAAAGTGTTTTCTTTAGTTCCTTTAAGAGAACTTGATCCTTGATTTCCAGCACATCATCCGCATCTAGCCACAAAATATACTCCTTCGTTGCTTGACTAAAGGCATAATTCCGCGCTGCAGCAAAATCGTCTATCCATTCAAAATCGAACACACGTGCATGAAACTGGGCTGCAATTTCCTTCGTTCGATCTGTCGAGCCTGTATCGACAATAATGATTTCATCCACAATCTTATGGACAGTTCTAAGACAGCGTTCCAAAGCAGTCTCTTCATTGCGCACAATCATACATAAACTTATTGTATTCGGTGCAGACTGATGGATTGACAATTGCGCTTCCTTCATGTTCTCCTGATGAATATCTTCTTGCTGTACCTGATTCGGTGGGTCAAGCAGCAAGCCTAGTGCATCCTTTGCAGAAGTATGACCGCTGTCTTCCCGAAGACAGTTTTCATAAGCCTGAATTGCTTCTTCCCGCTGATTCAACCGCTCTAAGCACTGTCCAATGTAGTACCATGCGTGAAAGCTCCCTACTCCCCGCAAGATAAGATGTTGGAGATTTTCTTCCCCTAACTCAATACAGTGCCGAAACACAGGCAATGCGTAATCGTATTTTTGTTTCAAGTACAAAATAATTCCTTTGAAAAAGTGAAGATCGACGTAATCCGGATACAGGGCAATAGCCTTTTCAATCGATGGCCATGCTCCATCATAGCTACCTAGAATGAGCATTAACTCATATTTTAATTTGTACAAAAGCGATGGCGGCAGCTTGCTCATTTCAATAAATCGCAGTAAGGAAGTATTTACTGATTCATAGGCTTCTGCATACCTTTGCAACCGGTACTGCTCACTAGCAATGTGATAATCGATCCACGGGCTGTATTCCGGCTTTTCTTTTTCAATCTGCAGCAGTCGTAAATTTCGTTCAGACTTGCTGCGTGCTTGGGTAACAATTTGTAAGTATCCATAGTGGTGAATTTTCACAGGCAGGATCTTACATTCAATATGCTCTCCAAGCACCTCTTGAACATTTAACTGTTCATGTATGTTTCCGTTAAATTGAAATCCCATATGATTTCGCAGCAAGCGATGCTGACCAACGATATAAGTCTGTGCGTTGCTTGGCGTATCTTCACCAATATAGTTAATTAATCGGATAACTCCGATATGAGCCATTTCTTCCTGCAAAATATCGCGTACAAACACCGCTTGATCCGGATCCAGTGCCTCATCTGCGTCCATCCACAATATCCAATCGCCCGTCGCCTGCTTCAAACCGAAGTTGCGAGCGTCGGCAAAGCTGTCATTCCAAGGAAACTCATAGATTTTCGCACCATACGATTGGCATATCGATACGGTTTTATCCGTTGAACCTGTATCAACAATAATGATCTCATCCACCACATGTTTCACACTGTCCAGACAGTTGCCGATAAACGATTCCTCATCTTTTACAATCATGCACAGTGACAATCGCTTTTCCAACTTTCCATCCCCCTTACGCATCGCTACATACGATATATGCCGTTAAGTGCCCAATCGTGCATATTAGGGAATGGTTACTTCGACTTCAATCACAATCAAGTGGCTTTTTTCTACGATATTTATAGATTTCTTCCATATATTTTGCAAATGTAACAACATTGTCTTCACTTTTTAATGTTCATTTAATGTTCCTTTCGTATTATAAGATTAACGGAAATAGATCAATAGAAGGAGGTCCGTTGCCAGATGAAAACAGTTTATATTGAATTCCAACAACGAAAAATACCCGTGTTTTGCACAAATATGTCTCACAAAAATACATTCTCTTTACTCATGGATGCTCTCAATCGCAAAATGAATACAGGTAAGCGAGCGATTAAAACATGCCTTGAAACACTGATCAGTATTGAAATTATCGGATCAGAAGCAATTCTGCATTCAAGACGAGAAATGGACACCCTTGCTTTGTCCTTATATTAAACCGAATTAGCATCGTAGTTTCTTGACAGAATCGTTTTGATAGATATTGCAAAAGGCGTGATTCCTTTTTGGAATTACGCCTTTTGCAGTAATAGATGATATTCTAAAACAATCTTGACATGATACATTTTGTATCATACATTACATGTAAAACTACAAACCTATAAATTTGCGACCCCACTCTAGCATATTTTTCTCAAAGGAGACCTGCTATGACATTTGGAGAGCGCTTACGCAATTTACGAACCGTCCGAAATATGTCGCAAGAGCAAGTTGCCCGTCATATTGGATTGACTCGTTCGGCATATAGCCATTATGAAATTAACAATCGGCAACCCGTATATTCCACCTTACTGAAGTTGGCCGTCTTATTCGACGTATCTGTAGACTATCTTATCAATGATCATTCCTATATCGAATCACATGAGACAAATCAGCTTCTACAGCTATGGCACGGGCTAGATGCCGATTCAAGACAACAAACACTCCAGCTAATGCGGCAATCTATTTCTTCCAAGCGATAAAACGATGTGTCTGAGCTATTTCACTTGAGCGGGCAAAATGATATAAAATGTCGTTCCATGTCCTTGCACGCTCTCAACTCCAATTCTTCCTAAATGCAACTCAACAATTTCTTTAGCAATTGCCAGTCCAATCCCACTGCCGCCTGTCATCGAATTGCGCGACTTATCATTTTTATAAAATCGATCAAATAAATAAGGCAAGTCTTCTTCACCCACACCAATACCGGTATCGGTGATTTTAATTTGAACCGCTTGATCCTGCTTTACATAGTCAACCTCAATCGTTATGGAACCACCAATTGGCGTAAATTTGACTGCGTTATAGATAATATTGTCGAACACTTGCATCATGCGATCAATGTCAACTTCCAGCATAATGCTGACCGGGGGAGCATTGCGATACGTCAGGTTATAACATGCGAATAGCAGGCCTCTGCTTCGCAGCTCCAGCTCGTAATGCTCTTCCAAATGAGAAATAAAATGCTCCAGCAGTACCGACTCTATCGCTACAGGCACTCTCCTGGCCTCTAACTTAGACAGCTCAAACAAATCATCAATAAGATGATTCAAGCCATTAATTTTATTGAGCATAAGGCGAATATACTTTTTTTGCTGTTCTCTATCCTGAATTACCTCATCCTGCAGCGCCTCTAAATAGCCGCGGATTAAGGTCATCGGTGTTCGTAAATCATGTGAAATATTCGTAAATAAATGTCTACGCGAGGTTTCCATTCGTTCTAATTCAAAATTTTTCAACTCTAAATTCGCATTCATTTGCGTCAATGCAGCTGTACGTTCTTGTATCCTCTCCTCTAAATTCGCATTCAGTTCTCGCAGCTCGATAGTTACCGATTCAACGTCATACATCGCTTTTGAATACCTTAACGAGATCATAAGCGATTGCATAAATATGCAAAATACAAGCCCAATTGGAGCCAAGTCTCGAATAGGAGCAAGCGAATGATAATATAAAATATCATTAACGACCAATATATTAAGAACGGTGAATCCGATCAATGCAATATGCGCACCCAGCCGTTGATTATGAACCGCTTTTATATTCATTATGAATACGTAACAAGCCGCACCTATCACATAGAATTGATAGATAGAGAGTTTGGAGGTAAAAGAAAGTACTGGAAGGAGTATAATGGTGCCTATGAGTATTACTCCTGCTATATTCATTACAACATAGGTTTTATAACAAGCGTCCTCATAAAACAAATATCTCATATAACCGCATCCGGCCATCGTCGCCACGATCATTAGTACATATTCCAAACGAATAACGAAATACCATGATAAGCTTGGGAACCAAGTAAGTAGAATGGCATCTCCAGACGTTAATATCCGTCCCGCCATTGCAATGCATAGAACTGCAAATAGAAACGTGTACCAATCCTTGCGCCTTTCTATGAACAATCCAATATGATAAAGCCCCACCATTAACAAACAACCGAACAGCATACTGTCACGAACCAGTTCTAACCTGCTTTTACTAATGATTTTCTCCGATGAACCCAGATATATTGGCTGCCATATTCCGCCACGATGATGAGAGAAATTCGTAACTTCAATGGCAATAACAGCAGTGCTTCCAGGGATATTAATCATAACCATTCGTTGTTTTACGGAAGGAACAGCATATTCCACATACTCCGATACTTGTCCTTCGTGAATAATCGGCTTACCATTCACCCACATGCGATATGAACTATATATACTTGGAAGCCACACACCCAGTAGGGCATCCTTCGCCTCTTTCTTAATTGTAAGATAATATGTTCCGGCTCCCGTACCTATATTAGGGATTCCCGGATTCGTTAACTGATTCCAAGAGGATGGCACCCTTACATCTGTCATCATAGCATTTGGTTCTGTTGAACGCTCCGTAGGAAGCAAGCTCCCCCACATCATCTTCCATGTTCCATTAAGAGGCACAATCCCATCTTTTTCAAAGTTCCAATTACGAAGGTCAATTACGCCATTTTCTGCAATCGGAGCACGCTTTGAATCAATAATAGAGCCGGCAACATGTAAAATAATGATTGTAACTATAATCATGGCCATCATAATATGAAATGATATTCGACGCATATTTTTTTGACGCCCTCCTCAACTCTTCCATTTTATAACACGTATACTTTTTTGACGATAGAAGAATGTAAGGATTTGATCTATTCATGTCGTAATTAGGAATAGATTGCCATATCCTGACGATATTCGCTATAATAATAGGAGTGGCGGAGGTGATAACCTGCAGTGAGTGAAAGCAAAATATTAATCGTTGATGATGAGATAGAGATTACCGAACTCATATCGTTATATTTGCGTAGGGAAGGCTACCGCGTGTACGTCGCAGACAACGGATACAGTGCCCTGCAGATGATGAAGGAAATCGAACCGGACTTGATTATTTTAGACATCTTATTGAAGTCACTGGATGGTATTGAGGTATGTAAGGAAGTTCGCAAGACGTCAAATGTGCCCATTCTCTTCATTAGTTGCAAAAGTGACGATGTGGATATTATTTTAGGCCTGACCGTTGGTGGGGATGATTATATTACGAAGCCATTCAGCCCAAGTCAGCTTGTCGCAAGGGTCAAGGCTCATTTGCGCCGTAACTCCCTCTCTGCTCAAGCGCTACAGCGCTCAACACAGCACAAACTCTCCTTTGAAGAATTAGAGATGGATTTGCAAAGCCACACCGTAACTGTACAAGGTAAAGCTGTCGCATTATCTGCCAAAGAGTTCGACCTACTCGCTTATTTGGCTCAATCGCCGAATAAAGTATTTAAGTTAGAGCAGCTATATCAACATATTTGGAATACTGAGAGCTTCGGCGATACACGAACGCTTATGGTACATATTAGTAATTTGCGCAAAAAGATTGAGCCTGATCCTACACGTCCACGCTACATCGTGACTGTACGAGGCGTAGGCTATAAATTTCAAACTGAATAACCTATTTTGAACCCTACCCGCATGAATTTCTCTCATGCGGGTATTGCTTTCGTAAACTTTCTGGAAGCTTGAGCTAGTTTATAGTACAATAACGCTTAGTGTTAAGGAAGTTTGAACTGAAGAAAGGAAGTCACACTACATGTACATGGCTACTGATTGGAAAGACTATGAATTAATCGATACAGGCGGTGGGGAGAAACTCGAACGCTGGGGAGATGTAGTTCTCCGTCGCCCAGACCCACAGATTATCTGGCCCCTAGACCGCGAAACAGATGAATGGCGCAATGTTCATGGCCATTATCACCGCAGTTCTTCCGGCGGCGGACAATGGGATATGAAAAAGCCCATTCCAGATCGTTGGACCATTGAATATCAGAACCTCAAGTTCTACATTAAGCCCACAAACTTCAAGCATACAGGCTTGTTTCCAGAGCAAGCTGTGAATTGGAACTGGATGATGAACAAGATTAGGAATGCGAATCGTCCTGTCAAAGTACTTAACCTCTTCGCTTACACAGGCGGTGCGACATTGGCGTGCGCATCTGCTGGTGCAGAGGTATGCCATGTGGACGCTGCCAAAGGAATGGTACAATGGGCCAAGGAGAACGCTCAATTGTCTGGTCTTCAATCTCACCCGATTCGCTACATTACGGACGACGTGTTCAAGTTCGTGCAAAGAGAGCAGCGCAGAGGCAACAAATATGATGCCATTATTATGGATCCCCCTTCCTATGGAAGAGGACCAGGCGGAGAGACTTGGAAGCTGGAACAAAGCTTGTATCCGTTCCTTGAGTTCTGTACGACAATCATGTCAGATAATCCGCTGTTCTTGCAAATCAATTCCTATACAACTGGACTGTCGCCAACTGTTCTCAGCAATATGCTGAACATGACAATGAAGAAGCGTTATGGCGGCAAGCTGTCCTGTGGTGAAGTAGGCATTCCAATTACGAAGTCAGGAATGGTGCTTCCTTGCGGCATATTAGGAAGATGGGAGGCATAACTATCTATGTTAGGCCAACCTGCTGCTCCGCATATCGGCATCTTATACGAGGATAATCATATAATCGTTGTCGAGAAGCCTGTTAATATCCTCTCGCAAGCGGATGATACTCAGGATGCAGATATGGTCTCCTTATTGAAGCAAGATATAAAGGAACGCTATTCAAAGCCAGGCAATGTATATGTAGGACTTGTCCACCGACTGGATCGCCCTGTCGGTGGAGCTATGGTGTTCGCCAAGACTAGCAAGGCTGCATCTCGATTATCTGATGTTGTACGGACGCATAAGCTTGGCAAGGTATATATGGCAATCGTTCATGGTCGTCCCCCACAGAACAGCGATGCATTAACGCATCATTTGCTGAAGGATGTGCGTACGAACACAGTTCGCGCCGTTGCTCCGAATACCCCTGGAGCCAAAGAAGCGCGACTGTCTTATGAAGTAGCTGGTATGAGCGGAGATTTGACGCTTGTACGAATACAACTTCATACCGGACGGCCACATCAAATACGGGTTCAGATGAAGACAATCGGTTGTCCGTTGTACGGAGATCAAAAGTACGGCGCCGAATGCAATAAGCCTGGACAGCAGATCGCACTATGGTCTGTCCGGCTGTCGTTTCCTCATCCGACTGCGAAGGAAGTCATGGACTTCTATTCGAGACCGCCCGAGGAATATCCGTGGAACTTATGGGATCCGTCTATCTATGCATCCTGTTAATGTACAGGATCCCTGCCTATCCACCATGAATTATTGTGATCATCTTACTGGCTAGTAATCAGTCATATCACGCAGCATCCTGTTTGTACGATCGCATTGCGGAGGAACTTACTTGCATCTCTTCAATGCGATTGTACATAGGTGTGCGCCAATAAGCTCAGGTAACGATTAAGCATATGTGCATATCGAACTGTTTTGAGCTTGAAAGGAGGGGAATATGGAGATGAGCAACAGACGTTATGTATCAATATGGATGCTGATAATCGTAGTTATTCTTTTACTCTCATCCACCGCTTGTGCAATTGATTCGCCATTGCGTTCAGCGGCTCAGGAACATTTCAATACAGAGCCTGCAACCAACGACAACCAACGGACCAAATCTCCGAAATCGAATAATTCGATGCCTAATAGCAGCACTCATTCAACATCTGCTACCGATCATTCCATCTCTACAGCCGACATCCCGGCAAGCACCACCGTTCCAAGCAATGAAAAAATAAAGCCCTATACCCTATCCAGCAAACTTCTTGCTGTAGGAGATATTATGATGCACTCTCCTCAATTCCCTGCTTATCTGAATAAGAAGACAGGCACCTACAATTTTAACAACTATTTCACAAAGGTTAAGCCTATTCTCGAGGATGCAGATTGGTGTTGGGCAAATCTAGAGACTCCATTGCTTGGCGGAGAGAAGTTATACACTGGGTATCCGATGTTCAATGCCCCCCCAGAACTAGCAGATGCACTGAAGTACGCCGGCTTCAATATCGTTACGACTGCAAACAATCATTCCATGGATCGATACGAAGCTGGAGCATTGCGCACAAGAGAAGTGCTGAAGAAAAAAGGATTGGTGACGAAGGGCATCTCAGCTTCATTATGGGAGTCCAATCAACCAACCTTATTTGAGAAAAACGGAATACAATTAGGGATTCTTGCTTATACGTACGGTACAAACGGAATTCCACTTCCGAAGCAAAAACCGTATCTCGTATCTCTCATTGATGAGAAGCGTATGATTCAGGATATTCAAAAAACGAAAAAGGCTGGTGCAGATGTTGTAGCGATTGCATTGCACTTCGGTACAGAATATGAGCATACACCGAATCAAGATCAGATCCGACTAGCGCACACTCTTATCCAGTCTGGAGCAGATATTATATTAGGCTCTCATCCACATGTCATCCAGCCATATGAGCGTATTACTGTAAGAGAGCCCGACGGCTCCAAGCGTGATGGGCTAATTATCTATTCTATGGGGAACTTTATATCCAATCAGACAGGCAATGGCACGAATATAGGAGTAATCTTCGGTGTGGAAATTAACAAACACATGCCTGAAGGTACAATCGAGCTAAAAAAAATAACAACAATTCCAACATGGGTGCATATTGACGGTGCTCGCGACAAGCGCAAATATCGCGTACTCCCATTGGAGCAAACAATTAAAGCCCGTTCTGACAAACGGTTAAGCACAAAGCAGTATCAGGCTATGAAAAAGATGCTCAACAGCACATACAGCCATCTGGCATCAAGAGCGGCTGTTCCCGTTATTCTCCCTGCCCCAGTCTCACCTTAGCTATTGCCCAGCACGTACAGGCTCTGACGCTGCAGCCGTCTCTTTCTCAACAACAGACGGTTGCGGCGATTGAGTCAGCTTGCCAAGCAAGAGAATAAGTAGCTGCTGATTGTGTGTAGAGATACGATGCAATATGCCATTCCAATAATTCTCGCGAATCGTTACTCCGCGGCGCATTTCCTGCATGCCGAATTCTGTAGCTTGGATCCACACGATTCGACGATCATCCTGATCCCGCTCGCGAATAATTAGTGCATTCTTCTCCATGCGATCCATCAATGTTGTAATTGCGGCCGGGGTCGTAGCTAGATGAGGCAATAAATCAGAGGGCTTGACCTTTCCATATTCCGCAATTCGCTCCAACACGGTTAACTGACTCTCTGTCAGACTTGGCGAAAGGGCTTCGTCCATCATCAACTTATAATCCTTGGATAATTTCGACCATAGCTTGGCAAATTCGGCTGCATGCATGCAAGCGACTCCCCCTTTATTCCCATGTCGATCTACAAACAACTAAATTATACCACATTTTTCTAGTCGGGATCATCCCTCTTCTGAATGTAGTTTCATCCCAAACTCATATCGCTTCTTGTTACGATTTGGAACCGTGCAATCATTTCCCACATATAATAACATATAGGCATTTGCCATACATTCTCTAACATTTACATTGCTTCATACTGCGAGGAGGGAACACAATGGATCAGGCCAAAGCCGACATTTTTCAAAAAGCAGTGAAAATCGGGATCATAAAAGACCCACAGTGGGCAGAGCGGCTCGATGAGCCCGTCCCATTGTGGGTCCTATTAGAAATTGTCATTACCCTGCACGATGTGCTGAATCCACCGCACAAGCCCTTCGATTAAGAAGATGGCGGTATAATGACTGTAGTATTTACAATTGTATCTTCCTTATCTAAGGTAACCAAGCTTCGTCCTTGTGCCCTTTTGTCCATCAGCGGTGCATGCTCGGTAATAAGCTGGTGCAAGTGTCCCTGTTCGGTAATGATCGTTATCGGATACGCCTCTTTGCTGAAGTAAGCGCCGATTAGCTTCTTCCCATTCGGTTTCACTCGCTTCCCTTCCTTGAACTCGAATGTTGCCATTCCTTTGCCGCCCCTGCCTTGTGTTGGATAATCAAGCAGCAAGGAGCGCTTGCCCCATCCGATATCCGTAAGAACGGTTATTTCTCCTTCTTCGCCCGTAACCTGTAGAGCAGCTGTGATGGCATCGTCATCCTTTAACTGCATTCCACGAACACCACCAGCCGCTCGTCCCATCGGGTTTACTTCTGCTCCTGCAAATCGGATTGCCATTCCCTGTTCTGTCACGAGAAGGAGGTCTGCTGAACCATCACTAAGCATGACGGCCAATAACTCATCTTGATCTGCTACCTTGCACGCGGCGACTGCCCCTGTACGATTTGTTTCGTATTCCTTAAGCATCGTACGCTTCACTTGACCGCGACGCGTCACGAACAAGAGCGAGCTCTGCTCGTCCGCGAATGACTTGACAGGAATGGCAGCTACGATGGAATCTTCCTTCGCAATCGGAATAACATTAACAATGGCTGTACCATTGTCTTTCCATTTGAACTCTGGAATCATATGGACAGGCAAGGAGAAATATTGCCCCCGCTGCGTAAAGATAAGCAGGCGATCCAAAGTGTTCACTTCATTGATTTGACGGATGTAGTCACCTTCTTTGACACCAGATGCTTCCCATTCCCCGCCAGAACGCGTGAAGGATAGCTGACTCGTTCGCTTGATGTATCCTTCATTGGACAGGCTGACGAGAACATCCTCAGCATTGACGATTACTTCAAGGTTAACCTTGATTTCTTCGACTTCTCCCTGCACGACTGAACGCCGATCGATTCCATATCGATCGCGAATGTCCGTCAATTCCTTCTTAATTACCTTCATCAGTTTCTTGCTGCTCTCCAGAATCGAGCGAAGATCGGCAACCTTCTTACGAATGTCATCCAATTCCTTCATCAATGAAGTCAATTCCAGATTCGTTAAGCGATAAAGCTGCAATGTCAAGATCGCATCGGCTTGCCGTTCAGAGAAACCAAATTGTTCAATCAAGTTGTGCTGCGCATCCTGACGATTTTTCGAAGCTTTGATTGTTGCGATCACCGCATCCAAGATATCAAGTGCCTTGACCAAGCCCTCCAACACATGTGCCCGGTCTTCTGCCTTCGCCAAGTCGTATTGGGTACGATTCGTGACAACTTCCTTCTGGTGTTCAATGTAGGCTTGAAGCATTGGCAAAATGCCCATTTGCATCGGAGCCTTGTTCACGATCGCTACCATGTTGAAGTTATAGGTCACTTGCAAGTCCGTCTTCTTAAACAAATAGTTCAAAATCCCGCTCGCATCCGCATCCTTTTTCAGTTCAACGACAATACGCATCCCTTCGCGTCCACTTTCATCGCGAACCTCTGCAATGCCGTCTACCTTCTTCTCCAGCCGGATGTTCTCCATTGCAGTAACAAGGCGCGACTTCACAACCTGATACGGGATTTCAGTGACGACGATCTGCTGACGACCTCCGCGCACTTCCTCAATATCCGTCTTCGCGCGAATGTAAATGCGCCCCTTACCCGAACGATATGCATCACGAATGCCTTCCGCCCCCATGATGATTCCACCTGTAGGGAAGTCTGGCCCCTGTACAATGTTAATAATCTCATCCAAATCAATCTCGGGTTTGTCGATCATGGCGATGCATGCCTCAATCACTTCCCGCAAATTGTGTGTCGGAATTTCCGTTGCAAAACCGGACGAAATCCCACTAACGCCATTTACGAGCAAGTTTGGGAAGCGTGACGGCAATACGACAGGCTCTTCTTCCGTATTATCAAAGTTCGGACGGAACGGAACGGTATCCTTCTCAATATCCCGAAGTAGCTCCATCGCAATGGAAGACAATCTTGCTTCCGTATAACGCATTGCGGCTGCCGGGTCATCATCAATTGACCCCCAGTTGCCGTGACCGTCAATCAAGACATGCCCCATCTTCCATGGCTGCGCCATACGCACCATACCGTCATATATCGAAGAATCCCCGTGCGGGTGATAATTACCCATGACGTCCCCGACCGTTTTGGCCGACTTGCGATATGGCTTGTCCGGTGTATTGCCAGATTCATACATCGCATACAAGATGCGTCGCTGAACCGGCTTGAGACCGTCCCTAACGTCGGGTATCGCGCGATCTTGAATGATATATTTGGAATAGCGCCCGAATCGGTCGCCAACCACGTCTTCCAAGAACGCGGGTTTGAATTGTTCCGATACGCTCATGTGTCTCTCACCTTTCTATTCCTCGAACTCCGCAAAGTCAACGTTCTCTACGATCCAGCGCTTGCGCGGCTCCACCTTGTCGCCCATCAATGTCGTCACGCGGCGCTCTGCCTTGGCGGCGTCATCGATCTGCACCTGCAGCAATGTTCTCGTTTCCGGATCCATCGTCGTTTCCCACAATTGATCGGGATTCATCTCGCCAAGACCTTTATAACGTTGAATCTCAGCGCTTTGTCCGAACTGCTTCACGTAGCTGGCAAGCTGCTCGTCTGTCCAAGCATAGCGAACCGTCAAGTGCTTGCCCTTCTTATGCGATATCTTATATAGCGGAGGCTGTGCAATATATACCTTGCCCTTATCAATAAGCTGCCGCATATATCGATAGAAGAAAGTGAGCAGCAGCACTTGAATATGCGCACCGTCTGTGTCAGCATCTGTCATAATAATGATCTTTGCGTAATTGCTCTCATCAGCATCGAAATCGGAGCCTACCCCTGCTCCGATCGCATGGATGATCGTTCGATATTCATCATTTTTCAGAATATCAGCGAGCTTCGCCTTTTCCGGGTTCATTGGCTTCCCCTTCAGCGGCAAGATCGCCTGCGTCTTGGAATCGCGTCCCTGCTTCGCAGAGCCACCCGCCGAGTCCCCTTCGACAATAAAGAGCTCGTTGCGCGTATAATCCTTCGACTGCGCCGGTGTCAGCTTGCCGTTCAGGTTCGAGCTTTCACTGCGCTTCTTGCCTGACCGAACATCTTCTCTTGCCTTGCGTGCCGCCTCACGCGCCTTGGATGCCTGAATTGCCTTCTTGACAAGCATCTGCGCAATTTGCGGGTTCTCCTCTAAAAAAATGCTCATATGCTCGGATACGATGGTATCCACAGCGCCCCTTGCCATCGCACTCCCGAGCTGATCCTTCGTTTGGCCGACAAATTCCACATCTGACATTTTCACGTTAATGACTGACATCATACCTTCACGGAGATCGTTCCCGTCCAGGTTTTTATCTTTTTCCTTCAATAAGCTGTTCTTGCGCGCATATTCATTCATCACACGCGTGTAGGCTGTCTTGAAGCCTGTCTCGTGCGTACCGCCGCCACGAGTTGGGATCGAGTTGACGAACGATACGATTGTTTCCGTATACCCATCGTTATATTGAAGCGCAATCTCGACTTCAATATCATCCTTCTCAGCCGTGAAATGAATGACTTCATGCAGCACACTTTTGTCTTCATTCAAAAATCGTACAAATTCGCTTGCTCCGCCTTCATATAGGAAAGTTTCTTCCTTTCCTGTCCGCTCATCCTTCAATGTGACCCGTAAGCCAGAGTTCAAAAATGCAATCTCCTGCAATCGCTCAGCAAGATTGTCATAATTCAAATGAATATTGCCATGGAATACCTTCGCATCTGGCTTAAACGTTACCTTTGTACCCGTGCGATTCGTATTACCGACAATCTCCAGCCCCGTTACCGGTTCGCCGACATGCTCTTTGCCTTTCTTATCCGTCCATGTTTCAAAGCGCATGCGATGTATTTTGCCATCGCGGCAAATTTCAACCTCAAGCCATTCCGATAACGCATTCGTGACTGAAGCGCCAACGCCGTGCAGACCCCCAGATTTTTTATAGCCTGCGCCACCGAACTTACCGCCCGCATGCAAGATCGTATAAACGACCTGCGGAGTCGGTACCCCTGTCTTATGCATACCCGTCGGAATTCCTCGTCCATTGTCTCGAACGGTGACCGACTGATCCTTGTGAATTGTCACATCAATCTGAGAGCAAAATTTGGCGAGATGCTCGTCGACAGCGTTGTCTACGATTTCCCATACCAGATGATGCAGCCCCGAGGAGCTTGTACTGCCAATATACATCCCTGGCCGTTTGCGTACCGCGACAAGCCCTTCGAGCACTTGAATGTCGTCAGCCCCATACTCAGAATTGCGGTTGCCAGATGCCCCCCCATTCTCAGGCGACTGTCCGAACATATCGACTTGCTCGACCATTCATGCTCCTCCTTCAAATTACATGTAGTGCATAATCAATAATCATGCGTGTTTCCTAAACAATACGTGTTCAAAAAGACCAGTTTTCAGCATCAGTAAGGTTGCAAGCGAATGCAAAATTAGCTGCTGAACATTTTCACGAGTTACTTCCCGTTATGCTTTATGATCAAAAGCGGCTTTTTGAAACTATCTTTTTAGCGTTCCAACCTTCGTTGGCAAAAGAAAATCTGCCGCTGCCGGACGAAGGAGCAGAAATCCCCATTACTTATATCGTCCGGATGCAAACAGATGTTTCGCATTCTTATTTTAATTCAAGATGTCCTGTTTCGTAAAGACACGGAATGCAATGAATAGGGAAATCATGCCCCATATACTTAATACCGCAAGAGAGAACGGCAAGCTCATGCCTTCTACAGGAGCCGGTGTACCCGCCATATAGTCCGTCAATTTTAAGTTAATCATGAACAGGTATTTGGCAGTCGGCCAAGATGAGGCCATATTATACAAGATGGTACCTGCAATCAGTGTTGCCATCAGCGTTACAATGCTTGCTGCTGTGCTCCGGACGAGCACAGATATCATAAACCCGAGCGCTGCGACAACAATGCTGGAGAACCAGATCAGACCGCATTGCATAAGCAAGTACAGCCATGAGGGAAGCGTATGTACGGCATTGAAGTCCACATTAGTGCCCGACAGCGAGAATCCGGTAAATATCGGGAAAGTCCATCCTCCATAACCGAACACAGCTCCGGAAATAAGATACGCGAGCAGCGCTGTCATGACAACAATGATGCCGGTAAACATCATGAGAACAACCCATTTGCTCATGAGCACCTTCCACCTGCGTACCGGCCTGGTCAGCAGCATCTTAATCGTCCCGGTCGAACGTTCCGAAGATACGATATCTGAGGCGATCGCCATGACAAGCAGCGGGATGAACAGCGTCACCGCATTATCCATAAAGGTACGGGTAAATGTCACTCCGTTCGGCTCACTTGGATTCACGTCATGATCCAAATAATATTGCAGCTGCTGCAGCATGATGAGCCGATACTTCTTCCACTCTTCCGGTATACGATCGCTGCCCAGCGAATTTTGAATATCTGTAATTCGCTGTTGAAGCTCTAGGCGCCAGTCCTCCTTGAATTTCGCCCGGCTGCTTTCCGCCATCTTCATTTGTGCATAAGTGAAGACGGGGATTAACACGATCAATATGAGCATGATGACATAAAATCGCTTTTTCTTCAATACTTTTAATGTTTCGTTTTGGATAAGCGGCAGCAAGCTACTCAATGCGTTCACCCTCCGTTATTTCTAAAAATAACTGCTCCAGGGTAGGCATAATGCGCTGAATTCCCTCTATTTCGATGCCGGCCTGCAGCATCTTTCGATTCAATTCTGGTATATAGTCAGAAGGAGTTTCGGTAACGATCGAATAGTCCGGAAGTCCTATCAGGGCCGACTCATCAATTGGCGCATTCTCTCGTGTGTATACCGTAACTCCATTGTTCTCGGTTAACAATTCCACAGCCCGCTCCACGGGTTGTGCCTGCCAAACCACGAACTGATTGCGTCCCGTAAGCAGTTGCTCTACATCGTCAACAGCAAGCACTTCTCCATTGCTGATAATAGCTACACGATCGCACATCAGTTGAATTTCACTGAGCAAGTGACTCGATACGAACACAGCCATGCCGCTATCGGCCAGCATACGAATGAATGCACGCAGTTCTTTAATGCCAAGCGGATCTAATCCATTCGTAGGCTCATCCAAAATGAGCAGCTTCGGCTCGGCCAGCAGCGCTTGTGCGATTCCAAGACGCTGCCGCATCCCTAGCGAGTATGTTTTCACCTTGTCATGAATCCGATTGGACAAACCGACAATTTCAACAACTTCTTGGATACGTTCCGATCCAACTCCATTCACCATCCGGGCGAAATGTTCTAAATTTTCCCACCCTGTCAGAAAGTTATACATTTCCGGATTCTCCACGATGCAGCCAACATGCCGCAGCGCCTGCTCCGGATTGCGATTGACGTCAAGTCCGCATACGGTAATTCGGCCTGAAGTTGGCGTAATTAAGTCAACCAGCATACGAATGGTCGTCGTTTTGCCAGAGCCATTCGGCCCAAGGAAACCGAAGATCTCTCCTGCACGAACCTCGAAGGTTACATCTTTTATGATCAGCTTTGCGCCTATTTTCTTTTTTACATGCTCAACTGATAATACTACTTCCTTCGCATGCTCCATCACTGAGCCACCTCCCGGCCGATATCATATGTCCATCTATTATTTGATGCTTTGCACAATCCGCTTAGCAATAGCATCGTATCCTTCTCCATTCGGATGAAAATGATCAGACGATAAATACTTGCTGCTGTTCTGCTGGAACAGATCGTAGGTCGGTACCATCATCATATTCTTGTCCTTATTGATCAGCGTATAAGCTGAATCGTTCCACTTCTGCACGACGGCATTGCCGATTTCACGCATCGCCTGTAAATCTGCAAACGGATTATACAATCCTACATAGATGATTAGCGCATCCGGGTTCCACTTACGCAGCTGAGCCAGCACCTGTTTCAAATGAACAATTCCCGCATCCGCCTTGGCGATGAGCGTATCCAACTGCATTTCCTTGGCGCTCATCTGTTCTGCTTGAGCTCCTTGGAATAAGTCATTGCCGCCGATCGTCAACAGAATGACATTCGCTTGTTTCAATACATAACCCGCACTATCTTTCTCCAAACGCTCCATAAGCTGATCTGCACGAAGCCCATTCACTGCCAGATTGTTCAAAAGCGAAACCGGTTTCTCCTTGCTCTTCTCAAGCGTACTCACCACGCGACGAACATAGCCCTGTCCCGTACCATCGCCAGTGCCTCTTGTCAAAGAATCGCCAAGAGCAGCGATCCGTATCTCCTGCTCTGTGTGAGTGGCGGTATCTGTTGTCGGTGAAGTCTTCACCCCAGGCGCATCCGCAAACGGAACAGAAGCAGGATATATAATATCCGCAATTCCGAGTCCGAAGCCAACGAGCAATAGCAGCGTGCATCCCACGCCGCATGAAGCAATCCATAACCATTGCCGCGATGCCGATTTACGACTCATCCTAGTCCTCCTGTCTCAATCCCTGAACTCCGTTCTCCCTTTACATTACCTGTTCATGTTCCTATTTGCAAACTGCAGGGGGTACAGCAAAGCTAACACTCAAAATCAAAAAGGGACAACCGATCGATATCGGCCGCCCCTCTAATTCTGAAAGCAACTCCCTGCACCACAAACCACCGTACAAGAAATGCCTACATATATTTATACTGCGCTGCTACTAGATTGTAATAGGTACCCCGCATATCCATCAGTTGTTCATGCGTACCCTGTTCCTGAATAACGCCATGATCAAGCACGACGATATTGTCGCAATTGCGAATGGTCGACAATCTGTGTGCGATAATGAAGGATGTTCTGCCCTGCAGCAATGTTTTCAGCGCTTCTTGTATTTTTAGCTCCGTCTCCGTATCGATACTTGCCGTTGCTTCATCGAGAATGAGAATTCTCGGATCTGCAAGCAGCGCACGCGCGAACGAGATTAGCTGACGCTGACCCATAGAGAGGACGTTCCCTCTTTCCTCAACCTCAGTATCATAACCGTCCTTCATATTCACGATGAAATCATGCGCATATACCGCTCTCGCCGCAGCTTCTACTTCTGCATCCGTTGCATCGAGACGGCCAAAACGAATATTGTCTCTTATTGTGCCAGAGAAGATGAACGTATCCTGCAGCACGATGCCAATTTGGGAACGAAGACTTTCAATCGTCACCTGCCTAATATCATGTCCGTCGATCAAGACATGGCCTTCTGTCGTATCGTAGAAGCGGCACAATAGATTAATAATGGTACTCTTTCCTGATCCGGTATGTCCGACAAGCGCGATAGACTCGCCTGCCTTAGCAGATAGCGAGATTCCTTTCAATGCAGGACGTCCCTTTTCATATTCGAACAAAATCTTCTCAAACTCCACATCGCCATGAATCGGCGGGAGTGCCTTTGATGATACTGCATCCTGAATGGAAGGCTGTTCATCCATAAATTCAAAGATACGTTCTGACGAGGCCATGGCAATCAACATTTGTGAATACATTTGCCCTAAGCGGTTAATAGGCTCCCAGAAGTTCCCTATGTATTGCGCAAAAGCAAATAGTACCCCGACGGTTATCGCATGACTCTGTATTAAGTAAGACCCATACATGAAAAGAATAAATGCACCCACTGCGCTGGTTATCTCGATCACAGGCCCAAACGATTGGTTCATGGCAGAAGCGCGATCCCAGGATTTCTTGTTCACCATATTCATATGATCAAAGAATTCCATATTCTGTTGTTCTTGTGTATACGCTTGCGTTACGCGAACACCTTGAATGGCTTCATTCAAGTGTGAGTTAATTCGAGATTGCTTCATACGAACATCCTGCCAAGCAAATCGAATCTTCTTACGAAGCTTTGTAGACACTAAGAACATAATAGGCACGGTTATCATAACAGCCAATGCAAGCTGTGCATTTAAAAACAATAGAATAATAATGATACCTATCAGTTGCATGCAATCAATTAATGTATTGACTGCTCCGTTCGTGAACAATTCCTGTAAGGAATTGACATCATTCGTTACGCGCACGAGCACAGAGCCAGCTGGACGCTTGTCATAAAACTGGAACGACAGCTTCTGGATATGCTTGAACAAATCTGCACGCAAATCATAAATAATACGTTGGCCGATCACATTCATAAATTTGATCCGGAACGCATTGGCCCCCCATTGAACAATGTAGAGTCCAAGTACCGTTCCCGCGATGATATACAACATTCGAAGCGACGGATTCCCATCTGTCGGCTGTATTGCATGGTCAATAGCATAACTAATTAGAAATGGGATCGCGAGCTTCGTTATCGTACCCAGTACCATCATGACGAGCAGTACTGGGAGCAACTGGCGCTTATATGGCTTCATATAGACGAGCAGGCGGCGCATTTGGGCCCAGTTGAAGGGCTTTTCAATTGCATCATCATCTTGATAAACGAATCTGGAGCGCTTGCGCTCGACATTTTCAGAAGCAGCGCTGTCGTGTTCATTTGCTCGCCCCGGTGCCGAGGATGCTGCTGTAAATCGAGCCTCACTCATACTCTCACCTGCTCTCTGCTCATCGTTGAATCTTTCGTTGAATTTCCTGTCAAATCTGAATCAAGCTTATCTGCATATTGAATCCGATACACATCTTGATACGTGCCAGGCACTACGATCAACTGTTCATGGGTACCTCGTTGTGCAATATGTCCTTGTTCCAGTACTAGAATCTCATCGGCATGCCGCAGCGACGAGATGCGGTGAGCGATAATGAACACGGTACGACCACGCATAACCTCTTGGAAGCCCGCTTGAATCGCATGCTCTGTATCCATGTCAACCGCGCTTGTCGCATCATCCAAAATTAGAATCTTTGGATCTTTCAGCAAGGCACGAGCAATTGCAATGCGCTGTTTCTGGCCGCCAGATAACCCCATACCGCGTTCGCCTACGATTGTGTCGTAGCCGAGTGGAAGCTCCATGATGAAGTCATGAGCTTGAGCAAGCTTCGCAGCACGGATCACTTCCTCTTCCGTAACATCATCCCGTCCGTAGGCAATATTGTTATAGATTGAAGACGAAAATAAGAACGTCTCTTGGAATACGGTAGCCATTTGGCTCCGCAGGCTCTTCACATCAAGATCTCGAATATCGTGTCCATCCAATGTGATGCTTCCTGATTTCACGTCATATGCGCGCATGAGCAGCTGGATAATGGTCGTTTTCCCTGCCCCTGTTCCGCCTAGAAGGCCTATCACTTTACCTGGCGTCGCATCAAGCGAGATGTGGCTAAGAGCGTTTACATCTCCTTCGTAACGGAAGGATACATCTTTGAATTGAACATGCCCTTTTACTTCATCATCCTTGAGCACCATCGCACGCTCATTGTTCGCAACGTCAACGGGTGTATCAAGAAGTTCAAGCACACGCTCTCCAGAAGCCTTAGATTGGGTGTAGTTATTGATATGGAAGCCGATCCCCCACATCGGACCGATAATGTACCAAATCATACTGAAGAATGCAACCAATTCGCCAAGAGACAGCTCCTTGTTGATAACCTTCGTACCGCCAACTGCCAGCAGCATAGCGACACAGCAGCAAGCAAGAAGCTCCATGATCGGGAAATAACGCCCCCATAATGTAGCAGCATGAATTTGATTTTCTTTATATGCTTCGGAACGAACAGAGAATTTGTCTACTTCATGGCTTTCACGCGCGAAAGATTTGACCGTACGTACACCTGTAATGTTCTCCTGAACCGCCGTTGTCAGCCGGCTAAAGGCAACGCGCATTTCACGGAAAGCCGGATGAATCTTCGACTCGAAGCGAAGTGCTACCAGAATAAGCAACGGGATTGGGATAAGCGTAGTTAGCGTTAACTTCCAGTCAATAGAGAACATCATTGCTGCGCCAAAGATCACCATCAGCACCATGTTCAAAATTTGGGCGAACCCGAAGCCAATAAAGTTGCGAATTCCTTCGAGATCTGCTGTCAAACGAGACATCAAGTCCCCTGTTCTTGCCTTGTCATAATACCGGAATGAGAGAAATTGCAGCTTGCGATAGCATGCATTCCTCATCTCGTAGGCAACGTAGTTGCCTAGTCTTCCGCCAAAAAAGCCGTGTAAAAATGTGAGGGTGCCTTTAATGCTGACAACGACGACCACCGTCAATGCCAGCCAAGGCACCCAATCGAATCGTTCTTTTGCTATGACGTCGTCAATCAATATGCGCAGCAGATTGGGATACACCAGTCCGAGCGCGGTTGCCGCCATCAAGCAAATGATAGATGCGATTAAGTAGCCTTTTTTCGGCCAGTAATACGTGCTTAGCCGCTTGAAGACGTTCATGGATTCTCCTCCCCTTTTCTACGTTCTCGTGAGATGTAATGCAGTTTATCATCATGAAAACACAACAGCAAAACGCCAATTTCATCATAATGCGGATTGTGCTCGATTTTTCCGAGGTTAGTGGGAACATATCCAAACATTTCTCTTAAATCGTCTGATTTACTGACTTGTGGTTCATTATTCAATAAAGAACGCTTACCAAACATATGTCCGGTAAGCGTTTGTAAGGGATTGATACGGTTTTGATATCAATTTTGCTAAAATTCATCTCTTTCGTTTGATACTTTATCGGCAGATATTACCTCTTCCATGGCGCTCATCACCGCTTGAAGCAGACCTTCATCGACATCTGCCTGTAAAGCGCTGCTTAATCTTTCCATATATCGATCCAACGCTTCAGAAAGTTCCGTGTAGGACTTTTGGACAACTTGGTGATAATGCGTGAGCATATGCTTGATGAATCGCTCCCGATGCTCCTCTGTCGCCTGCTTGACAGCCTGCATCGTCTGAAGCTCTAATGCCTGCCTAAGCTCACTGCGGCCATTGCCTTCAAAGAATGCCTTGCTATTACGGAAATAGCCTCGAATCCAGCGTGCTGTAACATTCGGCAAGTTAATCTCACCGGATACCTCAGGGGTTGGCCAAGCAGTCATAGCTTCTTCTGTAGGCGAGTATCCAGGCAACTGCTCCGTGATTGTCTGCTGGAGGCGATTACGATAGCTCGTTACAAGTTTCTTTGCGCTTTGCTCCATTCGCAGAGAAGTTGCATACAATTCATTCGCAAGCTCCTTGGTAAATATGCGGCTCCATTCTACATAACAGCGCTGCAAAGAACTGTCGATATTACGATCATCTCTGCGCAGCGAAGCCGGGTTGAACGCATGTGAGAACATATCGCCAAAGCGGAACTGCAGCCGCTGGCTCACATGATAAAGCAATTCATCTGCTTCTTGGCGGAATGCACTTGTCTCATCACGCTTTAGCCACTCCGAACAGCTGCTGTGGGCTTGTTCAACCAAGTTCTGATAGCGGAGCAATTCCCGCTCGCGCTCTGCAGCATCAGCGTGAGAGGCGTCCCACATGGCCTTCAACTGCTTAGCTGCCCTCTCCAAGCTGATTTGGGCAGAATGGATGCTGAGTTGACTTAGTTCATTGCCTGCGAACTGCAGGAACGACTGCTCGAACGCTTCTATCCCTGACTTTTCAATCTTCTCGGATTGTGCCTGCTGTTTGCCTTCCAAGGCCTGCAAGCTGGATATCGGAAATAGACGGGGATTACGTACGCCGAACTCACGCAGTCTATCCTCTACATAATCAAGCACGCTTGAAAGCTCTTCTGGAGAAGCGGCTAGATCCGATGCGTTGACAACGAAGAACATTTTATCCAGCTCGAAGGCATCCTTGACACGGCCAAGTTGGGTAAGAAATTGCCGATCTGCTTGTGAAAAAGCGTGGTTATAGTACGTCACAAACAAAATGATATCGGCTTGTTTCATATACTCAAATGCAACACCTGTATGCCTTGCATTAATTGAGTCTGCACCTGGTGTATCTACGAAGACGAAGCCTTGTCTCGTGAGCTCGCTGTCAATAAATAGATCAATACGTTCAACAAAGGCTGAACGAGATTCATCGCTTACGAATAAGCGATATTCTGCTTCATCGACCATAAGCTCCTGGCCCAATAGGCCTCGAGCCTTATCGATTCCCCGCTTCACAGCCTGGATGAAGCGGTAGTAAGGGCGCCCGGAAGGATGAATCGTCTCCGGGCGAATCCGGGCGAGCGCATGCAGCGCTTCCTCCATCTCCATGGTGGAAGCACTCGGCTCGCCCAAGGTTTCCAGCGCGTAGCGAAGGTCATCCAGCAGCTTCGCTTCGCGCTTCATCGTTACGCGCGCCGTGCCATGCGGGTGCGCGTCTGTTGCAGCAGCGATTGTATTAATCGCAGCTGTCGTCGGGTTGGGCGATACCGGGAGAGCGTTCTGCCCGATAAGGGCATTTGCGAATGATGATTTCCCGGCGCTGAAGGCCCCGAATAACGCTACTGTGAAGCGGTTCTCAACTAGCCGTTTGGCCTTGTCGCGCATCTCTGACGCAAGCATACGCATCGAATCCAGCTGTTCAAGAACGCCTGCTGCTTGTTCGAGCTTTCCAGCCGTATCTGTCAGCCTACGACGGACTTGTCTAGGTGCTTCCGAATTTTCAATTGGCTGCTGAGAGCTTCCGGATACCGTTGTACCATGCTCATAAAGCCCTTGTGCTGATCCATATCTACTTGCATAGGCTTGCGCATATTCATCCTGCTCCTCACTTGTTCTGTTACCATCATCATCAGACAGCTCCAGCCACGACTCAACGATTGCCTGTTTATCAGAGCGTTTCACCGCTTGAGCAGAACTGCCAAGCCTATTGACAGCATTAGAATTGCATTCTGCATTGTTCATCGACTGCGATACCGAGTGGCCGCCTTTTATTTTCTGCTTGCTGCTCGCTTGCTGCTTCACGCTAAGAACATCTGGAAGCAGACCGTTCCATCCATGCTGCTGCTTATCGGCTGGCAGCCACAATTCGATCTGACGAGCCAACTCCGCTTCCATTTGATCAATTGCCTGCAAGCTGCTCTCCAATTCTGTGTAATCAAGATGAAGCGACTTCATCTCTGCTAACTCTTTCTCTGCTTGCAAAAAATCATCTCGATATCGCTGGAGCTTGATCTTCAACAAAGGCTCTGCAACGGTCAGAGCAGCTCTGCGCAGTAAGGTTCGAGCTTCATCAGCAAGCGAGCGGCAATAATTCAAGTTATACTCTGGCGAGCCGCTTGCCCCTTCTGATACCGAAGCTGCCAGCCAGCTTTTGCCCAAATCAGGCAATGCGCTCTCCATAGCAGAAGATGCTTCTTGACCGTCCGCCCCAACCTCCTCAGCAAGTGCACGAATCATTTGGATGAGATGAACTTCTACATTCGCCCGCAATCCATCCTTCCATATGGATGTAAGAGCATTCAGACGTTGATTACGTTCCGTTTCCGTCTTCACTCCAGAGAATAAGAAGCCAACCTTGAAGCCTGGCTTGCGTGACTCTAAATATTGCTGTGCCTGATCACGCATAGCTGCAGGCGTCACATTTGCATTGGCAAGCAGCTGCTGTAGCTGCTTCTGAAACAGATCATTTACTTCCTCTTGTCGTGCTGTAAGCTCCGCAACTCGTTGTTCCGCTTGGCGCACTTGCTCCTTCCATGTCATCAAGGCAGCCTCGTCACCTATACGTTCAATGAATTGCTCACGCTTGCTTACATAAGGCTCCTTCAATAACTTGGCATGCGCTGCAATCATCTCGCATGCCGCACGCATAATGCCATAACGAACGAGCGGCAACCGTTCCATAGCAGCTTGGCGCACATAAGCTTCAAGCGCATTCCATTCATTAAGCGGATGTTCAGGCTGCTTAACAGATATGTAAAACACACCCTCAGGCTTAAGCTGCCACGCATCCAGTGCACTTTTCACATCCTGTTGATAGGATTCGAAGGTCAGCTCCTGCTCACGATGTTTATCAATCTGATTGACGATCCAAATAAGCGGCTTGCCCGCATCTGCAACTTCCTTTGCAAACGCAAAATTCGTCTCTGACTGCACATGATTATAATCCGTTACATAGAACACAATATCAGCCAGATGCATGGCTTCCTCAGTAGCCGCCCGATGAGCAGCATCTGTTGAATCGACCCCTGGAGTATCCAGCAGAGCGACTCCTTGCTCCATCCACTCAATTTCATCAAAGAGCACAACACGCTCTATGCCTATACCATCGCGGCATATCTCATCCAATTGCTCAAATTGGACAGGCTCCTCCTGTACTGATCCATCCCCTAACCGCCGAAGCACCCGTGCATGGCGCTCGCCATAACGGAGCGTAACTACATTTGCACTCGTTGGAATTGGGCTGGATGGCAGCAGCTGCTTGCCGCACAATGCATTAATCACACTTGATTTTCCTGCTGAAAAATGGCCGCAGAACGTAACCATCACGATCGATTCTTGCCATTTCTTCGCAAGTTCCAGCATCTTCTCGGCGTGCTGCACATCTCCCCTATGCTGCATCTGTTCCGCTGTATGCTTCAGCCATTTTCCGAGTTCCCCGCTGTCTTTCTCCGCAATGGCCGAATTGGTGTGCAACCTCGCATTCATCTTCTCCATTCACGTCTCCCTCGTCGCATCGATAACTAACAGAACGCCTAATATTATGCCTAGGCATAGAAAAAACCGAGTAATCGGCTTCCTCTTTTTGCCTTCTACTCGGTTTCTAGTGTACCATATTTTGCTGTTCAGGGAGAATGATTTCGAATTGTTCTCCGCGCTGCAGGATTGTAATTCCTGCATCCTTCACACGCATAACGACAACATCACGTTTTTGGCGCATACGTTCGACATACTGATCAGGGACTTGTCCAGCTGCATATACCGTAACACCGTCAATTTCACGTTCTTCATCCTCTTGAAGAGGTGTTTGCATAATTTTTTCATAAATATTAGAAAATTGTTCAAAATCATTCGTGTATACCGAAATACATTTCATCACGACCGACTCCCATCCACGTTCTTATATTTTCCAGTCTTTCTAGGTTTGGTCGCTTTCATACGTATTTTACCCTCTCGACAACTATCTAGCAGCGGACAAATGTCACATTGGGGGGATTGCGCTTTGCAATGATAACGTCCAAAAAAGATTAACCGGTGATGCGTGATTGTCCATTCTTCACGAGGAATTTTTCGCATCAGCTTCTTCTCCACTTCCAACACACTATCGTCTTCGTTAGCTAGTCGCAAGCGCTTGGAGACGCGCTCGACATGTGTGTCCACTGCCATTGCAGGCACACCGAAGGCGTTGGAAACGACCACATTGGCCGTCTTTCTGCCGACACCCGGAAGCTCTGTCAATTGAGCGTGCTCCCGAGGTACTTCACCACTGTATTTATCAATGAGAATTTGGCATAGCTTCTGAATATTTTTCGCCTTGTTGCGGAACAAACCAATTCGACGAATATCCGATTCCAGCTCTTCGAGTGGAACAGCTAAATAATCCTCCGGTGATTTATACTTTTGGAACAGCGTGGCCGTTACCTTATTCACCGTCTCGTCTGTACATTGGGCTGACAACAGGACTGCAATTGTCAATTCGAACGGATTGGAGTGAGTCAACTCGCAATGCGCATCAGGGTACATCTGAGCAATCGTATCGAGAATATGACGGACGCGGACACTTGTTGCCATCTAGGAGTCACCTCACCTTTCTATCCATTCTTCTTGACGGTTCACCTAAAAACCGCCTCACCCGCAAAGGTGAGACGGCTCGTAGTGAACCTAATCGTAGTTTAAGACACTTTCTCGATTTCAACAACCTGATCCTTAATCATATACAACATAATATCGGTATCTTCTTTAATGGAAGACAGGCTGATTTTCTCGCCCTTCGAATGAATAAATGCATTCGGATGAACATTGAATATATAATTATTTTCTGCCATGGTGCGTTTGACGTACAATTCACTCGTACTGGAATTATAACGCCAGAAGCTGCGCTTCACGCCGCTGATCAGCTTCACAACTGCAAGATCGCTTGTGTCCTTGCGCACCTCTACACGGTCTCCTTCTTTCAACGCGCTCAAATTCGATGTCGAGGAATTATCAACCTGAATTTGCGCGTTCTTGCCTACTTGGTGGACAGACAAAGAACCGCCATTGTCGCGCACACGAATCGAACCGTTGTTCGTATCTACAGACTCTACTCGACCGTATGTAACTTGAACTTGACGCACCTCCACGATAGAGCGTCCGTCCAATACAACATTGACATAGTCATTATCCTTCAAGTCTGCAATCTTGATCTTGTTGTTGTTCAAATCATAAATCGTTGCACTGCCTACATAGAATTCCTCGATTGTTGAACCGTTGGAGCGCAAGCGCATGCGATACTTCGCTGCATCACGAGACGCAACCTCAAACTGCAGGGTTTGACGAACGGCAAGTGATGTTACTGAAGACTGATCATCAGTGAAGTAAGCTACAATTGTATCACCATTATTCACATCATTCAATGAAACGCCGCTCTTTCCATATTTTTCAACACTAAGTGTGTTGCTCTTATACGGCAGCGTAACCGTCTGCCCATTGGCAAGCTTCATCGTCACCGTCTTAGCGGTTGAGCTAGCAAAGACAAACGTCCCTTCAAACTTGTTGACAAACTGCACAAGGAGCGCATTTTTGGCTGTATATTGAATGTTAACCTTACGCTTGCCATCTTTTAGTTGACTCGCGATATCATCAACTGCAACCTTAACTCCGTTGTTCTCAAAACGCGTTTCATTTGTCAACTTGAAAGCATGCGGCTCTTTGCGCTCGTCCATCACCATCAACAAATTGTTCCCTCTATCGTAATCTACAACCGTAGCTCCAATTAACATTTCGGCCTTCCGGTTCATGACCTTAATGTTCGTAACGAGATCATCGCTGTTTAGCGTTAATTCTACACGATCCCCGTATTCACCAGCTACGATATCATCGAAGGAAGGATTTTTCATGCCATCAATATCAATCGTTACTTCACGCGCAAGCAATTTCGCTTCCAACCTATTGTCTTCTTTTCGGATCGTAATGCTGGTTTTCGACGTACCTTTTTCATACAAGGTTCCCGTAATGGTCAATTGTTGAGCGTTCATCAATTCGATTTCAGTGATGACGCTATTCTTCACCGTATAATTGACTTTATCATTTTCCTTGAGACTGCTAAGCCCGGACAACAATTGATCCTTATACCGTACGTAAGCGCCCTCTGCAACCGTGTATGTTTCGCTTTCTCCACTCTCGGATTTGATCGTAACCGAACGGTTTTTAGCATCTACCGAAGTGATTGTCCCTTTAGCAGACTTATTGATTGGTCCCGATTTAATCTGCACCTCAATGATTTTGCGTTCATTCGTAAATGTCTCCCGCTTGATAATAAGCTCACTGTCCGTAACCAGCTTGGAAGGCTCGATCGTGTTGCCGCTGGCATCTTTGAATACTGTCGCGCTGCTGTCATACACAATATCAGACAATGCATCAGAGCCATCTCTCGTAAAGTACAGCTTCTTCTCTGAAGGCGCAACGTATCTCAGCTTAACGGTAGACGTCTCCACCTTCGGCTCTGCGTCAATCAATTCAATATAAGTCGCATTCCCCGATTGTACAACAACTCGGATTTTCATATATAACCCGATCTCGGAAGCCTTGATCGCCTGCTCGCTGTCTGTTTTATAGTACATCGTTTTGCTGTCGCAGCGGTAGGATACTGATTTGCCATCCTCCGTGTAGAGACGCATCTCTTGATCATTCATGCTCATTACATAACCGAGTGCCTCGGAAGCATGCTTCACCTTGTACACTTTTTCTCCGCGGCTGAAAAACGTTGCGAGCTGCGCACGGGTTACATTGCCTTGAGGATCAAAACGATTGCCGGTCAATCCAGTTGTCAATTCAAGATCAACTGCTGTGTTGACATAACCCAATGCAGTAGCACTAATTTTACTATTGTCAGCAAACGTTGTTTTTTTGCTCATCGCACGTTCCGCATCCGCTTGCTTGCCGACTGCACGAACCAATATTTTCGTTACCCATTCACGAGTTGCCTTCTTATCGCCCCATGCTTGCTTCTTATCTGGATTTGCAAGTTCATTTTTGTCCAAAAGTCCTTTTTGAAGTGCAAGAACGATATATGGCTTGAAATAAGTGCCTACTTTAAAATCAGCAGGAAGGGCTACGGAATCTGTAGAATTAAGTTCACCCTCCAGCCCCATGTAGCGAATAGCCATTGCGATCGCTTCTTGTTGTGTTACAGCATCTCCGGGACGGAACTTCCCGTTATCCCCCTTAAGAACACCCAATGCAGCAAGCTTATGTATATGTTTTTCTGCCCAATAACCAAGCTTAACATCGCTGAATATCGGACTTGTATTCGAGGTTGATGTTACTTGATTCGTCTTCGTAGCCGAATTCGACTCCGCTGCCATAGCAAATTGCATAGTTGTCAGCATCATGGATACGGCCAATAACGCACTTGTTAAGGCACGTGCTTTGCGCACACGTGGTTTTGTATTTGATTGCATGGTGCATCCCCTTCCACATAAATTTCCTCGTAAGATGTTCTTTTTCGACAAGAACAGGGGCAATTCCTGCCCCTGTTCTCGAATAATTACTGGTATTATTTTGTTTTTCTAACACGTTTCGTTCTTTTTAAGGACGCTTAATTGGATGATCCAAGGTTACATGTCCCATCAAGCTTTCATCTGATTTTCCGTCTACCAGAATATCAATTGCCTTTACTTCATCGAATTGGAACATCGTCTTCGTGAGAGACTCTAACGCGAACTGTTCGCCTCCAGCGCCAAGATGGCCCTCTTCCGTAATATGAATATCAATGACAAGCGTACCATTCTCCATTTTTACGGATTTAAAGTCGATGCTTTTCCATAATGGAATGTCCTTGTCATTATCAGACGATTGTAATGCTTCTAACGCAGCCTGATATTTTTCATTATCATTTGCAAACTGAATCTTCTTTTTGTAGCTTTTCAGCTCCATCAATTGGTCATCCGAAACGTAGACATCGAGCGTTTGCTCCTTTTTGTCAGCTTTGGATTCTCCATTGGTGTTGTTGTCTGTTATTGGCTGCTCAGGTTGTGTCGTCTCCCCGGACGGCTTTTCTGTCGTCGGTTGTTCTGCTGTTGGTTGATCTGGCTGAGCTCCATTCGTCGTTGGCTTTGCGCCACATGCACTTATAATTGTAATGGATAGTACTACTGCTGCCAGCGCCCACCATTTGCGTGTCTTCATCAATTATGACCTCCTTTACATCGTTCATAACGCTACAGTCTGCAAAAGGTTGCATTATCAGGAATCAGGATACGCCCAAATATTCTTTAATTCCTTTGACAATGTTCTCTGCAACGCGCCATTGGAACTGCTCATCGAACATCTGAGGTTCGTCATTCGTACTCGTTAAAAAGCCTATTTCGAGCAGAGCCGACGGCATCTTCGTTTCTCGAACGACATGGAGATCTCCAAATTTGATACCCCGATCCTTAAATTGCGTTCCATTCAATAAATTTTTATGCAACGTCTTGGCAAGTGCTTCGCTGCTCTTGTGATAATAGAACGTCTCCGTACCTGTTACAGAAGGGCTATTTTTCGCACTGTTTCCATGTATCGATACGAATATATCCGCACCAATTTTGTTCGCAAGCGATGAACGATCCGATAATTCAGGGAATGAATCGTCTTCGCGCGTCATAACAAGATTGATCTTTTCTTCTTTACGAAGTAACTCTCCGACTTTCAAGGCAAGTGCCAAAGTAAAGTCCTTTTCCGTCTTCTTGGTCAAGCTGATCGCACCGGAATCCTTGCCTCCATGACCGGCATCAATGACAACGGTATACGTACCATTCGGCTTATTTGGTGTAACTGGCGGTTTCGTTGTACCGCCATTGTTGTTGCCATTATTCCCGTCGGCTTGCGACAGCGCGATTGTTGTCAGACCTTGATCATTCAGTGTGACGTTGCCATTCAATGGATAGCTTGCATCGATTACGAAACGCACGGTGTTCGGTTTGTCACTGAACATTGCAAAGCGAATTCGCTGAACATCTGGGTAATCTGATACTACATATTCCCCTTGCCCATCCTGTTTGAAACTGTATTTCTCATAAAATTGATCCGAAAACACTGCATTCGGCAAGTCAATAACAACCCGGTCAGGGCTATCCATTGTCGTAATGCTCGGTCTTACATTATGATCTAATGCGATATGTAATTGGTTATTGTCAAATGAGAAATCCGTAACAACTGCATGATTGCTGTCTGGCTTCACTTGCTCTTCGCCAGAGCCTCCCGTATTACTGCCATTGTCTGATGACGAGTCATTGCCCGGATTGGTAGTTGGAGGCGTCACCACCTCTTCGGATGTAAACATATACACCGATTTGGTAGAATTATCCCAGTCTACCTTCAGCCCCATATTTTCGCCGATAAAACGAAGTGGGACAAGCGCAATATCGCTCTTAATAATCGGAGGTGCAACGAGTGTAACATCTTTGTTATCAACTGTCGCCGTCTTCTGATTGACGGTGAGATTCAAGCTTCTGCTATTATCATTTATAGCTACCGTCTTCGCCTTCTGATTCCAATCAACCTTATAACCCAACTCCTCGGAAACGACGCGAATCGGGACCATGACCGAATTGTTCAGCATTGAAATGTTCTCTGGCAAGGCCAAAGAATTCCCATTTAAGTACAAGCTTGTATCAGGCGCAGCTTGTCCCATCGAAGGAAACACTAAACATAACAGCATCAATAGCAATCCAACCGCAAATTTTTGTTTTTTCTGCATCTTCACCTCTACATCCTTTCGTCATGTTCCGCACTATTCTATTTGTCTATTAAGAACGGACGTATTATTAGACGTATAAAAAGTACAAAAGTTGCGTGTTTTCTACATTTTTTGGCTAAAAATAATCTGCTAAAATATCCCTCGTATTAAATGTAAAACACCTACTCCCCCATGGCAAGACAAAAGTTGCACATTTGAACATAAATATTAACAGGATACGTAACAACCAAAAATAGACGGTTCACTATTTCGTGCCTGATCATACAAAAAGTGCAAATAGAAAATGGGTCTACTGAACACATGCTACTTCTTTACTGCAGAAATAATGAAAACAGGGGTCTCCGCAGTTCATCTTACATTCCAGGTATTTGTTCCAGCATCTCCTCGGAAGGAATCGGCTCTTTAAAAGCACTGATCGAGCAAATTATTCATGTATGTAGCAACCTTTTGATCCGACATGCGCTTTACACAACTTGCCACACGAAAGCCAGCGACCTTGATCGCTAAAAAAAATCCCCGGTTCGCTACAGCGATCCAGGGATTTTATACACTGCTATCTTGCCGTTCAATTATACCATTGGGTAAGCAACACGGGCTGCGTTTGCAGCTTCGTATGCCGTAATTGCATCTTCATGCTTCAGTGTCAGTCCGATATCATCGAGACCTTGCAGCAAAAATTGACGGCGATGCTCATCCAAATCGAAGGCGTAGCTCAAGCCATAAGCATCTGTAATTGTCTTCTCTTCTAAATTCACTTCTAACCGATACCCTGCCTTCTCTGCAGCACGGCGAAACAGCTCATCAACCTGCTCTTCCGACAGCTTAATAGGTAAGATGCCATTCTTGAAGCAGTTATTGTAAAATATATCTGCGAAGGATGGAGCGATGACACAACGGAAGCCATAATCGAGAATCGCCCATGGCGCATGCTCACGAGATGAGCCGCAGCCAAAATTCGCGCGGGACAGCAGGACGGAAGCTCCATCATATTGTGGCTGATTCAACGTGAACGAAGGGATAACGTTGCCGTCCTCATCAAATCTCCATTCATAGAACAAGAACTGTCCGAATCCGCTCCGTTCAATACGCTTCAA
Organism: Paenibacillus sp. B1-35; assembly: GCF_050474385.1. Taxonomy (NCBI): domain Bacteria; kingdom Bacillati; phylum Bacillota; class Bacilli; order Caryophanales; family Paenibacillaceae; genus Paenibacillus; species Paenibacillus sp. B1-35. The sequence goes on from NZ_JBCHVJ010000001.1 coordinate 1,220,213, forward strand.
AAATTGCTTCGGAATGATAGCATCTGTATCTACGTTGACCCGATCGACTGGGGCAACAAGACCATTCATGGATGTAAATGGTTGCATCGTTCGTTCCTCCCTTAGTTCAATACTTCCGCTTTAATTTCCCAATTGCGCACATCAACAAAGTGCCCCTTGATTGCCGCAGCTGCCGCCATTGCTGGCGATACCAGATGTGTACGGCCACCGCGCCCCTGACGCCCTTCAAAGTTGCGGTTGGAAGTCGATGCACAGCGCTGTCCTGGCTGAAGCACATCCGGGTTCATTGCGAGGCACATGCTGCATCCGGCATCGCGCCATTCGAAACCTGCATCCACGAATATTTGATCCAATCCTTCCTTTTCCGCTTGAAGCTTAACTCGACCAGATCCTGGAACGACGATGGCCGTGACCTTCTCATTTACCTTGTAGCCTCTAGCTACCTCTGCAGCTGCACGCAAATCTTCAATGCGCCCATTCGTACAGGAGCCGATAAACACGTAATCGACTGCAATATCAGTCATTGGCGTTCCAGGTTTTAAATCCATATACTCAAGCGCTTTCTCAGCAGCTTTGCGTTCATTTTCAGTTGCAAAATCAATAGGGTTCGGCACATTCGACGTAATATCGGTACCCATACCTGGGCTAGTTCCCCATGTCACTTGTGGGATTAGCTGATCCATATCCACTTCAACGACAAGATCATAAGCAGCCCCTTCATCCGTTACATAGCCCTTCCACTCTGCAATCGCGGCTTCGAAAGCCTCACCTTGCGGTACATATTGACGATCGCGCAAGTATTGGAAGGTTGTATCGTCTGGAGCGATAAGTCCGGCACGGGCACCCGCTTCAATGGACATGTTGCACACTGTCATTCTTTCTTCCATCGTTAATTCCCGAATTGCTTCACCTGTATATTCAATCACATAGCCTGTTGCAAAATCAGTCCCATTTTGTGCAATGAAGCTCAAGATCATGTCCTTCGCAGTAACGCCTGGCTTACGTTTGCCAACGAAGCGTACTTCCATCGTCTTCGACTTCGTTTGCTGCAAGCATTGAGTTGCAAGCACATGCTCAACCTCACTTGTGCCGATACCGAATGCAAGAGCACCGAATGCACCATGTGTAGATGTATGGCTGTCTCCGCATACAATTGTTTTTCCAGGATGAGTGAGACCAAGCTCAGGTCCCATAACGTGCACGACACCTTGGTCAATGCTGTTCAGGTCGAACAGAGTGACATCGAAATCTGCACAGTTCTGTGATAGGGTATCAATTTGCTGCTTCGAGATTGGATCTGCTATATTGAAGCGATCCTTCGTTGGTACATTATGATCCATCGTTGCAAAAGTAAGATCCGGACGTCTTACCTTGCGGCCGCTCATACGCAATCCCTCAAAAGCCTGGGGGGATGTTACCTCGTGCACCAAATGCAAATCAATGTACAAAATGCTCGGTTTGCCTTCCTCTTGAACAATGACGTGCCGATCCCAAATCTTTTCGTACATGGTCTTCTTTGTCGTCATTTCCTTCACCTCTCCGCGATTTTACGCTTCTCTCTCTATTTCTCTTGCCACCAAATATAGCATTTCCTTATTCATTGATCCAAGATATAATATCTATAAATATAATAGGTTTAACCTATAACAGTTCAATAAGGAGGATGAACGGACATGGAATTTAGACAGCTGCTCTATGCTGTACAAATTGCACAAGAGCGGAACTTCTCGCGGGCTGCGGAGAAGCTGCATATTGCACAGCCGTCGTTAAGCCAGCAACTGTCGAAACTGGAGAAGGAAATCGGCGTCCTTTTGTTTCAACGCACGACCAATTCAGTGGAACTAACCCATGCTGGAGAGGTATTTGTTGACCGCGCGCAGAAAATGCTCGATGCAATGGAACAACTCAAAAACGAAATGGCCGATATAAGCCAAACGAAAAAAGGAAAGGTTGTCATCGGGACGATGCCGATAACCGGCTCTCATATTCTCCCTCACGTGCTTCCGCAATTCCATCAGCGCTACCCGGCCATTGATTTAGTACTTGTTGAAGACACTTCAACTTCCAACCTTGAGCGAATGACTGCACAAGGCAAAAATGATCTGTGCCTGTTATCTTTGCCACTGACTGACGATTCTCTCACTTATCGGCCTGTAGTTGAGGAGGAGATTTTGCTCGCTGTACCTCCGCAGCACCGTCTTGCTGTCCAGCAAAGTGGGGGCTCCAAAGCAACTCCTGTTTCTCTATCCGATCTCCTTGATGAGCCCTTTATTTTATTGAAGCGCGGTCAAGGATTTAGACAAATTACCGTTCGGCTCTGCCAAGACGCCGGTTTTACACCAAATGTTGTGTTCGAAAGCACAAATATTGAGACCGTACAATCCCTTGTAGCTGCTGGGATGGGTGTCGCTTTAGTGCCGTCATTTATCGCAACTGCTCCACGAAGTGAGTTCGTTCCGGCATATATCCCGTTGACAGGCAGGCCCTCCCGCACACTCGTCATCGCTTATCGAGAAGGCCGCTATATGTCGCATGCGGCAGAAGCCTTTATGCAAACCTTAGAGGAGACGATTACTGCCCGCTTCGGCTCACGCGCTCGTGCCGGGGAATCCATGTAGTACTATGGTGGCGAACTGAATCCTGTCGTGCAATGCGTTCGTTATGTTCTCGCAATCCGGACTAGGCCATACGGATAAATGCTGGCTGTCCGTTAATCTATCACTTATCCGTTACCGGCAACTGACCGAAGGCAGAGGCGCGTCCAAGCAGGATACGGGCGGCCATCCGCACATTTCGTTCTGTTAGACCATAAGTGGCGTAGCCGACAGGAGCGTTCCTCAACACTTGAACATCATAAGGGAGACCCGCTGCAATTACTGCAACAGGCTTTTTTTGCTGTTCTAGTTGAGCAAGGAGGCCCGTAATTGCCTCGACGCTTCGCGGCTGTCGGTATATATCGTTCGTCACAATAATCACAGCATCTGCGGAGCGAATTTGAGCAGCTAAGTTCTTATCTTTCAGCTTACCTATTTCACAAGTTACCGAATATGTTCGTTGCGCAATCGCATTCCTGGTTGCCGGTGAAGATGCCCCGTTGTACGCTGATTCACCTGGCTTCAACAATTCTGCTTGCAGCGCCTGCTGCATAAGTTCCAGACTGCGATCATCATGACCTACTAGCAGCACCTTATTCATCGTTGAGGTAATTAACTCATGCGGCTGCTCGCTTGGCATTTGTGCCCCCCAGCCTGTAATTGCATGCTCTGCAATGCGATCCATCAGTTTATCCGCTTGATTGGACGCAATATACAGCTTTGCCTTTTCAATCGCTTGATCCACATTCATCCGCGAAGCTCGCTTAGCGTCCATAATCTTATAAGCAAGCTTCAATTGCAAGATGCGGCGAACACTGTCATCAATCCGTTCCTTACTAAGAGTCCCCTTTGTAACCGCCTTGCGAATAGCAGCAACGGCCTCATAGGGCTTAGGAGGCATAAGCAGAATATCTGCCCCTGCCTGAATCGACATCACAGCTGCTTCTTCTGAGCCAAAGTTATCCGCTATCGCCTTCATATTGAGTGCATCTGTTATGATCACACCCCGAAACTTCAATTGATTGCGCAGTATCTCTGAAAGCACGCGGGAAGATAAGGTTGCAGGCAGCATGATCGCTGAACCATCTTTTCGTGAGGTTGCTGTCTTCGGTTCTATTTGAGGAACTTGAATGTGGGCCGACATGATCATGTCCACCCCTTTTTCTATGGCAGCTTTGAAGGGAAGCCACTCCACTTGCTCAAACCGCTTCAATGTATAGGGAAGCTTCGGCAAGCCGACATGTGAGTCTGTGCGTGTAGAACCATGACCAGGAAAGTGTTTTACAATTGCAGGCAATCCACTCTTATGTGCCCCCTCGACATAGGAGCGAACAAACGCGGATACCTGATCAGGCTCAGAACCGAAGGAACGCAGTCCAATAACTGGATTGAATGGATCATCATTCACGTCAGCGACTGGAGCGAAGTTAAGGTTGAAAAAAAGATGGCGTAGCATCTTCCCCATTTCAAACGCAGTTTCAGAAGCGAATCGGGGATCCCCGGTCGCAGCAATTGCCATATTGCCATTCCAATCGCTGACGAATGGTATGCGATTCACTGCACCACCCTCCTGATCCACTCCAATCCATAGAGGAAGTTGCGAGGAGCGAAGCATTTGCAAGTTATTCGTAATCGTTTGCTCCACGCTCTTGATGTCGTCTTTGAATAAGATAACCCCCCCTGGTGCCAATTGCGTCACAAGTTGGGATACAGGAGTCGAGGGTCGCTCTGCAGCAAGCGCAGATAGATCAAGCAGCAGCATTTGACCAATTTTTTCATCCAACGTAAGCTTTTGCAGCCACTGCTCCACCTGAATGCCGTCCTCTGCCCCCTCCTGCCCTACCTTCTGCTCGATTGATTCACGACTTTCCTTAGGGGAAATTGAATTCAGTTGTACTTGAGGAGCCTCCCCAAGCAGTAACTTTACTGTATTAGCCCCATATCCCGACCAGATTAGAAGAGTCAAGCAGACCGCACACAAGGGGATAAGAAAAAGGATAACCCTGCGTCGTGCGAGCATCTTCTCGTTTCGCTTATGCCTCTCTTTTCTTGACATCATAGATGATCGGATTTGAAAGTATTTCCATAAGTTGCGAAAGCAGATTGATATAGCGATTCTCTTCGATCCGCGAACACAGGAATTCTACTACGTACCTCTGTTACAAGTGGTAAAGCAATTGGTGCTTGAACCAATGCTTCCTTTTCCCCAGCAGCAGCGATCGTCTCTCCCCACGGATCAATAATTGCGGAATGACCGAAGAAAGTAGTTTCTTGTCCGTTAACTCCCTTGCTTGTGCCTACCCGATTGCAGGCTACTACATACATCTGATTTTCGATCGCTCTTGCCATCAATAGCGTATTCCAATGATGGAGACGCGGATGCGGCCATTCTGCCGGGACAAAAAGAACCTCCGTACCTTGAAGCGCCATTGTACGGGACCACTCTGGGAACCGAAGATCGTAGCAGATGATTACACCGCACTTCACACCGTCCAGCATGAACGTCCCCAGTCCATTCCCTGCAGACAGATAAATATGTTCATCCATCAACTGAAACAGATGAACTTTGTCATAGGTACTGACAATATCACCGTTTCGACTTGCCACATATACGCGATTATAAATCTGATTCCCTTCACGCACAGATACTGAGCCGCCGACAATATTTACTCCATAACGCGCAGCAAGCATGGTAAGCATCTGCTGCGTCTGTTGTCCATTTACGTCTGATATATCCTGAATACGTTCAAGTGCATAGCCCGTATTCCACATTTCCGGAAGCACAATCACATCGGGTTTATTTTCTCTATCCATTGCCTTGCCGATCAGATGAAGCACGCTCTCCATATTTTTGTCCGGCTCGCCGATTGCTACATCCATTTGTATCGCACACACATTCCACAATTCTTTCATTGCATTCCCTCCTCCATATCGGCATTTCGAATACACTTTCATTTTCGTAGCACTTTCTACCATTCATCATACCTTTTCATGGAATGGAGTCAAGATGGGCAATGTAAGGAAGTAAGCGGAAATGAAAGAATATACACGAACAATAACTCCAGCACAGTCTTGAAAGGATGAAATGTATAATGCGTATTCCACGTATGGTCAAGTGGGCCCTAACAGTCTCTATCTTCCTTGTTTGCAGTACGAGTATGTTGAATAAGCCTATTATATTTGCATGGGCACCAAATGAAGGCAGTGACTCAACAGCAAGTTCCCCTATCCAATTGTTCGATATTAAGGCTCAGCGAATTGTCAAGACGTTCCCGAACAATAAGGAATTTCAAGCAACTGCAGCGCAATGGATCAAGTCCATAACTGGCCCATCCCCACAGCTTACAATTGGACATCAATGCGGGTATATTGTGCGAATCCCTTTAACATCCCCGGCTGATGTCGTCCTCCCTAGAGAGACCGTGCAAGTGAAAGATGTATTTCTTATCTATTGTCCAGAGAAAGAGCCATTACTTCTCGTGTTCTCCAAAGAACGCAAGCCTTATTTATTGCGAATCAACATCGATGTTAAGCCATTTATACAGCAGTTGCTAACTACAGAACCGACAGGAAAGGCTGAAAAATCGAGCGGATAAGTTGTATTTAAAGAAAAACCGCATGTAAGTCACGGAAATCGATGAAAAAAAAGGTATACACTTCAGTGGAAACATGCTAAATTATCGTTATTATTTTGATAACCGATAACGAATCAGGTTGCTGGAGTGGATGAGAAATGTTAGATGAATCGTACCGTTCGATCTCAATTAGGCCGGCAGAACGCATGGATCGGCTTCCTAAGCAATTCTTTGCCCAGCTTGTAGAGCGAACGAACGCCCGTATCGCTGCCGGTCATGATGTAATTAATCTAGGACAAGGGAATCCGGATTTGCCCACTGCTCCTCATATTGTAACTGCTCTGCAAGAAGCGGCCGCTGATCCAATCAATCACAAATATCCTCCTTTCAGCGGGCATCGTTACTTAAAAGAAGCAATAGCCCAGCGGTACAAAGAAGATTACGATGTGGTTCTGGATCCCGACACTGAGGTAGCCGTATTGTTCGGCGGCAAAACCGGACTAGTGGAAATTAGTCAAATTCTGCTGAACTCAGGAGATGTCTGCCTCGTTCCGGATCCCGGTTACCCGGATTATTGGTCAGGTGCGGCCCTTGCCGGTGCTGAAATGGTCATGATGCCATTGCTTGAAACGAATCAATTTCTGCCGGATTACGGACGAATCACAAAGCAGCAACTAGAACGTGCCAAGCTGATGTTCCTCAACTATCCGAACAATCCAACGTCCGCTGTAGCAAGCCATACTTTCTACAAGGAGACCGTACAGTTTGCAGCCCAGCATAACATCGTTGTAGCCAGTGATTTCGCTTATGGAGCAATCGGATTTGACGGTAAACGGCCGGTAAGCTTTCTTCAGACACCTGGTGCAAAGGACGTGGGAGTCGAATTCTATACCATGTCGAAAACGTACAACATGGCTGGCTGGCGCGTTGCATTTGCAGTAGGCAATAAGGAGCTAATCCGACTGATCAACCTTATGCAGGATCACATGTATGTCAGTCTCTTCGGGGCGGTCCAAGCAGCTGCCGCTGCGGCATTAACGCAATCACAGCAGTCGGTTAGAGCGTTATGCGCGATCTATGAGAAGCGAAGAAATGTGTTCTTTAAAGAACTGCATCGCATCGGCTGGGAGGCTGTTCCATCCGCTGGCTCATTCTTTGCATGGCTCCCTGTGCCGAAGTCATACACTTCAGCTGAATTCGCTGATTTTCTGCTTGAGCACGCGAATGTTGTTACCGCACCTGGCATCGGATTTGGTCAGCATGGAGAAGGCTATGTCAGAGTAGGTCTACTTGCGACTGAGGAGCGTTTATGCGAAGCTGCCGAACGAATTGGAAGACTTTCTCTGTTTTAGGTCTGTCCTTTTGTCCTTCTCTTATAGGTAAGCAATTATGCCGCGATGGCCGGTTAAGTATCTTTCGTACCTTCTATTTAAAGGAATCTTCTGTCACCTGCCTTTATACGATAGGCGCCTTCTTTACTCCGTTGGAATCACATGGTATTCTATTCGTAATACACTCATTGCTTTAATCGAGCAGCGGGTGCCAGAGTATGAATACCTTATCGTGATGACAGGACCAGTACGTAATGAAGGTCGCGTTCAGAGAGCGGAATGCCATAGGCTGCAAGCATCCGCCGCAGAGCCGTTACAGAACCTATCCTTGAGCGGTCAGCATAAGCGTCTTGACGTGAAGCTGAACGGATGCCTCCGTTATAGGCGATCAAGCAGGATGGTTTCTGACGTATAGCGGATCTGTGCACGACAGCAGTTCAGGTATATGCTCTAGGAACCCTCAATGAAGGTGGTACCGCGGAAGTGTGACTTTCGTCCTTTAGAGGACGGGGGTCTTTTTTTATACCAATAACCGCTTCCTTCTATCCTTCATCGGACTTCCCTTGGTCGTATCAACATCATTCGATTTTCATTCTGGCACCGGCAATCATGAGTTGTACGTTACCATATATTCATGAGAGTCAATAAATCAGGAAGTGAACTAATGATGGAACAATATCAACGAATTGTAGTGAAAATTGGAAGCAGCTCGCTTACATCAGAACACGGCGGCCTGAACCGAGAACATATTGAGTATTACGTACGTGAGCTCGTCTCTCTAATTGAACGTGGTGCACATGTCGTCCTCGTCACTTCAGGTGCAGTTGCAGCAGGATTTCGACATATAGGCTATGCGTCACGCCCTAAGCTTCTGCATGAGAAGCAGGCTGCTGCCGCAGTTGGTCAAGCGCTGCTCATGCAAGCTTATCAAGAGCAATTTCAGAAATTCGGGATTCCTTCGGCTCAGTTGCTGCTGACCCGCCCGGACTTTGCAAACCGCAAGCGCGGTCACAATGCACAGATGACAATGGAAGAGCTGCTCAAGCAGCGGGTCATTCCAATCATTAATGAGAATGATACAGTTTCTGTCGAGGAGCTTAAGTTCGGTGATAACGATACCTTGTCTGCACTTGTTGCGAATCTCATTCATGCAGACCGCCTCGTCATCATTACCGATACGGATGGCTTGTATACAGCAGATCCCCGCTCTAATCCGAATGCGAAACGGTTCGACCGAGTAGAGGAAATCAACGAAGAAATCTACGCATATGCTGGTGGAACTGGTTCTTCAGTAGGTACGGGCGGAATGCGATCGAAGCTTGATGCAGCACGGATCGCCATGCGTGGCGGAGTTCCCGCTTTTGTCGGCAGAGTGAATGAGCCAGGTGATCTTATGCTTGCTGTTGATGGCAAGGGCAAGGGCACCTATTTCGACACTCATCTGCATGCACTGCCTATGAAAAAGCAATGGCTTGGCTTCCATTCTACACCGCATGGTCAGATTATTGTTGATGAAGGTGCCGAGCAAGCATTGCTCTCTCGCGGATCGAGTCTTCTGCCTGCCGGCATACGTAACGTGGAAGGCGATTTCCACCCGGGCGATGTTGTTGAGGTAGCTGGCTTAGACGGTCGTGTTATAGGCAGAGGCATTGTCAATTACGAGACTGATCAGTTAAAGATTGCAGCTGGCTGGTCAACGGAAGAAGTTCTGAAGCGCATTGGGGTACCGCGCATTGAAGTGATACATCGCGATGAATGGGTCACACTACGATCATAGAAGGAGGCTACTACGATGAGTGAAGTACGTTCAAAAGCTACAATCGCAAAAGAAGCAGCAGCCGTGATGAATCGGCTGACGACCGACCAAAAAAATGAGGCTCTGTTAAGAATGGCGGATCTGCTCGAGCAGCACGCAGATTCCATAATAGAAGCAAATGCCAAAGATTTGGCAAAAGGCAGGCAGCTCGGTACATCCGCATCCCTGCTCGACCGTCTAGCATTAAATGTAACACGGATCGAAGACATGGCTGAGGGCTTGCGCCAAATCGTTAAATTGACTGACCCTGTTGGTGATGTACTAGAAACAATTGACCGCCCTAATGGTCTACATATTGAAAAAATTCGCGTTCCCCTAGGAGTTATCGGCATGATTTACGAGGCGCGTCCAAATGTTACAGTGGATGCGGCTGGATTATGCCTCAAGACAGGAAATGCCGTTGTGCTGCGCGGTGGTTCTTCTGCACTAGAATCGAATAAACGGATTGTAGCCGTGCTGCACGAAGCATTGAAATTAACCTCCGTTCCTGTTGATGCCCTGCAGCTCATTGAAGATGCTGATCGCGCATCTGTTGATGAGATGCTGAAGCTAAATGGCTTGCTTGATGTCGTCATACCACGCGGCGGAGCATCGCTCATTCAAAACGTCGTTCAAAACGCAACTGTCCCCGTCATCGAAACAGGCGCCGGCATCTGTCATACCTATCTGGATGAAACCGCAGATCCTGATATGGCAGAATCGATTTCATATAATGCGAAAATTCAACGTCCTTCTGTATGCAATTCCATGGAGACTCTGCTTGTTCATGAACAATTTGCTGAGCGCCATTTGACAGGACTTCTGGAAGGGTTCGATACCCACCGTGTTGTGCTGCGCGGATGTGAACGAACGACTGCCTACGCCCCTTGGGCGAAGAAAGCAACCGAGCAGGATTACGCAACGGAATATAACGATTATGTACTAAATATTCGAGTGGTGAATTCCTTGGATGAAGCTCTTGATCATATCGCTCGATATGGAACGAAGCATTCCGAGTGCATCATAACAGAGAACAAAGAGCGCGCCAATCGTTTCTTGAACGAAGTTGACGCTGCTGCAGTATACCATAATGCCTCGACACGTTTCACAGATGGCTTCGAATTTGGATTTGGTGCCGAAATTGGCATTAGTACACAGAAGCTGCATGCAAGAGGACCTATGGGACTGCCTGCTCTAACGTCAACCAAATATCGGATTTATGGTAAAGGTCAAATCCGCGAGTAATGTCCTGCAACAGCATATTCTACAAGCAACGTGTTGGAAAAGAAGGGAGAGGAATGGACATCATGAATGAAACAATTACACAAGAGAAGGACACATTCCGTTCTCTTCGCATTTGTATTTTCGGTGCAGGCTCCATTGCTGAAGCAATCGTAAGAGGAGTACTTGCCAAGCAATTAACGGAACCAGAGCAATTTTCAATGATAAATCGCAGCAATAACGAGCGACTGCAAGAATTGAAGCGGAAGTATGGCGTTACGATCGAGCTTACATCCAAAGGCAAGCAGGAGCTGCTTCATGAAGCTGATGTTATCGTACTATGCATGAAGCCTAAGGATGCTGCAGCCGCACTTCATGAGTTGAAGCCCCTGCTCCGTCCTGGCACACTCATTATTTCAGTCATTGCTGGTCTTTCTTTACATGCTATCCAGCATATTCTAGGTCCTATCGCCGCCGTGCGCACAATGCCGAATACATCTAGTACGATTGGACTCGGAGCAACAGCAATTTGCTGCTCCCAATCTGTGGACGATACTCAGCGAGCTATCGCGATGATAATATTCGAAGCGATTGGCATCGCAGTTGAAGTCGAAGAGCAGCAAATGAATATTGTAACTGGATTGTCTGGGAGCGGCCCAGCCTATTTATATTACGTCATGGAAGCCATGATGCAGGCTGGCGTTGAGGGCGGGCTCACCCAAGAGATTGCGCATGTTTTAACGGTGCAGACCGTGCTTGGAGCAGCCGAAATGGTACGACGAACGCAGGAAGAACCTGCTGAACTGCGCCGTAAAGTAACATCTCCTGGCGGCACGACACAGGCAGCACTTGATGTCATGAACAGTCATTATATGAGCAAGACCATTATATCTGCGGTTCACCGCGCTGCAGAGCGCTCGCAGGAGATGGAACACCAAATTGGGAGGGAAATCGAATGAAAGATCACTGCATCGCCACCTATCGGCTGTTCGATGATCGGGCAGATTTTAAGAAAAAAGCCGAAGGAATTGCCGTTGGCTTGACGGTAGGGAGCTGGACCGAGCTCCCTGAGGCGAGAAAGGCTGAGATGTCAAAGCATCTCGGCAAGGTTATCACGATTGAGGAGCATCCATCAGACGTTGCAGGGGAACGATATGCGGATATCTCCATCGCATACCCAGACATTAATTTTAGCCCTGATCTCCCCGCATTACTCGTTACTGCATTCGGCAAGCTGTCTATGGATGGCAAAATCAAGCTAATGGATCTCGATTTTTCGGACTCTTTCAGAACAGCATTTTCAGGACCTAAGTATGGAATTGACGGAATCCGTGATCAGTTGCAGGTTTATAACCGTCCATTATTGATGAGTATTTTCAAATCGGTTATCGGACATGACCTGCCAGGATTGAAGGAACAATTTTACCAACAGGCATTGGGTGGAGTTGATCTGATTAAGGATGACGAAATTTTGTTTGAAAATCCGTTGACCCCGATCGAACAGCGTGTTCGTGCTTGTATGGAAGCAGCTGCTGCTGCTGAGCAAATTACAGGCAAAAAATTGTTATACGCCGTAAACTTGACAGGGCCTACGTTCTCGCTTCGTGAACAAGCGCTTCGTGCAATAGAGGCCGGTGCAAATGCGCTGCTGTTCAATGTATTAAGCTACGGATATGATGTCCTGCATGGATTGAGTCAAGATCCAGATATTACAGTTCCAATTGCAGCTCACCCTGCACTTGCCGGCGCTTACTATCCTGCAAAGGAGCATGGGATTGCTGCTCCGCTCCTACTTGGCAAGCTAATGCGATTGGCTGGTGCCGATCTAGTTCTCTTCCCTTCCCCGTACGGATCAGTTACCATGCCAAAGGAAGAGACACAAGGTATCCGCCAAGCGTTAACTAGCACAGCAGAATCATTAAAATCCATACATAAAAGATCCTTCCCGGTGCCTTCCGCAGGCATACACCCAGGTCTTGTCCCGCTTATTATTCAGGATTTCGGAACGGAAGTAGTTGTCAATGCGGGAGGAGGAATACACGGGCATCCATTAGGAACAGCGTCTGGCGGTCAAGCATTTGTAGATGCCATTGATGCCGTGATGAAAGGCGATACGTTGGAGCAAAGAGCAGTTGTATCCGAGCCATTAGCTGCCGCAATTGGATTATGGGGTGTTAAGAAATGAGTGTGCAGAAGCGTCGTGTCATTTTTTGCGATTTCGACGGAACAATAACAGAAAATGATAACATTGTTTCAGTTATCCGGCATTTCAACCCGCCTGGTTGGGAAGAGATCGTGCATGATGTCATACAGGAACGAAAGTCAATTCGGCAAGGAGTCGGTGAAATGTTCGCCATGCTCCCTACTTCACTGCGAAACGAAGTCGTTCAATATGCCATATCGCAAGCCTGCATCCGCCCTGGCTTTGAGCAATTCGTTCAATTTTGCCAGACGGAAGAGATTGAATTGTACGTGACAAGCGGAGGAATTGATTTCTTTGTATATCCGCTGCTCAAGCCGTATCAAATTCCCTCTGACCATATATATTGTAATGGCAGCGACTTCACTGGCGATAGCATTCGCATCACATGGCCATATTACTGCCAGCCGCCTTGTACGAATGATTGCGGGATGTGCAAAACGACCATTGTCCGTCGCTTCCCGGAAGAAGAGTATGAACGTATCGTGATTGGCGATAGTGTTACCGACTTTGCAGCAGCCAAGATGGCTGAATTTGTATATGCAAGGGCGCAATTAATCGTGCGATGCGATGAGCTACAGCTTCCTTATGCACCATTCCACACCTTTTATGATATTATGGAGCATTTGACCCATTCCAATACACATATCTAAAATCATCCACACTAATAAGCTAGGAGTGGTTGAAAAGAAGGGAGCCAGTTCATAGAATGAACACGAATATGCTCACAGTAGAGCAAAAGCAGCAAGCACTTGCTGAGCTGCGCACAATCAAAGAGCAGTTTGCAAGCCGCCACTGGTTCCCAGGCACGAGCGGCAATCTCTCCATTCGTGTCGGCGATATTCAGAATGAACAATTCCAATTCGCGATTACGGCCAGCGGCAAGGATAAGTCGGTTCATACTCCTGAAGATTTTCTATTCGTGAATGAGAATGGCCGAGCAACCGAAGCAACGAAGCTGAAACCCAGTGCTGAGACATTAATTCATTGTGAAATTTACCGGCTCACAGGCTGTGGTGCTATCTTCCACGTTCATACCGTATTTAATACCATCGTATCTGATCTATATGGAGATCGCGGCACTGTGCCGGTAGAAGGCGTAGAATTAATTAAAGCGTTTAACATTTGGGAGGAAGACGCGATAATCAACATCCCTGTCGTACCGAACTACGCAGACATCCCACGTATCGTACCATGTATTACAGAGTCACTTGATCCACTTATTCCGGGTATTCTTCTACGAAAGCACGGCATATACGCATGGGGCGCTAATGCCTTCGAGGCCAAGCGACATCTGGAGGCATTCGAGTTCTTGTTCGAATATGTATACCGCAAACAAGCACTTCATCAATAAATGCTAGCCTATTATTCCATAAAACAGATAAGGCCCTCAGTCACTTTAGACAGAGGGCTTTAGTGTCGGGCATTATTTTCCCATGCAATTCGAGAACTCTTCACTCATCTTCCGCTAGAACGGAACTTCTGAGTATAAGCCTTGGCATCTTCAATTGAGCGAACTCGGTTACGGCTCCATTCCAGCAATATGCGATCCACGTAGCGGAAATGCACCTTACCTGCAAATACCGCTTCCTTCAGTGCTAAGAGAATTAATTCCTCTGGATAATGATCCTGATCTATCCATCCGGCAATTGTCTCACATTCCATTGGTGAAAGCGGACGGCCGAATTCCTTCTCAAATATATTGAACAGATTCGGTTGATCCGAGTCCGTTAATGCAGAAGATTGTCTTAACCGCTGACGTTCAGCTCGAATCTCTTCCGTTACGAATACGGCCATCTTCTCCCATAATCCAGTTAAATTATATCGCTCATACTGCACTTGCGTTGCCGGGTCGATTTCTTCGTCTATGCTGATAAAGCCATCCTTCAGCAGTCTCTGCAGCGACTTGATGACTAGCTCAGGAGCTGTTCCCATACGTTCCTGCAGCTCCTCTATTGTCGGAAAGTCCTTCATTTCCTGCTGCTTGAAGCCTATAAGATGAATAAGCAGCATTGCTTCCGTATCATTCAGCTTCAGCTGCCGATAGCAGCGCAGCAGGTGGTACGGCACACTAATACTGCCTGATTGCATGCCAAGCGCCATCCCTTTGGCAAAGGTGCGAAAAGCGTCTCCACTCATACATTAATCCCCTCTCCGCTTCACTACCCCTCTATTGTCTCATATGATCAGCTATTTGATAAGCACTAAATTGGCAACGTTTTCAAATTTTAGAAATTAGGGCTTTATCGCTATTGAAAAAATCGCCCCATACCGCTTTTGCGATACAGGACGATCTTCATCACTTACTGATCTGAGCTACATGAAGCTTATGGATATAAACGATATAACAGGCGTGGGAATGGAATTGTCTCACGAACATGTTCCAATCCGCAAATCCAAGCTACAGTACGTTCCAGACCGAGACCAAATCCAGAGTGAGGAACAGTACCGTATTTACGCAAATCCATATACCACTGGTAAGCCTCAGGAGACAATTCATGTTCCTTGAAGCGTTCTTCCATCAGGGCAGGATCGTCAATACGCTGAGATCCGCCGATAATTTCTCCATAGCCTTCTGGAGCGATCATATCCGCACACAGAACGACTTCTGGACGATTTGGATCCGGCTTCATGTAGAATGCCTTGATGTTCGTTGGGTAGTGCGTGATAAACACAGGAGTTTCGTACTTCTCAGCGATTGCCGTTTCATGCGGCGCACCGAAATCTTCACCCCAAGGAATATCATACCCTTGCTCTTGTAAAAATGCGATTGCTTCATCATACGTAATGCGCGGGAATGGCGCTACACATTTCTCCAGCTTAGACGTATCGCGGCCGAGTGTTTCCAGCTCTGCACGGCAATTCTTCAGCACAGATTGTACGATGTGCGAAACGAATTGCTCCTGCACCTTCAGGTTCTCTTCATGGTCAACAAACGCCATTTCCGGCTCGATCATCCAGAACTCGATCAAGTGGCGGCGTGTCTTCGATTTCTCAGCACGGAATGTTGGTCCGAATGAGTAAACCTTACCAAGCGCCATTGCGGCTGCTTCCATGTATAGCTGGCCACTTTGCGTCAGGAACGCATCTTCTTCGAAGTATTTCGTATGGAACAATTCTGTTGTTCCTTCGCAAGAGGAAGGCGTAAGAATTGGTGGATCCACCAGTGTAAAGCCCTTCTCATCGAAGAATTGCTGAACCGCACGAATGATTTCCCCGCGGATTGTCAAAATGGCATGCTGCTTCGGTGCACGGAGCCACAAATGACGATGATCCATCAAGAAATCAACACCATGTTCCTTCGGTGTAATCGGATAATTTTCTGTAATTTGAATGATTTCCACATTCGTTACAGTCATCTCATATCCGGATTTGGAACGTGGTTCCTCGCGAACAGTCCCCGTAACATACATAGAGCTTTCTTGTGTTAAGCTTTTTGCCGCTTCCCAGACTTCCTCCGGCACTTCACTTTTCACTACAACACCCTGGATAAATCCAGTACCGTCACGCAGCTGCAAGAATTGAATCTTGCCGCTGGAACGTTTGTTGTGCAGCCAGCAGCCCATACGGATTTCTTCGCCTACATGGCGGCTAACTTCGCGGATGACACAAGTCGTCGTCATCGATCGCTCTCTCCCTTACGCATTATTTCGATTCTTGCACAAGGCGGAATGTATCCCGCGCAATCATAAGCTCTTCGTTCGTTGGAACGACAAGAACTTTTACTTTCGAATTTGGAGTGGAAATCAGACGCGGTTCTTTCGAACGGATTTTGTTCAGCTCTGGATCAATTTCAACGCCCAAGAACGTCAACTTCTCGCATGTTGCTTCACGAATTACGATAGAGTTTTCACCAACACCCGCCGTAAATACGATTACATCAACGCCGTCCATCGCTGCTGCATATGCACCGATGTATTTACGCAAGCGATATACGTACATATCGAATGCCAATGTTGCATTTGGTTCGCCCTCAGCCATTGCATCTGTAATTTCACGCATGTCACTGGACAAACCTGAGATTGCGAGCAATCCACTGTGCTTATTCAACATGGAGTTGACTTCATTGACTGTCAAATCTTCTTTCATCATTGTGAAAGGCACAACAGCCGGATCCAAGTCACCACTGCGTGTACCCATCATCAAGCCTTCCAGCGGAGTCATACCCATCGATGTGTCGATCGATTTTCCGCCCTCAACCGCTGTCAAGCTGCCGCCGTTACCAATATGGCATGTGATGATTTTCAAGTCTTCGATTGGACGTCCAACAACTTCAGCCGCACGTTGGCTGACATAGTTATGGGATGTACCATGGAAGCCATAGCGACGAACTTTGTGCTTCTTGTATAGCACCTTCGGTATCGCGTACATGTATGCCTTCTGAGGCATCGTTTGATGGAAAGCAGTATCGAATACAACCGCTTGCGGTACGTCCGGCAAGTTCGTTTCAACTGCTTTAATGCCCATCATGTGAGCAGGGTTATGCAGCGGAGCCAGATCGAACAGACGACGGATTTCCGCTTTGACTTCTGAGTCAACCAATACGGAATTGCTGAATGATTCACCGCCGTGAACGACACGGTGTCCAACAGCCTCAATCTCGCTGATCGTTTTAACTACGCCAACCTTTGCATCTGTAAGCTTGTCCAATACTTTACGAATCGCAATCGTATGGTCAAGAATTTCGCTTACTTCTGTAATTTCGTCAGTGTGATGCGGTTCGTGAATAAGAATGGAGGAATCCATCCCGATACGTTCCACGCGGCCTGCTGCCAGTACCGATTCGTCCTTCATATCATATAGCTGATATTTGAGTGAGGAGCTGCCTGCATTGATTACGAGTATTTTCATAGTCTATCCCCATCCTTATCATACTTGAAAAATCCGACGCCCGATTTCACGCCGAGGTGGCCAGCGCGCACCATCTTTTTCAACAATACGGACGGACGGTATTTGATATCGCCGAACTCGCGGAACATGCGTTCCATAGCAGCCAGTATCGAATCCAAGCCAAAGCGGTCTGCCATCTCAAGAGGCCCGTATTGGAAATTATATCCGATTCTCATTGCATTGTCGATATCTTCGGCAGACGCTACGCCCTCTTGCAGAACGTGCAAAGCCTCGTTAATCAAAAGACAGATCAAACGAGACGTCACGAAGCCCGGAGACTCGAATACCATGATTCCTTTTTTCTGTACAACCTCTTCGACGAAGCGCTTCGTTTCATTGAATGTTTCGTCAGAGGTTTTTAACCCGCGGATAATTTCGACAAGGTCAACCTTCGAAACGGGATGAATAAAGTGCATGCCAATAACACGCTCAGGATACTTCGTTGAGCTTGCCATTTCTGTCAGGGACAGTGTCGATGTGTTGCTTGCCAAAATAATGTTGCTTGGGCATACGCGATCCAGTTCAGCAAAGACCAATTTCTTCGCTTCCAGATCTTCAGATATAGTCTCAATTACCATATCGCATGCACTCAGCTCCGCCAGATGCGTCACCTTATGTATGCGCGAAAGAATTAACTTTTTTTCCGCCTGTGTGATAGCCCATTTCTCAAGCTGCTTGTCCAGGCTTGTTTCAATCATTTCATACGCGTGGTCCAGCTTCTCCGGCGATTGCTCCACCAACAGCACGTCCAAGCCTTTGACAGCAAGCATTTCTGCAATGCCTTGGCCCATTGTACCGCCGCCGATGACGCCGATCTTTTTGAAAAACATGGTTTCTTCCACCTTTCCTGTTGCTATGCTCTGCATAGTGTACCCGAGATGATGGTTTCGTTATCAGTGCATAGGTACCTCACCTTATCTTATCATGAATATGGAAACAAAAAAGAAAAACCAGCGTGAATTCACGCTGGTAATTGTTTCTTGTCACATAATAGACACCGGAACGTATCTCCGTTTACTAATTCCTCTTCCAAAAGGTGTTGCAAACATCGCTCAAAAGCATCCCGGTGCTTCTCCAACAATTCACGCGTTCGATAGGTCAAATCTACCATAATCGCCTGCGTTTCATTTGTCAAGACATCTGGCGAGAGATGCTTCAATCGAACGATGCCTAGATTAGTTAAACCAGCATTCACCATCGTCTCCACGATATTGAGTGCTTGATCGAAGTCTCCCTGAGAGCCTGTACTGCGATTGCCGTAGAACAGCTCCTCTGCTACCGAGCCGCCTAGCGCTATCATAATCTGCTCCTCAAGGAACGGCTTCGTATATAAGTAACGATCCCCTTGAGGCTGATGTCGAACGTACCCTAATGCTTGACCGCGCGGGCTGAGAGCTACCTGTGAAACGCTTTCCGGTCGGACAAGCTCTGCCGTGATTGCATGGCCTAGCTCATGAATAGCCACGCGACGACGTTCCTCTTCATTTGTCTCTCGGTCGCTTTTCTCTCCTAGCAACGCCTTATCAATCGCCAGGGAAAGATGTTCCATCGTAATGGATTCTTGCCGTTGACGCATCGCATAAATGGCAGCCTCATTAAGCACGCTTTCTAATTGAGCGCCTGAGAAGCCAAAGGTTTCCTCTGCGATTCGATCCAGACTGACCTCTTCCGCAAGCGGCTTGTTAGCGGCGTGCAGCTCCAAAATATGCTTGCGCCCTTTCTTATCCGGCATATCGACTTGAATATGGCGGTCAAAGCGTCCAGGTCGCAGCAGTGCACTGTCCAGCATCTCCTTGCGGTTCGTTGCTGCCATCACAAGAATACGTGGCTCTTCATCAGTATATAAGCCATCCATTTCCGTCAACAGCTGATTTAGCGTTTGATCGTATTCTTTTTGCTGCCCGCCTTCACGCTTACCACCAATGACGTCAATCTCATCAATGAAAATGACTGCATTCTGCTTTTTCTCTTTCTCTGCGCGCTGTCTTGCTTCCTTGAACAGTTCACGTACACGGCCAGCCCCTACGCCGACATACATTTCGACGAACTCACTGCCTGATACGCCAATGAACACGGCATCTGCATAATGAGCAGAAGCCTTGGCCATCAATGTTTTCCCCGTTCCTGGAGGGCCTGTCAACAATATTCCCTTCAACGGACGAATCCCAAACTTCCGAATATCATCAGGTCGTACTAAGAAATCAAGCGCCTCAATTAATTCATTTTTTGCTCTGTCCTGCCCGCCTATTTTCTCAAAACTCATCGCACTAATATGACTTTGGCCTGCTTTTGCACGTCCGGATGAACGTGTCATACCTGCTTGCCCTCTCCGATTCACAAAGAACAGAAGAACAGTAATCGCGACGGCGGCTGCTACGATCGGCCAAATATTCACACCAAGATAGCTGATAAATAGTATGGCTGGGATTACAATCCCCAATGCCAATTCCCAACTACGAACGGATTGCCGTTGCTTTTTCATTAGGCCACACCCCCACAGGCGATGCTTGCAATGGAAGCAAAATTGTCTTGCTTCCTTGCCCATCCTTGAGTTGAATATAGACATAACGAGCATCCATTTCGGTTTGAATCTGAATGCCTGGGTGCTGCTGTTGAAGCTCCTTCAATCGTACGGGAATGTCACTATACTTCTGATGAACCATCGCCTCAGCTACATCGAACATGGCCCGTGACCATAATTGATCGATATTCGGCGTGCTTTGCTCATTCCAATATTCGAGTTGAATCTTCTTACCGCTCGAATTTTGCTGCAATTCATCCGATACTTGTTCAACCAAGCTGCTAATATTTGTTCCGTTCTTGGTCTTCAGCTTTACTTGCAATGTATCGGGATCCCACTTTACATCATACTGCGTAATTTCAGCATGCTGCTTGAGCACTCGCTCTACAGGCTGCTTTACGAAGCTGCGTTCATAAAATGCCCAACCACCGAACAAAGCAACAGCTGTAATCAACATAATGAGCAAGGTAGGAACAATACGTATTTTTTTCGCCATGCTGAAACCTCCTGTTGCTAATCTATATTATATACCCCTAATGTTCTCTCTTTGATATATCATGAGTATATCATACATGCTGCACTATCTCTGAATGTAAAGTGTACCATGATTGCCATCGAACTTGTTCCAGGAATAAAAAAGCGCTGCATCCTCCGTCTGATGTACATGTGTTCATGTACGCACAAACGAAGCAGCAGCGCTTCAAGATCATTCGTCGAATATGCTATTTATTAGGCAGCGTATAAATATCACCTGTAGGCGAACCGTTAGCAAATGTATAAAAATGATAGAAATAATGGACAACGCCTTGGTCATCTTTTCGTTTGACTAAAGCCTGCCATAAATATTGATCATCCTTATAAGCAGGAGTAATTCGGATCACATCTGCATCCGGGTACTGCGCTTCAATTCTCCCCTCAATCGTTTCCTTTGAGGTTACTTCTGCAGAAGTCATTGGGTTTACCTTATCCGGGAGCACCCAAATCATATGTTCCTGACCTTGCTCGTCAGTGCCCCGAACCGTATATACAACTTGATCCCAAACCCCCTTCTCCACTTCAGTCACACTTGCAAGCTTAACAGCCTCATTCGCCCGTTTCACAATTTCCGCTTCTTTTACTCGCTCATCCTTATTAATATATTGCACATACTGATAAGAGGCGAAGAACAATCCGACTAGAAACAAGAGAACGAGTACCGGTATCAGCCATTTCCAATGCGATCTCCGGCGTACGCGTCTTCTCTGCATGAACTCTCCTCCTGCCTATCTTGCAAGCAAGCTCTCAAAGCATTGCTGCGCCTCATGAAGGATTCGTTCCTCATCCATCGTCAGGCATTCGCCATTCTTCACAACCTGCTTTCCATCAACCCATACATGCTTGACATCCTTGGCAGATGCCGAGTATACAACATGGGATACCAAATCCGTATGAGGCATAAAGTGAGGCTGATCAATATCAACTGCAACAAAGTCAGCCTTCATTCCCACTTCAAGCGCGCCAATATCGTCAACACGAATTGTCTTCGCACCATAGATTGTTCCCATGCGCAGTGCCTCTGCTGCAGGAATAGCAGTCGGATCACCGGACACGCCTTTATGGATCAGGGCGGCGAGTCGAATTTCTTCAAACATATCAAGGTTATTGTTGCTTGCCGGTCCGTCGGTACCAAGTGATACTACAACACCTGCACGAAGCAGCTCAGTTACGCGAGCAACGCCGCTCGCCAGCTTCAAGTTGCTGCCTGGATTGTGAGACACCGCCACATTATATTTCGCAAGCGTTTCTATTTCCTCATCTGTCAGATGAACACCATGAGCGACGAAGGAAGGACGTGAGAAGAAGCCAAGCTTCTCGAGATGCGCTACCGGACGCATTCCATAATCCTTCACATTTTGCTCTACTTCAGCTTTCGTTTCTGACATATGAGTATGAAGCGGCAAATCTAAATCATGCGCAGCCTGAACAAAGCTCTCGATAAAGGATGGCGGGCAAGTATACGGCGCATGTGGCGCCAACAGTGTACGAATGCGGCCATTTGCCTTCCCGTTCCAATCCTTCGCGAACTGGATCGCTTCATTCAACTTCTCCCGCTGTACATCCTCCGGACACAAGCCAATCGCTCCGCGCATGAGTGATGCACGGATTCCAGATTGCTCACTTACCTTTGCCACTTCATCCATGTAATCATACATATCAACAAATGTTGTCGTACCGCCCTTCAACATTTCAACAACCGACAACGCCGTTCCCCAGTACACATCCGTAGCGGTAAACTTACCTTCCATCGGCCACATTTTCTCCTGCAGCCACGTTTGAAGCGCAAGGTCATCACCATATCCGCGCAGCAAAGACATCGCAGCATGTCCATGTGTATTCACAAGTCCTGGAATAAAGAACAATCCCTTGCCATCAATGATTTCTGCACCTTCAGTTGTGTATTGCTCAGGCAAATCAGCTCCCAGATGAACGATGCGATCATTTTCCACGACCATGAATCCATGGAAGGAGGATTGTTTCGCAGTTGGAGACAAGTCGGCAAATATGCCGTTTTTAATAATGATTCGATGTGTCATTCGGCAGGTACTTCCTTTCCATTATCAGATAAATAATACGCCAAACTGAACAAGTCCGTCGTGAAGTCGGCTGTATGAACCCGAATATTCGGCGGCACTCTCAAGATGACAGGCGCGAAATTCAAAATGGCTTCTACCCCGGCCTCTACAAATTGATCCGCAACATGCTGTGCTTCCGTAGCCGGCACCGTAATGATTCCGATGCGAATTTGCTTTTCACGAACCGTAGGAATGAGATCAGACATGGGCTGAACTTTCAAATTGTTAATCTCAGTGTTAATTTTGGACTCCTGAGCATCGAACACAGCAACAATTTTCATATTATCTTTCAAGTATACGGTGTAGTTGCAAAGGGCGTGCCCTAATTTACCTGCGCCGACAAGTCCAACAGGTATTACCTGATCGAGTTTTAAAATATGCCGAATTTGTTGAATAAGATACGATACATCATACCCGATACCCTTGCGGCCGAAGTCGCCGAAGTATGCCAAGTCCTTTCGAATTTGGGCAGGATTCAAGTTCAGCTTCTGTCCCAAATCTTGAGATGAAACTGTGAGCACTTCACGCTGCTTCAATTCTAATAGGTGACGTAAATATACGGGTAAGCGCCGAACGACAGCTTCTGATATTTTTAGTGCTTTCATCCTAAAAAAGCTCCTCTCATCGCTCTCCAATACCTCTTTGATTATGGTCTAGCCACGTATCTATACGTGGTACAAGTTGTTCTGTTGCCATATGCTCCATTTTTGGACCAGGCAGCGAGTAAAGAAAGTGTTTGCCATAGCTTGTCTCAATAACCCGGGTGTCATAAATGATCACAATCCCTTTGTCCTGCGTTGTGCGCACGAGACGACCGAATCCCTGCTTGAACCGGATAACAGCCTGCGGTACAGAATATTTGCGGAACGGATTTTGATTCATCCGCTTCAAGCGATCGCATTTTGCTTCCACTAACGGGTGATTCGGCGGCTGGAAAGGAAGTCGTACAATCGCCAGACAGGTCAGCGCATCTCCCGGAATATCTACTCCTTCCCAAAAGCTGCTTGTCCCAAGAAGCACCGAGTTCGGCTGTTCTCGGAACCTTCGTGTCAGCTTGCTTCGATTGCCGCTGTCAATTCCTTGTCCCAGCACTTGAATGCCATGGAGGCTTAGCGCTTCCTTTAGCGGCTCATATACATCCCGCAGCATGCGATACGATGTGAATAATACAAGCATTCGTCCCTCTGTCACCTTAGCTACATCGGCCAGTGACTGCATCAGCGTCATATTAAACTTAGCGTCTGACGCCCCCTTTACGCTCGGAAAGTCACGCGGAATGACTACAAGCGCTTGTTCACGGTAGTTAAATGGTGACGGAAGGATCACGGTGTTCAAGCGCCCATCCCGTTCTGCATCCTTCAAGCCCAATTGTTCGGCCACGAACTGGAACGATTTATCGACAGACAATGTTGCTGATGTCAGAATGACACTCTTCTTCGGCTCAAAGAAATAACGCTTCAGTGCCTCACTCACATCAACAGGGACGGCATACATTTGCATCGATTTATGCTTATATTGGAGATTTCCTTCCATCCAATATACCGTATCCGCATCCTTGCCCTGCATAAACTCCCGGAATTCATCACGAAGTTGCCCAATGTCCTTGAACAGACCTGTCACGTCTGCCGTAACGCCTTGAACCTCGTCATCATCGTAATCCTTCCATTCGTTAACGAGCTTCTCCCCCGAACGGACAATGTCGCTTAAGCGGGTATGAATATCGCCTTCCAGTTCCGCAATAGAGCTCCAGGCTTCAGGACGATTACCTGACGGCAGCCTAAGCACAGCTTGGCCGCCCTCCGCTTGACCGGCTTCATTCATGGAAGGCAGCATCTGATAAAGTTGCTCATGCAAGCGATCCCACTGATCCTTGACATCGACGAGCTGTGTCAGCATCTTATCAATTCCTTCTGCCCAGACAAGCGCCTTTTCATTGCCTGACAAGCGAAGGCGCTGCTGCAGCAGCACAAGCGCCCCGTTTTTACTATCCTTGAACAACTGGGTCAACGGATGAATGAGTGAAAAATATTGCAAGTGAATGCCTAGGTGTTTGCCGGCCGTCTCTTCAAAGTGGTGTGCTTCGTCTACAACAAGCTGCTCGTAGGCAGGAAGCAAACGATGCTCTGCAATGACATCCGTAAATAATAACGAGTGGTTCGTGATGATAATGTCTGATATATTCGCATCATTCTTCGCCCGATGGTAGAAGCACCGACGGAACCAAGGACATGCGCGATTCAAGCAAGAATCACTATCACTGGCAACGGTATCCCAGAAGTCAGTACCTTTATGAACGAAGTGCAGCTCTTCATCATCTCCATGTTCGGTCTCACTGAGCCACACCAGCATTTGGGCAGCTGTCAGACTATCATCGCGAGCATGTACATACTCCCTATTACCTATTTTATGTTCAAATTTTCTCAAACACAAATAGTGACTGCGGCCTTTTAATACCGATGCCTTAAACGGAACCGGAACAATCTTCTCCAAAAGCGGCAAATCACGTTGTCTGAGCTGTTCTTGTAAATTGATTGTGTGTGTACTAACAATTACTTTGCTTTCTTGAGAAACACTCTGATATATGGCTGGAAGCAAGTATCCTAATGATTTTCCGGTTCCTGTACCCGCTTCGATAAGCAGGTGATGTTCTTGCTCGAAACATTCCATGACTTCATTGAACATCTGTTCCTGCGACTCGCGAGGTTCATAATTATCCAAGCGGTTGGCTAGATTCGTCTTCACCTGGTCAAGGAATTGGGCGAAAGTGACCCCCTTAAGCGGATTCACTGCTGACGAGTCACGCGGCGGTTCCGTCTCTGTCCAATCCGCCTGCTTCAATGTCAACTGCCGAAACGGATGGTACCCTTCTTCTTCCGTCCAATCGGACACCTCGCGCTCCTGAAGCTTCTCAGCCAGCAGCCACTTCAAGTCACGCTCCTCATGATCTCCGAATACATCGACTACACGCTGCAGCGTTAACAGTGGCAACTGGTCAATCGCTTCTAGACAGCGTATAAATATATCTGCTGTTGCTCTTGCATCACTGTCTGCTTGATGCGGTCGGTCATGAACAACACCCATTTCATGCGACACAGAACCAAGCTGAAAGGAAGGCAGTGAAGGGAACAAAATACGCAAAAGTTCAATCGTATCTAAAATACGACCTGTGAATGGCAAATACCCCGTCTGCTCCAACGCCCGGCACAGGAATTGATAATCAAAGGCCACATTGTGGCCAACCAATACAACATCCCCTAACAAAGGAACAAGCCCAGTCATTGCATCATCAATATCGGGAGCGTCCTTCACATCTTCCTCGGTAATGCCTGTAAGCTGCGATATAAATTCCGGTATTGGGACGGTTGGTCGAACAAGCGTATGATATTCGCGTTCTATCTTCAAATCATGGCCAAGAATGACCAGACCGATTTGAATTATTTCATCGTTCGGCTGATTGCCGGTCGTTTCAAAATCCAAAACAGCAAATCTCATCTCAATAGCCTTTCCTCTCACAATTTCTGTTCTTAGCATAACAGATGTTCGGTCGTTTGGAAATGACTAGAGGGAAACATCTGTGCGTATTTTTTCCCACACAAATGTTCCCCTCCGATGTCATGACAATTGATTTCACATGCATGTTATTGGATATGCATCATGTGCTCGCCGCCTAATTCCAATTGCCCGCTTTTCGACTGGCATACCTTCAAATTCATAATGGGTTCAGGTAATGTTGGATCCAGTTCATGCGCTTTTTGGAACCATGCCTTGGCTTGCGCAAATTGATGCTGCTTCGCATGAATACAGCCTAGCGCATTGCACGCTATCGCCTTCATGCTGTTGTTGTCAGTTAAAGGAATAATAAGCTGAAAATGATGACCTGCTTCCTGACAATTTCCTAAATGCAGGTGTGACATCGCCAGATAAGCGCGCACTTCGATACTTTCCGGGTGAAGCTTTGCGGCCTGCTCCAAGAACGGAACCGCTTCCTTATACATCATAAGCAAGTAATACCCTTGGCCCCGTTGGTACGGATCCCCATAATCCGGTAAGGTTATTTTACTATCCTTTACTGGGCATGGCTGTGAGGGTACGGTGCTACCCTTGCCTGCCTTTGGTCTCAGCAGGGACAAGCGCTCCTCAAAGCGTAGCCACTCCTCTACAATATGATCACTCATGGAGCGAAGCAGCGACACTTGATGCTCGAGCTCTTGCTTTTGCTTTCCCTTAGCATGCGGGTATTTGGCAATCACTTCATCCAACAGTTCATTCATGGTCTCGAATACATGTTGCAGCACGATTCCATCCCACCTTCACGAGTGTTGCGTATCGTTGTCTTACCGGCTCAGGTTCATTGTTTGTCTCAGAGCTAATTTTCATTCGGTGCCCCAACGATTCCCGTGTACTGGCTTCCGTTGTCAAACGAAGCGAAGCAAACAATTACGTCCTCTAAAAAGCCACAGGTAATCCAGCCAACGTAAGCTATGCGTTTGAAGCTTAGCGAATCGTCGAATGCTCCTCAGTCAGGTTCATCACTTCAACAGGCTTGTTGCCTCCGTCTACAAACACAATATTAGGCTTGTATTGACGCGCTTCTTCATTTGTCATGGATGCGTAAGAAATAATAATAACATTGTCCCCAGGCTGTACAAGTCGAGCTGCTGCGCCATTTAAGCAAATAACGCCTGAATGCTTAGGTCCTGGAATCACATAAGTCTCTAAGCGTGCTCCATTATAATTGTTTACGATCTGAACTTTTTCATTCGGCCAAATATCAGCCAATTCCATTAAGTGTTCATCTATCGTAATGCTCCCAACATAGTTCAAATTCGCTTCCGTTACTGTCGCACGGTGAATTTTCGATTTCATCATCTCGCGCATCATGCGATAGCCCCCCTACTCTCCATGAGTTAACATGCGATTATCAATCAATCTTGTCCGTCCAAATTTAACGGCCAGCGCAATTAGAATATTGCCATCACGTTGCTCCAGCGGCATGTCCGGGGATACCGATTCAAGCTGCGGGAAGCTTAATATTTCCACGTAATCAATACTTGCGAGCGGCTGTTCTGCAATCATTTCCCTCATTTTATGCTGAAGCTCTGGCGCAGTCAGCTTTGGGTTATTCTGCAGCCAACTGTCAACCTGACGAAGAGAACGTGACAGCACGAGTGCTTGTGACCGTTCTGCCTCTGACAAGTACACATTGCGCGAGCTCATTGCTAATCCGTCTTCCTCACGCACAATCGGGCAAGGAACAATTTCAACTGGGAAATTCAAATCCGCCACCATGCGCTGAATTACCGCTACTTGCTGTGCATCCTTCATCCCGAAGAAGGCTTTATTGGGCTGAACAAGATTGAACAGTTTGGTCACAACAGTTGTAACGCCGTCGAAATGTCCGGGACGCGTTGCTCCACAGAGCGGACCCGTAATATCATCAACATGCACTTTCGTCTTGGTAGGTGTTGGATACATCATGTCAGGCGTTGGCATAAATACAATATCTACACCATGCTGCTTGGCAACCGCAAGATCCCTTTCTTCGTCGCGAGGATATTTCTCATAGTCCTCATTTGGACCGAATTGAATCGGATTGACAAAAATACTAAGCACTACAACATCGGACTGATTGCGAGCTTGGCTTAACAAGCTTGCATGTCCATCATGTAAATATCCCATTGTTGGAACGAAGCCTATGGCCGGATCTCCGTCCGGACGTCTATGTTCAAGCTTGGCGCGACGCAGAGCGTCTCTAAGCTCTTGTATGGAATGAACTGTGATCATGGTGTCTGCACCTTCCCGCTCCCGTATAGCTGCCCTGTTAATTCGTCATCTGCGGCAAAAACGTGCTCCTGAGCAGGGAATGCGCGCTGCTTCACCTCTTCTACATAAGAAGAGAACGCCTCTCGGATGGTCGTACCGATGTCCGCATATGTTTTTACAAAACGTTTTGGACGGTAGTCAGCATCATAACGCACGATATCATGGAATACGAGCACTTGTCCGTCACATTTGGCTCCAGCACCAATTCCGATTGTCGGAATGTCGAGACGTTCCGAGATATAAGCTGCAACTTCATCCGTCACAAGCTCCAGTACGACTCCAAATGCTCCTGCCTGCTGTAGGGCTAACGCGTCGTCCAACAATCTCTGCGCATCATCCATAGTCTTGCCTTGAATACGATAACCCCCAATTTGATGCACAGATTGCGGAGTAAGACCGATATGACCCAGTACAGGTACGCCAGCCTTCACACATGCCTCTACCATAGGAGCAATCTCAGCGCCGCCCTCCATCTTCACGGCTGTTGCATGGCCTTCCTGCATAATGCGGCGAACTCCATTCAGCGTATCCGTTACCGAGCTGTGATAAGTCATGAACGGCATATCCGTAACGACAAATGTATTGGGCGCTCCCCGGCGTACTGCGCGGGAATGATATACCATATCATCAATCGTGACAGGCAATGTAGAGTCATAGCCTAGCACGACATTGCCCAAGGAATCTCCAACGAGAATGATGTCGACGCCCGCTTCTTCTGCCAGTCGGGCAGTCGGATAGTCATAGGCGGTCACCATCGCGATCGGTTCCCTTTTTTGCTTCATCGTTTTCATTTTTACAATACTCAGTGGCTGCTTTGGCTTGTTCATTCTTTGTTTTCATCTCCTTTAACGTCTCTTTTCACGTTGTCTAGCTCGAATCCTCAATCACTTTCATTCATGAAGATTCTGCTATACGTTTTTTCTTAGTGTGTGCAAAACAAAAAAACCTTTTAGCGTTTCCACTAAAAGGGTCCATAAGAAAAAAAGAGGTCGCAAGCGGACGTCCTTCTGTCTCGGTCCCTTCGGCTCAGAGCAGAAACGTGCTACACGTTCGTCAAGGATATGCACTTATGTCCTTGTGTGTACGGCCGGTGCGGTTCTGTGAAAGATACCGCCAGGCCGACACTAAGTATACCAGAAATCATCCTGTCTTTCATCCAGTAAAATGAATATCTCCGGAAAAAATTTTACGATAGCAGCCGTCTTCACCTAGCAGGATTAGCGCTCCCGTTTCATCCAGTCCCTGTGCAACCCCAGAGACAGGTCCATTCGGGGTTCCTACCGTCACACTGCGTCCGATTGTTATGCTTTGCGCCTCCCACAGTGCTCTGATCGGTGCAAATCCTTGCTCGACATACAGCTTATACAACTGTTCCAACTGAAATAAGCACTCGGCAATCAGCGATGCGCGATCGATTTCCTTTCCTGAGGCGATCTTCAGAGATGTCGCAATCGCCTTCAATTCATCCGGGTAGTCATGCGCATCTAAGTTTACACTTATCCCAAATCCCGCAATGACGTGAACGAGCCGCTCATCTTCTGCAGAGGATTCCGTCAGGATACCACAAACTTTTTTATTGTCATGCAAAATATCATTGGGCCACTTAATGCCCAACTCAATCTCTGTCACTCGCTTCATTGCACGACAGAGAGCGACTGCGGCAAGCAGTGTTAGATGCGGTGTGAATTGCAGCGGAATTTGCGGGCGAAGGATCAAACTCATCCATATCCCCTTGCCTGCGGGGGAGTGCCAGCTTTTCCCGTGGCGTCCTCGTCCCATTGTTTGTTCTTCCGCAATGATGACAGCGCCATCCTCTGCCCCCTGCTGTGCCCACGCAGCCGCCTCATTCTGTGTTGATTCTGTCCGGGCAATGATGCGAAGCTGATGACCTAATTTGCTCGTTTTCAGCTTTGCAAGCAGCGACACTTCATCAAGCCGAGTTGGCATCTGAACGAGCCGATAGCCCAGCTTCGGAACAGCCTCGAACTCATAGCCTTTCGAGCGAAGCCGATTAATTTGCTTCCATACGGCAGTTCGAGATATATCAAGTCTACGGCTAATTTCTTCGCCAGATATAAATTCATCAGGATGTTCTTTGAACCATGCAAGCAATTGGTCACTCATTGTTCGTTCCACGCTTTCCTTACGTAGTCAAGCAGAACCTCTTGTTGATTGACAAGTTCCCCTAATGCAACGGAAAGCCATACGCTCTCCAAGCATTGGCGCAGCCATGGTCCTGCCGTCCGTTTCGTGGCTTGCAGCACATCTCCGCCCGTCAGGGCAATATCGCGCAAGCCGCGGACAGAAATGTCCTCCAGCCAAGCCTCGCCATGCTGGAGGAACGGCTGCATTGCAGCCGTATGCTCGCCTGCCGCCCCAACGCCCAGTAGGGCGCGGCGGCAGGCGAGTGCATCGCAGAGACCTTGCTCGCCGACGGCGAACAGGGTCTCTGCGAAGGGGCGGCGCCACGCGCTGGCTGCGCCGCCATGTGTCCCGGCCGCGGCCAAGGCGGCTGTGCCGCCAGCCGCGAGCCGGGCATCCGCGCGCAGGACGGCCAATATGGCGTCCTGCTGCGCGCCCGAGCAGCGCAGCGCCTGCAAGATGCGCTGCGCCTCCGCTTCGTCGACCTCATGCCCAAGCAGCAGCAGCGCTATGCGCTTCTCAGCCGTGTCCACACGGCCAAGCGCACACAGCAGCGGCTGCCACAAGGCTGCCTCGGTCGACGCCAGCGCTCCCAGCGGCTCCTTTGCATGCGCCAGGAGACCACTGCGAACGAGCAGGGCCCATCCGCGAGCCGGATTCGGGCCTGCCGTCAGCTTCCACAGCTCGTC
Organism: Paenibacillus sp. B1-35; assembly: GCF_050474385.1. Taxonomy (NCBI): domain Bacteria; kingdom Bacillati; phylum Bacillota; class Bacilli; order Caryophanales; family Paenibacillaceae; genus Paenibacillus; species Paenibacillus sp. B1-35. Next base: position 1,251,606 of record NZ_JBCHVJ010000001.1, read on the forward strand.
CCGCACGCGTTCCATCGCTACGAACGACAGCGTCTTCCTGTTGGCACACAGCGCTTTCCAGGTAGACTTGGCAAATACGCCGCCAAGCAATGACGCAAAGCGCACCCCCCGCATCATGCGCAGCGCGTCCTCAAGAAAGCGCTCCTCTGCTATGCCTACACATCGAATCACGAGCTGCTTCAAATCAGCTTGCCCGCCAAATGGATCATGAATGTGCCCATGCACATCCTTCGCCATCGCATTGATCGTGAAATCCCGTCTTCTTAAGTCTTCGATCAAATCATCAATAAATTCGACTTCCTCCGGCCGGCGATGGCCTTCGTACGCCGTCTCCTTGCGGAAGGTTGTCACCTCATACGTATGTTGGGGCATCACTACCGTTACCGTTCCATGCTGCAGCCCCGTTGGAATGACCTTTTGGAACAATGCCACGACCTGCTCAGGCCGGGCAGAAGTCGCGATGTCCACATCATATACCGGTCGTCCGATTAGCGGATCGCGGACACAGCCTCCTACCATATAGGCACTGAATCCCGCATTCAGGAGGCAGTGCATGACCTGTGCCGCTTCTTCGAATAGCGTTTTATTTTCCAAGCTATCAACATTTCGGTCTCCGCCACTCATCGTCACCCTCCTTACATCACTAACATACAAGAGCGCGCAACGGAAATAGCCATTGCGCGCATTCGAATCGTGCATTCCAGGGCGGTATGATAAACAACTGCAACTCTCAGCATACCGGCTTCGGAACCATTGCATCCTTCCCTAGCACACGATAATAAATTTGTTCATATTGCCATGTAATCAGATCATTGCAGAACACATGGCGGGCCCGGTGCAAACAAGCCTCGTGCATCCGCTGCGCCAATTGCGGATCAGACAACAAGCGAATTGCATAATTAGCCATCGCAGCTGTGTCACCAATCGGAGCAAGAAAGCCCGTGTCGCCATGGGTAACCAGCTCTGGAATCCCTCCTGCTTCCGAACCAATTGTAGGAACGCCGCAAGCCATCGCTTCCAGCGCCACCAATCCAAAGCTCTCCTTCTCCGACGGAAGCAGGAGCACATCAGCCAGTGAAATCACTTGTGCTATCTCATCCTGCTTGCCGAGAAAATGTACGCGATCTTCCAAGCCCAGTTCCCGAATGCGGCATTGAACCTTCGGCATATCAGGCCCTTCGCCCACGAACACCAGGCGTGATGGAACCTGTTCCTGAACCAGATTAAATATATCGACTACGTCGCTTACCCGCTTAACAGGACGGAAGTTTGAAATATGCATGAGAATCTTCTCGTTTGGATAAGCGAAATCTGCACGGAACTGTGTCACTTCCCGCGGGTAATAAATGCGCTTATCTACGAAGTTATACGTAAGGTCGATCGGCCGCGTAATATCAAGCAGATCTCTTGTCTCCTGAATCAAATCATTCGATACCGCCGTCACCGCATCACTCTGATTTATTGCAAAGCGAATCATATCTTTGAGTGATTCGTCCTGAGCCAATACTGTTATATCGGTTCCGTGCAGGGTAGTAACTACCTTTAAGTCAGGATGAGCCATTTGCTTGGCTAAATAAGCGCACACCGCATGCGGAACCGCATAATGAACGTGCAGCAAATCAAGCTGCTGCATGTTCGCAACTTGTGCCATCTTGCTTGCCAGAGATAAATCGTAAGGAGGATAACGAAATACATAATAATCGTTAACATCGACCTCGTGATAATGGATATTCTTCTGAAAGCTTGCACCTAAGCGAAACGGAATATTGTGTGTAATAAAATGTACTTGATGTCCCCGCTCAGCCAACAGTTTGCCAAGCTCCGTCGCAACAACACCAGAGCCGCCAAGCGACGGATAACACGTAATGCCGATCTTAAGACCTTCGTTCATAGCCGTTCCCCCTTTTCGCCATTCATACACACGGATTTCTTACAAGAAGAGAGACACTGCAAAAGGGCCTTTGAGCACAAAGCCTTCCGCATATTCATATCCGCGAGTCTGACCAAGCAGCGAATCCCTCGCTGCAACCCGCTCCACATAATTTTGATTTAATGGAGTCGCAACGAAGTCATTGTCACGATCCGGCTTCATAAACTGTGACCGATAAGCCTGAAGCGATTCCCGCTTCTGATCATATACATCGGACACATTCACCAGAACTTGAGAAGCAGCAACATCGTTAATAAAGTAAAAATAGACTTGTTCCACCGTATGAGCAGGCAGCTCAGGCATAAAGCGCCGCAGCTTTGCATTGAAGACTGCTTCCTGCACGATGCGGCTGCATGCTATATGATCCGGATGACGATCTTCCCAGTATGGCATGAAAACAATACGGGGTCGATATTTGCGAATAGCTGCTACCACCGCGTCAATATGCTCCTTGCACATTTGCAAGCCGCGATCAGGAAGCCGCAAGTTATCGCGTGCAGCAAGCTGCAAAATACGCCCCGCATTCTCTGCTTCTTCCCTGCGCAGCTCTACCGTACCATTCGATGACATTTCCGCTTCAGTCAAATCACAAATGCCGACGCGGTACCCTGCCTTCGTATGCTTGGCAATTGTTCCTGCCATTCCAATTTCAACATCGTCGGGATGTGCTCCGAATGCAAGAATGTCGAGAGTATTCATCATTCTTCCATTCCCGGCTTATATTTATGTGCCAATTCACGCCAAGCGAAATCGCCACGCTCAAGTGCCTTAACGAGAATTTCCGCTGTCGCAATATTTGTTGCTACCGGTATCCCCTGTACATCACAAAGACGGAGAAGTGCGATAATGTCCGGCTCGTGCGGCTGTGCCATGAGCGGATCGCGCAGGAAAATAATGAAGTCCATTTCATTTTGAGCTACAAGCGCACCGATCTGTTGATCGCCCCCTAATGGGCCTGATTGGAAGCGGTGAATATCCAGGTCTGTTTGCTCCATGATTCGAAGGCCTGTCGTGCCTGTTGAGTACAGTCGATGTCCCTGGAACACTTTTTCATAAGCGATAACAAAGTTTACGATTTCATCTTTTTTGCGATCATGTGCAATAAATGCGATGTTTAGCATGTCTATCCCTCCGTTGTGTGTCCCTGCACATTTACTCCAAAGCCCCTTGTAGGAAATGCTTCGGAACTAATCATATATAACCTATAAAAATTGATTAGTCTTCAAGCAGATGCTCAAAGCCATAAATCAATTGTTCAAGATTCATTACTCTCTTGACCGCCATATTCACACCTGGCATATACCCTGCACGCTCATAAGAGTCATGGCGGATTTTGAGTGATTGTCCATACGCGCCGAAAATGACCTCTTGTTGGGCGAAAACGCCTGGCAAGCGAACACTGTGAATCCGGAATCCATTATAGTATCCGCCGCGAGATCCTTCGATCTGCTCTTCTTCATTCGGATTGCCTTGACGATGCTCTGCCCGAACTTGCGAGATGAGCTCCGCTGTCTTAACAGCCGTACCCGAAGGAGCATCCAACTTCTGATCCCCATGGTACTCAATAATCTCAAGATCCGGGAAGTATTTTGCTGCTTGCTGTGCAAATCTCATCATTAGAATCGCACCAATGGAGAAATTCGGAGCAATCAGCCCGCCTAGCCTCTTCTCCTCGCACAATTGCATCAACTGTTCAATTTCTTCCGACTGAAAGCCTGTCGCACCAATCACAGGACGAACCCCATGCTCAATCGCAAGCAGAGTATTCTTCATGACAACTTGGGGAATAGAGAAATCGACCATGACATCTGCTTCTACCTTTTGCAGCGTCTCCTCCACATCTGCAGTAGTTGTCACCCCGCAGGCAGGCATTCCTACTAAGATGCCTGCGTCAACAGCACCCGCTGAAGGAGCAATCGCCGCAACCAGCTCTAAGGACTCGTCCTGCAGCACCATTTTCACAACTTCTCTTCCCATACGTCCTCCCGCGCCAGATACGGCTACGCGAATTCGTTCCATTGTATTTCCCCCCAACTGCTTCTATAACGATATAAATTGCTTCTGTGTTTACTAATTCGACGTTTCATCCTCGATTCGTGTCCATCGGTTTGCATCTCGGGTATTGAACTTATGCATGCAGGCATCATGCGCCTTCGTCAAATCAATTCCTAGCGAGTTCGAGAAACATAATAGAATGAACAATATATCTCCAAGCTCCATCTCAATGGAGTTGTCTTCTTCAGAAGCCTTTTTCGGCTTCTCACCGAAGCGATGATTAATCTCACGAGCCAATTCCCCTACTTCCTCGGATAATCGGGCCAGCATCGCAAGCGGACTGAAATAGCCTTCCTTGAACTGTGATATGTAGTCATCGACTTCCTGCTGCATTTGTGCCAATGGCTTGCTGCGCAGTGAGGTGAGGAAAGACTTCATTTCTGGATTTTTCATACGATCCCCTTCTTTATTCAAGCAAAAGTTAATTGAAATGGATGTAATCCGTTTCCCTATAAGCGGGTGTCGAATTTCCTTACTTTCTGCTACTATGTTATCGTATCACCGTCTGGAAAACAAATGCTTTTTATCTTCCTCTTAATCCGATATACTTAGGAACGAAAAAGAGACATTCTGCCTAAAGGAGCCTGAATCCTCGTGAAATCGACCTTTGTTCAACGCATTTGGAACACGTTTCTTCCGATTACGGTTGGGACAGCGATTTTTGCATTTGGTTTAATTTACTTCATTCTCCCCAATCAATTAATGGAAGGCGGCGTTACAGGAATAACCGTTCTACTAAATTACGCTGCTGGCATCCACCCAGCAATCTCAACGCTGGCTCTGAACATCCCTCTGTTCATCATCGGTTGGAGAGCCCTCGGCATTAAGCAGTTGGCACTTAGTATTTACGGAGTTCTCAATCTTACGTTATTCCTCTGGCTGTTCGAGCGAGCTGTTTCCATGCACTGGATCCAACCCTTTCAAACTTCGCATGATTTCATTTTAGCCACATTGTATGCAGGTGTCACCGTAGGAATAGGTCTCGGTATCGTATTTCGCTTTGGCGGCACAACCGGGGGCGTCGATATTATTGCCCGCATTGCTAACCGCAAGCTTGGCATAAGCATGGGGCAATTTATTCTTATTCTCGATATATTCATCATTGGGGCCGCTTTGTTCTACATACCGAAGGAAAAGATTTTATACACGCTTGTCGCTGTATTCATTTCCTCGCGCGTCATTGATTTTATACAAGAAGGCGCATACGCTGCCAAAGCATTCACCGTCATCTCGGATTATTCTGGCGAGATTGCCGATGCCATTACGAAGGAAATGGAACGAGGGGTCACACTTATCCCTGCTGTAGGAGCATATTCCCGTACTCAGAAGCAAATGGTCTATTGTGTAGTTAGCCGCACAGAGATTCGACGCTTCAAAACGATCGTCAAAGCGATCGATCCGCGAGCATTTATCATTGTGAACGATGTCCATGATGTACTTGGAGAAGGATTCCGGGAAGAATAACCGAACCGCTTCCAACTGAATAAGACCTCGAAGTAAGCCAGACTCCCGTCCGACCTATTTCGAGGTCTTATTATTTTGGGGGAAATATAGAAAGTTGCACCACTCGCCACCAATTCTGATGCACGAAGTTCTTCTTATTTGTCAGACTTCTTGTTTTGCAATCTAGCTACCTTTTATTGCGGAAGCTTCCTGGACGAATTGCGTTCTGCTCGTAGCGGTATTTTTGAAAACCTACATAAGCCAGCATCATACATACAATGAAGGCCAGCATAAAAATCCACTGAAAAGGCAATGGCGTATACGTTGGCGGGCCTAGTGTCGGGTTCGCCTTTTCCGTTCCGAACAACTGGCTCAACACCGTGTCGCCATGTTTATTCAGTGCCTCGTTTGCTTCTTTGGGACTGTGCTTCCCCTTTGCAGTATCTCGAATGAACTGAGTTAATGATTCCATCAATTCAATCGTTTGAACATCTCGCTGAATCGTAGCTGCAGGGCGGATACGATCAACATGCTCGAGCCAGCGATTGGCATAGGGTATCCATTCTTTATTCTGATTTGTAGATAGCATCCGTGTCATATCGTCTCTAAGCACTTGCTCGTATTGCAGCCACATTGCTTGCTTAGGATGAGCCAAGGCATCCGCAGCAAGCCGCAGTCTTGCCGTTGCACGCATCAGTTCCTCTTGCTTCAATTGTATAGAAGGCAATATTCGCTTGACTTGCACAATGGCATCACTAAGCGCCCGTACTCCTTCCACACTCGTTGCACCATTGAACGTAGTTTCCGTGAACAGCTTGCCCATCGCATATATTGTTTTCTGCACCTGCTCCAGCTCTCCCGCCACACTGGCCCGATACAATTGTTCCGCATAGCTGTCAAGCTGCTTCCAGTTCTCGCTTGCAGTGGGGGCAGTGCCAGCTTCATTACGAGATAAGGCTGACATTGGATCAGTCAACCATAAGAAGCTTATCATACTTAAAAAAATCAATACCGCACGCATGTACATCCCTCCCCCATCATCGTATGGGGGTATGTCCACATTTAGAACATGGTTTCCTCTGATTTTGTTGTGCGATGATCTCGATATCGCATTGCCAGCCATGTCATTGCTACACTAATGCCGGTCCAAGCGAATGTAAAGACACATACTGCACCCAATTTCTCAATTAGTGGATACGGAAGCCAAGGATAGACACCCGCACTATAATCAACCGTGTCGTTAAGCCAAGTCCAGCAAGCTGCCACTGTCACTGCTGCGCTTCCAAAGGCAAACAATCGAACAAACAAGAGTCCTTCAACAGCCATTACCAAATGAGAGCCAATCAACATCCAATCCTGCCATACCATTGGAGAACCCAGAGCAGCTCCAGCTACAATCATGACGCATGCCCATATTCCATATTTGATAGAAGTAACTACACCTAGCGCCTCAATGATCCGCTTTATGGTCATCCCGACAACCGTTCGCGGACGCGGTCTGAACAATAGGTATCCAATACTGATCGTAAAAAATAAACTTGCCGTTGGACTATCAGGAACGAAAACAATTTGCCATGCAGGGTGATGCTCCCACGTATAAATCAACTGCTTTTTATACCAATAGTAACCGTAGATTGTACCTACAAGATTGCTCCAAAACAACATCCATAATACCCATCGTTGCGAAAGAAAACGTGTGCTCATCAATGACAACAAGTTCATAATTACCCCTATTCCGATAATAAGTAATAGTGTGTGAGTCAATTCAATCTAGTATGGTAAAAATCAGCCTGATACGAGAATAAGACCTGACTGCACGGATACAGTCAGGTCTATTTTAACATTAATCTATTTTATTGTGCTGCTTTTTGTTTGGAAAGCCAATCTGCAATATGTTCGATATCTTGGTCGTTCAGGCCTTCCTTCTTAGCCGCCTCAACCATTGAAGGCATTCCGCCCTTACCGTCCTTAATGACCGATAGGATCTCATCCTTGCTGAGCTTATCGCCAATGCCGACAAGCGCAGGTCCAGCAGCTCCCTTCATATCAACAGCGTGACAGCTTAAGCAGCCGACCTTTTTCATGTTCGCAAAAGCAGGATCGTCTTTTTCAACGATTGCAATGCCTTTGCTTGGCTTCGGTTGGCTTGAAGCCTCGCCCTTCTGAGCAGCCTCTCGTGCCTTCTCCTCACGCTCGATATGCTCAGGAATCATATTTTTATCTGCCATTTCATGCTCATAATGAGTCCAGGCTACTCTTGTTAAATATACACAAGCGAGCAGCGTTACGATCATCATCGAGGAAGCGATTGGACGGCGATAGAATCTGCGCTCTTTCCCTGTGTCTAGGAACGGAGCGAGCAGAAGCCCGCCAAAAGCCAAACCTGGAATCAATACTGTACCGATAACAACATAGCTGCCTGACGCATAAGGATATTTCAAAAATTGATAAAGAAACAAGAAATACCAGTCTGGAATCGGAACAAACGCTGCGTTATTCGGATTCGCTGGATATCCAAGCGGAGCAGCCTCTGAGATCGTAAGTACCAGAAAGGCTACCAGTGCCACACAACCAACCATCCACTCCTTCAGCAAAAAGTTCGGAATGAAGGCTTCGGATTTTCCCGGATACGAGGAATAATCCGGTTGCTTCACTGGTGTTGTTCTCTTCTTTACACGCGAGTCGCCAACGTAAACGACTTTTTCATCATTTGAATTTCCATGTGCCATCTCGTTTCCTCCTCCCTTATAGCGGTCCCGAAATGCCTTGGCGTCTAATCATGAAGAAATGCGCTCCCAGCAAGGCAAGAAGTGCGCCCGGCAGGAAGAACACGTGGATCGCGAAAAAGCGAGTCAGTGTCTGCGCTCCAACGACTGTGCCGCCCTGCAGCAATTCCTTCAAGTACGGACCGATATATGGAACGGTATCCGCGATTTCCATGCCGACCTTGGTAGCAAAGTAAGCTTTGTTATCCCAAGGAAGCAAATAACCCGTGAATCCAAGTCCCAGCATGACGAAGAAGATGAGCATGCCGACTACCCAGTTCATTTCACGCGGTGCCTTATAGGAACCTGTGAAGAACACACGGAGCGTATGTAATAACATCATAACGATAACTAAGCTTGCTCCCCAGTGGTGCATACCGCGAACAATTTGACCGAAGGCAACCTTCGTTTGCAAATATTCGACACTGTAGTATGCGTTCACAATATCAGGGACATAATACATGGTCAGGAACATACCTGACAGAATCTGAATGACCGTAATAAAAAACGTCAAGCCACCGAAACAGTACACGAACGCAGAAAAATGGTGTGCAGGGTTAACGTGCTCAGGCACCTCATGATCCGCCACATCGCGCCACATCGGCGTTATATCCAGACGTTCGTCAATCCAGTTATAAACACCTTTAAACATCTGTTATTTACGCCTCCTCGTTATTGCACGTGTTGGTTCGCTATGATATCGCCCAAGTATACAAAGCCATCCTTAACCTGCACTTTGTACTCATCGAGCGGTGCACGAGCAACGGCTAGCTGCTTGCCTTCTTTTGTATAGTGCGCGCCATGGCACGGGCAAAAATACTGATCCTTGAAAGCCGGATTCTTATTCCAGTCAACTGTACATCCTAAGTGCTTGCATATTGGAGACAACGCAAATATATTGCCTTCCTTATCCTTGCTTATCCATGCTGTGAGCGTTGGAGTACTCTCATACCAGCCATCGACCTGCTTGATTTCAAAAGTAAATTCAGTCGGCGATTCTGTAATCTTGCTCACTTCAGCAACCTTAATGTACTCTCCTTCTGACTTCTTCTGAAGCAGTGGATCAACTGCAAACCGAACCATCGGCAGAGTAGGACCAACGAACATGAAAGCACTTGCCCCACCCAGCGTGTATGTAAGAAATTGTCGACGGGACATTTCTTTTCGCGGCTTTTTAGGTGGATGCTCGTTATTCTGCAGTTTACTCATATACTGTCTAACCCCCCTTTACACAACCGTTCTGAGAGCTTGCTATGACGATAATCACATTCAAACTAGGACATCACTATAATATCCCAGCACTATGAAAGCGTCAAGAATTTACCAATATAATTACCAGAATGAACCTTTTTTCTTGGGTGAAATGTTTGAATATTGTCACATTTATCCTGAAGTTTGGGTGGTGGTCCACATATTTTGCACAAGTGCCTTCATCGCAGCGCAGGCATTTCCAGCATCCTCTGCCATCATTTCAGCCGGTGTAATGACCAGATCCGCTTCCGGCAGCTTATCCCCTGTAATAGGAAGCTGTGCCGAGACGACGACAATGTATGCGAAACCTTGCTTCCGCAACCTCGAACATAATCCATTCAACAGATTCAACTCATCATCAGCAAGCTTTTCAGACACAAAGTGATAGGCAGGGAAGGTTACTGTTCTGCCTCGGAAAGGAATTTCGATCCCATCGAGCCAGTCACGCAGTTTCTCGAGACGATTGCCAGCCTCAATTGGAGATTCACTGCCGTTCAATCCTGTGACCGGTAAAATACAAGTGTCCAAATATGGCCCCCATTCTTCCCATTGCTCTTCCGTTAATTCACTAAATTTCATGACGATTCCCCCATCATTTACCTAGTCATTCCTTACCATTATACTGAAATAAACAAAAAAATGAAGAACCGCAATGCTGCGCTCTTCATTCCATAAATGTGCATAAGGTATCCTGTTGGACGTTTACATAAGCTGTTACTGCAATGTTTTCAGTTCGTCCGTCAAGGTTCGGAACGATGTTTCATCCCCTGTAGCGAGTGCTTTATCGATTTCTTCGTATATCTTTTCCGTACGGTATTTCCGTATGGCGTTGTCCCATATCATTTCCGCTGTTAAGCTTAACATCGCCTCATACGATACTTTCATTTTATCCATAGGATACACCTCCAACCAACACGATTAAGAGATCCTATATTCCTTTCCTTTCACCACATAGTTCTGAGTTGTCCGTTTCATTCGCTCTACATCTTCATCTGTCAGTTCGCGTATGACTTTTGCGGGTGAACCTAGAGAAAGAGTATAGGCCGGTATTTTTTTATTTTCTGTTACGACTGAACCTGCTCCTACTAAAGCATATTCACCAATGTCGGCACCGTTCAGTACAATCGCCCCCATACCAATCAATGTACCGTAGCCTATTCGGCAGCCATGTATAATTGCACCGTGGCCTACAGAGACATCATCTTCTACGAGAAGCGGTTGATTGGCGTTGACATGCCCAATAACGCCATCCTGAATATTCGCCCGCTTGCCAATGCGTATTGGGGACATATCGCCACGAAGGACTGCATTGAACCAAACGCTTGATTCAGCGTCAATCGTCACGTCTCCAATCAGCTTGGCTCCTTCCGCCACATATACGGAAGCATCAACAACTGGCAATATGCCTTGATAAGGTATGTACATACGATAGCATCCTCCCGATTGACCATTTCCACACAGCTCAAGCCTTTTATATGCCTAGCTAAGGAAATTTTTGGCCCAATCGTATCAATGAGAATGCCGCTTGTCAACTTCTAACTGAATTTTGTCCTCATGAGCAACGTACACACTATCAATAATAAGCTGCCCTCTGCGAGTCGTCTGTATGACTGACCCATATTGCTCATCTTCGCCGAATCGAATGACACCTAAATGGACGAGCATCATTATAATTCGCTGCCGAAATACAGATTGTGGCGTATCGAAGAAAAAAGGACGTACAAACGGAAGTAGCGCCCGCTCCAACGAATCAAGCGTTGTCCATTGCTTGGTGCAAAGCTGAATCCAGTGCACAATGGACAGCAAATTCGGAATCGCGTTTTTATACAGCTTTAACCAAAACCGGTACAACGAAGCAGAAGACTCCACCCCTCCGCTTGCCACTCGTTCCAAGCCCTTAGGCGTACAACTTAACCGCCCATCACCCTCCTCCAGCCATCCTTGATAGAATGCGTAATCATAAAGGAGCGACATGCGGTTCGGATAGTCATGGAACCTTCTCCCGTATCCAAATCGCCATTCACCTCGGGCAATTGGGGCTTCCTGTACAGCAAAGTAATCGAGAAGCTGCTGCTGTGTTTTTTTGTACATTACACCTTCTGCATTCAGCATCACATTCCCATTCTCGATGAATTTCAGAAGGTGAAGCACATCCTCCGCCATCCGTCCATCTTCGTCGCGATAGGATGTAGGCGTATCTGTTTCTGTCAAGTGCATCGCGAACGACTGACGAAGTACATCAATCAATCTCAGCTTCAAATCGCTCGGCACCTGAAACAAATATTTCGTTTGATGCGAGCATCCATTGAACAGCCATCCACTGTGTTTAAATTTTGAAATCGTTTCTCGCGGATGGGGCATTGGAGCTGCATTATGTGCCTGCTTTTCTCCTCCATCAGAATCCAAATCGAACCTTGTCTGCTGAACTCGAGCAATCAATTCCTCTAAGCTAAATGAAGCGCGCCTGTCAAACAAAATCGAGTTAAGGAATCTTAGCTCTTCTAGCGTCATTTCGCTGACATGCTGTTCGAACACATCCCTCCTGCCCAACGCAGACAGAATAGATTGAATAAGCTCGTGCTTGGAATGTTCATTGCAGACGCACCCATAACGCTGAGCAATTCGAGTTAGCTGATTAATATCCGCGTAACTGAGCATATCCGCTAAATTCATGCATGACCTCCGTTTCCGTCAGACGTAATGTGCCGAATCCTCGATGTCCATTACTCATTATTGGAATTTTTATCATATTTATTCACATTCACGCAGAAAACATCGATCAGCTTGTCGATTGAAATTGATATAATCACCGTCCAGCAACAATAAATCCTATAAGGTTGACTCCTTTTCAAACACAAAAAAGCAGTTCGCTTCCACATTACGTGAAAACGAACTGCTGTTTCGATGATGTGACGCTATCGCGGCCTCGCCGGCAGATCAAGGTGGCAAATATGCTCCATACAATTATAAAGCAATGGGTGCCAGCCTTCCGACCGCTTTTCTAATACCGAGTAGGACAAATTTCCGATATGCCCTTGTCCCGAACTGCCGAATAAAGCAATGAACAATTGTGCCAGCCAGCCCCCATGAGAGACCACTAACAGATTAGCTCCCTTGTGCTGATTTGCAACGTGCTCTAGCGCATGAACTGCGCGCTGTTGAAGTTCTTTATCTTTTTCCTGTCCTAGATCCAGTTGCCGCCATTCTGCACCCCAGCGCTGTTCTCGCTCCTCTGGCGTTGTTCCTTCTACAAGACCATAGGCTCGTTCACGAAGCCCAGCTTCTGGTGACAACATTGGAATGTGAAGGGCATCTGCCAAAATCGACGCCGTTTCTTCTGCTCGCTGCAAGCCACTGGATATTACATAATCAAATGGGGCACGTTCTCGTACAAGGCGCTCTGCAAGCAATGCCGCCTGCTTCCGTCCTGTCTCATTCAAAGGTATATCCGTTTGTCCTTGTATCTTCCCTTGAGCGTTCCAATCTGTTAACCCATGGCGCACTAATCCTATATGCTGATTCATTGTAACTCCTTCATCCCTCTGTTATTGACGCACTCGTGTCAACCAGTTCAATAGCAGCAATGCAAAAGTTACACCGAACAGCGACAATGCAATCCAATAATGGGGAATTGTCGGGACAACATGCAAAATGGCCGGTTCTCCTACATTACTCGCTACTGGCAATTCTATAGTAAACGTATCTAATCCAGAATGCTCGCTGCCCGCCAGCGCAGTCGGCAATACCCCACTAACTGCATTGATATTTGACTGCTCATTGCGGATAAGGAGAAAGACGAGAGCACAGAGGAACATGGCCATACAAAAAGCGATAATCCCCGCTATCACTTGACGTGAGCGCAGGGATAACGCATGAGAACGTCTATGTACAGGCATTAGCCATTGCTGCTCGTCATATATGCGATCCATAACACGACTCGCCGCTAAGCTGCTTGTTCGTTCCGCATCAAGCTCCAACTCAGCTTCATCTTCCACCCAATCCATGCTCGCAGACCATACTGCGAACTGTTCCGCGCACGCTTCGCATCCTTTCAGATGATGATCGATAGCTTCACGCTGCGGATCGTCAACAGGCATATCGACATAGTTCGATATCCATTCGAGCGCTTCCGCACATTTCATGTTAGTTCATCCCTTCAAGACCGGGCTCCTTTATGTATGGTTCTAACTGTATCTTCACACTGGCTCGAGCCCGGAACAACAACGATTTAACCGAACTTACGGTCTGCCCTAATACCTGGGCGATTTCTTGATAGTCCAGTTGGTCGTATTCTCGAAGAATGAGAGCAGAGCGCTGTTTGTCAGGCAACCTGCTTATTGCCTCACGCACCAATTCTACCTTTTCATGCCGCAGCAATGCATACTCAGGCGCCGCTTCCTTAGGCGCTTCCGGAATGATTCCTTGCTCCTCATCAAGCGAGACTTGAATGCTTCTCTGCTTACGCAGCTCGCTTAACACGGTGTTGCGGGCTATCGTATACAGCCAAGTTGAGAAGGAAGCATCTGATTCCCGGAATGTATGCAGGCTTCGGTATGCCTTGTAAAATGTCTCTGCACATAAATCTTCTGCTAATAGCTCCAACTGGGAATTTTTCAACATATGATAAATAAATGATAACAGTTTACGTTGATAACGATTCATCAATTCCGCAAAAACTTCTGTGTTCCCGTCCTTGATTTCGCGGATGATTTGGGAATCGGTCATGGATTCAAGTCCTCCTTGCTTTCCATATCCATCCCGATGCGCTACCTGAATGGTTATACTCTCGATGTGAAAAAAAGTTGCGAATCGGAGAAAATTGTTATAAAGAAACTTATAAACCTAATGATTACGTACTATGGGTATGATCTGTGTCTTGATATCATGACACTCGCCCCTTAGCATTTCAAGTCGTATTTTAGCATAATAAAGTCGAAAATTGCTTAAAAATTTTTTAAGATTCGGATTTTTTAAAAAAACCACTCCGATTGGAGTGGCTGCACAACTTGTGCAATCTATTGGATAGGAGAGGAGAGTCCTGCCCCGTTACTGTAAATAGAACAGATGCCCGTGAACTGGTTGTATACAGGCTAGTTTACGGCGCATTTGTTCAACCATCATTCCGTCTCCAACACCTGTTTTATATGCATCATTAAAACCATAAAGTTTTTGAACAAACAGATCCTCTAAAGCAAGAATACGATCGTTGGGAATTATTCCCTCGAGCTTTTGTAATTCCCCAGCAAACGCTTCATAGACTTGTTCGTTAGACTTCTCACAATTCGCTACGACTTCCCAGGTGCGTTGTTCAATCATATTTTCAATCCATTCTTCGTGAAGCTTCGAGTTATATTTAACTTGGCAAGCAAAATTAAACACCTCTATGATCGCTTCAGCTAGAATCGGCTCAATTAGAAATGCTTCATTATATAGAACCATGATTTTTGTTTGCAGTTGATCGACTGAATTTGTTTGCATTAGAGAACACCATCCTTATGATTACATTTTCCGTATTCAGGAATTCTGCAAATAGAATCGAACCCCTGTAAGGCAACATGATATAATTCCCAGTTCCATTGCAGCAGTATAACCTCGTAAAAATAATAGCATATGATCATATATCTTATTGTCGAATTCAGTCGACAAAAAGGCCAGATTAACCTAGGTTAATCTGGCCTTTACTTATTAATTATTTTCATGGTAATAGAGATGAAAAAAGAGCCTTTTTCACCAAAGGCTCTTTGTCATTAAATGTCGAATGTATTTCTTCTTATCACGAGATACATATAATGGAATAGGGTAATCTTTAAAATACGCAATCGCCCCCCTGCCATCGGGTCTCGTATATTCAATGTTGTTTACATTCGCAAAGCTGCTTGAGTCCAAAAGCTTGATACATTCATATTTTGAGAACGCTTCATAATGTTCACCCAAAGTTGTAAGCACCGTAAATGTGCCCTTTCGCGTGTGAAAAAGCGGCAAAATATGATTGGCCTTCGGTCGAAATGCCTCAGCAAAATAAAGGTCGTCAATAGTGAATGTATCGAAGTCCCCTACTGGTTTCCCATTCTCGACTCTAACTCCTAATAATTCCATATCGACACCTTATCATTATTTCTTGCGCAACTCTTTAGGCACCGGCAGAGATCCAACAAATATCTTTGCTTGCTTTGAAAAGCTATTTGCCGCAACAGAAAGAACATTAGATGTTATCTTTACCAATTGTTTTTTCATGATATTTAGCTCCTTTCCTAGAATGTGGAATAATCAGCAAAGCTTGTGCTAGGTAAACAAGCGCAAGTGTTGATGATTGTATATATATGTTTGCACCGACCATCAGAACAGAAATCAACTTATTCCGAAGTTTGTGGTCATTCGTGCTGCTCAAGTATTCGGTGACATTCGGTGCAAACAGTATATAGCATATCAGTCCTAATATTGATATACCTAATACTGCGTTCGTTGATAACATGATATGAGGTGGAACAACGATTATCAGGGTTGACACGATGAAACATAGATCCATCGTCTTCGCATGCAATCCACCTGAAAAATGCCTGATTACACCAAAAGCGAGTAAAGAAACAATAGTATCGATGGGTCTTCCAGAAATAAAACCTATAGTGATAGATGAAGTCGTTACAAAAAAAATATTCAGTATATTGGCGAATGCATACGTAAGCACCTCATGGCTCACGTGACTACCATTACGTCTTAAAAATGCGGCAAGAAATTTTGAAATCTTCTCTATCATTCCTGTTCGCTCCTACGGTGGAGCAAATAGTATAGAAGCGAAAAGTTTAGTAAAACGATTATGTAGGCGAGCCATGCATATCCTGATAATAAAAATACCGCTGATGCTGTCAGTATTAGAAAAGTCACAATTGCCGCATAAAAAACCTTATTTTCTTTTTTGCTAAATTTTGTCATATCACTATGCGGAGGATGTATAATAAAAGTAAAACCAAGACCGATGGCATTCAAAAAGTTTGAAATGAGCATCGTCCCTCCAGCGGTTGCAATCTGAAGTAAATAAAGATACACTCCGTAGGATTCCATCAACATACTACTGTCGAAATTAATCGTAATATTTAATACTAAAAATAACAATGATTGAACAGCAGTATAAAAAGCATAACCTGATAAAGTTATTATAACAGCATATTGCAACCGTACTTTAATAACATAATTCATAAACACTATTATTGCACACATCGTTAGCGGAATATCGAACCAAGGCGCTTCAAAAACAATCCTTATTAAGTAAGATGACAACGATAGTACAATAGACATCACAACGAAGTCTTTTAGATAAAAACTTACCTTGAATCGGAAAAGTTTCAAGGTCGCTGTTAATAACGCAAACGCTTCAAATGCACCAATGAAAATATATAACGCACTTGTCACTCATTTTCCCCCTATATCATCCTCTAATCCAATTATAGGTAGATAGCAAACAGACATCAAGCAATAATCTTTTTCCCATAAATCAAGTTAAAACTCCTAAAATTGATAGTCTTCTAACAATTAGGGTGCAGTTCAGCAATCCAGAGCTTTACATATAAAAATTAATTCAATAAACTTGTTTTAGATCGTAATGTCTATTCACTTTCTTTGCCTCCCTGCCCCTCATAATCCCAGTTCCATAAACCTTGCTGGCCTTTGGCTGGGATAGGGTTTACCATCCACTTCACTACATCGATCTCCCAAGCAAAGCGCCCTTTGGAATAATCGCCAAAGTAAAGTTCATTGTTGTCAGGCGTAATTCCATATATCTTAGTACCCGTCGAATCGTTAAGAATAGCGGTTCCATCTACCGGAAAATTAATTTCTCCTATAACCTCCCAACAATCCTCCAACTGACACATCGCCACTACCGCACCTGTCGGCAAATTATCAACCGTATACCCGTGTTCTGACAGTGTTGATCGGATTGGGTCTGACGCACATGCTTTCTTGTCAATCTTTTTACCTGCATGAATAGCTATTTCACCGCGGTGCTTTGTTGCCCAACTGCGCGTCTCGAATTTCTTCTCTCCAAGGGCGATCAAAGTCGCCCATGGTTGGGTGATTGTTATTGCTTTCATGATTCCCTCCCAACTGCTAACGCTTGCTAGTCTTTGCCTGCGCCAGATATGATTCAATACAACTTAAATCCTAGTTGAAAAATTGCTTAGCCCCATCCGTTCTATTTCTGCTGAAGCCCATCGTTCAAATGGATACCGTGAAGGATCAATACATTCACGAACGTAACGATCTGCTAGATGATCTAGGAGTTTATCAGGTATGGGCATGGGAGGCCCCCCCTTCTTGACCTGAATTTACGATGACTACCTTTGCACGCTTAAGCATGTGTTCAACTGAACAGCACAGGTCTGTTCCAACCTTCCATACAACCTGCCCGAAGAAGATTTCTTTATCGCACACTGGGCAATGGTCAATGACTTCATTTGTATCCATGGTATGATTCTCCCTACCTTAAATTTTTCGCATACTCGTTATACCGATGCTTACAGCCCCGCATAGATTGACCATCCATTAGAATCTAGTATTTTCAAGTAATTGAGAATACAGTGCTAGTTCGAGTCTATCGCTGTTTTTGACCTCAGTTCTGTCTCCTTAAGCTGATATAGTGATGTTTTCTTGATCCTTTGATTTATGCTGTTGCTTCATTGCTTTTGCTAATAACGCAAGAACTGATATTCATAAGACTCCCGCCTGTCCATTATCAGTTCCTCCAGGTAAGAAATTGATAAGTGCAAGTTCTTCTTTAAGCTTCGCAATTTCAAAATCAATAGTTTCGGGAGTGACATTAATACTCAGCATATCTCTTTCAATTTCCTGAATACTTCTCATATGGCCTCCTTAAGTTCCTGTCGCAGTGCTTTCATCACATCTACGGGGATTATCTCCTTGTATTTAGCCACTGCAAGCTTCTCATATGTTAAATCTTCACAATATGGCGACAACACTTTTGCAAGTGTTCGATTGACTTCATCACTAGCTGGCGGTTTATATCCGGTACACAATTTGCTGATATAGAATCTAGTGATTCGCTTACCCTGAAGTTTACATTTATCAGCCACTTGCTGATAAGAAAGTCCACTTGCATTAACCGCATTTGAAAGAATGTTCGAGTACCTCATAGTTCACTTCGCCTCTTTTGTTTACTTTTTAGTGTAACTATTGTTAACTAAATACTAGAACATTATTTTGTTTTGGTCAATAGTTAACAACAAAGAACTGTTGACTATTTAGTGCAACATATGTATTATGAGTTTATCCCAATTAGAGGAAGGAGATGGAAGAAAAAATGAATTACCATGAATTGCTGCGAAAGTATATTGCAGACTCCGGGCTGAGGTTGAATGTGATTGCAGAAAAATTAAAGGACTACAACTATAACGTTAGTAAGAGCTATATTAGCCAGCTCCAAAACGGGAAGACACCTAACCCGGCCACGGACGAACTAAATAGAGCGCTCGCTGAGATAACGGGCGGAGATGTCGAAAAACTTCTGTTCGCTGCTATCATTGAACGCGCACCAGAAGAAGTCAAAGGAAAGCTTTTAAGGCTTGAAAAACTCAAGTCCCTAAAAACCGAATACACGCAGGTTAAAGGCACTAAAGTACCATATGTAACCGATAAGGATGAAAAGTTCATTTCTGTTCCTGTATTAGATTCGATCACATACAGTAAGGTCGTTGAAGCTGGCAAATCGGACAGAACTATTTATATAGATCGATCCATTACACAAGGTAGAAGGGCATTTGCTCTACATGTATCGGAAGAGAGTATGATTGGTGATCACATCACAATAGGTGACGTCGCGGTGTGTCTTATCCAAGAAGAAGTTACGTCTAATGACATTGCGATCGTCGCTATAGAAGAACAGAACGCTACTCTCAGGCGTGTTAAGTTCCAAAACGACATATGTATGCTGATGCCGTCAAACGCTGCAATGCAACCAATTCTGGTCGCTTCTAGCCAAGTTAAAGTTTTAGGTAAAGTTGTTGAAGTGCGACGCACCTTGTAAATCACTATGGCATGGCTTTCGCCGTGCCTAGAAAGGGGGATATCTTAGTTGGTAGTTAAAAAGAGGGTGAAAACGGAATTTATATACGGACAATGTATGTAATGGATAAAGAAGGAAATATCACTAGAAGGATAGCGAAATGAGTCATTGAAAACAAAATCCCTCTCAATATGAAGAAGGATGATAAGCTTAAAATTGCTAATTTGATTATTACAAAAAAAGTTTTTGGAGAAACTGCAGAAATTCAATTTCGGTGGGGTGAATCTTTAGAAATTAAAGCCAAAGGAAAAAAGAAGCATTTTTGTGCCATATACTTTTATTAAGACAAAAAAAAAGACCACCCCGATTGGAGTGGCTGCACAACTTGTGCAATTTTATTGGATAGGAGTGGAGAGAAACCATACTGTACTGCTATTATAATGTATACGTTTTCACGTCGTCAATAGGTTTTCGTTAAAAATTTTCTTCAATTCACAAATTTTTCCGTTATATGAATACTTCGTACCCTTTGGAGCTTAGCAGTTCCTTCGCTCGATCCCAGTCCCCCTGCTGACGGAATGACAATCGGAGTACGCCCGGCACGTCCTCGCGGCTTTCAATTATTTGAACATTGCTCAAGTTAATGTGATGATTACCAAGCTCTGTTGCAATACTGCCGATAATACCAGGATGATCGGGTACATTGACGTATAGTTCGTAGAGCGATTGGATAACGCCTTTGCGGCGTTCCGGCATGCGGCTCCGGAAGTCGCCAGCCTCAGCAAACTGCTGGATTATCCCTTCACCGTCCTGTCGCTGCAATATATCGATAAATTGCTCCGTAGACGCTTTCCAGTCTAAAAGTAAACGAAGAACGACATCCCTATTGTTAATAAGAATGTCTCTCCATATGACAGGATCACTGGATGCAATACGGGTAATGTCCCGGAATCCACCGGCAGCGAGCAGCTCATACAGCTCATTATTCTCATTATAGGAGCGTACCTGATTCACCAAGGCTACTGCGACCACATGCGGCAAATGACTGATTGCGCCAACTACCTCATCGTGCTCTTCCGGATTCATCCGAATGATATGCGCCTTCGTATATCGGAGCAAGGATACAAGCCTGCTATAAGCTTCTTCATTAGCCGATTCATCAGGTGTTAGTACATAAAAAGCATTTTCGAACAGCAGTGTAGTAGCCGCTTCAACACCCGAGCGCTCCGAGCCGGCCATTGGATGACCACCAATAAAGTGTACGTCCTCCCATTGCAGTCCACGTGCGCAACGCGCTACCGATGACTTCGTGCTTCCTACATCAGTTACGATGCAGCCCGGCTTGAGCGGCAAATTCTGCAAATCATTCAGCATTGATTCCAGCATTCCCACTGGAACACATACGAAGATGTAATCCGCATCCTCAACCGCATCACGCAAGGAGGTCGTCGCTTCATCTACGACGCCGCGCTCTATATACTTCTCTGCTGATGATTGACTTGGGGAATAACCAACGACATGTATACCCGGCCTGTTCTTAAAGCATAAGGCGAGAGAGCCGCCTATGAGCCCTACGCCTATAATTGTAATCTTAGTTCTCATTTCGTCACCTTAACCTCTTCCAAGGCTTCTTCCAAGGCTTGAACCATTGCCTCATTTTCTTCTTGGCTGCCAATCGTAATTCGGATATGCTGCGGATATTTGCTATGGCCTGCGCGGGTTATAATGCCGCGACGCAGGAGTGCGTTAAAGACTTCAATTGCTGAAAATCCTACATCAACCATTATGAAGTTTCCGTGTGCTGGAAAGCTATCCAGATTCATGCGCGCAAATTGCTGCTGTACATACTGAATTCCAGCTGCATTCTTCTGCCTGCAATCTTCAATGAAGGCTTGATCCTGTACGGCAGCTAAAGCTGCTGCCTGAGCGAAGCGAGTTGTGTTAAATGGCTCACGAACCTGATTGATCGTATGAATCACATCAGGGTGTCCGATTCCATAACCGATGCGCAAAGACGCCAATCCATAAATTTTCGAAAATGTTCGCAAGGAAACAACATTGGAATAACGGCGTACTAGCTCTAAAGCATCACGGAAGTTCGGATCTGTTACATATTCACAGTATGCCTCATCCAATACAACCATTACATGTGCAGGTATACGTGCGATAAATTGATCCAGCTCATCAGCGCTTACAATCGTTCCCGTCGGATTGTTTGGATTGCAAATCCATACGATTTTCGTCCGGTCATTCACGGCAGCAAGCATCGCGTCCAGATCATGCGCTCCATCCTTTAGCGGAACCTCTATAGTTACGGCTCCCTCAATTTCTGCATTGTGCTTATATTGGGGGAATGTCTGATCCGCTATGACAATCTCATCGCCGGGCACGAGATACGCGCGGCATATCATTAAAATAATTTCATCTGAGCCAGCGCCAAAAATCAATTGTTTTCGCTCAACATCCAAATGTGCCGCAACAGCATCGGTCAGTGCTTGAGCTGCTCCATCTGGATAAATGCTCATATTGTTCACTTCTTGTAAGATAGCTTGCTTCGCTTGCTTAGAAGATCCGAACGGATTCTCATTGGAAGCCAGCTTGATAATACGATCCAAGCCCAGCTCTCGCTTTACTTCATCAACTGATTTCCCTGGCTGATATACAGGCAGGTGAACAACACTGTTCTTCGGCTGCATGTGGGTATACCACCTTTCTCATTTACAAAAGTGATTGCAAATGCAAAAAATTAATGTTTTAATTGTCGCACAAAATCACAAATTTGCAAGATGCCCTCTGCAGCCGAATTCGAATCCTCCAATAACGGCAGCGCTTCTTCAATGCGCCGCACGATAGCACTTCCTACGATGACACCGTCACAACGCTTCGCAAAATGCCGCACATGCGCTGCAGTCGAGATGCCGAAGCCAATCGCAATCGGAAGCTCTGTACTGCGCCGAACCAAATCGATGAAACCATCGACCTGCGTGTCGAAGCTGTCTCTGACACCTGTTACACCGAGTGAGGATACACAATAAATGAAGCCTCTTCCTTCAGCTACGATTGCGCCTACCCGCGCATCTGATGTCGGAGCTACCAACGGTATAAGATGAATGCCCTCACGATCAGCGGCTTCCCTGACTTCATGGCTCTCTTCATAAGGCAAGTCAGGAATAATAATACCGCTAATTCCAGCCTTTCTTGCCTCCTGTACGAAGCTGTCAAAGCCGAATTGCAGTACCGGATTATAGTAGGTAAACAACACATAAGGAATGCCCGCTCCTCGTTTTCGCGCTTGTGCAGCAACACGTAGCGCATCTGCAATGGATACTTGATTGCGCAATGCCCGGGCAGATGCACGTTCGATTACCGGACCATCAGCAAGCGGATCAGAATATGGAATGCCTAATTCAATAATGTCAGCACCCGCCTGCTCCATTTGCAGTAGTAACTCAAGCGTTATCTCACACGTTGGATCGCCTAACGTGATAAAGGGCATTAAAGCAGACTTGCCAATTGCTTTTAATGTACGGAATGTATCATCCAACAAATTGCTGCTTGCTACTGTCTGACTCATACCAAATCCTCCCCCAACGTCTCCATAATCGTGCCAACGTCTTTGTCCCCCCGGCCGGACAAGCAAATGACAATTATATCTTCCTTATTCATAGCAGGCGCCGATTTCATTGCCTGCGCAACCGCATGAGATGATTCCAATGCCGGAATAATACCTTCCGTGCGGCAAAGCAATTGCAGCGCATTCAGCGCCTCCTCATCTGTAATTGGTACGTATGTGGCTCTCTCCGTATATTTTAAATATGAATGCTCTGGACCTACGCCCGGATAATCAAGTCCTGCTGATATCGAATGTGCTGGCTGAACTTGACCGAACTGATCCTGCAGCAAATAACTCATCGATCCCTGAAATACGCCTGGTGTCCCCAGCGTCATTGTAGCTGCGTGATAGGGTGTATCTACTCCTTTTCCTGCCGCCTCTACCCCAACAAGCTGAACGGATTCATCCTGCAAAAATGGATAGAACATCCCCATGGAATTGCTGCCCCCACCTACTGCTGCGATCAGCATGTTCGGCAAGCGCCCCTCCAGTTCAACCATTTGCTGGCGTGTTTCATCTCCGATAATGCGCTGGAAGTCTCTTACGATCATCGGATATGGATGTGGACCAACTACTGATCCCAGAATATAGAATGTATCCTGGACATTGCTCACCCAGTATCGCAGTGTTTCATTCCCAGCATCCTTCAATGTCCGTGTGCCTGACAACACAGGCACGACTTCGGCACCAAGCAGCTTCATCCGGAATACATTCAAGCTTTGCCGCTTCATATCCTCTTCACCCATGAATACTTTGCATTCCATGCCTAGCAGCGCTGCAACCGTTGCTGTCGCAACACCGTGCTGGCCCGCTCCCGTTTCAGCAATAAGCTTGGTCTTGCCCATACGTTTTGCAAGCAAAGCTTGCCCGATTGTGTTGTTAATTTTATGAGCCCCGGTGTGGTTCAAATCCTCACGCTTCAAATAAATTTTAGCGCCGCCCAGCGTAGCAGTGAGCCTCTCTGCGTAATAAAGCGAGGTCGGCCGGCCTGAGTATTGAGTCAGGAGCTTGATCAGCTCTTGTTGGAATTCAGGATCCTTTACGTGTGAGCGATATGCCTCTTCCAGCTCCAACAGCGCATTCATTAATGTTTCTGGCACAAATCGGCCTCCAAATGGTCCGAATCTACCGTTCTCATCCGGTAAAACGGTTGCTGCAATCTTTTCCATGTTGCTCATTTTCCCCTCACCCTTTCGATAAACTTCTGAACCTTTACGACATCTTTCACTCCATTAGTTTCCACGCCGCTGGATACGTCTACACCTTGAATCCCATATTCCCTTACTACCAACTCAACATTATCAGGCGTCAACCCGCCCGCAATATAAAGTGGAAGCTCGAATTCCGCCAAAGCGTCTGTATAGGCTGGTATTACCGTCCAATCAAATACTTTTCCAGAACCGCCGCCCTGCATAGGACAATACGTATCAAGCAGGACAACATCCGCATATTGAACATCCAACTCGTTCACTGCCGTGCTACTCGAATAGAATATGCCCTCGTCTGATCCATTGATCGGAATCGACCTCCATATTTGTACATCATAGTGATCCTTTATCCACGCCAACAGTGCCGTATTATTCTTTACATGGAGCTGAACACTTGTAATCGGAGCCAAATCCAGCACTTGCTTCAGCTCTTCACGAGTTGGATTCGCGAACACACCTACAATATCAGGCAATTCTTGTTCTTCTCTGCTGAGCTGGAACAGCCACTGCTTCACTCGCTGCGGATCAACCTGTCTTCGACTTGGCGCAAAAACAAATCCGATATGATCGGGCTTCATCTGTACAACTCGACGAGTTATGTCCAGATTGGTCAAGCCACAGATTTTAACTTTGGATGAGTGCTCACTGCATGATCGTTCATTCACTGCCATAATGCTTGCTCCTTACATATTCAGACTTCCATCCTCGTTTTCTTCCCTTTTTAGCTAATCAGATAACAGTATTTGGGTTTAGAAGCCCGCTCATCAACTGCTCCACTGCAGCCTTTATATCTTTTTGTCTCATGAAATGCTCTCCGACTAGTACCGCATCAACATCCAGCTCATCCATACGATGTATATGTGCCGGAAGATGGATGCCGCTTTCGCTCACTAAGATACAGCCTGACGGCGCTAGATGTCGAATCCGATTAGTCTGCTCGATATCCGTCTCAAACGTATGCAGGTTGCGATTATTAATGCCTATGAGCTTGATGCCTTCTATCCTGCCAACACGCTCCATCTCCGCCTCATCATGTACTTCTACCAGAACATCCATGCCAAGTTGTCTAGCAGTGTCGTGCAAATGCCGCAGTTGATTATCACTCAAGATGGCTGCGATCAGCAGCACTGCATCCGCACCTAGTAACCTTGCTTCAAACAATTGGAGTTCATCGATAATAAATTCCTTCCGTAATATCGGCAAATCCGTTAAGGCGCGCACCTGCTGCAAAATTTCGCTGCCGCCTTGAAAATAGACCTGATCCGTTAACACGGACAATGCATCTGCACCTGCTGCCTCATATTCAGCAACAATCTCGGCTGGATCAAAATGCTGACGGATCAGCCCTTTGGATGGCGACGCCTTCTTTACTTCAGCAATCAAGGCAACCGAACGATTTTTATTTGCAGTCAGTGAATCGATAAAACCTCGACATGGAGGAAGCTCTGCTGCCATCTTCTCCGCCTCGATTCGATTCATCACTTGTCTAAGCGTTTGTACTTCTTCTTCCTTCGTACGTACTATCCGTTCAAGAAACATGACTTAGCCCTCCAGTCACTGCGATCCATTGATCCAGCTTTTGATTTGCCAATCCATTATCGATTGCTTCAGCAGCTATTCGAACACCTTCAGCGATCGATCCCGATTGTCCCGCTACATAGATGCAAGCGCCCGCATTGGCGAGAACAATATCCCGGTGGGCTCCCTGCTCTCCATATAGTAGCCCGCGAATAATTTGTGCGTTCGTTGAGGCATCGCCGCCAAGCACATTTTTCAACGGCTGCGTGCGAAGTCCGAGTTCCTCAGGCGTAATCGTATATGTGAATACTTCTCCGTTTTTCAGTTCACTCACCTGTGTTGGAGCAGATAAGCTGATTTCATCCAAGCCATCCTCACTAGCAACAACAAGTGCCCGCTTCAACCCGAGCTCTCGCAAGACTGCCGCGATCGTATTCGTCTTCGTACGGTCATAAATTCCTAGCACCTGCCGATCCGCTCCTGCTGGATTTGTTAAAGGACCGAGCATGTTAAAAACCGTGCGAACACCAAGCTCTTTACGCGGCGCAGCCGCATGCTTCAGCGCAGGATGATACACTTGAGCGAACATGAAGCAGATTCCGATTCGTTCCAAGCACTGTGCCGCTTCTTCACTTGTTAACTGGATATTGACACCGAGCGCCTCCAGAACATCCGCACTGCCGGAACGACTGGAAGCAGAACGATTGCCATGCTTCGCAACCCGAACGGATGCGGACGATGCGATAATCGCCGCGACTGTAGAGACATTTAACTTATGAATGCCCGAACCGCCTGTGCCACACGTGTCCAGCAAACGCTCATGCGAGGTTACGACTTGATACGCCCGGCTGCGCATCGCTTCAGCAAAACCAGCGATTTCATCAACCGTTTCTCCCTTCAAGCGCAGTCCTGCAAGCAGAGCGCCGATTTGTGCGGATGTTGCGTGACCATCCATAACATTGGCCATGACATCGCGAGCTTCTCCACGGCTTAGGTGCTGTCCCGACAGCACCTGGCCAAGCGCTTCCTTCAGCAACGCATTCCCGATTACAAGTTGGCTCGTCATCATAAGTTCCTCCCCTCGGCGACGGGAAGCGAAGCAGCCCGTTCCTCCGTACCAATATAATAGTCCCAGTTCGCTGGCAGCATTGTGGCGTTGGCTGTAGTACTTCTGATTGCCGTCTGTTCAATTGTGCTTGTGCATAGAGACTCATCAGTATTGCGGTCTTGAGCAGCAGAACCAGCAGACCTAGAATAACTACTGTTACTTCCGAACATCTCTTCGGTCATTCGTATCGCCAGGAGCAAAGCCTTCGCTTTGTTAATCGTCTCTTCATATTCATTCTCCGGAATGGAATCCCAGACAACTCCTGCACCGGCCTGAACATATGCTAGGCCCTCTCGAAAAATAATCGTTCGTATCGTAATGCAGGAATCCATATTCCCATTGAAGCCTAAATAACCAATGGCTCCACCATAGATCCCGCGCGACTCTTCTTCCAGCTCGGCAATAATCTCCATTGCTCGAATCTTCGGGGCTCCGGATAATGTGCCTGCCGGCAAACAGGACAGAAAGGCATCGAAAAAATCCTTGTTCTTGCGCAGCTTGCCAGATACGTTCGACACGATATGCATCACATGGGAATACCGCTCCACGTTCATGTACGTATCACAGCGTACGGTTCCGAACTCGCATACGCGGCCAAGATCATTCCGCCCGAGATCAACCAGCATGACGTGCTCCGCTCGTTCCTTCTCATCTTGCATGAGATCGGCCTCAAACGCAGCATCCTCTTCTTCTGAGGCTCCGCGCGGTCTCGTTCCGGCAATCGGTCTTGTCTCTACACGCTCATCCTTAATGCGGACAAGCATCTCTGGGGAGGTACCGACAATCATATCGTCCTCTGACTTCAACACATACATGTAAGGCGATGGATTCGTCATGCGAAGCACCCGGTACACATCAAGCGGATCCGCTTGTGTCTGTCGTTCAAAACGCTGGGATAGCACAACTTGGAATATATCCCCGGAACGAATATACTCTTTTGCTCGATTTACTTTAGCTATAAACGACTCCTTCGTTTCTGAGGATCGTACGCCTCGCAGTACCTCTTCTCCCGCAGATGATGCCGATGCTTGCTGAACCGGTCTAGTGCTGCTCGCAAGCGGTGCTGTCAGCTTCATCTGCAGACCTCGCAGCTTCTGTCTCGCTCGCTCGTATCGATAACGAATCATGTCTTCTGAACTATCTGGATCAACATGAATGTTAACAATGAACTGTATTTGCTGCTTCACATGATCAAAGGCGACCAACTGATCGCAGAACATAAATCGAATGTCATCCATTTGCAATGTATCATACTTATGTCGAGGCAACCGTTCATACTGCTGAACCAAATCATAGCCAAAGCAGCCGATAGCCCCACTTGTCATTGGAGGAAGTCTTTCTATCGCTGGACTTCTATATTTATGCATTAACTTCTTCATCATCTCGATTGGGCGCTCTCGCACCTCTGTGATATGTCCGTGTTCGATCAATCGCAATCGGCCGTTTTTCCCTTGAAGGAGCAGGAACGGATCCGTTCCGATAAAGGAATAGCGGGCCCATTGGACGCCACCCTCCACACTCTCCAGCAAAAAAGCATATGGTTCATTGCGTAATCTTTGAAATAATCGAATTGGGGTTTCTGTATCAGCCATCATCGTCTCTGCAACCGGAATGACATTATATTGCCGGGACAGACGGATAACTTCGTCCAATTGGGGATACATCGCTTTCCACTCCTTTCAACTTCGTTATGTAGCCGTCAAGAACGAATACATAGCGCGTGATGAACGAGAGCGTCTACCAACACATTTCTATTCTGTTATCCACTGTAAACGGCGCCTCCACGGAAACCATGGTTGTCATATACGAATAGCACAACATTTACAACAGTGCGTTCGAATAAAAAAGCCTCTGCGCAAGGCAGAGGCTTGTTGGTATACGATGAAATTGTGGATGAGTAATTCAAATAAATGAGGATAGGAACAGCCTATATTTGGCTCCATTACTTCGCTGCAATCAAATTGATGTACAGCAAATACAACAGGCTTAAGCCTACATAGACCATATTATTCCTATTCTATCTCGTCTCAGCTCAACTCATCTCAATCTCAAACTCAACTCTGCTCAACTATGCTGATATCAATATAACCGGAAATGAACTCTCCGTCAATCCAGTAACTGATTTTTTGGTCGCAAACGATCCGCACTTACTTGGCTCAGCCACTTCTAAGAGCCTGCCAAGTCAGGTCTGAGACCAATTGCCTCATTTAAGTACACATGGCGGATCTCGTGCTGCTCTTTGTCAGTGTTGATCGTCACCATTAATCGAATGCACAATGGAAGGCTGCCCTTAACCGGGATCTCTACCGCGCACATCAAGGGAACAAGATCCCACCCCTTCATGGCGCGTATCGCACGTGCTGGAAAGGTGGCATTCAAATCCTCTGTCATTGTAATCCAAATATTTGCAATCTGTTCAGGCTGAACGTCATTTTGCTCAACGATCTGCTCAAGCAGAAGCGTGGTCGACTGCAAAATCTCCTCTGCATCATTGCGGCTTACCGTCGTTGCACCGCGTATTCCTCTTGCGTACATGGTCACGCCTTCTTTCCCTTCAATTCTTCGATGATGTCTCGTACAAGGCTGACCGGTACATCCTTGCGAATTTCCACACGCCCAATGGCAGTAGGCACAATAAATACGGTGTGCCCTTCCTTAAACTTCTTGTCATGCATCATAGCTTGCACAATATCGTCCGTATTCATATGCTTCGGTACTGTTACAGGCAAGCCGTATTTCTTCAGTATATTCTCTGTGCGGATCGCTATTTGCTTATCTTCGCCGAGTTGTTCTGCAATGCGCGCAGCACCTACCATACCGATTGAGATAGCTTCTCCATGCAGCAATTCACCATATCCTGCGACAGCCTCCAAGGCATGCCCAATCGTATGTCCCAGATTCAATATCGCTCGCAAATCGTGTTCCCGCTCATCTTGTGAGACAACCTGTGCCTTAATCGCACAGCCCTTCAGCAAGCCGTACGTTAGTGCTTCCTCGTCTTTAGCCAGCAAGCGGTCAGCTTGCACTTCACACCAAGCAGTGAACTTCTCATCCCATATAAGGCCGTGCTTTATCATTTCAGCTAATCCTGCTCGAACTTCTCGATCCGGCAAGGTTAGCAGCGTAGAAGTATCGTACAACACCATTTCCGGCTGATGGAAGGCGCCGATTATATTTTTGGCGAACGGATGGTTAACTGCTACCTTGCCTCCAACACTGCTGTCATGAGCCAATATCGTTGTGGGCACCTGAATGAATCGAATGCCGCGCATATAAGTTGCCGCTACATAGCCAGCCAAGTCTCCGACAACGCCACCGCCAAGGGCAACAATAGAGGAATGGCGATCACATCCAGCATCAAGTGCAGCCGTAATGCATTGTTCATACACTCGCAGCGACTTGGACGATTCACCAGCCGCTACAACAAAGGAATGAACTTGATACCCTGCACGGCGAAGATTGCCTTCTGTATGATTCAAGTATAGCGGAGCAACGTGCTCGTCCGTAATAATGACGATCGGACTGCGAGTAGGGATGCCACGTAATTGGAACGCCTCACCGATACGGTTAAGAAGACCGCTGCCAATCCAAATCGGATAAGAACGCTCCCCCAGTTCAACCGTTAACTCTGCTGCATTCAAAGTGAGATTCTTGCTCATCACGTTCCCCCCTTTAATATCGGGATACTTGTTCCAAATATTGCTCATAGTTGGCGCTGATTTCTTCCATCGAATCACCGCCGAATTTTTCCAAAAATGCCTTTGCAACTTCCCACGCAACTACATGCTCCATTACAACGCTCGCTGCTGGCACCGCACATGCGTCAGAACGCTCTACCTGTGCTGTAAATGGCTCCTTCGTATCAATATCAACACTGCGCAGCGGTTTATATAATGTTGGGATAGGCTTCATGACACCGCGCACGACTACAGGCATTCCATTTGTCATCCCGCCTTCAAAACCACCGAGTCGGTTCGTAGCACGAGTATAGCCCGATTGTTCACTGTAGAGGATCTCATCATGAACTTGCGATCCGCGCAGTTGCCCCGCCTCGAACCCGATACCGATTTCTACCCCTTTAAAGGCATTGATCGACATGACTGCTTGGGCAATGCGGCCGTCCAGCTTGCGGTCATATTGCACGTGGCTGCCCAATCCAACAGGAAGACCTTCCACGATGCACTCAACAATACCGCCAATTGAGTCGCCTTCCCCTTTAATTTGGTCAATATATGCTTCCATCTTCTTCTCTGTCTCTGGATCGACGACCCGAACAGAAGATGCCTCCGTGCGTTCTCTAATTTCATCAATCGGCAAATGATGAGCAGGAGCTTCAATTTCGCCAATGCGAATAACCTGTCCAGCAATCTTGACACCGAACGCTTCAAGGAATTGACGAGCTACTGCACCAACAGCCACGCGGGCAGCTGTCTCACGCGCGCTGGAGCGCTCCAGTACATTGCGCAAATCCTTCAATTGATATTTCAAGCCGCCGTTCAGATCCGCATGACCTGGACGCGGGCGATGAACGCGACGCTTCTCTTCATCAGTCCCTTCAATCGGCTCCACATTCATAATTTTGGTCCAATGCTTCCAATCATTGTTCTCAACTACTATAGCAATTGGAGCACCTGTCGTACGTCCATGACGCACACCGCCAACGATTGTTGCTGTATCTTTCTCAATTTGCATTCGTCTCCCGCGGCCATAACCTTTTTGACGGCGATGAAGTTGGAAATTGAGTTGTTCGAAATCAATAACCATGTTGCTAGGCATTCCTTCAACAATGGCCGTTAGCTGCGGTCCATGTGTTTCTCCTGCAGTCAAATAACGTAGACTCACAAGTTGCTCCCCCTTTAGGCTGTAATGCTGTAAATGGCTAAAACCCTTAACTTTTTTCTCATTATAGTATAGGAGCCAACGTTTGACAAGAAAACAAAACACGCCCGCAACGCTTGATCGCAAGCGCTAGGGCGCATCTCCCACATCTCATTCATTCGCTCATCTAAGTACGATTCAGTTCGTTCATCATGTACGAGTATAAAATCATATACGTTATGATGATCAAGCAGCTACAGCTTGCGATAGAAGAAAGTTTCTATCGTCTCAAGATGATACTGCTGCGGATTGAAGATTTGCTCCGTGCTTCCAACAAATAAGACGCCGCCAGGCTTGAGTGAATCGGCGAATTTCCGATACAGCTCATGCTTTGCTTCTTCCGTGAAGTATATCATTACATTCCGGCAAATGATCAAATCATGCTGCGTCGCAAATAGATCGGTTAGTAAGTTTTGTTTGCGGAAGTGAATCGCTTTTTTCAAGCGATCAATGATGTGAAAACTATTCACTTGCTGCGTAAAATAGCGGCTCTTGAATGATGAAGGAACATCTTTTAATGAACGCTCTACATATATTGCTTGTTGAGCTCTCCCGAGAGCATTCTCATCAATATCCGTTGCCGTAAGTTCTGTTCGATCAAGCAGGCCCAAATCGTCGAGTATCATCGCCAGCGTGTAAGGCTCCTCTCCTGTTGAGCAAGCGGCACTCCAGCACTTTACATGCTGTGTTCGTGCAGATAGTTCAGGAAGCACACGAGTACGCAGCGTATCCCATCGCAATGGATTGCGCCAAAATTCAGATACATTGATCGTCATCCGATCCAGCATTTCGTCCAGTAAGGCCGAATTGCTGCTCATCGCCTTCGAATAAGACGCAAATGTCGAGTATCCATTCTTCAATCGCAATGTAGACAAGCGTCTACGCATTTGGGTTTCCTTATATTGTGATAAATCAATTCCTGTAGTTGATCGGAAATATTGGACAAATTCCGCATAATCCTGATCATCTCCATGATCCACCGCAGCCTCCTGCCCAGGTGCCGCATTAGCAGCAGGGAAAATAGAAGCAGCATTCCATACGGTCGTCTTATGTTCTGACAATTGTGCTCACACCTTCTAGTTCGTATATGTATGTTGCAAATGAGTTGCTACATGCTATGTGAATAGTACCTCGTATCCTATCAACTTGACAATATAAAAAAACACGGTCGAATAGTAACTATTCGCCGTGTTCTTTCTTAAATCCTGCCTATGTAAGCTCTTACAACAGAAAACAAAAAAATAGATTTACTTCTGTATGTATGAGCCGCGTTCATGGCACCGATTAAATCCACGGCTCCAATGCCCGCTCATAACAAAATGAATCCACTTCTGAGAATAAGTTTGCGATTTCACGTTCAGCGCTTTCTGGAGAATCCGAACCGTGAACCACATTGAAGTTCGTATGACTTGCATAGTCTCCCCGTATCGTCCCTGGTGCAGCTTCAATCACTTTCGTCTTGCCGATCATCAAGCGCGACAAGCTGATAACATCGTCACCCTCCCATATCATAGCAAACACTGGACCAGATGTAATAAAGTCAACGAGTTCGCCAAAAAAAGGTTTTTGTGCATGTTCTGCATAATGACGTTCAGCTTGTTCACGCGAGATTTTCATCAGTTTTCCAGCTACAAGTTTAAAGCCCTTACGTTCAAATCGGCCTACGATATCACCTATGAGGCCTCTTTGTACTCCGTCAGGTTTGACCATGATGAATGTGCGTTCCATACGATCACTCCTACTCAAATGTGAAGTCGTCTAACACACGCATTATACCAAATATTTCTTCAAATGGCAC
The DNA here is from genome assembly GCF_050474385.1 of Paenibacillus sp. B1-35. Lineage (NCBI taxonomy): Bacteria > Bacillati > Bacillota > Bacilli > Caryophanales > Paenibacillaceae > Paenibacillus > Paenibacillus sp. B1-35. The sequence continues at coordinate 1,285,188 of NZ_JBCHVJ010000001.1, forward strand.
CCGATTTTTTCACCATAGTTCAAATCAATGGTTACGATTCGCAATAAAGTAAGCAATATCGCGCAGATTACGGCGAGCACGGATGTTCGGCAGGCGTTCCAATTCAGCAAGTGCTTTTTCAATATATCGGTTAGCCAACTCTTCAGCACGCTTAATCCCGTTACTTTGACGAATCATATTTAGCGCAGCAGATACATCCGTATCACCATTTTGCTCACGGATTCGATCAATTTCTCGTAGCAGCGGCACTTGCAGCTTATCGTCTTGTAACGCAAATATAACCGGCAGCGTCAAATTCCCTTGGCGAATATCGTTCCCTGGCGGCTTGCCAATTTGTTCCTCCGTACCTGTCAGGTCAAGCACATCATCTCTGATTTGAAATGCCATGCCTACATTGTAGCCGAATCGATACAAGGCATAGCCAATCTTCGATTCTGCATGTGCAGCAATCGCACCCAGCTGGCAGCTGATTGCAATGAGCAATGCTGTCTTGCGGCGGATCCGAAGCAGGTACTGCCGGATTGTCTGATTTGTATTGAAGAAATCTCGAATTTGCTCCATTTCACCAATGCACATTTCCACCATTGCCTTAGACAATATACGGTGAATTTCAGGCTGTCGCAATTCTGTCGCTACCATTAAGGCTTGACCGTACATATAATCGCCCGCATACATGGCAACGCGATTGTCCCATTTAGCCTTTACAGTAAGCTGTCCTCTTCGCATCTCCGCATCGTCTATGACATCATCATGCACGAGTGAAGCCATATGTATTAGTTCCAGAGGCACAGCAACTCGCTTCAGCTGTTCTATATCGTATGTACCGAATTTTCCTGCAAGCAGAACGAACACAGGACGAATCCGTTTGCCTCCCGCTTTCAGTAGATGCAGCGACGCTTCCGTAAGAAGCTGGTGATCAGAGCGAATGTTTCGCTCCAATTCACGCTCAATATACGATACGTCTTGTTTCATTGTCGCATAAATGTCCCACAGTTTCATGCCTTCACCTAACCAACCGTATTTTCCGACCAAAGTTCCAAATGAACTTCGTGATCTATAAGTCCTAACTCATACGCATATTGAAAATAAAGACGGAGGCCCTCTTGCTGCGGCCTTCCGAAATCATAGTTCAATTGAGAAAAATAGTGGCGCCAGTACATTGTCGTTCCACCGATCGAACGTACCGCATCCTGGACAAGCGGCTCAGCATTGCGAATACTTATATGCTTGCTCGCCTCGAATGCCTGTACAATGCGTTCAATATCAGCTGGATAGCGCTGAATGGCTTCCTTGCGTACAGCCCACACGGCAAAGGTCATCCAATGTCCTGTCCACTTATGCCATAACTCTCCAAGATCTATGACCTCATAAGCAGTGTTGCTCCACGAAGCCCGGATTGCATGGTCTCCAATTAACAAGGCAGCATCCGCTTGCTCCATCATTTGTTCCAAGTCAGGATCGAGCGAAACGTACCTCGGACTAGCTCCATAAAACTTGGAAGCAATAATCTTCATCAGGTTAATGGATGTCGCGGAAGATGTCGTTAACGCGATTGTTCCTTGCAGCGCCTCCTGAAGCGACCTCTTTACGAATAGCAGTATCGAATTTACCCTGCCATACGCGCTAACTGATAAGTTCGGAAAAAGCGCGTATTGGCTTGAAGATACTCCATATGCGAAGGCCGATATCGGCCCCATATCAATTCTTCCTTCGGCCATTGCCCTATTTAGGGTTGAAGGCACTGCAGGAATCATCTCAACACCAGCATGCAAGCCTGTTGGGCGGAAATGATAAAAGATCGGCCACACATTCGTGTAATCAATTCGGCCGATCCGAATCTTCGATTGTGTGTGCATCCGAATCCCCCCACCTTGTGAACAACTGATGCTCGATGTTCATGCAGTCCAACACTTTGCCAACAAGGAAATTAATTATATCATCCAATGTCTTCGGATGATAGTAAAATGCTGGCATTGCAGGCACAATGCGGACGCCCATATTCGCGAGCTTCAGCATATTTTCCAAATGTATGGCATGCATAGGCGTCTCACGCGGAACGATAAGCAGCGGACGGCCTTCCTTCATCATAACGTCTGCGGCCCGTCCCATCAGATTATCGGAAGCACCGTGTGCAATCGATGAGAGTGTGCCCATGGAACAAGGCATGATTACCATGCCCTGCACCCGATATGAGCCGCTTGCAATGCTTGCTCCAATATCTTGATTCGGATGATACGTAACGCGATGGGACAGCTCTCCGAACGCCTGCTCAATTGCCTGCTGACGCTTCGTAACATTCCAGCCAAGCTCCTCCTTCAACACACGCCATCCTGCATCCGAAACGATTAGATGCACTTCGTAGTCTGCTTCCAGCAAAGACTGAATCAGCCGCACACCGTATATTGCACCGCTTGCTCCGGTGATTCCCACTACATAATGCTTCCTAGAAGGAGCAATCATCATTTCATCACCACCAAGTCAATGAGCGTAAAGCAAAATACAACGATACTGAGTACGCCGTTCATCGTAAAGAAAGCCGTGTTGAGCTTACTCAAATCGTGAGGCTTTACAAGCAAATGCTCATAAATGAGCAATGCACTAGCAATAACCGTACCAACGATATACCACCAGCTTAATTGCGTTAAAAATAATAACAGGATAAATCCAAATGCCGTTGCAATATGAAATCCTCTTGCAATCCACAGCGACTTCGCAATACCAAAGCGTACCGGTATCGAATTTAGGCCTTCCTTCTTATCGAACTCATAATCCTGACATGCATAAATAACATCAAATCCTGCTGTCCACAACGACACGGTTAAATAAAAGATGAGAGCCGGGGCATTAATTTCATTCGTTACAGCTACCCAGCCGCCAAGCGGAGCTAATGCAATCGTAAGCCCCAGCACAACGTGGCACAACCATGTGAACCGCTTCGTAAAAGAATAAAAGACAAGCATAAAAACAGCAATCGGAAGCAGGTACACAGATAGCGGCTCTAAATTGGCCGCAGCCCAAAATAAAAGACCGAATGACACGGCCGTAAATAATATCACTTCTCCAGCTTTCAGCAACCCCGCTGGAATCGCTCGATTGGCAGTTCTCGGATTCTTCGCATCGATAGCCGCATCAATCAGTCGATTAAGCGCCATTGCGGCACTTCGAGCACCGAACATCGCCATTAGAATCCAGCCCCACTCAGGTAGGGTCGGGAAGCGCTGATGTACAACCATCGCTCCCAATAGTGCCCCCATGAACGCGAATGGAAGAGCAAAGATGGTATGCTCGAACTTAATCATTTCTAAGAATATACGTACTTTTTTAAACATGTTCATTCCCCTTCGTGCCGATGTGAAGAGCGGCAATCCCGCCGAAGAATGGATATGCTTGTACACGTTCAAGTCCATTGTCTCTAAACATCTGTTCTAACTCCTTGCGGCCAGGGAACGTTACCAGTGACTCAGGAAGCCACTTATACTGCTCGTACCGTTTCGCTATTAACTTACCAAGCAGCGGCAGCACATGGCGGAAATAAAAATAATAAATCCCCTTGAACGGCTGCCAAGTCGGCTTGCTTAGCTCTAGGCATACAACTTGTCCACCTGGCTTAACAACCCTGCGCATTTCACGAATGACCTGTTCAAAATCCGGGACATTGCGCAAACCAAATCCAATGGTCACATAGTCGAAGCTGCTGTCTGAAAAAGGAAGCTCCATCGCATTTCCCTCTACAAGCTCAACTTGGCTGTTCAGCCCAGCTTCGTCAACCTTCTTCTGACCGACGGCCAGCATATTTGAACTGAAATCCAGCCCCGTAATCTTGCCTGTACCGCTTGCTTCTGCGAGTTGGATGGTCCAATCACAGGTTCCGCAGCACAAATCCAACGCGGTTTCCCCCTGCTTCATATCCATCTTGCGCATCGTGAAATTGCGCCAAGCCTTGTGACGTCTGAAGCTCAGTATATCATTCATGATATCGTATTTCGGAGCGATACTTTGAAATACTTCTTGAACATAATGTTCTTTAGTCTTGCCAGTCTTTGGCGAATGTGTCTCCACGATCTGTCACCTATTCCTTTCTCCGCCGAACGTATCGTCGATCTATTGGAGTTGAACGCTAACTCATTCACAGACGGGGTAGAGCTAAGAATGCGCCGAGACGCTGTCTTGTGTTCTTATCTAGCGGCAAAGCTACCGCTAGCGTATGCAGCTTGTCTCGCGATACACGCGCCTGATAAGCAAGCTGTTCCCTCACCTCATACTTGGACATGAGCGCATTCCAGAACAACTCGTCATGCGTCTTGTGCTTCAATTTTCTTCGTTCATCATCTGTGCCTTGCTGCCATACATGCCAGTAAGACCAGCTTCCTTCAAATCGAGCGAATTGATCCGCTCGTTCCTGCTCTCGTTCTAACACTTCGAGCTCGGTCATCGCATCAAGCAGTTCTTCCCAGGTTGGGACATCCTCTTGATTCATTTGAGCATTGAAGGATTGGAACAACAGCTTCTTCAGCGTAACGCTCGACCGCAAGTATTCTTCTGCGGTCATCGTCCAATGCTTCATCTTGTCTACTACCGTCATCTTTAAACGATTAATATCGCATACCGCTTGGCTCAAGGTGCGCACCGCATCAATCTGAGCTTGCTGTGCAAGCAAGTTATAGAAGCGGCTGCTAAAGTAATCCCCAGCCAATACCTTGAGCTGACGAGAGCGCAAGTTACGATCGTTATGCTCTTCCGCGGCCAATTCGATCGTATCGTGCGTGTCTAATCCAATCTGCACGAGCGATGTAACTAATGCAAATAATTCACTATGTTCCGCTGTTGGCTTGCTGCGGTTTAAAAAGGCGAACATCAGCTCCACTCTTGCGTTAGGAAACGCAGGTAGTTCCGTGTGCGCCTGGATCATGTCATGTTCAACATACCGCTTAGCCAATTGCGAGATATGATAACCATTCATCTGCTGCCTCCGACTGTACCGGTTAGTCATCCATACGGATGTCGCAATCTAAATCATTATAGCATATGTTTAAAGTGATAGGACAACATTTCTTCGTTTATCCAGTATGTCAAGACTTTACCTCTTCCTCCATGCCAGCATCGGGAAACTGTCGCTCCCAATGAGGCGTATGTATGACGCGCCATGCATCTTTAAGCTGCTTTGGCATAATTTCTTTCGACTTTTGCAACAGTTTCAAGCTCTCCGCGTCTACTTGAGCACGCAATGCATCCATGCCAAGCAGCACATATTTCTTCTTGGCCATGTCGTCTTGAATCACAACGCGCAGTTGCAGCCGATCTACATTGCTCGTTTGCATGAAGGCAAAGCGAAGAAGCTCATACATATCATTATAAATAATTTCTGGATGAACAATTGTGGCGGCAACCTTTACATCAACCGCCAATTTTCCGGAGTGCCAAGACACACGACTGAACTTCAATTGCAAGGGAAGCTCTGACAAATAATCCACAACCTGCTCAGAGCTGAGCTTGATTATACCCGGCGAAGGTGTAAATACTGCCACATCCTTATGGGGATCAGGCTTTTGAGCCCCCATTGAATACAGCAGCCCTAATCCTAGCGGCAGCATAATCGTAGCGAAAAGTACCGAGACCATTGTTCGATATCGATGCAAATCCTTCATTTCGAAATGTGCACCTCCACAAATTGTAGATCCATACAATACAACACTCCAGATAACAGACAGTGTCGACTTTCAAAGGTATGTCCATACCTCATGTCTATAAAGAAAAAAAGCAGGCTATGCCTGCTCTCTCATAAAAACTGTAAAATTCAAACTATTCTTCTTTATCGGTATGAATCATACCGTGCTTCGTCATGACAACCGCTTTGCCGCGGATCTTAATCGCAGAAGTGTGATCTGTGAACTGAGCCACGAGCACTTCATTCTTGTCCAGCTTCTCCGTATGATGGAATTTCGTATCCGTTCCTCGTGTCAGGCCGATCACCTGAACCCCCTGATCTTTCGCCTTTATCACGATAAAGTCATTTTGTGTCTCCAACTTGTTAACCTCCCAGCCTATGTATTAGCTTCCCAGTAGCATTACCATGTGAATCCCCAAGCTTCGGGCATACTATTAGTGTAGCATGTTTCATCTAAAAAAGGAGATACTACAATGCACCCAGCACAATTACAATCCAGCCAGCTCCAGCAGCTTCAGCAATGGGAAGAGCAACTCAGCCAGTCAAGTGGACAGCGTATTGTACTGGTTGCCTATAGTGACAGTGCACACAGCAGAAACACTGTTAGAACTGGTTTAGAGCAACACACTCCACAACTCCCTCTCTGAAAAGGCGCAGAAGCCGCGACATCATGTCGCGGCTTCTGCCTCACTTGCGTTCCCCTATTAGACAAAAGTATGTAAGTTCACTTATTTGATGCCATCTTTAAGTGCTTTGCCTGGTTTGAACGCAGGGATTTTGCTTGCAGGAATTTCGATCTCCTCACCCGTTTGCGGGTTGCGGCCTTTGCGAGCGGAACGTTCGCGCACTTCAAAGTTACCGAATCCTACCAATTGGACTTTGTCGCCATTCTGAAGCGCGTTCGAAATTGCTTCGAATACAGCATCAACAACCTTAGTCACATCTTTCTTGGACAATTCTGTAGCTTCAGCCACTTCAGTTACCAATTCAGATTTGTTCATTTCTGTTCACCTCCTGATTCAAGTATGCATCGTTATCCATTTTTTTCACTGTTTCTCTTAAATTTATACCTGATCGTCAGCAAAACAGCGCAATACACAATATCCAATCTGTTTCCAAATCGGTCACAGAACAAATTTATAGTAATATACCGTTCTCACAAATGCAAGTAGGGAGTGAGTAACAAAGTGATTACAGTGTATCTTCTTAACTTCTTACCGCGTACCGCACACCGTTCGATCTCCATCGTCTCGCAATCTCTTCCCAGCAGAAGCATAGAACAGCAGTTGCTCCTCCGTAGCTTCACCTCGGTTGAATAGCTTCACCATTTCCCCATCATACATAACAACAATACGATCACCCACCATTAAAGCCTCATACATATCGCTTGTAAAGTAGATGATTCCCCTGCCTTCATCCGACAACTGGCCAATAATACGGAAAATTTCATTTTTTGCCCCTACATCTATACCATTTGTCGGTTCATCAAGCACAAATACATGCGCATCCGTATCCAGCCACTTTCCAATTGCAATTTTCTGTTGGTTACCTCCGCTTAAGTATTTCACTTTCTGCTTCGTGGATGCAGCTTTAATGTCAAGTTGTTTCATTACCCGCTCAGCTAATATTCGCTCCCGTGCAGTAGATACAAAGCCGGCAGTGCAATAATTGGGCAATGATGAAATACAAAGATTGCTCTGTACGGACTCGTCCATAAATAAGCTGTACTTGCGGCGCTCCTCAGGAACAAGCACAATGCCTGCATGAATGGCGTCACGCACAGAATGGGGCCGAAGGATATGTCCATTCAGAGTCATCTCTCCGGTGTCGCACGGTTCAGCCCCCCCAAGGATACGGGCAAGTTTTGTTTTCCCTGATCCAACTAGGCCAACAAATACAAGAATTTCACCTCTCCTCAATTCAAAACTTACATTTTTTAACTTTTTCCCGCATGTAATCCCTTGCACTGTCAACAGCACTTCACTGCCAACCGAGGAATTCATTGGAAATTCCTCATCCAACGTTCGATCCAGCATGCATTGAATTGCTTCCTTGGGACATATTTCAGAGATCGGAGAACTAAGAACCAATTCCCCATCACGCAAAATCGTAATTTTGTCACACTGCTGAAACACCTCCGCTAATCGGTGGGTAATAAACAGAACAATTACCCCCTGATCCCGAAGTGAACGCATAACAGCAAATAACCGTTCAGATTCCTCAATGCTTAGCGATGCGGTCGGCTCGTCAAATATGACAATTTTGGCTTGATTCATAAATATCCGGGATATGAGCACCATCTGTTTCTCAGCTAAGGTGCATTCCTCCACTCTTTGTGAAGGAGAGATCATAAACCCTAAATCATCCATGATTGCAGCAGCTCTTTTTTTCAGATTCGCTGGGCGAACCCAACAAGAACGATTGCCCATGCTTAAATCATCCATCATAATGTTCTCAGCCACCGTCAGATTAGGAACAAGTGCGACATCGACTTCCTGATATACACAGTGAATGCCATGCCTCTTTGCATCTGCTGGGGATTGAATCGATAGTTGTTCACTCCCAAGCTGGATGACTCCGACATCAGACTGACATGCGCCTGACAATATATTCATCAACGTACTCTTCCCCGCTCCATTGGAGCCAACAAGAGCATGAATTTCACCGCTTGCTGCAGTAAAGTTGACTTGCTTTAGAACGGATACCCCGTTATACGACTTCGTTATTCCAAGCATGTACAAATTTGAATCCAATTCAAATTGACATTGGCCTGCCGCACCCGTATCGGAGACATGCGCGGAACGTATGCTTGAATCTACAGGCGCTTTCCATACGCTGCTCATTTCAATCCCGCCTCTTGACTTTACTGATCCTTCTTTTATTTATAGACAGATGGTTAAAATCCCACATTTTACCGTTAACGGCATTATTCTTAAATATAACCGCTTCTTTCGAGTCTGTAAATTCATTTAGCGATAAAATATTGATGATTTTTTTGTTGTTCCACGCAAAAAAACTAAGCTGCATGTTCCTTGCGGAACTGCAGCTTAGGCAAATTGCATAGCCATTATAGAATGATAGCGATGAGACCTCCTGAGCCTTCGTTGATAATACGGCCCAATGTCTCTTGAAGCTTGTAACGAGCATTGTCTGGCATCATAGCGATTTTGCCTTGTATGCCTTCACGTACGATGGAATGAAGCGATCTGCCGAAAATATCAGATTCCCATATCTTCGTTGGATCATTTTCAAAATCCTGCATCAAGTAACGCATCAACTCTTCGCTCTGCTTCTCTGTCCCGATAATTGGAGCAAATTCAGACTCTACATCGACGCGAATCATATGAATCGAAGGAGCCGTTGCTTTTAGACGTACTCCGAAGCGTGAGCCTTGACGAATAAGTTCCGGCTCATCGAGTGCCATTTCGTTCAAGGTAGGTGCTGCAATTCCGTAACCCGTCGTCTTGACCATTTCAAGCGCATCTGCGAATCGGTCGTATTCCCGCTTCGCATGCGCGAATTCCTGCATCAGTTGAAGCAAATGATCCTTGCCTCGTATTTCTACCCCGACCACTTCCATCAGGATTTGGTCGTATAATTCGTCCGGCGCGTACAAGTCAATCTCAGCAACGCCTTGACCCATGTCCATTCCGCTCAATCCAGCTCTGGCAATGAAATCATACTCCATAAATTGCTGTACAACACGGTCAACGTCTCTTAGTCGTCTAATATCCTTGACCGTATCCCGCACGGACGCCTCATAGCTGGAGCGCAACCAATGATTGTCGTTCAATACCATTACCCAACTAGGCAAATTGACGTTTACTTCGTGAACTGGGAATTCATAAAGTACTTCTCGCAATACGCCCATTACATCTTCTTCGCCCATCGTTGCCGCACTAAGTGCCATTACCGGTATGTCGTATTTAATCTGCAGCTCATTACGCAGTGCAATTGTCTCTTCGCTGCGGGGTTTTGTCGAGTTAATAATCAGCACAAATGGTTTGCCGACTTCCTTCAACTCTTCAATAACGCGCTCCTCAGACTCGATGTACGAGCTTCGTGGAATCTCCGCAATCGTACCGTCTGTGGTCACGACAACACCTAGTGTAGAATGCTCTTGGATGACTTTACGCGTGCCGATTTCAGCCGCTTCCTGGAATGGTATCGGCTCTTCGAACCACGGCGTATTAATCATGCGTGGTCCATTCTCATCTTCGTAGCCTTTGGCCCCAGATACCGCATAACCTACGCAGTCTACTAGTCGAACATTTACATCCAAGCCTTCTGCTACTTTAATTTGAACTGCATTATTCGGAACGAATTTTGGCTCGGTCGTCATAATGGTCTTGCCAGCAGCGCTTTGCGGCAATTCATCCACTGCTCGAATGCGGTCGGATTCGTTCGTGATATTAGGCAATACGACCGTTTCCATAAATCGTTTGATGAACGTCGATTTCCCTGTGCGGACCGCACCGACGACCCCGAGGTAAATATCCCCGCCGGTACGCTCGGCTATGTCCTTAAAAATGTCCACTTTCTCCAATTGATATCCCCTCCTCAAATTTTTCCGACGGACTACGAGACAACGTTCGCCTCTCGCCCTTCAGAAACGATTGGCACCGTTGCTAGGATTGAGCTGTTGCCGTTGTCGCCAGTGTTCGCCGCCGAGATTTCACGTCGTACAAGGGCATTTCGACGCAACTCGTACATGCTTTTGGACTAGTAACATCTTATTTGCTAGACGGCATAAATATGCCCCTCACACAAAACATTTTTGAAAATGATTCTGTTCTAGTAGAAAGTAATGATATCCTTCGCGGGTGACCCCCTATTGGGCACGTACGTAGAAGGTAATAAATATTCGCCTTCCAAATCAGATATATGATGTTAGAAACGAAGTATGCCATATATTGCACATAGATTCGCAAACCAAGCCTATTTACATACAAAAAAGGCCAGTCGAAACGACTGACCTAAATTTCATTTTATGATTTCACGATTTGGAAGTCTCTACTTGTGGAACAGGCGCACCCTTGCTCCATTTGTAAGCGACAGACTTAACCGGTACATAGAAGGAAGCATCCGTGAGCATAGGCCGCAGATCTTTTTCTTGCCCAGACGGCTGTATCTTAGAGGCATCTATTAGCTGCATGATGTCCTGCGCATAATCCGCATAAACTCTTCCTTGATCATCCATCATGAACTCCAGCACTCTGCGGCTGAATGGACTGTGCACCTCTGCTGGACGTACACTAATTAATTGCTCATCAATCCGATAGAATCCAGGATAGATCTCCTCCTGCTTCGGCAGTGTTCCCTTGGATCGCTTATATGAGTCGATGGCACGAGTAAGATCGTTGACTCGCTGAGAGGTGAGCAAGTCCATTACCTTCACCTTTGGATTCGTTTCTTCATCAATGATCAGATAAACACCCGATCCGCCGGACTCAAACGCACTTCCAGGGATTGCACTAAGCAGATCTCTTCGCTTGAGCAAATCAAAATTAACGCGAAACTTTTCATAACGCGGAACACTTTCATCACTACTAATTAGCGGAAGCAATCCTGAATCCTTTTGGTACTGTTCCACCGCATTTTGGACAAGCAGCACACCTTCACGAACCGATTGTTGGCTCTCTTTGCGCTGATCTTTGGGATATAGACATCCCTGAAGCGTCATGCTAATAATGATGAATAGTGCGATGCATCCGATTTTCCTACCCGAACTCAACCACATTTCCTCCTCATTTATCATCCCATACTAGGGGCTATAACAGTCCTTTTTATCCGCCGTCACCATAATCTGTCTTCTTCCTGTTCCGCAAGTTTGCGACGGATAAGTTCTTTCAATGGATCCTCTGGCACTTCTACCGTTACTGTGCCCGTCTTCCCTGTGAGCAGCGTTTGGCACGATAATCGAAGCCCTTGCGGGGAACTAATGCCAAGCTTATTGCATTCTGCTAACGTAGGTTCCCCGAGTATTCCATCCACGTCAATCGCTACATTCACTTTACACATTAGGCAGCCTGCCTTCCCGCTGCATCTTGTACGGATCGCAACACCTGCTCTCCGCGCTGCGTCCAATACCGTCATCGAACGCTTAACCTCCCACACCTTTCCAGAAGGCTCAAACCGCACTATCGTCCCCATAATCGTCAGCCCCTTTCCTCACAGTTGACTGGGCTATCATACGGCTCTTTCTGTAGTCATCAAATTCAAATTTTATTAACCAAAATGAGCTTTTATATTCGGGCACCGCCCACCTACTAAAGCCGCCATATACTCCGGTGCAGAGCAATTCGCCAATACCGCACTCATAGCAGCGATATGCTCTTCTGGGGCGGTATTTATCACCCGCGCTATCGAGGAGACTCGATCCTCCCGCTGTCGCAAAATATTGAACACCAGTTCATGTGCAAGAGGCATTAGCGCAATGCTGGAATGAGCGATTTCATACGTGATTCGATGGTTCCACAATGAATCGTGTATGATTGTCTTATATTGGCAATTCGGGGTGGTGACGATGAACTGTCCGACCAGTTCAACAGGAACCTCTTCGATTTGGTAATGGCTTAATAACGAACGATATGTGAGCGTTTCATTCCACTCCGGAACGTCGATAGCAAATAACTTCCATTGTTCCTGCAGCCGTTTTGCATCGATTTCGTCCGCATATATATCTACATCCCGTGGCTCCCGCCCAAGCGATACTCCCTGCAATGCCAATCCGCAGCTTCCACCTAGCATCCAGTGCTTCGTATCCTTATCCACCGACTCTGTTAGTTGTTCAATTGTATCCATTATAGGTACGGATAATGATAATATCATGCCAATTGCTCCATTCGATTTGAATCATGCTCACTCATCCAGGCTGTCAGCCAAACGAATGATGTATGTATTAGAAATATGGCTTATGTACTGCCCGAATGAAGCCATCTGCCTCTGCAACAACCTGACAAGAAAGACGATAGCCCTGTTCGAACTCTTCTTCCCCCATACGATTCCATTCTGCATCCGTTACTTCAGATACATATTCATGTCCTACTTCAATCAAGCAGCGGCAACGTGCACAAGTCCCCCGCGTACAAGCATAATTCCAGTCCACACCTGATTCCTTGGCCGCATCAAGTAGTGTGGTGCCTACGGGAACTGAAATGTTAGCTTGCTTCGTCTTGCCTACAAATAGGATGTCCACCATCCTCAATCACACTCCTTCATCGCCCCATCGTCCATTACGAGTTAGAGAGCTTGTATGTTGTGCGCTTACATAATAGAGAAAAACCCATATACCATGCCTGCAAGCAGCATAATGAACGCAATAAGCGAAAGAATGCCTCGAATCCAGCCTCTCGTCTTACTTCTGGCAAAAGCAATGAGCAGTGCGGAAAAGGCCATCAGACCAATTCCAATAAAAGATACCCACATTTTTGTCATACTGTCCATTTTCCCGATTCTCCCATTCATTCAAACTGCTCTCATTATACCATTCGATGAATTAGAAGAGAAACGTTTTACAACAACAAACACAAAAAAACGACACAACATGCCTTATGGCTGTCGTGTCGCTTTCTTTCATGCGAAACTGATTGCAGCGGCTATTTCTTCATCAATTTCATCAATGCTTCCAGGTTGTTCGCATTTACTCCGCTCTTCTTTACGGTGCTGACAATATCATTTATCGTCGATTCGGAGACCGGGAGTTTAGCCATTGCAGCAACTTGTTTAATCAACTGCCGCAATTGCGCCTCATTCTGCATCGTTGAAGGTTTCACCGTACCTGCAAGCTTTTTAATCTGATTTTCCGTTATATTCTTGCCTGACTTCTTATTGATGGCATTCAATGCATCCTTCGGAAATTTATTCGACATATCGCCCCTCCTCGGGTCTGTACTCTCTACAGTGTATGTCATCATAATTAAGAAGGTGAAAGATTATTCATCAATAATAGAGCTCATACAAGCCTATGAATCTACGATGACCAATTCGAAGTGGCAACTTCTTCAATTTCATTCTTCCGAACTCGCCCCATCAATCGTTCAACCGCTGTCTTCGGGTCACGTTTTTCGAACAATACGCGGTAAAGCTGTTCTGTAATTGGCATCTGAACTTCAAAGCGCTCTGCTAGAGAATGAGCCGCTTTCGTCGTTCGAATCCCTTCGACGACCATCCCCATATGCGATAATACTTCATCCACCGCCATACCTTGACCAATCAGCGAGCCTGCTCTCCAGTTACGGCTATGTCTGCTCGTACAGGTTACAACGAGATCTCCGACACCAGCTAGGCCAGCAAACGTCATCGGATTGGCTCCCATCACAACTCCCAGCCGTGCAATCTCAGCCAATCCACGCGTTAGAAGTGCAGCTTTCCCATTATCTCCGAACCCTAGCCCATCAGATAAACCTGCGCCTAAGGCGATGATATTTTTGAGCGCGCCGGCAAGTTCAACGCCGAGCACATCTGGATTGGTGTATACTCGGAAGAAAGACTCATTCATGAATAAATCCTGCGCTTGCTCAGCAGCCTTCGTACTTGTCGAAGCGACCACCACAGTCGTCGGACATTGCTTAACAACTTCCTCGGCATGGCTAGGGCCTGATAACACAGCAATACGATCAGCACTGCATGCAAGCTCTTCTTCGAGAACCTCAGACATCCGCTTTAATGTTTCCGTTTCAAACCCCTTCGTCGCATGTACAATAACCATATCGTCCGTCAGATGCGGCTTTATCATACCCGCCACTTGGCGCATTGCTGCAGATGGCGCAACCACAACGCATGCCTTCGCTCCGTTCATAGCCTCTTCTACCGAGTTGGTTGCCCGAATTCCAGCATGCAGCGTTACATTAGGCAAATATTTTTCGTTCGTATGCCTAGAATTGATTTCTTCTGCTTGTTGTACATTTCTCGTCCATAAGTATACATCATGTCCATTATGTGCGAGAACTTCACTCAAGGCAGTACCCCAGCTCCCTGCTACGAATACAGCAACTTTAACGGACACGAGATACGCCCCCCTTACTGGAGCCCAGTCGATTTTCCGTTCCTTGTACCAGCTTTACAATATTGCTCCGGTGACGATAGAACGCAAATACACAGAGGAGCAGACTTCCCCAAAAAATGCTCCAATCGTAACCGAACAGCAAGATGAAGATCGGGGTTAGACCAGCAAAAAGCAATGATCCTAACGAAACATAACGTTTCCAAGCAATTGATGCAATCGCAATAATACCCGCACATAGAGCTGGCAAAAATGCTAATACAGCCAATACCCCAATTGTGGTAGCAATGCCCTTCCCACCGCGAAAACGGAAATAAATCGGCCAGTTATGGCCTACGATAGCGGCAATTCCGCACAAAACCATAACCCAAGTGCTGTCCGATAGCAAATAGCCCATCAGAACAGCTACCATTCCTTTGGCTGCATCAAGCAGAAGCACACCAATAGCAGGCCCTTTGCCCAATACGCGCAGCGTGTTGGTTGCTCCTGCATTTCCACTTCCGTGCTGACGGATATCGATACCACGAAGCCATTTTCCAATAAGAAGGCTAAAGCTGACTGAACCGAGAAGGTAACTCAATGCAATTGCGATAATAGATAGCGTCAATTCCGCTCGCTCCTAACTTTCGTCGGATTTCCGGCGTGTAAATATCCGGATCGGTGTCCCTTCAAA
This sequence comes from Paenibacillus sp. B1-35, assembly GCF_050474385.1. Classification (NCBI taxonomy): domain Bacteria; kingdom Bacillati; phylum Bacillota; class Bacilli; order Caryophanales; family Paenibacillaceae; genus Paenibacillus; species Paenibacillus sp. B1-35. The sequence continues at coordinate 1,300,530 of NZ_JBCHVJ010000001.1, forward strand.
GTCGAACGCTGCACGGATACGATTTTCTAAATATCGCTCATAGGAGAAGTGCATCAGTTCAGGATCATTTACGAACACGACAATCGTTGGCGGCTTAACCGCAACTTGAGTCGCATAATTGATTCTGAGACGTCTTCCCTTATCCGTTGGTGGCGGATTATAGGCGACAGCATCAGTTACAACGTCATTTAACAAGTGTGTTGGAATGCGCTTCGCGTGCTGCTGAGCAACATGTTGTACGACAGGAAGCAGTTTATGTAAACGCTGCTTAGTCTTCGCAGATAAGAACACAATTGGTGCGTACGTCATAAATAAGAAATGGTCGCGAATCTTGGTTTCGAATTGGTGCATGGTCTTATCATCTTTATCAACGACATCCCATTTATTGACGACGAACAGAACTGCCTTGCCTGCTTCATGAGCATATCCTGCAATATGTTTGTCTTGTTCAATAATTCCTTCTTCACCATTAATGACAACCAGAACGACATCTGCCCGCTCAATCGCCTTCATCGAGCGCATAACACTGTATTTTTCCGTTGTTTCGTATACTTTGCCGCGCTTGCGCATACCAGCTGTATCTATCAGTACGAATCGCTGATCATCCTTCTCGAAGGGGGTATCGATCGCATCGCGTGTTGTTCCTGCCACATCGCTGACAATGACTCGCTCTTCGCCGAGTATCGCGTTGACAAGCGAAGATTTACCGACATTCGGTCTGCCAATCAGGGCAACCTTTATTACATCTTCACCATATTCTTCATCCGATAAATCCGGCAAATTATTTACGACTTCATCAAGCAAATCGCCAATCCCTGTTCCATGAGATCCCGAAATTGGAACCGGATCTCCAAAGCCAAGGCTGTAGAATTCATAAATGTCATCCATACGACTCATGTTGTCGACTTTATTTACCGCTAGAACGATCGGCTTGCCTGAGCGGAACAACATTTGTGCAACTTCTTCATCCGCTTGCGTTACGCCGGACTTCGCTTCACACATAAATACAATTACATCTGCTTCCTCAATAGCCAACTCCGCTTGCACACGAATGGAACGCAGCATTTCATCTTCACCGTAAACTTCGATTCCGCCTGTGTCAATAATGTTGAACGGTTTACCATTCCACTCACCCGTCCCGTAAATACGGTCACGTGTTACACCAGGCTTGTCCTCCACTATAGCCAATCGGTCGCCGATGATTCGGTTAAATATAGTGGACTTGCCGACATTCGGCCGCCCGACAATGGCAACAATGGGTTTTGCCATGCATTTCACTCCTTCATAATTTGCAACTATACACGTACATCATCATATCAAAAAAAGCGGTTCTTGGCTAACGGAATTGGTTGAAACACTTATAGATTCCGCATTTTTCCGTATTATTCGGAGCCAATAAGTCCTCTTAAGAACTTTCCTCTAATCCACTCCAACATAGCAGACAGCAAACGAACGATCAAAAATGTCAGCCACCATACATCCTGAACTTGCCCTTCCCCAGCAGATATAAGCGAATGCAGACGCAAATGAACTAGAACTTCCCCTAACGTTAAACCGAACGTCAAAGTCATCCATTGCATACTCCATTCTGTTGTAAACAAAAGCATATAGCAGGAGAAAACTCCTGCAATCAACCAAAAATGATATAACGATTCTGACATTTGCAGGGAAAAACGACTCAACAACTCAAGCCACATCCAAATAGCCGCAACCATAGCTGTATGTCCACACAATGCCAACAATTGGCTAAGCGTTTGCTTGCGAAGCAGCAGGATCGCCATTATTATCCACCACAGCCATGCACCATTGATCTGATGTCCATAGGCCAGCATGAATGTCCAATTTCGTAGAAGCAGCCAGCTGAGTCCGATCACGATTACCGTTGATTTCACAGCAGCAGGGAACAGAGACATTCGCCACCCACTTGCCACTAAGATTGCAAAGCATATCCATACCGCGACGGCCAACACCCCTGACGACGTCATCGAAACAGCAGCTCCTTCCTTGTTTGATGCTATTATTTGAAGCGCGTAACAAAAATAAACGGCGAACTCCGAAGAGTCCGCCGGTATTAAAAAAGGTAAAGATTTATGTTAGTTTTTGAACTTGTTCAACATATCGCCGAAACGTTCACCAAGCGTTACGCTCATTGCCTGATTTGTCAGCGATACATTCGGATTGTTCAGTTCTTCCTTTACTTTCTTCTCTGGCTTCGGAGCTATAGCAGGAGCTTCTTCTGTTTCCTTGATGCTCAAGCTTACACGCTTCTCAGCAGGGCTGAAATCAAGTACTTTCACTTGGACAGTTTGACCTTGTTTCAATACTTCATAAGGTGTAGCTACATGACGGTGTGCGATTTGGGAGATGTGAACCAAGCCTTCAACTCCTGGAGCCACCTCAACGAATGCTCCGAAATCAACCAAGCGCTTTACTTCACCAGTCAGGATATCACCAGTCTTAATGTTGCTGCTCGCTTGTTCCCAAGGACCAGGCTGAGTCGCCTTAATACTCAAGCTGATTTTCCCGTTAGCCGGATCAACCTTCAATACTTTGACTTTAACCTTTTGACCTTCGGATACAACATCAGAAGGCTTCTCAACATGGTTCCATGCCAATTCAGACACGTGAACAAGTCCATCTACGCCTCCAACATCAACGAACGCACCGAATTGCGTCAAGCGTTGAACAGTTCCTTCGAGTTCTTGTCCTTCGGTTAAGCCTTCCATAACACGAATTTTGTTAGCTTCGAATTCTGCTTCCAATACATCCTTTTGGGAAAGGATGAGCTTGTTGTTTTCACGGTCGATTTCTTTAACTTTTACCCGGAGCGTACGTCCCTTGTAATCGCTGAAATCTTCAACGAAATGACGTTCAACCATGGATGCAGGGATGAATGCACGAACGCCAACATCAGCTACAACGCCGCCTTTTACAACATCAGCGACTGTTACTTCGAAAACATCTTGTGCTTCGAAATGCTTCTGCATATCGTCCCAAGCCTGTTCGCTGTCCACTTGACGCTTGGACAGAACAAGACGTTCCTTCTCATCGTCAATGCTAACAACCTTGCATTCAACTTCTTGGCCCACTTCAACCACATCTGCAGCATTGTCAACCGATACTGCAGTCAGCTCGCGTACAGGAATGATGCCATCGTATTTATAGCCAATGCTTACTACTGCTTGATTGTCATCGATTTTGACGATTGTGCCTTTGACGGTATCGCCTTTCTTCAAGGAAACGATGTTCTCCAACGCTTCTTGGCTTGCCGTTTCGGCAGTTTCGTTAACTTTTGTTTCTTCAGACATGTGAAATACCTCCTCGATTGAACCCCATTTATTCAAAACCCGCTTCAAAAGAAGCAGAGTTCCTTACAACTAATGGTTGTTGCATACCAGAAAATAATACCTGTAGTATCATACCATTGAAGAAAAAACATGCATGAATTATGATGAAGCCGTTTCTTCATGTATTATTCGATGGATATGTTCCATAATGCGGTCAGTCGCCATTTCCAGCCCACCACTGCCCTGCTCTAACAAGTCCGACATATCGATTGGCGGGCCATATACGACTTTTGTTTTGCGAAACAGCTTATATTCTCCAATAACAGCTACGGGAACTACAGCTGCCCCACTCTTCAAGGCAATCATCGCAGCACCCTTCTTCGCAGCAACTGCACCATCCGTATTGCGTGTTCCTTCAGGGAAAATGCCCATAATATCTCCATCGCGCAGCAAATTGAAAGCCGTACGAATAGTCTCTTTCCCAACTCCACCACGCTTGACCGGAAATGCTCCCAGACCATGAATAATCTTTCCAAGCACCGGTACGTCGAAAAGTTCAGCCTTCGCCATAAAGCGAACCTTGCGATCCAACATAATTCCAATCGCTGGCGGGTCTAACAAGCTTATATGATTGGAGCACAGGACTACACCGCCCTCTTTGGGCACGTAATCCTTTTTTTTCGCTTCTAGCCGGAACAAAATCCGATACAATACTCGAAGCACTGCTCTTGCAAACGTATAGAACATAATAGCTACAGCTCACCAACTCTTTTGTAAATTCGCACGCTCAACGATCGTGGCTACCACATCATCAATAGTCATGCCTGTCGTATCCAGCCGTACGGCATCATCAGCTTGACGGAGCGGAGATACCTCACGAGTCTCATCCTGCCGATCACGATCTGCAATTTCTCGGATGAATTGCTCAAGAGTAGCATTCTCCTTGTCCTTCCATTCTGCATAACGTCTGCGGGCACGCTCCTCTACGGAAGCTGTAATGAACCACTTTAATTCTGCATCAGGAAGCACATGTGTGCCGATATCTCGTCCATCCATAACCACACCTTTACGAGCTGCCATTTGACGCTGCATATGTACAAGCTGCTCACGAACAACTTGGGACTTGGCATAATCAGATGCTAAACGGCTAATTTCAGATGTGCGGATGCTATCTGTTACGTCTTCGCCATTCAAAATGACGAATTGCCGCTCGCCTTCTGGTATCAGTTCCAAAGTTACACGCTTCAGCTCTTCGGAGAGTGCCGATGACGCTTCAGGTTGAATGCCTGCTCGCGACATGTGCAAGGATATTGCCCGGTACATCGCACCAGTATCAATGTATATATATCCAAGTTCACGCGCTACTAGGCGAGCAACCGTGCTCTTCCCAGCTCCTGCAGGCCCGTCGATGGCAATATTAATGCGATGTCTGCTATAATCTGACTGTGTCAACGGGTCTGACTCCCTTCGTAGAAAAACATTACTTTATCATTCAAGAAAAAAGCAGGCATTGCCTGCGACGTGAAAATTATACCACACATAGAATAGGGATGCAAAAAGGTAATCATCGTATATCTATTTTCCTCGTGCCACTACCAGAGATGCTCCCCTCATTTAGCATAAGGATGAAAAGGGATCCCTTCCAGCTTATCTACAGGAGACAACCACTGGCGGGAAGCCCCCCCCAATAGAAGGCATTGGGCAATGACAACACTAATAACAAGTACTAATAAAGCACGAATCAGCCATTTAGAAGCCAAACTGCAAAGCTCTATTCGACTAATATGCCTGCGAAAAGAACGTCCTGATACTTCACGATTCCACTTTTCCTGTCGACTTTGCAAGAGGAGTCACCTCTTCGTTCATTTTGGAAGTAGTATGGCAACCTTGCATTCAACCTATGCACAGCTTACAGATATTAATATGCTATTTACGTAAATCCAACTGTCGTTCAAAACAATAGCGAATTAGCCTTTGCTGTTCGACATTTGCAATTTGCTCGAACTTAAGCATCACTAATTGACGATGTTCCTCCATTGGCTGAACACGAACAATATGGCCAGTAAACGGAACATGTTCTATTGATCCATTGCGAAAAGGCACAGCAATCCAGCAATGCAGCACTTGGGATTCGCGCAGTCCCCATTTGAAATCTGTTGTAAATGAGAGACCTCCTCCGCTAATATCCTCTGTAAGTGCCAGGAACTTCACGCCATCAGTTGTACGAATTGCCATCTCCAAAAATGCTTGAATACGCAAATAATTGCGCCGCTGCATTTGTGTCAGCCAATGAGGCTCTGGTTTTCGGATTGACATCATTGGAATTGTATCCTGTCGTCTTCCCATGACTTGCGAACGGAAATTCCATTTCGTCCCATCGGATTGAGAAAAATATATATCAAGTTCATCGCCATTGGAGAACAAACCATACTTTCCTGTTTCCTCCGATAGCGGAATCTCCATCCATAGTAGTTGTTCATTTACCTCTGTTACTCTCGCCTTATAGGTTAGCCCTTCCGTTTTTTCACGAATTAACTGTACATACAAGGTATCGTTGACGTTCGGCAGCATTTGCTTCCCCTCCAAGAAGATTATACCATGATAGCAGAATACTAAAAGGAAAAAGGTTCCAATCCCTTGTAGGAATTGGAACCCCTGCATTACACTACGATTTTAACATCTTCATTTCTTCGATTTGCTCTTCTGTGCCATTTTCAGCATTGATGAATATGCGATACGCGCCACCATTAATTTTGCCTCCGAATTCATAACAGAGCACTTCCTCGGAAAGATCATTTTTGATGAGCGACATGCGATCATATAATATGTTCATGCTTGGATTCAGCATAGCTTGTGCCTCTTTTTTACCCAAAGTCGGCTTGCCCACCTTGCGTTCCTTGTCTTCATATACAAAATCCGCCGCTTGCAAGCCTGTCACTTCGCCATTGTCCAGTGCAACACGCGCCGTAACCTGCTGCGGATAAATATAGACACCATCGGCTACAGGCACAAGAGTATAGCTTCCCGTATTGTTGTACTCATCATATCGAACAGCAGCCATGTCCGGATAACCATTTTTCTTCAGGAACTTCTTGGCTGCTTGCTCTCCTTCAGCCATCGTCAGCTTTTTTTTGCCTACATGGCGTGTGTCCATATACGACATAAGGAAGCCCTGATTTGTATAGTCGAGTGTTAGTGCACTGCCATCGTCTTTTAACTTCGTGAATACCGTATAGGACTCGTAGTCGGTTCCTTTACCATTCTTTCTTACTTGTACAGGCTCATTCGGTTTTTTAACCAAGAATTTTTCAGCTTTTTCTTTAATTTGCTGCTCCGATAAGGGATTGCCTTTCAGCATTTTCACAGAACGCTTTGTATATACGCTGGAAATCGAAGGCCCCCAGTTCAGTTCTGGATATGCGCTCACCTTTTTATCTACGGTTTTAAATCCGTCGATGATCGTATTATCCATCGTTTTTTGCTCGGACGCCATTGCTGTTTCAACATCCATCCAACGTAGATTGTCTTTTAACACCTTGTTTTGAACCTGCTGTAAATCCTGTGAGATTTGCGCTGCATTTTGGTGCAGCGTCTTGAGTATTTTTACCTCATCATCACTGAGCGGCTGTTTCGTCAAATCCCGGACGGCAGCTCGGTAAGAAAAATTAGAGATACGCGACAAAAAATCTTCTGTCTTGTTAAATGGCAGCAGTGTCAAAGGTAGCTGACTAATCTCATTTTGCGCTTGACTCGTAATTCGCCATACATTGACAAGACCTTTCCGATGCATCCCTTGCGACTTGGAGTTTACTGCAAGTGTCTGCCCCAGTTCGGAATGAAGCTTATCAACATGATAGGTCAAATCATGGAAGGCACGCTGGTATTGGTTCTCTGCCTTAATCAATATAGAGTTCTTCTCTTGATGTTCTTGATATCCCCATACAATCGCTCCAACAAATAAGAGCGCAAAAATAGGAAACATCACCGCACTTAATCGTTTATACATGGTACAAACGTCTCCCTTCACAGCAACTTGTACATCATAGTGATGTTAGTTTGTTGGATATGAGGGAGGTTTATGCATCGATTCCCATTATTGCACTCTTATATCGAAGTCATCATATTGGTTCTTCATCAATATGGAATGCATCCCGATTATCACAGATGCACTGCTTGAAGCCGGTTTCAATTCGACCTTTTTCCCGTTTGCCACGAAGAATGAATTTTTCACCGCAGCATTTGCAGCGAATGGTAACCTTCACCCTCACATGAGCCCTCCTTGCTTCCCTTGAACTGCGCCCGTTCGTGCCTCGCACAATTTGAGCTTGTAAATAATAGCATTCCCATTATTGCTCCACATTAACCTCTTCTTCTGAATTTACCATCCTAAGAGGAGAGCGGGCACTGGCTCTTCGTACCTTCCCCATGCCGAAATACCAGAGAAACAGCATTAAAGGTACTACGAACCATATCCAATAACGAGTCACTGTCATTAAAATCAGATCGTAAACTCCATGCCAGAACAAAGGAATTCCAATCGAGTACAGCAAATATTTTCGCGAACGACCGCCATAAAATTTCGCTTTCCCCATATAATAACCCATAATAACACCGAACAAGGCATGTCCGGATACAGGCAGCAGAGCACGCACAAGCATTTGGGAAAACGATGTTTGATTCAACCATGCGTACATGACATTCTCTATCGTGGCGAAACCGAGCGATACGGCAACTGCATACAATATGCCATCATAATGCTCATCAAATTCTACGTGATTGTAGATCATATGATACAACACAAACCATTTGACAAACTCTTCAACGCCAGAAGAGATAAAAAAGGAATAAATATATGGATTTTTGCCCCACCACAATACGAGGCCATGCTGAATAATCATGATCGGAAATACAATTAGAAACCCAAGCAGAAACACACGAATGACCATGTGAATCGGTTCATAATCGTAACGATCCTTCAAATAGAAATACGCCAGCAACGCAATACCAGGTGCGATTGCTGCTGTAAGCAAAGGAAAAATGGGTGTCGCAGCTTCACCAGATTGTATCGCCAACTGAGAAGTGTCCGCGACGAGCGTGCTAAGAGCAGTAAGCAAAGTCACCTTCACATCCTCCTTTGGCGACTAACTCTATGGTCGGTTAGATATCCGTAAAAGTTTGATATTGTAAGTATATCATACTGTTATGCGACAGCGCTTATTGTGTCGAATAATGTTGATGAAAACATACATCTGACTGATTTTATAATACAGAGTGTCCAATCAATCGCAAATTGCATATATTGGTTGACATAGCCTCCAGCGGGAAAAACGCAAAACAGGGAGCCCGAATTTTCCACTTCTCATGAAAAATCACAAGCACTCCCTGTTCACGGTCGCATATTACGCTGTATTATGCACGGCGCGGATTGAAATGTGTACAAGTAACGGCAATGGCATCCTCTGCAATGATACACTTTCCATACTCCTCCAGAACAGCTGTCGTCACTGACGCTGCTTCCCCATACTCAGCCATAATTGCAATAAAAGCTTGCAATCGCTGGGGATCCACATTCGTCGGTTCCGCATGGAAAATCCACTGTCCATTATATTGGTAGAGCGCACCTGGAACGGCAAAATTGCCATGAACCGTATGTGCCGCCTCGATGAAGTCTTCAAAATCCCGGAACGCGAATACGATCGTATCGCTCTCCTCAAGCGTAACTTCCATTTCATATACATCATCCAACTCGTCATCTTCGATGCCATCGCCATGACCTGACGCCTGGTTCCAGTGTGTTCGCGTTACGATGACAACCATCCCCTGTGCAGGCATTGCGAATACTTCCACGGCTAACGGTCCCGTCGCATCAAATCCGAGTTCGGTATACGCCTGATCCATCATCTCTGCGAACAATTCCTGCAGCTTAGACATCTCTCGCCACAAGTCGTCGCGTTTGATCCCGCGCTCAGACAAATCGTCGAACGTAAGGAAAATTCGAATCTTGTCTTGACTGATACGTTCGATCTTCATGACAGGACCCTCCTTTGCAACTTCGGTTATAACAGATTATGAAGCAACATATAATATGTGCTGAAAATGGTTCTATGTAATTCATGTTATCATTTCTTGCATGGATTTGCACTACATAAAATAGTTGACAGTATATTGATTGTATAAACACAAAGAAGCTGCCGACTCAATCGGCAGCTTCTTCCAATATCGATCTTCTACAATCAGTGGGTGGATTGATTTTCTTCAAACGGTTTTGTTCGCGGTGCAGCTTGCGACTTAGAAGCGTTGGATATTGTCGTAGTAGTGGTTTCCAGTTTTACAGCATTCAGATTGGATGGTGTTGGAGCCAGTCCATTTTCCCGTAAAATGGCATCCACCTTACGCTTCACTTCTGGATCGCGATCAATCAGTTCCTTAACCCGATCCAAACTGAACGCGTCAGACTTAGGCGCCTCTTTGGACATCTTCAAGTCGAGCAAGGAGGCAATATCCGGCATGCTTGCTGATGCATCCATAACCTTATCCTTCGCCTTGCCTACTACATCTTGAACGACATTGCCAGCAACTTGCAATCTGGACTGCAAATTAGCCAGCGAACGACGATCTGCCAAATACATCCCAGCCAAAATACCAATAGCAGCACCAGAAATGAACGATGTCACTTTCACTGTAGTTCCCTCCTTCAATTAGTTAGGATCAATTGTAGTGTGAGCCCATCTGTAACGAACCATGCGGTAAAAAATCAGGAAATGCGGCCATCAATGCCCGAACGGAGTGTAATAAAATGCGCTTCAGGTTTGCAAAATAAACGGAGTGGGATATGTGATGTTCCAAACCCTTTTGTAATAAACAAAGCCGTAGAGCCTTTTAGTCCTGTAAATGTATGCCAGCCAGATAAATATTTGCGGTAAAATTTCGAGGTGCGCAGCGGCCCGTATCCAGGCAGATAAATTTGACCGCCATGCGTATGCCCTGACAATACGAGATCAATCCCTTGCAGCTCAGCCTTCCGCAAAGCCAGCGGATCATGAGTCAGAACAATTGTACACGCAGGTTCTTGCTGTGGCTCATTCATGGCAAGCTTCACATTCGTTCGTTTGGAGCTGTAGTCGTCCCAGCCTACAAGCCATATAAAATGCCCGTGCTGCTCTAGCCGAATTGCCTCATTATCCAGCAGCTTGACACCTAATTGGTTCAATTTATCATCAAGCTCACGAACATTTGCCTTGTAATCATGATTGCCATGTACAGCAGCCACTGGCCCTAGGCGGCGCAGCCTCTCCATATTCTCGACACTGTACGCAAGCGGCGCTCCAAACTCAGTTATATCCCCGCCGACCAGTACCATTGCCGCCTGTGAGTGGCGTTGGATCTGCGCGATATGGCTCTCCGTTAACCGCCTTCTGTGGAAGTCGCTAATAAAAAACAAGCGGACCCCGTCGAAAGACGACGGCAACCGCTTCAGTACCACTTCTTCTTCTGTAATTGTAAACCCCCGTGCTTCCCATAACATATAGACAACAAGCCCCCCGGCTGCTGCCAGCAAGCCTGCAATGACAGTGTAAGCAATCAACATGGATTACCCCTCCAGCCCCAGCTTATGGCGACCCCATAATAGTAGTCCAATTAACAAGCCTACAAATAACAAAAATAGAATATTATAAAACCACTTTGTTAGTCTTACATAACTTGACGGAAATAACTTTTTTCTTGAAGGCAGCGATCGATCATCAAGCTCTTCCTCTTGCATGGCAATATTTTCAGCAAGATTGAGCAATCGTTCTTCCGTCATTGCTTGATTGCTGCCTGTATGTTGTTGCTCGGTATGTGTATCTTTCTTCGATGAATTTTCTCTCAATGAACGTAAAGCATCTAGTGCCGGGCTATGTAGGTCTGGCTCTTGCTTGCGAGAGAACCCTCGAAATAAAGGGTGTGGGTGATTCTCGCTCATACTTCCCTCCGAAATCGTATAATGAGTCCCATAATGAGATCAATGATAAAGTGTGCTAGTATTGGAGCCCATAAGGTTCCTGTCCACTCATAAATAGTACCCAAAGCAAAGCTAATTAGAAACACCATTCCAGTTGGTAACCAATGGCGCAAATACCGTACGTGGATAGCTGCGAAAATAATACTCGTCCAATATGCGCCAAATGCATGCTGTATCGCCCCACGAAAGAGCATTTCCTCACATATACCCACTATAAACGAGATCACAATGATATGCCATACCGGACGTGAGCGGAAAAGCTTCTCATTCACTCCCCCATCATCCGTCATATCTTCTGGCACAAATCTAGAAACCGCGATGTCGACAATAATCACAAGAGCAGCCAACCCCGCTCCCAGCCACACCCATGTTAAATCGCCCGTCTGGATAATAAGCAACGAGAAAGGATTTCTCCCTTGCAGCCAAATCCATACCACACCAAGAATCAACGTAATTGCTTGCGTTACATACAAATTTAAGAGTAGCACCTTATCATCTAACTGTTGGATGTCTACTTGTCGAGATTTGAAATCATTCCATTTCTGTTTCATTACATCCCTGCCTAACGAGTTAGCAATCCTTATTATAACGCTCAATAGAAGCATCATATCAGATAAAAGATGGTTCATTCAAGTTAGGAATCACGCAGCATCAACAATTACAACGATTGCATTGCCAATTGGGTCAACACCTTGTAGAATGAATGCACTTCACGAAGAAGGGGGAGTCCATTTTTTGTCAATATTTACACCTTACAACTGTACCTTTTACTTCGATGACAAGCTGAGAGAAGTTCCGCACTCCGCTTCTGATATGCGCAAAGCCATCGTTTATGTAAAGGAGAAATTGCAAGCATCTGCTCAAAATCAAGAGGACTTGGGAAAACAATACGGAATGATTGGTGTCTACAGCCGAATAGTCGGAAATTATAAGGACAGCATAACCTATTTGAATTCCGCCATCGCCATCCATTCGTCAAACAACAACGCCAAGCAGGTGTGGATTAACAAATTACGCCTTGCCCATACCTATCAATGGATGAAGGACTTTCACACATCCAACCATATGTTCCACAAACTCCTAGAACAAGCGAATATACATGATCAACACTTTGGAATGCTTGACTTTCTTTATCAGCATTGTGGCAAAAATCAATATGATCAATCGAATTACGAAGCAGCACTCCAATGGTTCGAAAAAGCACTCGAAATCCGAACAAAATCCAAAGAGGATGAACTGATTCATTCTTCTCGAATCGCAATACAGGCTTGTAAAAATCATTTGTTAAAAGGATCTGCCGAAAAACCATAAACCGTACATTTTTTATATATGAAACGATTATGTTCGTAAAAATATCTATTGACACCCTAGCATTTGCATGGTACATTAAGTAAAATTTCATGAGTCAAACGGTGAAGGAAACGAACATTCAGTGAAGCCTGCAGAGAGCCGATGGTCGGTGCGAATCGGTGGCGGATTGTCTTGTTCCAGCGTTCCGGAGTTGTTGCGTCGAACCCTGATGGCAGTAGGCGTAACCGAATCGAACCCGTTAACGTTCGACGTCTGGCATAGACGTGTAAGGCTGCTTATGCGAATAAGCAGCGAATTAGGGTGGCACCGCGAAGATGGAACTCTCGTCCCTTACTACGGTCGTAGTATGTGGATGAGAGTTTTTTGCTATATTCCAAGGTACATAACAAGTCCATATCTCATCGGTATTAAGATAACGGTTTTTGCCGTTTCTAATAAATGATATAGCCATGCTCAGGAGGGAGAATTCCATGTTCAAAGTATTAGTGTCCGACCCGATTAGCGACTTCGGGATTCAGAAGCTTGTTGATGCACAAGACATTATAGTCGCAAAGCAAACAGGATTGTCGGAGGATGAACTGATCAATATTATCGCTGATTATGATGCTCTGCTCGTTCGCAGCCAGACTCGTGTCACAGCACGCGTCATGGAGGCTGGCAAGAAGCTTAAAGTTGTGGGCCGCGCCGGAGTTGGCGTTGACAATATTGATCTGCAGGCAGCTACCCAACGCGGAATTATCGTTATCAACGCCCCTGATGGCAATACCATCACAACGTGTGAGCATGCTTTTGCCATGATGATGGCATTATGCCGTCATATCCCGCAGGCTTACACAAAGACAATCAATGGAGTGTGGGATCGCAAGACATTCCTTGGGGTTGAGCTGATGAACAAAACTCTTGGCGTGCTTGGTATGGGCCGTATCGGCAGCGAGGTTGCTAAGAGAGCGAAGGCATTTGGAATGGAAATCATCGGATACGATCCCTTCATGACAGAAGATCGAGCAGAAAAGTTAGGGGTCAAACTCGGCACTGTTGATGAGATTATTCGCACAGCTGATTTCCTGACGGTTCATACGCCGTTGACATCTGAAACGAAGCATATGATTGCTCGTCCACAATTCGAGGTCATGAAACGCGGCATGCGCATTATTAACTGTGCACGCGGTGGAATTATTGATGAAATGGCACTTGTAGAGGCAATCGATGAAGGCATTGTGGCAGGCGCCGCATTTGACGTATTTGAGGTAGAACCTCCACAGCCTGACCATCCGTTCTTGAGTCATCCTAAAATCATCGTAACGCCGCATCTCGGTGCCTCCACTGTTGAGGCGCAGGAAAATGTTGCTGTCGATGTTTCAGAGCAAGTGCTGCGCATTTTGCGCAATGAGCCGTTCAAAAATGCGGTGAATATGCCGCCAGTTGCTCCGGCAGTTTTAAAAAAGATCCAGCCTTACTTCACACTCGCCGAGAAACTCGGACAATTTGTTTCTCAAATGACAAAGAGCCCCATTCTAGAAATCCTTGTGAGCTACTCTGGCGAGCTGGCTGAGGTCGATACCCAAACGATAACCAGACATATTGTCAAAGGTGTTCTCACGCAGCATCTTGGCACTGATGTGAACATTGTCAACTCTGTGCATCTTGCTAAAACGCGTGATATCAATATTATCATTCAGCAATCTCACGTAGCGAAGGGATTTACAAATCTGTTATCTGTTACATTGAGAACCAATACAGAAGAGCGCTTGGTGGCTGGTACGTTATTGAACGGTTATGGCGAACGAATCGTACAAATCGACAAGTACCCTGTAGACCTCTCTCCAGAGGGACATCTGCTCCTCATTTCACACGATGATAAGCCTGGTGTTATCGGAATAGTAGGTACACTGCTTGGAACGAACGATATTAATATCGCCACCATGCAAGTTGGTCGTAAAATTGTCGGAGGCTCAGCCATTATGGTGCTTTCCGTCGACAAAGCCATTCCAAAAGAGGTAATTGCGAAGCTGAAAGAATCTGCAGATATTAAAAAAGCCAAGGAAATCGTATTATAATCCGAATTATCCTATGAATCGAGGAGAACAGTTCGAATTGTTCCACGACCATCAAGATTAATCGGAAAATTGTGCCCTCGTCTGACATATCTTCCAGTACTCATTCTACAAAAAAACACCCAATTGCACACAAGTTGCGCAATTGGGTGTTTTGTGTCAGTTCGTGGACTTAACGGGCTGAACAGGCAGTGCAATAGAAAACGTTGTTCCTTTCCCTAATGTACTGTCTACTCGGATGTGTCCCTGATGTGCCTCAATAATATTTTTTACTATGGCAAGACCTAGTCCCGTACCGCCTGAAGGACCGCGCTTGCGCGCTTTATCTGCCTTATAGAATCGTTCAAATACATAGGGTACATCCTCTGACGGTATGCCCTGTCCATGATCTTCTATATGAATCCACAGCCACTCATTGTCCGTACGTTCCGTCCGAATATGTATCGGCTGGCCTTCGGATGAGTGACGAAGCGCGTTATCCAGCAGATTCGTCAGCACTTGCTCAAGCCGATCCTCATCAGCTTCAGGAAGAACAGAATCCATCGCTTCAAGCTGCACTTCGATCGGAATATTGCGCTCCTTAGCCAACACAGCAAACTTCCGATACACTCGTGATGCAAGTTCATGTACATCGGTTTGAGCTTTGTGCATTGGTAAATGTCCAGCCTCCATACGGGCTAGATCCAATAGATCCTTGACCAGTCTGCCCATTCGCAATGACTCGTCATGGATAACCTGCACAAGCTCCCTGCGCTCTTCAGGTGAGGTTGCAATATCATCCAACAACGCTTCACTATAGCCCTGAAGCATCGATAGCGGCGTGCGAATTTCATGGGATACATTTGCCACAAAATCTTTGCGCAGCTTCTCAAGCTGCACTTCTTCGGTTACATCCCGCAATACTGCAACTGCACCACGAACACGGCTGTCTGCGTGCAATGGCCCCATTACAACAGACCATACCTGCTGCTTCACATGAACACGAGTCGTTACCTCCCGAGCCTCCGAGATCACCGTATGAAATATAGGTCTCAACGGCTCCGGCACTCCTGATGCTTCTGCCGTTTCCTCTTCGAGCGCCCAGTCCATTCCGTTCCAGCGGCTCATAACCGATTCTCCGTGCGGATTCGCAAGCAGCACCTGCCCTGCTGCATCAAAGGTAATAACAGCGTCAGTCATGCTTCGCAAAATGCTGGCTAAGTGTTCCTTCTCATGCTGCAAATCTAATATAGTGGAGTTCAGCTCTTCCGCCATATGGTTGAACGTGCGAGACAACTCCCCTATTTCATCAGAGGAACGAAGTGTCACACGTGTAGAATAATCGCCTTGACGGATCGTATCGGCTGCCTGTTTCAGCTTCCGAAGCGGCTGCGTAATTTTCGTGAAAAGGAAGAACGCAAAAAAGGTTGTTAGTGAAAATCCGATTATGGCTGTGTACACAAACAACTGCTTAATATCGTTTGGATGGGCGAAATTGCTATCAATATAATGCAGCAAATACAACCCTAAAATGATGAGAACAAATGCAACAAGACCAATAATGGTCATCCACAGCTTCCCAACAATACTTCTCCAGAATTTCACGTTATTTTGGCACCTCGAGCTTGTAACCTACACCCCATACCGTAGTGATCATAGTCGCTGCTTCCGGTGATACCTTGTTCAGCTTCTCACGCAGCCGCTTCACATGCGTATCCACGGTGCGAAGATCACCAAAGAATTCATAATTCCATACATCCTTCAGCAGTTCTTCTCTAGAGAACACCTTGTCCGGTGATACTGCCAAGTAATGCAGCAGCTCATATTCCTTCGGCGTCAAGCTGATTTCCTGACCTCCTGCTGTTACACGATGAGCATCATGTTCAATGACGAGATGAGGAAATACAATGTTGTTGCTTGCTTTCGGATCGTTTGTCAAAAAAGCTGTCGCCGATGAACGTCGCAGCACTGCCTTCACTCGGTAAATAACCTCGCGTGGGCTGAATGGCTTGACAACATAGTCGTCTGCACCAACTTCGAAGCCCTGTACCCGGTTAATCTCTTCCCCCTTAGCTGTCAGCATAATAACAGGTGTAGCCTTGACTTGTCTCAAACGCGTACACACTTCAACGCCATCGATCCCTGGCAGCATTACATCCAGAAGAATGAGATCATATTCTTCACTGACAGCCATTCGGAGCGCCGCTTCTCCGTCCTCTGCTTCTTCAATTTCAAAACCTTCTTTTTCAAGGTACATTTTCAACAGTCGGCGAATCCGTTCTTCATCATCGACGATCAAGATTCGATTCACTTGCTCGGACATGTGTGACTCCCCTTTCACCATAAAAGAAAACCCCCAGCGAAGCCAAATGCGGCTGCAATTGACGAGGTTCATAGTTCTAGCTGTAATATAAGCAGGCAACACGAAGGATACCCCTTTCGTAGTTGCCTTCATACTTGGCTCTATTATAGCAAAAATGTGAACGACTGGGGTACACCTAGTTCAGCAATCCCAGCCGTTTCTAAATTTTTGCCCATTATTAACGCAATTACACGCCCGAGTAGGAGTGGAGCCCCGATATAACAAGGTTTACGCCTACGAGTGTAAACATGACAATGATAAATCCGATTACGGACATCCAAGAAGATTTGGTTCCTTGCCAGCTGCGTGCAAGACGCAAATGCAAATATGCGCTGTAGGCAAGCCATGTGACAAGCGCCCATACCTCCTTAGGATCCCAACCCCAAAATCTCGACCACGCAACCTGAGCCCATATCATTGCGAAAATAAGAGCACCTAATGTAAAGATCGGGAACCCGATAGCAATTGATCGGTAGCTGATTTCATCAACGGTCTCAGGATCAATCCCATTAAATAAAGGCTGAAGCGCCTTTGCGATTGGCTTGCGAAGCAGCAAACGGATCAAGCCGTATAAGATCAAGCCTGCAATGACGGACCACACGACCGTATTCAGCTTGCGGCCAGCTTGAACTCCCTTCATCCATCCCGGCGCCTCCATTAATGGAAGCTTCATCCCCAAGAAGGAAGGAACAGATTTCAACGTAGCTTCATCGCTCATATGCGGAGCAATCAGCGGCGGCATCGTATACGTGACCATTTCAAGCCCTGTTTCTATCTCACCGCCAGTTTTCACCGTTTCTACCTTTTGACCAATAACAACCTCATAGTTAGCAGCCCGGAAGCTGTACACTACAACGATAAAGCCAATGAATACTACGATGCAGCCCATCGTGAATTCGAGCCAGCGCTGCGGCTTCCGAGAGCTGCCTTCTTCCCAGCGAACTGTACGCAGCAAATAGAGAAGTCCTGCAACGAATGCTACGGCGAAGAACGCATAGCTTAAAGCCGACATCGTAACATGGAGCTTCAACCACACTGAGTTCAACTGTGGAATGAGCGGCTGCACCTCACTAGGAAAGACCGACGCATATGCCATCATTAAAAATGCCAGTGGTACTGCAAGCAAACCCAAAACGGTACTGCGATAAATCAGATATACAACAATAAATGCGCCGATAATCATCATCGACAAAAATGACATGAATTCATACATATTGCTAACAGGGATATGTCCAGCGTACGCCCAGCGACATCCAAAATAAACGATCTGGCTTATAAAGCCGAGTATCGTTACGCCAAACGAAATTGCCCCCCATCTCCGTTCAAAGCGAACCGGATCACGAGTCTTCATCTTACGGCCGGCAACAGTCACGACGTACAAAATAAAGGAAAGACAAAACAAGAAAAACGCAATAATATATGCGTCCTGACTCCATTGCAAAGTCACGCCTTATTCCCCCCACGATCGATCGATTTGGCATCTACTTCTATATGAACAGCTGCAAGTGCATTCGCTACTTCATTACGGATCCCATACCAGTTTTTGTTCGTGTGGGCACCGAGAAGTAAGCGCTTATCGTCAATTCGTAGCCATATGCGGCGATGCTGCCAGTAGAAGCCCATAACTAGACCGATCATGCTGATACCAGCCCCAATCCAGATGAGTGGCAGTGCCGTCTCCTTGCGAACAGTCATATAACTGATTGAATTTGTATAGATGACATCCTCCATGGATTCCAATCCGATCCGAAAATGCGGAATCGAGTCTGCCCCTAAGCTTTCTCTCAGCTTGGCATTGATATCATCCTGATGGAACTGATCCTTATCCTTAGGCAATGCGAAATACAAATAAGGCACGCCTTCGCTTGGCAGACTAGGCCCCTTAATCAGGAAGCTAAATGCAGGAGCGTTCGGATTTTGCGATTTTGTAGTCAATTCTCCATTTTTGCCGATTGCGAAATCCAAATACTTGCCAGTCAGCTTCAATGTATAGGATCCTACCTGAAATTCCGTAGGCGTATTTTGCACTCGAAGTTCAAATTTACCATATACCTCGCCTGTATCCTCATTGCTCAACACCGGATTGACCGCAACAAGACGCGATTCAAAATCAGACTGATAAACCATAAGCCCTTCGTACTCAAGCGGCGAATTCAACTGTATGTTGTGCTGGGCTACCTTTTCCAGTATGGGTTCAATGCGAGGATCACCGCATTTGTCCACACATTTGAACAGCGTTGCCTTTGTCTCGAACAACTTCGGGATGATACGCCCTTCCTTAATGAACTGTTCCGGCATATCTTCCTCGCCATAATATTCAACTGTAAATTTATCATTACGCAAATAATAGGGAGTTCCGGGTATTTCACGAGCTTCTCCTTGCGGGAAACCATCATAATAATCGTAATGCCAGCCCGGGATGCTGCGTGCAAGTATGGCAAGCAAGAAAAGAATAAGGCCAATATGATTAATGTACGGACCCCAGCGGCTGAAGCGATTTTTCTCGGCCAGCAGCGCGACATCGTCCTTTATGACTCGATAGCCTTTCTTTTTTAAGACGACAGTTATCTGATCCAGCCAAGCTTCGGATTCCTTTTCTATGTTTCCTTCATAGACAATTCGTTGTCTGGAAATAAATTGCACATGCTTGCGTATCTTCTGCCGGTGCAAGGCACGGTATAGCGGAAGCACACGGTCTATACTGCAAATGACCAGCGAAGCACCGATCATAACTAGCAATGTAATGAACCACCAGGATTCGTATGTATGCGACAAACCAAGCATATAATAAATTTGGCCCAATGTGCCGTACGTGCTCTTATAATATTGTGTAGGATCGATGCTGAGAAATGAGCTTTCCTGTGGGTATATGGTGCCAAGAGATGCACCAACTAATGTAATGACGATAAGTATAACCGCCACTTTGACGGAGGAAAAGAAATTCCAAATGCGATCAATCCAAGACGGGCTCGCCTTCTGTGACTTTCGTGCCACCCCGTCATATCGCATTTCCAGTACGGAATCTGTCTCATCCCCCTCATATAGCGGCTTGCCGCAGGCCTCACAGAGTACAGTTCCGACTGCATTCTGATGGCCGCATTCGCACTTTGTGTTCTCAAACCGCACAGCCTAGTCCTCCTCCTCTTCAAGCCCTATTCCTTCGCCATTTGCTCTAAATAGGTCTCTAGCTGGCTTGTAGTGACTTCTCCGGTATGAATAGCATGGACTTTACCATCTGGCTTAATAAAGAACGTCGTAGGCAATGGCCGAACACCGAACGCTTTGGTTACATTCTTTTTCGTATCGAGCAACATCGTGAAGTGAACTTTTACCGCCTTCATATAATTGTCCACAACAATGGCATCTTCCCCATAGTTAATGCCAACGACCTCTACATTGCGATCCTTCCAATCATCTGCCGCCTTTTGCAATGTCGGCATTTCCCGTTCACACGGTTCACACCAGGAGCCCCAGAAGTTCAGAATGAGGAATTTCCCCTTGTAATCACTGAGTTGTACCGTATCTCCATTCAATGCATGAAGGGACAAATCTGGTATTCGGCTCCCCACCTCAGGATATGTAGGCTTGCTGTACGCATTGCTGATTGCAATCCCGCCAAGTATCACAATGACGGCTAATATGAGAACCTGGACTGTTTTGTTTCTTTTGCCCAATATCATCGCCCCTTCTTGATATGGTTCAATCGTTAGATTGAACTCTCGCTTTCTATGACATATTTCACATCCAGACAGCATAAATGCAACAATTGCATTACACCATCAACGACTATTATAATTCATAGAATAGCGGACATATCTTCCTCAATATGAAAATTATGTGTCACGATACAGGGCAGGGCTGCAATAAGATACGCAAAGCGGTCAATCGTTATTACGTACGCATAGTACGGTTGGACTTCATCTCCATACGGAGTTCATTCACTTCCGATTTCGTCAACACACGATGCTTTCCGCGGGCAATTCCTTGAAGTGTAATATTGCCGAATTTCACCCGCTTCAGCTTGGTAACTGGGTGGCCAATTGCCTCGAACATGCGGCGAACCTGACGATTTCGTCCTTCGTGGATCGTTACACTGATTGTTGCAATATTGCGTTCCAGATCAACGTCATGGTACTCGACGGCCGCAGGCTGTGTGAAGCCGTCTTCAAGTTTAATCCCTTTTTTCAGTTGTTCCAGCTTGTCCCCATGCGGAACACCCTTGACTGTTGCATGATACGTCTTCTCCACATGATGACGAGGATGCATGAGCATATTTGCCAATTCACCATCATTCGTCAGCAGCAGCAACCCTTCTGTGTCGTAATCAAGACGTCCGATTGGATATACACGCGCACCTACGCCCTTCATAAAATCCATGACCGTCTTACGCCCCTCAGGATCAGAAGTACTTGTGATGACACCCTTCGGTTTATGGAAAGCCAGCACTATTTTATCGGACGCTACCGATATTGCTTTACCGTTAACGGTAATGACATCTACTGAAGGGTCGGCCTTCACACCCAATGTTGTCACAACCTCGTCATTCACTTGCACCTTACCTGCTTTAATAAGCTCCTCACACTTTCGACGCGAAGCGACGCCCGCGTTCGCCAAAATCTTCTGTAAACGTTCTTCCATGAATGTCTGTCACCTCAAACTATTATTTACCTGGATGAAGATAAAAGCCCGCGAACCAAGAAGGCGCGAGCTTGTCATTAACTTACATTATTCAAGCTAATATGATATTACCCTGTTATGAAGCCAAATACAAGAAAACAGACGACAATTGCTGCAATAAATCCAACTAAATCAGAGAATAATCCAACTTTAAGCGCATACCGGCCTTTTTTTATCCCTATAGCGCCAAAGTAAACGGTCAATACATAGATCGTTGTATCTGTACTGCCCTGTATCGTCGAAGCGATGCGTCCAATCATCGAATCAGGCCCATACATTTTAATCAGATCCGTCGTGAAGGCCAGTGAACCAGCGCCTGTAATCGGCCTCAAAAAAGCGAGCGGCATAACTTCACCGGGAATACCGACCCAATCAAGCAGCGGACGAAGCATACTAACCATCCAATCCATCGCACCTGATGCACGAAATACGCTGATTGCAACCATCATGCCAACTAAAGTAGGTATAATGTTGATTGAGGTTTGAAAGCCGTCCTTCGCTCCTTCAACAAACGTTTCATAGACGGGAACACGGCGAAAATAAGCATACAGCGGGATAAAAACAATAATAGCCGGTATGGCCCACGCGGATAAAGCTGAAACGAATGCATACATAACCGGACCATCCTTTCTATTTCAATGGAGTTGGAAGTATGGTCATGATGCAAAGTTGATATTGAAATGCATTAACTGACTGCAGTATGAGTCTCCGATCCTTGTGCCCCAGCAGACGGACTTGCGTCTGACTTAAATTGATGTGGCGGCGGCCGCTTCGCATCCCTTCTTCGATACCAGCGATCCGCGAAGATTGCCGCGAATGTAGCCACGATAGTCGCCAGCAGCGTTGTCCCTACAATTTCAGCGGGATTAGCTGAGTTGAAGTTCATTCTTATTGCTATTAAAGTAGTTGGAATTAGCGTAATACTTGACGTATTAATGGCCAGCAATGTGCACATCGCTGGAGTCGCCGTATCCTTACTTGGATTCAGCTTCTGTAATTCCTGCATAGCTCGTATCCCCATCGGTGTTGCAGCATTTCCTAGCCCAAGCAGATTCGCGCTCATATTCGACATAATAAAGCCAAGGGCGGGATGATTGCGCGGTACATCAGGGAACAAGTACCTTACGATTGGACCGAGAGCCTTGGCAAGCCGTTTCAGCAAGCCTGCATCCTCAGCAATCCGCATCATTCCCAACCAGAACACCATCACACTGATGAGTCCGAAGCTGACTGATACCCCCGTCTTGGCGCCTTCGAACACCGCCTCCGTCACGGCCTCAATCCGCCCTTGTGCTGCAGCTGCGATGAAGCCTACGAGCAGCATGAACATCCATATTGCATTTACAATAACAACCGTCTCCCTTCCCATGAGCCATCAAGCTGCACCGAATAAAGATCCGGTGACACGCTTCAACACCATCATCCACTTGTACAACAGGTTTCCTCCACTATCTGTGCTCAGCACTGCAGATGAATGTTTCGCTTCTCCAGACTGGCTTGATGCTGACGGATCTGGATTCATTTTGCGAACATTCACACTTGCTACAGCCTTATTATCCAGATACATCATCAAACGGCCTTGATGACCTAATTTCCCTTCGAGACTTCCGCTAACCGGAACCATTAACTTGGCAGATACCCTTGATTGCTCTCCCGTCTTAAGCGGATACGTAAGCGATGCCGCTGCCTGAAAAGGATGCCCATCAATTGGTTGGCCCTGCTCAACAATCTTTGATTGTGGATACGCGCGGAACCCGTAATTAAGCATATTTTTATGGTCTTCCCAGTCTCTTGAGTCATTCAAGGTAACCGCTACTAACTGTTGACCATTTCGTGTGGCAGAACTAACAAGACATCGCAGCGCGCCTTTTGTGTATCCCGTCTTCACACCATCTGCCCCTTCATACAAATGAAGCATTTTATTTTTATTTCCCCATACGTAATCCCATTTGTCGATGGAATTTGGTGCTTTCTTGGTACGGGTGCGTACAATTTCACGGAAGGTTGGGTTATGCAGCGCATAAGCAGTAATACGTGCTAGATCATTAGCCGTCGTATAATGGCCTTTTTCATCCAACCCATGCGGATTACGGAATTGAGTATGTTCCAGTCCGAGAAGCTTCGCCTTCTCATTCATTAAATGGACGAAGCCTTCCTCCGATCCTCCGACATGTTCGGCAATTGCAACAGCTGCGTCATTGCCTGATCGGAGCATAAGACCGTAAAGCAAGTGGTTCAAACTCATTTCTTCTCCTAGTCTTAAATAAATCGAAGACCCTTCCTTGCCAACAGCTCGTGAAGTAGCCTTCACCATATCCTCCAGCCGCCCATGTTCAATTGCTACAATTGCCGTCATCACTTTCGTCGTACTTGCCATTGGGAGTTCCTTATCACCATTATGGCTATAAAGCATTCTGCCTGATGCTACATCTATTAAGGCAGCTGCTCTAGCCGATGTATGTGGGGACGAGATTCGTGCTGTACCGGCTTCATTAGGCTGCTGTTGGACTTGCAGCGGGACAGACCACTCCTGTACAGCTTCGCGCTGTGGGCGTGAAGCGTTGCTGTCCAATGAAGGATCAGCTATTGCCATGCGTCCGTAGGACTTGTATGACAGAACCGCCCCCAATAAAACACACAGCACAATCATTTTACCAACTTGTCCTACGTATGGAAGCTTGCTCATGCGTTCCTCCTTTATCTGCATACCGGTCAAGTTGTTCCATATGTATGCTTGTTCGAGACCGAGTATGTCCATCACTTCGTCTATTGCAAGCAATCTCATCTGCTCTGAACGAAAAAATAGCGTCAAGCTCCCGTTGACCGTAAGCGCCATTCCTCGGCAAAAACGGCAGCAACATTCAAGCCTGACGCCTAATTCATACCGGTCAAGGTAAAATAATATCTTCGGCAGTCGTTGACCGCTCCTGCTTCTTAAACATGGAATTGATGCGATCACACACATTCGGAACTGCATCAATAATTTTCTCCAGCAGATGCGTTTGATTGTCAAGCGATACGACATGAATGCCTTGCTTGCCTACGACGAGAAAGGCTATCGGCGTAATGTAAACGCCGCCGCCGCTTCCGCCGCCGAACGGTTTCGAGCCATACACTGAGGAGGCATGTGGTTCATGATGATCAGTAGTTAATCTGTCATGTCTCTCCTCCACCCGAATGTCGCTTCCCCCTGCTGCAAACCCAAGTGCCACGCGGCTAATCGGCAAAATAACGCTGCCATCTGGCGTCTGTACAGGATCGCCTACGATTGCATTTGTATCTACCATGGCTTTTATATTGTTGAAAACTGCTTGCATTAAGCCCTCGATAGGATGCTCCGCCATGTTCGTAATCCTCCTTCTGCTCGAACGATGCGAATAATCAACTTGAATACAGCACTTATAGCGTGCACGATGCGAATTTTGGTTATACAAACAACCCTCGTGGAAAAGAATGGACAATGGAACTGCGGGTTTACTTCTAATTGTGGAAGACTGCGGAATTGAACATGATGTGACATTACACCCACCAGCAGACTTTTCAACGACCAGGAGGCGCCTGTTAATAAACAGGCTGTTGCAGGATTGAGCAGCCCAATTTCAGTCTCCCAAGTAAACATGCTGCACTGAACGCGCTGAAGGGTTTGCTTGAACCATTGCGTAAGTTCATACGTATGGTGAAGAAAACGCTGTGCATTATGTACATACCTCTTTGCCTTCCTCTTATCCACTTGGGCCTTATCTCGGCTAGCATTACCTGTTCCGACATTGTCTTTTGCCTTTACACGAACGTGGAATCCTTCCTCTAAGTTAATAAACCGAATCGAGCGCCACTCGTATCTCCATCGGAACAGTCCATAGCATGCACGAATCAATAAGACAATTCGCTCATACTTTCCTGATTTATGAACGATGATTTTGCATTCAATGGACGAAAAGAAGAAGAAGACAAGCAAAACAGCTACCACGCCTCCAGCAATCGCCCATCCTAACATGTCATGCGCCTCCATTTCCTAAACTATCCGTATTATGGCCTTTCATCCAGTCGAGCATGCATGATCTTGAGCCAAGACTCTACAAACTTGGATAATCATGAAAAAACCCGCCTGCTACGAATGTGGTTCGTAGCAGACGGGCTGAAGTCGTCAGAGATGCGATGACGTTCATCCATAATAAGATTGTTCTCAATCAAAAATGAAAAAGTTCGCTTTTTAAGTATAAAGGTAACGTTTTAATAATTGTTTACAACGATAGATGGGAACTGTCGATAGACTGACCAGGCAGCAGTTCAATCCCATGAATGCCAAGCTTTTGCAGCTTCGCCACAAAGGCCGCACCGTCCTGTTGAATCGGCGGGAATGTGTTATAGTGAATCGGGATGACTACCTTCGCCTGTACCCATTGAGCAGCCAGCAATGCATCCTCTGGATCCATCGTGAAGAAGCTTCCAATCGGCAAAAAGGCGATATCCGGCTTGTAGCGATCTCCTATCAGCTTCATATCACTGAACAATGCAGTGTCCCCGGCATGATAAATCGTCAGACCACCCGTTTGCAGCACGATGCCAGCAGGGTTTCCCATATAAATATCCTGACCATTGACCGTAACGGAAGAGCTGTGCAGAGCAGGTACTAATTTGAGCACACCGAATTCAAAGGATGCAGACCCGCCCAAGTTCATGCCTACTGCTTGTGCCCCTTGTGTTTCCATATAGTTCGCAAGCTCAACCATTGCGATAATGGGTGCATTGCAGCGCTTAGCAATTGCCGCTGCATCTCCGATATGATCCCCGTGCGCATGGGTAAGCAGCACAAAATCAGCCTCGATACGAGCCGCTTCAACATCTGCTGCCGGGTTGCCTGTTAAGAAAGGATCAATGATAATACGATGCTGTTCGGTAACGAGTTGAATGCAGGAATGACCATGGAAATGAATTTTCAAAGCATTTTCCTCCTCATAATTGCATATTCAACAGCTTGTCCGCAGAAGTTACCTATCGGATCTCTTCCTCCTGATCAGCATAAACTCCTGCTTCCAATTGTTCTTCGACTTCCTTCACGTCTTCAATTGTTAATTGACGTCCATCTAACTTCTCGAATAATAGCTGGGTTTCCTCCTCTAATCCATCCATTTGTTCAAATGCAGAGGAATCCGGCAATTCTTTAAGCGTAGCCAATCCGAAATAATCTAAGAATGATTTTGTCGTTCCGTATAAAATAGGTCTTCCGATCGCTTCAGCTCGTCCAACCTCTTCAATTAATCCCTTGTTCGTTAATGTCTGAATCGCACGATCGGATTTAACACCACGAATCTCTTCGATTTCAACACGGGTTATCGGCTGTCGATAGGCAACAATAGATAAAGTCTCCAAAGCTGCTTGCGAAAGCGAGGAGCGCGAGGGCGAATATGCCATCCTTTCAAAATAAGGCGCATGTTCCGGCAATGTAGCCAGTTCATACATGCCTGCGATGGCAACAATTTGCAGCCCTCGCTTGGAACGCTCAAAATCCGCACGCAGGTCATTCACAGCTTCCTCTATAACCTCTGGACGCTGTTCTGTAATTTCAGATATTTGCTTGATGTTCAAGCCTTCATCTCCAGCCATGAACAGCAGTCCCTCAATAATCGACTTCAACGTCTGAAAGTCCATCCTCTGTGTCCACCTCCCCGCTCCATTGAATTACGATATCCTCAAAGAGGCTGTCCTGATAGCAGCGAACTTGCTTCATCTTCATCAGCTCCAGCAGCGCGAGAAAGGATACGACAATTTCCGTACGGGTTAGATGCTCGCCAATTAGGCTGGAGAACATCATCTTGCCTCCCCTGCCGAACGGACGGAGCGTATCAATAATACTCTTGATCCGATCCTTAACCGATATTTCATCCCGATGGATGGTAGCGACCTGAGCTCTGCGCGACGCTTTGCTAAGCGCCTTGCGGAATGCTGCAATCAGGTCGGATACATGTAGACCCTCAACCGGATTATCAGGAGCAGTCGGCATAAAAGGAGTCAAGTCCTCTGGTTCCTTGGAAAAAATCATGCTACGTTCTGTCTCGCGTTCCCGGAGATGCTCCGCAATTCCCTTGTACTTCCGATATTCAATCAATTTGCGTATTAGCTCTGCCCGCGGATCAGGCTCATCATCCACATAATCTTCATAGTCGTCCCATTCCATCACTGGAGGCTTAGGAAGCAGTTGCTGTGATTTCATAGACAGCAACGTTGCCGCCATCACGAGAAACTCACTCGTAATCTCGAGCTCCAATTCCTGCATATTGTGCAAATATTCCATATATTGATCGGTAATTTCGCTGATCGAAATATCTTGAATATTAATTTCCGCTTGGTCGATTAAATGCAGGAGCAAATCGAGCGGCCCTTCAAACTGTTCCAGCTTATACGTTACGGTCACCCCGTGATAACCTCCTGAGCAAAAAACAAATGTAGCGCCCTTTGAAAAAGGGCACTACATTAAATAAGCACTATTTTAACAGATTCGTCAAGTTTGCCATTTCAATTGCAGTAACTGCGGCTTCCCATCCCTTGTTACCTGCCTTCGTTCCTGCACGTTCAATTGCTTGTTCGATAGAGTCCGTCGTAAGCACACCGAATACTGTTGGAACCCCTGTCTTCATATTGACCTGCGCAACACCTTTAGCTGCTTCGCTGCACACATAATCAAAGTGTGGAGTAGATCCGCGAATGACTGCGCCAAGTGTAATTACAGCATCATACTTCCCGCTTTCCGCCATCTTTTGAGCAATCAACGGAATCTCAAAAGCACCCGGAACCCAGGCAATATCTACCTCTTCTTCCTTCGCTCCATGGCGCTTGAGCGCATCGAGAGCTCCGGATACTAGCTTACTGACGATAAACTCATTGAATCTGCCTGCGACGATACCATATTTTAAGCCTTCGGATACTAAGTGACCTTCAAAAACGTGTGGCATTAATAAAATCCTCCTCTAGGAAAAATAGTTGAATAATCAAGTTGTGAGTAGCTCTACTCTATTAGCCAAGCCGTACATTTGCTTACTGAGCGTGCTCATCCTGCTCCACATCGTCGAATACAAGCATATGACCAAGTTTTGCAGCCTTTGTATGCAAATATTTTGTGTTGTCCTCGTTCTCCTCCATTTGAATCGGAACGCGCTCAACAACTTCTAGCCCGTAGCCTTCCAGCCCCTTAATTTTGCGAGGGTTGTTCGTAAGAAGGCGAATTTGCCGGATGCCGAGATCCTTCAATATCTGAGCTCCAATGCCGTAATCCCGAAGATCTGCCGGGAATCCAAGCTTTAAGTTGGCGTCAACGGTGTCTAAACCCTGTTCTTGCAGCTTATACGCCTTCAGCTTGTTGATCAGCCCAATTCCACGTCCCTCTTGGCGCATATAGAGCAGTACACCTGCCCCTTCCCTCTCGATTTGCCGAAGCGCTGCAGCAAATTGAGGGCCGCAGTCGCAGCGATGCGAATGAAAAACGTCTCCAGTTAAGCACTCCGAGTGGACACGGACAAGAGCTGGCTTCGAATCGTCAAGACTGCCCTTCACTAAGGCAACATGCTCCTTGTTATCCACACCGTTCGTATACGCAATCGCCCGGAAAACTCCGAAGGCTGTTGGCATATTCACCTCAACCTCACGTTGAACCAGCTTTTCTTTCTCATTCCGGTAATGAATGAGATCTTTGATGCTGATCAGTTTCAGGCCATGCTTTTTCTTCAGCTCCATCAGGTCGGGGAGTCTAGCCATTGTGCCGTCTTCCTTAATTACTTCGCAGATGACACTAGCTGGTGCGGAGCCACTCATTCGAGCAAGATCTACTGCCGCTTCTGTATGCCCTGCGCGGCGCAATACCCCGCCCTTCTTCGCAATTAAAGGAAAAATATGTCCCGGCCGGCGGAAATCCTCTGCCTTAGCACCAGGATCCAGCATCTTCTGAATCGTCAACGAGCGTTCATGAGCCGAGATGCCTGTTGTCGTATCAACATGGTCGATAGATACTGTAAACGCCGTACTGTGATTATCCGTATTGCGGGCTACCATTGGGTGAAGTTCCAGCTCATCGGCACGCTCTTGGGAGATCGGTACACAGACCAATCCTCTGCCTTCTGTAATCATGAAGTTGATCACTTCCGGCGTTGCCTTATCAGCCAATGCGATAAAATCACCTTCATTTTCACGATCCTCGTCATCGACGACGATGATTATCTTCCCCTGCTTCAACTCAGCAAGGGCGTCTTCTATCCGATCAAAATGAAATGCTTCATTCATGTCGTTAACCCCTTTCATCGTCACATAAATCCGTGTTCTGCCAAAAACGCCGTACTGAGACCTCCGAAACGATCCGTTCCTTTCGTGTCGTTTTCCGCTCCCTGCCTGCCATAACGAAGCAAGTGATCCACATACTTTCCGAGCACATCACACTCAATGTTTACCGTATCACCCGGCATCTTGCTCTGAAGAGCAGTCTGTGCCAACGTATGCGGAATAATGGATACGGAAAACTCCCCATGCTCTGCCCTTGTAAGGGTCAAGCTAATCCCGTCTATCGTTATCGAGCCTTGTGAAATCATATATTTGGCCATCTCAGGTCGGCTGGCACGCAGCTCATATACAACGGCATTCGCATCACTCGTTCGTCTCACGATCGTTGCTAGTCCATCTACATGGCCTTGTACAATATGGCCGCCGAATCGGCCGCCTGCTGCCATTGCACGCTCCAGATTCACCGGATCGCCCGGCTTCAAGTCCTTCAAATTCGTATGGCGAAATGTTTGCGGCATTACATCTGCCATGAAAGAGACGCCATCATAAGATGTTGACGTTAGACATACTCCATTGACAGCGATGCTGTCCCCCAGCTTCATGCCATCCAGTACCTTAGACGCACGAATGTGAAGCACCATCGCTTCGCCCCGCTTCAAGACCGATTGCAGCCTTCCAACTTCCTCAACGAGCCCGGTGAACATCGTCGTCATCCTCCTTCATGCCATTTTTAGCTTGTTCTACTTGGCGCTTGCCGAAAGGATACCCGCTAATGCACACATTATCTCCGAGCACCTCAACCTCCATATGCTGGAGATGGTATGCATCCTTCATCCGGCTCACCCCTCCGAACGCAAAGTTGCCTGGTGCTTGCTGACCGCCAACTATAAGAGGGGCGATAAACAATACGATCTTGTCAATCAACTTCTCCTTAAGCATGGCCCCATTTAGGTGTCCTCCCCCTTCGAGAAGTATCGAGCCAATATCATGTTGGCCGCACCATTCCATCATCTGATGCAGATTAACCTGTTCACCTTCTCCACACGCGACCACGTCTACTCCACGAGACTCCAGCTCCCGCCGTTTTTGCTCGCTTGCCAGCGCAGTTGTAAATATACACGTGCGTACAGAACGATCCGTCACTACCTTGGCTTCCACTGGGATGCGTAGCTTGGAGTCTACGATTAAGCGAATCGGGCTAACCCCTGGCACAGTCAGCCGTGTCGTGAGTGAAGGATTATCGGCAAGCACTGTGCCAATGCCCACCATGATTGCTTGATGGCGGTGCCTCATCGTATGGACCACTTCACGGCATTGCTCATTCGAGATCCACTTGCTGTCTCCTGAAGCCGTTGCAATTTTGCCGTCAAGCGTACTGGCTGTCTTGAGAGTAACAAACGGGAGACCGGTCGTTATATACTTAGCGAACATTTCAATGAGTGCTAGACCCTGTTCCCGAAGTACATCTACCGTTACCTCAATCCCATGTTGTTTCAGCAGTGCAATTCCTTTCCCAGCAACTGCCGGATTTGGATCGACACAAGCGATTACGACTCGAGCAACTCCAGATTCGATCAGCCTTAGACAGCAGGGCGGTGTTCGCCCATAGTGGCTGCATGGCTCAAGTGTGACATATGCAGTAGCACCTTGCGCAGCTTCCCCAGCCATCGCTAATGCATGAACTTCTGCATGGCCTTCACCGCGGCGCAGATGTGCACCAAGACCTACAACTCGTCCCTCCTTGACAATGACGCATCCAACAGCAGGATTTACATCCGTCTGTCCAAGCACACGCTCTGCCATATCTAAAGCAAGCTGCATGTACAGTTCATCATTGATGACAGTAGACATTGGCTGTCCTCCTTTCCACAAACGGATCAAGGCTAATGCAAAAAAGCCCTTCGGATCCTCCGAAGGGCATGATTGATTGAGCTTACAGGCATGTACTTTATTTCACAATACACTTTCATTTGCATACGCCAAAGACAACTGAGAACACGGATGTAATCAGTGATACATTTCCATTCAGCATATGTCAAATACGACGATACAACGATAGAAAACCTCGCGCTTCTTCCGCAGGTATCCCTCTCCAATTCGCCTGAAATGCCATGTAATTGTGAAAAAAAGAACTTTAAAGAACTAAAATCAAGTTCCTCTCTCCTGACGCCCCTTCTCCCATCCAGACTATACTGTCGGCCCTGGAGTTGCACCAGATCCACCGTGTGGACGAATCCACCCGGGTCACGGACTAAGAACGTCTTGCATACGCAAGTCTCCGTTCATCACCGCCGGTCGGGAATTTCACCCTGCCCTGAAGGTCTGTCATTTTGATTGCTATTCATTTGGTATAAATATATGCACTTAGAAGTGTACCACCTGTCTTAGCAAAATGCAACTTACGGCGCTTTACCGCTTTGCTTAAGCGAACAGTGAGCAGCAAAAAAGACGTGCATACAGCCCCGCCGTACACACGTCTCCTTTCATGCTCTTCTATTCTTCAACGATTGTTACTTGCTTCATTTTGTCGCCTTGCTTTACAGCATCCATAAGCTCCATGCCTTCAACCACTTTACCGAATACCGTATGAACGCCGTCCAAGTGAGGGAATGCGTCGTAAGTGATATAGAACTGGGAACCGCCTGTGTCCTTTCCAGCATGTGCCATTGCAAGCACACCGCGCTCATGCTTGTGCGGATTGCCTTTTGTTTCACATTTGATTGTGTAGCCTGGGCCGCCTGTACCTGTTCCGTGCGGGCATCCGCCTTGCGCTACGAAGCCAGGAATAACGCGGTGGAATGTCAAACCGTTATAGAACCCTTCGGTAGATAGCTTCTCAAAGTTTGCAACAGTACCAGGCGCATCTTGCTCATGAAGCAGAATTTTTACCGTACCGCCTTTTTCTAATTCAATCACTGCATATTTGCTCATATTTATTATCTCCTTCCATATGTACAATGCTCACGCTTGCTCATCCGATTATACGTTATTTTCAAGCAAAAAGAAAACACCCGATTTCTGTCTTATCGTTGTATACGACAATACAGGTACTCGGGTGTATGACTTCTACCTTATTCATTGTACATTCAGCCGCATGCAAATTGCACATACAACCATGCAATGAAACGTTATTTCAGCATCGGCTCCTTGCTCATGCGTGCCGGAATGCAGTCATTGCGTACGATATCTTCATGCGTTTCACGGCGCACCACAATATCTGCTTCCCCATTGCAGACGAACACGACTGCAGGTCTTGGAATCCGATTATAGTTGCTTGCCATCGAATAGTTATAGGCACCTGTACAGGATACGGCAAGCAAATCGCCCTGCTGAACCGCAGGCAGCACAGTATCCCAAATCAGCATATCTCCGCTCTCACAGCATTTTCCTGCAATAGATACCGTTTCGGTGGACTCGCATGTTGCTCGATTGGCAAGCAGAGACTCATAACGCGACTCATACAATGCAGGACGAGGATTATCCGTCATGCCGCCGTCTACAGCGACAAATTTGCGCACACCAGGAATATCCTTCACGGAGCCGATAGTATATAAAGTTGTTCCCGCTTCTCCAACAATGCTGCGTCCTGGCTCAACCCAGATTTCAGGCAGGCTCTCCGCTACACCGGCAAAGTGCTGCTTCACCGCATCAGTAATTGCCTTCACATATTCACGGACATGTAAAGGCGTGTCGCCTTCCACGTAGCGAATACCAAACCCTCCGCCTAAGTTCACGACGCGGAATGTGATCGCAAGCTGCTCCATTACCCTACGTGCAAATTGCGCTACGCGCTCAACCGCCATTTGAAAGCCTTCTGTCTCAAAAATTTGAGAACCGATATGAGAGTGGATGCCAAGCAGCTCCAAGTGTGTCGCATCCGCTGCCTGGCGTACAGCATCGAGTGCAGTCCCATTCCCGATATCAAAGCCAAATTTAGAATCCGTCTGGCCAGTAGAAATGTATTCATGAGTGTGCGCTTCGACACCCGGAGTAACACGAAGCAGCACAGGTACTGACTGATTGCGTTCCTGGCAGATTGCGTTGAGCAGCTTCAGCTCGGTAAAGTTATCAACTACGAAGCAGCCGATGCGAGCGTCAAGCGCCATTTCAATTTCATCAGGCGTCTTATTATTGCCATGGAAGTGTATGCGGTGTGCAGGGAATCCGGCCCGCATTGCCGTGAACAGTTCCCCCCCAGATACAACATCAAGGGATAGTCCTTCTTGATCAACTAAGCGGCACATTGCTGTTGTACAAAATGCCTTGCTTGCATAGGCTACTTGGAAGGTCAACCCTGACTCACGAAATGCATCCATGTATTGTGCACAGCGTTCTCTGACTAATGCTTCGTCAAAAATGTATAGCGGAGTACCAAATCTATGCTTCAATTCGGTAACATCACAACCACCAATTTCCAAATGTCCGTCCCCATTAATCCTGCTCGTTCCGTGTAAGTACATTGTCATTTCTCCCCACTCCCACTCGATCTTCTATGTCTATCCCCTTATGCTGTTCCAATTGTTGGCCAAAATATTACATCGAGTATATCAGCATATTCGATCACGAAAGAATGGATTTTTCCGTCCATCATTTGCATTATAAAGGTTGTCAAGGGACAAACACATTGCCTTCAAGCACAGATGCTATCGCTTCGTTCTAGGCGGCATCTTTGTATTATCTCGCGTCTGATTCAAGCTCGGGCGAGTCTTCACCAGCATAAACGGCTGGCGAATGAGAATATTGTACATCGCCTTGGCGTTGAACGGAATAAACGGCCATAAATATGAAGCATTGTATGAGCGATGCAAGGTAAGCCATAACAGCCATACCGTTGTCCCGATGACAAGTCCTGGGACCCTGAACAGAGCAACAGCAATGAGCAGTACGAGCCGAACGATACGGTTGGCCAACCCCAATTCATAGCTCGGTGTCGCGAACATCCCTACAGCAGCAACTGCCATATACAAAATGACCTCATTGACGAAAACCCCAGTCTTTACTGCAATATCCCCTACAAGGATCGCGGCCAGCAAGCCTAACGCGATGGCTAGAGGAGACGGTGTATGCACGGCTGCCATTCGCATCAAATCGACCCCAAGCTCTGCGATGAGGAACTGAAAGATGAGCGGTATCTTCCCTGTCTCCTGCGGTCCAATTATTTGCATAGCGGCAGGTTTCAGGCCGGGTTCTATAACAAGCAACAGCCAAAGAGGGAGAATGAATAGTGACGCAAAAATCCCGATGAAGCGTACACTCCGCAAATAGGTTCCCATAAATGCGGTTTGTCGATTTTCTTCTGCATGCTGACATAGGTCGAAAAACGTCGTCGGCAAAATAATAACAGATGGCGAAGTATCGACAAATATAACGATACTGCCGTCCAATAGGTGGGAAGCTACGACATCCGGTCGCTCGGAATAACGCACTAACGGGTACGGGTTCCAAAACTTATTGATAATCGCTTCTTCCAACTGCTTATCGGCATGAGGAAGACCATCGAGATTCACCGCTTTTATTTTATTACGAACCGACTCCACTTGACGCTTGTCTGCAATATCATCGATATAGGCAATGCACACATCTGTACGGGTACGGCGGCCAACCTGCACCATTTCGTACATGAGCCCTGGGTCGCGTACACGTCGACGCACTAAGGTCACATTCGTAAGCAGCGTTTCACCGAATCCATCGCGAGCACCCCGTACAACGCGTTCGAGCGACGGTTCTTCCAGACCTCGCACCGGAAAGGATTTGCAATCCACAATAATCGCGGTTGATTCATGATCAATAAAGAACGCACTGCTACCAGCCAGCACCTTATTAATGATACTGCTTAGTTTATTCTCCCGCTCTACTTGCAGGTGGGGAATGTAGCGCTCGAACAAGGATTTGAGGGCATTCGGCGTTATTTCTTCCTTGTCTAAATACGACATGCGGGACAGGATTAAAGTCATGACCTCTTCCTTGGCGAATCCGTTCAAATAAAACAAGCCTACACGGCGCTCACCAAAGACCATTTCACGCAAAATGATATCAAACGACTCTCCAAGCCCGACTACCCGCTGGAGAGTTTTCTTCGTTTCGTCCAGCTTTTTTGATACTTCATCCTTGTTCTGCCAATAGATGATGGATTCCTCAATCGTATCGGACTTTTCGTTCTGCTTCTTCTCCGTTATCTTATCCTGAGATGAGGCGTGCTTCTGATCATCCTTCTCCTTGGCATGCTCTTGGCCTGAACTCATATCAGAAGGCGGAAATGTGTCCCTATTAGACTCCTCTTGTTCTGAACGTTGCTCTGTCATCGGCAATCTCCTCCTTCGTTAATGTGGTAATGTTGTGCACAGCGCTCGGCTGCTGATATTCGCTCATTCAATGCGGGTATTTAAAACAATCAAGCCAAGAACCAACAACCTTCCCGATAACCATGGCAGTAAGCAGGTGAGGGAGCACAAAAGTCATCCCCAGCCGCTTCGCCAGTATTGGAAATACATTTAACACTTCCGTAAGTGCTGCCGCCAGCAGCCCAACGAATACCCCGTCCAAAAGTCCAATGAATGGGGAGAACCATCCTGCATAATAAAAGGAGATATTCCACAAATCTGTTACGGTAAAGAACAGCGTACCCGCAATGATTGCATACTCAAACCAATATGAGCAATGGAAGGAACGCGTCAGCTGAGCAAGACGAGGGAGCATGTCCAGTACGACAAATAAAGCGACCATTGCACCGCCGACCGTAATCCCTCCAGCTAAACCCGCAAAGGACGCGAGCAGCTGCGCGAGACCATACATCCATGAATCACTCACGCTTCAAATCCTCCTTGCGCAAACGCTTGTACTCCTCAGTAATCATGTATTGGTTCAAATTTTCTTGGTAAAGGAACATCTCTACTTCAAGCGGCGTCGGTTCCTCATTGAACTTTTTCCGGAAGAAATGATTGAAAAATACGACCATTCCCAACCCTATCCCGATTGAGTAGCACGCTTGAAACCAAAAAGGATTCGCATCCTTACGGCCTGTAAGCAGCTCGACAATCCGTTTATGTACTGGAAGCATGCTTACATCGGCGTGAAAGTTCATGATGGCGAGACCTGAACCAAAGAACAGCAGCAGCCAAACGAGGACAATCAAGGCCACGTTCGGCTTTTTCACGGTTGCAGCAACCTCTACAAGCGTATGTGGCTGGCCAAAGCATTCAATTGTCATTTTCGGGTATATAGCTTTAATCAACCTAGTGATTTGCATCATATCAATCAAAACTACATTGCCATCGCTTGGTTTTGGATCCTTCAGTACAATCTCCTTTAATTTTGCATGCCAAGCGTCATCTGCAATTACTTCCGCTACATCCTGCAATCTTATCGGATGCCCGGGCTTTACTGAAGATTGCTTACGCAGCCGGATGTAGCAGGTGCTTCCGGATTCTGGAATCCCATCCACAGTCGCCATATCGATCCCCCTCCTTCCTCCATAGCGTTAGTATGGATGAATGGACAGCAAAAAAACCGCAGGGACATTCCCTGCGGTTCAATGCTTAACTCCCATCTGCTCATTGCGCTATCTGAGCCTTGATGGATTGCAATATTTTCTTTTCAAGCCGCGATACCTGCACCTGGGATATTCCGAGCCGGCTCGCAACCTCTGATTGTGTCTGATCCCGATAATACCGCAAGTACACAATAAGCTGCTCTCGTTCGCTCAAGCCTTCAATCGCCTCATTCAGCGCCAGCTTATCGAACCACTTTTCCTGTGTATCGTCTGCAATTTGATCCATGAGCGTAATCGGATCACCGTCATTTTCAAACACCGTCTCATGGATAGAGGTGGGCGGCTTGTTCGCCTCTTGTGCAAATACAACATCCTCCGGTGATACCCCAAGCTCGGCAGCAACTTCCTTAATTGTCGGAAGGCGATTAAGACGCTTGGACAGCTCATCCTTCGTTTTGCGCACCTTGTTCGCCATCTCTTTCAAGGAACGGCTTACCTTAAGGGTTCCATCATCACGCAAAAAGCGTTGAATTTCACCGATAATCATCGGCACCGCGTAGGTCGAGAACTTCACATCATAAGACAAATCGAATTTATCAACAGATTTCAGCAATCCGATGCAACCAATCTGGAATAGATCATCCGGATCATATCCTCGATTCATAAAGCGCTGAACGACGGACCAGACAAGGCGAATGTTGCAATTGACAAGTGTTTCCCTTGCTAATGAGTCACCTGTCTGACTAAGCGCAATCAGACGCTTCACTTCCGCGTCATCCAAATAATTGGGCGACGACTGCTTCAAATCAGCTTCCATGGCTTCAACCCCTAATTATAGAGCGCTTT
The DNA here is from genome assembly GCF_050474385.1 of Paenibacillus sp. B1-35. Lineage (NCBI taxonomy): Bacteria > Bacillati > Bacillota > Bacilli > Caryophanales > Paenibacillaceae > Paenibacillus > Paenibacillus sp. B1-35. The sequence continues at coordinate 1,338,802 of NZ_JBCHVJ010000001.1, forward strand.
TTTCGATTCAATCCGCTTTTTCATGCGGATGCTCGTTCCGATGCCCAGCTCGGTAGTTACTTCGCATTCATCCATGAAGTTCTCCATGATCGTGAAGCCCATGCCAGAGCGTTCCATATCCGGCTTAGACGTATACAGCGGCTGTCTTGCCAGCTCAAGATCCTCTATGCCTCGTCCATTGTCTGAGATCGTAAGCGTGATTTCTTCTCCTGTAATAGAGGCTGAAATCGTAACCATCCCTGTAGGGTCATTGTCATAACCATGGATGATACAATTCGTTACTGCCTCAGAGATTACCGTCTTCAAATCCGTCAGCTCGTCCATTGTCGGGTCAAGCTGGGATACAAATGCCGCCACAGCCACACGGGCAAATGCCTCATTTTCGGAACGACTGGAAAATTGCAGCGTCATTACGTTCGTGTCTGATTGTACACTCATGATACGACCTCCAACCCATTAAGCGCTTTGCGCTCATTATCGTAAACATGCACAATTTTAAACAAGCCAGACAATTCGAACAGACGTCGCACTGCCGGATTCATATCGCACACCGCCATTTTTCCGCCTCGTCCCTTGATCTGCTTGTATCTTCCTAAAATGACACCTAATCCTGAGCTGTCCATAAACGTCAAATCACGAAGGCTTAGCACGACATGGTTCACTTGCTTTCGTTGAATTGCTTCGTCGAGCTGAATCCGTACGAGCTCTGCCGTATGATGATCCAGTTCCCCACTCAGACGGGTAATTAATACGTTGCGCTGGTGTTCCAATTCCACCTGCAGATTCATGGCGCCTCACTCTCCTCCCCATGATGCCGATACAGTTCGTCAATTGGATAACCAATTCCTGCCTGCCGACAAAACTAGAAGCTGCCCGTCTTTAATTGACAAAAAACAACTTGCCGCACGTACGCTTGAAGAGCGTCCACCAACCAGCTTTCGCAATTTCCTCCGCAGATTCGACAGGATATTCGCGAACGACCTTATCCCCTTGATATACGACAAGTTTCCCAAGCGCCTGACCTGCCTTCACCGGAGCCTTAACCGATTTCGGACCGTCAAGCTCAAAGCGCAGATTGTCCGTACCCTCGCCTTTTTTGAGCAGCACATGGTATGGACGCTGAGCCTTCAATTCTATTTTTTCGACCATGCCTTTTTCAACGCGAATGTCTCCTATACGATCACCGCTTTTCAGCAGCGGAACATTCGTATATTGAGCGAAGGCGTAATCGAACATTTGAGTGACTTCTGCATTGCGTGTCTTTGTATTCGGTTCGCCAAGCACAACGGCAATAACACGCATATTGTCCCGCTTTGCTGTAGCTGACAAGCAATAACGCGCTTCTGAAGTAAATCCTGTTTTCAATCCATCGGCGCCTTGGTAGAACCGTACAAGTTTGTTCGTATTGACAAGCCAAAATTTCTTGCTGGTGTTCTGCCGCAAATAATCCTCATATGCACCTGTAAATTTGGTAACACTCGGATATTTCAACAATGCTTGCGACATCAAGGCAATATCATGCGCTGACGTATAATGATTCTCAGCAGGGAGGCCATTGCAATTCACAAAATGAGTATCCTTCATGCCAAGCTCTGCAGCCTTATCGTTCATCATCTGTACGAACGCTTTTTCGGAACCGCCAATCTTCTCAGCCATTGCAACCGATGCATCATTGCCTGAAGCCATTGCGATTCCCTTCATCATTTCTTCGACCGTCATTTCTTCGCCCGGCTCAAGAAAGATTTGCGATCCGCCCATAGACGCAGCGTACTCGCTTGTCGCCACCTTGTCCGTCATCTTCAGCTTGCCTTTGTCAATCGCTTCCATGACAAGCAGCATCGTCATAATTTTCGTAATGCTTGCTGGTGGAAGCTTATCGTGACTATTTTTCTCGAAGATCACCGTTCCTGTTTCCGCATCCATAAGCACCGCTGAGCGCGCGTTATCCGCCAATTGGGCTTCCGGCGCAGCAGAGGATGTTGCTTGGCTTGGCGTTTCCGAATTCGTCCAAGGCGGCAAGTCTGCTCGTGCATAAGATGCGTTCGCCGTAGCAGGCAATATACAAGCGGCAGCGAATAAAAGGCCAAGACTAGCACACAGCCATTTGTTCACAGATTGTCCCCTCCTATCTAAATAGCGTACATCCTGAGTGCATTACATGAGCAGGATGCACTTTCTATCCAGTGTTACCTTTCAGAAGCAAAATATTCCACTCTTACCGAAAGATAGAGCAGAACTTGGAAGGATTCTCTTGTGAAAGTAGAAAAAATTGGAAAACAAATTTATAGCATATGAAGTGAAATGCAGTACACAACGAGAAAGGATGATATCATGCTATAGTCACAATTTGAACACAAAATGATCTCGCGGGGGTCGAATTTCCCGGATTTTGATTTTACTAAGAATAACCTTGATCGCATCTGTATCGGGCTGTATCTGGGCTATTCAGAGGAACAGCTAATGAGAGAGATCTCTATTTCACAGGTACAGTGGAAAAATAGCATCGATTTGCTCTACAGTGAAGGTCTCATCAAAAAAGAAGAGGAGCGATATGTTCCGACATTTCCGGTCATCGCACATGAGTCGGGGCAGCAGCTCTACCAGCTTAGCATCCCAATTGGGAATGATATCGTATCACTAATAAAGCTTAAAGCGAATCGAATTCAGCAAGAGACTTTGTGGAAGAACGGCAAGCTGATGATACCTGTACTGAACAACGAGGAATATCAAGCACTGCATCGCATTGCCAATCTTATTACGGCGGATATGATCAACCTGTTCGAGGGTTATCGTTCTATGCTGGTTCAAGCGTATCACGCTTCCCTATTCGCTACAGAAACTTCCTTCGAGGAGTATTTTATTGGGTATTATCATTTTTTATATTCTTATGTAACCGATCAGCTCATCGAATTGAAACGTTATACAATTGCCTTCTTCGATTGGACTCGCTCATTTTATATTGCTGGAACCATAAGAAAAAGCCGCTGTACTGCCCGATCGATGGACAGCCATGCAGCGGCCTTTTCACATACAAATGTCTTACTTACATAACAGGGATAATCCCAATAACAAGCTTGAGGAACTTATCGCGGACGAGCTCTGCTGTCTCCATAACTTCAGCGTGCGACAACGGCTGATCAAGGATTCCTGCCGCCATGTTACTAATACAGGAAATACCGAGCACTTCCATACCTGCATGCTGTGCAACGATCACTTCTGATACTGTAGACATCCCTACAGCGTCGCCACCTAGTATACGGAGCATGCGGATTTCCGCAGGCGTTTCGTAGTTCGGGCCAAGAAAGCCAACATAGACGCCTTCCTGCAGTTCAACGCCCTGTGAGGCTGCAACTTCCTTCGCCTTCTGGCGAAGCTTCGGGCTGTATGCCTGAGACATATCTGGGAATCGTGCCCCGAGCCGGTTGTCGTTCGCACCAATCAACGGATTGCGTCCCGTCATGTTCAAATGATCAGAAATAAGCATAAGGTCTCCAGGCTTATAGGAAGTATTGATACCGCCTGCCGCATTCGTCACAAGCAGCTTGGATACGCCAATTGCCTTCATAACGCGGACCGGGAATGCTGTCAGCTCAGGGCCGTATCCTTCGTACATATGGAAGCGGCCCTTCATCAGTGCTACCGTACGGCCAGCGATTTTGCCGACCAGAAGCTCACCAGCATGGCCTTCTACAGTGGATACAGGGAAATGCGGAATGTCCCCGTAAGCAATCGTAACAGGCTGTTCCACCAAGTCTGCCAGTACCCCTAGTCCGGATCCCAAAATCAATCCTACTTCTGGCGTCTCACTAATTCTGGATTGGATATAAGCTGCTGCCTCTTGAATATGATCGTGTGTCATTGTGTTGCTCATTTTGTCTCCCCCATTCTTCATAATCGTCCGATTGGTATCGGATCGTGTAATCCTTTATTTCAGTTCATGCAAAAAGCTTGTGCCCACCTGCGGCGATCCCGCTTGGAAATTGTCAGCAATTGTAGCCCCTAAGTCCGCATAGGTTGTACGAATACCAAGCGATTTTCCAGCTTGCAAAGATGGACTATACAGCAGAAGTGGCACATATTCCCGTGTATGATCTGTCCCTGTATGCGTGGGATCATTGCCATGATCTGCAGTAATGACTAATAAATCATTCGGTCCAATTCTATCCATCATCGCTGGCAGGGCCGCATCAAATTCCTCCAACGCCTTGGCATAGCCTGCAGGATCCCGGCGATGCCCATACATGGAATCAAAATCCACTAAATTGACGAACAACAATCCTTCAAAGGATTGCCCCAGCAATTCGGTCGTGGTTTCAATACCGTGGGAATTACTCTTGGTTGGATACGAGGCGGTTATGCCTTCTCCCGAGAAAATATCGTTAATTTTCCCAACCGCAATTACGTCCTTCCCTGCCTGCTGCAAAAGATTAAGCACAGTATCTGCTGGAGGCTTAATTGCATAATCGTGCCGATTCGGCGTTCGTGTATACGCGCCTGGCTTGCCAACATAAGGGCGTGCAATGACGCGACCAACGGAATGAGGTTCGCAAAGCGTCAATTTGCGAGCAATCTCACATGCGCGATATAACTCATCCAGAGGAATAATCTCCTCGTGGGCCGCAATTTGGAACACACTATCCGCAGATGTATAAACGATCCATGATCCCGTCTTCATCTGCTCTTCGCCATATTCCTCAAGAATTTCCGTCCCGGATGCAGGCTTGTTGGCCAGCACCTTCCGTCCTGTTTCCTTCTCGAACGCTTCGATCAGTTCCTGTGGGAATCCATCTGGATACGTATTGAACGGTGTAGTGATGCGAAGACCCATCAGCTCCCAATGACCTGTCATGGTATCTTTGCCTACTGAGATCTCGGCCATTTTGCCAAATACGCCTTCTGGGTGTTCAACAGCCTTCAAGGTACCCAGGTCAGCAATATTTCCAAGACCAAGTCGCTGTATATTCGGCAGTTTTATATTCGGATTGTGTTCAATGATATGGCCCAAAGTATGAGCGCCTGCATCGCCAAATTGCGAAGCATCTGGCAGTTCCCCTATGCCGACACTATCCAGCACAATAACTGCAATACGACCAAATCGTTTACTAGTTCTATTCACGGTTACCACTCCTTCTCATTCTTCATCTTAGATTATGTTAAGGAGATTTGAACCATACTCTCGTTACTTCTTCTTCGCTCTCGGGTGGGCAAATGTATAGACTTCCTTCATGCTGGACTTCTTCATATATTCCACATATCGCTGTGTTGTGGCCGGATCGGCATGGCCAAGCATTTCTTGCACAGCCCGAACATCGGCACCATTTGATAACAGATGAACGGCAAAGGAATGTCGCAGAGTATGAGGCGTAATCGGAAAGGGTAGTTCCAGCTGTTCCGCATATTTTTTGACCATTTTCCAGAAGCCTTGCCGTGACATCCGTTGACCGCGCACATTAACGAACAGAGCCGATTGCTCTCCATACTCTACTTCCCCAACAAGCGAGGATGAGGAGATAAATTGTGGTCTTGACTCGTTCAAGTATCGATCTAAGGCTTCCGCAGCGACTTGCCCTAATGGTACAACACGCTCCTTGCCGCTCATGCAGCGCAGAAACCCAAGCTTCGGCTGGACATCCTCCACGTTGAGCGACATGAGCTCCGATACCCGAACTCCAGTCGCATACAAAGTCTCAAGCATCGCTCGATCCCGAATGCCTAACGGCGAACGATCGTCTGGTAATGACAGAAGCCGTTCTGTGTCCGATAGGGACAAAATCTCAGGGGCCTTCGTCGATGTCTTCGGCCGCTCCACTTCATAAGATGGATCCTGCTTCAGGCTCCCTTCGTGGATACAAAAATGAAAAAAGGAACGTAATGAGGCCGCAATGCGTGCTATGCTCGAAGCCGCCCTACCGTCCCGCTTCAATTGATACATATATTGATTAACATGGTAAGAACGAATCTCATCGACCCTATTCACGCCTTCGCCAACCGCTGCAATGAACATCTCAATATCGCGTATATAGGCTTCCTGCGTATTCAAGGATACCCGCCGTTCGTTCATTAAATAATTGCGATATGCTTCCACTTGCTGTTCTAGTAAGCTTGCCATCGAACTATACTCCTTAACTTGCGACTTTCACTGGCTGTTATCACTGTTATAAGCAACCAATCCTACACTACTTCCACAGCTTTCATGCGAAATCCTTCCCTGCACAAACATTTTCCCTACTCGCCCAACCAGTAGTACACACGCAGCCGTTCTGTAAAAGTCATATGCTCTCTATCCAATTCATCTTCCCACCGAAACACCTTTACAGCCTTGCCATGCGGCTCACGATACTTGTCCACTGGATAAATCCAATCACTGATTGCCCCCATAAAATAAGCAACCGCGTAGGTCATCATGAGAAATAATGCCATAAACTTAATTCGTCTTAATAGGGCTCGCAATGGCACGATCATTGTGTTCTCCCCTTCCGATGGGCTAAATCATTCTCCTGTAACATATGATGCCAGGCCCTCGGATATGCGGGTCATCTCAATTCAAGGAATGAATTTTGTGGATAGATTATTTCACCGTTCTATATTAGTCTCATACGATACAACATGGCATTCCATTCATCCTGCAAATGATCTGCCAAACCGCATCGAATTGGAGGGCTAGCAAGCATGCGCACCTTATCACGCATGTTGAAGGCGGCTGTCAGCAGTCGGCCTCATCGCAAAGCGATACGCAAGATGATTATTTTAAAAGACGAAGAAAGCTACAACGCATGCATACTTGAATTACAAAAATTCGGCATTACACCTGTCAAGCAAGTCGATTCAGCGAATATGTTATGCTGTCATATGGATGGCAACCATCAAGCATTGATGCGATTGAAGAAGCATCCGCACGTCCGCAGAATTGAAACGGACGCGAAAGTCAGAGCACATCTATCCCCTTTCTTCTATGATCCTGCAGACTTTAATCTGGACTCTATAACTACAGAGGCTTCTTCTGCAACAGACCAAATTCCTTGGGGAGTCAAACGCATACAGGTTCCACCCGTATGGAAGAAATCTCAAGGAAAAAGCATTAAAGTCGCCATCGTTGATACCGGCATCTCTACCCACCCTGATCTCCAAATTGCAGGTGGGGTGAACACAATCCATAAGGGAAGCCCTTATAAGGACGACAATGGTCACGGAACGCATGTAGCGGGGATTGTTGCTGCACTAGGGAAAAATGGAATGCAGTATGGTGTAGCCCCAGAGGTCAAACTCTATGCCGTAAAGGTTCTGGATAAGACCGGGGACGGATATGTCTCAGATATTGTGGAAGGGCTTGAATGGTGCATACGCAATAAAATGGACGTCATCAATATGAGCTTAGGACTTAATGGAGCCAGTGCATCACTGCGAACAATGGTAAAGCGAGCTCATCGCAATGGAATTGTGATTGTCTCCTCAGCCGGTAACGAGGGCAAAAGCAGCAAAAAAATCGATCAGCCAGCCAGCTACCCGGAAGTCATCGCGGTTGCGGCCACGGACAAGAAAAATCGCATTGCATCATTTAGCAGCCGCGGGCGAGGCATTGATGTTGCTGCACCAGGCAGCGATATCGTATCCACTAGCAACAAAAAAGGATTTGTCGCGAATTCCGGAACATCGATGGCAGCGCCACATGTTTCAGGAACGGTCGCCCTGCTGCTGGCTCACAACCGCAAAATAAGCCCCGCCCATGTTCGCAAATTGTTAATAAACAATGCCCGCCCACTCAAGGGGTATTCGCGAATTTCACAGGGATTCGGTCTGATCCAAGCAGAGCAGGCCTTCTCTGCACTTTCCATCGCATCCCAGCCAGCGGCGGAAGCTAGCAATAGTTACGAGTTGGCCCCAGCTATGGCGACTCCAATCACTCCTTATATGGCAATAGCCTCCTCACGAAGCAATCGCAGTAAGAAAACAGCCGCTGTTCAGCGGAGGAAGCGTAAGCGTGCAGCTCGCCGAACTCTCGTTGTTGAAAGGCGGATCACCGCCAACAGCCGAAAAAGAACATCTGTTGCTATGCGCAAAGAGTAAATGCTTCATAAGCACATTTCGCATTCCTAATTCCATTATGTATCTATGCCGTTATCGTTGATCCCAAGCAATAAAGCCTCGGCTATGCTGCCGAGGCTTTCTCATCATATCCATCTCATAAGCTGCCGCAATTCCCCGTACTGGCACAGCCTTGCGCCATTACAGTTTCCCGCTTACTGCTGCGGTGATTCCACCTGCTCCTCAGCCTGCTTTTCACGGCATTTCTTGCAAATGCCTTGAAAATCAAGACGATGATCAACAACAGTAAACTGAAATTCCTTCTCCAAGCGCTCTTCCAAAGGCCCAAGCCAATCCTCACGAATCTCCTGCATAGAGCCGCATTGGACACATATCAAATGATGATGATGATGCTTATTCGTATCTCCGCGCAAATCATATCGTGCAACGCCGTCGCCGAAGTTCATTTTCTCCACGACATGCAGCTCACTTAACAATTCCAATGTACGATATACGGTGGCAAGACCGATTTCAGGCGCTTTTTCTTTCACGAGCATGAATACGTCCTCAGCACTAAGATGATCTTCTTCATTCTCGAGCAGGACGCGCACGGTTGCCTCGCGCTGTGGTGTCAGCTTGTACCCTTGGGATTGAAGTTGCTGCTTAATCTTCTCAATCCGCGCTTCCAATGGTCTCCCCCCTTGCCTGCCATCCACGTTTCATTTGTATCACTTCTATATATTATAGGGGGAGAACGCAAGCAGTGTCAAATGAATTGCACAAAGTCAATTTTCTTGGCACGATTCATTCTTAATTCAATCAACTTAGCATCGGAACGACCCAACTCATCATAATAGGGGACACCCATGTTGCAATCGCAGCTACCCCAGCCATACCAACCAATGAGACAGTTTGAAGTGTCATAAAACGGTGGAGAGGTTCACGCAATGACTGCATTCTAGGAACAAATAAGCGATTTTTTAAAATATGCATTGCGAATACCATGGAGGCTACGCTTGCAATCATCAAAAAAGGAATCGCAACAATGTTATGCGGGGCGACAGATACGAGTGCGAACAGAACACCCCTCCATGCATATTGGCTAATAAGCGTCCCTACCGAAAATCCGATAAATACGCCCTTTGCGAACACAAGTGCAAGTACAAGAGGAAAGCCGATAATGGATATGCCGAGCAGTGCAATGAGTGCTACCCATTTGACATAGAACATCGTCGAGCTTAAGAACGTCTCCCCACCGACTCCAGCTAAATTCGAAGCAGCTGACTCCTGCCCCATCGTCGATACAAATTGATTGACATGGCTGCCTATATCCTGTTGCTGCTCCAATGTCAAAGCATTGACAAGCAAGGAACCAAATACAACGCCGACAAGGAAAAGAACAGATACGAAAATATATAAATGGAGCTGAGCACGAAAAGACTGAGCAATCGGCTTCATGGATGAAGGCCCCTTTCTAGTAGGTTACAGTGACGAATATCTCGTCCATCCAATTTATGCTCCAGCTCGTCCATTTATGATTTTGAAATCTATTCCCCGGCAATTACTTTGCCATAAGTCCCGCCGCCTCCGCTTTGCAGAGATAATTGTCCGCTACGAGCAAGCACGATAAGCTCTGCCGTTGCTTGTCCAACTACTTGCTTGAGTTCTTCTTCCGTGGCATGATGCAGGACGTTCATCTCTGTTCCAAAATGCCCCAGCAGCTTAGCCAGCGTTCGCTTCCCTACGCCAGGTATGAACTCGAGCGGAATTTGCATACAGTATGGTGGGCGGTGAGCGAGACATGTCGCTTCGCGGTCAGCGATAGATTGAATCCGATCCGATACACCGCGAATAAACTTCTTTGAGCCGCACTTCTCACAGATAGGCTGTACTTCACTTAAAGTACCATCGATAACGATCCCATCCAGGACATGACCACAATTGGCACATGACGTACGATGATATTTTCCAAGACGAGGATTAAGGCCGTAATTGGCTGTAACCTTGCGCCCCGCTTCGCTACGAAGCGCCATTGCCCATTCCTTGAATGTAGGAGATGCCATGGCAAGTGCATTATATTCCCTTGCGATTTTACTTAGAGAATGCGCATCCGAGTTCGTCAGAAGCGTAAAGCGATCCAATTCAGAGATACAGCTTGCCATTTCCGTATCGGCACTCAATCCAAGTTCTACAGCGTCTATCAGCTCTAAATCCAGTATGTCGGCCATTCGATCTGCGCAATTCCCATATATGCTCTTATAAGGAGTAAATACATGTGCAGGCACGAACAAACCACCATACGCCGCCGTTTCTTCTTGCAGGGTACGACCAGACAAATAAACACGCTGCGACGATAAATTCATATTCGTTACATGAGGTGCAAGCCAGCTTGAGAAGCGCTCCATTGCATTTATGTTCGGCAAGTAACAGAGCACATGGGCGATACCATATCCTTCTTCACGGATCTCTAGCTCCGTTCCCAAAAACAAAGTTGTATCCTTGTACCGAATTCCTCCGTCGGCAAGCTCCTCCATCTCCCCCTTATCGAGAAGTGCCGAGATATCCCGCAGAACACCCGGCGCATGGGCATCGATGATGCCAATTAAGTGGACTCCTTTGCGTTCCGATGCCTCCTGTGCAATTGCCTCAAAGGTTAAATTGCGGCTGGCGCTTATTTTAACAGGCCGTCCATCGGACGTGCTGCCAATATGGATATGGAAATCCCCATACATCGTATAAAGCGCATCGTTTGGCTTGCTTCCTGCTGCGTTGTTCATTTGCTTACACCGGCCACTTTCCAGTCAATTTGTAAATTTGCCACGCATACATCGCATTGATTGTCTTCGCATCACTAATACTCCCATCACGCATCGCATCGAAAGCCTCTTCTAAGGTCATCGCGCCTACCTCAAGGAACTCATCCTCATCTGTATGCGCTTCACCTGCTGTCAATTGCTCTGCTGCATATAAATAAATGATTTCATCTGCAAAGCCAGGCGACGTATAAAAGGAGCCTAATGGAATAAGAGTATTCGCTCGATATCCCGTCTCTTCCTCGAGTTCTCGCATCGCTGCCTCTATTGGCTGCTCGCCCGGATCAAGCTTGCCAGCGGGAATTTCAACCTGATTGCGACCAAGCGGTTTACGATATTGCTCGACAACGAGCATTTTCTCCCCTTTGATAGCTAGCACGGCAACTGCACCAGGATGACGGACAATCTCTCTTGTAGCAGTTGATCCGTCTGGAAGCTTAACCGTATCTACTTGGAGCTTAATGATTTTTCCATCAAATATGGACTTGGTCTCAATTGTAACTTCTTCCAGGTGATTGCATGTCTGTATCGGTCTTTGATGTTCATTCATATTCTCTTTCTCCTTTATGTCATATTCCCGTTCACTAGAACATACTCATTATATCATTACGGCTTGTCCGATTCGATCCGGGAGTGATGCATGAATGCAGCGAATATATCAAGAACAAGAAATGCTGCTAGTAGGTAAGAAGCAAGAGGTAATGGTTGAGCTGCGCCGCCTCATGATGCGCCATGGAGGCAACACTTCAATATCAGAGCTGGTTCAACAGCAAGCGAACCGTGGAAATTTCAGCAAAAAACAAATTGCCTTCACCTCTTACGATGCAAAATAACTCTTCAACTTATGCGCAAAGTCTCTAAATACCAAAAAGCCCTTGTTCATGATTCTCATTGAACAAGGGCTTTACTATTCTAATTTTGAGGCAGTCAATTATGCTTTTCTTACCTAATGGTAGATAGCATGGCCGCATCCATCAAAAAGTCGTATTCCATGAGTAATGTGTTATGCTTGTGCAGCTTGTTGAATAATGGCTACAACTAATTCGCTTGTTTTCACCAAGTCGGATACGTGAATACGTTCTTTCGTTGTATGAATGTCCAAGTATCCTACCGCCAAGTTTACTGTCGGCACACCCATGCCATTGAAGATGTTCGCATCGCTGCCACCGCCCGAATGGAACAAGCGAGTCGTTGCACCGATGCTTTCGATTGCCCGCTTCGCAAGCTGTACGACTTCATCCTTCTCTGTAAACTGGAATGCAGGATACACAATATCACTATGGAACTCAGCCTTTGCTCCACATTCCTCAGCTGCGCTCTCGAGCGCTTCCTTCATTGCCTTCGCTTGAGCCTCAACTTTATGCTGTACGATACTACGCGCTTCCGCATGCAGCTTCACATAATCGCATACAATGTTTGTTGCGCCACCACCTTCGAATTTGCCGATATTAGCAGTCGTTTCGTGGTCAATGCGGCCAAGCGGCATTCGGGAGATCGCTTTGCTGGCAACTTGAATTGCGCTGATGCCATCTTCCGGATTCACGCCCGCATGAGCGGACTTGCCGAATACTTCCATCGTAATTTTGGCTTGTGTTGGAGCAGCTACCGCGATCGCTCCGATTTCACCGTTAGAGTCCAGCGCATAACCGAAATCAGCCTGCAAGTGGCTACTGTCCATTGCACGGGCGCCTACAAGACCGGATTCCTCACCAACTGTAATGATGAATTGAATCGTGCCATGCGGCGTATTCGATTCTTGAATGAGTCGGATAGCTTCGAACATCGCAGCAAGCCCTGCCTTGTCGTCTGAACCAAGAATTGTCGTGCCGTCGCTGCGGATATATCCATCCTCACCAAGCTGTGGTTTAATGCCATTACCTGGTGTAACAGTATCCATATGAGAAGTAAAGAATAAACGCTTTGCATTCTCTTGTCCTTCTGTAGCTGGCCAATTCACTATCAGGTTGCCTGCCCCATGACCGGTTTCAGCTGTTGTGTCGTCTTCCGATACCTGTAAGCCAAGCGCCTCGAATTGCTGTTTCAATGCATCGCAGATCGCGCGTTCGTTTTTTGTCTCACTATCAATTTGAACCAGTTCCATAAAATGCTTTACAAGTCTTTCTTGTTGAACCATATCTCTTTCCTCCAAACGATTATTTAATGTACAATAGAGAATAACTCATGATTTAATGATGAAAGGAGTTCTCTGCCCTCATGCAATCCAAACGATGGTTTAAAATTATTATTTATGTCATGCTCGCCGCGATGCTCGCATCCACCGTGCTTGTGATTGTCGAGCCATTCATATATGGCTAGTGCTTCAAGCAGAATAAGCTGGGGCCACATAGCTGCATCGATCAAGCAACCACATAACCAGAATCAAGTTGAACGGCTACGGGACAAGCCATGCGAGAAATCGCATGGCTTGTTCTAACTTGCACCCTCTTACACCGACAACGACGTATCCATCTGAGCCGCTTCGAATCCGAACACATGAATAAGATGTGGCAGCAACAATTGACCCACTTGCTCAACGGTAAAGGATTGTCCTGTACAGTCCTCTAAAGAAGTTACTCCGTATTCACTAATTCCACACGGAATAATGCCTGAGAACCCTTCATGCTGAATACCACTCTTCACATTCAGTGCAAAGCCATGGCTAGTTACAAAACCACGACGGTGTCTGCATTTATTAAATTTCACACCAATCGCCGCTATTTTAACATTGCCAACCCACACACCGGTATACTCTGGCTTCCGGGTTCCTGTTACACCGAATGTTGCAAGAAATTGAATAATAGCTTCTTCAAGCGATCGCAAATAACCATGAAGATCTAATTGAGGCCCATCCAATAGCACTAACGGATAGCCAACAAGCTGGCCTGGACCGTGATATGTAATATCCCCACCGCGATCAATCTCATACAGCGCTATCCCTTGACGTTCAAGTTCATCCTTGCTAAGCAGCAAATGCTCAGGATGACGCTGAGAACCGATTGTATACGTAGGCGGATGCTCAAGCAGCAGCAGCGTATCCTCTCTCGTTCCATCATCAATGGCACGGACGAGTTTTTTTTGTAAATCCCATGCTGCGCCATAATCGATGCGATCCATGTACGTTACACGAAGAGCCTTGTCCAATTTGTTCCATTCATTACTCATTGTTATCACGCTTTCTTCTGTCGATTCGTGCTGATCTTATTTTAATACACTTTCGTGTCCAATGAGAAGCCTTCAAGATTTTCTTTTACACGCTGCAAAAATCTTCCGCAAATTACGCCGTCGAGAATCCGATGATCCAAAGATAGACACATGTTCGCCATGGAGCGAACCGCAATCATATCATTAATGACGACAGGCTTCTTCACGATCGATTCGAACGTAAGAATCGCGGCTTGCGGATAATTAATAATCGGATACGATAGAATGGAACCGAATGAGCCAGTATTGTTCACCGTAAATGTTCCGCCCTGCATATCATTCGGAGATAATGTTCCTTCTCTCGTTTTGCGTGCCAGCTCATCAATTTCTCTTGCTAAGCCCGCAATATTTTTTTGGTCTGCCTTCTTAATGACAGGCGTCAATACCGAATCTTCCGTACCTACAGCCAAAGACAGGTTAATATCGCGCTTCACGATAATTTTATCGACAGCCCATACTGAGTTCATAATTGGGTAATCCTTGATAGCATTAACAATCGCCTTGAGTACGAATGCCAAATAAGTCAGGTTAATGCCTTCCTTGCGCTTGAATTCATCCTTAATCTTGTTGCGAAGCTGTACGAGATCCGTTACATCGACCTCAATAGTCGTCCAAGCATGCGGTATTTCAGAAACACTCTGACGCATGCGTGTCGCAATTGTATGCCTAATCGGCGTTACGTCAATGAAGGTCTCTCCATTGCCTGCTTGTCCGCTGCCCTCAATTTCAATAGAAGGAATGCGCGGTGTTTCAGTTAAATGCAGCCCAGTATGGCGTACAGGCCCACTAGCTTGCTGAACAAAAACAGATTGCGGCATGGCAGCTCCGCCAGATATCCCCATACTTGGCGCTGCAGTTGGCACGTTGCCTACCGAGCCCGCAGATGCTGGCCCCGAAGGTATTACAACTGCTTCTCCGCCAGCTTCGATCGCCGCCATAACATCCTTGCGTGTAATACGACCACCCAATCCAGAACCAGCTATACGCTGCAAATCAATGCCATGCTCCTGAGCAAGGCGCTGTACAGCCGGTGAATAGCGATTGCGCATATCCTGCCCAGTGTGATTGCCTTGAGCATTTGCTGATTGCTGAGGTTTCGGCTCAGAGACATTTGTTGCAGACACTGGTGCAGATGCCGCTCCTTGCGGCTCAACACGGCAAATTACCGCGCCAACTGCAACTGTCTCCCCTTCGTGAGCTACAATCTCGCGCATAATTCCTGCTTCAGTTGCAGGCAATTCCGCAACTACCTTGTCCGTAATCACCTCACAAATCGGCTCATATGCATCAAAGGCATCACCAGGACGTTTCAGCCATTTGCCAATCGTCGCCTGTACGAGCGACTCCGCCAGTTGCGGCATTAATACTTCTGTTCCATGATTTGAAGACATCGTTTCACACTCCCGTTCTGTACGGCCTGGAGAGAAGCTCTAAAATTAGAAAATAAGCTCCTCACCTCTGGCCGTCTGCCATTCAATTAGAAGATCGCCAATTGGCGCATCGCTTCCTTCACTTTGTCCTTGCTTAGCATGAAGAATTTCTCCATCGGAGGACTATAAGGCATTGCTGGCACATCCGGTCCGCACAAGCGTTGAATCGGTGCATCGAGATCGTAGAGCAGCTCTTCTGCAATAATCGCTGCTACCTCCGCCCCTACGCCACCAGTCTTGTTATCCTCGTGAATAATGAGCACCTTGCCAGTCTTCGATACAGCCTCGAGTATCGCTGTACGATCAAGCGGTTGAATCGTCCGTAAGTCCAGCACATGCGCACTGATACCCTCCTTCGCCAATTCATCCGCAGCCTGCAGTGCAAAATGGACGGGCAAGCTGTATGCGATAACCGTTAAATCTGTTCCTTCACGAACTACGTTCGCTTTGCCAATTGGCACTATATAATCGTCAGCCGGAACCTCTCCTGAGATCATCCGATAGCACTTCTTGTTCTCAAAGAAAATAACCGGATCTGGATCACGAACCGCTGCCTTCAGCATTCCCTTCGCGTCATATGCAGTGGCCGGAGCTACTATTTTTAATCCCGGTGTACCGAAAAATACCGATTCAGGGCATTGGGAATGATATAACCCTCCCGCAACGCCCCCCCCAATTGGAGCACGTACAACAAGTGGACAGGTCCAATCATTGTTCGAGCGATATCTGATCTTCGCCGCTTCACTAATGATTTGGTTCGTTGCCGGGAACATGAAGTCTGAATACTGCATTTCCGCAATCGGCTTCATACCGACCATTGCTGCGCCAATAGCAACACCTGCAATTGCTGATTCAGCAAGCGGAGTATCAAGGGCACGAGCTTCACCAAACTGCTCATATAGACCTTTCGTCGTAGTAAAAACGCCGCCCTTCACACCGACATCCTCACCAAGCACGAATACGCTCTTATCTCGCTCCATTTCTTCCTTCATTGCCAAACGAATTGCATCAATGTATTCCATTACTGCCATGTTCCTTGACCCTCCTCCCCGTAAACATGCTTCAGCGCTTCTTCTGCTTGCGGGAATGGCGCCTGTTCGCCATAAGAAGTTGCGTCGTCAAGCACAGCCTTCAATTCAGCACGCAAGGCTGCATCCTCCTCTTCCGACCATATACCGCACTCCATCAAGTATGCCTTGAAGCGAGGAAGCCCGTCCTTCTTGCGATGCTCCTCCACTTCTTCCTTTGTACGGTATGCCATGTCATTGTCTGAAGTGGAATGTGGAGACAAGCGGTACATGACTGCTTCAATGAGTGTAGGCCCCTCGCCTCGAACAGCACGCTCACGTGCTTCCTTCACAATCCGGTATACCTCAAGCACATCACAACCGTCAACCTGAACTCCAGGGAAGCCGTAGCCTAAAGCCCGATCGCAAACCCGACCTGCTATTTGCTTCGCAATCGGCACCGAGATGGCGTATTGATTGTTCTCTACCATAATGATCGTCGGCAGCTTGTGCACACCGGCGAAGTTGCAGCCTTCATGGAAGTCGCCTTGGTTGCTTGATCCTTCTCCAAGCGTTACGAAGGATACCGCATCCTCATTGCGCATTTTCGTGGCTAGTGCGATACCTGCCGCATGTGGAACCTGTGTCGTGACTGGACTTGATCCTGTTACGATCCGCAGCCGCTTGCAGCCAAAGTGACCTGGCATTTGGCGTCCTCCGCTGTTCGGGTCGCCTGCCTTGCCGAATAATGCTAGCATAAGCTCACGTACAGTCATCCCAACCGACATCACAAATCCATAATCCCGGTAATATGGCAAGAAATAGTCTTTCTGATGATCAAGTGCAAATGCTGCGCCAATTTGCGCTGCTTCTTGGCCAATCCCTGATACATGGAAATTAATTTTGCCGGCACGCTGCAGCAAAAGCGCACGTTCATCATACATCCGCGCTTGAAGCATCATTCGGTACATTTCCAATGCCTGCTTATGGGACAGACCAAGTTCTTCATGTCTCGTCAGTTGACGAGTTGTCATATCTGGTGTCATGGAGTCATCCTCCTTTATTGTTGCATCATTCGTCCTTATCCTGCCGCGTAGAGCAGGTAAGAGTACCATTGCAGTCAGGATAATGAACAGTGGTCAGTTATCTAATACCAGGTACTAAGACTAGAGCCTAAAAACTATTATACTCTGAACATTCCCAAAAGAAAACGTCAGACTCCTCGCATCCTTTATAGATTTAATGCGCGACCATCAACAGCAAGCATAGCTTCGCCCATAATCTCACTGAGAGAAGGATGCGGGTGAATAACCTCTCCTACTTCCCACGGTGTAGCATCCAGCCACTGGGCAACCGCGGCTTCGCCGATCAATTCTGTAGCATGAGGCCCAACGATATGTACACCGAGCAGATCATTTGTGCTCGAATTTGCAATTATTTTCACGAATCCTGACGTATCACCTTGTACGATTGCCTTCCCTATTGCCTTGAAAGGAACTTTACTCGTCTTAATCGAATATCCAGCTTCGACTGCTTCCTTTTCTGTCCATCCAATTGATGCTGTCTCTGGAGAAGTGTAGATACAGCGAGGAATACGGTGGGAGTCAATGGTGTATTGAGCCTCGCCGCATAGATGACGAACTGCCAATATCCCTTCAGCAGATGCTGCGTGTGCAAGCTGGAGTCCCCCGATGACATCGCCAATTGCGTATATGTGGGATTCATTTGTCTGCATATATTCATTAACTGTAATTCGGCCGTTACTGTATTCGATACCCGCATTTTCCAATCCGATGTTCTCGATATTGGCCTGTCTCCCAATACATACAAGCAGCTTGTCTGCAGTTATGTCTACTGCTTGCCCCTTCGCAGTGATTTGGAGCCTTACTTCTCCTGTATCTGAATCTATCTGAACCTTCTCAGATTCTACAATTGCATCTGTATGTATACGCACTCCACGCTTTGCCAGCTGCCGCTGAAGTTCGGTTGACACATCCTTATCCTCTTGAGGTATAAGATGAGAAGCAGACTCGATAACTGTAACCTCTACGCCAAAGTCTATCAGCATAGAAGCCCATTCTACCCCGATAACTCCTCCACCTAGTATAGCCACCCGCTTCGGCAGTTCATCCCACTCCAACGCTTCGTCTGTCGTCACTATAGATGGATGATCCACGGGAAGCCCCTGCAGCTTGCGCGGACGTGAGCCTGTAGCAATGATGACATAGTTCGGAACGATCGTAATCGCTTCTCCGACTTCACATTCCACAGCAACCGAGCCGCTCTTCGGTGAAAAGATAGAAGGCCCCATAATGCGTCCTACCCCACGAATCACTTCGATATTGTACTTCTTCATTAAAAATTGCACACCATTATGAAGCTGGTCAACAACCTTCTGTTTTCGAGCCTGTACCCGATCGAAGTTCAACCTCATCCCTTCAATTTCGACGCCGAATGAAGCTGCTTCTCCTGCTTGACGGTAAATCTCCGCACTTCGAAGCAGCGCCTTGCTAGGTATGCATCCACGGTGCAAGCAAGTTCCTCCCAGCTTCTCACGTTCAATGACAGCGACTGATTTTCCTGCCTGGGCCGCCGCTATTGCAGCAATATAACCCCCAGTTCCTCCTCCCAAGATCGCAACATCTACTTGTTTCGTCATGCAAGCAACTCTCCTTTTCGTTCAATTTCCGATGGTTCTATTGTACTCCCTTTTCTTTGCGCCGCAAACATGACAACTGTCATTCTGTTCAGTTCTAAGAGAGGAAACATTAGACAAGTAAGCGCAATCAAGGTAATATTAAGCTAACTTACATAGATGTGAGCAGGTGAAGAACATAATGAAGCAAACCCATGTTATCACTCGATTTATTGCGGTTCTGCTCCTGGCCATTCCGGGAGTTATCGCGACAAGCGGCTTTCTGCTTATGAAAAATGCGATATTCGACTATGTGGTCGATCACGGAAATGACAAGCTGACTGCCCCCGTATTCCAATGGGTGCCCTTCACCATTGGTCTGCTGCTATTTATTCTAGGCGTAGGCTTCATTGGAGGCTGGATATTTTATCGTGACCGTAAGCGCAATTATGTGGCCACACGCTTCCGTGAGAAACGTCCTAAACCTCCATCCCTCCGACCAGGTGTGAAAACTTCTGCAAAAGGTGGAGAGCAGACTTCGAGTATATCCGGACTACAAGAAGAGCGCACGAATCACTCTAGTGGTTCCTAATTCGGTCGGTAACACATTGTATTCGTTTACACGATGAATTCAGAATAAAATTAACTACATTTGCATGAAAAAGGGCCTCTATTATCACTGTTTTGTGACGATAGAGGCCCTTGTTATTGGTATTTATTCTTCTTTCTTAGCCAGCTTTTCCTTCAAACGAGCAAGTTCCTGGTCAACCAGTTCACGTGCATCAAGTGCAGGTGCTGGCTGTGATGGAGGCTCTTGCCGTTGGGGTGTGTTCTCTTCCTTTTCCGAGGATCCAAATCGCTCTGATGCGTCCGTCGCTGTAAGCAAATCTGTATCCATGGACTCTAACTTGTGCTTTCTCTCATGTCCTTGCTCAAGTACAACTCCATCTTCTGCTAACGTCGATTCGACCGACGAAGGAGCATTAGATGATGCAGATCCTCCAACTCGATCTTTTTGCATCCGTTCAGGAATTGTAATCACATTCCGAGTCCGGCTTATTTTCTCATAGAACAAACGTTTATCCTTCTTGAACATATGAAGAAGCAAATGCAGGAATAGTAATCCATTAAAGCCCACCCACGCGATAAAGACAAGCACCGTTACAATTGGATCCATCGGATCCATTGCTTCATTAAATCGCATAACATAACCAAATACGTAATTGATGCCGCCTACACCGAAATAAAGTAATCCGTAACGCTTCATCAACCCCATAAATGTAAGGGTTCGGGTCGAATTGTCTATATCATCTTGAACAAGATGGATGCGTGTCACCCATTTGCCAAATGTTTTTCCATCGGTAAACAATGGAATGATGACGAAATACACAAGAATACCTGCCGCAAGATAAAGCATATTGAACTCACTCAACTGGAAGTTAATACTTTGTTTGTCTCCGTAGACAAGTGACCGGTATACAATGTACATACATCCCATAATGATGGATAGCAGCGTCAAATCTAGCCATGCAGCAATGCCTCTGCGAATGAATCCAACAGGCTTTTTGGTCAGATCGATATGATCATCAAGCTGATGCGAGCGCGGCAGGAAGTATGTAAATACTGGCGCAAGCAAGAATCCGACAATTCCGCCTAAGGTGTTCAAAATCAAGTCGT
Organism: Paenibacillus sp. B1-35; assembly: GCF_050474385.1. Taxonomy (NCBI): domain Bacteria; kingdom Bacillati; phylum Bacillota; class Bacilli; order Caryophanales; family Paenibacillaceae; genus Paenibacillus; species Paenibacillus sp. B1-35. Next base: position 1,359,587 of record NZ_JBCHVJ010000001.1, read on the forward strand.
CCACATCGAATAACCGATACGGACAATCGTAGATACCGTACAAGCCTGTTCGCTGTGTAACCTCGAAGAACAAGGAGACGAAACATGCAATTGCGGTCGTTTGCAAAAACGAGCGCCGGTAATAGTAGCGCATATATACGCCAAGCGGAAGTGTTAGTACCACATTGAAAGCTGCTTGGATAAATGCTCTTTCTTTAAGAAGCAGTACATAGGTCGTTGGATGCGACCATTCAACACGGGATTCCTTCACAATGTCTCGGACGAATTGGAATGGGCGCAGCTGTTCAAATACAGCACCGGCTCGATCCAAGCAATTATGCACATTTTGTGGCAGTGGCAATATGACCAAATAATAAGCAGATATGAAATAAAGAAGCATGGAGTAAAGCACCATGGCGCGAACCTTATTCACATATCCATATTTTCGATATTGCACAATAAGAAACGGCAGTGTCAGAAATAGTGCCGCTATCGGGAATGTAATAAAAGCAAACTTAATGGGAAATAGATATGCGTTCATTTGAAACCCTCTTTATATCTGTAGTCGCATTCGTAACTTTAACGATAATACCACCAAAAGTCAACGAGTTGAGAGCCAATTTCCACATTACATTTTTGTAAGCCTGCATACGAAACGGTTCCAATGCAGATTAGGCCGAACTGCTGGAACCTTTCCCCTCCGACCTGATTACAATAATCATGATAACATGTCGTGGATCAAGGAGAATATGTTATGGCGGCGGAAGATGATAATCATCGAATTATATTACTAATTGTCCTCATTGTAGTGTTCGTATCCTTTGCGTTTGGAATCGTGAAAGGAACTGGAGAAGAACCGGCAGAAACAATAATACCGTAATCTGACAAGAGGGTGAGTGGCTGTGTCCTTTTCGAGTAACAATCAAAAGAAATCAAATGGAAACGGAAACGGTAACTCTAAAAAAAACAGTAAAAAAAAGGCCAACTGCCCTAACTTAAGCATTGACCAAATTGCAGTTATCGCTGCATTACTAACGAATTCCTTGAAGGTACAATCTGTTCTCGTAGACCGTGATCAGGCAGTTGAAATATTGCTCGTCGGCTCTCTTCGCAAAAAAACACAGATGGACAATCTGCTCGATCAAATAAGCGATCTGTCGGTCGGAGATTTCCTCGAAAGCTTAAAAAGATTCGGCGAATAACAGGTCTATTTAGGTATTTCTTCACGTGGACAAGTGTTGGCGCTCAAATGAGAACCTCTAAACCTCTATTGCTCCGTCAACTTTTATTATAGAAATTCAAAGCAGGGTTAGAGCAGTCTTGCTTCTCTAACCCTGCTTTATTATTATGCTTCAAACGATCAACTTCGTATGACTTTACCCAAGAATCTCTTCACTGGCCCATAAGGCGTATCAAGCATTTCATAGAAGCTGACCATAACCGGATACTTCACGCCTATCATATCAATGTTCTCAAAAATGATGTTCTGTTCCCCTTCCCTCAACAACGGTTCTTCAACCAGTGAGAACAGTTTAGAACCGAGCATACGTCCGCTATGATCAGTTAACTCCAGCTTGATTTTTGACAAGCTTGGATCAGTCATGACCTGCTTCGCCCGATCAATATTCAGCTTCAGTCTTAAGGCATATGCTGTCGACCCAGCCGTGTCAGAACCGCCTCGCAGCCATTTTCCTTCCCAATCGTTAATCTTCAACTGGAATGGATACATATCAAACAGCAAGTCGCCTGTAGTATCGTAGCTCGTCTTGAATCGGAACGTATCTACTATGAAAGGATAGTCCTTCTCTTCACGATTGTCTATGACATGCAGCAAAAATTCTGGCTCCTTCCCGACATCAGGCAATACGAACATATGTGACTCGACAACAGCAGCATTCGGAAGCAGCGATTTTTTGTCCACCTTGGTACCTAGGCGTTCACCGCCAAATCTAGAGCCATTCTTATCCTCTACCTCAAATTGATAAGAAGGTATTGTGACCGAGGAACTGCTTTTATTTTCGAATTTGAAACGAAGAAGCAGAGCTTTGAAGCCAGCCTCTTTGTTCTCAAGGAGCGTTTCCTCTTCCATCGATACATTCAAACCTACCGGGAATAATTCCGAAGCGTCACTGAAACTAAGCTGATCCCTCAGTCTATAATCGGTCGGTACGACTTTACTCGTTCCTTGATTCGGAATGGTAATAAAAAGGCGGCCTACTTGATAGGTTGCTGCTTTGGTCGGATCAGTTGAGCCAGGTGGAAGGAATGACTCGGACGTTAAAAGCTTCAAGCCTGTGAGCACTGTATTCGGCCCTGTCTCTACCGCGTATCGGAGCGTTGCGCTTTCACCCGGCATAAGCGATTCAGGAGCCTTTCCCAGCTTTTTGCTCTGATATAGATCGTTATTCGACCATGCTGTCAGCTTAATATCAGGCACATTTTCGCGTATATTATTCCTATTTACGACACGGAATGTAACGACGTGAACCGTCTCCAGTTTTTCTTTGAATCGTTCTGCTGTTTGCGCTGGTTTGCCTGAGCTTTTCATTATACTGATCGGCGTGTACGTAAGCATTGATGATTTCGACAATGATTGCAGCTGGAAAGGCTGCCCCCACTCCTTAATCATGGAGGGGTCAGTAATTGGAGAATAATCATTCTCCCATGCAGGCTGCTTTATATCCATTACCGTGACGATGGTTTCTTTTTTTGGATATACCTCACGATTCACTTCCTTCCATATAAAGCGGACAGGAGTGGCTGTATCATCTGCATCTGCAACTACATTGCTCATCCAGCGCAACTCTGCCACCTCGCCCTGAGACAGCACCCGTACATTGCTCTCGCTAGCTATCATTGCATATTCCTTCTTGTTGTCCATCTGCACATATAGTTCGTAATCGGGCATCCGAAGCCTTTTTCCTGACTCATTTTTGACCTTCATCGTGGTGGCAACCTGCTTCCCTTTGTCCGTTACACTGTTAATCACATCAGTTAGTTCGATCTTTACTCGAAATCTATTTTTCCAGTAATCCTGAGCCTTCGGCACCTGCTTCTGAATAGGCTTCGTAGTAATGGCGTTTGAAGGCGATTTAGCCGGATTCACTGTATTAGAAGGCTTGCCTCCTTCCTTCACAACGGCGAGTGCACTAGTTGGTAGCGTACCGATAATCATTCCGCACAGTGCGGCAAAAGCAATAGCCTGAATTGTTTTCTGCTTCATGTCACGTCAACCCCTCTACTTCACAAGCCGCACCTGTTGTTTGTCCTTCAACTGGTGCTGGCCTGAGATAATAATGGATTCTCCCTCCTGCAATCCTTCAACTACCGGATATATTGCATCCTCCAGCGTGCCAAGCGTAACAGGACGCTTGATTGCCGTACCATTTTGGTAAATGAATACAAAGGCTGAGCCTTGCTCTCGTACGACAGAAGTTGACGGAACCACTGGCACTTTGCGCTCATTTTCTCCTGCCAGCACGATCTGAACCTTCATGCCCGCTTTCAATTCGAGTTTCGCATTATCTGCCATTAGCTCTATCGCATACGTCCGTGTATCCATATCCATGACAGAAGATAAATATGAAATGGTTCCGGAATAACTTTTCTCCGGCTTACCCGACATGTAAAATGTCAACTTCTTTTTCCCTTTAAGCAGTGGCAGCATATCTTCCGACAATTTTCCTTGGACTCGTACAGTATGCACGTTCGCTACCCGGCCCAGCTTCGTGCCTGGCGCCACATTCATCCCTGCAACAGCCGTCCATTCCGTCAAAATGCCATCAGTCGGTGCCTTAACCTCAGCATCTGCAATCGCAAATTGCGCCTCTTTCAATTGGTACTCCGCTGCCGAGATTTGCTCCTCTGCGCTTATATCCCCTGTAAGTCTTCCTGCTGTATCCAGCTTCATTTTCAATACTTGCAGATCAAACTTGGTATTTTTAAGCTGGAGTTCTGACTGTTCGACAGCCGCCTTTTCCACGGTGCCCTCATCATATCCGTTTTTCAGCTTATTGAGTGCCTTTGTCTGTTCTTCAATCTGTTCCTCCAGTTTTGTCATCGATAAGCGTGTTTCATTCAAGTCGACACGTTTAGTGGCACGAGAAGTTTCCAGCAGCTTGTTGGCGTTTTGCAACGCTTGCTCAGCACGATTTTTCTGAGAAATCACACGCGCCACATCTGTTCGAGCGATCACTTCTCCATGCTTCACCTGATCCCCGCGCTTCTTCTGCACCGCAACGACTTCTCCACTTCCCTTTGCTACGATGTCTATCGTAACAGACGGAACAATATCGGCGACAATCTCAGGTACAGCCCCCATTGTGCGCTTTGTCACTACGGCCGTCTTAACCTCTCCTACTGTCGATTTCGTCTGTTGTTCATTTATCGCTTCGAGTCCATCCCCCGGCTCCGAAGCAGAGCAACCGGCCACTCCCATAACCGTACCCGCAAGCATCAACATAAGCAGTACTTTCATGCTCCTTACATGTGCTTGATTCATGATGAAGTCCCCTTCCCTTCATTTGGCAGCGCCGAGCCAGTTCCAATCTGATCAAGCGGCTGCATTTTGTTTTTATGGCGCCGGGCAATCATATCGTAAATGATCGGAACCACGATAAGAGTAAGCAATGTAGACACCGTTAAACCACCGATTACGACAACGGCTAGACCACGTGATATAAGGGTTCCGTGTCCGAAACCAAATGCCAGTGGAAGCAGTGCCATAATCGTGGCTCCTGCCGTCATAATAATTGGCCGCAGGCGTGACAGTCCAGCCTCAATGAGAGATTGACGGATATCTAATCCTTGTTCTCTTAGCTGCTGTGCCTTATCAATAAATACGATCGCGTTTGTCACCACGATACCGATCAGCATCATGAAGCCGATGAGAGAAGTAATATTGATCGACTCATTAGTAACGAACAGTCCAAGTACGCCCCCAATGGCCGCAAATGGCAAGGAAAACATAATCGCAAATGGCGCGGTCGCGTTACCGAACGTAAGCACCATGATCAAGTAGACAACAAAAACCGCTGCGACCATGGCCACGAACAATTGGCTAAAGCTGTCTCCTATATCCGCGCTAACACCTGTTACAGAGCGTCCGACGCCTTCCGGGAGCTGAATAAGATCCAATTCAGCAGCCACCTGCGCACTGATTCCGCCTTTGTTCTGACCGATGATTTTGGCCGTAACATTGATAACCTGCTTTTGCTCATCGCGTTTGATAGAGGCAGGCGACTGTATTCGTTTAATATCCGCAATGTCCGCCACTGTTACGGTATCTTGTGTCGGTGTTCTCAACTGAATAAGACCTACTGCGCTCAAATCATTGTGCAGCCCCTTTTCCGTTTCTACTACTGTAGACAGCAGCCCTTCCTGATATCGATATTCACCAATCTTATCCTGGAACAGCCACGTTTGGAGCGTATTCTGTACGACAGCTGGGGTCAAGCCGAATTGTCTGGCCTTACGCGGATCGACGTTAATTACAACTTCTGATGACGCTTCACTTAACGTATCCTTGATTTCGGACAGCTCCGGAAATTGCTTCATTTCCTGCTTGATAATTGCTGCGGCCTGTCTTAGCTGTACAGCATCTTCACTAGACAATACATAAGTGAAATCAGGAGCAGCGCCCGCGTCTCCAGTCAAAGTACGGGTATCCAGCTCTGAGCCTGCTGGCATGAACTTTTCCAGCTTCGCTTTATATTCGCGCTTCACTAAATCCACATCAGCCTCTTCATTCACTTCTGTGTATATTTGAGCCATATACGGCATCGGATTTGGATCTCCACCATAACCGACCAACGTTTCAATGAACGTGAACAATGGGCGATTCTGAGCGTCCTTAGCGGCACGCAGCTCCGCCTCTAATTGTTTCATCACACTGTCCGTTGCCTTTAGGGAATTCTCATAGGGAAGCTTAATTGTAAAGAAGAACTGTCTCGGTGGTTTCCCTTCTGGCATGAAGGTAAAGGAAAGCTGTGGAACCAGCGCTACCATTGTGACGATGAATAGCAAAATCGAAATAAATAATGTCTTAATGCGGTGATTGAGCGACCATTCTAAAATTCTTCGGTAGCCAAGCGTGATTCGAGACGGCCTAGCATGCTCGTGACCCTTGACATTAGCCTGCTTCAATACAAGCAGCTTTGCCAGCATCGGAATGACCGTCAAAGCGACGAGGAGTGATGCCATTAAAGCACATGCCAAAGTAATGGCAAATGGGCGGAATAATTGTCCTACCGGCCCGCTTAGCATGCCAATCGGTGCAAAAACACCTACCGTTGTAAGAGTGGAAGACGTAATGGCATTGGCCACTTCCTTAGTCGCAATCGCAATAACCGATTCATTGCGCTCCTCGGCCCGTTGCAGCTTGGAATAAATATTCTCGATAACGACAATGCTGTCGTCAACAACACGCCCAATCGCAATAAACAAGCCACCAAGCGTCATGATATTTAGGGAGATGTCCATCCATTTCATAAGCAGAAGTGCAATAAGTACGGAGAGCGGGATGGAGACAAGTACAATTAGGGTCATGCGCATATTTCTCAGGAAGATCAAAATCATAAGTGATGCAAGCAAAGCCCCAACTAATCCCTCGCGCACAAGACCACCTATTGATTGCTTCACTTCGTCTGCATAGTTATATATTTTCTTAAAGGTTACACCTTCGAGCTCTGATTTCCATTGTTCCATTAAATGATCTGCCCCAGAGGAAAACTCGACTGCATTAGCGCCGCTTGCCTTATATAGCAAGATACCGATAGCTGGTTGATCATCCAGCCTGGCCATGAACTTGGATTCTGCAATTTCGGCAATCCGGCCCAGTTCTCCCAGCCGTAAGTTTTCTCCTTGCGGTGTCTGAAATGAAATATCCTCCAACTGCTTGATGCTGGATAACCCATTATTCATGCGAGCCAATAATGTATTACCATCCAGTTCCACCGTCCCAGCAGGCCCTGATGCCAAAATATTGCGCACTGCTTCCGACACCTGTACAGGCGATAATCCATATGCCCGCAGCCGCTCTGGAACGAGTTTAATATTCAACTGTGTACTTCTGGCACCGATAATATCCATATGATCCAATCCTCTTAATGCTTGAAATCCAGGCTTAATCGTCTTCGTAAAATGCTGCTCCAATTGAGATTGCGAGATTCCTCCCTCTCCATACACCGCTAAATAGTATGAGGGAATTGAGGCCATTCCAAGTGTGGACACACGTGGGCGCTCTACACCAGAGGGAAATGCAATGTCTTGAATTAAGCTTTCGATATCGTCCTTTTTCCGTTCCGGATTCACGCCTTCCTCAAACATTACAAAAATGGAGGCGGTCTGATCGCTGGAGGTCGATGATATTGATTTTACTCGTTCCAAGCCGGAAATCTTTTTTTCAATCGGCTTCGTCACCTGCTCCACTACGTCTTGCGGGGGGGCCGCATATTGGGCAGTCACCATGACTACCGGGAACGAAATGTCGGGCATGTTGTCTATTTTCAGTCCTGTCGCTGCATAAAATCCTCCCCCGAACAGCATGGCTACCATAATAAAAACCGCAGCCACATTTTTCATAGAAAAACGAATCAATGAATTCATAATGGCTCTCTTTGCCTCCTCCTTTACGACACCATCTTCCCATGCGCTGGCTTAGAATATACCCTAACAAGGAAATATGAACGGAGTATGAACTGGGAGAATATTGCACAAAAAATTTTTAACCGGATTTCATGCAAAAAAGCCATATCTACGGTTCTCCGTGTCTATGGCTCGATTCAATTCTATATATAAGAGAGTTCATGTCTGCTTTTTCCAGAGACCATCTCTGGTCCAATTTGTAATGCTATCTTTACCTTCGTTCCTTGACCAATACTGCTCACCAGCTCGACTGTACCATGATGAAGGGAAACAATCTTATATACGATGGCCAGTCCCAAGCCACTGCCGTTGCCGTCTCTTCGACGAGAACGATCCGACTTATAGAAACGTTCGAATACTCTGCTCATATCCTGCTCAGGGATACCGATTCCTGTATCCTGGATACTTACTTCAATTGCACCATCTGCCGATACGGACAAGGTAACGGTAATCGATCCATGTTCAGGAGTAAACTTCATGCTATTGCCTATGACATTCATCCACACGAGACTTAGCAGATCTTCATCCGCAACAATTGTGACTGGCTCCAGATGCAATTCCATCTGCAGCGACTTTGCCTTCCATTGTGGCTCACATGCTACTACAATCCTACGCAGCTGTTCATCCAGCGAGTAAGCCCTCATATTTACTGGGTGGTGATCCGACTCAAGTGAGGCAAGCTGCAGCAGATTTTCACTGACCCGAGACAACCTTTCACTTTCCGTCATAATAATTTGCAAATACCGCTCTCGCTTTGGTTCAGGAACCACGTTATTTTTCAGCGCTTTAGCGAAGCCTAGAATGGAGGTTAACGGAGATTGAATCTCATGCGATACATTCGATACGAAATCCTGCCGCATCTGTTCGAGCTGATTCAACTCTTTCGCCATATTATTAAAGCTATCCGCCAGCTCGCCAATTTCATCCTTACGCTTGATGCGAAGTTCTGTCGTAAAATCTCCCTTGGCCATTCTCCTTGTTGCGGCTGTCATCCGCTTAACCGGAAGAACGACATATTGCGCTGCAATAACAAAACAGATGCTTCCCACCACCAGCACCACAACCAGAACCATAAGTATAAACCGACCGATGATATCCATACCGCCAATTGACATTTGCATAAATAATGCCTCTCGCTCGTTATCGACCTGAATCGGAATTCCGATAACCGGCTCTTGCTCAACAGTGTTTGAAATATCACGAACTCTTTCTCCAGCGAGCACCTTTGCGAGCTGTTCCTCCTTGATCGAATAAACCTTTCGATGCTTGGGGATACGATGAAAAACAGTCTTTCCTTGGCTGTTCATAATATGAACCTGATATGTATCGAGCGATTGAAGCGACATCACATAATTCTCGAATTGCTCGGCAGACATGGTTGATCGCAATCTCGCCAAATCCTCGCCAAGCTTCGTCAGCTCACGATAAGATACCTCCTCCATCTCCTTCTGAAACAACAGTCCAGACACAGAAAATGCGGCTATTATTCCAATGATAAGCGCCACCATGAAGGTAAGCACAACTTGGACATACAAGGTTTTAATCATGGGAAACCTCGATTCGATATCCGAGACTGCGGGCAGTCACAATATTGAAGATCTCCGAGTAGTCGGCAAAGCGCTCGCGCAGCCTCTTAATATGTACGTCTACGGTTCGATCGTCTCCGGTGTAATCGATGCCCCATATATCGTGTATAAGCTGTTCCCTCGTTAAAATTTGTCCAGGGCAGCTTGCTAGCTTAAAGAGAAGCTCAAATTCCTTCAACGGCAATGTAATGGCTAATTCATCATTCTCACTCATCACTTTGTAGCTGCTTCGATCCAACCGCAGAGGTCCAAGCTGTATGACCTGCGAGAATGCGATCCGGTAACGACGCAGCAGTGCCTTGACACGCATAACCAGTTCCATTGGATCAAAAGGCTTTGTCATATAGTCATCGGTTCCTAATTGGAACCCTCTTACCTTCTGCCCCGGTTCCCCCTTTGCCGTTACCATAAGAATTGGGAGATCCGGATATTGACGGCGCAGTTCAGCGCACAACTCCCAACCATCCATAGATGGCATCATGATGTCCAAAATAACAAGATCCACACGTTCCGTGTCCATATGCCGAAGCGCCTCTATCCCATCCCGTGCTTCAATGACATGAAATCCTTCTGCTCGGAGATATAATCCTATTAGTTCAACTATATTTTCATCATCATCTGCAACCAATATTGTTCTCATGACAAAATATTCTCCTTTGAATTGGAACATATTTCAATAAGTTAATTGTAATATATCACCACTCCATCTTCCATCCTTACCTTACAATCTGTTAAAAAAGCGTCTCCCTGTACGGCAGACGCTTTTTCTCTTTTACGTTTGTGTTTTTTGTAAATTCTAATCTATGAAGGATGAGATCTCTCCAGCGCGGATTCTCTTGTCTCAATCTCCGCGAGAGTCCTTGCGATTTGCTCGTTAACGCACGGAGAATTTCCATTTGCTGTATTCGATTACAGACGAGATTACCGCGGCAAGCTCCGCCAGTGAATCGGATATATCGATAGTGCATTCGATAAGTTAGCGTATTTTTCATAAACTCCCCCTTTAAAGGACTTATTTCCCCTGTCGTGAATATTCATCATAAAAGGAGGTGATCGATTTGAAACCCGTTGACAAAATTTCAGGAAACACAGCGTTTAGACATCCAACGCCTGACTACGTGATCTCAACACCTGAGTATACAGAAGACGCAATAATAATAACGACTACATACTCAGACGGTACAATTGCTAAACGCTACGACTACAAAGACGGACGGCCATCGAGCATTCACGTAAACAAGCCTGTTTTAATTGATCCAGAAACAGGCGAAGCTCACGTCGCAAAGTAACAATACTCTTTCGTAAAACGAAACCGGCTGAGGACTCTTTATCAGTCGGTTTCAACCGTTCATTAAACACAACATTCGTAGCATTCCTCTTTCTGTTTTTTCCGACCTCTTTCACATTCTCGTCTCCCCTTTCACAAGAAAAAGAAAAAGCCCACGGCATATATTCGTGAGCTTGATCGATTGCTATTCGTTTATTTTCGAGAGCAGCGAGAGCTTCTAACTAGCGAAGTTCTATGTTATCCTCGGCGACCATCTTAACATTCTCGGCATTTCGAACATGACAAGCCTTCACGCTAATACGCTCGGCAAAGATAAGATATATAGTCCATCAATACTCTTACTCGCATCGTTTTCATCGCTAGGAATATATCATGTTTCAATCTGCACGCGGGGGAATAGCGCATTTCTATTCCGATGCGCTATATTAAATCTTATTTGTAAGTCTAGATAAGTTATTTTCCAGCCATATTAATGTAACGCTCGGTGATTGCGGACACGGTACTTGTTGACATGAATGATTGCTCTAACCCTTATATTTCCCCCGCGCCCCTATCCTTCCCTACACGTATGACCGGACGGCTGTTCAAGCGATAATCAAGCAGCTTACTGGATATACTTGTTCGCGGTCTGGCGAGGTACGGCGAGATAATCAGCGATTTAACCTATCCGTTAACTTACCTTATGCTCAATTCTCAGCTTGTCAGCAACCATCGCGATGAATTCACTGTTCGTAGGCTTCGACTTGCTGATGTTGATTGTGTAGCCGAACAGGCGGCTGATGCTGTCAATATTGCCGCGTGTCCAAGCCACTTCAATAGCATGACGAATTGCTCGTTCAACACGGCTCGGTGTCGTTTTATATTTCTCCGCAATTGCTGGATACAACGTTTTCGTGATTGAGCCCAAAATTTCGATGTTGTTGTACACCATCGTAATAGCTTCGCGCAAATACTGATATCCCTTAATATGCGCAGGAACCCCGATTTCATGTATGATCGACGTGATGTTCGCATCTAAATTTTTGGATTTACCTAACGGTACGACATTCGACTTCGAAGCGGATGACGTCATTAAATTACCAGCGGAGCCGCCAGTGACTGCCGTATTGGATGAAACACCAGCCAGCTGTCTGATCCGATTCGCCAAAATGTCCATATCGAAAGGCTTCAGTATGTAATAGGATGCACCAAGTTGAACCGCACGTTGCGTAATGCTTTCTTGCCCGAAGGCTGTGAGCATAATGATCTTCGGTTGCGGGGACAGCTCCATATTGCGCAAGCGCTCAAGAACACCCAAACCATCCAAATGAGGCATAATAATATCGAGAATGAGCACGTCAGGCACCGCTCTCGTCTGCTCAAGGAATTGGAGCACCTCTTCACCATTATAGGCGACACCAGTGACGACCATGTCGTCTTGTTCGGATAAGAAATCAGCCAACAAATTTGTAAATTCTCTGTTGTCGTCCGCTAACAATATTTCGATCTTTTGCAACTTGGGATCCTCCCTTGTCAAAGTTTCACACAACGATAGTAACCGTTTTGGTATTTATCGCTTCCAGATCATATTATTCGACATCAAAGATGAAATTCCTTCTGTCGAAAACTTTTTTCTTTATTTTTTAAATTTTTTCTATTATAATTAATAATTTGTCCAAGAATCCAACAGTTTTCGAAATCATTCGTATCGTTTCGACATATCCTGATGATTGCGATGATTACGGTTAAAATAAAGAAAAAGAAGGATCACGATTAACGTGAACCTTCCCTTGTTCATTCATAGATTGTGGTGTGGCCAGAACAACTCCCGCGTCCTGCAGCATCCATTCGATGAAGCATCCATAGCCGGAGCTTGGATCGTTCACAAATACATGCGTAACTGCACCAATCAATTTCCCATCTTGAATAATTGGGCTGCCGCTCATCCCTTGCACAATGCCTCCGGTTTTTTGCAGCAGGCGTGGATCTGTTATACGAATAACCATTCCTTTCGTCGCAGGAGCAGATTGCTTCGTCACATGGACGATTTCAATTTTGTATCGCTCCACCTGCTGGCCATTGACAACAGTCAGCATTTCAGCAGGCCCGACCTTTACCTCTTCGCGAAATGCAACAGGAATCGGTTCTTTATATACACTATGTTCAGGGTTCGATACCATCTTGCCAAAAATACCAAACGGAGTATTGCGTTCAATATTACCTAACACACGACTTTCCTTAACAAATTGAGCACGTTTTTCGCCTGGCTCTCCATTTTGACTTTTCGAAATGGACGTTACATGGGATTGAACAATTTCACCTTGTCCCACTACAATCGGAGTCTGTGTATCCATATCCGTAATAATATGGCCCAGCGCACCGTACACGCCTTGATCTGGCGCATAGAAAGTCAAGGTACCGACACCAGCAGCAGAATCACGGATATATAAGCCAAGCCGCCAAGTTTTATCCTCTTGATCATAAGCAGGCGTCAGCTGCGCCTTTACTTCGGAATCACCGCGCCGAATAACAAGATCAATAGGACGTTTGTTCTCTCCAGCTTGCTTTACAATATCCGCAACCTTGCTTACATCGTTCAATCGTGTGCCGTTCATACTCATAATCAGATCACCAAGTCGAACACCTGCTTCTTCTCCTGGAGATACTTTGCGCTCATCCTCGATCTTAACAAGGTGATGACCGACAACGAGAATGCCTGCTGACTTTACCTTAACGCCAATCGTTTGGCCTCCGGGAATAACACGCAGATTCGGTACCACATTCACTTTCAGTGTTTTGAGCGGTATACCACCGAATAGCTTTAATTTCAGCTCTGCTTGACCAGATTGTGCAGATTGCAAAGAAATTGGACGATTTGGCGACAACTGAAATGTAGGCCGATTCTCGCCATTCACACGCAAAATATCCGGCCGATCCACCGTAGCTGAAGCCGAAACAGGCATAACGAGATCGAGCTTCGTTTGCTGTCCTTCAAATAACCTCAACTGATTCGGCAGTGCCGCGTACGTGCGAAATGATGTTGTGGTGGTGCTTAAGCATACAAGAATGACGAGCATTAGGCCAAGCAGTCGTTTGACGTTGGGGTTCAAAGGTGGTCACACTCCTTTGTTTACGGAAGCTTGACGAAAAGAGACGTGCCCATTTCGTAACTTTAAGGTATCCCCGGCCCCTACGTTTTATAAGTGAAAATGATTCCTCAATCCCTTGTATTTACGCACCTTTTTGACGTTCAGCCAATTCAAGCATTTCTTGAGCATGATGCAAGGTTGCTTCCGTTACTTCTACCCCGCCAAGCATGCGTGCGAGCTCCGCAATACGGCCTTCGTCCTCCAATTCATGCACCTGCGTGGATGTTCGCTCATCCCGAACCTGCTTCTCAATGTAATATTGATGATCAGCCATACATGCAACCTGAGGAAGATGCGTAATAGCAAATACTTGCCCGCTCCGGGACACCTCAGCAAGCTTCTCAGCAATCGCTTGTGCAGCGCGTCCACTTACACCGGTATCCACTTCGTCGAACACAAGTACTGGAATGCGATCAACCTCAGCGAATATCGTTTTCATGGCGAGCATAATACGGGACAACTCGCCCCCAGATGCAATCTTATGGAGTGGACGCAGCGGCTCACCAGGGTTCGGTGAAATCAGAAACTCTGCATCATCCCATCCGTTTTTCGTGAAGCGAACAGACACGCCATCGACTTCATGCCCGCCTTGCCCATCCTGCAGTCGATCCAAACGGACATCAAGCCGAGTACGTTCCATATGAAGATGCTGCAGTTCCGCCTCAATTCGCTTCGTCAATTCCAGTGACAGCTTACGTCGAGAATCACTAAGCGCTTGTGCCCGCTTCGCAAGTTTGCCAAGACGCTCTTGTGTTTCGGCTTCCAGCTTCATTATCCGCTCATCCTTATGTTCGAGCTTGTCTGCTTCTGATTCAATCTTGGCCAAATATTCAAGCATTTCCTCAACGGTCGAGCCGTACTTGCGCTTCAAGGAAGTCAAATGATCCAACCGATCTTCAATTTGTTCGAGACGTTCAGGATTGAATTCAATGTTTTCTCGATAATCACGCAGCTGATAAGCCGCATCTTCAAGCTGATAGTAGGCGTTTTGCATTTGCTCGATAATCGGCTGGAATTTCAATGTATCGTACATGAGCACATCTTCAAGTTTGGAGATCGCAACACTGACGGAATCCATCGCACCTTGGCCATATAGGCGTTCATAGGATTCATTCACATGATCCATAAGTTGCTCCGCATTGGCTAGTTTGCGCTTTTCTTCCGATAATGATTCATCTTCACCAATTTGCAGCTGAGCATTGCGCAACTCCTCAATCTGGAACCGATACAGATCAAGCATTTGGTAAGCTTGCTGGCTTGTTTCCTTCAACTGATTTAGTTCATGCTGCAGAGCCATAAAGCAGCCGTAATCATCACGATACTTACGCTTGAGTGTCGCTACCTCTTCACCGCCATACGCATCAAGCCAATCCAAATGCCGCTCAACCTTCAATAAAGATTGGTGCTCATGCTGCCCATGAATATTAATAAGCAGCTCGCCAATTTCACGCAGCATGGTCAGATTGACCATTTGACCATTGATTCTGCACAAGCTCTTGCCTTGTGCAGTAAGCTCTCTTCGAATAATGAGAAGCTCTTCACTGCTTCCTTGAATCCCTAAGCGGGATAATGCCTCCCATACTGGATGATCATCTGCAAGATCGAATGATGCCTCCACCTCTGCACGATCACATCCGTACCGCACAAAATCGGAGGATCCTCTTGCTCCTCCGATAAGGCCTAAAGCATCAATAATAATCGACTTCCCTGCGCCCGTTTCCCCTGTCAGAACATGAAATCCACGATGAAACCGCAGCTGTACCGATTCAATGACCGCCAAATTGCGGATGGATATAGCTACTAGCAAGAAGAACCCCTCCCGGAAGAACACTTATGAAATATAACTCATCACTTGATCAACAACACTTTGGCTCAGTTCTTTCGTACGGCATATAATTAGGATTGTATCATCACCGCATACCGTCCCCATAATTTCGGGCCATTCAATCGAATCCATAAGCACTGCTATCGCATTAGCCGTACCTGGCAAGCACTTCATGACGACCAGATTTTCAGCGCTGTCTACACTAACAAAGTTGTCAAGTAATGACCGTTTCAGTTTTTGAGCAGGGTTGAACCTCTGATCGATAGGAAGCGAATATTTATATCGCCCATTATCCATTGGCACTTTTATGAGATGTAATTCTTTCATATCTCGAGAGACGGTCGCTTGTGTAACATGGAACCCCGCATTGCGAAGCGAGTCTACCAGTTCATCTTGTGTTTCAATATCGTTGTTCATTACAATTTCTCGGATTTTAATATGTCGTTGTCCTTTCATGAATGCCCTCCATACTGTCTATAACAATCTTTCATGACCATAATTTAACTTCACTTTCTATCGTCCTGCCTCAAATCAAAGGAAACTCTCATAACCTAGACAAAAGGTTCTTTTTCACCATATCGGTTTAAGACTCTGCATCCCCAAATTCGATTTGAAGCATACGAATACGCCGCTCTGCCATATCCACGACAAGCAGCCCATCACATTCCGGATATGCCGCGAAGTAGGCTCCCCATTGTCTGCGGATCGCGCTAGAGCTCCAATCTAACTGCATCCGTTCGCGTGTGATACGAACAATATACCATTGTTCTTCCCGTTTGACGATCATATCAATCCATAATTTCGTTTGCTCCAGCTCTTCTCCATCCATATAAAGCTGGATTGGCACATAATATTTGCCGCCAATGATCTCATAGCCAGCCGACTCCAGCAAAGAAATAACTTCATCATCCTGCGGATAGCGTTCAGTCAAGCACACATTTTCCATCGCTTCAGGTGTACGCATGTAGTGTCGTATTGCATATCCAATCCATACAGCCAAACCAATTCCGATCAAGCCCATGATCCACTGATCACCCATCAGAATCACCCCTGGTTCGCAAATACGAATACATACTTTGTGGATACATGCTATGTGCAAAAGAAACTCATCCTCGGATGCTTGTCCCGGATGAGTTTCTTCTAACAGCATGTTACGTGCCACTATGAACGGAACGTAGCATGAGCCTCCTTCACGACATCTGCTATCAGCTCGCGTGATACTTGCGGCATTCCTTCATCCGTAAGTACAGGAACGTTCCAATAAGCTAGAAATTCAATATTTCCTTCCCCGCCAGTGATTGGTGAGAACGTCAGTCCTTCGAGCTTAAATCCGATAGTAGCTGCAAAGTCAAGAATATCTCGCAGCACTTGTTCATGAGTGTCTGCTTCACGGACAATTCCCGATTTGCCTACCTTTTCCCGTCCAGCTTCGAACTGAGGTTTAATAAGCGCAATGACCCGTCCTGGCTTCGCCAATAATCGGCTTAGCGGGGGAAGAATCAGCTTCAAAGATATGAAAGACACATCAATGGAAGCTGTATCAGGAACTGGACCTACTAAATCCTCTGGCTCTGTATATCGGAAATTCGTTCTTTCCATAACAATCACACGCTCATCATTTCGCAATGACCAATCCAACTGGTTGTAGCCAACATCTAGTGCATATACCTGCTGTGCCCCGTTCTGCAGCGCACAATCGGTAAACCCGCCTGTGGAGGCTCCAATATCCAGCATTACACAATCCTTCATATCCAAGCCAAATTGCTGAATCGCCTTTTCCAGTTTGAGACCGCCACGGCTTACATAAGGATGAACGGCCCCCTTTACTGTGATTGTTGCGTCACGCGGAACCTTCATGCCAGCCTTCTCGATACGTTCTGAATTCGCCAGCACAAGACCTGCCATAATGGCTGCCTTCGCTTTTTCTCTACTCGTATAATATCCCTGCTCAACGAGCAGGACATCAATTCGTTCCTTCGGTATAGACATTCTGTACTCCCGTCTGTTCCCATTCATTCATCAACCCGAACATCGTATTTAAGCCCGTGTCAACCGATTATTGCCGCCTGCTGCGAACAACATGGAGTGAATTTCTTTTACAACCCGTTCAGGCGTTAATCCAACCTCATTCCGTTGTTCCTTAATGCTTCCGTGTTCAACAAAGCAATCTGGAACCCCAACAGGCTTCACTCTCATATCAAAAATGTCATGTGCGGCATACCATTCCAACACTGCACTTCCCAATCCGCCAATCGCAGAACTTTCTTCTAGAACAATGATTGGAAGCCTTTCCTTCGCAAGCTGCGCCAGCATTTCGCTATCCAGCGGCTTAATAAATCTTGCATTGATGACACGCAAGCGAATTCCTTCCTTACGAAGCTGTTCTGCCGCATCTTCTGCAACTTGCACCATCGGTCCAATTGCGAGCACCGCTGCAGAATCGCCATTGCGGACAGTTTCCCATGTTCCTATCGGAATAGGGCTCATTACTTTGTCCATTGGTACTCCGGCAACAGCATTGCGCGGATAACGTACAGCTATCGGCCCTGAATCGTAATTGACGGCCGTCTTCATCATATGGCGCAGCTCGTTCTCATCCTTCGGCATCATAATGACCATATTTGGGATATGACGCAAGAACGGAATATCGTAAACGCCTTGATGCGTCTCTCCATCAGGTCCAACGAAGCCCGCTCGGTCAATGGCAAAGATGACGTTCGCTTGCTGACGGCATATATCATGCACAACCTGATCGTACGCCCGCTGCAGGAAAGTAGAGTAAACCGCAAATACTGGCTTCCTTCCCTCCATAGCCATTGCCGCGCACATTGTTGCCGCATGCTGCTCTGCGATTCCAACATCAATCATCCGATTCGGGTACAGCTTCTCAAACTTCAGCAAGCCTGAACCACCCGGCATAGCGGGCGTTACTGCTACAATCCGCTCGTCTTGCTCAGCTAGCTCAATGAGCGCTTCGCTAAATATATCTGTATAATTAGGCGTCCCCACTGATTTAAGAGGCTGGCCAGATTCAATCTTGTAAGGAGTTGCACCATGCCACTTATGAGAATCAGCCTCGGCTGGCGAATATCCTTTCCCTTTACGAGTAACTACATGAACAAGTACCGGTCCGTCAATTCGTTCTGCCTGCTGGAAGATATCTAGCAGCTTATCGATATCATGACCGTCCACTGGTCCAAAATATTTTAAGCCAAACTCTTCAAACAGCATTCCGGAAACGACCAAATATTTCAATCCGTCCTTCACACGTTCTGCCGTCTTGGCAAGCTTGCCGCCAATCGCTGGAATTTTCTTTAGAAGCTGTTCCACTTCTTCTTTTGCTTTTTTATAGTTACGATCAGAGCGAATTTTACACAAGTAATTATGTAGAGCTCCTACATTTGGCGCAATGGACATCTCGTTGTCATTCAGCACAACCATTAATTTGCGCTTCTCGTGACCAATGTGGTTCAACGCTTCGAGCGCCATACCGCCCGTCAGCGCGCCATCACCAATGACCGCGACGACTCGATTATCTTGCCCTTGCAAGTCGCGTGACAATGCCATCCCCATTGCGGCGGACAATGATGTACTGCTGTGTCCGGCTTCCCATACATCGTGTTCGCTCTCTGCACGCTTTACAAAGCCGCATAAGCCTTTGTATTGACGCAAAGTATCAAAGCGTTCCTTGCGTCCGGTTAATATTTTGTGTACGTAGGCCTGATGCCCAACGTCAAATAACATTTTGTCCTTCGGGCTGTCATAAAAATAATGTAAAGCAATCGTAAGCTCAACAATACCCAAGTTGGAAGCCAAATGCCCTCCGGTTACCGCCAATTTTTCAATCAAGAATTGCCGTATTTCAGCCGATAGCGGCTCTAGTTGATCCTTGGTCAACCGCTTCAGGTCACTAGGTTGATTAATCTGATCGAGCAGCACGGGATTTCCCTCGCTTTCGTTGTTTCAATTTGCTGCGTTTCACGGTGAATAACGTAATGTTAAATTTCGTCTCCAACACATAGAAACACTTTCCAATTAGCAGGACGATCGGTGTGGCGTAATGAATAGCATATGATTTGCCAAGTGCTTTACCGCCAACCGTCAATGCTGATACGAGTCCTGTAAAGACAACGCTCGTTACTGCCTTTATTACTGAAGAATCAGCATCCATCGAATATAATAAGTTCGTAACGACAATTGCAGTGGCCGATCCACTGATGACCCCAGTCATATCGCCAATCACATCATTACAGAAGTTGGAGAATCGGTCTGCATTACGAACGATCGCGATCGCCTGCTTTGCACCAGCAACCTTCTCTGAAGCCATAGCATGAAACGGTGTCTCCTTCGCTGCCGCTGCCGATAGCCCCATCATATCAAAAAACACTCCGATAAGCACGAGAAAGAGTACAATCACCATCCCGATGCCCCAGCCAACGCCCTCCAGCATCGAAGTCGACACAACGGAAAAGACAGCCGCTAAAGCAAATGTGACGATGAAAATGAGTACGCTCCACCGAACGGAATGTTTAAACGAAAATTTCATTGTATGTGATGTTCCATCCTTTACTGTTCGAACTAATCAATACATTAAGTATGAGAGTGGCAACTTCTTAAGTAAACGCTGTGGCTTAGGTCCAGTAGGTTTTCCCAGAAGCTCGCCTCCTCGTCACCGAGCAGGCCGTTTCCATTTAAGAGCATCTTGACGTTGTCGCCAAGCGTCAGACTGGATTACCACTTAGTCCACACTATAATCCTCAAGAAGTTTCACGCCAGTGAACAGTCTAGGAGTTTTCCTCGAACAGCCTTTAACCAACCCCTAGCCTCTTTTGCAAGCCAGATTTCATACGGCATACGATTCATGCGCCCTTTGGCCGAAGCTCGCCGAATCTACACATCCGCAATCCCCGCAGGCTCACTCAAGGCAGGCTACGCTACAAACAAGCCGGGTACGTACATCGCGCTTCATAGTAAAATGAAGAATTGCAATGTGCGACTCGCAATGTAGGTTCATACCCCAAGCCGTAATGCGACGCTCGAGGGCGTCGTACCACGCACTTGGGCCTCCGCGGAAGCGGGGTCAACGCCCACATGCCATTGTGGATCGCCCCACAACCTTAACTCCCAGCATCAGCCCCCGACTGGGCGTCGAAAGCCAACACCAGGAACTTCATCGATGTGCCCTTTAGCGAATTTTTAGGCCCGCCTTCAACGTTGGTAGGCCGACTAGAATACTGCACCACTCTACGTAAGCCCTATTATATCATAAATAGCAGTTAAATACTCGACAATTAATGATCCCGCTTCATCAAATAATCAGCCATTCCAAGCAGCAGCTCCGGTTTGTTGAAGCCAGCATTTATAATCGCAGACTTGGCCTCTTCCGTCAAGCGTTCAACCTCTCGCTTCGATTCCTCAAGGCCAATGAAGTAAGGGTAAGTTACTTTTCCGCTCTTAACATCGCTTCCTTTTGGTTTGCCAAGCATGGTTTCGTCACCGATAATATCCAGTACATCATCTTGAATTTGGAAAGCAAGTCCCAGTTTCGAGCCATATGTCGTCAATGCCTGCAGCTGCAGCTCTGATGCGCCAGCAATTCGACCGCCAGAACGAAGCGAGAAGACGATAAGATCACTCGTCTTGTGCATATGGATATATTCCAGCTGATCCAATGTGGTAATCCCCTGCTCACCCAACATATCCGCAGCCTGCCCACCGACCATGCCGCTCATGCCTGCGAATTCAGCCAGCTCTTCGACAATAGAGAGAGAGACATCAGCTGGCACACCATGCTTCCGAGTACTCTGCACAATACATTGGAACGCACGCGTCAACAGCCCGTCACCTGCAAGAATCGCCATTGCTTCACCGAACACTTTATGATTTGTAGGCTTGCCGCGTCGAAAATCATCATTATCCATTGCAGGCAAGTCATCATGCACCAATGAATACGTATGAATCATCTCGACTGCACAAGCAACGGGTTCTGCTGCTTGCGTATTGCCATTCAAACTATCGCATGCCATCAGTACACAGATTGGCCGCAATCGTTTGCCACCTGCCATTAATGAATAAAGCATCGATTGTGTTAGCGGCTCGGGAACAATACGCTGACTTTCCAGCATCTTAGGCAGTTTCGATTCTATTCGTTCCGCCTGCTGCTTTACATAGTCAACGAATACTCCGGCCGATTGATAATTAATCAATCGAATCACCTGTCTCCTCTGTAGCATACGGCTGTCGCTTCCATTCGCCGTTCTGCTCGGTTACCATCTCAATCTTGCGCTCAACCTGTTCAAGCTTCTCAGAACATAGCTTGGAGAGCATCATTCCCTCTTGGAACAATTGGATCGATTGTTCAAGTGGAGCATCTCCACCTTCGAGTCTGGCAACGATCTCTTCCAACTTATCCATTGCCGCTTCGAAGCTTAATTGTTCAATAGTCTCTTTATTTTCCATGAGAGTTATTCACGCTCTCCTTTCATCGACCATACTTGGCAATCTAATTGACCATCCGATAGTGTCACTCGCACAACATCACCAAGCTGCACTTCTTCTATCGAACGAATCAGCTTCGTTTCTTGTTCATCATATACCAAACTATATCCTCGTGACATAATTTTAAGAGGACTTAGTGCATCCAATTGCCTGAACATTGCAGCTGTCTCCATGCGTTTCTGCTTCGTTATAGATGTCATTGCTTGAACAAGCTGACGGTGGTTGCCATCCAGCCGCTTCCGTGCTGCACGCACCTGATGGACAGGCGTCTGTTCACGCAGGCGTCCTCGCAGCTCCTTCCATCTCTGCTCCGATTGAGCCTGCACAAGCCGTAGCCGATACGCCAACTGCTCGCGTAAGCGTTCGACCTTATCCGCATGCTTCATTATGAGCTGTTCAGGCTTGCGGAACACCACGGATTGCTGGGTCCGCAGCAAACGCTCTTGATTCTGATTCAAGATGCGATTCATTGCCGATTGCAGCCTGCGATTGACATGTGTAAGATGTTGACGAAGTTCATCCCGATGCGTTACCGCTAATTCTGCTGCTGCCGTAGGCGTTGGGGCGCGAAGGTCAGCAACAAAGTCTGAAATCGTAAAATCCGTTTCATGTCCTACCGCAGAAATGACAGGGATCGATGATGCTGCGATTGCACGCGCAACCACCTCTTCGTTAAATGCCCACAGTTCTTCTAGTGATCCACCGCCTCGGCCAACAATAAGCACGTCTACTTCGCCACTGCGGTTCATGGCTTCAATTGCCTGCGCAATCGTGCCAGCGGCCTGTGTTCCCTGTACCAGCACAGGATATAAGAGTACCGTTACACCTGGCTGGCGTCGGCGCAGCGTAATGAGAATATCGCGGACGGCAGCTCCGGTCGGTGAAGTGATTACACCAATCGCTGCCGGATAACGTGGAATACTGCGCTTACGTTCTTCTGCGAATAATCCTTCTGTGCTGAGCCGTTCCTTTAATTGCTCGAACGCCATGAACAAGCTGCCAATACCGTCCGGCTGCATATGCTGCGCATAGAATTGGTATTGTCCATCCCGTTCATATACCGTAATATTGCCGCGGGCAATGACCTTAGTCCCTTCCTTCGGACGAAATGCTAGCTTCTGATTATGAGATGCGAACATGATCGTGCGAATACGACTATCAGAATCCTTCAATGTAAAATACATATGACCGCTCGAATGATGTGTGAAGTTCGATATTTCTCCGCGAAGCCATACATCCTGAAGCCTCGCATCCCCTTCCATCTTCATGCGAATGTAGCGGTTGACATCCTTAATGGTTAATATTCGTGCTTCTTCGGACACATTGTCTGCCTCCTTTCGTTCATAATGACAGACAGCGCACAACTATTCGTTGTGCGCAATGTGATGTATTCGTTTGGCTGCCTTCAGCGTATTGAACATGAGCATTGTAATCGTCATTGGTCCCACACCGCCTGGCACTGGTGTAATCGGGCCGCATAACTCCTTCACGTCCTCAAAATCGACATCTCCCGCCAGCTTGCCGTTCTCCAAACGGTTCATCCCAACATCAATAATAACAGCACCTGGCTTAATATAAGAACGATCCACAAAGTTCGCTTTGCCAATAGCTACAACAAGAATATCCGCCTGCTTCGTAATCTCTTTCATATTGACTGTTCGAGAATGGCACATTGTGACAGTCGCATTCTCACGTTGGAGCAAGATCGAAATCGGCTTGCCGACAATGTTACTTCGGCCAATGACAACAGCATGCTTGCCTGCAACATCGATTTGGTTACGCTTGAGCAATTCCATGATACCGGCAGGCGTACAAGGCAGCAATGAATCGTCACCGATGACCATGTTGCCAACACTAACCGGATGGAAGCCATCCACATCTTTCTCGACGGCTATCGCATCGATGACAGCCTTCTCATCAATGTGCTTAGGCAGCGGAAGCTGCACTAAAACTCCGTGAATGGATGGCTCATCATTCAAGTGATGAACGAGAGCAAGCAGTTCTTCTTGTGAAGTATCTGCAGGAAGACGATGAACCTCAGAGTTAAAGCCAAGCTCCAAGCATGTCTTATGCTTACTGTTTACGTACACTTGGGAAGCAGCGTCCTCACCTACAAGAACAACAGCCAGCCCCGGCTGAATCCCCTTCTCCTTCAATCGTTCCGTCTCCGCTGTAATCTCCTCACGAATCGTTCGGGATAATGCCTTACCATCCAATAAAGTTGCTGTTATCATGCTATGCGCCTCCATTCGAATACTCGACATTGTCATCCTAGCTGAACTTGCATCTATTCTTCTGGATTTATTTCTTTATCAGCTTCTACAGCAGAAGCTTTATCCATTTCACGCATCATCTGGCCTAGAACACCATTAACGAATTTCCCGGACTCGTCCGTACCAAAATGCTTAGCCAAATTGATGGCTTCATTGATGGCTACTTTAGGAGGAACATCATCACGGTATTTCATTTCATAAGTAGCAAGACGTAAAATCTGTCTGTCTACTCGGGATAAACGCTCAACGTGCCAGCCTCTCAAATAACGCGCCAGAAGCTGGTCAATTTCTACACGATGTTCCCACGTTGCCCGCACCCATTCCAATACATGGGTATGCATAGCTTCTGCATGTTCTTGCTTTACACCAATTTCGTTGTCATGTGCAGATTCCTGCACAATCATAGCAACAGCCTGTTGAGGGGTTACCTCTGTCATCTCAAGCTGATACAAACTTTGAATAGCCATTTCTCTGGCAATGCGTCTCTTCATGATTTATCCTCCTGCATGTAAAGCATCCAACATGTCGAACTCGTATCCCTGCATTTCCATAGCGCATGCACCCTACATTCATCAAGGCGATTGCCACTATTGTTACGATTATAAGCACTTTGATGCATCTACTTACGATTTATTTGTGAAAAAAATCCTATGAAGCTCCCCGATTGTCTTCCGTCGGCATGAACCGGCGGTCAAGCAGTCGTGCGGAGCGTCCATAGGACTACTTCAACCTTCTCCAACGTTCAGACATCCACATTCCAATTCGCTGTATTGGGAATAATGGGCCAAGATTCATATCCCGCTGTCTGCCTACCGCATATCCAATGAATACAAGTAACGCAAAGAACAGCATGTCCCAAAAACCAACGATTAGATAAAGGATACCAAAAAAAATGCCCGCCGCGACGCCAAGAAGACGTCCGCCGTGACTCTCCCATATTTCTTTCCACATTGGACAGCTCACCACCTATTCAACACGCGCTTTAAAGGTCTGCGTCTGCACAATATTAGCAACGTATACCGAAACGTAAGAAACCGGTATTCCGGTAATCTCTTGCACATAATCGCGAACCTGGCGTTGAACCTCTTCTGTCATGCTCGGTATCGCCGTCTCCCCGTCCACAACTGTACGGATCGTAATATCAAGCCCTGATTCGTTGGTGCGAATGCGTGCTTTCAAATCTTTAACACCACGAACGCGGGACGCTGCCTTCAACGCCACGTTCTCGATCGTTTCCATCGATATTTTAATATCACCAATTTCGGTACGCTGATCAATGGAAGGCAATGACTTCCGTTCACGACGGATGGAAACGTAAAAGAAGCGGACGCTAAGCAATAAAATAACGGCCGCAGCCGAAATTACAGTTGTTTGCAGCCACAACGGCTGAGTTGGATCAAGCGGCTCGGAAATGAAGCCTAATGCAGCCAATATGGCCGCTACCGATAATGAACCAATGACCAAACTATACACAAACAACAACAGCCTGTCTACAATTCTGCTCACGCTTTACGATCCTCCTCATGGAATGGCAGTAAACCCCCTGCCACCAGGAGGGGGTTTATCACCATCATTATTTCACTCGCACAGATACTTCCGTCTCTTCCGTTTTCTCTTGCGATTTAAAATGCACGTCATGTACATGTACGTTCACTTCAACGACGTGAAGGCCTGTCATCATTTCAATAGAACGCTTCACGTTTTGCTGAATCTCATCAGCAATTGTAGGAATGCGGCGACCATATTCTACGATAATGTTCACATCTACTGCAGCTTCACGTTGTCCAACTTCCACTTTAACGCCTTTGGACAAGTTTTTACGGCCAAGCAATTCGGCAATACCGCCTGCAAAACCACCGCTCATTCCTGCTACACCCTCTACCTCAATTGTAGCAAGGCCTGCGATCACTGCAATCACGTCAGGAGCAATCTGAATATTGCCAAGATCCGTACGATCAAATTCCGGAATAATCGTCTGATTCATCCGTTACACACTCCTCATCATTTTTTGAAAAGAGGCAGTTCTTGTCCGTCATAATCATAACTATAGCATTT
The DNA here is from genome assembly GCF_050474385.1 of Paenibacillus sp. B1-35. Taxonomy (NCBI): domain Bacteria; kingdom Bacillati; phylum Bacillota; class Bacilli; order Caryophanales; family Paenibacillaceae; genus Paenibacillus; species Paenibacillus sp. B1-35. The sequence continues at coordinate 1,385,863 of NZ_JBCHVJ010000001.1, forward strand.
GTCTATTTTTATGACAAATTACTCTTGATGATATTCTAGACCTCATGCTCTTCCAGGAACTTAATGTCAAAATCCCCTTGTTCGAACTTCGGATGCCGCAGCAGCCGTTGATGGAACGGGATTGTCGTATGAATGCCTTCGATGGCGAACTCTGCAAGCGCACGCTTCATGCGATCAATTGCTTGTTCGCGAGTCGGAGCCCACACAATCAACTTTGCAATCATCGAGTCATAGTGCGGAGAGATCACACAGCCTGGATACGCTGCGCTGTCTACTCGCACACCCGCACCTCCCGGCGGCAAATAAAACTGAATTTGCCCTGCGGAAGGCATAAAGTTGCGATCTGGGTCTTCTGCGTTCACACGACATTCAATGGACCATCCGTTAAATTGAACCTCTTCTTGTCGGAACGATAATGGATTACCTTCTGCTACCCGTATCATCTCTTGGATGAGATCGATTCCTGTAATCATTTCTGTAACAGGATGTTCAACCTGAATACGTGTATTCATCTCCATGAAGTAGAAGTTACCGTCCGGCCCAAACAAAAATTCCAAAGTCCCGGCACCCGAGTAATTAACAGCCAATGCAGCGCGAACAGCAGCCTCGCCCATTTGCTCTCGAATTGCAGGTGTCAATACTGGACAAGGAGCTTCCTCAACCAGCTTCTGACGTCTGCGCTGCACAGAGCAATCACGTTCGCCTAGATATACAGCATTACCATGCTTATCTGCGATAATTTGAATTTCAACATGCTTCATGCCTGTCAAAAACTTTTCCAAATAAACACCAGCGTTGCCGAAGGCTTTTTCAGCTTCTTGCTGTGCTGTCGTAATTTGCTTTACGAGCATATCCTCATCTTCAGCAATCCGAATGCCCTTGCCGCCGCCTCCAGCGGTTGCTTTGATGATGACCGGATATCCGATATCACGTGCAATCATAAGGGCTTCTTCTACATCTTCGACCAGTCCGTCGGAACCGGGGATAACAGGAACCCCCGCATCCTTCATCGTTTGCTTCGCGACAGCCTTATCCCCCATACGCTCAATCGCGTCTGAAGATGGCCCGATGAAGGTAATGCCGCATGACTCGCAAATATCAGCGAAGTCAGCATTCTCTGCCAAAAATCCATAGCCTGGATGTATGGCATCGCATTCCGTCAAAGTAGCAACGCTCATTATATTCGTAAAGTTCAAGTAACTTTCCTTGGAAGATGTCGGACCAATACAGTATGCTTCATCCGCGAGACGTACATGAAGGGAATCTCGATCAGCTTCCGAGTAAACAGCAACAGTGGCAATTCCAAGTTCACGGCAAGCTCGAATGATGCGAACAGCGATTTCACCACGGTTAGCAATTAGAATCTTCTGAAATTTCAATGTTTAGACCTCCTTGGCTTGACATCTGTTTGGGATAACATATCCACTAATCCAGCTTCACCAAGAATAAAGGTTGACCGAATTCAACCAACTGGCCATTCTCTACAAGAATTTCAACAATTTCACCTTTGACTTCTGCGAGCAGCTCATTCATTAGCTTCATCGCTTCCAAAATACATACGACTGATTTCTCATTAACCTTGTCGCCTGTGTTCACAAAAGGAGGGGAATCTGGAGAGGACGCACGATAGAAAGTACCTACCATCGGAGACACAATCTTATGCAATCCTGCTTGCTCCTTCGTGTCGGCAACAACATTTGCTGCAGGGTTCGCAGAAACAGTCTCAACTGCAGCTGGCTGAGCAGGTACAGTTGGAGCCGGGGTATATGTAGGCTGTGCAGGTGCTGGTTGAACACTAATAACTTCAGTCTTGCCGGGCTTGCGAATGGAAAGACGATAACCTTCGTTCTCGATTTCCAATTCCTGCACGGAAGTTTGGTCCAACAGCTTGATCAGTTCTTTGATTTCGCCAATCTTGAACAACATATTTCACTCCTCGTGACAATTGATAAGTCTCTTATAGCAAGGTAGATATCACACTGCAATTACATGTCCAAAAAGAGAGCAGTAATCCGCACCAAATGGCTGCAAGGACACTCAGCGCATGCTGCCTATACAGACTGTGGCCAATCTGTAGATCAGCTTAACAACATGAAGCACTATGGCTGCTTACATCGAAGAACGCATGATGTTGCGCTAATGATGCTAATTTTATGCGGCAATCCTTGAGAATGAATGCAAGATTCCATGCTGAGAGACCTTTCGTTGCTTTTCCAAATGAAAGCCATCTTTATGGACAACGTATAAAAGGACAATCTACAGACGTTAGTATTATAACATAATCGTTCCAAATGGAAAGAGCCCAGTTTGCAACTGGGCTTGATTCGAGGTTATTCGCTATTCACTGACATATTCTACGACAATTTTATCTTGCGTCACATTCAAATCCTTCATGACTTTGTCTACAATCTCAACAGCATCCTTAGCCTCCAGTTTGTTGCTTTGTACGAGCACCTGATATTTATCGTTATCCTGTGTAATAACTGCGCTGTGATATTGCTTTTGCAGCTCGGTTTCCAGGGCCGCTAATTTTGTTTCATGATCTTCCAGCTTGCCCATTTCATCATGAACGGCAGCTGTCTTCTCACTGCTTGTTGAGTTAAGGTCACCCATTAGCTTCTCCATCTCTTGCTGATACTTCTCAGCTCGCTGCATTTGCAGCTCCTCAATAGTGCTTCGCTTCATAACGCCCTCTGCTTCAATTTTATCCAGCATTTCCTTTTCTTTGTCTTCCTTGGCAGCCGCACTAGTATCTGTTCCAGTATTTTTACCGTCGGCTTCAGCGCCACTGCCATTGGTTGCAGGAGTGCCAGTTGCGTTATTTTGGCTGCCGTTGTCCTGAGTTGAAGCGGCACCATCCTTATCCGTAGCACTCGGATCAGTACCATGTCCTGTAGATACCTCAGTCACTTTAATTTCGGGCAGCTGACCAACTTCTGTCGCATCTCCCTTCAGCGTTTGCTCTGTACGTACATTGTCAACCGTTTGTTTGGCCGGAGCCGATGTGTCTTCTGTGAATAAATAGTAAGCGGACAATACAACCATCAAACTCAGCATAGATACCAACCATATCGTCTGTCTTTTTGTATTCATTTCATTACCCTCCTAATATTCATTCTCATCATCCAAATCCATTCTTATTGAGCAATCTTGCGCGGTACGACTGAAATTCGGTATGCTGGTACGTTCAAGCCTTTTTCAACAGCATCAACAACCATCTTCTTCACCGTCGCATTCTCCGCCCCCTTCGCAACGACAATAACCCCGCGCACCTTCGGTTTAATGCGCTTCGTCACGATTGGAGCTTGATTGCCCGAGGCTTCCAGCGTTACGATCTGTCCATCGCGCGTATATTGGGTGGTGTGCCGCTTTCCGCCGTTCGCGTCTGTCTCTTCCGTCTGCTGCTGATTGTCTTTAAAGTTGCGCTGAACAATCAGTTCCTCTGTGGAATCGATAGTGACAAGCACATCAACTTGTCCGACGCCGACGATTTCTTCCAAAATGCTTTTGACGCGTGCTTCAAATGACTGCTCAATGGACTCGAATACACTCGATGAAGCCTTATCAGATGAATTCTTGGTGTCCATCGAATCAAAGGCCCCGACTGTAGGCGGCTCTCTGTCCGCGCTGCCCTTGCTCCCAAACCATCCTCCGCCGCTTCCTTGCGGTTGGAATGAGCCGAAAAGTAGCAGTGCTGCGCCGACAAGACCGAGCAGGAGCAGCCAGCGGAACGAACGTATGCGCTTTGAGCCGTTGCTGCCTTTTCCGATCCACGATTCAATCTGCTGCAACCATTTCGCCAACATGATCGACTCCTTTGCAATCGAATGGACTTGTCTTACTTGTCCTATTTCACCTATATGCGAGAGCTTGGAATATATGCTAATTTTTCAAAAAGTTTTGGGTCTAATCTGTTCAAGCTAAACATTTCAATGTTTCTGCCTCATAGCTTCGAATCCTTATGCGTCCATTCCACCTTAATTTTTTCTGCATTCACAATCCAAGAGCTCATTAACGATCGTACTGCTTGATTAGCCATCCTGCTGCGATATTGTTCGGTCTCTTTCTCCAGTTGCTCTGCATAGCCAGAAGCAGGTATTGACTTCGATTGCTGCGGCTGTCCCCTATCCTGTTTCTCCTGCATACTCGATCCAGCATTAATTTGAATGCGCTGAATAGGCTTTACAGACTCCACTCCGCTATCTGAGTTCGCAAATGCGGGTGATTCAGCAACAAACGATGGAGCCTGTCCAGCAGAAAGAGCCAATTCGATTCGTTCAATGATCGGTTCTCCCTTCACATTGCGTGCAAGCTTAACCTGCAATTGTTCCACTTGTACCTGTCCCTCTGCTGTGCGATTCTCAATTCCATCCTTATTTTGAGCGCTTTGACGGAACGCGAGCGCAAGCTGTTCCTTCATCTGATTTCCAATTTCCGATTCTGCTAGACGGAGTGCGCTCGCTTCCTGTTCTCGAGCAAGCTGTTCTCCCTTCCTGCGAATCTCCGTGATGCTTGCTGTCTGATCCCTCTCCGCAATCAACGATGAAGACAGCGAAGAGCTCCATTCACTCGCCAATTGGTCTGCTAGCTTCGCATCGAACAGCTTCAGTACCGGTGACAATAAGGTTAGCAGTATAATTAAACTGAGCATTAGCTTGACATAGCGCTGCATCGAGCGATTGGGCAGCAGCAGATCAATGAACGTAGCAAGCATGATGATCATGATGATTTCTTTCATCCATTGACTTAACCAGCTCATCGCGTTCACTCCGTTTCCTCAATGCTAGCGCATCATCACCGTCACATTGCCTGCCGTAATCAGAATCGTAATGGCCAGAAAGAACATTAGCCCGACAGCAGCGAGAGCTGCAAATACATAGATCATGCTCTTGCCAATCGTTTTCAGACATCCCAACACCGGAGAATCTCCCAACGGCTGCATAATCGCAGCCGAGGCGTTATAGATTAGCGCAAGCGTTAATATTTTGATGGCTGGGAATGCACATAAGAATAGCAATATAATGACCCCTGACAACCCTACCGCATTTTTTACAAGCAGGGATGCTGAAACCACCGTATCCGTCGCATCCGAAAATGCGCGGCCAATGACCGGAACGAAATTACCAGTAATATACTTAGCCGTTCGAATCGATACCCCATCAGTAACCGAGCTTGTAGCTCCCTGAACAGATATAACGCCCAGAAATATCGTCAGCAGCACACCGAGCAAACCCACACTAATGCTGCGCATCAAATTAGCAAGCTGTGTTACCTTGTATTTGTCAGAGATCGAGCTAACGATATGCAGCAGTGCCGAAAAGAAAAGGAGAGGAAATACACCAACATAGATTAACGTTCCAACCATATGCACCATAAAAATAATGAGCGGATGCATAACGGTAACTGTCACCATACTTCCCATCGAAGCAAGTAAGGTCAGCAGCAGGGGAATCATCGCCATCATAAAGTTAATCATGCTCGTTATTGCTTCCTTGGCATATCCGATTGCGATTTGGAAGCTGTTAATCGCAAGAATAATAATAACCATATATGAAATCGTGTAGGCAATTTTGCTTACGGTATTGCGCTCAAAGGCGGTTTGCAACGTTTCCAGCACCATACTGAATACAACGAGTATGACAATCGTGACAATCAACTTGCCATTCATAAATACTTCTTGCAGCATAAATTTTCCGATTGCCTTGAATACATTGCTGACCGTCAACTTTTCCCCACCAGGAAGCAGCAAATCAACGAAATCTGGCATTGAATCTCTAGGGAAGTAACCCCCATACTTCACCAAAAGATCGTTCCAGTAACGCTCAACCTCTCCCGTCTGCAATCGCTTCGTCTGCTCCTCAACCCATACTGCTGTCGCGTCAGGTTTCGGGCGTCCTTCTTCTTGAATCTGTTGCGGTACCGGCTTGACTTCTGACGTCGGATCAGCGAATGCCGTGCCCATACTGGCGAACAACACGCAAAGCAGCAATAACATCCACGATCGCTTCCTAATAAGGAATATCCACTGTCGTTCTTGGCATTGAATTCGGTTCATTCGCACTCCACCTTACGCAGGAAGCAGCTTCATCACGGTTTCGATAATGACACTAATAATCGGAATGGCCAGCACCATGATAAGTACCTTCCCCGCGAGCTCAATCTTGGACGCCATGCCATCTTGTCCTGCATCCCGAACAATTTGGGCACCGAACTCCGCGATGTAGGCGATACCAATCATTTTTAATATCGTCTTCAAGTAAATGGGCTGTATGCCTGACCGTTCAGCCAAGTCCTCCAGCACTTGAATGACAACCTCAATCTTTCCGATAAGGAACAGAAAGACGGCAATTCCAGCAAAGGTTGAGATGATAAATGCAAACATCGGTTTTTGCTCCTTGACAACTAAAACAAGAATCGTCGCCAATAGCCCGAGTCCTACGACTTGAATGATTTCCATGAAATCACCTGACCTATGTTCCTACCAAAGTTTTATTGAAATAAGAAGATTGTTTTGATTTCTTGGAATAGGTGATCCAGCAAGCGAACGACCATGAACAAGACCACAACAAAGCCGATGACCGTCACCCAATGAGCCATATCTTCCTTTCCCATTTGCTTCAGCACGGTGTGAATCATCGCGATGATAATTCCGATTCCGGCAATTTGAAAAATGGCGCTGACATCTACATTCATCTTCTGGCACCTCAATACATCAAGATTACGACGAGCAAACCAGCTAGCACACCAAGACTGCGGGTCATTTTGCCATATCGGCTATGATCCTCCCGTGCGCTCCATTCCTCCTGCTCAAGCTGCTTGATGGCAAGCTTGATATGCTTACTTTGATCCTCTCGGTCACTTATTCCAAGCGAATACCCAAGCTCCTTAACGATTCGCAAATCCTCCTTGGAAAGCGCAGTATTGCTGCCATAGTGATCCCACGCCTGCTGCCAAGCTTCTCTCGCCGTTAATGGAAATGCAGCCGAATGTCCCATCGCCTTCGATGCGCTGATGAATATATCACGTAAAGCGGCAGGCATTTGTTGCGCAATATCATAAAATGCCGTAGAGAGCGGGGTTTGTCCGTACACGATGGCTGTCTCCAACCTTGCAAGCGCATGATGCAAAAGCCGCAGCTGCTTCGGTCTTGCCGCATATGCAGCCGCTTGGACCCATCCGATTCCAGCGGCAGCGGATATGAGAATCGCTGCTCCAAGCAACTTATACGTGACAGCCACCTCCTCCCCGTATTTTCGACACAAGACCCGGCTGCAGTGCTCTCAACTTGCCGTCATACACTTTGCGCTGCCATTGCCTTGACGTCCGCCGCAGCACTACAATTCGTGAGAATCCACCTTCATCCAGCAAAGAAGCCAAGCCTGGTCGGCGAAGTATATCCTCTACATCTGAGCCATGAACAGAGGCAATCATCCTTACGCCTGCATGTATAGCCTCCCGCATCGCATCATAATCTTCTTCTCTGCCGAACTCATCCACAACGAGCACGTCAGGAGACATAGAACGGATAAACATCATCAATCCTTCTGCCTTGGGGCAGCCATCGATGACATCGGTACGATAGCCAAGATTATAGCTTGGTACCCCTTTCATACAGCCTGCAATTTCAGAACGCTCATCTACAATTCCTACTTTAAGCGCCTTCCAGACCGCCTGCGGGTGATTCCAACAACCAGAGGAAACGGCACGCGCCATGTCGCGAAGCATGGTAGTCTTGCCATGTTGTGGGGGCGACACAACGAGTGTGCTATAGATTGTCCGATGAGCGAAATCGAGCAGTTGCGGAATAATTTCATCTGCAATGCCAGCTACCTCACGGGCGATACGCAAATTAAAGCCTGTTATATCGCGAAGATGGCTCACTCTGCCTTGCGTCAGCACTGTCCGACCTGCTAGTCCAATTCGATGTCCACCGGCCACTGTAATGAAGCCTCGCCGCAGTTCTTCCTCCATCGTATACAATGAATGATTCGTTACATAATCGAGTAATTGAAGGCTGTCTTCACGATTAGGCCGATAAGCTGTATCAGGCTTATCCGTCACTGTTCCGTCCTTAGTCACAAAATGAAATTCACCCATTGTGCTAACTTCAAGCGGACGCTCTTCTCGAACTCTTACTTCTTCCAGTTCATCCAGCATACGCTCAGGCAGACGCATTAAGATCGATCGCAGCGCAGGAGGCAGCACCTCAGACCAACTGTGTGCGTTCATCTTCCCCCATCCTCCTTGGCTCATCATCGTTATTTCATTGGGCATTGAGTACAACCTTTGTGTAACCCATATGTATGACCCTTGTCCTGCAAATATGCACCATGAACAGGATTGACCATATGCACAACTGCTATTTCTTCAAAATGCCAATCAATAAGCAAGTAACGCCAGCTACGATCCATGCAATCTTCGTCCAATTCAACTTATCGGCTATGCCTATTAGCCCAATCGTTGTCGTTGTAATAAGCACAAGCGGCCCTACCAGTGCAAGCAATGAATTCACTGTCAGCGCCTTCTCCGCATCATTGAATTTCAACATGATTAGGGCTGCAGCGATTTCCAAACATCCAGACATAATGCGCAGCCCTGCCATACTTGCGACGAATTTATCAATCGTCACCGTTATCACCTCCTGTTCATATATTGCTAGTTCGACTTTCGTTTTGATATCAAAATAAATGCTGCCTGTCCAAACATCACGTTGTCACATTGTATGCAGGGTAAGACTTGTTTAGAGCAGTCAATCGCATGAAACTAGACTCATCTCCAAGCAGCTAGGCACCTGTCAGGCAAGTTATGCATATATTGACTTCATAGTTTGACTATCTTCATGAGATGAGGGAGATTGTAAACCATGAGCTTCACTGACAATCAAGTTGGCTGTTGGCCGAGTCAATTATGTGATCCAAGCAGAATGCGCAATGCGAAGCCACGTACCACGGGAATGACGATGGTCATGGATAAAGGAATGGGAATCAACGAGTTTACAGATATGCTGGAGCTTGCCCACGAACATATTGATGTGATTAAACTGGGGTTCGGAACCTCCGCTGTCACTCCCCCTTTACTTCTAAGCGCTAAGCTTGAAGCAGCAGCTCGGCATAATGTGATTGTTATTCCCGGAGGTACGTTTTTAGAAATTGCTGTCGCGCAAGGCATGGTAGATGCTTTTTTTCATATGATGAGAGAGACTGGTTTTACTGGCGTTGAAGTATCAGACGGCACAATCACCTTGTCACGCAAGGAGCGTAATGCACTCATCCGTCGCGCTTGCGAGGAAGGACTTCTTGTTTGTACAGAGTATGGAAAAAAGGATAATTCCTCCCCCTTTGTCCTTCACGATATCGTAAATACATTTTCAGAAGATCTAGCACACGGAGCGGAATGGATGACACTAGAAGGAAGAGAATCCGGTGTGGGAGTAGGCGTATTTGATTGCGGCGGTAGTTGTGACACCACACTAGTCCAACAGATTGCTGCAGCAGTTCACACGCCTAATCGATTGATGTGGGAAGCACCACAGAAGGACCAACAGGTCGAAATCTTACGAACCATTGGTCTAGATGCGAATATCGGCAACGTATCTCCACATGATATTCTTGCCTTCGAAGCACTGCGCAGAGGGCTCCGTTCAGACACGATGAGTGCCATGGTTCAGTCTCATTACATGATCTAATGGTTGATAAATGAGAACAATAAAAAAAGAGGGGGGAACCAACATGCACATCGATGTCATCCCTAGCGTAAACGAAGCTCGAGTCATTGACTTGACGCACCGGACAGTAATCGTAATCGACGTACTGCGTGCAACAAGTACAATCGTGACAGCACTCCAGCATGGCGCCAGCGGTGTCGTTCCCGTTGATACGGTATCTCTAGCGAAACAAATTGCGAAAGACGAGGATGTATTAGGCGGAGAACGATTCTGCAAAAAAATAACAGGATTCGCTGCAGGGAACTCCCCTTATGAATATATGACGAACGACATCGAGGGCAAACGAGTCGTGCTGACAACCTCGAATGGTACGAGGGCCATCCAAAAAGCATTGAAGGCAGATTATATATTGGCCGGAGCTATCATTAATGCACAAGCGACCGCATATGCCGCCTGTAAGCTGCGCAAAGATGTCGCATTGCTCTGCTCTGGGGCGCAGGATGAATTTGCCTTCGAGGATGGTCTATGTGCAGGTCTTATTATCACTGAGCTTCAACGTTGTATTGGCAGCTGGAGCGATCTAACCGTGAACGATATTGGATATACCGTCTACAGCTCCTATCAATTTTATGCAGATCGCATACCAGAGGCGCTTCACCAATGTTCCGGCGGCAAAAGATTATGTAAACTTGGCTTTGCGAAAGATGTCGAGTTCTGTTCATCCGTCAATGCATATACACTCGTTCCCATCCTCACAGAAAATCACACAATGAAGCCGTTCCTTTTCGAGTAGCCTTACAATTGAGAACTTGAACTTGATGACAGCCAGTCCATGTTCTAAAGCAGAGGGGCTTGTTCATACATTGAAAATGACCGCTGTACATATGCGCGATAGTGTGAACAACTCTCTCCAGAGGAGCATGATACATGAATGGTGAATTCGTACTCGTAACACTCATCCTCATAGGTCTCATCAGCCGATCTTCAATTATTACAACTGCTGCCTGTATTCTGCTCATCGTTAAGCTTGTCCACTTGGAGCGCTATCTCCCTACTATTGAACGTAGGGGGTTGGAATTCGGGCTGTTATTTCTTACGATTGCCGTGCTCGTCCCTTTTGCCGCAGAACGGATCACCACCCATGACCTATGGTCCGCGCTATCCTCTTGGCCGGGCATGATGGCTCTTGCGGGCGGCGCCATTGCTACCTCTATGAATGGCAAAGGTTTGGAATTACTAAAAAACGATCCACAAATGATTGTCGGCCTTGTAGCCGGTTCAATCATCGGGATCGTCCTACTGCGCGGCATACCGGTAGGGCCATTAATGGCTGCCGGTATAACCGCTCTATTGCTATACATTAGCAGATGGATTATTGATAAATTCTAATGTGATTTTTAACTTTGTTTTTATAGAGTTTGTTATCTTCGCTCTTTCGGGCCACCAACGAATGCTTCTTCCAAGGAGTCCAAGCCATAGCCTGTATGAAGAGCACGAATAATCTCATGTAAGTTGTCCGCTGCCACAACACAGGATACTTTGATTTCAGAAGTACTAACCATTTTAATGCTGACTCCGGTTTTGGAAATAATGTTGAACATTTTAGCTGCAACACCCGGGTGGCTGACCATACCTGCACCTACAATCGAGATTTTTACTAAATCCCGTTCTGATGTGACCTGACGGTACGGAACCTCGCTGCGAATGTTCTCAATGACTGCAACTGCCCGCTCGCAATCAGCAAGCGCTGTCGTAAAGGAGAAGTCGGCTTCACCGTTCAATACGCCACTCTGTACAATAATGTCAACATCTATTTGTTCATCGGCAAGCGCTCCGAACACATTAGCCAATACTCCTGGCAAATCAGCAACGCCCAAAATGCTAATACGCGCTACATTTTTATCATATGCGATGCCGCTAACGACTACACCCTGTTCCATTGTTGCTTCCTCCTTCACGATCGTTCCCCCATTGTAGGTAAAGCTGGATCGAACAACTAAACACACTGAATTGTGCTTCGCATATTCAACTGCACGCGGGTGCAGCACCGCTGCTCCGAGGTGAGCCAGCTCCAGCATCTCGTCATAGGATATTTCCTTCAGCTTGCGGGCACAGCTTACGATTCGCGGATCTGTAGAATAAATGCCGTCCACATCCGTATAGATTTCACACACATCCGCCTGAATGGCAGCGGCCAGCGCGACGGCAGTTGTATCAGAGCCTCCACGGCCTAATGTCGTAATCTCTCCATCCTCAGACATGCCTTGGAATCCAGCTACGATTACAATTTGACCTTGATTCAGGGCCTGTTTTACTCGCTCCGCTTGAATGTCGACAATACGCGCCTTGCCAAATGTACCGTCTGTACGGAAGCCTGCTTGCCACCCGGTCATCGATACTGCTTGATGCCCAATTTGATGAATGGCCATAGATAACAGTGCAACTGATATTTGCTCGCCTGTCGTGAGCAGCATATCCATTTCACGCGCAGGAGGATTCTCATTCAAGCGTTTAGATTGATCGATTAATTCGTCTGTCGTGTCTCCCATTGCTGATACAACAACAACACACTGGTGGCCTTCTTCTTTTTTTTCTACGATTCGTTTGGCAACCCGCTTCATTCTATCAATATTCCCTACCGAGCTGCCTCCGAATTTCATGACGTATACTGCCACACTGACTCACTCCCACCCTATGAAATAGAAATGCTTGCACTTTCTTTTAGTAGCATATTATAGCACATTTTTTCCATTGTGGTACTTTAAATTGAAAAAGCTCTGAATGCATAAAGCATTCAGAGCTTGATTTAAAATAGCATATTCAACTATTAAGCACGAGAGATGTATTTACCTTCGCGTGTATCGATAAGTAGAACATCGCCTTCGTTAATGAAGAGTGGAACTTGAACGTTCAAGCCAGTTTCCACTGTAGCGTTTTTCGTTGCACCTTGAGCCGTGTTGCCTTTTACGCCTGGCTCTGTTTCAACAACTTTCAATTCAACGTTATTCGGCATATTGATACCAAGGATTTCACCTTGATAGCTTACAATGTTAACGATCATGTTGTCTTTCAAGAAGTTCAATTCCCATTCCAATTGATTCTTGTCCAAAGAGAATTGATCATAAGATTCATTGTCCATGAATGTATACTCGTCGCCACTGTTGTACAAGTATTGTACTTCACGGTTATCGATTTGCGCACGGCCGATTGTTTCACCTGCACGGAACGTTTTCTCTGTAACGTTGCCGTTGCGCAAGTTTTTCAATTTGGAGCGTACGAACGCAGCGCCTTTACCTGGCTTAACGTGTTGGAAATCCAGAACCGTAAAAATATCTCCATCCACTTCTACCGTCAAACCTGTTTTAAAATCGTTTACTGAAATCACTCTAAATTCCCTCCTACATGCATGGCAACCCCGATTAACCGTAATGAAATACGTTCGATGCTCAGTTACGCTACCGGTTAGATATCGGACTGAGCTGCGCCCGTCACTACATGTCTAATACGAGCAGTTGTTTCGTTGATTGTGTTATTATTTCAATCCCGTCTTCCGTAATCACAATATCGTCTTCGATACGTACACCGCCGAATCCTGGAATATAAATGCCAGGCTCCACCGTAACGGTCATACCGGGAGTTAACACCGTATCGCTTCCGAAAGCCAGCCTTGGATATTCATGAACTTCCATGCCCAAGCCATGGCCGGTGCTGTGTCCAAAGTGGTCACCATATCCATAACTCTTAATGATGTCACGAGTCAAGGCATCCGCCTCGCGTCCAGTCATTCCAGGACGGATATGTTGAAGTGCATTCAACTGCGCTTCAAGCACAATATTATAAATTTCATGATGCTTGTCTGTCGGCTTGCCTAGAACAACAGTACGAGTAATATCTGAGCAATACCCGTTGTACAAAGCACCAAAGTCAAGCTTAATGAATTCGTTGCCTTGGATGATACGGTCACTTGCAACACCGTGCGGCAATGCGGATCGCTCGCCAGATGCAACGATCGTATCGAAAGAGCTCGATGTTGCTCCGTTCTTGCGCATGAAGAACTCCATTTCAAGTGCGATATCCTTCTCGGATACACCTGGTTTGAGGAAGCCTAGAATATGGCTGAATGTACGATCTGCAAGCTGTGCGGCCTCGCGCATGATGGCCAATTCTCCCTCATCCTTAATCATGCGAAGATCTTCGATCAGCCCGCTTACAGGCACAAGCTCGATACTTTCAAGCTGAGATTGATACCCTGTATATGTTGCGAATGCCACGTGATCCTGTTCGAATCCAAGACGACTGATCTTCATGTCAGACAAAAGCTGCTTCAGCGTATCTGTCATCTTCGCGCCGTGTTCTATAACCTCAAAGTCCACAGCTTGCTGCGGCGCCTGAGTCATATAACGGAAATCCGTCATCAGCACTGCACGATTCTGCGTTATCAGCACATAGCCGGATGAACCTGTAAATCCTGTCATGTAACGACGGTTCACCGCACTTGTGATGAACATGGCTTCCAAGCCTTTCGTTCCCATTGCTTCTCTTAAACGAGTCAAACGTGATTGGCTCATCTTCTCATCATCTCCCGACTTTGCATTGTTCCGTCACTCTTGAGATTGACCTTCTGTCCGTAATGAAGACACATATTGGTGCAGAGCAGACAATCCCAACTCATAGCTTAATGCTCCGAATCCCGCAATCTGCCCTACCACTACAGGTGCAGTTACAGATACGTGTCGAAACTCTTCCCGCTTATGTATGTTGGACATATGAACTTCCACTGTCGGAATGCGGACGGCGCTTAATGCATCTCTCAGCGCATAGCTGTAATGCGTAAGTGCCCCCGGATTGATTACAATACCGTCGCATGTCCCATATGCCTCATGGATACGGTCTATGAGCGCCCCTTCATGGTTGCTTTGGAAGGATTCCAGGGTAACGCCCCAAGATGCAGCCATCTCTGTAAGCCGTGCTTCAATCGCAGCCAACGATTCGCTCCCGTAGACACCAGGCTCGCGAATGCCGAGCATATTCAAGTTCGGTCCGTTCAATAACAAGTAACAAGCCATGATGATTCCACCTCTCAAGCGTACCGTCAACAGACGAATCCTCACGTATTTTAACATACGATGCAGAAAATGAGAAGCGTCAATACAGCAAATCCCGCATGAGATCACGCATTTCGTTACATGAGCGGTTTCGGATCCCTTCGTTCTTGGAAAGCAGAACCTTCCCTCTCGGATTCCACGTTGTCTGACGAATGTACAACACCGCTGTTTGGCAGAATACCAGAATTATCGCCGCCAGATCCAGTAGAATGCTGCGCATTATCCCCTGTATACCCCGACCCACCTTTCATGTGTAATCGCTCCGCATGATCTGGCTCGCGCTCCTGCTCATTATTGAATTCAGTAGCAACTGTATAGCCGATGAACAGCCCCCAGACGAGCATGATACAAGATTCAGTCCATATCGTATTCCACGTTGTCTTCCATGCCGGAGGCGCGAGGCCAAGCAGAGGCCCAGGCGCAACATACAATAGAATCCACCATACGATCCCAAAAACAATGCCGGGTATCGGGCCTGGTACCTTGCGCAGCATAAGAGTATATACAATGGTAGCTGCAATGGAAAATAAAATGAATCCTCCCCACCCTACAAATTGACCCTGAAGTGTCATGAGATACTTATGCGGATAGAACGGCTCTACAATCATCCCCGGAATTACCGATGTAAAGTGGAAAGTATAGGCGAACCACCGAATCGCTCCCCATATTAGTCCAGCAAAAAAGCCAATTTGAACAGAAAACGATAACGGATCAGTGCGCTTGCCCTGACGTTCAGCCCTTGCTTGCCTTTCATTCATTGCCATTCCTCCCAAGTGTTCATATCAATGTGTATGTAGTATGCACCAACCTAGGCGGTTTACAATCATGGTGTGGAAAACGTCAGCAAAATTCGCTACAATAAAATTATTATAATTTCAACATAGTGAAGTGCTTTTTGCTTGGGGCACTTTCGGTACAAACACAAAGCGTTATTGCATTCAAGATGAGGATGGTGAAGCAGTTGTCAGATCAGAAAGCCATTTACGGCGGACAGGCCGTAATTGAAGGCGTAATGTTCGGCGGGAAGCATGTCAATGTGACGGCAGTCCGTCGCAAAGATAAATCCATTACGTTCTACGAAGTACCAAAGAAAGATAAGCCTTGGGTAGCAAGGTTAAAAAAAATTCCGCTTATTCGAGGCATTGTCGGTATATTCGATGCGAGCGCGAAGGGTTATCAGCATCTGAATTACGCGGCAGAGAAATACGCTGAGGATGAAGAAGGAATTGAAGCTGCTGAAGCGGGCAAGGAATCCAAGTGGAACCTGGCGATGATCGTCGGGGTCGCGGTAGTCGGCATTTTATCACTTATCTTTAGTAAAATTATTTTCACAACTGTTCCGGTTGTCATTGAAGAACTAATATTCGGGGCAACATTCAACAACATTGTGATCCACACGATTATCGAAGGGGTCATTAAAATTGCGTTCCTGCTTGGCTATCTGTGGCTTATTTCCAAAACACCTATCGTGAAACGACTATTCCAGTATCATGGCGCTGAACATAAGGTCATTACTGCATATGAAGCAGGCGTTGATTTGACAGTGAAGAATGTTCAGAAATTCAGTACACTGCATTACCGCTGCGGCAGCAGTTTTATTATTTTGTCCGTCATCGTTGGTGTCGTTATTTACTCCTTTATCCCATATGATAATTTATGGGAGCGTATTTATCCGAGGCTGCTGCTTATTCCCGTTGTCATGGGCGTCTCTTACGAATTCCTGCGGTTGACAAACGCCCTACGGGATGTGCCTGTGCTTCGATGGCTTGGCTATCCTGGGTTGTGGCTGCAGCTATTGACTACGAAGGAGCCAACTGACGATCAAGTAGAGGTGTCGATTGCTTCCTTCAATCGCATGCGCGAGCTTGATCGCGAACTGCAATCCAATCAAGCTGTATCTTAATAGCACTACTAACCTATTGACAAGAAGGGATGATGACGATGGTACGACTGCCGCGATGGTTGCTGCTCCTAATGGCTGTGCTGGTTGGAATCGGAATAGTAAGCAGCTTCACACGAGACCCTATATCCATTCTAATTCCCATCGCCATCATTGCCATTGTATTCCTCGTCTACCGGTATGGGCCGAAGAAAAATGTAAAAGTAAAGATGTCACCTCGTACAGAAGCAAAGCTGAAAGCAGCACGTACGCCACAAGCGAAGAAGCGCTTAAGGCCCCGATCACAAGCTAAGCTTACGGTTATTGAGGGCAGCAAGGCTAAGAATGAGAAAAGGCAACAGTCCAAATAATCAAAAAACAGCGCATCGATAAAGATCGTTCATCGAAGCGCTGTTTTATTTCATACCTTCATTTTTCCACAACAATGCACCTTGTACATCTTCTCATACGCTTCCCTCGTCCACTGATCAAAGAAAGCATTGCCCGCCTTCTTTCCAGACTCATACAGGGCCATGCTCTGCTCTACTGTTAGATCAAAATCTGTTGTTCCGATGCCCAGCGTTGGGATCTTAATTGTACGGAATCGATTCTGTTTATCGATATAGCGTTGATCATGTGCCGATATCATCGTGGACACCATCGCCTGAAGCATCGTAATCAAGCCTGTTATACGGTGAGGCTGCCCCTCCTGCTTCCCGACCATTTGAAAACCGATCGTCGGAATAAGCCGATTCGTGCGCGAGTCGACTTCATCATCGAACAGCCATAGTGGAAAGTTGGAGAGCATCCCGCCGTCCACAATATAGGAGAACTGCTCTGCAAACTTCTTCGTGTGGCCATGTTTTGCTTCAAATGGCGCACGAAGAATAACTGGATCAAAAAAATACGGAATGCTTGTGCTCATCCGTATAGCCCTACTAACAAGGAATTTGGATGGGTCGATTCCGTAGCTAGCAATATCGTCGGGAAGAACAAGCAGACGCCCGTTCGTAATGTCTGACGCGATAATCCGCAACTGCTCCTTTTTCAAATCCCCGAACGTCCGAATCCCTTTCTTCAATAGGCAATCATATACCCACTTCTCAAGCGCCTCACCCGAATACAACCCTTTCTTCCACAGCAAGCGCAATGCCGGCCCAGCCCACATTATTTGGAAAATGGGCGCACGCTGTAAAAAGGAAGAAAACGGCATTTCTAAAATAAGCCGCTCCATTTCTTCTGCTGTAAAACCGGCAGCAAGAAATGAGGCTACAATTGAACCTGATGAGGTGCCTGCGACACGGCGAAATGTCATCCCGTGCTGCTCCGCGGAGTGCACCGCACCCACTAACGATATTCCCTTGACTCCTCCACCCTCGAATACCGCATTGATCTGCACGGGAAGCCCCTCCTCGCACACATAAATCTTTTACTTGTATGTATGCTCGCGCAGGAGGGGATATGAATTGATTTAAATTGAATGAATGATTTGTATGATTACGGCTTGGTGCTATTTTTCTTCGTAATATTGCTTTAGCTTATCCGAAACTTGCTTTGTGTTTTTCACCAAATCAGAGGCACTGAAGAATATGCTTCCTGCAACTGTGTCTATTCTCGAATTGAACTCAAGCTGCTTAATAAGTACATCTGCGCTGCTCCAATCCGTTTCATTTGCATCAGCAAGCTTATAGGCAGCATGACCAATATACAGTTCAACTCCTGTGCCAGCTGTCTCTTTGACCCACCAATTCACTAACGTGTCATAGGAAGCAGCCTTGTGTCCGATGTGCCAATATACTTGAGGTGCAATATAATCGATCCAATGGTTCTTGATCCATGTTCTTGTATCTGCATAAAGGTTGTCGTAGCTGCTAAGTCCAGCCTTTGTTGCTGAGCCTGTTGGATCTGCGCTGGAGTTGCGCCATACCCCAAATGGACTTATGCCAAATTGTACATTTGGCTTCACCGACTTTATCTGCTTATATAGGGATTCAACGAATTCATTAACATTGTTTCTCCGCCAATCTCCCTTGTTATTGAACACTTTGTTATAGCGTTCATATGTATCATTATCCTTAAATGCTTCCTTATCTTCACCATATGGATAGAAGTAATCGTCCAAATGCACGCCATCGATATCATAGTTGTTGACAACTTCCATAATGGAATCAAGCACAAACTGGCGAGCTTCAGGTACCCCTGGATTGTAAATGAGTTTGTTCAAATGCTTTACGACCCACTCTGGATGTTCTTTTGCAGGATGACCATTTACCAGCTTGGATAAATCTCCTTGTAGACTTACGCGGTACGGGTTGAACCAAGCATGGAACTGCATGCCCCGCTTATGCGTCTCTTCCACCATGAATTTCAATGGATCATACCCTGGATCCTTGCCCTGTGTTCCTGTCAGCCATTCCGACCAAGGGAGCAGCTTCGAGGGATAAAACGCATCAGAGGTTGGCCGTACTTGAACGAACACAGCGTTAATGCCCGATTCTTGTAGCTTGTCCAGCATGCTTGTATATTGCTGCATCTGGCGTTCGGCATTAAAGCCCGATTTCTTCGGATCCTGCGGCCAATCGATATTGTAAACGGTCGATATCCAAGTTCCACGCATCGATTCTGCGTGAATCGCTTCACCGTCCTCTGATCCAATTGTGATGATGCGCTCCTGCTGATTCCAATCTACCTTTAACCCGACACTTTCACTTATGAAACGAAGTGGAACCATTGTTCGTCCAGTGCGCATTGAGGCAGATACGTCCAGCGATACATTTTGACCATCCACCTCCGCATTACTTTCACCAATAGTCAATCGAATCGTATGTCCATCCTTTCGGAACTCGACCTTACGATTTGCCTGATCCCAATCTACAGAAGCTCCAGTGGCCTCCCCAACTGCCCGAAACGGCAGCATGGTCACATTTTTGCCGGGCATCAAATAAGGTGCAACATCCGTTCGCAATTGCTTGTTGTTCACAAAAATTCGAATTTCATTGTCTGCCGCCTTCCCCGTGTACGGCATGAATGTACTTAACATAACAGCAGCAAATGTGCCGAGAAGTACCTTCTTAGCTTGATTCATCATTCTGTTTTCCTCTCCCTTGTCCATGTTGAATGAGAAAATGTGTGCTTTCATTTCCCCCTCAACTATTAGACGCAAAAAATAAAACATCTGTTTCGCAAAAAACAGATGTTTTACGAGTCATTATCCAATTCGCTTCGCAAATCGTTCAACGCTTGCAATCGCTGCGGATCTCTACGGAAGAATTCAACGAGTGTCTCGATGCAAGTAATCGAATTCCAGCTTAAATGATGTTCAATTCCTTCCACGTCTGTATAAATATGCTCGTCAGCTACACCGATCAGTGTCAAGAAGTCTTCCAGCAGTTGATGACGATCCACCAATCGCTTGCCGATCTTTTTCCCCTTGCTAGTCAGCACGAGCCCGCGATACTTCTCATAAATAAGATAATCGTCCTTATCCAGCTTCTGAATCATCTTCGTCACAGAGGAAGGGTGAACTTCCAATCCTTCTGCGATATCGGATACACGCGCATATCCTTTTTCATCAATTAGTTTATAGATGCGTTCCAAATAGTCTTCCATGCTTGGTGTAGGCATCAAGCGTCCCTCATTTCATTCCACGTTACACGACTTGTCCAAAAGCGCCTCCTGCTTATAACACGTTCCTAATTTCACATTAGACCCAAAAAACCACTTAAAAATAGGAATGGAAGCAAGCATATTCATATACGGAAATATTCGTGTATATTTAAGTTTACATGGTTTCGAGAACAAGTTCAACCTTACAACCGATTTCGATGTCATTTAATAAGTTACTAGGAGCTGCGGGATCCCGCAAAAAGACCGCGCCATCCGAAAGAAATAGAGGGTCGCGGTCTCAGAATAAATGCCAGATTATGTAATCCCTTCATTTACGTAAGTCTTCTCATCCAATCCGGTGTAATTTGCTGCAGCCAGATGTTGAGTTGGCTCAAGTGGTCTGTGAACAAGAGTACACCCATGACGATCATAATCGCCCCGCCTATCTTCATCATCACGCCTGAATATTTCGTAAGCCATCGGGTGGAACCAATAAAGAAGGATAGAATGAAGAAAGGCAATCCAAAACCAATACAATAAGCAGTAATCATCAAAAGTCCTGTGCTCGGCTCCGAGGCACTAAGTGAAATAATCGCAGTTAAAATCGGGCCAATACAAGGCGACCATCCCGCGGAAAATCCCATTCCGAACAAAAAAGACCCAAAGTAGCCGCTCTTCTGCCCAAAGTTCATCTTACGTTCCTTCATTAAGAGCTGTGGTTGAAATACTCCGAGTAGTACAAGTCCCATAATAATAATGAAAATAGCTGATATTTGACGAATTAAATCCCGGTATTCAGCCAAGAAGGAACCAATTAACGTTGCACCCAAGCCCAGCGTGTAGAAGACTACACTAATGCCAAGGATGAAAAACAAGGTGTGTGTAATCGTTTTCCAACGCACTTCACGTTTATTTTGCTTATCCTTCAATTGGCCGACAGACATACCTGTAATGATAGAAATATACGTTGGATATAGTGGCAAACAGCATGGAGATATAAAGGATACTAATCCAGCCCAAAATGCTATCCATACCGTAATATGACCCAACCGCTTCGCCTCCCCGTATTAGTCGCTGCCCTAGCAGGAGGAGGACAGATGCTGCTTCACACCCGAATTCCTCTTCTTGCTATCAATGTCAATATTAACACGGCAATGAGCAATAGGACAATCGTAGCTCCTGGAGCCAAATTCCAAATTCCTGCCGTCAGCAAGCCGCCGACAACAGCAGCTTCAGCTACGAGTACGGAAACGGTAACAGACTGCCTGAAGCCTTTAGCTACAAATAAACTAATTGCAACAGGTATTGTTAACAAGGCGGATACGAGAAGCGCACCGACAATTTTGATCGCAGCACTAATGACAAGTGCGGTCAGCACCGTTACAGCAATATTGAGCATTCGCACAGGAAGACCATTTACCGCGGCTGCATCTTCATCGAATGTAAGCAGGAACATCTCCTTGAAGAATAGAAGCAGGAACACAATTACAATAAGGGTGACTACCCCAACAACAATTAAGTCCGTACCATTCAACGTATAGATACTGCCGAACAAATAGTTATTCACATTGGCACTAAAGTTCATTCCTAATGTAAAGAAGAGCGATGCCAATGCAACACCGCCTGACATGATGACGGCTATAGATAGCTCTGCATATGTTTTGTAAGCCTTGCGCAGCTTCTCAATCGCAATCGCCCCAATAAGCGCAAATACCAAGCCCATGGCGAGCGGGTACACACCTAGCAGAAATCCGAGAGCGACCCCAGCGATTGTAACATGAGCCAGCGTATCGCCTATCATAGACAAACGACGCAGTACAAGGAACATTCCCATAAGCGGCCCAATGGCGCCGATCAATAAACCTCCGATCAGAGCTCGTATAAAAAAATCAGATTGTATGATGTCCAGCAATGACAACGTCCCCTTTATTTCAATTCCAGGCAAAGCACGGCACTGTTTCCGTTAAAGCACGCCATGTGCCAAATCCGGTTCCGAGCATTGCACATTGTGCGAATGCTTCACGTAAAAGTTCAGCTTGCCGCATGTTCCCTTCGGATCGCAGCCGAGCCATGAATTTACAAGATCCATATCGTGAGACACCATAACAAATGTCATATGATGATGTTCATGCAAATGCTGCAGCAGATTGAAAAAGTCCTTTTGCGTTTCCGTATCGATGCCTACGGTTGGCTCATCCAGAATAAGCAGCTCCGGTTTGTTCACCATTGCTCGCGCTAAAAATACCCGCTGCTGCTGTCCACCTGATAGCTGACCGATTCGCTTATCCGCCAAATCCTCTACCCTCATCACACGCATCGCATCGCGGCATTGATTGATTTCCTCCTGCTTCAGCCGCCGAAACATACGCCGGCGATTGTACATGCCGGATTGCACAACCTCCATCACAGTAGCTGGAAATAGAGGGTTAAAGGAGTTCTTCTGCGGTACATAGCCAATCCGATCCCATTCTTTGAACCGATTGATCGGCGTACCGAACAGATTAATCTGCCCTGATGTCGGCTTGAGCAGACCCACCATAAGTCGTAACAGCGTCGTTTTGCCGGCGCCATTCGTACCGATGACGCCTACAAAATCCCGTTCGTATACTGTGAAGTTGACATCACGTAGAACCGATTGTCCTTCATAGTTGAAGCCAACATTCTCTATTGATATCACCTGATTGTGGCAGGTGTCCGTCACATTCATCATTGTGCCCTCTCTCTTCCTTGCACGTTCCATTCTTGCGTGCAATTGTCCTTAGCAGACTGTGATCCATTACTCCATTTATTGTAGCGCGACAAGGAGATTTTGCAAGTTGCGTTCCATTAGCGTCAAGTAATTATCACCTTGTTCAGCTTGCTGTTTTGTCAGCCCCTCAAGAGGGTTCAGTACTAATGTGCTCACACCCGCTTCACCAGCCAATGTATTCGCTAATTGATCCGACACAAGCTCCTCAAAGAATACGTACTTCAAGCCCTTTTCCTTCACTAACTTCGATAGCTTCACCAAATCCTGCGCTCTCGGCTCAGCATCTGGAGTGATGCCCATTATCGCATGCTGAGTCAATCCATAATCGCGGCACAAGTAGCCAAACGCATGATGAGATACAACGATTTCGCGCTGCTTCAAAGAGCTTAGCTTATCCGAATATGATTTATCAATCAATTCAATTTTCGTTCTTAACTTCTCATAATTTGCTTCATACTCGCTCTTATGTGCTCCATCAGTCTGAATAAGTGCATCCTTAACATTGCTTGCCATCGTTAGCGCAGACTTAGGACTAACCCAAGTATGGGGATCAGTGCTTCCATGGTCGTGACCGTGCTCATGCCCATGCTCGTTCTCGGACGCTTCACCCTCACCTTCATGATGATCATGCTCGCTTCCATCTGCTTCAATAAGCGGAATTCCTTTACTTACTTCGAGTATCTTCACTTGGGAAGAGGAATCCAAGCCCTTCGTGAAGTCGTCCAGCCAAGTTTCAAAACCTGCACCATTCACCAGCAGCAGTTGTGCATTTGAAGCATTATGCAAGTCGCGGCTCTTTGGTGTCCAATCGTGCGGCTCAATTCCAGTTGGAATCAAATTAATCGTATTTACATGCTCGCCGCCA
The DNA here is from genome assembly GCF_050474385.1 of Paenibacillus sp. B1-35. Classification (NCBI taxonomy): domain Bacteria; kingdom Bacillati; phylum Bacillota; class Bacilli; order Caryophanales; family Paenibacillaceae; genus Paenibacillus; species Paenibacillus sp. B1-35. The sequence goes on from NZ_JBCHVJ010000001.1 coordinate 1,409,731, forward strand.
ATCTGTTCAGTAAGGAAAGCAATGGGATAAAAGCTTGTAACGACATTCAGTTTCCCTTCAACAATACTAGACTGCGTTCCTTGCGTACAGCCTGCCAAAATCAAAGCGAGGCCGCACAAAGCTAGTAAGGAATGGCGCAGTTTTTTATATTTGCTCATTAGCTTCATCAAATAACTCCTTCTGCGTAAGTATGTATCGTACGCATGTTGATTTTCTGTAATTCGTAATGATTACTATTAAGATTATAAAAAGGCTTCTGTCCCTTGTCAATCCTTACTTTTCAAATAAACAACATTACTCTTCTTCATCCCATATTAAAATAGAGGTTACAACATTGTAAGGTACTCTCTTTCATGTTACTCTTTGACATCATTGATAGACGATACTAATATGATAGAGTGTCTGTTCCTTTTTATCTGACACCATTACAAATTTTAAAAGATGAATTAAGGAGTGAATGATTTGGATTGGATAGAATGGCTGAAATATGCCGTACTCGGATTGGTACAGGGTTTCACTGAGCCAATACCAGTATCGTCGAGCGGTCATTTGGTTATCGTTGAGCGACTATTCGGATTACATATCGAAGGACTCGGTTTTGAGGTGCTTGTCAATTTTGCCTCCTTGCTAGCTATTTTGCTCATTTATCGCAAAGATATCGTACGATTGGCCGTGAATACGTTCCGCTTCCTGTTCACACGCGCTCAGGATGCCAAAGATGACTTCATGTTCGTTATTTATTTGATACTCGCTACGATCCCAGCAGGGATTATCGGGGTCGTGTTTAAAGATACGATAGCTGATGTATTCAAGGGCGTTAAAGTTATCGGTGTTACATTGCTCGTAACCGCACTTGCTCTGTGGTTAATTCGCAACTTGCGCGGTCGTAAAGGGGATAAGGATTTATCCTTCGGCGAAACGTTCATCGTAGGTTTGGCGCAAGCCGTAGCTCTCATCCCAGGCATTAGCCGTTCCGGCTCGACCATCGTTGCTGCAATGGCTCTTGGCTGGAAACAGGAAACAGCGCTACGCTTCTCCTTCTTCCTGTACATTCCGGTTAGCGTTGGAAGCATGATTCTCGAAGGCAAAGATATGATTAAGGATCCGACACTTGGACAAATGATGATTCCTTATTTGCTCGCCTTCCTATGTTCCTTTGTCGCTTCTTACTTTGCCTTAAAATGGTTCATGGGCATTATGGCTCGCGGCAACCTGAAATGGTTCTCACTTTATTGTGTACTTGCAGGGCTGTTCGTCCTATTCTTTGTTAATTAAAAATTGTTCGACAAAAGAAAAGGCCGGGATCATTCGATCCCGGCCTTTTTCATATATGATTAGCGGGCCTTCACGTTCCCGCCATTGTAATTGTAATTCGGTATAATCATGATCAACTTGTGATGATCGTTACTTTACAATCGCACCGTTCGGCATGCTGTCTGGTACGGTAGCAAGCGTTAATTGACCATCCTTCGAAGCAGCCAAAATCATGCCTTGGGACATAACACCACGCAGCTTCACAGGCTTCAAGTTCGCTACACAGATTACTTTGCGTCCGATCAGCTCTTCCGGTTTATAATATTGTGCGATTCCAGATACAACCTGACGCTGTTCATACCCCATATCCAATTCCAAGCGCAGAAGCTTATCTGCCTTAGGTACAGGCTCACAATGCGTAACCTGAGCAACACGCAGCTCTACCTTGGCAAAATCGTCAATTGAAATTTCTTCCTTCACATCATCAGGCTTAGCTGACACAGTCTCTCCTGAGCCTGCATTTTTGTCTGCCTTTGCCTTAGCTGATTCTTCAACTGCTGGCTCTGCCTTCTTGCCGCCATTCATCGATTCCGCAATAATTTGTACCTCTTCTGCCACTTCTAGACGAGGGAAGATTGGATCGCCCTTCACAACTTTCGTACCACTCGGGATTGCTCCAAATGTGCGGACAGATTCCCAAGCCGTAATTGCACCGGCCTCCAAACCGAGCTGACCCCATATTTTCGTTGGAGCTTGTGTCAAGAATGGCTGCAGCAAAATGGAGGAGATGCGAAGGCTTTCGGCCAAATGCGACATTACCGAAGCCAGCTCACTACGCTTCGACTCATCCTTCGCAAGCGCCCATGGTTGTGTCTCATCAATATATTTGTTTGTGCGGCTAATGAACTGCCAAATGGCAGTCAACGCCACGGAGAATTCCATATCCTCCATAGCTGCTTCCACCTTATCAACGGTCTGTGCAGCAAAGGCCGCAATCTCGCCGTCGAAGGCAGTCACTTGACCCGCATAGGCAGGAATTTCACCGTCAAAGTACTTTTGAATCATGGCAACGGTACGGTTAAGTAAGTTCCCCAAATCGTTAGCTAAATCGAAGTTAATACGCTCAACAAATCCTTCTGGCGTAAATGTTCCATCAGAACCGAACGGCACCTCACGAAGCAAGTAGTAACGCAGCGCGTCCAAACCATAACGATCGATCAGCATAACCGGGTCGACAACGTTGCCTTTGGACTTGGACATTTTGCCGTCCTTCATTAACAGCCATCCATGTCCAAAAACTTTCTTCGGAAGCGGAAGATCAAGCGCCATCAGCATAATTGGCCAGTAAATGGTATGGAAGCGAATGATCTCTTTTCCAACCAAATGAACATCGGCCGGCCAATACTTCTGATACAACTCGTCATTGTCCGAACCGTAGCCGAGTGCCGAAATATAGTTGGAAAGCGCATCGATCCATACATAAACGACATGCTTCGGATCTCCCTTAACTTTAACGCCCCAGTCAAAAGACGTACGGGAAACAGCAAGGTCTTCCAAGCCCGGCTTAATGAAGTTGTTAATCATTTCGTTTTTGCGGGACTCCGGCTGAATGAACTCTGGATTCGCTTCATAGAATTCGAGCAGTCGATCCGCATATTTGCTCATCCGGAAGAAATAGCTCTCTTCCTTTACCAGCTCCACGGGACGGCCGCAATCCGGGCAGTTGCCGTTATCGAGCTGACGCTCAGTGAAGAACGATTCACACGGTGTACAATACCAGCCTTCATAAGCCCCCTTGTAAATGTCTCCTTGCTGAACCAAGCGGTCAAAAATCTCTTGAACGACCTTCTTATGGCGTTCTTCTGTCGTACGGATAAAATCGTCATACGAAATATCGAGCTTATTCCACAGTTCCTTGATCCCACTGACAATATTATCTACAAACTGCTGTGGGGTAACCCCTGCATCTTGTGCTTTGCGTTCAATCTTCTGCCCGTGCTCGTCTGTACCCGTCAAATAGCGGACATCGTAGCCGCGCAACCGCTTATAGCGAGCCATTGCGTCCCCTGCTACCGTTGTATACGCATGGCCGATATGCAGCTTGTCACTTGGATAATAAATAGGTGTTGTTAGGTAAAAAGTGTTTCGTTTTTGACTCATTGTTCGTTCATCCTCCTCAGCATAAGCTTCTTCGTGGAAGCATATCCGATGTTGTCCTTTATGCACTTCTAAAAAACAGAAAAAGCCCTCGCCCAGCTTGGGACGAGAGCTATATCTCACGTGGTACCACCCAATATTCCCGCCTGCGTATGGAACATCAGACGGCTTCATTGTGACCAGAATGCAGTCCGGCCAAGCATTCGTTAACGGGAATGATGCGCCGACAGCTTGCGGCAATAGCCGTTTAGGACAGCTTGCTCGCTCACTATCGGTTCCTCCCGGACCATGTTCAGAAGAGCTTCCATACCGGCTTCCAGCAATTCCGGCTCTCTGTAATGGATTTCTCAGCTTACTTATCCGTTCCTCGGAGATATTGATTTCCAATTATGTGCATCCTACAACTAATCTTCAATATAAATCACGAACTGTCCCTCTGTCAAGGACGCTTCGGCGGAACCTTATCTACTCCTCCGGGATGGAAAGGATGACATTTGACTATTCGCTTTACGGTTAGCCAACTCCCCTTCCATGGCCCATGAACCTCCAGTGCTTCCATCGCGTATGTAGAACAGGTTGGATAGAAGCGGCAAGTGGGCGGCTTCAATGGAGATATCCATTTGCGATACGCCCTGACCGGAGCCTGGGCGATTCTTGTTCCCAAGCTGCGTCTACTACGAGGAGCAGACTCATGATTATGATGTCCATCTTCATCTTTGGAACAGCATGACTTATTTCCATCTACCTTCATAGAGCATTCCCACTCGTATTCGGAGCAGGCAATGATGTATGAGTGTCCTTGTCGGTGCAAGCAGCACAATATCCGAACACTTCGAATTTATGCTGAACGACCTGAAATTTTTCAGGGACATCTGTTTGTGACATTGGACAGAAATGAATCGGATAAGTCTTCTCACACTGCAAACAGATCATATGATGATGATGATGCCCATCCGCACAAGTTACCCGGAACTTGACTCCATCCTCGAACACGACCTGTTCCAATATTCCCAGATCGAACATAATTCGCAAGTTGCGGTATACCGTATCAAAGCTTAAGCCAGTATAACGCTTCCCCATAAATTCGTATACATCTTTTGGTGTTAAATATCCATCTGTGTCAGCAAACAGTTTCGCCAAGGTTCGACGCTGATCCGTAATTCTCATTCCTGAATCAGCCATTTTCTCTATGATTTGCTCTGTCTTTAGCATCGAAGTCCCTCCTCTATGATGTGGAACCCGTCTCTATTATAATGCGCTATTCCATGCTGTAAAGTCAAACGTGAAGTATAGAAAAAGGACTGCCCCCGCTCCAATGGAAGTCAGGACAGTCCGCTTAAAATCGGATATGCAAATAGGTCTACGAATTTAAATGAATATTGTCATTATTGCATGATAAATGCGAATTAGGATTTCGGTTTAGGAAGCGGTGTGAATACCAAATTAACTGGCAAATTGCTTCCTGCCGCCGAAGAGAACAGTAATTCGACTGATTCCTCATAATCGCCAGTGCGATATAAGACACTTGCTTCATTTGCGCCTTTTAATGAACCGTTCGTTGGCGTTTGTACGGTTTTACCATTAACAAACATGCCTCCTGAATACGATCCTCCACGTGAATTGAAGGAGATAAGAGTATGAGGCGCTACCTTATTCATACGGATTCGGTACAGCACGCCATAATTTCCTTTATTGCGTTGATCTTCCAGCGTAATCATGTCACTACCCGCTATATCTTGTTCAGCATCAGCAAGTATAAGGCGACTAACTTGTTCGCCAACCGTTTCATCCACAGTTAAAGTTATATCTGCATTATCATATGTGCCACGGATATGTTCGTCCTTATCCAGGAACGGCAAAGTCGGCAATGCTTTGAACACATCTTTATCTGCATCGATACCAACGACTGTATATTCAACCATGCTGTCCGCATAGACATCAGCGTAAAGGGTAAATACTTGCCCCGGCTTGAATGAGATTTGGTTCAATTCAGGAACAATAATCTTCATTTCGTTCGGTTTCAAAGTCGTTTCAGTCGTCTTTTCTTCTGCGAAGGATTCGAAATAACGAACAGTTCCCATCTTACCCGTCTGCTGCGGGCTAGTGCTCGGCCCGGCGATACCCATATGCTGTACGGTCAAGGTAGAAGTGTGATCTGAGATATTTTGAGCCAAAATATAAAATCTCATATTTTTATTAGATTTAGAGTTATTAATATGGTGGGCGAATACTCGTGCTCCCCCCGCAACTCTATCTTGATATAGAATCCCGTCTGCTTTTACATTTTCTGGGCTGTTCGAGCGATACAGCGTGCGTCTTTCTGTCGAAATTTTCGGCTTTATCACTTGCATGCTCAGAACCGAAGTCCCATCTATCGGATAGATGTCTCCAGCCGGGGTAAATAATCTGTTAAAATCATCGAACGAGTACAATACTTCATCCGTTATGTTAATCGTTTGGCTAACTTCAGCCGTTAGACCATATTTGTTCGTCACTTTCAGCGTAATCGTCTTCTCGCCAGGCTCGAAGAATGCCGGTTGTTTGTTCGTCCACTCGCGCTTCAAGTTCGTATCTTCTTCATCCGTACTCAAATCATCATAATTGATAGGCTCACCCATTTTATATGTTGTCTTATCTGTACGGAAGCTTGCTACCGGCGGCGTATGCGGCTTCTGGACATTGATTGTTTGGGAATACGGATCACTCCACTCTCCATCCTCATCACGTACGCGCAATGTAATGGTATACGTACCTGGCTGGTCGTAGATTTCTTGCAATCCCTCCCAGTCCGTTTCAACAATTTGACGGCCGAGCGGATGTGTCGATTGATCCGTTATCGTTACGCGGGTTTCACCTGCAATGATATCCGTTTCGTTGACTTTGAACTTCGCAACAGGCTGCGCACTAAGCTGAATGATGATACGCTTGCTTGCTTGCTCCCACTTATAAGGAATTCCCATTGCATCCATCGCTGAAGTTACAGGAACCATGAACACATCTTTTTGAATATAGGAAGCGCCCTTCATTTTTGTTGGTACGCCATTTACACGATAATCTGCACTGCCCATTTTGTAGCGCAGCTCTTTATCACCGTTTTTGATGATCGTTTCCTTCGTTTTGTTGTCAAAATCCAATTTGAATCCAAAACGATCAATCAACGAACGAATCGCGATATAGGATACACCTTTCTTGATGGTAATTGGCTGTGGAGACGTGTATTCATTTCCGTCTTGATAAATTTTATTGCTGTCAGCTATCAGGACTACGACATTCTTGTCATACTCCCCAGGCAGTACAGGCTGAACACGTGCTTGGGATACTTGTTGTTTATCTTGGCTGTTTAACTGCTTATCTTGCTGAACGTCTTGATTCTCATCTTGTTGCTTACTATTATCTTCTGTTGTGCTCGTAGATGTATTGGCATCGACTGCACCACTTACCTCAGTTCCTGTCGTTCCCTCTGCTGCAAAGACAGGAATTACTGTGAACAATTGCACTGCGGCTACACAGGCAACGAAAAACTTTTTCCAAGATTTCATAGTAAACGTCCTACTCCTCATCCATCTTTTATTCGAAATGTTAACGCATTCTGTATGATTGAACATAGTAATAGACGCACGACTTTACGAAAAGTTTCTATTTTGGCATTCTTTTTTTCAGGAATAATTAATGTAAGTAAATTTTTAGTCATCATTCTAGCAAACACCATTTTTCATTCCATTTGTCCGAAAAAAATAAAAGACCTGCACCTTCGGTACAGGTTCTGAGATGGGTTCTATTTACTTGTTACAAAAAGAAGCGCTATGTCCAAATGAATATTGTTCAGAGATCGTAACTGGCAGCTTGCCCTTTGGCTCTGTTATGCCTAGAAGCACATTTCCCAATGCCTTCATTGCGGCAGGTCGATTTTCATAGCAGCACAAATACGTAGGTGCATCCGGGAATTGATTCAGGTCATATGGATTACGAGTCGATGCAACCACAACACGTATGCTGCTGCGTGCCAGTAAAGCGTTTACAACATCCACCTGTCCTTGATGCAACGTCGACACTGGATTGTAAGTCAAAACAACAATTTGACTATATCCTTCCGTATTCGCCAGAATTTCATTTACCTCAAAAGGCTCTGGATCATTATTGATACGCAGTATCTCCACATGTTGCATATGCGGTTCTAGTGCAGAGGCCAGTGTGTACTCCTGTACAATAAGATCATCTACCTCGGAGCGCGTACGTACCTGAGGCCAAATGACAAGTGTTTTTGCACTACGATCTAGAGGCAATGCTCCCGCATCATCCTTTACAAGCGTTGTACTATCTTCGAACATCTGATCGACCGACGCCTTGGATTCAGGTGTTCCAAGGTAAGCGAAGAAATCAGCAGCGACTTCGCTATTTTCTCCCATATGACGCTTATTCTTCAATGTGATAATGCGATCAATTGATTCGTCGATCCGAGATTCGGCAATACGCCCCGAACGTACAGCTTCGCATAATGCTTGAATGGATGCTACTTGCTCTTCGTACGTATGGCTGACAAGCAATATATCTGCACCCGCTTCCACTGCACGAACCGCACCTTCCGCCACACCGACTTCCTTCGATATCGCATGCATTTCCAAGCAATCCGTTACGATCAAGCCATGATAGCCTAACCGCTGACGAAGCAGCTTCGTCAACACATTATATGACAGGGTTGCTGGAATCGCATTCGGCTCAAATGCCGGGAAAATTACATGAGCGGTCATAATGCAATCTACGCCTTCTCGAATCGCTTGGACAAACGGTGCAAGCTCTACAGCAACAAGGCGTTCTTCATCATGCGGTACAGCGGCAAGCCCGTGATGTGAATCGACAGCCGTATCCCCATGTCCCGGGAAATGTTTGGCTGTTGCCGCTACATTTGCCTCCTGAAGTCCACGAATTTGTGCAGTTCCAAGCTCGGCAACCAGATCAGGACGCTCACTGTACGAACGAACGCCAATCACCGGATTCTCAGGATTGTTGTTCACATCAAGACTTGGAGCAAAGTTCATGTTAATGCCAAGCCGCAACAATTCCTCCCCGCAAATATGCGCAGCTTGATAAGCGTGCTCAGCACTGCGAGTCGCGCCAATTGTCATATTGCCTGGAATAAGCGTAATATCATCCCAGTCAATGCGGGCAACCATACCGCCTTCTTGGTCAATACTGATAAACAGCGGTATATTCGTCTGCTCCCGTGAAATCTCCTGCAGTTGATGAGACAATGCACTGACCTGTTCTTTGCTCTCAACATTGCGGCGGAAGTAAATAATACCTCCAACATGATACTCCTTAATCAAGGAGCGAATATTGTCATTTACCTCGGTCGTTGCAAAGCCGCACATCACCATTTGGCCGATCTTTTGCTCAAGCGTCAGTTGAAGTTTACTCATCTTACTCATCCCATCCTTTTCGTATAGTGAAACTCTGATGTGATTCATTTAAGCGTTATCATTTTCCCGTCTGAACGGCTTCTTCACGATACTCAGTAGGCTTTTTCCCTGTATACTTCTGGAATACCTTGGAGAAGTACCTCCGTTCTGAATATCCAACAAGCGCACCAATTTGCGTAATGCTCTTGTCTGTCGTGCGTAGCAGGGACATCGCCAGCTCCATCCGCTGACGCGTCACATATTCAACAAACGTTTCTTCGAAATGATTTTTAAACAACAAACTGAAATAACTGCAGCTGATTCCCAAATAATCAGCCATCTCCTCAACGCCGATATCCGATCCCAAATTGCGGTGAATGTAGTCCTTGGCTGATATCATAAGCAACTCGCTCGACTTTTTGTTCATCGCGTGTTCCTTCGTATGATCAACAAGCTCCATGATTGCACACATTAAGTCCTTGACACTCATCATATGCTCAAGCTTGTTCCACATCGCTTCTTCTTCCTGTGGTGAGACCAGTTCCCATTCCCTCATCTCACGAATCAAATGGATAATCACATAGTGCAGGAACGTCTCCGCTCGAACGATAGACTGTTCGGACATATACATGAGGCTGGACTGAAGCGCATGCATTCCGTCGTCTACCTTGGATCGGTCATTCTGCTTCATACCCGCAACAATATCCTCAACCAATTGCCACTGCGACACGGAGGCCGCCTGCCTTGCTACTGAGCCTTCATCAACAGATACGAGCTGCTCATCAGCGGTATGCAAAATAAGAGTGCGCTGCAAGCGCTTATACGTATGTGCCAAGCTCATCAGCGGTATTGGCCCGTTATCCCAAGCAAGGCTTACGGTCAACTTCACATGGCTGTGGACAGCCTGCTGAATTTCCTGAGCCCAACGCTCCATATCTACCGATGTCACTTCATACTGGTCACGATAGCATTGGAGAAGCACGCACCACTCCCCTTCACGCATTTGCAATACCGCATACTTATTCCAATCATCAACAATCGCATCCTGAAGCACATTACGAACTGCAAAGTTCCACAGCTTGCGCTCGTTGTCACTCCATGAGGCACTGCGCTGTGCATAGCCATCCAAGTCAACAAGCAGCAAAGAGTAAGCCAGCTTCTCAATCGGCTGCTCCTCATCGACCATGAAGGCCGCGAGTGCTCCATTGGAAAATCCCATAAGAACATCGAACATCATCTTTTCGTACGCAAGACTGATCATACGGCCCCAACGCCGTTCTGTTAGCTTCTTCTCCAGTTGTCTTGCGCGCACCAGATCGGCAAGCTTCTTTACAGTTAGCTCAAGCTCATCGTAGTTAATCGGCTTTAATACGTAATCCCGAACACCGTGCTGCATTGCAATGCGCGCATACTCGAATTCCTGATAGCCGGTCAGCATCATTACCTCGGCTTCACAACCCATTTTTCGAATTCCTCGCAGAAAGTCCATACCGTCCATAACAGGCATACGAATATCGCATAAAATGATGTCAGGCTCGTGCAACTGAACCATTTCCAGTCCTTCCACCCCATTGCGTGCTGTACCCACCAGTTCAACATTCATTTCATCCCACGGAATAACCAGCTTCAAGTTGTTTAATATCGGAACTTCATCATCAATGAGCAGCGCTTTTACACTCATAACGTATCACCCTGTTCGTATTTCGGTATCACACACTGAATCATCGTTCCCATTTGCGAGGCTGAACAGATGAACAATCCATAGCCTGGGCCATATCGAATGCGCAATCGATCCGCTACACTGCGAACCCCAAGTCCTCTACGTTCCGTATTGTACGACTCGACTTCCTGCGGCAGAACTGATTTCTGCTCGTCGGACAGCATATACTGGAACTTCCTTAATTGTTCATTCGACATGCCGAGACCATTATCCTCTACCCGGATCAGAATCCGCTCCTGATCCTCGTAAGCAGTAATGCGAATCCAGCCTGTATGCTCGATGCCATCGAATCCATGCTGTATCGAGTTTTCCACGAGCGGCTGCAAGGTAAGCTTCATCACTTTGCAATGCATAATGTTCTCGGGAACATCGATTTCGAAGTTGAACAGCTCCTCGAACCTGAACTTTTGAATCTCCAAATAGCTCTTCAAATATTCAAGCTCTTCCCGTATCGTGATTTCCTCTTTATCCTGAATGCTGATCCGAAGAATATTGCCTAGACGATATACCATTTGGCTTACCTTTCGGCCTTCGTTCTGGATAGCCAGCACATTTATTGATTCAAGGGTATTAAATAAAAAGTGCGGCTTAATCTGCGCTTCCAGCACACGCATTTCCGCTTTATTTTTTTGCTGCTGCTCATTTTTCACTTGGTCAATAAGACCGGATACTCGTTCAATAAGACTATTGAATCCATGAGAGAGCATTCGCAGCTCATCCCGCCCCTCCTCAACGACGCGAGCGTTCAAATCCCCATCCTCCACTCTCCGCATAAAGCGAACAATTCGTGTAATATTGCGTGTGATGCGATTCGTAAATAGCAGGTTGAACAATAGAGCACCTAAAATACAAATGAGTAAAATTGTCGAGACCCATTTCAGAAATACGACCATCTCTTTCGAGAGAGAGCTCCAATCGCGTACAGATATTAAATACCAGCCATAATCGCTCATCGGATGGTACGTAATTACACTTTCACGTTCCCCGAATTTATCCTTGTAGCTTACATAGGTATTCTCGAACTTCACTGGCTTAGAAGCATAATCGGCGATCATTTGGCCTGTTAGCTGCTTCGAGTTGTCATATAGAATGCGACCATCCTGACTAACGATAAAAAATTTCGTATTTTCCATCTGATCAGCCGTGTAAAATTTATTGAAAAAGGTGTCTAGATCCCAGTTTTTAATCTGGATAATCGAAATGCCAAGCGGCTTCAATGTTGATAAATCCTTCACAACCCGAATTTGCGTAAAGACCTGCTCTGAGCCAGTAAGTTCCGGATATTCATTCGGCCCCACCCACAACGGAACACCATTAAGCTCCATTACTCTCTTAAATAAAGGATGATTTTTGAAATCATCAAACGGCATTTCCTTGAAATTTTCTTTGGAGAAAATCGGGATAATGCCTTCTCCCCGCGCGTAAGCGCTAAAATTGTACAAAAAGGCATAGCTAATCGCAGGATGATTGAACAGCAGCTTCCGGAAATTTTGCTGACGTTCGTTCATGCGGATGTAGTCTGTGCCTTTTAACGTGTCATCCAACTGCTTGCTAATTGGCCTGCCCTGCTCATCAACAATATACAGCTTGCCATTATCGTCATATCTTACGACGCTTGAGCTGACCATATCGTGTTCATAAGGGTTGGATGAGGCCAACGCCTTCTGGAACACATTGTTCGCTATGCCAGTGTCGGACACTTTATTGATTTCATCAAATATATAGCCAATGCTGTGGCTCATGGCCCGCATCGAGAATTGTGCTTGCTCACTATATTTCTTTTCTAGCAAATTAAAGGTAATGACAAACGTAATGGTGCCAAGCAATAGCAAAGGGATAATGATAAGCAAAATAAATCCACTGAACATCTTAAATCGTAAATTCATTGTGCACATTACCCCTTTACCCTATCTCTAATCTACTATGAATATAGTAACACGTAAGAGCTTACATTTCATAGAAAGAATTAGAAGATTAGCCTTTAACCCCGCCTGCTGTAAGACCTTCAATGATTTTTTCTTGCAGGATTGCGTAGATGACCATAACGGGTACGACACTGTATACAATACCGGCTGCCATTTGCGCATAGTTCGTGTTGTACGTATCTCGGAAGCCTACCATACCGACCGGTAGCGTGCGCAAGTTGTCTGTTGAGATAAAGAAGTTTGCGAGCAAAAATTCATTCCAGTTGCCAAGGAAGTTGACGATAAATACCGTCACGAGCGCTGGTACCGTCAACGGCAAGATGACTCTGAAGAAAATGCCCGGTGCGTTCAAGCCGTCAATTACGGCTGCTTCTTCGATCTCAGACGGGAGGCTACGCATAAATGCCGCCAAGATAATAATTGTAAATGGTATTGCCCCTGCTGTGTACGGAACATATAGTGCCCAGTGCTTGTCGAGCATGTTCAAATTTTTCAGAATGCCGTAAATCGGAAGCAGCAATGCGTTGCCTGGAATGAGCAAGCCAAGCAGAATGAACTGGAACACTGCTGCACTCATCTTCTTATAACGCATACGTGTAATCGCAAAGGATGCAAGAGATGCGATGAGAATCGTAGATACGGATGCTGCAAGTGAAATATACAAACTATTAACGAAATAAGTGCTGATTTTTGCATTAACCCAAGCTTTTACATAGTTGTCCCAAGCGAATTCAGTCGGCAAGCCGAATGGATTTGCTGCAATGGCTCCGTTGTCTGTTTTTACAGACGAGAACAGGACGAACAAGAATGGAAAAAGAATAACTGCCAAATAAAGCAGAAGGAAAATATGAGGGACGCCCTTTTTCAGCTGTTTCATCATTAGTATTCAATCCTTTCCGTTCTACGCGCAATGAGTACTTGATAAAGCACAGTAACGATGAGCGTGAACACGAAGATAAGGACTGCGATGCTGTTCCCGTAACCATATTTAAAGCTTGTAATCGAGTGCTTGATCATATAAGTTGCCATAACGTCGGTTGCCCCTGCCGGGCCGCCCTTCGTCATAACGATGACGATATCTGCAGCCTTCATCGCGCCTGCAATCGACAGCATGACGACTACGGATATGATTGGCATAATGAGCGGAATCGTGATGCGCATCGCACGTTGAACGCCAGTTGCGCCATCAATCATCGCTGCCTCGTCAAGGTCTTTCGGAATTGCTAAGATTGCAGCCAACACCATAACAATGTAGAAACCGGTCCACTGCCAAGCGTTCGTAATCAAGATCGAAATCATTGCCGTTTTCTTATCTGCCAGCCACATAAGCGGATCAATGCCGAACAGACCTAACAGCTTATTAAGAAGTCCTGTGTCCGGATCGTAAATGAAGCCCCACAAAATACCGATGACGGCCGTGGACATTACAGACGGCATAAATACAGCTGTCTTGTACAATCCTTTCAAACGCTTGACATTGGAGATGAGCAGTGAGAAGAAAATGATTAACGGAACCTGAATAAACAAAGAGAACAAAATAAAGTAACCGTTGTTCTTCACCGAATCCCAAAATTCTGGCTTACTCATCACATTGAGATAGTTGTCAAAGCCAATAAATGTAACGTCCTTCGATATTCCGTTCCAACTCGTAAAGCTATAGTAAATCGCATTGATTACCGGGTATATAAAGAATGCGATGAACAAAACGAGCGTAGGAAGCAAAAATAACACATATGTTAAGGGGTTCTTTAATGCTTTGTTCATATGATTTCCCTCCGTCCGTCCCACATCGTAATCATACTGGTTACCTGCCGCTCAGGATGATAAATGAGCACCACCCCCCATATTAGGACAGGTGGTGCTCCTAGTGGTCAAGCTTGTATTTTGTTTATCTTATTTTGATGCTGCGTTCGCTTCTTCTTGAACCTTTTGTACGGCATCCAGAACCGCTTGCGGTTCTGCCTCGCCGCTGATCATTTTTTGAAGCTGTTGGCCCAGTGCTGTGTTCACATCCGCTTGAACAAGTGCGTCAAATGCCGGCCATGTGTATTTCACGTCTTTCATTTGCGCCATAATCGCTTGCAGCAAATCGTTGCCTTGGGAAGCCTCATCCAGCTTCGCTTGGTCAACCTTCATTGCAGGGATAACGCCATCTTCTTTCAAGCCGCGTACTTGCATGTCTTCGTTGTACAGGTTCTTAATGAATGCTTTAACTGCTTCCATCTTGCGTGGATCTTCAGCAACCTTGGAAGAGAACGCATACCCGTTGTTCGAGTCGAACATTACGCTGTAGCCATCGCCTTCTTTAGCAGGAGGCATCATGAAGAAGCCAGCTTTGTTATGCAATTTACCGGATTGTGTAGCATCAGCGAATACGGAGGATGCCCAAGATCCGTCGAACATCATAACTGCTTCGCCATTAACCAACTGTGTGCGTTGTGTTGCATAGTCAAGACCAAGCTCGCCTTTTTTGAAATAGCCTTTCTTGATCCACTCTTGGTGCTTCGCGAATGCTTCTACCATTTTTGGATCGTTCCACTTCGTGTCGCCTTTAGCAAATCCAGATGTAATATCCGCACCGCCGAAGTAGGACCACAGTGTGTTCGTTGTCATCAATGGTACCCAAGCATCCTTGGAACCAATTGCGAATGGAATTTTGCCGTCAGCCTTTACTTTTTCAGCGATTGCTTCAAGCTCAGCCAATGTTTTTGGAATTTGAATGCCTTTTTCAGCGAAATAGTCTTTGTTGTAGAAATATCCTTCAATGGAAGCGCCGATTGGCAAACCGTAGATCTTATCGTCTACTGTCCATTGTGCAAGGGATTGAAACTTATCCTTCAATCCAAGTTCGTTGAGAATCGGTGCTACGTCGAGAATAAGTCCATTCTCTGCGTACAATTTAACGTCTGGGTTACCGAAAGCATCAAAGATATCTGGTGGAGATCCGCTGCCCATCTCTGCACGAAGCTTTTCTTTGCGGTTCACCTCGGAGTCCACACCATCGAGCTTAATTGTCAGACCTGGTACTTCGGATTCTGTCTTCTTTACAACATCTTGCAGGATAGCAAAGCGATTTTTCTTTGCATCACCGAGCTGCGTGTGACGAAGCGTAAGCTCGAACGGTTCAACCTTTTTTTCTTCACCAGTTTGGTTTGCTGGCTTTTCAGAACCATTCTCTGTCTTCGATCCGCATCCTGTAAGCGCTGTCGTTGCGATGAACAGAAGCGTCAGAATCATTACCAATCCTTTTTTCATGTAAGGACCCTCCCGTATGTTTTTGTCTGCCAGTATCTTCTTGTTGTTTGCTACGCCTTCATTATAAATCGACCATGTCCATTCTGTAAGGACGACATTTTCACTATTGAGGGATAAAATCCTCTAACAATCCTTGCAGAAAATAAAACAGCGGTCAAAAACCCCAATCCGAGGATTTGACCGCTGATCTGTGAAATGCATGGCATACTAGGCTCTATTATATACTTTCGAATGCTGCTAAACTTACAATCTGATACAATACATCATTTCAGTAATCGAATATGAGCGAATTAGTTCCCTCTTGTAAAGTTGTACAACTTATCATACAGTTCTCGAATACTAGCATTTGTGCTGTTCGCTGCATCGCGCAGAACCGGCCCGCTTCCTTTATAATACGCAGTAAAGCCTTTCCCCGCGAATCCATATTGGTAACCTGCGTTCATATAGTCATTGAATCGGTTGCGGAACACATTATCCGTTAGCATACGGTTGTCGAACTCCACTTCAACGCCCATTCCGTATCGTTTCGCAGTAGTCACGCCATCAATAAGACGATCAATTGATAAATCTTCAAAATAATAATTTGGCTGGTAGGTCGCTGCATCAAAGCCAGCGTCTTTCCAAATAAAACTCTTATATGTCACGGAATGTGGGATCCAGAACGATTTCAGCCCTCTTGCATGAACATCAGAGTTCATCATCCGCAGGAAGTCTGGGGCTGACTTGGACCAGCTAATATCTTCATCCAGCCAGTACATACCAACCAGTTCAAGGTTGGAGTAGTTGTTCGCATTCCAGCGGTTTTGAACCTCTTGCAGCCACCATCTGACTGCCTTCTGGCGTGTCGCCAAGGCTTTTTCTATGCCCACGCTGGCTTCACTGAAGTTCTCGGTAATGCCGTCGCCGTCAATGTCACCGAAGTTCGTCGTTGATTCTCCCGGATTTGGCAGCATCATAACAACCTTCGTTTTATGATTCGGCTGTCCGAGCTGAATTCCTACTTCCTTCGTCGCCTCATTCAACTGCTTCAAGTCACCTTGCACGCCAAATGTTTTATCCAGATACCATTGCCAATCCGTAAGGAGTGAATCCTTTCCGAAATCACGGCCCGCCGGAGATTGGAGACCCAGCATTAACACCCCATCAAAGAACCAGTCCTGAACTTGTCCGGCTTGATTCACATAACCAATTTCCGGAATCAGGCTGTCTTTTGTCCACTCCGGAACGTCAGCGTAATATCCATTGTAGACAAGCGATAAATTACGGATTCCAGCAGTGTCGACGCCTGGGTACTGGAATTCGAACGGCTTCATATTCACGACAACTGCTCCGTCAGCCTTGCCGTCAGTTCCCATAATTTCAATCTCATCAATAAATGTCCATGCTTTCGGATGCATAGGGAACACAACTTTCACGTAGCGTGCATAGGCCATCGTAGCACCTTGTCCTCCGCCTGCAACCCCATCTTTGCTGCCATCCCATACATAGGTTTGATCAATTGGTGGGCCATTCGTCCAGCCTCGTTCCGTTGCTTTGTGCCCGACAATTCCCCAATTCATACTATCATCTGACACATATATAGATACGCTTAACGGGAACAAAATCGCAGAACCCGGCCAATCTTGAAGGAAATGCGCTTTCACACTGGCAATTGACTTGCGCTGTCCAAAATCAAAAGTAACTTCGCGCGCCTTTTTCTTAATATGACCAACCCATGCCGGATCCGTAACATTAGCGGTTCCTTTTTTTCCATCAATCAGCTTGTTGCCTGGATCCGGATAATTCGATTCCGGCGCTTCCGACCATGTGTAAGTAGAGTTCGTAGCAAGGTTGCGGAACTGAGGTGCCGCTTGTGCGTTCGGCATGTTCGGTATGATTGACAATATCAGCATCATGCTGAAGACAAGTGCTGCCATCTTTTTCATCATAATCAATATCCCTCCTAAATAAGATCATTTTCGAAGAATACGGCGGCGCTGAATCATCGAATAACTAAGCTGCGATCCTACCTCCTCTATTCATAAATTCATCCAAGAAAAGCTGATCCCCCATGATGCCTGATACCTTTTCTAGGTTGAACCAGTAGCTAATAGCATCTCTTCATCTTCCAGTTATGAGGACAAGAAAATGCATTTCCACAGCATATATGCTTGGTAAAAAAAAGACCTTGGATGACAGCGCTTCCATTTTGGGTTGTGAAAATCCTTTTCTCATTCTTACTGCGTATTATAGTTTTTTTCTTCCAGTTTAAAAATAGTTCTTTCCGATCAATTTATACACAATTCACGTTACACGATATTTTTGAATTGGCGTTCTAAAATGAACATTCTTTCACGATTTCAACAAAAAAAGAGATGACCTCTTCCCTATATGGCAAGTCATCTCTTTTCCTATATGAACATAGTTGGGTTTCACGATACGCTGGTTTGCTGGCGTCCTTTCTCAATAAGCGCATAAGCACGCTCCACCTCTTCTGCTGTCGGGGAAGGAACCCCTTCAAGCGGATACTTTTCGCCTAGCTGTTCCCACTTGTATACGCCCATTTGATGGTATGGCAGGATTTCAAATTTCTCAACACCTTGCAGTGTACCAATAAAACGGCCCAGTTCAAGCAAATCCTCTTCATCATCGTTAATCGTCGGTACGAACACGTGTCGAATCCACATTTTCTTGCCATGCTCCGATAACCAACGCGCTGTATCCAATGTGCGTGCATTCGGTACACCTGTAAGTGCAATATGCTTGTCATTGTTAATATGCTTAATGTCCAGCAGTACAAGATCTGTAACGTTCATCAATTCTTCGAGCTTCGTCACGTCGTTGAATCCGTTAGAATCAAGTGTTGTGTGCAGATCCCAGCGCTGCTTCACTTCACGGAACAATTCTCTAACGAATGCCGCCTGCAATGTTGGCTCTCCACCCGATACAGTAAGTCCCCCGCCTGAGCTGCGGTAGTAAGGCAAGTATGGTTCAATTTCAGCGAGTACCTCTTCCAGCGTCATCTCTTTGCCGTCACTCAAGCTCCAGGTGTCGCGGTTATGGCAATATTGGCATTTGAGTGCGCACCCCTGCATGAATAAAATAAAGCGTATGCCAGGTCCATCAACGGTACCGAATGTTTCTAACGAGTGAATACGTCCGATCATCTCTATCACTTTCCTCTCCAGCCCATACAACCTGATTGAATGACAAGAGGGACGCTCCCTCCCCGCCATCGACCGAAAGATACATGGCATTTGGTGCAGTTGCGTCCCTTTACTTATCAAATATCGAGTATATCCATTACGTTGCTCATTTTGCCTCTAGTTCAACCGTAATTATGTTCTTACATTGAACCATGGAATGTACGGTTGATAACATCCAATTGCTGCTCACGAGTCAGCTTAATGAAGTTAACCGCATATCCAGATACGCGAATCGTCAATTGTGGGTAGTTCTCTGGATGCTCCATTGCGTCCATCAGCTGTTCACGGTCGAACACGTTGACGTTCAAATGGTGCGCGTTGCTGCCGAAGTATCCATCCATCATCGATACGAGGTTGGATTTGCGAGCATCAAGCTCTTTGCCAAGTGCCTTAGGTACGATGGAGAATGTATTCGAGATTCCATCCAAGCTGTGCTCATATGGAAGCTTCGCTACCGAGCTAAGCGATGCGAGCGCGCCCTTCTTATCACGGCCGTGCATTGGGTTCGCGCCTGGAGCGAACGGTTCGCCAGCTTTGCGTCCGTCAGGAGTTGTACCTGTCTTCTTACCATATACAACGTTCGATGTAATCGTCAGAATCGATTGAGTCGGCATTGCATTGCGATAAGCTTTATGCTTGCGAATCATGTTCATGAACGATTCAACCAGTTCAACAGCGATGCTGTCTACGCGATCATCGTTGTTGCCGTAACAAGGATATTCGCCTTCAATTTTGAAGTCAACAGCGATGCCTTCTTCGTTGCGAATCGGTGTTACTTTGGCATATTTGATTGCACTCAAGGAATCGGCTGCTACCGACAAGCCGGCAATACCGCAAGCCATTGTGCGCAAGATTTCTTTATCGTGCAGCGCCATCTCAATGCGCTCATAGCAATATTTATCATGCATGAAGTGAATCACATTCAATGTGTTCATATACAGCTTCGCGAGCCATTCCATCATCTGCTTGAAGCGTTTCACAACCTCGTCGTAGTCCAATACGTCGCTAGTGATTGGAGGAAGCTCTGGTCCAACTTGCAAGCCAAGCTTCTCATCTTTACCGCCATTGATTGCGTACAGCAAGCATTTCGCCAAGTTGGCGCGAGCGCCGAAGAACTGCATTTGCTTACCGATGCGCATTGCGGACACACAACATGCGATACCGTAGTCGTCGCCATAGATTGGACGCATCAGGTCGTCATTTTCATATTGAATGGAGCTTGTTTCAATCGATACTTTCGCACAATATTTCTTGAACGCTTCAGGAAGCTTCGTCGACCAGAGAACAGTCAAGTTAGGCTCTGGAGCAGGTCCCAAGTTGTACAAGGAATGCAGGAAGCGGAAGCTGTTCTTCGTTACGCGAGTTGTACCGTCCGAAGCCATACCGCCGATCGATTCTGTTACCCAAGTTGGGTCACCACTGAACAGGTCGTTGTAAGCAGGTGTGCGCAAGAATTTAACGATACGCAGTTTCATAATGAAATGGTCAACCAATTCTTGAGCTTCTTGCTCTGTCAATGTACCTTCTTGAATGTCGCGTTCCACATACACATCGAGGAACGAGGATACACGACCGAGGGACATTGCAGCACCGTTCTGTTCTTTGATGGCTGCCAGGTAACCGAAGTATACCCATTGGAATGCCTCTTGTGCATTTACGGCTGGCTTGGAAATATCCATGCCGTGCATTGCGGCCATTTCCTTCAATTCAGCAAGTGCGCGAATTTGTTCCGAAATTTCTTCACGATCGCGGATAGTATGTTCATCCATTGCATCCAGCTCAAGATTTTTGAGGTCGTTTTTCTTTTGCTGGATCAAGAAATCTACACCGTACAGCGCTACGCGGCGGTAGTCGCCGATAATGCGGCCGCGGCCGTAAGCGTCTGGCAAGCCTGTAATAATACCCGCTTTGCGCGCCATGCGCATGTCGGAAGTATAAGCATCGAAAACACCTTGGTTATGTGTTTTGCGAATGTCTGTGAAAATTTTGATAACGTCTTCCGGCATTTCGAAGCCGTATGCTTTACAAGCATCGATCATCATCTTAATGCCGCCAAAAGGTTGAATCGAGCGGCGGAACGGAGCATCCGTTTGTACACCTACTACTTTTTCTTTTTCTTTATCTAAATATCCCGGCTTGTGCGATACAATCGTTGAAGGTGTATTCACATCAACATCCCATACACCGCCGCGTTCACGTTCTTCTTTGGAGAGCTGGCTCACGATATCCCACAGATCCTTCGTATTTTGCGTAGGACCTGCCAAGAATGCTTCATCGCCTAAGTAAGGCTTGATGTGTCCATCCAAGAAGTTTGGCACATCAACGTGAGTTTGCCATTTGCCTGCTTTGAATCCACGCCAAGGATTCATTTCATTTGTTCCTGTCATGTTCTTTTCCATCACCGACATCATAATCCCTCCATACATGTTTGTTTTTCTGTATGTGTTGTAATCGAATTGAAAGCGCACACCCAGCAAATGTTTTCGTTTTCCACTTCACATTGCTTGTGATCATTTTCACGAAAAAGGCTGCAAGGCGGTTATCTCATCTTTCGCATTCGTTCGATAGCTGCCTTTTCGTAATGCCGAGTGAGGCTGTGCAGCAAGTTTTATAAGGCGAATTCTGATTCTATTTCATCCTCTCCTTGCTACGTCTTCATTGTACCTCTTTTCACACTTTTAATTATGTGATATTTATCACAATATATGCTGGGCAAATGATTTTTTTCACAAATTATGATTCAAAATGTTGGAATCGTATTCCTACTCCCCATCTCATTGCTGCTTACAAAGCAAAAGCAGCGGAGAAAATCTCCCCGCTGCCTGCTTCTTGATTATTCAAAACGTCCGTAGAATGCGTTCCGATATACATCCGCCAGCTCTGTTACGAGCGGAAGCTTCGGATTTGCTGTTGTACACTGGTCTTCAAAAGCACGGTCTGCCAAATAATCAACACGGGATTCGAAGTCCTTCGCATCGAAGCCAAGTTCTTGGAACGACTCTGGAATTCCCAATTCGCGATTCAATCCACGAATGGCGTTAATCAAGCTGTTCACGCCCTCTTCGGTTGTCCGGCATGGTAGACCGAGGATGCGGGCAATTTCCGCGTAGCGCTCATCTGCCACAAAGTGATCGTATTTCGGGAACGATGCATACTTCGTTGGCTTCTTCGCATTGTAGCGAATAACATGCGGCATGAGAATCGCATTCGTACGACCATGCGCAGTATGATATTGCGCACCCCACTTATGAGCCAAGCTGTGATTGATGCCTAGGAATGCATTCGCGAACGCCATACCAGCAAGTGTGGATGCGTTATGCATTTTCTCGCGAGCCTTCGGACAAGCTTCATGATGAGATTTCACCAAGTTCTCGAACACCAATTGAATGGCCTTAATTGCTAACCCATCAGTATAATCGCTTGCCATCACCGATACATAAGCTTCGATTGCGTGCGTCAGTACGTCCATACCCGTATCTGCAACTGCCGTCTTCGGCAGGCTATATACGAACTCTGGGTCGATAATCGCTACGTCTGGCGTCAGTTCATAATCGGCTAGTGGATATTTCGTGTTTCCTTTCTCCTTATCCGTAATAACCGCGAACGAAGTTACTTCCGAACCTGTACCCGAAGTCGTTGGAATTGCGACGAACTTCGCCTTCTGCCCGAGACGCGGATACTTGAAAGTACGCTTACGGATATCAAGGAACTTCTGCTTCAGGTTGTCGAATTCAGCATCTGGATGTTCGTAGAACAGCCACATGCCCTTCGCCGCATCCATCGGAGAGCCGCCGCCAAGTGCGATAATGCAGTCAGGCTCGAAGCTGAGCATCATTTCTGTACCGCGTTCCACTGTCTTTGTCGATGGATCTGGCTCTACATCAGAGAACACTTCAATAACGACTGGGTTGCGGCGTTGACGCAAGTAGTATTCCAATTTTTCTACGTAGCCAAGCTTCACCATCATCGGGTCAGTAACAATCATGACACGGCTAATATCCGGCATCTTCGCCAAGTACTGCGTTGCGCCTTTTTCAAAGTATATCTTGTTCGGCACCTTGAACCATTGCATATTCACTGTTCGCTTCGCCACCCGTTTAATATTCAGCAGATTGACAGCCGTTACGTTCGAAGAAGTCGAGTTGCGGCCATAAGATCCGCAGCCTAGCGTCAACGAAGGAATATTCGTGTTGTATAGGTCGCCGATTGCTCCATGGGTCGAAGGAGAGTTTACAAGAATACGACCTGTTTGCAGACGATCTGCGAATTTGCCGATTACCTCGTCATCATGCGAATGGATAACCGAGGAATGGCCCATTCCGCCAAACGCTACGATTTCAGCAGCGCGATCAATTCCATCTTGTGCGGTTTTCACCTTGTAGCAGGCAAGCACCGGGCTTAGCTTTTCAGCAGACAATGGGAACTTCGGCCCTACGCCATCCAGCTCAGCTACTAGAATCTTCGTCGTATCCGGCACTTGAATACCAGCCATCTCTGCAATCTTCTTCGCGGACTGACCTACGATGTTCGGATTCACTGCACAAGTGTCTGTCTTCATCGCCATTGCTTGAAGCTTGCCTGTCTCTTCCTTGCTCAAGAAGTAGCAGCCTTGGGCTGTCATCATTTTCTTCGTTTGTACGTAAATCGGCTCTTCAATAATGACTGACTGTTCAGAAGCACAGATCATACCATTATCGAACGTCTTGGAAAGAATCAAATCCGTTACGGCTTGATTCAAGTCTGCCGTCTTCTCGATGAAGCAAGGTACGTTGCCCGGGCCAACGCCAAGAGCAGGCTTGCCGCAGCTGTAAGCAGAGCGAACCATACCAGCACCGCCTGTCGCTAGGATAAGCGCCACATCAGGGTGATTCATCAAGGCGTTAGTCGCTTCCATCGACGGATACTCGATCCATTGGATACAGTGCTCTGGCGCACCATATTTCACAGCTGCATCATGCAGGATGCGAGCTGCTTCCGCGCTGCATTTCTGAGCTGATGGATGAAAGCCGAAAATGATTGGATTGCGTGTCTTTATCGAAATGAGCGCCTTGAACATTGTCGTTGAGGTCGGATTCGTTACCGGTGTAATCCCCATGACAATTCCAACTGGTTCCGCAATTTTCATGTAAGAGCCGTACGGATTATCCTCAATGACGCCTACTGTTTTGTCATACTTGATATAGTTGTGGATATATTCAGTTGCAAATATATTTTTCGTAATTTTATCCTCATACACACCGCGTCCCGTTTCCTCAACGGCCATCTTGGCCAGCAGCATGTGCTTATCCAAGCCAGCGAGTGCCATTTGCTGCACGACCTTGTCAATTTGCTCTTGGTTCATATCCATAAATGCTTCTTGCGCCTTCTTCGCGCGGTCAATCAATTGTTGAATGTGCTTCGTGACATCGTTTTTCTCTACAACTGGTTTCGTTTCCTGTTTTGTCGCCATTCTCTCCGCCTCCATTCATTGATTCCATGCCGATGAACCTAAGGAAAGGTCTTTTATTTGGTCTGTATACGGTTCTGTTACGGTCCTTATCTGAGGTTCGTAATGGATACAATTGCTTGTGAATCATTTCACACTCTCATTGTACCCACCTGAACGGGGTTTAGTATGTGATATTTTTCACATTATCTCACTAATCTGATCAATATTTTATTTTTCTTTGGTCCAGCGTGATATTAATCACTCAATTTAACCAAACTGTAACTAATTTTAATCGTAAATAAATTGACAACTGCTTGCGGAACATCCATGATAGTAATACGTATTCATATAGTGAAACTTGTCACATGGAATTCCTTGGGTCAAAATTACTAAAATTTGAAATATGTAAATTGGAGGGGAACAGGGTGACTAACATCATCGAACAATTTGGAGAGCCATGCAATACCTCTTGTTTCTCAGAACAGAATGTAGAACGATTAATAAGTATTGGTAAAGAACGTACCTATCCGGATAGTTCTCATTTGTTCTGGGAGGGAGACCTATCTGATAAGCTATTCCTTCTGAAAAGCGGCCGTGTAAAAATCACGAAATCCACAGATGAAGGAAAAGAGCTCATTCTGTACATGTATCAAGCTGGAGATTTGGTTGGCCAAGTTGACCCATTCCATAGCACGAAGCATACCTTCACCGCTGAAGTTATCGAAGAAGCTGAAGTATTACTAATCGAGCAAAAAGATATCGAAATACTCATCTGCCAGCACTGCGATTTCTCCATTGACTTTATGAAGTGGATGGGTATTCATCACCGCCTTACACAGACAAAGTTCCGGGACTTGATGATGTACGGCAAGCCTGGCGCGCTGTGCTCCACACTGATAAGATTATCGAACACGTATGGCGAGGAGCTAGAGGATGGCGGGATTCTTATCAACAAAAAAATCACACATACAGATTTATCGAACATGATCGGCGCGACACGCGAAAGTGTGAATCGTATGTTGAGCGATCTCCGCAAGC
Organism: Paenibacillus sp. B1-35; assembly: GCF_050474385.1. Classification (NCBI taxonomy): domain Bacteria; kingdom Bacillati; phylum Bacillota; class Bacilli; order Caryophanales; family Paenibacillaceae; genus Paenibacillus; species Paenibacillus sp. B1-35. The sequence goes on from NZ_JBCHVJ010000001.1 coordinate 1,435,089, forward strand.
GCGATGTCATTGAATATGAGAATGGCATGATTGTTATTCGGGAATTGGAACATTTGCGGGAAGTATGTCATTGCGAAATGTGCCCGAATGAGATTTGCCGCATCTAAATCAAATTGCCCTCATGCACGTATATGACATGAGGGCAATCATTATGTTATGCATCTATATTTAGCACTGCAAATAATGTGCTCTCTATAGCGCTTAAAAGGCTGTCATCCGGAATACATGTGCGATCGGGGCATTGCCCCCAACTTCACTCGTTGGCAGCTTTACGTGCAAACCTGCTTCGTCTGAATGGAATGCTACGTTCTGATCTGTACCGACCAATTGGATGTTCGTCACCTTTTCTAGATAAGGAATAAATATGTGATCGGTAACTTCCGATTCCTCAGACGGATATAAGTACGTACAATATACTGTGTCTTCCTTACGAGTAAAGGCACAGCGCTGAGTAAAATAAGGAGCACAAATACGGGTTCCATAAACAGCTTCCCCATAGGTCTCCATCCATGCACCGAGTTCCTTAATCCGTACAATCGCCCCCTCTGGGATGCGGCCGTCAGGCTGCGGCCCCACATTAAGGGCCAGGTTTCCTCCCTTAGCAACCACCTCCATGAGAATGTGCACAAGCTGCCGAGTTGACTTATACTTGTCCTCATATCGGAATGAGAAGGATGTCCCCATCGTAATACAGCTTTCCCAAGGCACATTCATTGCCTCATTTGGAATTGTTTGTTCCGGAGTTATAATGTTCTCATACGGCCCGCCAACCGTGCGGTCGGCAGACAGCAGCCATGGCTGCTTCTCTCTCGCCCTCTCTACCACTTCTCCCAGACGAATATCCTGTGATACGCGGCTTTCCTTGCATACCCAGCCCGCATCCAGCCACAACACATCGATACGGCCGTAGTCCGTCAACAGCTCTATTATCTGTTCATGAGTAAATTGGACGAATTGCTCCCATAATTCAGGATAATCCTGCGGATTATAAGACGGGCCCCGCCATGTCGGATTGCTTCTCTCCATCCCTGGCGCCCAATACGTTGGCGTATGCCAATCAGCCTTGGAGAAATACGCTGCGATGGCCATGCCTTTGTCTCGGAACGCATTGAATAAATGCTTGCACACATCCGCATACTTATGGGTATGGAATGGTGTTTGGGCACCCGTAATTTTATAATCTGTCGTTTTCGTATCCCACATGCAAAATCCATCATGATGCTTGGTCGTAAAAATCAAATATTTGAAGCCACCTTCCGCAGCTAAGTTCGCCCAACGTTCTGGCTCGAAGCGAAGTGGATTAAACGTTTTGTTCAAATCAAAATATTGCTGCTTCAGCTCCTCAGCATCATAATCCCAATCCACACTATCACGCGACCACTCTTCATCGACATCACTAAGCGCCCACGATTCCACGATACCGAGCTGGGAATAAGTGCCCCAATGCATCATTAAGCCGAGCTTCTGATCCTTGAACCATTCCAACTGCTCGAGCAAGATTGGCCGATCAGGCTTCACCCATTCTTCTTCTGCACTGAAATTGTGCACCCCTTGCTGAACAATTTGTTCATCTTGGCGTTGTTGTTCATCATGTTGAATGGTATCACTCATTTTCACTTATCCTCCCATGTCTGATCTTTGATGAAGAACCCAATTATGCTAGCAGAAATATCTAATTCCTAGTAAACCAGAAACATCTTGTGGACAGCAATAAAAAAACATAGACATAAGAAATTTACGGGGAAATCGAATAAACGAGGGGAATTTTTTATAAATGAGGTTCCTTATTTAAGCTTAGTCTCTGTCATCAAAAAAAGCCCCCAACGTCCGAAACGCATGCCACGTTTCCCGTTGAGAGCTATAGCTGTCACTCGTTCATGGGGTAATAATAAACTCAATATGGTCATCAGGCTTCAGTGCAAGCTTCCGGCCTTCGTTTACCGACATCTTTTTCCCGTTGACCTTCAGCGAAAATTCAATAGTGTTTTCCATTTTTCGCTGACCAATGTGAAGCACTTGCTCGCCGTCGTCTGACAAGGAAATTTGTGCAAATTCATCAATCAAATCGTTCACGTTCATGTTCTCTTTCCAGCTGACCACATACGTATTCGTCATTTCTGGAATTGTCTTACCGCCATCAATGCTCAACGTCAATCCCGCTATAGGAAGTGAATTCGTCTTGACATCCAATCGCTTCACATAAACGACAATGGTATCGTCAGGGCCGACGATCTTATTCATAGCTTTAGGCTGCCTTAGCTCTTCATCATTCAACAAGATGCCCCACCCCATCTTCGCATCAAGGGCAACGTCTCCAACTGACTGTATCATTCCATCTTCTTCTGAAATCTTCACGATTCCGGTCTGCTTTAATGAATCTGTTACAGTCATGCCTGAGTTCCAATCAATCCCAATATGTTCTGACAAGTTCGGTATATAGGAACCGCCCTCGATAGTAACAGTCACCTTCGAAGCCGGGCTGGATTGCTCTTCCACATGCTGCTCCTGCACAGGAGTCTTGGAGCACGCAGTAATGATACCTATCAACAACATCAATACAACAAGAACTACGGAGTGTTCGGCGTATTTACGGATGTGTATCCATCGACTCTTCATTACGTCAACTCACTTTCTTGCCTTCTCTTACCTATAAGCATACAAGTTTATTAGTCTATTATGCAATAAGATGAGCAAGAAATCGTATCAATCCCGTAATAAAATTGGTTTGATTACCCGTTGTTCGACATGAACATGAGAAAGATCCCTTATTTATACAATTACTTCCTCTAATATTTTCCTCATATAGGTTTTTCGTGCAGCCAAGAAGAATAAAGCCTGCATTACCACGAACATGCTCACTACCGTCAATGCATATCCCATCATATTCGAGTACACGAGATTGCTAAGGGTCTTCAAGGCGAACAGCGTATGGGCGCTTCCAACAATGCAGGGTGCGAAAAAAATAAGACCAACTTGAAACGTGACAACACGCCGAATTTCAACAATGGATAAGCCGATGCGTGTTAGCCCCCTGAAATAGGCCTGGTCATCCTGTAGTTCAGTAAACAATTTGAAATAGATGACACTGCCGCTCGCTATAAAGAACAATAAACAAATGAACAACCCTATGAACATGCCAAGCGCAGATACTTGCATCGAACTGCTCCAATCATACACTCGGCTTGAAATTCTTATGCTGTCTTGTTCATCCTCGTTAAACGACAGATGCTCCCTAATCTTCTTGTCTAACGCCAAGGAATATTCCCAATCCGCCCAATTGAATGCATGTCCATATCTTGCCTTCTCCGCCGGCGCTTTCTTGAATAGTTGTTCAAACAGCTCGTCGCTTACAACAAGTACATTGTAAACACCTGTACCTGAATTCAGGACGTTTCTTGTCATCAATCTATGAATATGGCCGGACGCCTGAATGCTGGTGTCGCGAACATTTACCGTAATGGAACCAGGATGGCCATAATATTGCTGCCTATCATTCTCCCCAGACTCCACCATAGGCATACGCGTAACGAGAGTCATCTCATCGCGGGCTAACGTAAGCGGTTGTCCTTCATCCATTGCAATAATGCGGTTATATTCCGACACACTCAACATCGCCGCAGAATTTTCGCTGATGTTTGCTTGTGAATAAAACACTTCCACAAACCTGAAGGCAACTTCTTGCTCTACCTGGTTATCGGTACTTTGCGCCCAAGATTTAATCACTTCGGGTTTTATCGGTTGAGGCTTATCCTTGGTCCAAGTAATAACATAGCTTTGCGGCATTTCTAAGAGCTGCTGCTTTCTCGTCGTCTGGTCGAACGCATAAAAGCTCGCGGTAGCAGTCAATACCACAGCGCACAAAATCGACACATTGAACAGCACACGAGCATTGTCCTTCAATTTGAAAGCTGCCTGTGAAATATTCAGCAAATTGGTTCTGCGGTAATACACGCGTTTATTTTTTTGCAAAATACGGATAAGCCCCACACTGAATTGCGTATAAAAGAGGTACGTCCCGAGCACCGTAAATCCCAATATCGGCAGGGCGGTAGCCTCAAACAACCGCACATTCGTCACATAGGCCAAGCTGTATCCCAGTGTTAAAGAAAAGACAGACAGGGCCACGAGCACCCATGAGAATTTAGGCGGTGATTTAGGTTCTCTATGCGCCCGTATCAGCTCAACAATTTGGCTGCGCCCTACCTTCCGCAACGAAAACACCGTAATGCAAGTAAACAAAAGCAGATACCCTGCTGACGTCAATAGGATTGCTTTCGGAACAATGTAAAAGGAAATCGGTGCATCAACGGCCAGTATATGCGATAAAGCCATCAAAAACAGCTTCGTCATAAAAGTGCCAATGCCCATTCCTACTGCAATCGCCAATATGGAAATAATCATGTTTTCATAAAAAACGAGTCTTCTCAGTTGGGGCTTGGTCATGCCGAACAGCGTAAGCAGCCCAAATTCCTGCTGTCTTGATTTCAAGAACGCGGAGCTGGAGTACAAGGTGAAGAAAAAAGAGAAAATGATGATCAAATACTCGCATATCATCATCACTTTTCGAACCTGGTGTCCTCCGGGTACATGTCCATTGATAACGTCAGGATGATAGATAAATGCCGCATACATATAGAAAATCATCACAGCAAATACACTGCTTAAAAAATAGGCGCTGTATCGATGCCAATTCCCCTTTATATTACTTATAGCGAGCTGTCGGAATGTCATCGAAGTTCCCTCCTAACAAGCTTAGCGAGTCTAAGATGTGTTGGAAGAAAATCTGTCGATTCGCACCGCGCCGCAGTTCGGAGAACAATCTGCCGTCCTTGATGAACAAAATTCGCTTACAGTAGCTCGCGGCGAATGCATCATGCGTTACCATCAATATGGTTCGATTCGTTCTTTCGTTCAAATCCTCAAGCGCAGTCATAACATCCTTCGCGGCCTTTGAATCCAGATTGCCTGTCAGTTCATCTGCAAGCAGCAGCGAAGGTTGGTGAATGACTGCCCGCGCTATCGCCGTACGCTGCTTCTGACCGCCCGAAACTTCATAAGTACGCTTATCCAATATATGATCGATCCCAAGCCAGCTTGCTGTTTCCAACAGCCTGCGCTCAATCTCTCTAGCAGATATGCCGTCAAGCGCAAGCGGCAATATAATATTTTCTCGAATGCTGAGTGTATCGAGCAAATTGAAATCTTGAAATACATAACCGAGTTCTCTTCTGCGAAAATAGGCCAGCTTGCGATTGCTAAGCTTCGCAGGATCCGTTCCGTTAATAAATACATCTCCAGAAGTTTGCTTGTCTATCGTAGCTAATATATTAAGCAATGTAGTTTTTCCACTGCCTGAAGGCCCCATTATGCCGACAAATTCCCCTTCATCAATGGTCAGATTTATATCTTGAAGAGCCGTATAGGTCATGTTCCCTCTTGTTCCATACACTTTGGATAGTTGCTTAGCTTCTAATACAGGCATATGTGTCCAGCCCCTTCCTTCTTGCGATCCGAAACCCAAATAAATATACACACAGTATACCCTTTCTCTTCATCATGCCAACATCGAATTGGCTTTCATTCCAAGAATTCACCTTACAAAGTTGTCACATTCGTGCTGGCGAATCCATAACAACAGCCCTCTTCCTAATGGAAAAGGGCTGTTAAGAGAAGAGGTTGTGAACTAGTTGTTTTTTATTCATGAATTCAATGCAACCGTTCAAGCAACTGATGGTGCATCGCTCTTGTCCCGAACTTGATCGTTACCGTCGTGCCTTCATGAAGCTTCGATGTTATGTGGATCGAATGACCGAGCTTCGCGCATACTTGTTTAACCAAATAGAGCCCCATACCTGTTGCATCTCCTTCCTTGCGTCCATTCTGACCGGTGAAGAATGCATCAAATACACGCGGCAAATCCTCAGGAGCTATCCCGATTCCTTCATCCTGAACATGGAGGAGTATCGACTCCCCTTCCCGCTCCACCTTGAACGACAGTGATTTGGAGCCCTCTTTGTCTCTCATGTATTTAATCGAATTCGTTACGAGCTGTGTCAGTACAAAGTTCAGCCATTTCTCATCACTATCTACGATCACATCATCGGATTCAATTTTCGGGAAAATTTTATGCTTTATCAACGATTTCTTATTTTCATTCACAACCTGCCGAATAACCTGCTTCAGATTCAAGCCACTAACATGAAGATCCAGCTCGAACTTGTCCAGCCGTGCTGTGCTTAACATCATGTCCAAACCTTTCGTAAGACGATCGGCCTCTTCGCTGACACTGCGCAGCAGTGTCTCTACCTGAGACTGATCGAGCTCATACACAGGCTGCTGCGTAAGCAAATGAATGACGGACACGGGAGTCTTCATATGATGCACCCATTGGTTCGTGAAATGAACATGCTTCTCCCGCTCGTTCCGCATCGTAAGAAGCTCGTTCATAAACGAGCGATATTGACGTGATAACAACGCATGCATTCGTCTCTGCTCCAACGTGCTTGGATGTTGCAGACAAAGCGTGAAATCACTATCGCTCGTATTGGTCTCTGCATTGTACATTTCCTTATACCAGCGCCGCTGGTTCGTATAATCATATACAAGACCAACCATGAGAATGAAAGCAGCAAGCACAAAAATGTATATCAGGCTTTCCTTTGCAGCAAATCGTTGTCCAATACTCAGGTCAAGCCAAACGACGAGCAATGCAATCGCAATCGCAACGAAGCAGGTGCATATGATAACAATTCGATCCCGTACATATTGAAGAAAGGTCATTCCCGGCTTCATTCATTCACCCAAGTGGCCGACATCCGATACCCTTGGCCACGCACCGTCTCTATCGCTTTTGCTATCCCGATTTCCTCCATCTTCTTGCGGACACGAGTAACATTAACCGTTAGTGTATTATCGTCAACAAAATCAACATCGTCCCATAAGGTTTCGAGAAGCGTCTCACGAGAAACGATATAGCCGATCCGTTCCATGAGACAGGCGACGAGGAGCGCCTCATTTTTGGTCAAATCAACTCGCTTGCCTGACCATTCGAGCGTGTTCTTCGCTCTGTGAAGAGTTAGCCCCTGTACCGTCATCTCCTCACCATTTCCTCCGCCGTTAGCCGCATATTCACCGTATGTACGGCGCAACACCCCTTTTACCTTCGCCAAGAGGACATCAAGATGAAACGGCTTCGTAATAAAGTCATCTCCGCCATTCTCGATCGCCATAACTTGATCCATTTCTCCAGTGCGCGCCGATACGAAAATGATAGGTACGTTCGTTTCACTGCGGAATTGCCGGCACCAATAAAAACCATCGAAGGCTGGCAAATGGATATCGAGCAAAATTAAATCTGGATTGATTTCCAGCATTTCTTCCTTTAATTCATTAAATCTTGTCGCTCGAGTTACATTGTAATTATATTTTTCAAGAGAAGACTGTAAAATCGAAGCTATCTTATCGTCATCTTCTACGATCATAATTGTATACATTCCATTACCCCCAGTCAGCGAACATGCTCTAATATATGTTGTTGCCTACTTTCTTTCATCATAACATAAACCTTTTTTTTCACGAAGAACGGAGCAGCTTGACATTTATGTAGTGAATTAACGTTTAAGCGAATGTCATATAAAAAACGTATACATAATGAACAAAGCTCCCTTCATATAGACGGGAGCTTGACGTGGTGTTCCTTCATTCCTAAAGGAAATGGAAATATTTAAGTCGTGCGCGGCATTTCTTGATAAGAAATTAGTACGCCGCCTTCCCCCGCATACGTGCCAATGACAGGCCCCATATTCACGAACAGCACTTGATCGAAGTGATACTTATCGAGGAGTTCCTTCATAAATGCTTTAGCTCGTTCCTCGCAATTTGAATGTGCGAAGGCGATCCACTCTTTATCAACATGGCTCCACGCATCGCCCACCTTCTCAATAAGTCGGCGAAGCGTTTTCTGCGTGCCTCGTATTTTCTCCATCACTTCGATTGAACCTTCTTCACTTGCTTCCATAAGCAGCTTAATGTTCAACATCGAAGCAACAGTGCCCTTGAATTTGCTCAAGCGTCCGCCGCGTATGACATTATCGAGGGTATCCAGCGTGAAGTATGTGGTCGTGCGCTTCACTTGATCGCTCAGTGTATGAGCAACCTCATCCAGTGTCTTACCAGCAGCAGCCAACTGAGCAGCGCGAACGGCAAGCAGCCCAAGCCCAGCAGATGCTGTTTTCGTATCTATAACTTCAATCCGATTCGGATGACCTTCTTCCTCGTACATCGTTTTTGCCATTACTGCATGATTGTAGGTACTGCTTAAGCTGGAGGTCAAGGAAAGGACCAATATATCTTTATCAGTGCCAAGCGATTGATACATGTGGTAGAAATCGGCTGGCGACGGACTGGACGTCTTCGGTAGTTCTTCCTCCTCTCGCATACGCTCATAAAATTGAGTGGTGTCCATATCAGAGGTAAACACCTCTTGACCGAAACATACGCAAAGGGGTACTACGTGGATGCCGAACTGCTTGACGATCTCTGGAGTCAAGTCTGAACTTCCGTCCGTAATGATGTGAATGGTCATGTCATTCTCCTGTCCTAAATTAAAAGTTAGTTATTATGGCTCATTCGCTTAATTATACGAGCTTGTCCCGGTGTTTACAACGACAAAAGTAGGCAATCTAGTAGAAACAGCAAAAATGCCGAGCACTAACCTGCTGTCAGTTAGGCTCGGCATGCGATGAGTTGTCCGCTGCACATTATTCTTGTTCCGAATGATGAGAGGCTGCGTCCGACTCATCGCAGCATCCGATTGATTCGTTGACCCACTGCTCTGCCCACTTCCCAATGGCCTCCATGACAGGCTGCAGAGCCAATCCTTTTTCCGTAAGTGTATATTCGATGCGTACAGGCGTTTCTGGATATACATTGCGGACTACAATCCCTGCCGCCTCCATATCTTTCATGCGTTCACTCAACATTTTGTCGCTCATGGTAGGAATGAGTGCGGAAATATCCTTAAAGCGCTTAGGCCCACTCAACAGCACTTGAATGAGCAGCCCATTCCAGCGCTTTCCCAAAATGCAGAATGCCGCTTCGAATCGGGGACACATTCCCAAATGTTCTGATTGCATCCGTTCATCCCTCCTTCTTAACTTACAAAATGTAAGCAATATTTATTTTACCATAGCTATGCAAAAAAGAAAACGCGGCTATCGACATATATTACAAAATTTAATGGGCTTGCAAAGAATCTGCAACTTTTGGGGCACGTATGATCATTATAATAGTATGGAGAAAACTTACAACTACTTATTATCCCTAACTGTTTAGGGTTGTATAGTGACGAGGAGGCTTCCTTTGAATTCATTTCACGAAAGCAGAAAAGACAGGTATGCCCGCAAAAAAAAGCAACGGCTTCGCAAAATGAAAATGATAGCCGGTATTGGGCTGCTTATTTCGGTTGGGCTTGTATGCATGCTCATTCTGACAATGACAATGCGTGCTGTAGACAATCATTCGGAATTGGTTACTACTTTGAATCCAGATGTGACGCCTATCGCTCCTCTTGACCCGAATCGAGAATATGATCGAGGCGGAGAAAAAAAGAGTAATAAGGATACGATCAAGGTGTCATCTTCTCAGGATGCCATTCGAATCATCTTTGCAGGAGATGCGTTGATGGATTGGTCCGTTAAGGAAACCATTCGCAAAAAAGGGCCTGATTATCCATTCGTATACGTTAAAGACGAGGTCAGCAGTGCAGACTATGCCGTAGTGAACTTGGAGACGGCCATCACTCATCATACCGAAAAGGATACAAATCAGCTGTATAACTTTAAATCCGATCCTGCGTCTTTGCAAGGTCTCAAAAATGCTGGTTTTAATCTCGTCACGATCGCCAACAACCATACACTTGATTTTAAACAAAAAGGGTTTCTCGACACTTTAAAGTATTTGGAGCAATATGATATCCCCTATATAGGCGGCGGGAGAAATAAAGAAGAGGCTTATCGCGCACATACTGTAAAGATGAAGGGTAAAACCATTAAGTTCCTTGCCTTCTCCCGATTCATTCCCCAAACCTACTGGTTCGCTGGAAAAGACAGGCCAGGTATCGCAGAGGCATATAATAAATCAAGTGTTCTTCCCGTTATCAAGAAAGAACGTGAAGACTGTGACTACTTGCTTGTTTATCTGCATTGGGGAGTTGAGAAAAATCATCGCCCAGAACCATGGCAGCGCAATTATGCCCGTGAAATGATTGATGCCGGGGCAGACGCCATAATCGGCAGCCATGTTCATGTTTTGCAAGGCTTCGAATTTTATAAAGGCAAACCCATTGCCTATTCCATCGGCAATTTCCTATTTCCCGACTATGTACGCGGTGATAAAGCAGATACAGGTCTCTTGAACCTGACGCTGGATCAAGGAAATATTGAAATGTCCTTTACCCCTTACTTCATCTATAAAGATCAGATTATTAAAAAGGGCGAAGCTTATGATAAAAAGCAATTAAAGTATTTGGAATCCATCTCGATTGGTGTTAAAATTGACGGCAAACAGGTGCGGGATGCAGTGAAGGCAAATGGGAGTGCAACCGCTCCGCCTACACGCTAACCATGCTAGATATGCCGATATCTCGGTCATAAGTCGCGAACCTGTTCCAGGATTCGCGTCTTTGTATGTGCACAGCGTTATGACGCAGCATGTATAGCTAGAAAGAGGAAGGAAGATATAATGTGACACAGCCAAAAATAACAATCATCGGAAGCTTGAACATGGATCTCGTTACCGTTACCTCCACGGTGCCTACACAAGGCGAAACCGTCACTGGACAATCATTTGCGACCATGTATGGAGGTAAGGGAGCCAATCAAGCGGTTGCCTGCGCTCGGCTTCAGGCGGATGTCAGCTTCATCGGATGTGTAGGCAATGACACATTTGGCACGATGATGCTGGACAACTTGACACGCGAAGGCATACATACAGAAGCTGTCGAGGTTCTTCATGACGTATCTTCAGGAACCGCTTCCATTATAGTAAAGGATGGGGACAATCGCATTATTGTCGTACCAGGAGCTAATGCGCTTGTTACACCTGAACGAGTTCGCAAATACGCCGATGTCATACGCCAATCCGACATTATCGTTTTGCAGCTTGAAATTCCTCTTCCTTCGGTACGAGCAGCAATCGAGATCGCGGCTGAAGCACACGTCCCTGTCATCCTTAACCCAGCGCCAGCGTTGGAATTGGATGAACAGTTACTAAGCCTGGTAACTGTAATTACTCCTAATGAGCATGAACTTGCCGAACTGCTCGGCATGTCATCTCAGGGAAATACTTTCGATTGGCAATCTGCGCTGCAGACGATGCCGGGAAAAATCGTTTTAACCAAAGGTGCTGAAGGAGCTTATTGGTCGGATGCCAACGGCGAGCTTCATCACTGTCCAAGCCATCATGTCGATGTTGTCGATACAACGGGAGCTGGAGATACATTCAATGGTGCTCTGGCCGTAATGCTCGCAGAAGGACGCACCATGGAACAAGCAATCCGGTTCGCTGCTGCCGCAGGGGCATTGTCTGTAACTGTACTCGGTGCGCAGGGAGGTATGCCGACTCGTGAGCAACTGATGGATTGGATGATGCAGCAACAAGCGTAATATCCCCATTCATTAAGGAGGAAGCAATAATGGCAACGATTCGCATGCTGCAGCCGCTTGATTATGATGCTGCAGCCAAATTGTCTGATGAAGTGTTTCGCAATGAAGAACAGATGTCAATGGCACATAGTTTTTCGTACTTGTTCTCCCCGATTACCGCTCATTCATTCGGTGCCTTTGAGGACGGAGTATTGCTAGCACATATGGGATTGCTTCCATCTATCGTTCGAGTTGGACGATCAAAATTGCCTGTGTTCTCACTCGGCTCGGTATGCACCTCTGAAGCTGCTCGCGGCAAAGGGTTCGGTACTGATCTGCTGCACAAGGTGCAAGAACATGTGGATTCAACAGGCGCTGTTATGATGTTCGTTTCCGGAGGACGCTCGTTATATACACGCAATCGCTGTTATTCCTTTGGAAAAACCCATGTGTATACCATTACACCAGACGGATCTGCTGTTGCAGAAGCTGATGTTCAAGCACGAGTTCTGACGGAAAATGATTGTTTCGCATGGTATGAGCTTGCCCAGCAGCGAGAAGCTGCATTTGATTTTAGTCTTTGGGATATGCATGGCCTTGAACACGGTGGATCCTTCGCCTCCTGTGTCATGATGAAGCCGAAAGTTTATGTACTGGAGCGCAATGGTCAAGTCACTGCATACATCTATTTGATGAAACCATCCTCAAAACAGCCGGATGCCCCATCTCATATTTATGAATATGGCGGCACAGCAGAAGAGGTATTGCTTTTGATGCAGCTTGTCATGAAGCAAAAACAAATTGCAGCTTCCCAGATCTATGTTCCTTGGCAGGATAAGGAGATGATCGCTCTGCTTGGAAACTATGCCTTGGAAGAAGCGCAAAATCAAGGGACGCTTTACATTCCAAGCATGGAGCGACTGTTCCGTTATATGAAGAACTGGTGGAATGATCAAAGTGCATTGGCTGCCAATATTCAAGTTACCGATCTTGAAGGTGGCAATGTTCGCCTAGAATATCCTGGCGCAGAATCGATTGAGCTTGCTGAAAGCCAGTTGCTCTCCTTATTATTCGATCCGAAGGCAACCAACCTTTTGCCGCCTGCTTGGCCTTCCGCAGAGCAGCTGAAAATTACAATACCGCTTCCTTATACAATCGGTTTATATTACATATAATTTCGTAGCCATTTAAAATGTAGGATTACATGTTAATTCATACAGCAGCTACAACGCAAGTCATGGATTACGTTTCATCCATTCTTTCAGTTATGATTTCGTACTGCTTAAAAGCGCACTAAAATTAGTGCGCTTTTACTTTTAAAGATACTGAGTTCAGTACAATCCCGCTTTACTCCCATGCATTTCACTTGATGTCAACCATATCTATCGCATACAATTAACTACAGTAGTGAGTTATCATTTGAGATAGAATCTTAGATTCAGTCATGCCTTTATTTTCATGCATCATTATTTCGATGCAGCCACCATTTAATTTGTAAAATAGGAGCATTTAATTATGGCTACCATTTATGATATTGCGAGACAAGCCAATGTCTCCGCAATGACCGTATCACGCGTCATTAACAATACAGGTCGAGTTAGCGAAAAAACTCGCACCAAGGTAAAACAAGTGATGGAGGAAATGCAGTACATACCGAATTCGGTCGCTCGTTGTCTCGTTACGCAAGAAAGCAAAATTTTATCATTGCTTATTACAGATATAACAAACCCATTCTTCACGACAATGGCGCGTGGAGCAGAAGACGCCGCAATGCAACATGGATACCGACTCATGTTCGGCAACAGCGATGAGAGCTTGATCAAAGAAAAAGATTACGTACAAATGATATTGTCGATGCGCGTAGATGGTGTCTTATTTGCGCCCAGCGGAGACCAGTCCAAAGAGCATCTAGAGTGGCTGACCAGACAAAATGTACCGTTCGTTCTGCTTGATCGCGAGGTTCCAGGCATCGAGTGTGATGCTGTACTCGGCGACAGCCGAGGCGGTGCCAAGCATATGGTGAGTGAATTAATCCGATATGGCCACCGACGCATTGCTTTATTGAACGGCTCTGAGGAGGTATCTACCGCTAGAGAACGCAAAGCGGGCTACATTGAAGCCTTGCAGGAAGCCGGAATTGCATTTGACGAACAGCTATGTATGCAGATGGGCTATTTACATGAACGAGACGCTCTTGATTTATCTTGCTGGGCAGAAATGGAGCCGCAAACTCGTCCTACTGCGATTTTCGCAGCCAACAATATGCTCGCACTCTCTATTTATACAGCACTGAGAAGTGTCGGACTTCGTGTCCCAGATGATATCTCTATCGCTTGCTTCGATGATTTCGGCTGGGTGGAAGAAGCCAATCCGTTCTTCTCTGTTGCCTCTCAGCCTGCCTATCAGTTCGGTGAGATTGGCATGCAACTGTTGCTGGAGCGTATCAAAGATCGTGAGCAAGCTCCCCGTCGTGTCATTCTTCCTTGTCAAGTTCATCTGCGTGAATCGGTGCGGCAGCTTTAATCTATTTTTTAATTCCTCAGCCTTATGGCCTGCTCATTGAGTTCTTACCGCTTTAGAACAGGCCTATCCTTTTCTATCGAATATACCGTTCTGACATTCATACTATATTGCTGCCTTCGATTAATCTCCCTATAATCACCCCCTTATACTATCTCCTAACATATATGCATATTGTTACCAGTAGACCTGATAGATCCTGCGTACTAGAATAGATACATTGACGTTTTATTTACTTTTACACATAAAAGCGTGTATGTATAAAAGCGACCAGGTTAGCTTTACATACTAGAATATGTTATCTATCAAGGAGTTGAACGATAATGAATACGAATGATGAACAATTGGTCCTGCGTCCGCTTCGCTTCTGGCAAAGCATCACCATCTTTGCTGTCATCATTGCTATTTTACTGTTTACGATTCTCGGATGGGGAGCACAGCCTCATATTCCGCTGCTTGCAGCAACAGTCGCTGCCGGATGCCTGCTCTTGCTGTTCGGACAATCTTGGAGCCTGGTGGAAAGAGCCTTGATTAAAGGGCTTCAAGCATCGGTCATGCCTGCTTTGCTTTTATCCCTTATTGGTATACTTATCGCAGTTTGGATGATGAGCGGAACAGTGCCAACGCTGCTCGTATACGGCACATCCTGGTTCCAGCCTCAATGGTTTACAGTTAGCGCCCTACTGCTTACGGTTATCGTCTCTATGTTCGTCGGCAGCTCGATAACGACCGTTGGAACATTCGGCGTCGCACTAATTGGCATGTCTGATTCCATGGGAGTCCATCCTGCAATTGTAGCTGGAGCTGTTGTGTCAGGCGCCTGCTTCGGGGATAAAATGTCCCCGCTTTCTGATACGACGAATTTCGCATCTGCGGTCGCTCGTGTCAGCATGCCTGATCATATCCGCAATATGACCAAAACGACAGTTCCTGCGTTCATCATAACTTGTATCGCCTTTTTATTTTTCGGTTCCTCGGCTCAATCCAACGTTGATCAGCTGTTGGCGATGCAGCAGGATATTCGCAGCGTATTTCACATTCATCCATTGACATTGCTTCCGTTAGCGGTTGTACTTATCGCTACGTTCAAGCGATTGCCAATCATTATTACGATGCTGCTTGGCATCGGATCGGGTTTATTGGTTACAGCACTCATTCAAGGAAACATAAATGTTCCACAATGGATGGAATTCATGCAGGGAGGATTTCAGGGTAAGTTCAACATGGCGGAAGTGAGCAGCATTGTGAACCGTGGGGGACTGCAGTCCATGACCTGGGCAATCTCGCTCATCGCGATCGCCTTTGCGCTTGGAGGATTGCTGCAGCATGCAGGTATTATTGAAACGATGTTCAACCGACTGATAGCTCCCGTAAAGAGTAAAGAGGGGCTTGTCGTCACAAGTGGACTTAGCTCAATCGGCGTCAATATGATTACCGGAGAGCAGTATATGTCCATTCTTATTCCAGGACAATTGTTCGAATCCGAGTATGATAAGCGAAACATTCCCCGACTCACCTTATCCCGTACGTTAGAGGATTGCGGAACATTAGTCAATCCGCTTATTCCATGGGGAGTCAGCGGTGCGATGATGACGAGCGCGCTCGGTTTAAGTGTGCTTGATTATATGCCATATGCTTTCTTCCTGTGGGTATCTCCATTCATCACTTTTGCTTTTGCCCTCTTGCCCGGCTTAAAGCGAGCAACATTAGGCAATCAATAATTTACAGAAGAGCTCACATTCTATGGGGCGGCAATTGTTTCTTTGATAACAAAATGATACATTGTCGCCCTATTGCTTCTTCTCATCCAATTATGATACTGTCATCTTATCAAGCTAGTCATGGATAAAGAAGAGGGGGATGAACAAGATGCGGTTTATACATGCTCGTATGCCAAGGTATATATTACTTATACTTTGTATACTCGCTGTGTTATGTACTGTACTGTCCCCCATTGGCTCAAATGAAATGACGATCCTGCAACCGGATGAGGCGGCCTATACGTATCCTGACCATGTCAGCTCCGTCGTAGGCATTCATCAGCATCAGATTGGCAAGCATTTTTCCATGCCATTATGGTTTATTTTATTTCTTTTATATATCGCAATTGCTATTTTGAGAAACCAGCTGCCCAGATACAGATTTGATACACCGTATATGATTCTGCTGCGCAACCAAACCTTAAGACCGCTCAAATTCACTTCGAGATTCGTTGCTCGTCTCCTCGCCTGTCCCGTAAACTAACTATTTACAGACGAGGAGAATTAGAATGACGACAACGAATACGAATAAAGAAGTAAAGCAAGCGAAATCGCCTACAGGCAAAGAACAAGCGTTAAAAACAGATATACAGGTCATCAATCGTGATTTGAAGCATATGATTTGGTTTGTCATCTTATCAGCGGTTGTTATCACTGTACTCTATTTCATTATGTAACGACATACATGCACCCCGATCGCAGCATTATTGCAATTGCGTTACGGGGTGCTTTTTTGCTGAACTCCTAATTCGTAAGCGCATTCAAAAATAAAGACATCCGGATGATTGTGCGTTCTGCATTTCCGAACGATGCGTTGACGGAGAACAGGAGTACCATTTTTTATACAGCTTCGAAAAGTAAAGAGCATCCTCGTACCCCACTGAAGCAGCTACCTGCTCAATCGTCAGCCTTGTCGTCATCAGAAGTGTTTTGGCTCGCTCCATCCGAACCCGCAATAAAAACTGCATGGGCGATTCCCCCATTTGTTTGCGGAACATCTTTGACAAATAGGTTCGGTGATAGCCCAGTGTATGTGCCAACTCGTCGATGGAAATGGATTTGTCAAACTGCAGAGACAGCCAGCGGGCTGCTTGCTCGACCTGACGCTCAATATCGGATCGTTTATCTGCTTTTTGCGATGTATTTCCCTTGGCTGACGAACGCGCATACTCTGCGAATGCAACACGCGTATAGCCTTCTGCCTCGATATCTCCTGCTACTCCACCAAGCTGCAGTGCTTTATATACATTCCGGAACATCGCCTCGACCCGATGTGTGCGATAGTTTTGAACGATAGGAGCATGCGGTCCAATGCCAATCGACGCAAGCAATTGATCCGCACCTGTGCCTCGGTATCCGATCCAGCGATATTTCCAAGGCTCGCGTTCATCCGCCACATAATGGTGAAGTTCACCTGGGAAGATAAAGAAGCTATCTCCTTCCCCCACTTCATACGTAACCCCTCTTATCGTAAATGTTCCTTTGCCAGACTGAATATAATGCACAATGCCATAATCATGAACACTTGGCCCTACGTGATGCAAGGGTTCTGTTATCGATTGGCCGCTGAACAATACAGACAGTTCTCCCCTGGAAGGTGCTTCATTTATTGCGAGATTTGCTCGTTCTCCCATCTGTCCCCTCCTTAATTGACAACATTCCTCCATACTCACATTCGTTTTCCCCATACCAACCGGCAGTGGATTTAGATACATTGATTGTACAATAATCATTTCCAAGTTGCATCACTCCATATCTGCTATCACTAACTTTTGTGTGACTGCTTGGAACGAGAGGATGAATGATCGATGAGTAAAATTACTTTTCTCGGTGCAGGAAGCACTGTATTTGCCAAAAACGTACTGGGAGACTGCATGCTCACTCCTTCCCTCCAAGAATTCGAGCTCGCCTTGTTCGACATTGACCATGAACGTCTTCGCGATTCGGAGCGCATGCTGACCAATATGCTTATTACAACTGGAAGCACTTGCCGGGTAGTTGCCTATACCGATCGCAAGGAAGCGCTTCGAGGTGCAAAGTATGTTGTGAATGCGATTCAAGTTGGCGGTTATGATCCTTGCACGATTACGGATTTTGAAATTCCGAAAAAGTACGGCCTGCGCCAAACGATTGCAGATACACTTGGTATCGGCGGAATCTTCCGCAACTTGCGAACAATCCCTGTCATGCTTGATTTTGCAAAAGATATGCGTGAGGTGTGCCCAGACGCTTGGTTCCTCAACTATACGAATCCAATGGCTGTATTGACCAATGTGATGAATACGTATGGAGGGATTAAAACAGTTGGCCTTTGTCATAGTGTCCAAGTATGCGTACCTTGGCTGTTCAATGATCTAGGCATTGACAGCACAGGCGTGCAATCCAAGATAGCAGGCATTAATCATATGGCATGGCTACTCGAAGTAACTCGCAATGGCGAGGATTTATACCCGGAAATTAAACGCCGTGCTATGGAAAAACAGAAAACCAAGCACCACGATATGGTGCGATATGAGTTGATGTTCAAATTTGGCTACTATGTAACGGAATCATCGGAGCATAATGCAGAATATCATCCATATTTTATCAAGAAGCAGTACCCTGAGCTGATCGAGAAATACAATATTCCTCTTGATGAGTACCCTCGCCGCTGCATTCACCAAATCGAGGGATGGAAAAGCATGCGTGAGCAGCTTGTAAATAATCAGCACATTGAGCATAGCCGGACTCATGAATATGCGTCTTATATTTTCGATGCGATGGAAACAGGAACACCGTTCAAGCTGGGCGGCAATGTAATGAATACCGGCCTTATTACGAACCTGCCAAGCAACGCTTGTGTTGAAGTTCCCTGCTTCGTAGACCGCAGCGGAGTTACACCTACCTACGTTGGCGATCTGCCGCCACAGCTTGCGGCGCTGAATCGTACGAATTTGAACACGCAGCTCCTTACGATTGAGGCTGCTATTACAGGGAAGAAGGAGCATATCTACCATGCGGCCATGCTCGATCCACATACGGCAGCAGAACTTAGCTTGGATGACATCGTATCCTTGTGTGATGATCTAATCGAAGCACATGGTAACTGGCTTCCGAAGTTCGTATAAAAAAAGCAAAGCGGTACAGTTGAAATCAACTGTACCGCTTTTTCTATCATTTCTCTGTGTTTACCTGAACTACACGTGTGATTGATTACTCCCCTTGTGCACGTTTGTGTACATCCGATGCTGCCTGTTTTGCTTTCTTTGCCTGCTGACTGCGCTTAATGGACAAACCAGCTGCAACGACTGCGATGACCAATACGATTTCGAACCCGTACTTGATAACTGGATTCGAGAAGTACGGCGCTAGCATATCGAACTTCATAAATTCACCAACGAACATTTTCGCCGATGTCCATGCGAGAACGGCTGAACCAATGACAATAATAGTGGGGAATCGCTCGATAAATTTTAACACAATGGTACTTCCCCACACGACAATCGGAACGGAGATGGCAAGTCCTAGTAGGACGAGCAGGCCGTGTCCATTCGCTGCACCGGCTACAGCAAGCACATTATCGAGCCCCATAGCGGCATCCGCAATAATAATCGTACGAACTGCCGCCCAGAAGCTGCCTCCAGCTTCCACATTATGCTCCTTCTCTTCGACCATGAGCTTTATCGCAATCCATATGAGGACGACTCCGCCAATCACAAGCAAAAATGGAATCTTGAGCAGCCACACGACGCCTAATGTGGCAAGTGCCCGAATGATCACTGCGCCGATCGTACCGAAAATAATAACCTTCTTCTGATCCTGCTTCGGCAGGTTACGAGCTGCTAGACCAATAACAATTGCGTTATCCCCTGCTAACACCAAGTCAATGACGACAATGGACAGCAGCGTGGTCCAGAACTCTAATGATAATAGCTCCATCGATAGTTCCCCCTTGACGTTAGTATGTATAAATACTGTAAAAAACATGAACGCCGCTACCACGAAAGTGGTAACGGCGTTTCCGATCAGAAAGAGACCTTCACCAACGCAACCATCGTGGCAAAGGTCTCGCAAACAACGTTATCTATACGTTGCCAGTAGCGCCGAGGATACGCGTTGTGGCGGATCCCGTAATGACGACGGTTACTGTGCTAGCTACTCCCCTTTGGAGTATTCGTTTTTTCAGTGAACTTATCATAACACCGGTTATCAAATTGTTCAACCATCATTTCTCTCTATTTTCTCGCTCTATTACGGATCTGGCGTTGTTCGAATGATAACAATTGGGTATGATGAAGATATACGTATTTAATCATAAGGAGGCTTCCCTATCGTGAGCGAAGAACAATCCAATCATCATCCTTCACTTGAAAAAGCGACCTTTGCAGGTGGCTGCTTCTGGTGCATGGTCACGCCGTTCGAAGAGCTTCCTGGCATCCATTCAATTGTGTCTGGCTATACAGGAGGACACACAGACTGTCCTACATATGAGCAAGTATGTTCGGAAACTACAGGGCATGCCGAAGCTGTTCAGATTACATTCGACCCTGCCCTATTCCCTTATAAAAAGCTGCTTGATATTTTCTGGCAGCAAATAGACCCAACCGATGAAGGCGGACAGTTCCACGACCGCGGTTCGTCATATCGAACGGCCATCTTTTATCACAATGAGGAGCAGCATAAGCTCGCAGTTCAATCAAAGCAGGAGCTGGAGCAGAGCGGTAGATTCGATAAGCCGATTGCAACAGAGATTGTTCCTGCAGGTATATTCTATCCTGCCGAGGAGCATCATCAGCATTATCATCAGAAAAATCCAGCCCATTACAAGCGTTATCGTGCTGCGTCCGGCAGAGATGCCTATATCGTAAGTCACTGGGGCGTAACAGAACAGCAGCGTGCAGCTCTTTCAGAAAAGCTGACGCCGATCCAATACCGGGTAACACAGCAGAACGGTACAGAACCGCCTTTTGCCAATGAATATTGGAACCATGAAGAGGATGGCATTTATGTTGACATCGTATCAGGCGAACCTCTCTTCAGCTCCTTGGATAAATTCGATGCGGGCTGCGGCTGGCCAAGCTTCTCGAAGCCGCTTCGCTCCAGTCATGTTGAAAATAAACTGGACACCTCTCACGGTATGGTTCGTGTGGAAGTCAGAAGCAAACTTGGCGACTCTCACTTGGGTCATGTGTTCGACGATGGCCCTACGCCTACCGGACTTCGGTATTGCATAAATTCAGCAGCTCTGCGATTCATTCCGAAGAATAAACTGGAACAAGAAGGTTATGGTGAATTCGCATCCTTGTTCAAATAAGCTTGTATGAAATAAGGCCCAAATCCGTACCGCCTAACAGGGCATCGGTTTGGGCCTTCTTTATATTTTCTCTATGGTCAACAGAATCCCCGTCTTATCGTCACACATTTTAAACCGGGGCATTGTATTACAGCGTTCATCCGTACGTTCGTGTTCCTCCAGTTCCACTGCACATCGTTCCATGCCCTTCTCAATGATGGACTGGAACCAGCATTCTGTACAGCTTTGCTCCTGATCAACATGCCACGGATAGATTCCGTCCGACACGAGCAAGAGATGCGTAATTCCTTGCAGTGGAAGCGCACCGCATTCCATCCGATATTGGACAGCTTCATCCCCATTCAGGACACTATAGCCATTTTCTGCGTTGGCTTGGGCACGATTGTGCAGCAGGATACTGCGGACTACGTCAGGCTGACGATGCTTTCTCCACTCCTCCTCATGATTCATCCATTCTCTCAATGCATGATCATCAAAAGCCGCAACACGATCGTAGGTAACTGCACGAACCCGCCCCGAATCATAACGGGCATAAATCATACAATCCCCTGTCTGTGTCCAGTAAGCATAATGCTCATCAAGCCATACACCGGCATGAACTGCGCCGAATCGCCGGCTCGTCTCCTGCGAGGCAATGTTGTATTTGCGCATGAGGAGATCAAGCTCCCGATTCGCTTCCAGTAGATGAGAGCGCATAATTTCCATTGCAGAACATGCTTCAGATGCCTGTCCCACAATCGATTGCAGTCCCTCCGCAATCTTGATGGCCGCTATTTCACCAGCCGTACAGCCAAGCTCATCCACAATTGGTTCCAATCCGGATACCCCATCAATCACTGCATACAGTTGCTGTTCAGGAAGTGCGACCATCCGGTCTTCATTACGCATGCCTTGCCCTTGTCTTGTAACAGCATCACAATGAACTCGAATCACTTCGACACACCTCCCAATCTCTATTTATTTTTGCTTCTGCACCATTTTAGCTGCCTGTCCGAACAGCCCCATAAGCATGAACACGACAATAATGTAGAGCAGGAACATCGGAGCAGCCATGGCAGAGAATACCATTGGCGACGCAAGCGCAAAGCCGATCATGCTGAAGGAGCATGCGAGTGCAACCGTAAAGTATAATGATCGTCTTCGTGCCATATGCGCGATGGAGCCCCAATCACGGCTCAAGGCATATTGCCGCAATCCACTGCACATGAAGGTCACTAATGTAATATTCAAACCTGTTTCCGCAATACTCCGTATGACACCAATCCAAGCTCTTACTTCTGGGTTCACACCACCCAACACCATCGGCTGCACTAATTCATACAAGGCGAGCACGATGAGTGGAATGCAGACCCGCTTCGCAAGCAAGAATCGATCTGACACGGACACCAATCCCTTAACTCCGCTGAAGACCAAGGCCAAGCCTACAATATCGGGCAGCAGATCGATGCCTCTTGGCGCGTAATCAATAAAAAATAACAAACCCCATTGAATCCTTCTAAATGCTTTCGCTTCGATGTTCATCTTTGTTGCTACTTGTCCTTTCCTTATGTACTCCATCATGAAGCTCCCTCTGGAACCATACTTTGTTATTCTGTACTTCATGCTTTATCTTGCTTCAGTATAACGTGGGCCGCTCAGCGAACGCAATCGCACGCCTCATTTGGATTATTTTTTCAGCCTATTCAACTAATTTGGATTAGGTAAGTCTATTCTTTTTGCAGTATAATGATTAAATGTCTACTAATGAAACCATTTTCGTATAAAAGCTACATACCTTTCAGGAGGAAGCATAATGAACCACATTAAAATATTTTCGGACAGTACCTGTGATCTGCCGAAATCATTACTAGAACGTTATGACATTGGCATCATCCCCTTATATGTTACCTTCGGTGACGACGCTTTTCGTGACGGAGTGGATATGACCCCCCCAGAAATGTATAAACGAGTTGAGGAATGCGGCAAGCTGCCGAAGACGTCCTCGCCTTCGCCTGCAGACTTCATGCAGGCATTTGAACCATTTGTAAAGGAAGGCCGTAACATCTTATATATCGGATTGTCTTCCCATCTATCCTCCACCATTCAAAACGCAACGATTGCTGGGGAGATGTTAGGTGAAGGTTCCGTCACCGTTATAGATTCCTTGAATTTATCTACAGGCATTGGGATTCCAGTTCTCAAGGCTGCTATGGCACTCGAAGCTGGTACCTCACTCGAAGATACAGTGAAGCTTGTTGAGGATGTTCGCGGCAAAATGGAGACGGAATTCATCATCGATACGCTTGATTACCTCTACAAAGGCGGACGCTGCAGCGGACTGCAGAACTTGATTGGCAGCCTCCTCCGCATTCGACCGGTCATCAAAGTCGTCGACGGTAAAATGACGCCGGCCAATAAAATTCGAGGCAAACGTGAAAAAGCCTTAGAGCAGTTGAAGCAAAATGCACTGGATCATGTGAACGAAATGGACAAGGATATCGTATTTGTCACTCATTCCTTGTCTCTGGACGATGCCCAAATGCTGCAAGAGGAATTGAAACAAAAGACGGGAGCGAAGCATGTATTCCTGTCGGATTGCGGATGTGTGATTTCCAGTCACTGTGGACCGAACACGATCGGTATTGTATATGCCCGCAAATAAATGACACAGCGGCTGAGCCTCGCTATTGAGCAAGGTTCAGCCGCTGTGTATTGTTGCGCATATTATCCTTAAGAAGGCGGGGCTGTGCGTGTGAAAAAACGTGCAATGCCACCCGCTCCTGCCGCCAGACATATCCCGAGCAGCATTTGTACAATCACCTTTACGAAATTGGCACTGTACTCTGTCCAAGTATGCTCAGCAAAGTGGGCAGCCTCTTGATTTGTAAGCATGATTAATAGTTTGATAAATTCAGGAATACTATTCACGAGCAGCATAATTCCAGAAATTCCAAGTCCGATATGAAGGCAAGTGCGCAATATCGGATTCGCTCCATGGGTATGACTACGGAGTGGCATCAAATGATCTTCACTGTTCGATCGGGTGCCCGCCGATTCAATCGGCGGTTCTAGGCGAAGCTTGGCTGGAGCTAACGCTTGAGACAAGCGATATGCCAAGCACCATAGCAAAATGCCACAAATAAGCGGGACTACAATCGGCAATAGCAAAAAAAGTAAACTGCTATATGCAACATTTCCGTTTCCAATATCCATATAAATAATGCCAGAGATCAGCCTCACCACATCTGCCGCATTCTTCGCCATCTCCAATAAGGAGGTTGCGATCAAATAGAGAGCACCGAGTCGAACAGCCACAAAGGCTAAAGATCGAGCATTCAATCCAACTTCCCTCCATTTCTGAGCATGGTTCAACATGATCTATTATACAAGAAGTTAGGCATATAATGGTATATTAATTATGTCTTTCTGCCGGTATACGTATGGAAACCGACGTTCCTATGCCAAGCCCGCTAATTATCGCAACTCCATACTCCGTTCCAAAATGCAGCTTAATCCGCTGATTCACATTTCGAATCCCGTAACCTGTGTTCACATGATCGATTCCGTCAAAAATGTCGTGGATGCGCTGCGTCGTCATGCCAACCCCATCGTCAATAATCCGGAATAGCAGCTCTTCTCCATCCTTCTGCGCTACAATGCGAATATGAATCCGATCCCCGCACCAAGCATGCTCCAACACATTTTCAATAAAGGGCTGAATGATCAGCTTCACCGTACTGAATGGCCATACAGCAGGATCAATATCGAACATCACACTAAGGCGATCTCCATATTTGATTTTCTGAATATCGACATAAGCCTGCGCCTGCTCAATTTCCTTATGTACAGGGATCATCAGCTTGCCATTATTAAGCGACAACCGGTAAAACTTTGCGAGCCCCAGAACCATTTGCTGCAGCTTCTCGTTATCTCCGAATTTCGCAAGTCGGTTAATAGAAGACAGTGTGTTATATAAAAAGTGCGGGTTGATTTGCGATTGAAGCATCTCCAGCTCTGCTTCTTTCTTCTGGAGCTGTGTCAAATATACTTCTTTAATGAGAGACTCCACGTTCTCGCCCATACTATTCAATGCCGTCGCAATCTGCGAGAACTCATCCTTCCCTCGATACGAAATGCGCTTATGCAGATCCCCTTCACGGAAAGCATTGAGCACAGACACGAACTTCGTAATCCGAATGGAGAAATATCTCGAAATAAATACGCCGGCAAATGACAAGACAACAAAGCAAATGAAGCAAATAAAAATAACGAATAACCGAACCTTCATGGAATCCTGCTGAATGATCGCAAGAGGAACATGAGCTACCAGTTGCCAGGCTTGCTTTCCAATCGTCTCTTGAATCGTCAAATAGTTGCTTTCGATATCGGCTTTATCATTCGGCAGTTTGCCAGACTGATACATGGTTTCCCCATGCTCGTCCATTAGATAGATTACGCTGCCATTCCCGATCTTTGAATAATTGATACTGTCAAATAGCTCCGAAATTGCAACATTAATACGTAAAAAGCCGATTTCTTGAAGCTTAAGAGGATTATTCGTATCTACAAGCCGGCGCAGCAGGGAAATGCGGCTATTCTCCTCGTCGCGCTCAATTTGGCTCCATTTCATCGTGACACTGTACTTCTCGGGCGGGAAACTCTTATACCATTCCTTATCCGTAATTCGATTCAGATGATAAATATCATAAGGCCAGTTGTAATCAGAAGGATTCTCTTTCCCAAATGAACTGTGATAGATCTCATGAATCGATTCATTACGCAAAAATACAGATACCCACAGCTTCATCCCTGTTGACGCTGATGCTGCTTCTATCTTTGGAACCACATATTTTGTCGTCCGATCGAAATTCTCCCAGCCTTCCTCATAGCTGCGCAAGTACCGATATAACTCATAATCACCGTACAATATAGTAGATATGCGGATTAAATCCTGCATTTTATATTCAATATTATCGCGAATTTGCAACAGTGTACCTTGTATATTCGTCCGCGTATGCTTCCGAATGGACTGATCATACATCGAGTGCGATACGAGTCCAATCACAAGCACAGGGATGATGATGAAGAGCATATAGGTCAGCATGAGTTTGTAGCCAATCGGCAAGTATCGAAATTTCGCTCGCTGCTCGTTCATGAACATCTCCCCTGTCACGTTTCACGTTTGCGATATTCCATCGGTGTCATGCCATACGCTTCCTTGAATTGTCTGCTGAAGTATGGAAGGTACCGATACCCCACTTGATTGGCTATTTCATAAATTTTGATGGATGGTTCATGCAGCAGTTCACGGGCCCTTTCCATTCGGAGCTGTATGAGCACTTCACTGAACGATTTCCCTGTCTCTTCCTTGAACATATACCCCAAGTAATTCGGAGAGAAGGAGAATTGATTCGCCACGTCCTTCAACGTAATATTGTCATTCATTTTATCTTTCATCATCTGAATCATTTCCCGAATAAGCCGGTTGTTCTTCGAAGTAGCTTTGCTGCGCAAATATTCAGAAATTTCGAAGGTCTTCCTTACAAGCCAAGAGCGAATATCGCTCACCGTATCAAATTGAAGCAGAATGTCCAGACTGTGGAGCTCCATACCCAGTATCTCGAATAAACTTTCATCATTTCCCTTCAATTGCTGATCCAGCTTCCAAATGATAAACATTGCCAAATTATGTATCGTATACTTTGAACGGAGCATTGTGACGGACTGAAACAGCTTCTCGAGCTCATCATAAATGAGAACAAGCTCATAGTCACTCATCGCCTTGAAGAGAGCTTCCATACGGATATCAAGATTCCGGGCATCGATCATTTCCGGATCTCGATTCACGGATTCATACATGATGAGTTGGCCCTTGCCGATGAACATCTTGCTGTCCACCGCCTCCAATGCTTGCTTGTAGGATGCCTGAAGCTCATCGAGTCCGAATGCCGGACCTCCAACTCCTATCGTCGTCGAAACGGTTATTCTGGCGTAAATCGATTTTGCGGATTCCTTTGTAAATACGTCCATGCCGTGATCTTCCAGCAAAAATACAAAGCGATGTGCTGACACCTTGCAGCAATGAGGCAGCCCCAAAGCATGGCCAATCTCATTGACTTCATAAATAAAGTTTTTCGTTACCCCTTGATCTTGAGCTGTATCATGCTGCGGCCAGCTCCAATCATCTAATTCAATGATGGCAGCTCGAACAGGCCATGCTAGGCGATCCAATCCATAAGACACAATAAGCTTATGCATGCCCTCCTCATGGATACCGTCCCAATCTCCTTCAAATAAGCGAAGCAGGAGGTTGTTCTTGGCCATCGGAATCATATGCTGGAACGCTTCCTCTGCATCGCGCCGCTTCCGTTCAACATCCAGCTCATCTTTTACTTTTTGCAAATTTGTTATCAGTTCGTTGTCATCCATAGGCTTCAAGATGTAGCTGCACGCTTTTAACGACAATGCTTGCTTGACGTAGCCGAAGTCCTGGTAACCGCTTACAAAAATGATCCGTATATCCGGCTTTTTTTCGATAGCTGTCCGCGCCAGCTCCAATCCAGACATATTTGGCATGTTCACATCGCTAACGATAATGTCTATCGGGTATTTCTCCAATACATTGCATGCTGCAAATGCATTATTCACAGCGTCGACGACTTCCATGCCAAGATCGCTCCAAGGAATAAACTGCTTCAACCCTTCCAGATCCAACATCTCATCGTCTACTAACAGTACGTTATACATGAATGCCCCCTTAGACACACACTGGATTTCTCTCTCTCCTAAATTATAACAATACACAACCCTAAGTATAACAATTCATTTCTACATTTAACAGACAAATAATAGCGGTTACATTATGTATGTCCTTCTAACGATCCAACAGGTGCACACTGCAGTATTCATAAAAAAGAAGGCCTGCGATCAACGCAAGCCTTCTTTCCTTAATTCGTCGAACCGAATTATTCTAACCTTTATCTCCCCATCGCTTTCTTATTCTCGTTCCATACCTTTGCAACATGGTCTAGGAGCTCTTGAAGTCCCAGCTTCATCGAGTCATCATGTGCTTTATCCAATATAGCCAGCACTTCTTCGTCCGTCTTGCCATACATTGCCTTTGCTCTTGCTGTTGTCCAAATATCTCTTACACTTTGTCTAATTGTTCCTTCTTTGCTGTCCGGAAGCGGCTCCCAATTCAAAAATTCAGTGTAGTCCGCTTGCGTGCCCCAAGTTATTTCCATCTGCCAGCGAGTGTTGAAGTCGATTTGGTCTGGGGACAATTGAGACAGCATTTGCTTCTTTGTATTGTCCATGTATACCGTGTTGCCTACCCATACCAGGTTACCAGCTACACCATTAATATCTGCAAGCGGGCCTGGATCGTTCAAATATTTATCCTTATTGAAGATCGGAGTAACACCATCTGCTTCAAATCCATTCCAATAGCCGTCTGGTCCTGGAGGGCCCCAGTTCTCAACCATGGATGCCTCTGGACCAGTCATCCAGTCGAGCATCGCGAAGATCGCTTCGGGATTTTTTGCATTTTTCGTTATAAGCGCTACGTTCCAGCCTAACTGATTGTAAGTGCCTGGGTAAATTTTGCTGCGATCCAAACCTGCCTTTGCGATAGGCTGGATGAACTCGTATCCGCCATCTGGATCTTTCTTCTTCAACTCCGCATCGGCTGCACTAATATACTTGAATGGATCTGGACCCGCAATGACTGCGAACTTTCCATTCATTGCTTTCTCTTTAATTTGATCTTCTGTTTGTGTATTCGCATCCTGCGTCATCAGCTTTTCACGCATCAGCTTCGCGACAAAGAGTGCAGATTCACGGAACGGTTCGTCTTTATAAATGGACACAATCTTATCGCCATCCGGTACTCCATAAAATCTTGTAAAGGTCAGATTGCCTTCCTTGAAGCTGGAATAGATCTGATCAACACCATGGCCTTCTTTAGCCAAGCCTGTTTCGAATGGAATGACATCCGGATACTTTGCCTTAACCGCTTTCAAATAATTATACAAATCATCCGTTGTATTCAATGGAGGCGAGCCCAGGTCCTTATAAATGCGCTTGTTGATCGCGTAGCCTGCATTTCCGTTTGGCTGCGTCGTATAGTAGTTCGGAAGCTGATAGAGCTTGCCGTCTGGAGAACGAAGCATGCCAAGATGATCTTTCGTTAAGTATTTCTTGAAGTTCGGATACTTATCGATATATTCATCCAAAGGAACCAGCATATCCGCTTCGCGCAGACGCTCTACGTCTGCACCGCGGTCAGTCCAAATGATGTCTGGCAATTCATTGCCGGCGATCATCGTCTGCAGCTTTTGAGCCGCATTACCGCCAGAACTGATAGCCTTCACCGAAATTTTCTTATTGTCTTGAATCCATTTCGAAGCCGGATCCTTGCCCCACTTCGGCATATCATACCAGCCGTAGTTTCCGAAGAACGTAACCTCAAGAGGCTCCTTGCCCAGTTCGTACACATCACTCTTAGATGCTTCACTATTGCTGTTTTCCGTTCCTTCACCTTGCTTAGCCGGCTCGTTCGCTTGTGGTGTATTGCCACCGCTGCTGCAGCCTACCATCATGGTGAACACCATAAAGACCGACAACACGCTCAGAAGAAGTTTTCTCTTGTTCTTCACTGGTTCTTTTCCCCTTTCAATTTGTAAGTTCTAATCTATGTTTAAAGCAGTGAATGCTCTAAACGCGGATGACATCAGAGCGGATCCGACTATTCCTTAAGCGAACCAACCAATACACCCTTAACAAAATACTTCTGCAGGAACGGGTACACACATACAATTGGGATCGTTGCTACCATAATCGTCGCCATCGTCAACGATTTGGATGTAATGCTCTTTGCTGCATTGAGGCGCGCTAATGAGCTAGAATCCAGATTAGAAATTTGCTCGGAAGCAATATTGGAAAATAGAATCTGTCTCAGTACCGTTTGGATCGGCATCAAATTCTCGTCCATGATATAAATGCTCGCTACGAACCATTCATTCCAGTGCGCAACTGCGGTGAACAATGCCAATGTCGCGACTACCGGTCCCGATAGCGGCAGTACAATTCGGAAATAAGTGCCCCAGTTCCCGCAGCCATCAATCTTCGCAGATTCCTCAAGACCTTGCGGAAGCCCCTGGAAGAAGGTGCGGAATATAATCATGTTCCATACACTAATCAGCGCAGGAATGATGAATACCCAGAAAGAGTTGAACAATCCAAGCCCACGAATAAGCATGTAAGTCGGGATTAACCCGCCACCGAAATACATCGTGATAATACACATGATCATGTAATATTTGCGACCCATCAGTTCACGCTTTGACATGCCGTACGCAAAAATCGAGGTACACAATATGGCAGATACTGTACCGATCACCGTGCGCAGTGCCGCAACGACGAATCCATTCATAAGTCTTGCATCTTCGAACACAATTCTATAGTTCTCCAGAGAGAACTGGCGCGGCCAAAATGTAATTCCGCCCTTAGATGTATCCATTCCGTCATTGAAGGATATAACAAGCGAGTTCCAGAACGGATAAAAAGCTGAAAAGGCCAGCAGGATAAGAAATACATAGATGAAAACCGTTAAAATTCGGTCTGCTAAGCTATCACGAATCATCGATTACGTCCTCCCCTAATAGAGTCATTCATCACCATAAGCTATTGCCTGTTCTTCTTGCGATAAAGTTGGCAAATGTCAGCAGCGTAACACTTACGAGAGCCTTGAACAGACCAATTGCCGTTGCATAGGAGTACCTGTAATTATCGATGCCGACACGTACGACATAGACATCAAGTGAATCTGACACTTCCCGTAGGGCCGGGTTAGAAGCCAAAATCATAATATCCTCAAAGCCTGCATTCATCAGATTGCCAATAGCCAGGATCATAAAGATAATAACAACCGGCATAATGCATGGGAGTGTAATTAAATAAATCTGTTTAAGTCGGCTCGCACCATCAATAGCGGCCGCTTCATACAGATGCGGATCAATACCCGCAATGGCTGCCAAGTACACAATCGAAGCAAAGCCGATTTCCTTCCATACATTCGTTGTGACGAGAATTGTCCAGAAATATTCCGTCATCGACAGGAAGTTGATTGGCTCATCAATGAACCTCAGCTTTTCCAGCAGCATGTTCACGCTTCCATTATCAACCGAGAGCATGGACGTAACCATCGATCCGATTACGACCCAAGACAGGAAGTGAGGCAGATAAGTAACCGTCTGAATGATGCGCTTGAACGCTATCTTGCGCACCTCATTTAACATAAGAGCAAGAATGATTGGCGCAGGGAAGCCGAAGATGAACTTCAAAAAGCTGATAATAATCGTATTGCGCATGACAGGGTAGAACTCAGGTGCGTTGAAGAAGTAAATAAAGTGCTTCAACCCAACCCAATTATTATTCAATAAGTTAGAGCCCATCTTGTAATCTTGAAACGCAATGAGCACACCATACATTGGAATGTATGAAAAGATAAAGATTAGCGCAAGTGCAGGCAGTACCATTAGTTGAATATCTATTTGCATAAAAAAGCGCTTAAAGGCACTTTTCTGATGCTTATCGAGACTCAAGCCCACTGATGGTTCCGTCGCATCGGATGTTTTCGCCATTCATGAATCCCTCCTAGTATCATGTTTGTCCCGGAATGCAAAGCGATTAAATTTGAAGCAAGCGCGATCCTGTTCCTATCTCCTGTCTGATTACCATCAATTGTATAAGAAGAGCGCTTTCACGAATATATGACAAAGCAACGATTATTGATACTTTTCCATGTTTTTTCACCTTGAAGTAAAAAAAGAGTGACCTAACGCAATTCCTTGCGAAGGACACTCCCTATGGATAAACCGTTTCGTTGCTTACAAAAGCAAGGACTTAG
This sequence comes from Paenibacillus sp. B1-35, assembly GCF_050474385.1. NCBI lineage: Bacteria > Bacillati > Bacillota > Bacilli > Caryophanales > Paenibacillaceae > Paenibacillus > Paenibacillus sp. B1-35. Next base: position 1,467,192 of record NZ_JBCHVJ010000001.1, read on the forward strand.
TTTGTCCGAACTCTATCCGGCAATGCTTCTGCAGGACATGTGCGGCAGCTGCCTTGCAGCATTTGCTCGCTCACATTCCCGAAAGCATCGATCGCCTGCACGGTAATCAAGTACTCACGATCTGGTTCCAACCCTGGAATCTCAAGACGAAGCTTTTCGGGAACAGGGTACTTATAATACTCAGAGTATGCAAAATACTCGACAGCTGCATCTGCTGCATGAGGCTCAAATGAAATTCGATAAGAATGTACAAGCTCATTATCTATCGCTTGATCGAAAATAATGACGGTCGAATTCGATGTTGTACAGTCTGCTTCTACAAGAAGAACCGCATGCGGCGGGAAGGTCGGTGCTTCTGCATCTCGAATATTGGTATAAATGAAGGAAGATGGAGAGGCCGGCTGAGGTACGACCCATGTATCTCCAAGCTCCCGTTCATACACGAAATCAAGCCTATGAATAGCAACGCGATCCTCATACACCTCTACAAGGCAGCCTTGACTGAAATACTCGCCCCTTAACGGCAAGTTTCCCTGCAGCTTGCCATGCTCCACTTCCATATAGCTTAGCGAGGCTGTTCCAACGGAAGTAAAATCCTTCTGATGGATGCTGCGCGGATCTTGAAGCGGATAGTGAGAATGTCCAGAGAATGTGATCACCTGCGGATAGGGGCGCAATGCCTCCATCAGAGGTTCAATGTTGTCCAAGATGCCCCAATCCTCACTGCCGTAAACCGTGTCCTTCAAGTGTTGGTGCAAGAATACAAAAATGGGCCGATCTGATGAATCTGCTGCAGCCATTTGCAGCTGTTCTCGAAGCCATGCAATTTGTTCCAACGAAAAGTATCCTGATGTAACTTTGTCCTCCGTCGCCAACACGATGAAATGATAGCCCTTTATCACCTCATGAAAATATAATGAAGGCATTTCCGTTTTCGCTAGAAAGCGTGCCTGCGCCTCCTCGATCGGAAGTCCATTCCAATAGTCGTGGTTGCCAATCGCAATGAGCGGCTTTGCTTCTGGAAGTTTGTGCTTGTAAAAAACCTCCATATTGCGATCATATTCTTCTTCTAGTCCGTTGTTTGTCAAGTCACCTACGATCACGAATGCATCCTGATGAGGCGCCCTCGCATTCAACTGCAACATCGCACGTTCGAACTTAACAACACTTTCTTCACCAGATGGGTCGATATGTACGTCACTAATTACGGGAAAAACGAGTGTAGGCTGTGTCTGTGCTGACATCATTCGATCATCTCCCTTGTCCTATTCATTCCATGTAATCGATTCGAACGACATAAAGAATGGATAACTCTCCCTTAGTCTATTCCCTTTTTCGCTAGATGACCAGCAAGAATTGGAGGTTCAATTATTTTGTAAAATGTTAAGCTATCTTAACTCGTCAAAAATACCATATTTCGCTATAATATAGTTCTACATAAAGAAGATGCCACCATTGTCAACCATATCGTAAGGATGTGTGAATGCCATTGTTAGCCATTGAACGCCGAAAACGCATCATGCAGCACCTGTACAAAGACGGCAGAGTCCTCGTCGCAGAGCTCAGCAAGCAGTTTCGAGTAACCGAAGAGACAGTGCGAAGAGACCTGGGTCGCATGGAGAAGGAAGGGCTCCTGCTTAGAACGCATGGGGGGGCTTTTTTAGCAGAGACTTCCGTTAGCTCCGAGGTCCCTGTATGGGTGCGCGAGGACTGTTATTTATCGGAGAAGAAGTGGATCGGAACAAAATGCGCTAAACTTATCCGTAACGGGGATACGATTATGCTCGACTCCAGTACAACTTCACTTCACATTGCCAAGATCATAAAAACACATAAACAATTGACCGTCATCACGAACTCGCTTAACGTCCTCATGGAGCTGGCGGATGCCGAGGATATCAGATTAATCAGCACAGGCGGAACGCTTCGTCGCCGCTCGCTATCCTATTCTGGCCACGCTGCTGCCAAATCTCTTTCCCGATACACTGCCGACAAAGCCTTTCTTTCCTGCTCCGGCATCGATCTGAAGCATGGAGTAACCGATGCCAATGAGGATGAAGCCGAAATGCGCAAAATTATGCTCCAGCATGCGAAACAAACGATACTAGTTGCAGATATAACGAAATGCGAGAAAATCGGTTTAATCAAAATCGCTGATTTATCCAGCTTCCAAATGCTCGTTACCAATTGTCCATTGCCTGCCCAATGGAAGGAAGAACTGTCGACTCAATCCATCGCTATCGATGATGAGTGCGACCCTAACAAGCAATATGCTGCTGCTTGTCGCAGCAAAAAAGAGGACAAAAAACCTTTGCCACTATCATAGTATCCATACATACTTGATTTGCCCTAGCCTATTAGTCCATCATGAAACGATTGACCAGTATGTCACGTATGGTAATCGCTGCGGGGGATAAATCATCCCCCTGTTTCCATATAAGCCCATGCGTCAAATATTGCTCCCGTAACGGCAGGCATTCCAAATCCCCTTGCTCTACCTCCTCCCACACTGCGCTGTATGGAAGCAGTGCCATTCCCAAACCAAGCTTAATCGTCTGCTTCATCATCTCTATGCTGTGGAAGGTACTGTATTGAATCGGGTTGAGCCCGCGCTCCTGCAACAGTTCGAATGCCATAGTCTGATATGCGCATTGCGGCCCAAACCCAATTACCCTGACCGTCTCAAACGCTTCCCACCCTTGCTTATCCCATTGCGATCGCATATCCATTGAAACTACCCATACCATACGCTCTCGAACAAGAGGTACGAACTCCACCCCTTCCATCTGCGGTCGGCAAGGCACAATTCCAAGCTCGCACTCCCCTTTAAGCACCCGATGGCATGTATCATCCATGAAACCTGGAATCAGCTGAAGCTTAATGCCAGGGTGCTTCCGAAATATAGATTTTAGCATTGCCGGCATTCTCGTCGTGCAAAACGATTCCAATATACTTATTGCAACCTCCCCTACAAGCTGATGCCCTTCCAGCAATTCTTCTCTTAGTTCTGAATTAAGCTGCTGCCAACGCTCCATGTACTTCATGAATATAGCTCCGGCCTCTGTCAATTCCACACCGCGGGGCAAACGATGAAATAAGGCATGTCCTACTATTTTCTCTACCGACTGAACGTGTGAGGTCACAGTGGACTGCACATAACCAAGCTGCTCGGCAGCTTGACTGATGTTCCTCGCTTGTGCAACTGCCCATACCGTTGCAATCTGGCGCCCATCTAATTTATCCAGCATCATATTTACTCCTTCTTTTAGTCAATTCCAATTTGATCGTATCCATGCAATTTCGATTGTATATTAGATATTTCATTTCCCGATATATTATATCGAAATTATTCGTATTACAAATACCTGTATTCATTATACAATAGTTTTCAGACATCGATGCAGAAGTAGTTTGGAAGCGCGCGTCCTAACAAGAACCGAGGAAGGATGTTGCTGTATGGATCAATCAACTGTAAAACAAACATCGAATCGATCAGATTATAATCGTAACTATTTCATGAGCATAAAAATGTATTTTACCGCAGGAATCGGTGGAGCTTTAGCCATATTGCTGCTGGCTGTACTTGAAAAATGGAGCAATTGGCCCTATCTGATGGCACCATTTGGAGCATCCTGTGTCATTCTCTTCGCATTGCCGGACAGTCCGCTAGCACAGCCGCGCAATGTCGTGGGCGGACATCTCATCAGTTCCCTCGTCGGATTTATCATTGGCTCAAGTTGTGGCGTGCATCCGTGGAGCTTAGCGCTTGCTATCGGTCTTGCCATAATCCTGATGCAGTGGACGCATACCGTTCACCCGCCTGCGGGCGCAGATCCGCTGCTTATGATGATGACGGGTGCTTCGTGGTCATTTCTGCTGCTCCCCGTAGGAATCGGAGCTGTAATCTTGGTGCTGGCAGCTTGGGCTTACCATCGTGCACGCGGATTTCATTATCCGAAGCGATGGTTCTAAATCAAGCCATTATGCAACAAAGAGCAGACCGATCAACGGTCTGCTCCTTACTATCGAGTACGTATGACTGAACCCGTCCTACAACACCTTCTTTAGTTTTTTCACATAGTTTGCTCGGATGAACAAGAAATAGAGTACCTGTATAACGAAGAATGTACCGAGTACAAGTACGATTTCCTTCAAAATAGAGATTTGCGGGAACAAATTTTGCAGCGTGTTCAATGCCACAGCTCCATGAAGGACAGCTACGATGATCGGAACAAAGAACAACAGGCCAATTTGAGTGGATACAATTTTTGACAACTCCCCTTCTGTCAAGCCGAGCTTCGAAATGGCACGATACTGAATGATGTCGTGATCCAAATCCGAGAACAACCGGAAGTACAGGAAGCTGCCTGCCGCCACGAAAAATACGATGCCAACGAACAAGCCTGTCAGCAAAATCTGTCCCATGCCCTGATTCATTTCCGTCATCGCAAGTGCTCTCGAACTGAATCGGTAGTTGGCACCAGCCTGATCCGCATTCAATTGCTTTTCCAATTGCTCGGACAGTTTCTTCGTACTTTGCCAATTATCCATAATGTAAATATGGTTTGTCATATCTGTCTTAGAAGCAGGCAGCACCTTGAAATCTTCATCCGACATCACAAGCACATGATGTGCAGTCATGTATTGGCGAACATCCCTGCTCATCTGAGGCACATCTGCCAATTGAAGCTTGCTACCGTTGCTCAGGGTCAAGGTCTGCCCCTTCGACCAGTCCGTCTTTCCTCGGTTATACCCGAAGTCATCCATCTTGAATTGAAGCAATATCGCGCTTCCTGCATCTACAGCAATCTTATCCTCCGAGATTCGATTATAATCAGATACTGGTATCGCATTAAAAGAGTATCTATCTTTCAGCTTCGCATCCTTATTATGAATGACAAAAGAGTCGTAACTAATATTTTCCTTCTTCAGCCCTGCTTCAATGTAGGCAATATGTTTCTGCTCCTGCTTATCGCCAGTTGTCGATTCATAGGATAATGGCGGCATAGAGCCGGCTACACTTTCCGTCAACATCGCCTTGAACCCGACAAGCGTGCCGATCGCTGTAAACGCTACTGTTGAAATAATCGCGACCAAGAAGAACATTCGCGCATTGTCCTTCATCCGGTAGGCCAGATCGGACAGTGTCAGCATATTTGTACCGCGGCGATACAGCTTCTTGTTCTTCTTCAGCTTGTGAATGATGTATACACTGAGCTGTGTGAACAGGAAGTAGGTGCCAATCGATACGAGAATGACAACTGGCAGCAAGGCCAGCATAACAAGGGCGCCGCGTACGACAAAAGCTATCGCATAACCGATCAGCAGCAGCATGGCAGCCAAAATAGCCAGCCATACCGACGCCTTCGGCTCGGGTTTTGGCTTCGTCGAGGCTTTCAATAGGTCAATAAGTGAGCTTGTTCGCAAGATTGTCGCCGTAAAGAATGAGATTGCAAGGAACAACAGTATAAAAGCCACAAATGTAAACCAAATCGCCTTTGTTGGCAAGTAAAACGATAACGAATGCTCCAAATACAACATGGACGAACCGAGCATAAGCATCCCTTTGGACATAATCAATCCTGCTGCTATACCGGTTACAGTCGAGGCAAATCCAATGATCGTATTTTCTAGAAATACGAGACGCTTCAGCTGCATATTGGACATCCCCTGCATGATGCAGACACCAAATTCTTTCTTCCGCGTCTTCAAGAAGACGCTCATCGAATAGAGGATGAAGAAAAACGTAAAGACGTAAATAATATACTGGGCAACTTGCATCCCTGTTTGTGCGCCTTTTCCGAACCCCCCACTCTCTGCCAAATTCAATTCTGGATGGAAAGCCAGCATTGAATACACGAAAAAGATCATAACAGAGAAAGCACTGCTTATAAAATAACCGGCATACAGCCGCGCGTTGCGAATAACGTTTTTAAACGCGAACTGACGAAAGTTCATCTTCCGCGCCTCCTATTGCCGACAACACATTCATAATTTCCTGGAAGAACACTTGTCGTTGATCATGCTTGTGCAGCTCCTGGTACAGCGAGCCGTCCTTGATAAAGATCACGCGATCACAGTAGCTGGCAGCGAATGCATCATGTGTAACCATCATCATCGTCGTGCCGTCCTCCTTGTTGATCTTCTCCATCATTTCGAGCACGTCCTTAGCTGACTTCGAATCCAAATTCCCTGTCGGTTCATCCGCAAGCAGCAACTGCGGATGATGGATCATCGCACGAGCGATTGCCGTCCGCTGGCATTGTCCCCCAGAGATTTCGTACGTGCGCTTGTCCAAAATTTGCTTGATGCCCAGCTTCTCCGCTATCGCTTGCACACGCTGCTCCTGCTCCTTAATGCTCACATTTTCCAATGTTAACGGGAACACGATATTTTCCTTCACCGTCAAAGTTTGCAATAGGTTGAAATCCTGAAACACGAATCCGAGCTGACGGCGGCGGAACAATGCCAGCTTGCGCTTATTTAAGGCGTGAGCATTACTCCCACCGATCAATACTTCTCCAGATGTGGGCTTGTCGATTGTCGATACTACGTTCAAAAATGTCGTTTTCCCGCTCCCTGACGGCCCCATGATGCCAACAAATTCGCCTTCTCGAATGGTCAGGTTCAAATTAGATAAGGCTTTATAGGAAACTTTACCTTCATATACTTTAGAAACATTTTTAACCTCTAACACAGTCTCACACGCTCCTTGTCATTTCGATATCTTTACTGTACTGCGAATTAGTAAATGCAACCATTGTTGTTGCTTACATTTTCCTTTCATTTTTGTCATGTTCACCAGAGCTGCTGTGCTATTGAATCAAAAAAAGAGAGCAAGCCATAATACGGCCTGCCCCCAATAACGATCTACTGCGATATTCCTTCGTCATTACAATACTTTTTTCAGCTTTCTTACATAGTTTGCTCGGATGAATAAGAAGTACACGACCTGAATGATAAAGAACGTACCTAATACGAGTATGATTTCTTTCAAAATCGATACGTTCGGGAACAAGTTCTGCAACGTGTTCAGCGCAACCGCTCCATGGACGATAGCCACAATGATCGGAACAAAGAACAGAAGTCCGATTTGCGTCGTAACAACCTTGGACAGCTCCCCTTCTGTCAAGCCAAGCTTCGAAATTGCCCGGTACTGGATAAGATCGTTATCCAAATCCGAGAATAGGCGGAAGTACAGGAAGCTGCCTGCTGATACGAAGAACACGACTCCGACAAATAAGCCAGTCAGCAGTATTTGTCCCATCCCTTGATTGAGTTCTGACATCGATGTCGCTCTGGATTGGAAGCGGAAATCTTGCTGCTTTTCAGTTTGGAACTGCTTTTCCAGGTCTGCTGACAATGCCTTTGTCGCCTGCCAGTTTTCCATGTTAAAGATATAATGTGTTTCGTCGAACTTCGCAAGCGGGATTGCCTTAAAGTCCTCATCTGACAGTACCAGCACTTCGCCGCCCGATACATATTGTCTCACCTCGTCGGTCATCTCAAGTGAGTCAACAAGCTTCAACTTACCTGTCTGCTTCACTGTCAAGGACTGCCCCTTCGACCAATTTGAAGTGGAACTCATATTGCCAAAATCATTGCTTATCGTTGCCAGCATGAATCCTTCACCCTGACCGAGCTGAATGCGCTCTTTAGCGAATGAATTGTATTCCGTTGCACCAATCACCTTCATAATTGATCCGTCTTTGAATTCTGCTGTTTTACTATGAATGATGTAGGCATCATACTTGATGTTTTCTTTCTTGAGTGCTGATTCAATCATAGCTACATGTTTCTGCTCTTGCTTATTGCTCATTGTATTCGATTCATACGACATAGGCGGCATCAGGTCTGCCACACTATTTGTCAGCATTGCCTTGAAGCCAACGAGTGTACCAATAGCTGTAAAAGCTACCGTGGAAATAATCGCGACGAGGAAGAACATCCGTGCATTGTCCTTCATCCGATAGGCCAAGTCCGACAATGTCAGCATATTTGTGTTTCTGCGGTACAGCTTCTGCTTCTTTTTCAGCCTATGAATGATGAATACGCTTAGCTGCGTGAATAAGAAATAAGTGCCTACTGAGACTAGAACGACGACAGGCAGCATGGCGAATAAGACCTGTTCCCCACGGACTACGAACGCAGTTCCATAGCCGCCCAAGATGCATAGTGCTGCAAATATCGCGAGCCCCGCATTAGCCTTAGGCTCTGGCTTCGGCTTCGTCGAAGCTTTCAGCAGGTCAATCAAGGAACTTGTACGCAATATGGTAGCCGTAAATAATGAAATCGCAATAAACAATGCCATGAAAGCTGCGAACGTGAACCACAACGCCGTCGTTGGGAAATAGAATGACAATGGATCATCCAAATACAACAGCGATGAACCCAGCATGAGCATTCCCTTAGACATGACTAGTCCAGTCAATATACCTGCAACGGTTGAAGCAAATCCAATAATGATATTTTCTACAAATACGAGGCGCTTCAACTGCATATCAGACATCCCCTGCATGATGCAGACACCGAACTCTTTCTTTCGAGTCTTCAGGAAGACGCTCATTGAATACAGGATAAAGAAGAAGGAAAATACATAAATGATATACTGCGCGACTTCCATCCCTGCTTGCGCGCCCCTGCCATACTTGCCGCTGCCAGCCATATTCAATTCCGGGTGAAAAGCCAGCATCGAATAGACGAAGAAAATCATGACGGAGAACGCACAGCTTATGAAATAACCGGCATACAGCCGTTTGTTCCGAAAAACGTTCTTAAACGCGAACTGACGAAAGTTCATCTTCCGCTCCCCCCAATGCCGACAATACATTCATAATCTCTTGGAAGAATACTTGTCGTTGATCGTGTTTGTGCAGCTCTTGGTACAGCGTACCATCCTTGATGAAAATGACACGGTCGCAATAGCTCGCTGCAAACGCATCATGGGTTACCATCATCATTGTGGTGCCATCTTCCTTGTTGATTTTCTCCATCATTTCAAGCACGTCCTTGGCTGATTTGGAATCCAAATTACCAGTCGGCTCGTCCGCAAGCAGCAGCTTAGGTTGATGAATAATCGCTCTTGCGATCGCAGTGCGCTGACACTGACCGCCAGATATTTCGTAGGTGCGCTTGTCCAAAATATGACCAATACCTAGCTTATCTGCGATACCCTTAACACGCTGCTCTTGCTCCTTAATGCTCACATTCTCCAGCGTAAGGGGGAACACGATATTTTCCTTTACCGTTAATGTTTGCAGCAGGTTGAAATCCTGAAATACGAATCCGAGTTCCCGACGGCGGAACAAGGCAAGCTTGCGCTTATTAAGAGCATGCGCATTACTGCCGCCAATCAACACTTCTCCCGACGATGGCTTGTCAATCGTGGACACGACATTCAGGAATGTGGTCTTCCCGCTCCCAGAAGGCCCCATGATGCCGACGAATTCGCCATTTCCTATCGATAAATTCAAATTTGAAAGCGCCTTGTAGGACACTTTTCCTTCATATATTTTGGATACATTTCTGACTTCCAACATCGATTCGAATTACACTCCTTCGTAAACCTTTTCTGTACAACATACTTTACCTGTTACGATGAAATGTAACCATTGTTATGCCTTACAATTTCCTTTCATTTTTGTCATGTAGACCATTTTAATAAATCACATCTCCTAGTCAAATAAAAAAGGATCCTCGCATGACAGTATGCAAAGAATCCTTTTATATCGACAACTAGCTTACAGTCTACTTAATGATGATCCCCTTTTCTTCGTCCAAATGCAAAGCCCCCAAAGCCGCCTACAATTGCTATGTAAAATCCGAAATCATACCACCAGCCTGTATTATTCATTTCGTAAACACGAATTCCGTCTTTGAACAATCCAATAATAAGCGAGATCGGTGCGATCCATCCATGCCATATTCCCCAGAAGAAGCCTGCAGGTGACTGCTCTGAGTACGAGCCGTCTCCAGGCACGCATCCGCTTAGCATAACTGACATCATAACAAATACTGTACATAAGAGAAGAAATCGTTTGGAATGTTTCATTTGAATGACACACCTCCTCTTTTAGGATTACTCTCACTTGTAACATGGAAATCAAAATCTAGGTGTCGAAATTCTCTTGTCCACTTTTCAATACGACGCATTACATCATTATGGTATGAATATCGAGGTTAATACTTACTTTTCCTATCATCATTATATATGGCTTGATAGCGTACATTTTGACGAATATAGCCGCCCCGCGGCTCTTGCCGAATTCTAGAGCCTTCTCTAGGGAACCAAAATTTCATTGCCTTTTTAGCCTCGTTATGATATATTAGTTCTTCTCTTTCCATATTTTGAGGTTTCGATCAAGGAAGTGGAAAAGAGCATACAATCCTTTCTTAGGAGGTAACTGAAGGTGAGCGACACGTTTCAAAGTGCCTTTCAAGAAGAGCAACACCGTCTGAAAGACACGCTCGACATCATCGAGCAACAATACGAAAAGGTTCATCATGTAGTCCCTTATACAGGGCACGACTTCACACTGCAAGTATTAGAGGACAATCGCAAACAGCAGGAAGAACGCTTGGCTCAAGCTCGCAAAGAGCCTTATTTCGGTAGAATCGATTTCGAAGAAAATGGCAAGAACGAAGCGCTTAAGCTGTATATCGGCAAACGTGGAGTTCATCGCAGTGCAGAAGTCGAGAATGAAGCGTACCCGCTCGTGATTGACTGGAGAGCACCAATAGCGAGCTTATTCTATTCCTTCTCCGGCGGAACCGCTCCGGTATCTTATGATTCATTAGACGGCCCTATCGAGGGCATCGTACATCTCAAGCGCAACCTGGCAGTACGCAGCCAACAATTGCAAAGAGTCGTAGACACCTATAATCGTTCTGAAGGCGACAGTCATGTCACAGACGAATTTCTCGTCTACCGATTAGGAGAGAACAAGGACAATCGACTGCGCGATATCGTATCTACGATTCAAGCGGAGCAGGATCGAATCATTCGCGCTCCCAAGAATACTGCATTGTTCATACAAGGGGTCGCTGGTAGTGGTAAGACGACCGTAGCCCTGCACCGCCTTGCTTATTTGCTTTATCAATATCAGGAGCAGATTCGTGCTGAGAAGATGATGATTTTTGCGCCGAACCGCATGTTCCTGAACTATATATCCGATGTCCTGCCTGAACTGGGTGTCGGCAACATCCAGCAGCAGACGTTCCCTGACTGGGCCTTGGCCGTGATGGATATGCAGTTATCGGTTACGCTCGCATCACCAATGGAACAGGTTGAAACATGGTACGGCTCCTTGGATTCACGTCCTGTATTAAGTGACCAAGTGTCTGGCCGATTCAAAGGCTCTCTTGCCTTCCTCACTCATATTGAGCAACTGATGAAGGAGTCCGAACAGCATGCGGTTCCTACCATCGACTTTTCACCTTGGGACGGAAATGTCCTTCCATATGCAACCATATACAGCTGGTTCCATGAAGAATATCGCTCCTATGAACCGGCGAAGCGCAAAGAACGAGTAATGGCGCGCATTCAGCGCTGGATTCAGATGGAGCTAAAGCGAGAACATTCCAAGACGATACTGAAGGATAAGAAGAAGCTGTCTACGCAGCGTCTCAAGGCCTACATGAAAAAATGGCCTGCTTTGGATACGTGGCTCATGTATCGTTCCCTATTCGACCCAAAAGCTAAGGACAGTGAGACTGCTTCTAACAGCTTCGTTATTCCAGAACCTGTACGTAAAGAGACGTTCGCATATCTAAAGAAAAATACTGTACGTCATGAAGATCTGGCAGCGCTGCTTTATCTGCATATCCTTCTGCATGGAATTCCATCGGAATACCGGTACGACCATATCGTCATCGACGAGGCTCAAGACTTCTCGCCGTTACAGATTGCGGTACTGGATCGCTTCGCCAAGAACCACTCTTTCACTATACTAGGCGACCTCTCACAGGGGATTCACGCCTATGCCGGGATACATGATTGGTCAGAGATGAGGGAGCTGTTCGAAGCGGAAGCCACAGATTACTTCGCTTTAACACGCAGTTACCGCTCGACGATGGAAATCATTCGGTTCGCGAATGTCATCCTAGAACGCGGTGTCGGAACAGATATGCTGGCCGTTCCTGTATTCCGCAGCGGGCAGAAGGTGCGCATCGTCAGCAGTAAGGCCGACGAAAGAGCAAAGCAGTTGAAGCAAATGATCGCAGACTTCCAGAACAGCGGGCATAATACGATTGCGTTATTAACCCGAACAGCAGAAGAAGCAAGGGAGCTGCACGTCGTGCTACAAGCTGAAGCCGAAGGAGATCTGAAGCAACGAATCCACCTGATTGATGGAAATGAGCAGCAGTATGAGGGTGGAATATCCGTTCTTCCCGTTTACTTGTCCAAAGGCTTGGAATTCGATGCTGTTCTGGTCATTGACGTCGATGAGCAGCGCTACCCGAGCAGCTTGCTTGATGCGAAGCTGCTGTATGTTGGCTGCACACGCGCCCTGCACGAGTTGTGGATTCTTCATGAACCGACGGCTAAGCTATCGCCGCTCGTATGCACGGATGACGAAGATACGGTCGACTATATTCCTTAATGAAACGCAGCACATTCACCTATACAAAGGACATTCTTTAGCGAATTCTATTTCCTTGAAGAATGTCCTTTGTTCGCGCATTCATCCAGAACATTCGTTCCCCATTTGACAGCACTTGCACTTCACATCGAAGTAAAGAATTATAAATGCACTTGCTTATATTGGAGCACGCAAGTAGTTCCCTCATTAGGCCGGCTATAATACGATATCGTTCCGTTCATCGATTTTACTAAACTGATGACGACCATGAGCCCAAGACCCGTCCCCTTCTCCTTCGTCGTATAGAACGGCATCCCGATTCGCTTGATTTGGTAGTTGCTCATGCCGACCCCGGTGTCTTTAATATGAATGTGCACACCTTCATTATCCGACCAGGTGGTAACCTTCAGCACTCCTCCATCCGGCATGGACTCGACTGCATTTTTCATGATGTTGAGCAGCGACTGCTGAAATTTCTTCGATTCTCCCATAATGTACATCGGTTTTTGCGATAGATGCTGGACGACCATCTCGACCTTGGACAACAAGCATAGCGGAGATACCATTGGTACAACCGTATCTATTTCTTCCTGCACATGTAAGGGACGTACGGTTTCCACTGTCGGTTTCGCGTAATTCAAATAGTCAGTAATGATTGAATTGGCTTGTTCAATGCCGGAAGCTGCATAATTTCGATACGTTTGAATTTGCTCTGCTGTCAAATTTTTACGATTCATAAGCTGCAGAAAGCCTTGCGCAGTTGTAAGCGGATTGCGAATCTCATGTGAAATTGAAGCGGCAAGCTGCCCAATAACTTGATATTTTTCAGCACGAAACAGTTCTTCCCGCATTCGTTCTTGATTTTTAACATGATGATAAATACAGCTTACATACATGGATGACAGATAGGTTCCGATAATTGCGATCACCAGTTCTGACTGCTGAACAGCACTCCAATTATCGAAGAATATGAAATAGCCAACCAAATATACCGTCAGCAGGAGAAGCGACATCAGGAAAATTTTAAAGTATGTACTTTGCAGCACCTGCTTGTAGTGCAGAATAATTCCAGTTACGAGCAGCAGTGTAGAGCCGACGAATGTAGGCATGATGTACATTTGCAAAAAAAGCAATGTGCAAAAGTTAAATGCCAGCCATGTAAATAGTCCGGGCAATAGCCCTTCGAACAGAGCCGCCAGCGCAAGGGACACAGGGGTTAAATGAATACCGTACAACAATGGATCGATATCTTCATAAGCAATATAAAAATACGTTAATACAAATAAAATACAGATAAATAGCAATTTGCGACGGTAATGGGCGAACATGAACTTTGGGGTGATGATTAGGAATATTAGACTTGCACTCATAATGTACAGCAACCCTTTGAATTCATGCGCCAATATGGAATGGATCACACCTCACTATTCCTTTCCCTAACGATTCTGTGCCTTGTACACGATGTTTGTTAGTTAGCCAATGATTTTTCCGTTCCACGGCAGTCCTTTACGGAATCGGGAGCGGTCATTGGAGCGCCATGCCGATAGCAGTGGATAATCATACATATCCCATATTTTGCAAAGTGGGGCATCTATCGAAGAACGTTCAATGATGCAGTTCACTGCTCTTCTTGCTGCCTCATTCGCCCCTTCCATCGTAGCCAAGTCTGTATTGGTACGAACATAGTCCGAAGCAAGGAACAGATTAGGAATTGCGGTATACGCATTCGGCCGCAGGTTCCAGGTATGCACATGATTAACGAGAAGCGGCTCCATGTTGATCACTTCATGTGGATTCGGGAATTGAATATCTTCATCAAGATACCAATGCACAATCATATCATCTCTCAATACCGTTTGTCCTTGATTCAAGCTTCGCTTCAATTGCTCCCATACTTCTATCTTAATTTGTTCGCTTGTACAGTACATTGCGGGCTTCCCATATACAATCCCCGGAGTTTTCCAGTCCGACACATCGATCGAGATAATCCCTGCCACATCTCCATTGCCGAAGCCTTCCATCGGAAAATGCGGCCAAAATTGAGCTTGAGAAACAGAAGTCAGTGCCCATGGACTATCCATATAAATGACATGACCATGAATGATAGGGACATCCTCTTTTAAATAGAACTGTACGCCGTTCATCCATTCGACGTTTTTTGCAAGCTCAGGCAGTCTTCCCAGCAGCGGATCACCCTCGATAAGATCCTCTGTAATGAGTTCCGCCATCACCTCAACCGGCAGTGCTGCTATATAATAATCTGCAGTTACAATATGCGACCGTTCCTCTTCCTTGATAGTCACACCCTGGATTCGCCCATTCTTGCAATGAATATGCTCCACCTTCGCCTTACAATGATAATCGACTCCCCCTTGTCTCAAGTAAGTGAGCCACGGGTTGATCCATACATCATTGGTCGGCCCATTCAATAAGCGATCAGCGCTCCCTCCTGGCAGCACCATATCAAGCATTACTGTTGCGGCAACTGTACCAACCGTACAGGCATTCGCTTCCTTCGCCCGTGCCGCCACCAATATGCGAGTAAGACCTGTGAAGATGTTCCTGAATTCTGCAGATTGCTTCTCCGCCTGAAGGAAATCCCACCATGCTACGCGCTGATATTCCAGAAGCCGCCGTTCATCACAGCTTGTGAGCACCTGCCACAGACAGTTGACATAACGATCTACGTCCTTCTCGCTTAGGCCTAGCTTGTTATCGAATAATGATTTTAGCAGTGTGCGCCAACCGCGTATAGACTGCGGGAATTCGGTCAGAAAAGGCAGCATTGGACGAGTAAAGAAGGCAAGCCCCAAATTCGTTCCTTCAATGAGATTGTCAAATACCGTGGAACGCTCCGTGCTGTTTGGGTGCTGATAGGGAATGCGTTTCATGGTGTCGGTAACATGCTTGTAAAATTTCGGGAAGAACCGAAATCCATGTTCTCCTGGCAAATCAGGACGCCCATTCGTTCCCGTATTAGGCACCGGCATGCTGCGCGCCTTCCCTCCAGGAATCGTTCTCCATTCATACACAGAGGCACGAAATCCACGTTCCATTAATTCATGTGCTGCGCTCATGCCAGCGATACCGCCGCCGAGCACAACCACACTTGGGCGATCTTTCCCCACCATAAAAAATTGAGCACTCCTATTCCATTTGATGATTGGAAAAATAAACTATTTTCATATTACTATAAATCGACTGTTTGCAACACCTCTCTGCGCAGATCTACAAAAAAACAGAGCGTTTTCAATTCCAACTCAACTCTATTTCGAATAGCAACAATTGCAAGCAACAACAAAAATACCTGCCCTTTTTTTCGAAGAGCAGGGATATCGTCCGTTGTCCTTTACTAGAGAAAGAACGGTTCATTTTTCATAAATATGGGTAATGAAACACATGTCGAACGCAAGTACATACCGCTAAAGTATTTGCACAACCCAGGAGATCCACGCAGCAGCTGGATAGAACAGAAGCTGAGCTACAATTGTTCCTATTACTCTTGAAAACATCAGGAGTGCGAATATTTTTCCTAGTCGATTTCGTTCTTTTGCATCGCCCATTGCGCGATCGGTAAGCATTGCCATTTGCGGATCGACAAAGATCGTGAGTATGATCGTAGCTAGTCCATTAATAAGACCGGAAGATTGGGAAGCAGCCGTACTATATTCGGGATTGAGCGCTGATGCGTAAAGTGCAGCAAGAACACCTATCGTATAAATGCTGGTGACCAGGCAGTTCAATAACAGCAATCGCTTCGGGATACCCAGAATTCGCAGCGAGCGAAGCATTCTCCAGGTCGGTGTTCGAAGATGATGCTTTACATGTCGGAGCTGATCAAGAGATACCGAGGTAATTAATTTCGGAATAGAGCCTGAGACTTCTAAATGACGTATGACTCTCGTTGCAATCATAACAGCAGTTGGGAATAAGAGCATCGCGAGTAGTGTTCCTGCAGTGGAAGCGCCAATCACGATTCGAAATTGACCTTCCAAATCAAATTCCGGATTCTGCTTCGCATAGTCAATCATTTTCCCTGTCATAGGGCCTTGAAGCAAGTTCGAAGTACGAGATACGAGGACAATAATACCGGTTAAGGATAGAGCAACCGCAAGCCTGCCTGTACGCACGCCTGCGTATCGCACCGCATAGGACAGTGTCTCAAATAAATGGATAAGTAAAGTAAGCAAGGAGATGATGATGATTTTATCCAACGTGAACTCCCCCAGATTAAGATCAATGTGATTGGTACTAACTTCGAAGGAATGTTTTTTATTTTCTCATGCAGTTCCCGTACTTGTCCAGCTCCAAAAAAAGAGTTTTGATATGTTGCAACTTTTTTGTTACAAAATCGTTATATCTGTTAAAGGGGGTTTTCCGGTTCTCATGAATAATGTAACTCGCAAATGGAATTATAGCCTATCCATTCTAATAGGTTGTCTATTTATATCAACCATTCTCATCAGTTCAGGCATCGCATATGCAGGCGAGCTGGCCTCACATAAGCCTCACAAGCCGTCAATCCCGGCCGTACGTGTGGTAGATATGGATGGAAACGCCTTAACCCATGAAGGCCTTATCGAGAATGGAATGACTTACATCCCTGTTAAGGATTTAAGCGTACAATTGAATTTGAAGGTACGATGGGAGGCATTCAGCCACACCGTATATATTGAAGGCGATAAATCCGATATCACATGGAGCTCGCTCACGGACAAAATGAAGGTAAATGGCAAGGATACCGTCCTTACGACATATCCCAAAATTATAAACAACAAAACCTACATTCCTCTCCGTCTGCTGCAGAACGTATTCGACTATCACTTTGGTTGGGACAGCAAAACCAAAACTGTCACCCTGCTAAACAATTGGTAGCGTATCAGAAGGACGGACACAGAATAAAACTAATCGAGCTTGAATCATAAAAGAGCATTGCTGGTTAATACCTTTTGATAACCTGTACTGCTCTTTTTATGTTTTTTATATTTTAATTCAACACAGCTTTGTTGATAATAGAGAACAAGAGGACATCCTCATAGCGTCCTTTTGCCAATATATGCTTGCGCAGCATCCCCTCTTGCTCCATCCCGCATTTCTCCAACACACGTATAGAAGCATAATTATTTGGAAAACAGCGAGCCTCGATCCGGACAAGCTTCATCTTCGAAAATCCATAACGAATGACCTCATCCACAACTTCTGTCATGATGCCCTGACCCCAATATGTTTTTGATAGGGCGTAGCCGATTTCAGCGCGCGCATGGTTCTGATTCCAATATCCGAAGCCGCATGTGCCGATAAGCCGCTCAGACTGCTTGTCATATATGCCCCACGGTGCAATTTCTCCGTGATGATATCGTTGACTAATCAAGTTCAGAAAGCGCTGAGAATCTTCGATCGTTTGATGAGCGGGCCAGGTTGCAAACCGGGAAATCTCCTCATCGGATGCATACTTGAACATATCCTCAGCATCGTGAAATGTCATCTCCTTCATTCGTGTGCGAGGTGTGCTAAGAACCGGAACTGGAAAGAATAGTTCTGTCTTGCGCATAAGTATCTCCCTCCTATTGATGGATTCCATCTACACAAAATCATGCCATATTCACCCATAGTTGTCTAACAGCCAACAATTTGATATACCCTTATTATCGCAAATAAAAACAGCCCGCACGCTGCATTAGCGGACGAGCTGCTATTTCTTCTAACGCGCAAAATATAACCAATTCATTAATACAAAATTACAAGATAGAAATTAGCCACGAAGCTTGCCAATAAAGGAGCTGCCAAATTGTCTGCACTGTTCCTTCTCATCCGACTTCGGCGTCAACTCTACTTTTAAGCCATCCAGTATGACCTCACAACCACGTTCACGCAACTTATCAATCAGAATATCAACCGCAGCACCGTATTGAGCGTAGGAAGAGTCACATGAACCAAACACAGCCGCTTTCTTTCCTGTCAGATCAACATCATCCATTTCCTCGAAGAAATCAAGGAACTCATCGGGAAGCTCACCATCGCCCCACGTATACGCGCCAAGCAATATCCCATCGTAGTCCGCCATTTCAGATGCATAAGCATCCATGACTTCCTTCATCGTAAGAGACTCATCTGTGCTTTTCACACCTTCTGCAACAGCCTCTGCCATCTCCTCCGTATTTCCTGTCATACTCGCATAAACAAGCAATGTGCTCATGTATATAGCCCTCCAATAAAGTTTTATGTACATACTTGTGATATTGATAATCATTATCATTATAGTGGGTGCTGTCTCATTTCGCAAGCTACAATCTTCTGCCAAATAAAAAAAGGACAGGGTCTCTGATACGAGCTCCTCATCCTCAATTGCATCTAAAAACAAATATCTCCAACCTCACGATACGATAACGATTATTGCTTAATTGGTATCTCCCATATACACATTTTTTGCGCTTCCATCTTGCAGTTTCGGTATCAATTGCGCAGGATAGACCCGAATTTGATCTAACGCTGACAACGCAACCCATTCTACACCAACTTGATGCTCGTCTGGATTCGTTCCTTGCATGGATACTTCCGCTTCCAGCGGAGCAGCAATGTCAGCATGGAAATAAAATTCTACTTGATGAACATGCGCATCCCATTCTGCAAACTGATGATTTTTTCCTATGTATTCCCGTACAAAAGCAAGATCATACACACGGATATTGCACCCTATTTCTTCCACGCACTCCCGCTTCAATGCTTCACTCAGTTGCTCTCCATGCTCTTGACCACCTCCAGGGAACAAGTAGAAAAAGCCTTCATGATCCTTATTTTTCGTAAGTAGCACTTTTTCATCTTGAATAATGATCGCTTTTGCTGAATTTCGTATTGGCAACATGCTTCTCCCTCCTTGATACAAGCGTATTCCGATACTACATTGTACCTTAGTACACATTCTGTCAATGCGGTATATGTTACGAATTTGATAAATTTTTTATAAAATTGATACAAAAAAGGAAGACGAAATTCGAGTGCTATGATAGTATATGCTACAAACCAGGTGTCAATTATCTCCTCTGACCTGCATCTGTGTATGATTGGCGTATGGTGCAAATGATAATTTCCATTGAGAGGGGAACTGTACACGCATGAAACGTAGATCCATGATGCTTATGTTGACGCTTTTGCTGGCAATAAGCGCGTTTGTAAGCGCTTGCGGAAGCAGCAGCACTCCTGCCCCTGAGTCCAAGCCAAGCGAGACTCAGAATTCTGGAGACAGTGGGACAGGCGAGAAAAAAGAAGAAAACAAGGACGAGGCACTCGCTGCGGATCAGACCTTCCGCTTCAACCTGAAGAGCGAACCTCCTTCTCTTGATCCAGGAACGTCTCAGGACACGACTTCGTTCCAAATATTGAGCCACATTTATGAGGGGCTCACACGAATGGACGAACACGGAAAAGCCATTCCGGGCATTGCAGAAAAATGGGAGGAAGATGCAGCGAAGAAGAAGTATACCTTCCATCTCCGCAAAGACGCCAAATGGTCGAACGGCGACCCTGTTACTGCGAAAGATTTTGAAAAATCATGGAAACGCGTGCTTGATCCGACGATGCAGCCGGCTCCGCCATATGCTTATCAGCTGTATTACATCAAAGGCGCAGAAGATTACCACAAAAAGAAATCCACAGATCCGAATAGCGTAGCCGTTAAAGCACTTGACGAATACACGTTGGAAGTTGAATTGACAACACCAACTGCTTACTTCTTAAGCTTGCTTTCCTTCCAATCCTACTTCCCCGTCCACACAGACGATCGCAATTCAAAATGGGCTTCTGAAGCGAACACAATCATTTCCAATGGCCCATTCAAAATTTCTGACTGGAAGCACCAAAACTCAATCGAGCTTGTTAAAAACGAAAATTACTATGCAAAAGATGAAATCAAATTCACAAAAGTTCAAATGACGATGGTAGAAGATCCTGCTACAGAAGTGAGCATGTATGAAACAGGAGCACTCGAAATAGCTGGCCAGCCAACAGGTGAAATTCCTGTTGACCAAATTGCGATGCTGAAGGAATCGAAGCCAGATGAGCTTCATATTAAAGGCTATGCTTCCACGTACTATTACCTGTTCAACAATAAGCAAAAGCCATTCGACAATGTCAATATCCGCAAGGCACTTGCCATGGCTATCGATCGTAAGCAAATCGTTGACAAAGTCACGCTTGCTGGTCAAACGCCTGCATTCGGTATAGTTGCTAAAGGTATTGCTGGGTTAGACGCTGAATATCGCAATGAAACAGATGACAGTGCGTACTTCAAGGAAGATGCCGCAGAAGCAAAGACTCTGCTTGAAAAAGGCTTAAAAGAGTCCGGCCTGACCGAAATGCCTGAATTCACGCTCGCCCACAATACGAATGAAATGCATAAGAAAGTTGCTATAGCTATCGCGAATATGTGGAAAAACACGCTTGGTATCAAAGTAAAGGTTGAAAACCAGGAGTGGGGCGTATTCCTGAAAAACCGGACAGCATTGAACTATCAAGTAGCTCGCGCCGGCTGGACAACCGACTATAATGATCCTATGTCATTTATCGATCTGTATATGACAGGCAGCGGCAACAACGATATCGGATACAGCAATCCTGAATTCGATAAACTGGTGAAGGATGCGAAGGCTTCCACAGATCCAAAAGCTCGAATGGAATTGATGAAGCAGGCTGAGAAGAAGCTGATTGCAGAGGATATGGCCATCATGCCGATTTTCTATTATACAAGCGTTCAATTGCAGAAGCCGTATGTTAAGAATGTATTTATCGACTACCAAGGACAAATGAACTTCACTCGCGGCCATCTGGCAGAACACTAATGAATCTATCATGTCAATGAGCATGTAAATAGTCGGGGTGCATATGCGGACTTCGTTCATATGTATCCCGACTTTACCATTATCGGTTGAAATTATTCTTCAGGAGGCTGGTGGAATGTGATTCGCTATGTCCTTACCAAGCTAATGTATCTCATTATATCCCTATGGGTTCTGGCTACGCTCACCTTTTTGTTGATGAAGGCAGTACCAGGCGATCCTTTTATGTCGGAAAAAGCAGTCCCGCCAGAGATTCGGGCTCGGCTGCTCGAACAATATGGACTCGATAAACCCGTTTACGAGCAATATTTTGTGTATTTGAACAAGTTGGCGCATGGCGATCTTGGTATCTCTATGAAAATGCAGGATCGTGAGGTTATCCAGGCCATTCGCGATTCCTTCCCCTATTCACTTAAGCTTGGCATTTGCGCATTAATTGTGGCCGTCATCATTGGAATTGGACTTGGAATTGCTGCATCGATGCGGCACCGTAAATTAATTGACACCTTTTCTATGGTGCTTGCCGTTATTGGCGTGTCCGTTCCGAGCTTTGTTCTTGCCTCATTTATGCAATATGTGCTCGGCGTGAAGCTTAAGCTTCTGCCTGTCTTTGGTCTGAGTGGGCCGCTTACCTATATTATGCCAACCATTGCATTATC
The DNA here is from genome assembly GCF_050474385.1 of Paenibacillus sp. B1-35. Lineage (NCBI taxonomy): Bacteria > Bacillati > Bacillota > Bacilli > Caryophanales > Paenibacillaceae > Paenibacillus > Paenibacillus sp. B1-35. The sequence continues at coordinate 1,489,263 of NZ_JBCHVJ010000001.1, forward strand.
CGCTCTGCCTATTGCCTTCATCGCCAGATTGACCCGCTCCAGTATGCTGGAAGTTCTGCATTCCGATTATATTAAGACCGCCAAGTCCAAGGGACTGACTGCCGGAGTCATCGTACGCCGACATATTCTTCGTAACGGCATATTGCCAGTCGTCACTTATCTTGGGCCGCTCACTGCAGGTGTCGTGACCGGGTCATTTATCATCGAACACATTTTTGGAATCGGAGGACTTGGCAAAGTATTCGTAATCAGTATTACGAACCGTGATTATTCTCTTATTATGGGCATCACCATGTTCTATGGCGTTATATTGATGCTGGCTCGTTTCCTTACTGACTTGGCATACGGTTTTATTGATCCTCGCATTAAGCTTGTCAAAGGAAAGGAGAAAGCGGCATGATTACATACAATAAACAAAATCCATTGCAGCAGACCTCTATCAAGCCTGAGCAATTCAAAAAAGCGAACATCGACGAACATGCGGCGGAGGCGATTGAACGTGAAAGTATTTCCGCCTGGCGCGACTCATGGCTTCGATTACGCAGCAATTGGGCCGCGATGACAGGTCTCGTTATTCTTGTTCTTCTCATTGTTATGGCTGTCATTGGACCAATGTTAACTTCATATGACTACGAGACGAATTACTTAGACAAAACAAACTTGCCACCTTCCTCAGAGCATTGGTTCGGCACGGACGATCTCGGCCGCGACATGTTCGCCCGTACATGGATGGGAGCACGAATTTCGCTCATCGTCGGTTTTTCGGCTGCCTGCATCAACCTCATTATTGGCGTTATTTATGGCGGTATTATGGGGTATGTTGGCGGCAAACTTGATGACTTCATGAACAAAGCATCCGAAATTATATTTACACTTCCTGATCTTCTTGTAGCGATTCTGCTTGTTGTTGTTTTTGAGCCAAGTCTTGGCGTTATTATTCTTGCATTATGCTTCACCGGATGGATCAATATGGCCTGGATTGTACGCGGGCAAATGATGCAGCTCAAAAATCAAGAGTTCGTCCTTGCCTCCCGTTCCCTTGGGGCATCTGGAGCTCGGATCTTGTTCCGTCATTTGATTCCCAATTCACTCGGCCCAATCATCGTAACACTCACGCTAGCAATTCCTGTCTCTATCTTTGGCGAAGCAGTTCTTAGCTTCCTTGGGCTTGGCGTACAATCCCCTGCTGCTTCGTGGGGAACGATGATTAGCGATGCATTGAAGGCGATGACCGTATATCCTTGGCGTATTGCATTTCCTGCATTCTTCATCAGCTTAACGATGCTTGCATTCAACATGTTCGGCGACGGACTGCGTGATGCACTCGATCCGAAAATGAAAAAGTAGACGAGGAGGATGACGAATATGAAGCCATTATTGGAAATCAACGACCTTCACGTCTCTTTCCACGTTCGCGGCGGCGAGGTGAAGGCAGTACGCGGCGTCAATTTTCATGTAAATCAAGGCGAGGCTGTGGCCATCGTAGGCGAATCTGGATGCGGCAAGAGTGTAACGGCACAGTCGATATTGCGTCTGCTGCCAAGCCCACCTAGCAAGGTCAAGCAGGGCGAAATTCGTTTCAAAGGCAATAATCTGCTAAAGCTGAAAGAACGAGAGATGCAATCAATTCGCGGCAAAGACATCGGCATGATTTTCCAGGATCCGATGACTTCACTCAATCCAACGATGACGATTGGCCGGCAAATTACGGAGGTATTAACGAAGCATCAGAAAATGAGCTCTGCACAGGCAAAGACGCGTGCTATCGAGATGCTGTCCATGGTTGGAATTCCGAATCCCGCTTCCCGTTTCCAGCAGTATCCGCATGAGTTCTCGGGCGGAATGCGCCAGCGCGCCATGATTGCAATCGCACTTGCTTGTAACCCATCCCTGCTTATCGCCGACGAACCGACAACGGCGCTTGACGTGACAATACAGGCACAAATTTTGCGCGTCATGAAGCAACTGCAGCAGGAAATGGGGACATCGATTATTTTAATCACTCATGATCTGGGTATCGTAGCTGATTTATGCGACCGTGTCATTGTTATGTATGCAGGAAAAATCGTTGAGACCGGGACGAAATGGGATATTTTCAAAAATCCACAGCATCCATATACAAAAGGATTGCTGCGTTCGTTGCCTCGACTTGATCAGAAGAAGGATGAGCCTCTTATCCCGATCTATGGAACTCCGCCAGATTTGATTAAGCCGCCTGCCGGATGCGGGTTTTGCGCACGCTGCAATGATGTAATGGAGATCTGCATGAGCTCTGATCCAGAGAAAACGAATGTAAGTGATTCGCATCAGGCGAACTGCTGGCTTCTGCATCCACTGGCACAGGAGGTGGCAAGATGAGCAGAGAAACATTATTAGAGGTACAAGGACTGAAGAAGTACTTTCATTTGGGCCGCGGCAATGTTCTGAAAGCAGTGAACGATGTAAGCTTCACCCTTCATAAGGGTGAAACACTCGGTATGGTTGGGGAGTCTGGCTGTGGGAAGTCTACAGTTGGACGAACTGTTTTACGTCTTTACGAACCGACAGGCGGTCGTACAATCTACAATGGGATCAATATTTATAGTCTGAAGCGCAAGCAGATGGCGGCCATGCGCCGTGAGATGCAGATGATCTTCCAAGATCCGTACGCTTCACTTAATCCGCGCCTCACAATCTCTGATATTATCGGAGAGGCAATTGAAATTCATAAGCTTGCATCTAGCCGTGCCGAGAAGAAGAAGCGAATCGAGGAGCTTCTTGACCTTGTCGGCTTGAATCCTGATCATGCTACACGTTATCCGCATGAATTTTCTGGAGGGCAGCGTCAGCGCATCGGTATTGCCCGTGCACTTGCCGTTGATCCCAAGCTCATTATTTGTGATGAACCGATTTCAGCGCTGGATGTATCCATTCAGGCCCAAGTCGTCAACCTGCTGAAGGATCTGCAGACTAGATTCGGGCTCACCTATTTATTCATTGCCCATGATTTATCCATGGTCAAGCATATTAGCGATCGTGTTGCCGTCATGTATTTGGGCAAAATGGTTGAGCTGACGGACAGCAACACGCTCTACTCAGAGCCGCTTCATCCTTACACACAAGCGCTCATGTCAGCCATTCCTGTGCCCGATCCTGATATCGAAGCTCAGAAGGAACGGATTGTATTAAGCGGTGAACTGCCAAGCCCGATTAACCCGCCGAGCGGGTGCCATTTCCGTACTAGATGCCCTGCAGCAACAGAACGATGTGCCGCTGCAGTCCCTGAATTCCGCGAAGCGAAGCCAGGACATTTTGTGGCCTGCCATCTGGTATAAGCGCTGATCCTATACCCCGCAACAATATAAAAAAGGCAAAGTAGAGAATTCGGATGGGTGTCCCCCTTCTTTCTCCGCTTTGCCTCTTTTTCTTTTTACACCTGAAACTTAATCGAATTTCACTAATAAGGAATGGTGACATACAGTCTGCAAGTCGCGATAAATTTGATTAATAGTTGCATCCTCCATTACTGCATGAATGCCCAAGTATGGGAAGATTGCATTTGCAGAAGATAAGGCAGCTTGTCCAGCCTCCTTACAGCGCTGCGACACATCCTGTATATCTGATTCTGATAGCTGTTGGCCACCAATGTGCCGGCTCCACGATTGCTCAATGGCCTGATAGAATACATTTGCAGCTTCCGTCAGAATATCGTTCTGAGCGCTAATTTTATCCATAACAGACACATATCGATTCACAGTAGCATTCATCCAAACGTTGCGGTTTCGTTCCGCAATATCTCGCGCCTCATCGAGGAAGTGCTTGGCAACACCGATGCTTACGGCAGCAAAAGACGCTTCTGCAAACGGCAAGAACGGATAGTCATATATCGGATCATCATAGAGCCCATTTGGCTCCATGATGCTAAAGGTTCGTTCATCAGGAACAAATAGATCGTGCACTACAATCGAATGACTTTCCGTAGCCTTCAATCCAAATGCATTCCAATCTTTCACGATCTCGACTTGATCCGGCCGAAATACGAACGACCGAATAACCGGCTCTGCTGCCGTATCCTTTATAGCGCTCGCAGCATTACGCTCTTCCACCACGCAGTTGGCTGTAAATACGGTCGCATAGGTCGAGCCGCTGCAGAACTTCCAGCGCCCATTCACCCGATATCCTCCATTCACCTTCTCAGCCGTACCGCTTGGATGCCCCGAACCAGCTACAACTGCATCCTTCCTCATATAAGCTTCCTTCGCTACCTCTGGCTTCATAAATGGGGCAAAGAAGCCTCCGCCAGAACCAATCGTGACCAGCCAGCCGAAGCTGCCATTAATCCATGACGTATGCTCGAACCATTGCAACGCTTCTGGAAGCGATGTCATATTCCCCTGTAATTCAGAGGGAATGAACAGTTTGAACAATCCCCGGTCGTATATCCATTGCAACAGTTGTTCCGGCAATTTGCCTTCTCGCTCAATGGCCATCGCCTGTTTCCGAATGCTTCGAATTTCCTCATCCGTAAATCGATTCATATGCAGCACGCTCCCACTCTTCTCAACGTAAGGATATATCTATATATCCATTATAGTACACGTTTACAAGAGCAAACGAAGTCGTATCATATCCACACAGGGAATTCCGTTCTCTTCGATTGGTTCATCATAATGGATGACGAAGAAATCGGTATCAATTCCGCAAATTCGAAAGCCGCATTTTTGATATAGGCCTAGCTGGGACAGGCTGGAGTTCCCTGTACCGACCTCCATCACTCGATAACCCAGCTCGCGTGCACTTTGAATGGCATGCAAAACGAGCTGCTTGCCATAGCCGCGTCCATGCCATGCTTCATATACAGCCACATTGACAAGCTCAAGTGTATGTGGGCGCGTCGGCAGAAGCAGCACAGCTCCGATAACCTCTCCATCAATTGTAAGGGTATATCCAATGCTGCGATCTAGGTATTGATTAACGGCAGCCTCCTCGGGATCTGCCAGTAGTAGCAGTTCTAACGGAATATCTTGCGTTTTCGATGCTGTAATGTGAACTTTCAACACATTTGTCCTCCTCATTACCATACACTCTCACCTATCAAACTTTATGAGCCAACACAACTCACTCATTTACTTTCAAATGACAAGCTTACACCATCTGACCATACTCTTCGGCATATGCGCCATGTTGTAAATAATGCTTGTATAAATGAAAAAACACCCGAATTCCACCGTAGAAGTTAGGGTCATGCTCACTCTTGCGAATTAAATATACCGTTTCCTCAATAGAAGGAACTAGCCCTTCCTGGCACATTCGCTCATACTCCACAAAATCGACTTCAAACAGTCCTTGTTTTTCGCATGCCTCTGTACCGTAGGCATACAATGCTGTCGATCCTTCCAATTGTCTCAATTGATAGTGAATGGTTGATATCAAAGCCTATCACCTGCTTTTGATTAGAAATAAGATAAGAAAGATCTCGGCTTAAGTGCCTAGAAATAAAGGATTAGTATTAAGAACTCAATAAGTAACGACTGATTATGAAATCGATAACTGCGCCCATTCCATAGCGATTTCTGTGTGAGGTTCGCCACCTATCTCAATATCATCCTCACCAACGATTACGGCTCCCGTACGGCGATAAAATTGAAGGGCGCTATTCCCCTTCAGGACCCACGCCAGCATGCTTATATATCCGCATAACTTCATATATCGCATAACATGAGATATGAGCATTTTCCCGATTCCTTGACCTTGTACCGACGACAATAAATAAAGCGCATATAATTCCGAGCGATTCGGGAACTGCTCGCTTCGGCTAGGCCCTCCCATGGCAAATCCAACAATTTCACCAGACTTTTGTTGGACAACAAAGATACATTTATCTGCTGTCAATTGTAAAATCGCATGCTCCCACATCGTCTGTCTCGCTTGTACAGATAAGCCTGATAGATAGGTATCGGATACAATCCCTTGGTAGGTTGTGCGCCAGCTGTCAACATGAACACGCGCAATACCAGGTGCATCACCTGCAATCGCCTTCCGAATGTGCAATCGAATCCCCTCCATATTAAACAACTGCCTAGGATCACTACGGCTCAAGCAGAATAAAATATTCAAAATCAGGCGCCTGCCTGCCAAGTACAAGTCCTGTCGCACTCAAGAAACGCGGTGCAACACGCTTCGATTTGCTGGAACAGCATACAGCGGATGTGCAAATGTAAACGGCATGTCGCTATCTTCGATCCTTAGCAACCGACTTTTTCATCGCATAAAGATCCTCTTCAATGCCAGCCATGCGCTGTTCAATCATTGTGCGAGCATCCTCTATTGCCTGATTGTACAAGTAAGGTTCGAACATTTGCAGCAAATAATCAACAAGCTCCTCTGCCTCAAACATTCCAAGAGATTCTCCCCGCTCATTTTCGAAATATTGCTTCAAATCCTCAATCCATTTTTCCTTCTGCTCTCTAGGCAGCTTTCTTACATTCATGTTGTCCCTCCTGCCAAGCATGTCATGCTTGTTTACCATACTACCTATATATTGCCTATAAGTTCAACAGGCAATGAGTTGAAATAGTCCATCTTCTCATCAATAAAATCGTCGCCTGAATCGATGCTGCCGACAATTTGTAAATCGTGGAGGCATAGGGCCATCAGCCACAATTGACGCGCTGCAACAAATAGGGGAACCGCTCGAATATCGTCTGCGCTTAACGGACGTATGGACTGATACCCTTCTAGGAATGCATTCCACAGTAAGGACAATTTTCTGAATCGCGGTTCAAGCGCACTTCTCGTGCCAAGCGGAATTCAGCTATATCATAGGCCCTTTAGCCGTATCCACATAGGTCAAAGTCATAGTGCGTATATGTAACGCGCTGAACTGTCCCTATGCTATAATTTTCTGCTATCCATGTCCTGAGTGCTTGCTCACATAAAGTTGAATAAACGACTGGAAACAATACAAGCCCCACCCTTTCCTTTATCGCACATGGAAATTCTTGTATTCACGTCCCTACTCTCTAACTTTCTACTTGTGCAACGTGAACGTGAGTTGAGCAACGTAAAACTGAGATTGTGAGCGATTACATCAATTAAAGAAAGGGAATCTCCACCATCTAACGTGGTACATTGTTTAGACGCTTTAACTGTGGAAAAAGTTTCAACTTGTGAAATATAAGGGCTGGAGCACTCCCTGAAATAAAACAAAGAAGACTGATTCTCAGTCTTCTTATCATTTCTCTAGCAATTGCAGCATCATTATATAATCATCTTTGCTGCGCCCTATCAACGAGTGCTCTTTCACCTCATGAAAGAGTCTTGATGCCTCGTTCACTGCAATACGATATTGATCATGGGATATCCGTCCCCATTCTAATGCCTCTTCTAATTCATCCTCGTCCAGCAAAAAAACATGTCCCGTCGGCAGCAGAACAACGTCCAAGTATAAATCGACAAAATACGGTATGCCGCGTTCATCCAGTGCAAACGGCTCACAAATATCTACATACCACTGGACAACCTGTCCCCGTTCATTAAATACCGTAGTTATCGAATAATGCTCATCCAAAGGGAAATATTGCATCCAACAATATCCTACATCAACTAGCTTTAATCTCTTTCCATCCATAGTTACGACAAGCGGCTGCCTTACCGAATTGATTTTAATAAGGGAGATGTATCCTGTAAAATCTGAAGAATCGACTTGAGTAAGCGCGAACTGCTTGGACAAGATCCGTTTCCAATCGTAGCGATCTGCGTGTTTTCTCTTCATGTGGCAACCTTTCTCAGCTCAATTGTCTTCCCCATGTTGTATGCTGATATTTCTCTAGGCTTCTAATATGTTCAAAAAGGAAGACACAGCATCAATTTATCTATGCTACGATTATACCTTACGAATGAGCATACAGCATCGTTATCTTGTCTCAATCCAACATTTTTTTGCCAACTTACCAGATAATATCAAGGAATGAGGCATCATCCCCTAGCCATTCACCATTCGTATGCTCAAGTTTGCGACGCAGCTGCTCATCCTTCGGTGGATCTTGCCTATCATCCAGATCCGAGAAACCATCCGTATACACCAACAGCCGAGATGGAATTCGACCTTCCGCCTGCTGCTGCCAAGTACATGCTCGCCCGCCAATCAAACCGCGAGCAGCTGACCAACGCTGTCTGGTCGAGTTTGACCCTCCGAGAAACTCGCCGCTCTCCTGTCCGTGCTGCCATAAGCGAAGCCTTACATCTCCATGCCAAGCTAGCCAAATGCGATGGTACGGATGTATGCCATTAAAGACGTCAACCCGACCACAAATGAACATCGTTTCACTGCCAATCCTTTTTTTATCCTCAAGCACATCTCGCAGCAGCAATGGAAGATCCGATGGAACCGTTAAGCGCGACATCTGTTCGGCGGCACATTCACGTAAAGAATGAAGATATTCATGGAAAGAAGCTTCATTCCGCTCTGCATGGCCAGTAGCAGAAATCCAATTCAGGAGATGAGTTCCTAGAAAGTGCGCGGCAAAATCTCCCCGATAGCTCAAGCTAACTCCATCACACATGATAAAGCTGAGCGCATTTTCATCAATGCGAAAAGCTAAAAAATCTTGATTATTCTCTTTATAAAGCGCCGTTTCACCCGCTTTAGCGTAGGCGAAACGGCAGCGAAAAGGCGATTGCACAATCGTCGTTAAAGGCTGATCCACCTGCTGGTTAGATGTAAAGTGATAGGATGTCAGACTCATGCGGATTCACCTTGCCTTTCCCTCACATTCCAAGCTGTATATGTATTGAGGAACTTTGAACTTCTTTTGTTGCGTGCCGGATTACATTCCGACTTCTATGTATCATCTAGGCAAGGGCTGCCGTTAGTTTCAAAAGCGATTAACGCACAGGGGTAGCGGCAGACATTTGGAAGCCAATCGACACTAGTTCCGGACAATTGCCTGGCAGCATCATGTAGGCACCTTGAGCAAGATGATAATCCGCCTCCACCAACATTTCGCGATAACTTTCCGGCAAGACCGATGACATGCTGCGAAGCTTCTGCGCATGCTCATCCGTTAGCACCGTATCATGCAATATCCCTTTCCACCGTCGCGGCTCCTCAATCGGTGTATCCAGCATATAATCCGTTATAAAAATATTTTCAATAAGAACATTTCCATCCGGAACGCCCATCTGCATAATTCGTTTTGCGATAGGCGCCGGATCATCGCCTGTAGCAACTCCATCTGTCATATGACAGATGAGAGGAGCCGGGCAATCCTGCATATAAGGCAGCTCTGCCTCCAGCAATCTTTCCGCTTGCAGAAATGCCTTGGCCGCATCCGAAAAGCGAACCGGAGTCAAATCCGGCAATGCTCCCATACTTGCAATCTCATCAATTCCTTTAATTCCATTCAATACATCATACACATCATCACTGTATGCTAAGATGGCTATCCGATAGCGAGGTGTCAGCCTATGGCCTTTCGTTGAACGGAACACCATCTGACGAATAGCCTGAGATAATGCGTCATACACCACATCAATACGCCTTTTTCCAGCCATCGTCATGTTCATAGAGGCACTAATATCTATTAAATATATGAGAAGTGCAGGTGTTCGCTGTGAAGCCTGTATCGTGTAGTTCATTCGTCCAGTTCACCTCATATCGTGTATTCATAACACTCTATGTTCCGAATTAAATATCCGGTATTTTATAGCTTGTATCTTGCAAGAATTTATATATATGTGCTGCTCTTGTTCCGACTTTCCCGACATTCTTGAAAAAATCTGGATCCTTTTCGTAACGCTCTACGAACTCTAAGGCATAGGTTTTTGCATTTTTCATATTGTCCTGCTTGATCGCATTATATGTTTTATTGTAGGATGCTATCAACAGAACAACATCTCGGTTGCGAACCTTCTTAAGCTCAGCAGCCTTCTTCGCAGCCTGTTCTGCTTCCAGCCGCTTACGTTCCTGTTGACGTCCCTGTTCACGTGCCTGTTCGATACGGAGCTGTTCGTCCCGCTCCTTCTTCCATGCTAGATACTTCTCATATTGCATTTGCTGATCATACTTGGCTCGGAGACGTTTGCGTTCTGCCGCCTTCTCAGCTGCTTCCTTCTTCTTCTGTGCTTCCAGCTGTTTCGCACGCTGTGCTTCCGCTTTTCGCTTTTGCTCCTCCTGCTTGCGCTGTTCCTCCTCACGCAGCCGTTTAGCTTCCTCTTGCTTCTGTTGCTCTTCCTTTTGCTTCCGTTCCTCTTCCGCCTTCAACTGCTGATTCTGCATTTCTAGCTGCTTCGCATCGAGAAGCGCCTGCTCTTCCGCCGCCTTCGTAGCAGCATTTGCATTCATCATGCTTGCCACAACGGCACCGCATCCAATGATCACTACCGCTGAAGCGATACAAATGATAGAAATCGCACGTTTACTAAACTTCCCCTTACTTCCTGACTTTTGTTGCACTTCCGCAGCAAGCTTATGCTCTAAGTCAGCGATGGCAGCAGTCAATTCGATTTGCATGGGGCTTCCGTCCACAACAAAATGATGAGCGGAACGATATACTTCCAACGCACCTTGCAACTGACTGCGCCCTTCCAGCTCTCTGGCTTGGCGGAATAATCGATTCACGATATCAGGATCTGCTTCATCACATGCAGAAGCAGCAGCTATTTCGTCTTTTTCCGTTAGTACAGCAAAATGTACTGCGTTTTCCGAGTCGGCTATCATCGGTTTTGAATGTTCAGAATTCGATAGAGCATCCTTACCTTCCTTATGTTGAACATGAAGCGGAGCATCAATCGCCATCTGTTTCTCTTCATCAATTCCATTAAGAACAACCAGCCACTCGCCGAAGGTCGGACAGCTGCTTAAATCTTGGCTTTCCCAAGCGCGGGTCAGCAGCTCCGCGACTTTATTCCCATAGAGCTCCTGCAATTCACGCTTCAATACCTCGTACCGATCACATGATGTTTGCATCTCACGCTGATCGAAATAGCTTTCTCCCCATGATTTCTGCACAATTTGCGCAGACGACCATCCCAGCATTTCTGCCAGCAGGATACTGCCCGCGAACCGATCCGCATAAGCGCTCCACATGCCGCTTAGAAGCGTTCGATGTGCAGCATATCCTGGAGAACCACTGAATAGGACGTCTGGACGATCCAGCTTGGGACTGTACAACTGCTCTACATCAACCAATTGTATCGGTGAGGCATTCGCGCTCTGCTTAACTTCCGAGAAAAAAGGAAGCATGATGTTCGGCGCAGACAAATCACAATGTGCTAACCCCCTCTGCTCCATACCAGAGCATATACGAGCCAGGGATTCGGCCATGAGTAAGCTCTGCTGGCGTGTCAGCATTTTGCGTTCTGCGACGATATCCAACCAAGTAGGACCATAAATCCACGGCATTGCCACTGCATATAGCAAGTCCGTATGTTTGTGGATCAGTCCTCCGTTTTTCTCAGGGGTTAATACGCTCCGACTGCACACCTTTAACCCTGTCAACTCACTATAGGACTCTAGCAGCTCGGACTGATATACCATAGAAGGGACACGATACTTCGGGTTGAATACTTTTAACGCCTTCGCCTCTGCAGCATTTCCTTGGGGTGGGAGAAGCTGATAGATGACACCTTGTCTGCCTGCCTGCGCGTAGACGAGTCCAGGAGCTGCCGGATGTTCTCCGAACCGATATTCTGTATCGTGAATAATGATCGTATCTCCTGGTTGTGGCTGAAATGACATTGTTTCCTATCCTCCCGGATGATCTTCGATATGATGTAAGAAAAACCGGGAGTATTTCCAACGCCCGGCTTCCTCTTCGTATTTAATATTAAGAGATAAATAATTACCGCTGTTCGTCGACAGTGCGAAACTTCTGTGCGATCGCCTTCAGCTCTTCACTAATCGTATTTAGAGTTTGTACGAATGATTGCATCTGCTTGCTTGCCTCCTGGAATTCCTGGAAGAAGCGCTGCTTCGTCATCCCTTCCCATTGACCCTCCATGCCTTGGATCGACTGAGTAAGAGACGCTACGATTTGTTGGCTCTGGTCTCCACCTTGCTTAAATTGATTTGCTACTTGATCAACCTGTTCCGGTGTAATTAATATGCGGCCTGCCATGATGATCCCCCCCTTTGGTAGACAATTGAATGAAAAGTAAATATTTCAAATCTATCTGCCCACAATTGTACATGAATTCTACCGCCCTATTAAAAGAGTCTCCGGTCCCAAATCTATAAAGAGGACTCTGGAGCCAACGGTACACGTTGGAGAACAAGCTGAAACTGCTCTTCTTCTTCATTGGTATAGCCAACATGAGCAATCACTTCTATATCTTCATGATTGAACAAGTAAGAGTAATTCTCGTCAATATATCCCTCTGGATACACAACGCCCAAATAATCGAACAACCGATTCGTAGTCACCTGAAGCTGCTTGCGGCCGTAAATCACTAATTTCTTACTTCCTTCACGCAGCAGCACTACAGAGCCGAGCGGAAGCAATTCATTCTCTTCCTTCGCAACATGTTGTTGCCCGACTTGATTCTCCATCATTCATCCTTCCCTTTCTACTCCTGCATTCCTAAACCTTTGTGTAATTTCAGAACTGATGCGTTGAGCTTATATTAAAAACAATACACACATATAGGGTCGGGTGCTGTTCCGAAAAACCTGTCCAGCATCATTGTTGTATAGTGCTTATGTCACAAATTAAAACCGTCTGTTAAACCTATTGGAGCATCAGCTAGGAAGCAACTTGCCTGCACTGGCACTTCCGAACATATTGGTTACCTTGTTTACAACTTTGCCGGCTGCCTTTGTCGCACCACTTTTCACCGCTTTAACCCCTTCCTGAACAGCTTCAGTAGCTGTTTTCGTTCCACTTGTAACGGTATCAGACACAGTATCCACTACAGTATCTACGGCATCCACCGCATGGGTCTTGATCGATTTGCCATTAATCGTGACCTCTGTAACCATGGAGATCGCTGCTCCAGTCGCAAGGCCTACTCCTGCACCAACAATTGTGCCTGCAACAGGAACGACTGATCCGACCCAAGCGCCCACTGCTGCGCTTGCTGCCATCGTGCCGACTCCAATCGAGCCATTTACGACTGCACTAGCTGCAGCACGACTTGGGCCTCCTTTGTCATAATCAGTCATAACTGCCGTTCCTGTATCATATGCCAGCCCAGCATATCCAAGCTTCGCACTCCAGCCTTTAATGGATAGCGACTCTTTCGCTGCAACTGCCGGATCTACGAATTTCCATACATTCGTATGATTCGCTGCATTAGATGCCGCATATCTCGTTCCCTGTATCCCCTCAGACAGCGCGAACTTGGATCTCGCCCCACTGATGGTCGCATAGCCATCTCCACGCACATTGACATTGAACCCGCTCTTCCCCATATTCATCATGCGATAACCATCTTTCCCATAACCATACATTTCAGGAACCGTAGGCTTCCAGTTCCATCCTGATCCCTTATCCTCTTGCTTACCAATTGCTCGCACAACCGCATTCGGATTCGATATGGCTCCTACCTGAGTCCCTACAGCAGGGATAATTAACGATGCCCCCCCAATCCCGATCGTTGAATATAGTGACGCCGCCGAACCGATCTGGTAAGCTTGACCCAGTATCGGGTGCGCTTGCTGATCAGCCGTTTGGAACTGATCAGCCTTGGATTGAAGCTGCATGCTTAATTCGTACAAAAGCGTATGTATTTGAGCAGATAACCGTGCAGCCTGCTGCCATTTCTCTTCGACAGCAGTCTTAATAGATGCCTCCCACTCTATTGATTGAAGAGACCGTTCCAATGACGATTGAATAGCTTCCAATTGCTCCGCTGTTGCCTGCAGCTGACGGCTCCCCTCACGAAGCGCATCCGGCGTAACGATAATGCGCACGATATCACCTTCCTTCCTCCATAGAATGCTGGCGATTCCAATCGATTAACATACTCTCCAGCTGTTCCTTCGTTGTTAAAGTTGCAGTTAACCAATCCTCATCTCCCTTAGAACTCTGCCGTATGAGCCAATTTCGAGCTCCTCCGACAAGAAACGCAGCTCCCTGCACATCCCACGTCTTCTCATTCCACACGAGAAATAACATCTCACCAGATGCTGTCCGATGCTTCAGAGAATGCGCAAGCGCAAATGCTCCCTCTTCCTCGCCATCGAAGGTCATAAGCTGGCTGACCATTTGTTCAACGGTTAGTTCATTTGCTTGTTCATATAGCTTGTGAAAGTGCCTCTTAGACAGCATAACAGCCGTTATATCGCTCTCATCCTGCTCGGCCCAATGCATCCGATTCACAATGACAGAACATGCTTCATTCGTCGAACCATATTCAAGAAAGTAGTACATATCCGCTTGTTCCTGAGCCTGTACTCGTTCTATAGTCAAGTCATCCGTAAAGTGAAAATACCCTTCATATTCCTTGCGACCAGGCTCAGCGACTGTATCAAGGAAGCGAACCCAGCAAGAGCGATTCGCCAATCCCGTCACAGCTACAGTCGAATATACGTGTGATGGTATCCCAAGCTCTACGCCGCCTGGAGCTTCGGTCAAATAACCTTTACGCAGAAGCGATGCTTTGACTTTGTTCCATTCTTCTGTAATTTCCTCTGTCAAGTATCCGCGGAATGGATCCTCGACCCCCAGCAAGCGATCCGACCCAATAATGCCGGCTAGAAAATACAGTTCTTTTTTGCTAAGCTCAATACCGCTTCTGCCATCATGAGCTTGCTGATGCGGCTCATTGCTTGTCATCAATGTTTCCACCCCCCATCAGACCCGCACTTTCCAACGCCTGCTTATCTGTGTTGTCCATGCGGCCGGAGTCCATTTTTCATCGTACGGTACAACCGTCTTTATTTTCACAAATTTCCGCTTTACAAAATAACCTTGCCCTGAAGGGAGAACTTTAGACCCATTTAAGCTCGAAGTTTGGGACTCCGAGATCGGAATACGGAAAAAAGACAGATCATTCGCATCAATCGATCCAAATAAAAACCCGGCTTGCGAAGCCCGAACATCATTGAACCAATCAACGCCGAATGTCGGAAAATCAGATGGTACGCCAGCTAACACCATATGTACCCCTCTGTCCCTTCCTTGACGGACGATAGCAGACAGTTGATCCTTCACCGTGTAGTCGGTCAGTTGCTTGCACAGCATATCCGCATCATCCATTACTAGCAGTATTAACGGATAGCCACCGTCCTTGCTCCGAGTCGTCACTTCACTATATACATGTTGGACAAATCCAGGAATTCGCTCTTCCTCTGTTACGATTTCTCTTACATGAGGCAGATCTTTCAAGGAAGCAATTCCATTATCCCCATAACGTACATCGATTGCATAGATATGCAGCTGTTCAGGAGACATGTAATAAGCTAAGGACAACATCCAACTGATTAAGAACGTCGTTTTGCCACATTCCATAGGACTAGCCACGATGAAGTGCGGGCCTTCCTTCAAGTTAATTAAATACGGTTCCAAATCATCGGTACGAACACCGACCGGAACAGGATGCCACCGCTCTGCTTGGAGAAGCTCCGCGCTGCTGTCTTCCAGGTTCTCTTCGTTCAGCTTCAACAGATCACTTAGTCGAATTCTCTCTGGAAGGCTTCGTATCAGTGGAGCAGCAGTCCCTTGCCATGCTTTATCCAACATCCGTATTTGTGAACGCAGCTCCTGTACCCGATCCACATCGCTCTGTCCTTCAGCAGGGTATGCCGTTTGGAACTCAACAGGCGCTCCCTTCCACTTTACAAGGCCACGTCCGGCCTGAAGCCCTCCTAAAGCTCTGGTCGGCCTTCCGACAGCAAAATAATAATCGCTCGGATCAGCCAATTCGTACGATACAGCATTCGAAATATTGCTTCTATACTTGTCAAAAATGTCGGTTACACGGTTGGCTGTAATTACAAAAGTAATAGCCAAACTTCCTCCTTCTCGAAGGAGATATTCAAGGCGCTCATTTTCATCCGGATAGGAGGTACGGAAGTTTGAGTAACCGTCAATGACTATAACAATATTCGGCACAGCCTTCTTCGTCACCTGCCGATACGAAGCAATCGTCTTCATACCAGCTTGAGACAGCAATTCCATTCGTTCCGTGACCATCGCTTGCAAATAACGGAACAGTCTCTTTATTCGATCTTCATCGTCACCCGCAATGACTGCCCCGATATGAGGAAGGGCTGCATAATCATTCATCATTCGCCCCGTGTCCACAACATAACCGTGCCAAGTCTCTGGATCATATTGTCGGGCAAGAGACATGAGGAGTGTCTGAACGAAGGTCGTCTTCCCAGTTCCCGGCATGCCGTATACAGCCCAATGCTCATGATCCAAGTCAATGCCAAGCGGTTCCTGCCGCTGGTTCATTACATCATCCAATAGGCCGACGACAGGCTGTAATCCCTGTGTTCCATCGCCAACAACATCTAACGCCCCCGGTTGTTTGTACAATTCACTTAACTCCAGTTCATGAGGCAGAGGTGCGAGCCAAGGACCCTGAAGCCTAGCAATTCCCTCTCGATCTGCCGCCTCCACAGCCAGCTCAATGAATGCTTGAAGCTGCTTCTTCGGCTCCTCTTCTTCATAAGCGGATGATAAGGTATCACTATGAAGGAGCGGCTCTCTCTTCCCGTTAAGGCGAACCTCGCTCACTTCAATGCGCAGCGGACGCCCTTCTTTGGCCTTGACTAAATAAGGAGCTCCACTCCAAGCAAATTGCAGTTCTTCGAATACTTCATCACTTCCAACCTGGAAGTAGCCGCGCCCAGGATGTGTAATCCAAGCAGCGTTAGGAATTTTCAACATATCCCGGCTGTCACCTTCACTTTGCACACGCAAGCAGATGCGGAATCGTGTATTACTCCATATTTTCTCATCTACCACACCCGCCGGCTTCTGGGTAGCGAGTAACAAATGAACTCCTAGCGTGCGGCCTATTGCCGCAATACTGATAAGCTCATCCATGAATTCAGGCTGATCTTTCTTAAGCTGAGCGAATTCATCGATAATAATCATTAAATGCGGCAGCGGCTTTTGATGCCGTAGTGACGACTTGTAGTATTCATCGATATGCTGCATATTTCCAGCATCATTCAATACGCGCTGTCTACGTATGAGCTCAGCACGCAACGACACCTTCGCACGTTCAATCAGGTTATCGTCCAAATTCGTAATGGTACCCACAACATGCGGAAGCTTCCCAAATATATTAGACATCCCACCGCCCTTATAATCAATCAGTAGGAATACAACATCATGAGGGTGGTAGTTAGCAGCAAGAGAAGCAATCAATGACTGAATAACTTCACTTTTGCCCGAGCCCGTCGTCCCTGCGATTAGACCATGCGGACCATGGCCCTTCCGTTCAATCTTGTCATGCAGATTTAAGGAAACAAGCTTCCCGCCGGGACGAACACCGACAGGTACAGGCAGCGTATCTGGATATCGATTCTGATTCCAATGTTTCGCCAGTTCCAACTGCTCAGCTTGTTCAACCCCAAACATATCGAACAAGGTTAAAACAGGAGGTAAATCCGTGGCAGCCGAGCGCTTCAACCGGATTGGCGCCATATAACGAGCCAGCGTGTCAATTTTGTCATCTGACAAATGATCCATATGAAAAGATTGCTGTATAATTCCTTCCTGATCCGTTTTTTGCGTTGACACTCCCGCTCCAGCGCCCACCTCTACAATTAGCCGGCATTGCATTGGAAGCCGTTCCTTGCGATCGGACAGTACAATGGTGCAGCTATCCACACGGCCTGCTTCTTCCAATAGAATTGGGTATAACGGCTCTTCCTCTATCAGTAAACTGTCGGGCAGCAGCACAACATAGATCGGAAGCGCCTTTTTCTTCTTTCCACTTGTCTGGAAGCTCTTGCGACGATTCAAAATACCGTAGAGTTGATCTGCCAGTTGATGCACCATGCTTCGCCGATCCGCCAAGTAGCGGACAGTCCGCTCATCATTCCATGTATGCGGCAGCCATCTTAGCCAGCTCCAGTCATCCGCATCGCGTTCATCATAGAGGGCAGCGAGTTTCACTTCATCAGGTGAATGCTTAGTCGTAAGCTGGGCAATCACAATACGCACCGCATCCATTACCGCAGCCTTATCGCCGACAATACCTATTACCTTGGAATCATACAACGGCAAAGTAATGGGAGCCGCTTCGACAGTACGAAAGTCTTGTTCAAGCTTGTGAGCTGCATCAATGAGCGGATCCTTCTCATATCCATCTATTCTAGGGGTAAGTATGGGCATATAAAAAGGCACTTCTCCGGTGCCAATGCGGACTTCCATAAAATCATCGTCGGTCGGCCCGCGCTCCCACAGGCTACTATTACGATTTTTCACAAGTTGGTAGCACACATCCGGATCACCATGAATCGCTTGCATAGCCGCTCGCTGTTCTTCCTGCTTCGCTTCAAGTTCGAGTCGGTGCTTCTCTAGTTGAGCCATGTACATCCGACTTCGTTCTTCCTTTTTGCGTTGGTAGGCCTTTTTGTTGCTTAGATATAGAAAGAAAGGCAACGTATAGGACATAAGCATCATAGAGATGGTTATCATTTGAAACATCATATAATTGCTGCTGCCCATCTTGCCTGACATAGACATATATATGTAAAAACCGATGCTGACCAATGTCATTACAATCGGAATAATGATGGTAACTATAGAGAACGTCGGTCTCGACGGTTCTGCAGGAGGACGCAATATTTCAAGCTTCTCCTCAGGCAATTCCGGCTTGATTCGAGGCGATCTCTGATACATTACATTCACATCGAACAACTCCTCGTCTCGTTCCTCTTCTCACGATTCTGCTTGATCATCCATTTCATCGAGTTGGAACAAGGAACGACTTCCATACGATGGGATTGCCTCATTCGTCGTGGAAAATGCTCGCTGCACACGGATATACGCGCCTTCACGGACACCCGCCTCCAGCAATCGCACCTGTTCAGGAACAGTAATCCACAGCCCTTCAGGTTGCTTGACCTCCAATATATATTGCATATGATTTTTAGGCGGTTCACCGAATAGCTTCAACCCGAGAATGGCCTTGAGCTGCACCCCTGTGCAATCATCCGCTACATCGATGTCGAACCAATCACGGCTCTGTCTGCCAAAGGAGACGGTAAGGATCATAAGCGCGACACCTCTTTTACAATCATGAAGCGATATTATAACCTTAGCATCATATGGTTAATAATGTCAATTCATGTCGGAACTCTATTCTAATACGATCTTCCTATTTTTACTAATCCAAATCGATTACTTCTCTGTTTAGTATATATTGGGATGATACAATTTCAATATGCCCAAAGACGGGGTTTCTCCCCTGTTTATCCCCCTAATAGACTGGTCATAGAGATACAATATTTAGCTTTTGTTCCCTCGATAGTGCGCAACTACCTGCTCTGCCTTCTGATGAATAATAGTTACGATCTCCATCGGTTCAAGGACATAGGCATCCGTTCCCATACCGAATAAAATATCTGCTAAATAACTGATTTCGGAACCTGCTATGTCCATATGAATGAATCCAGTTCCTTCTTCACGCACCGTCATCGCTTTATCCAGCCATGGATCGGCTTGACATTTCCGTACGCCAAGCTTGGTCAACTCAACACGCAAAGGAACATGAACGGAGCCGTCTTTATGTTGTGGAGGTTCGAACCACTCCTCCAAGGTCAATAGATTGATCGGCACATCGGTATGTATACGCTCCACTTCTGCTACCTCAAGCATGCAATCCGCTCGGAACAATCGGTATCCTCTTCTCTTCATACAATAAGCTGGGCAATACCAATAGCCGTTGTGGGCATACAATCCGATTGGGACAATTTCGCGCATTTCAACTCTCCGAGTAGAAGCATACCTGATTTGAAGTGTTCTTTTGTCCAGTGAAGCATGAAGCAAATGCTGCAAATGAGGGATATCCTGTTCACGAGGGGGAACCCAGAATCGCACACAGCGCTGCATGGCATCAATTTGCTTTTGAGTCGCAGCAGGAAGTACTTGATAAAATTTCGACAATGCCTGCATAGCCTCTTTACCAAACGGTATCGTCTTATACTCCTGCAGCAATTGAACTGCAAAAAAGATTGCAAATGCCTCTTCCTCCAGAAATGAAAGCGGCGGAAGCAGCTTTTCCTTCAGCAAGCGAAATCCGCCATTTCGCCCGTACTCTGTATATAATGGAACGCCTAATTCCTCTAAATGACGCAAATCTCGCAATATCGTTCGCACAGACACACCGCATTCTTCAGCTAGCTCCCGAGCCGTGAATTGCTGTTTCTTATTTACAAGCATCATTAATTCAATCATTCGCTGGGATTTATTCATGTCGGAACGCCTCCTACCTGTAATAAAGAATAAGCTATAAACTATGACATCTTTTGTCATGGTTAGATGTTACCGTATAGACAGTTTCCATTACAAGGAGGATTTTATATGATTAGAAAAATGGAGTGTGCCGCATTATATACGGCAAATGTCGAACAATCTGTTGATTTTTACACTGCGATTGGATTAAAGAAAAGCTGGATCATTGAACGTCCTTTGCCAGATGGCGGTACATGGACAATTGTCGGGATGTCTTTTCCTGAAGAGCACAGTTCAGAGCTCGTCCTGCAGAACAACAAAGAGTTGAAGGAGATCGATATTGAGCTGCTGGTTGACGATATATATGATACCTATGCTAAGCTCAAAGAAAGATCAGATATTCATTGGATTCGCGAACCGTTCCCTACCGAATCTGGCCATGTGGCCGTGATGGAGGCTCCCGATCATAATGTGTTCGTTCTAGTAGGAAAATAGGGAAGAGTTAGTTAGAATGGATCTTCATGCAAATCCGATTGGCGAAATGGGAAGAGACTCCCGCAATTATACGCTTTTTCTCCAATACAATAGATCTGCGCCACGATGGCATGGCGAGCGGGGAGCTGTACTGTCCTGATGGAGTCGCTGCTGCCATAAGACGTAAACAGTTGCTCGTCGTAGTCAGCGGTCTTCGTATAGCAGGCGCCCTGCAATTCTACCCGCGAAAAGGGAGCGAACGTATTTCACTATATCAATTTGCAGTAGCTGAAACGTATAGAGGCCAGCATTTGCTGCGACAAATGCTGGATACGCTCCCCCCCATCCAATAGAAGCTGCTTGTCCCGCTCGGTCCAGCTTCAATGCGTACTATGAGCATAATGGATGGGCGATGGAGGGCGCCAGTGAAACCCGCAATCGTTGGGTGCTTGATGTATAACTATAAAAGCGAGGGAAGGACTATATTGTCCTTCCCTTACATCGTTTCACTTGCTTATTTATGGGGCAAGATAGCCTTTTTCCACTGCGCTTCGAATGAGTTGTTCTGCCAGCTTGCCCAGTTCAGGGGCTCCATCGCGAATCGCTTGAATCCGCGCCAACACCTTATCGCTCGTCACCTTATGCTCCTTCCACGACTTTCCTTCTGTCAAATAGTTATGCAGCAAAGGCTGAAGTCGATCCAACGCGGCAGCAAATTGAGCCTCCTGTGTTTGACGCTGCTCATATTCCGTCCATAATTGAGTAAGCTCAAGCTTCTGATCTTCCGGTAGAATGCCAAATAAACGCTTGGCCGCCTTCGACTCACGTTCGTACTTGCTTGCATTCCCCTCTGCATCATACGCAAAAGTATCACCCGCATCAATTTCGACCACGTCATGGATTATCAACATTTTGAGTACGCGGAGCAGATTCAAGTTTCGTTCACTTGTATATTCGTGCAGCAGTATCGCCATTGCGGTCAAATGCCAGGTATGCTCTGCATCATTTTCATGGCGGCTTCCATCAAGCAAATAAGAACGGCGAAACACATTCTTCAATTTATCAATTTCCTTCACAAATTCGATCTGCTTCATTAATCTTTCATCTATGCCCGCCATGATCGTCATTCTCCTTCATCATTCTAACGTTATCCGGTGCAGAATCGTTTCCTGCAGACGCTTATATCTATTATTATCTCATAGCAATCGTGAATTGCATAATGGCAAAAAACACGATATTCCATGATCTAGTCCAAAATTCAATAAATTTTTCCTAGTGCTTTGGAAATAGAGGAACTATAATAACGATGATCCATGATACCTATGCGAAGAGAGAGGAGCATATAACAATGACAACTTCGAGATGGAGTAAAATGATAGCCGTAAGCACAGCCTGCATCATTACTTTGACCTCATTGACTTCTGTTGCATCAGGCCATCCTGGACGTACTGACGCTAAGGGCGGCCATACTTGCAAAACCAATTGCGCCAAATGGGGACTAAAGAATGGGGAATACCATTATCATCATGGAAGTTCTTCATCTTCATCCAAAAAAAGCGGCTCTAGCAAGTCCTCATCCCCCAAAAAATCCAAATCTACGAAATCAACAAAATCAAAAAAATCTTCAAAAAACAAGTAAAAACACAAATCAGCCCCAAACATCGGAGCAATTAGGCTCGCTTCGTGCTTGGGGCTGTTGCTATGTATTTATGACCATTTCGCTGCAGTCAGGTTATGACTCTAATTGCAATTGCGCAGCTACGCGTGCTGCCACCTTTTCAACCAATTGATCAAAAAGTTCTGTGTCTTCCCTTTCTTCTCTAAATGAGGGAAATCCGCCCCCCTTTACTCCCATTCGATTACGAATCGACACCAGTTCGGATACCTGATCACGCGACAATTCGTTCGCATGGCCAATCAGTCTGCTCGCATACATGTACATCAGTGCATAATGCTCCAATGACTCCATTCGGAAATAAGCCTCCGTCATATCACGCCCCCATGTCAGCGCGCCATGGTTGGCTAGCAGAACTGCATGATAATCCTTGCAATATGGCGCAATCGAATCCGGAACCTCTTGTGTTCCCGGTGTTGCATATGGAGCAACCGCCACTTTGCCTAAGTTCACGATTGCCTCAGGCGAAATCGCTTGATCAAGATCTATACCAGCAATCGCAAATGCGGTTGCCGCAGGCGGATGAGCATGGACAACCGCCCTCACTTCAGGATTTTCCGCGTATACTCGCAAATGCATTCGAACCTCGGAAGAAGGCTTATATGTACCTGCAAGCACGTTCCCCTTCATATCCATTTGTACCAGCATATCGGGTGTCATATAGCCTTTACTGACTCCCGTCGGCGTTGTCCAAATCGTATTCTCATCGGACTTTATTGAAATATTTCCGTCGTTGGCCGCAACATAGCTCCTTGCATACATCCTTCTGCCGATTTCACAAATGAAAGCTTTTACATCCATGTCTGAGTTGAGTTGTGTCATATTCACTCGTACCTCCTGTTATCAGGCTCGTGTCCATATTATGAAGAGGTGTTGGACGATCTCAGTCCTCAGCACGACCTACTTAAATTTTCGTACTTTACACATGTTTTGTCAATGTATTATGTTGCTTTATATTGTTTTATTACAGTTCATAAAATCGTAATTCCCGATCGGGATATGATATAATAAGATAAAATCGATTAAAAAGCGGAGAGATTGCACAACATGTTGCCAATAACCAGAAAAACAAAAATTAAAGACATGATTATGGAAAAGAAAAGCGTAACCGTCGCAGAACTCACTTTACTCTTTCAAGTTACAGAGGAAACGATTCGAAGAGATCTGAAGCAGCTGGAGGAAGAAGGGATACTCACCCGCACTTACGGAGGTGCATATATTCCAGACGGTGTGCAAAACGATATAAATATTCAATTGCGCGAGCATATTCATGTCGATGGGAAGAAGCGCATAGCGGAGCAATGCGTACAGTTCATTTCAAACGGGGACTCTATTTTTTTAGACGCTTCCACGACCTCGCTATACCTTGCACAACAGATTCAGGATCAACGTCTGACTGTCGTCACCAATTCAATCAAAATCATCAATGAATTGTTGGATAAACCTAGTGTGCATTTAGTCATTATTGGCGGAGGAATATCTTCCGGCTCCATGTCGGCCTTAGGCAGAAATGCAGAATTGAATATGAAGAGCTATTTCTTCGACATGGCATTTCTTTCTTGCCGTTCCATTAGTCTTCAGCATGGGCTGACGGATTCAAACGAGCAGCAGGCTGAAGTACGACGCATTGCTGCAGAACGAGCGAACAAGGTATATTTAGCGGCTGACTATACCAAATTCGATCGAACCTCATTTGCAAGCATCTGCCCTTTGGATTGGATTCATACGATTGTGACCGATCAACGATTGGACGATACTTGGCGAGAAGCAGCCAACACGAAGGGAATTTCGCTTTACGAATG
Organism: Paenibacillus sp. B1-35; assembly: GCF_050474385.1. Classification (NCBI taxonomy): domain Bacteria; kingdom Bacillati; phylum Bacillota; class Bacilli; order Caryophanales; family Paenibacillaceae; genus Paenibacillus; species Paenibacillus sp. B1-35. The sequence continues at coordinate 1,513,553 of NZ_JBCHVJ010000001.1, forward strand.
CGAATAATCGAATTACAGACATCAAAATAATCCCCCAACAGCAACTCGTCGCATCTCTATCTAGAAGTTGCTATTGGGGGATTTTCTCTTATTTATAGATAATGATCGTATCGCATTTCTTCCATTAATCTATCTACCCCTGCTTTGCAATAGATTCCTTGCGGAACATGTCAGGCAGCGATTCTGCAAATGGGGGATACGCAATCCCATGCTGCGTCACGATTGCCGTAATTAGCGTGTGATCCGTGACGTCAAAGCTCGGGTTGTACACACTCACACCTTCTGGAGCCATCGGCTGTTCATACCACTTGCTTGTCACTTCACTATCCGGCCGCAGCTCAATACGGATGTCATCCCCGGTTTTGCATTCTAAATCTATCGTAGACAGCGGCGCGCATACATAGAACGGAATACCATAATGCTTGGCAAGGATAGCAACTCCTGAGGTGCCAATTTTATTTGCAGCATCACCGTTCGCCGCCACACGGTCGCAACCAACCAGCACGGCTTGTATTTTGCCTTCCTTCATGACAATGGATGCCATGTTATCGCAAATTAAGGTCACATCGACGCCGGCTTCCTTTAACTCCCAAGCTGTCAATCGAGCGCCCTGCAGCAGTGGCCGTGTCTCATCTGCATATACCTTGAATTGATAGCCTTGCTCTTGCCCTAGATGAATAGGAGCAAGCGCAGTTCCATACTTCGCTGTCGCGATAGCGCCCGCATTACAATGCGTCAAGATCCCCCAATTCGGCTGCAGCAGTGACAGCGCATGGCGCCCGATGCTCTCGCATACTTGCTCGTCTTCGGCTCGAATCGCCTCTGCTTCCTTCCTTAATGCTTCCTTAATCGCTGCAACGGAGTGTCCTTGTTCTCGCTCCAGCCTCGCTTTCATACGATCCAAAGCCCAGAATAAATTCACTGCCGTCGGGCGCGACGAACCCAAGTACTGCTTCGCCTTGTTAAATTCTGCGGCAAATGCCTCATACGTATCGGCAGGGGAACCCTTCACAGCCAGATACACTCCAAATGCCGCTGCAATGCCAATTGCAGGCGCACCGCGCACCTTGAGGTGATAAATAGCGTCCCATATATCTTCTAGCTTCTGAAGCTCGAGATATACGGTCTCGTTCGGAAGACGTGTCTGATCCAGAATAACCAGCGTATCCTTCTCATCCTCTAATCGAACCGATGACATCATGCTGACTGTATTGCTGCTGTTAACTTGACTCATCCTTCCACCCTCCCCTTCTTCTAGCGGCTGTACATTTCACTGCTTGAACTGATAATACGGAAATAATCACTGCCCTTTATCATATCAGAACGCTCCATAATCAGTCGCTTGCCCATCATGAGACACATCCGTTCAGCACGTTCTCTTGCAGCAGCATCTGCGATTGCTGCAATGTCCTTTACATGAGCGATACCAAGCGTTCGCCGGCACAATTCCAAGCCTGCGACACCCGCTGCATCCTGCATTATCGAATCGAGATAGTAGCGATCGAAGCCTGGATACGCAGCCGTCTTATCTCGAACAGAGGTGGACCACAGTGCCAAAAATTTGAACTGGAACCGGTCAACGATCTCCTGAATGGTATCAGCGAGCCATTCCTTGTGCTTCTCCTTCAAATCACCTGATTCCATCGTACACTCAGCATTCACATAGGCAAAAATAAGATTCGCCACAACGTTCCCTACGTCATAGCCTGCCGGCCCATAGAAAGCAAACTCAGGATCGATTACTTTCGTCGAATCCTGCTTGACGAAGATTGAACCTGTATGTAAATCACCATGGATGAGAGATTGTGCATGCGTCATGAATTCATACTTCATTTTCGCAGTTTCCAGCAACAGCGCTTTATCTGACCATAGATGCTCAGACGCAAATGCGCGAATCGGTTCATAAACATCGTTCCGCGCACAATCATAAAACGGTTCCGTATAAACCAGGTCTTCCGTAATCTCGCATAAGTCGGGATTAATGAAAGCCTTAACCCGCTCCTTCTTCTCCTTATGATTCATAACCACATCAGAAGTAAGCAGCAGTGTGTTCGCCATAAATGTCGTGATATGGTCGACAAACAGCGGGAATTGCTGCCGGTCTAATAATGCCGTACGCATAATCACATGATCGGACAAATCCTCCATCACACAGCAATTCATAATCGGGTCATAGTGATATACCTCAGGAACGAGCCCTGGTGCCAGCTCGTTGTGAATCTTCAATATCTCGCTTTCGATTCGATTGCGGTCAGGAGATACCTTGAATTCATCAGATATACGAGCAACAGGACCTGCTTGCTTAATAATAATAGAGCGCTGCGACTCCTCATCTACGAGCCGGAACACATAGTTCAAGTTGCCGTCGCCAATCTCCGTGCAGGTTAAGTTCGCATGTTCAGGAAATACATTCAGCTTCGTTAACGTATAGTCGATTACATCTGCTTCTTTCATTGTAAAGTACGTCGAATATTTCATATTCCTTTCCCTCCTGAAGCGTCATTTTTTCTTGTAATACGTTAAAGCCAACGCGAATGCAAGAACCGTTCCCTTCACAATGTCCATCGCGTAGTAAGGAACAGACATCATGACTAGACCATTCTGCAGGATACCAATGAGAATCGCTCCAACAAACGTACCAAATGCATTCGGCTTCCCTGCTCCCGCTACGGAAAAGCCGATGAAGGCAGCCGCAACAGCATCCATCAAATATGGAGCCCCTGCATTAACTTCTGCTGTCATGACACGAGAAGCAAGAATGATGCCGCCGATAGCTGCAAAACCGGCAGACATCAAATAAGCTATCACCCGATATTTATTAACCGCAATACCGGACAGCTTGGCAGCCTCCATATTCCCGCCAATAACGTACATATATCTGCCGTGCTTCGTATAATTCAGGAACACATGAACAATTATCACAACGATGAGCATGATGAAAATAATCCAAGGAACTTGTCCAATCTTAGAAAATAGCGCGCTTATTTTACCGGTTGCAAATGACCCGTCTGGCATGACCATGTTTTGCGAGACAGTAGCGCCTCTTGTATACGTAAGCGCTAACCCTTGAATAATGAACATTGTCGCAAGTGTCATGAGCATGTCGGGAATTTTGACCTTCACAATCATAAAAGAGTTCACCACACCTGCAACCAGACACACTGCAATTGCTGCCAGAATGGCGACTAAGGAGTTTTGTGAATGCCAGACAAACATAGAAATGACTATCGCATTCGCAAGCGAAGCGACGGAACCGACCGATAGATCGAAGCCGCCAACTGCTAACGAAATCGTAATCCCGATCGAAATAATCGTAACGATAGAAATCGAGCGCAAAATATTAATAATATTGGACGGCAACAAAAAACTATCTGACAGCGAACCAAAAACCGCAATTAATAGCAGAATGGTAATAATCGTACCGTATTTATATAGGAAATCGAAAAAGTCAAACGATTTGGGCGCTCTACTTGGAGCTTGACTACGACGAATTATACTCATGCCTATTTCCCTCCTGTTGAATAGAACAATAATTCTTCTTCATTCGTATCGTTCGTGTGCAGCTCCTTCACGATATGCCCGTCGTACAATACGTACACACGATCCGTAATCCCCACGATTTCCGACAATTCACAGGAGGCGTAGATTACACTCTTCCCTTGTTCTGCCAGCCTCGAAATGAGTTCGAAGATGTCCTTCTTTGCCCCAACGTCCACACCCTTCGTAGGCTCATCGAATATGTACACTTCCGCATCAGCCAATAGCCACTTGCCGATCGCCACCTTCTGCTGATTGCCCCCAGATAAATGTTGCACCTTTGTCTGCTCGTTAGGAGTCTTTATGTCCAGTTCCCCGATCAATCTTTCAGCTTCTTCTCTCTCTTTGCGGAATTGCAGAAAAGACCCCCACCTGCAAAACTTCGATAGATTCACAGCGGTGAGATTATTTACGACCGACTCAAATATTAATATTCCTTCCTTGCGCCGCTCTTCCGGCACAAGTGCCAGACCAGCCTTTACCGCATCATAGGAATTGCGAACTTTCAGCACACGTTCATGAAGGAGGGTCTGCCCTGCTCGAATGTCCGACGCCCCGAACATGGCCTTGCACAATTCCGTCTTGCCCGCTCCAACCAATCCGGCAATACCCACGATTTCGCCTTTGCACACGTGCATATTAATATTTGCAATTTTACAGGCATCTGACAGATTGCGAACCTCAAACTGCATATCGCCAATGGAACTGATCCGTTCAGGAAACTGCTCATCCAGCTTTTTGCCCAGCATGAGCTCAACGGTTTCGTTTGGACTTGTATCCGAAATCCGCATCTTCGTAACAAGCTTTCCGTCCCTCATAATGGTGATATCGTCACAAATTTCGAACAACTCCGGCAAGCGGTGAGAGATAAAAATAACCCCCACATTTTCCGCCTTCAAATTGCGCACGATGCGAAACAGCTCCGCAGTCTCTGCGTGGCTCAGAGGTGCCGTCGGCTCGTCCAAAATTAGAAAACGGCATTTTTTCGAAATCGACCGCGCAATGAGCACCATTTGCTTTTCTGCCAGCGTTAATTCACTTATCAGCTTCTTGGTAGGTACCTGAACGTTCATCCTCCGCAAAATTTGAGCAGCTGCGGAATGTATAGCATTCCAACGCATCCAATGCTTCGATCCCATCGCGTGAACCATCTCATCCAGCATAATGTTCTCTCCTACCGTCAGATAGGGGACAAGCGCTGTATCAACTTCCTGGTATACAATCTGAATGCCAAGATCCTTCGCATGGCGAGGCGAACGAATCGTCACCAGCTCGCCATCCATCCGAATTTCGCCGGTATAGTGGCTGTAAGCACCCGACAATGCCTTCATCAAGGTTGACTTCCCTGCTCCATTAGCACCGATCAGCGCATGTGCAGTCCCTGTTTCTGTCGTGAATTGAACCCTGTTCAGTGCTTGTACACCGGGAAATTGTATTGAGATATCCTTCATTTCCAGGAGTATCTTGCTTGTCTTCTCCATCTCCCTGCCCCCTGTCACCGTAAGCAGGCAAGCGCTGCTTGTGCTGGCCGGTTGTTAAATCCGGCGCTTGCCTGTCCGCTGTCACTGTGTATACATGTAGCTCGTGTTATTGAGACTTATGAGCCTTCTTGAGCGCCTTCATCCAGTCTTCCTCGAATTCTGTGCTCATGCCCCAGCCTGGAATAATCTTATTGAGGCTCTCCATGTTGACACCATCGCCTAATGAGTTCAGTTGTACTTGAGTAATCAAGGTCGGCTTGAGATCATACTTTGGAGGTGTATCTTCGCCAGCAATCTTCTTCGCCAGCAAACGCAGGTTAACTGCGCCGATTACCTTCGGATCAACAGCAGCGGTTGAGCTCCATGGGCTGTCTTTCTCCTGCATCAATTGCAAGTCTGCGTTCGAGACGTCGATGCCATAAATTTTAATTTCTTCACGACCTGCTTCTTTCAACGCCCGCGCAGCTCCGATCGCGAACGCATCCCATGTTGCAAAGATTGCATCAATTTCGCCCTTGCCATGCTTGGTCAGCATCGCTGCGACTGCATTTTGCGTTTGTACCGATGTATCTGAAGCAGCAACGCCAAAGCGCTCTACTTCCTTAATGCCGGTATTAGCCTTCAAAAATTGCTGATAGATTCCGTTGCGGGCTACCATTGGAGGAAATCCGTCAACCCACAAATACACAATATTCCCCTTTCCATTGAGCTGTTTGTTCATGCTATCGAGAGCTAAGGTTGCTAATTGTCCATCATCCTGAGAAGTCATCGTTACGCCATTGACAGAAGATACTTCCGGAACAGAATCGAATGTAACGACCGGAATGCCCTTTTCTGTCAACTTTTTCACATCTTCAATCGTAGCAGCGTCATCACCGTGGGAAATAATAACCCCGTCATACTTCTTGTCCATTGCTTGTGCAATCGCATCATGAAACTTGGCAGAATCATTGTTCGCAGAGAACGTATCTACGACAAAGCCCATTGACTCGCCTTCCTGCTTCGCTCCTGCCAAAAATTGCGCAGTATGGTCGTCACCGCCGATTTTGCGAATCACCATGATTTTTATATTTTTCTCTTTAATTGATTGTGGAAGATCGGAAATCGCCCCCTTATCCACCTCCGCCTTGCTTGAGGAAGATTTGCTTCCCGTAGAGCACCCAGTTGCAACAAGCGCTACAGCCATTAAGGAAAGGACAAGTACTTTGAACATGCTTCGTTTCATCGAATACACTCCTCAACAATTTGGATAAATTAGATAATCCACGCGCCTCGTAATTGGTTTATTTTACCTGTATTTGATCTCATACTATCACCATCATTGTGGAATCGCAACGAATAATATTGTTTGTTTTGGAATTATGTTGTTTTCTGTCTGTTTCTAGTCGACATCCCCCCTCATGCCTAATTACGTTAACAATCTGAATTGCGATGATCTTGGCAGCAAGCATCCCCCCTTAGCGAAATATACGCCTGTTCGAACTATCTGCATAAGTGTGTAACGAACAGGGAGACAGTCCCTTATGAAATGAGAGATAACAGAATTAGAAAGATAGAATGTCGTCCTCTCAAACGTTGACTATTGTCATGATGTGTCAGTATGAAAGGTCTAGGTTGATTGATGCATGATGAAATAGGCAACATGATCTCGTTCGGAGTGAATACTTGTGTTGCAGTTATGAATGGAGTGATCCCGAGAGGAGTACGAAATCTGCTATTTTTTGTCATGTAGTAGCCTATATTATACTATATTTATATGCTTACTAGTGTTATTTTTTCAATGTTTCGACATCGTTTTCAGAAAACATGCTTCAGTCCTGAAACAAGGAGTTTGAAAAAAAAGAGAAGAATTTCTGCATGCTGCAGTCATTCTTCTCCGTCATCGTCCTAATGCAGTGTATTAATATTTCTCATGAAACTGTACCAAATAGCAGAGCATTATGCTCCATTCGCAGCGTTATTTCCCCAGGTCTTATTTCCACCCTCGCCGTTGTGCTTATATACTGCCTGTAGGAAGTCATGCACGGCAGCCTCGTACTGCTGCCGAGCTGTAGGGTACGCATTCGCATGTACAGCGTTATCGATAATCACCAGCTTTGTCATTCCTACTGACTTCTCTCGATAGATCTGCTCACTCATGCGTGTCGGAACAAATGTATCTTTGCCACCGTGAATTAATAATAGCGGGATTGGTTTATCCGCAACCTCCTGAATCGGCTTCACCCGCTTCATCGAAAACTTCGCAAGTCGGTTCAGGCGCCGTTCCAGCAGTGCAATAAAAGGGAAATGCGGCACACGGTTCAATTCCTTCATCTGGTACTTCATTAAGTCTTCCATATCCGAATACGGGCAGTCCGCAATAATAAACTTAGCATGCTTATTGATGCCTGCATACATCAGCACCGTTCCTCCGCCCATGGACTGACCATGCAATCCAATATAGACATCGGAGCCAACTCGTTCACGTACCCATTCAACCCAGCGATCAAGGTCTTCACGTTCATAATAGCCGTACGTCGCATACGTCCCTTCACTTCTGCCGTGACTGCGTTGATCGACAAGGAGCACATTATAGCCCTCATCGATAAATAAGCGAATAAACTGCGATCCAATGATATGATTGGCCGTATAGCCATGTACGATAATGACAACCTTCTTGCGATCAGGATAAGGCTCGATATAGTACCCTCTTAGTACAAGACCATCAGCCGAATTAATGGATACGTCCTCTTTATGAATGGCATCAAACTCCTGCCTGCTCATTAAGCCGAACCCTTCCACTGTCTCAAATGCCTTATCAAGTGTGCTGCGCTCCCACATGGTTACCTGGCGGAAAGCATATCGGCTCACCGCTAGTGTTGCAATAACGATGCATAGAATAAGGAATAGCGCTGTTGCTCCAATCCACCACATGTACAATCATCCTTTGTGTAGTTCCTAGTCAGTATGTTCTTTTATGATAGCCGCTTCCAAATGAATTCGCCAGTCGCAGTGCCGTTCATAGCATATCTACATCCAATTCATCGAACGTGATATCGCTCAAATCCCTGAAAGCGTGTCCCTTGAAACGTCAGCTTCCCCCGATCACCTGCAGCTAACATACCGTAATCCTTATTTTTTATACGAAACTCCAGCCGATCTCCGCTCTCTACCTCGAACGTTACGTAGTAATGCGTAGAATAGTGATTGTGATGGTTCGCATGATGCCGATGGGACACCTCAGTACGTTTATCCGTCACTATCGCTTCCACCGTAAGGATCGGTTGTTGATTATTATAATTCCATTGCATTATATTCTTAATGATCACAAAGAGGAAAATTGCTATAAATACAATAAAGAAAATCGGAAAGATGGCAGACATCGAATCGAACATGGAAAACGGTTCATTGAATCCTACCCCCATGCAGTGTCCTCCCCTTGAGCGAACTACAAGATGAACGCCTCATCTCAAACATCCAAATCCGAACCAATTGGAATCCAATATTTGCATATTCCATCTTTCAATTCACGCAGCGTTCCCCCATTGCCTTCGATCACTTTACGGGAACGAATATTATCTTTATCAACTGTCAGCAGCACTTCAGTAAGACCAAGACGGGCTGCTTCACGAACAAGCTCACGCAAAATCAAGGTGCCATAGCCCTTCCCCCGCTCATCAAGCCTGATAACGTACCCAATATGTCCGCCCCGTTCCAGCAGCGCCTCATTCAGTCTATGCCGCAGCTTTCCATAGCCGACTGCCTTACCATTCACATACAGCCAATAAATCGTCTGCTGGACATATTGGGGCTGTAGACCGATCCCTTGAGAAATGTTCCAATGCTGTCTCAAGAAACTTCGAAATTGCCCCCTCCTCATTCCGTACGCGCTATTTACAAAGCCGTTCTCCCCCGGTCCGATCGCTTGAAGCATTTCATACAGTTCGTACCCGTCCGTAAGCTGGAGAGGCCTCAACTCAATCTTCTGCTCTGCTTCATCCATTACGATTCAACCTCCATTCAACGCCTTATTCAAACATTAGAATTTTCGGCTCTGATGCATGCTCGCACAGCAATGTGAACAGTTGACCTCGATGATGCACCAAGTGAAGCACAATTTCCAGCATCCACTCGAAGCGAGAATAGGCTGTTCCCCAATAAGCATGTTTGATTTCCATCCATTGCTCCTCCGACCATAAATTCATTTCATCAACAAGAGAACGATGGGATTTTGCGAGCGTATTTTTCATATCATCTATCGTGTTGGGCGTATGTATATGATAAAAATGTTCCATTTCCTCCTGAGTTGCTTCATTCATAATATGCAGATCAGCAGCACAAATGAGCGCCAAATGTGCAAGCATCTCCCGCAAGGAACGTTTATTCGGCATTGGCTGCAAGTCCAATTGAGCATCCGTTACCTGTTCCATAATGCCATGAATCGACTGTACAGCTAGATCGAGCTGGTGTATAAGTGAGCGTTTATATGCGATATCCATATGAAGATCCTCCCTAGCATTCATGATGTAAATGTAATTCGATCAATTACTAAATTATACCACATAAACATTCATAAATTGACACCATATTCATGACTGTTATAGTAAAATTGTTAAATCATGACATAGAAAAAAAAGGGGGGGGAGTAATTGTAAATGGATCTTACGACAGGCATGCTGATCCGATTTACGAAAGCATTAGCCGTTTTATTCTTCGGGCTATATGTTTTCCTCGTTGCCTTTGGCAATATTACGGACTACAACACGAACTTTCAATTCGTGAAGCACGTACTAAGCATGGATACAACATTTCCCGACAATAACATTAGGTATCGCGCTATAACCGGAACGACACTTCATCACATCGGGTATATTGCGATTATTATTACCGAGGCAGCTATCGCACTCATTTGTATGTGGGGCTCCCTTCGTTTGTTTACTCACCTTAAGGCAGACTCGCCTTCGTTCCACAAGGCCAAAAAGGTATCCATCATCGGACTCATACTAGGGTTATGTGTATGGTTCTTTGGCTTTCAGGTCATCGGGGGCGAATGGTTCGGTATGTGGATGTCTACGGAGTGGAATGGACTGTTAACCGCTGATCGACTGACAACATTCATGATGGGGGTACTGATCTTCCTGACTTTGAAAAATGATGAACTGAACGAATAATACCGGATTCTACCTGTAATACAGCAAGAAAGGCGCCGTGGCCAAATTCTAATTGACACCGACGCCTTTATCATTTTTTCATCAGCCTGGTTTTGACTGATCTAGTTCGCAAACACAATTTCCTTTTACTGCTTCAGCTCAATCTTCCCGGCTTTACGATCCCATAATCGACTTCCCTGCTCCATTGCCATACTGAGAATCATGCCTACGATCAAGCCATTATTCGCCATTGTCTTCAGCAGTCCTGGAAGTTCACCAACTGCTTCCGCTGGAATGAACATACATCCAATTCCCATCATGATCGACACGCCCAATATAAAACGATTGCGTTCATTCATTGAGATCGACTGGAATTCCTTCATCCCAAGTCCAACCATCGAAGCGAACGGTATAAAAATCGTAGCGTAACCAACCGGCATCGGAATCGATGCGAAGAAGGCCGTTGCGGGCGGGAAAAAGCTAATGCCCGCAATCAACACACAAGCAATAATAAATGGCAGACGTTCATATATGCGAGTCGTCATAATAAATCCTGCCGTACCGGAAATTGGAACGCACCCCATTGCCGAGAAGATGCCCCCTAAGCCAGTATTCGCACCCATCATCAGCATCGTACGATCATAGTTGACCGGCTTGGATTTCTCGCCAGCATTCTTCATTACGCCTTCCATGACGCGAATGCTCGTCATCATGTTCGCAATAAGGAGCAGACTGACGAACAGAGATGTCATAACGATCCCCGAATCGAGCTCAGGCAATCCCCAAGCAAATGGCATCGGAGCAGACACCCAAGCAGAAGAAGGCTGAATCGGCTCCGTAATACCAAGCAGATAAAACAGCAGCCAACCTATACACAGGCTGATTAGCACTGAATAATTGCGCAAAAACGCCTTCGAGCTTCGAGGCAGCAGCATGGCGCACAATAATGTGATAAGCGCGGGAATGGCGACCTGAAGTTCCACATGTGTGGAGGCACGGTATCCGACACCCAGCATTCCCTTCATGAAGGAGCCGCTTAGCTGTGCAACGAGAAGAAGCAAATAGGTTCCCACGACTAGCGGGGTGAACAGCTTGCCAATCACCGCTGTCAAGCGCAGCACTGCAATGACGATAAAGAGTGCGCCCGCAATCAGCATCCCCATTTCCAACTGGCGTAGTCCGCCTTCTAGCGTAAGTGTACCTGCTGCGACGAGTCCGCCGTACACGGCAAAGACGCCCCACCATAACCCGGCCGGATTCTCCATAATCGGCAGCCGGTGGCCGAACATCGTCTGCAGGACGCCTGAGATCCCAATAATTAAAAAAGTCCGCTGCATGAATTCCGCAATATCCTGCGGCGAAAATCCAAATGCATGACCAACAGCCAGCGGGGCAACGAGGCTCCCCGCCAAAATAAATACGAGCCACTGAAATGAGGCCAATCCAAGTTTCATCTGATGTCTCACCTGTTCCTATCATTTCTAAGTTGTCTATTCTATGATGCAGCTGTAAATCTATGAACCTTCAAGTCCATACTGCCTCATCTTATAATATAGCGCTCCGCGCGATATGCCGAGCTGCCTTGCCGCCTTCGCCTTATTCCCCTTCGTCCGATTCAGCGTCTCTGAGATAAGCGCTCTCTCCATCTCTTCCGAATGCACACTTAACGGTAGCTCCGGCTGCGTCAATTCATTAAGCGTCGTAAGCCGGGCATAGTCCGGCAAATCCTGCGCAGAAACGAATCCATCACCGCCGCGTCCCATATAGGATACTAATGCATACTGCATCGCATTGGCCAGCTGCGCCATATTGCCAGGCCAACTGTAAGATGTAATCGCAGCCAGTGCATCTGCACCGAGATTCGGGATGCCAGCGCCCATCTTCTCCGCCGCTTCGTATATATAGTAACGCGACAGCTCTGGTAGCTCTTGCTGACGCTCCGCCAGAGAAGGGATATGCTCCGTCTGGAACACATAGTATAGCTCCTGCAAGACGGATTGAGGTGGCTGCTGCATTGTCCTCTCCCCATTTTCATGCGGGATAGAGGCCACTACATGCGCATCAAGCTCAATCGGCTGCTTCGCTTCAACTTCTCCCGAACGATAATATTTCCCCTCCTGCAGCGCCTCTGCAAGCTTCTCTTGCACCGAAGCCGGAAGCATATGCACATCCTTCAAATAGAGGGTTCCATTCCTAGCCAGCTCCAGCTTGCCTATACGCGGATGTTCTCCCTCATACCCGAACAGTTCAGCCTCTAGTAAACCTGCTGGAATGCCGCTGCAGCTCACATATACGAACTGCCCTTCACGGGCGCAAAATGAATGCATCCATTTCGCAACCGACTTCTTTCCAACTCCAGCTGATCCGGTCAACAGCAAAGGGCATCTCATTCGGGCTAAAGCTGCCAAGCTGCTCTGCTTCTCCTTGGACAGCGGCAGCAATGCATTCGATATTCCTTCTTCAATCGGACGGCTGACCATCTCGGCGCTAAGCTTTACATACTGCGTTACATTACGCTCTATCGAAATAGCGCCTATTAGTTGCTGTGCCTGATTGAACACCGGGATGGCGTTAATCATGACATGCATTCCTGGGCTCGGCTCATGATATACTTGGCGAACTTCCTGTCCACTCTCCATAACTTGCAGCAGCATTATGGATTCCCGCTGAAAATAGTCCCCTATCTTCCTACCTACGATTGCATCACTTTTGATTCCGTACGTATGCTCCGCAGCCTCATTCCAATACATAACCGTCCCTTCCGGATCTACGATTGTAACTGCGTCATTCGTCGCTTTCAGCACGCCTTCGAACCATGATTGTATCTGTTGCGACTCTAGCATTCTATCACCGATTCTTCTCTATTTTTTCTTAAATTATGGCAAAAACAGTGTAAAAAAGCAATGAAAACACAAATATCTCGCTTGGCAAGCGTCAATTATCGGGCAACCCATTTTCCATATGATGCTAAAATAATGATTTACTTTATGTATATTATGTGATTATAATTAATCATAAATTATATTTGTGTATAATTTTTGAACACTATTTCAACCAAACTGCAAACAACAATATCGTACAGAGGGGAAGCTACACGCCATGGAAACAATCATGCGCAATGCATTTCTCTTTCTCTCGAAGAATCGGCTTGCCAATCGAACCGCCAAAAAATACGGTTTGCGGTTCGGAGCTAAGCGCTTCGTCGCGGGAGAGCAAATTTCGGAAGCGATTACAACGGTTAGGCAGCTTAATGATCGCGGCATCGTAGCCACATTGGATCATCTTGGCGAATTTATCTCCACCAAAGAAGAAGCAGCAGAGTCAGCACAATATTGTATTCGCACGCTAAATGAAATCGCCGCTCATCAGGTAACATCCAATCTTTCGGTTAAGCTGACACAACTAGGCCTGGACATCTCGCCCGAACTCTGCCTTGATCATATGCGCGCCATCCTCGATACGGCTCAACGCCATAACAACTTCGTGCGCATTGATATGGAGGACTACGGTCACAACGAAGCCACCATCGAGATGTTCAATACACTAAGAGAAGAGTTCGGCAGTACAGTTGGACTCGTTATTCAAGCTTACCTGTACAAAAGCAGTGAGGATATCGATCAACTGAATCGCTATAAGCCGAACTTGCGTCTCGTCAAGGGGGCTTATAAAGAATCACCACAGGTCGCTTACCCGGATAAGGTTGATGTCGACCGCAATTTCACCCACATCATTGAACAGCATCTAGCCAACGGCAACTACGCCGCCATTGCCACACATGACGATCACATCATCGAGCACGTCAAGCAAATCGTTCGCACTCATAACATTCCACGCACACAATTTGAATTTCAAATGCTGTACGGCATCCGCAATCAAGCGCAGCAGCAGCTTGCCGACGAAGGCTACACCATGCGCGTGTATGTCCCGTATGGCAACGACTGGTATGGATATTTCATGCGCCGACTCGCTGAACGGCCAGCTAATGTTGGATTCGTGCTCAAATCCATGTTTAAGGCGTAGCCAGCTTAACGAGGGACATTGTCAGAATGATTGCACTGAACTTTTTATATATTCATATCAAGAATAATCAAACATAACGGATGGTTAAGGAGGTCATTAACATGACAGTAATCGATTATCGAAATGAGCCATTCACGAATTTCACGGCAGAGGGGAATCGTGAAGCAATGCAAAAGGGCTTGGAAAACGTGCGGGAGCAGTTGGGACGCACCTACCCGCTTGTAATCGGCGGCGAGCGAATCATAACCGAGAAGCGAAGCACCTCCACAAATCCAGGGAATATTGAACAAGTCGTTGGCCATGTTGCCCAAGCTGGCGTTGAACTTGCTGAATCGGCGATTGCAGCTGCGGATGCGGCATTCCGCAAGTGGCAGCACGTCGCTCCAGATGTTCGTGCAGGTTATCTGTTCAAGGCAGCAGCCATCATGCGCCGCCGCAAATTCGACTATGCAGCTTGGCTTGTCTACGAAGTCGGCAAGAACTGGGCCGAGGCTGATGCAGATGTAGCAGAAGCCATTGATTTCTTAGAGTTCTATGCTCGAGAAATAATTCGACTAAGCAGCCCTCAACCTTTAACAGCTCTGGCAGGGGAAGACAACCGACTCACTTATATTCCACTTGGTATTGGGGTTGTCATTCCACCGTGGAACTTCCCGCTCGCGATCATGGCTGGTATGACATGTGCTGCAATTGTGTCTGGGAATACGGTCGTGTTAAAGCCTTCTTCCGCTTCCCCTGTCATAGCAGCAAAGTTCGTTGAATTGATGGAAGAGGTTGGACTTCCTCCAGGCGTCTTGAACTTTGTACCTGGTTCAGGTTCCGAAATTGGCGACTATCTTGTCGATCATCCGCGTACTCGCTTCGTATCCTTCACAGGATCGCGCGATGTTGGTCTGCGCATTAATGAACGAGTAGCTAAGACTCAGCCAGGTCAGCTCTGGATCAAACGCTTTATCGCTGAAATGGGCGGCAAGGACGGCATCGTCGTTGATAAGAGTGCAGATGTGGAAGAAGCAGCAACTGCAATCGTGCAATCTGCTTTCGGCTTCCAAGGGCAAAAATGCTCTGCCGGCTCGCGTGCCATTGTCCATGAGGACGTGTACGATGATATTGTTCGCCTCGTAACAGAGAAGACAAAAGCTCTCAGCGTCGGTCTTCCAGAGGAAAATGCTGCAATAGGCCCTGTTATCGACAAGCATGCATATGAAAGTATTTTGAAATATATCGAGGTTGGCAAAGGAGAAGGCAAACTCGCAGCAGGAGGCAGTATTGCCGATGGCAACGGGTATTATATTCAACCCACGGTGTATGTAGATGTAGATCCGGAAGCAGCCATTATGAAGGAAGAAATATTTGGGCCTGTTCTGGCAATCTCCAAGGCTGATACGTTCGAGCAAGCAATTGACATTTTCAACAATACCGATTACGGCTTGACCGGTGCCGTGTACAGCATGAATCGCGAGCATTTGGAATATGCACGCCACCACATGCATTGCGGGAACCTGTATTTCAATCGGAAATGCACAGGCGCGCTTGTTGGGGTACACCCATTCGGCGGATTCAATATGTCTGGAACTGATTCGAAGGCTGGAGGAAGAGACTATCTGCTTCTCTTCACCCAAGCGAAGCTCGTATCGGAAAAATGGTAATTTCCAGAACCGCATCAATCTAGTTCTTTAATCTGATTCATTTCAGGTAACGTCATTATCAATAAATCAAAATTCGCCAGCAGACCTCCTTATTTTCGAGGAACAGGTCTGCTGGCTACTTATATGAACATAATGAACATAACCCGCTTTTACTCTTCCGTTTCATTTTGCAGAAGCAAGTCACGAATGCAATCGCTATACAGCTTATTCGTTTATTTATCGTATTGAATCAATCACTTGGAACAAAACTTTCATTTTATGTTATCGATAACTCTTTCCGGTAAAATATTTCATCTCTTTCCTAAAATAAGGGAGCCCACAATAAGAAATCCGAGCATTTCCGCAACGATCCAAATGACACGAATACAACGATTCTCTACCTGATCCATATCTTTAAGCTGTACAACGCGATGATCATATTCGAGCGGCCGGATAAGCTGGCCGAGTCCATCTTTCGTATGCTGTCGGGCTGCCAAATCCAGCTTTGGAGCAATGTGGACAATTTCCCCATTGTCATATCTCCCTTGCATTCGATCCCCTTCCATGACAAATGATGCCGGCCTTCCGCCACTATTTACATAGTACTGCAGTGCTGCAATCATTGGCTCTTCTTGAGCGCCCTTCAAATGGGCCAGACCATCCGAGATATCTAACGGATAAATGCCCCACTTGATATGATAGTTCCCTGATGACGAATCCTCTTGGTCAAGCGAAAATAACGCGATATCTCCAAGGTTCAATTCATAGCAATTATCCTCTTGTCGAGTACATGCAATTGTAATTTCTTGCTCTGTTTGCTCACCAGACACGATATAGATGACTTGAATCGACATCTTTGCCTTTTCATTTCGTATCACTTGCCCAATAAGCAGCGTATCCTGGTCGTCGTGTGTCAACCGGTGTAGTACATCTGCAGCTTGAACAGGGATTACGAAGGATATAGCCAGCCACAGAAATAAGCTGAAGCAACAAATCCTTCTCAAGGGCACACCCCCAACAACATAATTGCATGAATGCCAGCTCCTATGATGTCTCACTTTTTACTCGCGTTTCCGTATTATACCATTCGGTCTTATGAAATGTCTTCCCTTATTTCATAAAGAAAAGGACATGAAAGCTATAGCTTCATGTCCTTCGTTCTACATCTGTTCATTGTCACGGGCAATACACATTCATTTATTCGTCAGAAGGTGACTGTTCAAGCGTATTCCATGATGCTGACAGCAGTTCATCAAACAGATCGTCATCTTCCTCTAGTCTGGCATCCAGTTCGTAAAATTCTTCCTCATCCCCAGATTGCGCCGTAAAGTGCAGGTTATAATCCCAATCCTTCCCGTTCTTGCTGAAAAAGCTAATTTCATACGGAGATTTTACATTCTCCAATTCAAATATAACTTGTCCAAGATAATGTTGATCTTCATCTTGATGCATAGATGCCTTTGTAATTTTTACACTCATGTGTTATCCCTCGTTTCATCCTCGATGCTTATCATTATAGGTAAAATTGATGCGCTTATCCAGTCAGGTCAACGAAGCCGGAAATGCCGAACAGATGCTTGAAGCTCATTTGCAAGCTCATTCAAGCGGGAAACGGAACGATTCATATCATCCATTGCCGACAATGTAACCTGAGACGAAGAGGAAAGCACTTCACTTTCGTTACATGCATGCTGTGCAATATCCGTCAATTGAGACAATGAGGCGGCAACCTCCTCCGAGCCTGCAGACAATTCTTCCGTAGATGCAGATACCTCTTGAATTTGCGAAGCAACCTGCTCTGTCAACTGTGTAATACGCTGGAATGACTCCCTTGTATGCTGCATCGCTTCTTGCCCCAATAGAACTTCCCTCGTACTCTGCCCCATAGCCTCAACGGATGCAGCCATATTTTCACTTATCTCATTTACAAGGCTTGCAATTTGCCCGGCAGCCTGACTGGACTGATCCGCCAATTTTCTTACCTCAGCAGCCACGATAGCGAATCCCCGTCCATGTTCTCCAGCTTGTGCGGCCTCGATAGACGCGTTCAAAGCAAGCAAGTGAATCTGAGCAGCAATAGCTGTCATCACCTGTACCATTTGTCCGATATCATCCGATTGCTGACTCAATACTTCAACAGTATGAGAGGCCTTGCGATTCGCTTCACTAACTGCCATAATTTGCTGATCGGCTTGGCGTATCAATTCGTCGCCATCTGAAGCCGACTTTTCTGTATGTAAGGCGGAATCGGATACAACAGCCGATGTTTCCGCAATTCTGGCGACCCCTTGCGCCATTTCTTCAACTGCCCTTGCACTTTCCGCAGAAGCGCGCATCTGTATCTCAGCCCCGCTAGCAATACGCTGTATGGAAGCTGCATGCTGATTGGTTGCCTCTGTCGTTTGTTTGACAGAATGACGCAGTTGTTCCGACGAATCGGCGACCATATCTGTAGCTGTCTGAACTTGGCTAATCAACTGAGACAAATCTACACGCATCTTTTCAAAAGAACGCGCCAATTGCCCCATCTCATCATTGGTCGTACATGGTATTGGCGTCCGCAAATCCCCATCTGCAATGACCCGCGCCGATTCATTCAACTGCTTCATCGAACGGGAAATGGAGCGTGTTAACACGAAAGCCGTAGCAGTCGCGATTAGAATTGCCACAAGCAGCAAGATGAACAATACGGACTGGTGTGAACGATTTGTCTGTTCCACCTTGATCATTTCCTGCTGAATACGGTTTAATTGCTGCTCCCGTATTTGATCCATCTCACGGTTGATCTGTTCAGAGGCTTGATCGAAGGCCCCCATCGTACGATTACCGGTATCTGTTCCTTTATCCATGTAATCATGCGCCATTTGCTGGCCCATTTTATAAAAGTTTTTGAATGCCTTTTCAATCTCGTCTAGCTTGCCGGATAACTCCGTATGAATTTGCTTGAATCGCTGAACATCAGCTTGAAACTGTGAAGCATAATGCGCCGCTTGAGTAAATCCATCGTCCATGCCGTCTTTCCCTCTAGTAACGCCAATGTCGGTTAGCCACTGCTGTACCTGAACAACAGACAGCTTCATATTATCTGCAAGCAATGTCGATTGCAAAGTACGTTCCTTGATTTCTTTCACTTCACTCAACTGATTACTCGATGCCATATATTGATACATAAAAATGAATATCATACAAATGACAATAATCGAAAATCCTATTCTGTTCTTCAACCGGATGCTCATCGCTTGCCTCTCCTTTTTATGACCAATCGCCTTATCTCTTCCACATGGTAACGCAATATCTACCATTTGTCTGTTTACAAATTCATAATAATTGTTCAAATGCGCATATGTAAGAAAAAAGTAAGAGGTTAATTTACATTTACTAGTAAAAAATTGAATCCTTACATTTGCTATCGCGTATGGAATATCATATGCTTGAATACAGTGAAAGGAAGAGCGTTCTCTTCAAACGGATATGGCAAGGGACCGAACTGCTCTCACAAGTGACAATCAAAGGAGTCCTAGATTTACGATGGAAACAGTGAAAGAATTTTTCAAAGGTCCTGGTGTCAAACGCATTCTCATTCTCGTTGTACTTATCGCACTGCTCTTTGCAATGCGAAGCATGATTCACCTCATTCTTATTACGTTTATTCTAACGTACCTTGTGGACAGGCTGCATATGTTCCTTCATCGGAGGATTACCAAGTTCGTAAGGGTCAATTACAAGGTAACCGTGCTGCTTCTTTATGCCGTACTGCTTCTGTCCATTGTCGGAGGAGCGTACAGTGTATTCCCTAAGGTTATTACTCAGATTGAGCAGCTTGTGAACAGCATTATCCAGTTCTATAATACGAAGGCATTTTTGAATTACGATTTCGATTTCGAGTTCATGCAGTACATCATGGACTCTTTACAGAAGATCGATCTGGCAAGCTATGTCAGCAAAGGCTTCGATTTCATCGTAAAATCGGCATCGGATATCGGACAATGGGGCACCCGAGCGATCATTTCCTTCGTGCTCAGCCTGTTCTTCGTGCTGGAGAAGAAGCGCGTTATGGAGTTCACGGAAAAGTTCAGAACCAGCAAAATCGGATTCATCTACTCGGAGCTTGAATACTTCGGCAATAAGTTTTTGTATTCATTCGGCAAGGTCATTGAAGCACAGTTCCTTATTGCCATCGTGAACAGCATTTTATCCACCATTTGCTTGTGGTTAATGGGCTTCCCGCAATTGTTCGGACTAGCCATCATGATCTTCCTGCTCGGATTGATTCCGGTGATGGGCGTTGTCATTTCCCTCATCCCGTTGTGCGCGATAGCTTTCAGCATCGGCGGTTTGATCAAGGTCGTATATGTAGTCATCATGGTCATTGTGATTCATGCCATCGAAGCCTACATCTTGAACCCGAAGCTGATGTCGGCGAAGGTACATCTGCCGATATTCTATACCTTTGCTGTTCTTATTGTTGCCGAGCATTTCCTCGGCGTATGGGGATTAATTCTCGGAGTGCCGATTTTCATGTTCCTCTTGGATCTGCTTGAGGTTAACGTGAAGCAAGAATCCGAAAACGCCAGTTGATTAACTCGCTACAAGTCGCACAAAATCAAAAAAGCCAAAGGGCCGATGCATACCGCAATCGGCCCTTTTTGATCTTATTTATGTTGATCCAGCTCTATCGTCAATTCCAACTCTTTCAAAAATTCGACAGGCGTCATTCGCTTAGCCAGTACGGACAAGTTTGCTTTGTTAGCTACGGCTGGAAAAGTTAGTTCGTATTGGTAAATGCCGTTTTTTACTCCTACCAGTTTCGGCGCTTCTTTTAAATCTAGTCTTTTCCCATTCTGAACTAGGAAAACTCCTGTATGCTGAATTGATGCTGTATCACCTGCAATGGACAATTGAAGTATCGTCTTATCCTTTTCTTTTTTCAATCCCGTCACTTGCAGCTCCCCTATTTTTCCCTGATCAATCGTTACCGGAAAAGTACCGTTCAGCTTCGCCATTACATTCGCCTTTTCAGCGGTCGCAGAACTCTTATCGTCATAGTTCCCGCCTACATAGGACTTGACGATTAACTTCTTTGCATCTTTTCTAACAGACGCCACAGTTGCCTTCATAACCCATGCAGTCGTATTATCCTCTAGGAGGCGGGGATGGTCCTCCTTATCGATTAGATCATAGATCCATCCTTTATCGTCCATAACCAAATTGTTCATCCACATCACTTGATCGGCAATTTCCTTTTTAATGCCTTCAGGGAATTTCTTTACGATCGTGAACTGAATCCCTTTTTCCGTCTTCTCTACTGCTTCTAATTCGATAGAAGCCCCGCCATATTCTTTGACGATGCTCAATTTCTGATTACTGACAGTCGCACTACTATGATGTCCCGCTACTGCTTGCGCAACTTTAGCTGTCCCCCATGTAGCCATAGTTCCTCCCATCAGCAACGCTGCGCTCATTACCATTCCCATCGATCGTTTCATTGCGCTTCTCTCCTCCCATAAAGCTTGTTGATTTTCTCTGTACATTCATATAATCGAAATCCCGGGATGACCGGTTGACCGGTTTATTTCAAGTCAATCTCAATATCGCTATTAATCGTGACCGGCGAAGATTCTCTAGACATCTCTATCTTGTATGACTCCAGCTTCGGGGCATGTATTCGCGCTTGATAGTAATCCTTCTGATTATGGATGACCCGCACTTCTCCGACATCGATCCCACCATTGCGGTCAAGCCCAGGAGCCGATACAGAAGGAGACACGGCGAAGCGTATACCTGTTCGATCGGGATCCGAAGCATCTTTTTTTATTTTGAGCATGAGATACACATCGTCATAGTACGCATCTGTAATCGTCAATTTTTTACCCTTGTAAGTTACCGTCTTTGGCAATTGTTCTCCTGGGGTAAAGGTAAACGCCTCCCCAGGCACTTTTTCCGTAAGGCTGACTTCTTTTATATGCAGGGTAAGCCGTTCAGCATCTTCGAAATAAGGCGAGGAGTAGAAGCTCAATCGATTTCCATCTTCCCCAACTGGCTCAATTTGATATGCGCCAATTGTATCATCAGAAAAGAGCGGGTACTTCCTCCCTTTATCATCCTCTAAATAAGAATCTTGCCGATTACCGATGAAGCGCAAATAATAATTGCTTTTCTTATCGAGAGAAACATTCAAATATGTGTTTGTCGGCGTAATTGTTACATCTCCTAAAATAATATCCTTCAAATCCGGATCGCCGCTTATATTAATCAGTTTATGAAGCGGTATGATTTTATCTTTAAGCAGCTTGGACGAATCGAATGGGATGCTCAGCTTGTAGCTTGCCTTCTTACGGAAGGAGCCGTCCTTATATTCATTCACGTTTACTTCAAATCGAAGCTCCCTAGGATTCGTACTTAAAAATTGCTGGACTTGATCTGGTTTCAATTCAGACGTCGCGGTACTCATAAGGAACGGCTCCTTCGTTTTCGCATCAATATAAATACCCCCACTTACAGACTTTAACACCTCAAAATCTACTGCCTTCACATCATATAAATTCGCGGTTCGATCAAGAAATTTCATCCCATCTTTTCTTGTGATTACATTTTGCTTGATATTATCGGATGTAATCATTGAACGGAAGGTTAATCTATCTCCGGTTAAATATAAGTCGCTTATGCTTATCTTCATATCATCGAACTGCTGCACAACAGGCTTGAATGGTTCATATCCATGCGATTTCGCGTTATCCGATCCGTGGTCAAATAGCTGCTCCATCACACTCTTCGCTAAAGAAAATCCTGGTATGTTTTTTACCAGTTCCGCAAAAGAAGGGGACACCTGAATCGCACTAAGCGAGGTAACGGCCAATATTGCTCCGATTGCCGCAGCCTTATAGATGAATCTTCTTCTCTTTCGACGAGTCGCAGCAACTCCCGCATGCCGAACATCCTCTACCATTGATGGCACTTCCTTCGCAAATTGAAGCAGTGAAGAAGGAACTGGAAGCTCATCTAACGAATGCTGCAAATCTTTTTTTAACGGAGTCCCTCTATCTAGCTTTAGCATTCCATCACCTTCTTTTGTATGGATAGTAGAGACATTTGGCTTAATTTCATTCGAGCCGTATGAAGCCGTGACTTCACAGTCCCTTTCTTGATGCGGAGCACATCTGCGATTTCCTCTATCGACAACTCTTGATAATAATAGAGAATAATAACCGTACGATAATTCATATCTAGCGACATTACCTGGTGTAGCACTTCCGATTCCTGTTCCCTTTTCAACAAAACTTCTGCTGGAGTAGCAACATCATCAACGAATTCCGATTCATCAAGCTCACCGTGACGGCTATTTAGCTTAGCCCTCCGCCTTGCCAAATCCATAGCACGGCATGCAACCAGATGGTTGAACCACGATTTGAATTTCCTTATTTTCTTACCGGCCATGATCGCTTGGTAAGCTTCCAGCAAGGCATTCTGTACCGCATCCTCAGCCGTATGCGCCTGACGAAGGATAGCGACGGACGAGCTGTAAGCGCGGCTTAATAACGGCTCTACCAATAAAAAGAAAGCATCCTTATCTCCGCTTCGGCAGCGTTCCATTAATCGTTCCTCATGTTCCATTGAAAAGACCTCCAATATTATCTACATTAATATAGGCGAACTCAAAGAGGAATGGGTTCACTTTTTTTACTCTTCAACGAAAAATGGAAAAAATACTAGTGTGCACTAGATTGGAAGTGATGTATTCGTTTTCTTGAAAGTTAAAGCGGTTTTACTTTTGGTAATCATTAGGATAATTTGTGAGTAGACAGAAAATCGTTCAATCTACGGATTGGAGGTTATAAAAACAGAAATAAACAAATGGTCAATATTTACCAATCCCTACTTTTCCTTCCATCTAGTCTCATCATCACGGGAAACTGCCCCGCAACCTAGAAAATGAAACTCAACATGAGAATGATCACATCCTTGCACTTTTCTGCTTTATCACTAGAAAGTAAGAAAGATTCATGCTTTTGTTCGAAACAGATAGAGAAGGAGTGGAACAAAATGCAGTACTTTTTTTATGTAACGACGATCGTCTTCTTAGGCTTTCAGCTCTTGTATACGATCATTCCTCTGCTGTTCAGCAAGGTGAAGAAAGTAAATCATGAGCTGAGTGAAAAATCGATCAGCGTTCTCGTGCCTGCCTACAACGAAGAGCTGACCATCAAAAATTGCATTGAAGCCATGAATCAGGTAAACTACCGCAACTATGAAGTCATCATTATCAATGACGGCTCGACAGATCACACCTTCCAACGTTTAGAGGAACTTCTTGAGTTGAAGCCCGTTCAGCGAACAGGAGATGGGAAACTATTCTATCAAGCTATTAAGGGCGTGTATGGATCTGCTCGATATGAACATATCTTCGTCATCGACAAGCAGAACGGAGGCAAGGCCGATTCCTTGAACGCCGGCATTGACTGTGCGCAAACGGATATCGTCATTACCTTGGATGCCGACAGCATGCTTGAGTTCGATTCTCTGAAATACGTGAATCAATATTTTCACGATGAGGATGTCATTGCACTTGGAGGTACCGTAAAAATTGTACAGGGCGCTGAGAAGAAGGATGGCGTTATTGTCGAGAAATTTACGGGCAAAGGTCTCATTAAGAGCCAGATCCTGAATTACATTCATGGCTTTTATGTAAGAAAGCTGACCCAATCCGTGTTCAATTCCATTGTTGTCATATCCGGAGCCTTCGGCGCTTTCTACAAGGATATTTTGGTTCAAGTGAACGGCTTCCGCAGCACAGTCGGCGAGGATATTGACATTACCTTGAAAATTCATGAGTATCTGAAGGCCAACCATCTTAAGAAGAAGCTGGTATATGCTCCTGAAGCCGTATGCTATACGGAATGCCCGGAAAATATAAAGAACTTCAACAAGCAGCGGATACGCTGGCAGAAAGCTTTTGTTGACTGTATCTTAATCTATTGGTCGCAGTTGTCGCAAAAATTCCGTCCAGGAGTAAGCTTGTTTTTTGCCATTGACGGCTTCGTGCTCGGAACGCTTACCGCGTTTACTACGATCATTTATTTCATTAATATTTTGCTGTTCGGCGGCAACATCATGCACATGCTCATCCTCTTCTCCATCATCATCGTTGTTAATGCCGCACAAATCATTACATCGCTGTACTTGTGTAAAAAGTACGACAGCAGCTACTCACTCCGAGACTACATCACCATGTTCTTATTCAGCCAATACGAGCTGCTCACATATCGCAATTTATTGCTTTACTTGAATATTGTCGGCACTATCAAGTATTTCGACAACGATGAAGGCTGGGGCTTCGTTGAACGTAAAGGCGTAGCTTCGATCAGTTGATATCTGTATAACCTGCATAGCGGCATAAAAAAAGATAGCCGCATGTATTTTCCGGGAGGGAGAACATGGAGAGTATTATAAAAAACAATCGGATCATATATGTAGATATTTTGCGTATTCTTTCGATTCTCGCCGTTATCGTGCTGCATATTACCGCAGACCTGCTAACAAGAACGAATAATTTTGATTCATCATCTTGGTGGGTCAGCAATATTTTCAACTCCATTTCGAGATTTGCTGTTCCTGTGTTTTTCATGATCAGCGGCGCCATGATGCTGCGGGTGAAATTTACAACATACAAAGATTTTTACATAAAAAGAGTGCTTCCGCTTGCAATTGCACTCATTAGCTGGTCACTAATCTATGCGCTTTACAATCAATACATTATCGTTAACACTCACATGAATGCACTTGCTTTTCTGCAGGATTTCGGCTACAAGTTGCTAACAGACGGCAACTATGTCCATCTCTGGTTCTTGTACGCGATCATAGCCATTTATATGACCATTCCGTTAATTAGCAAGCTCGTCCAGGCATGCAGCGAGAAGGATCTGCGGTATTATTTGACGATGTGGTTCACAATCAGTATCGGTTATCGCTTCCTGTCGGATATCGTGCTTAAGGTGACAGGGCAGTATTTCACCATACCCTTATTCAACATCCCAATGTTTACTGGATTTCTTGGCTATTTTATCTTGGGACATTATTTATACACATATAGCTTGCCAGACAAATGGAAGCACGTGCTGTTTAATGTAGGTATTGCCTCCTTTTTCATTACGCCAATTGCCACCTACTTCGCTTCTCAGCATCTTGGAACGTTGGATGAAACCTTTTATGGCAACTACTCCATTACGACCTTCTTTATGGCGGTTGCGGTTTTCATTTGGTTCAAGGAAAAGGAGCATGCACTGCATGAGCGGATAAACTACAAGCTGCAAAAAATGATAGGCTCCATCTCAAAGGCCAGCTTCAGTATTTATTTGATCCATTTGTTGATTGAATTGCTCATCACCCAAAGAGCAGAAACGGAAGCGACTGTGTTTCAGACGTCCTACGTGTTAATCTTCAATGTCATTGCTGTATTTACAGCCAGCTACCTGATTGTAAAAATGTTGAATCTCAGCAAAGTCATGACTACCGTACTGTTTGGTGGAAAGGGGTAAGCATAAATGAAAATCAGTATTTATACGAAGCTATTCATTGTTGCCCTTTTAGCCGGAATGTCCCTCTATGCCTATCATGTCAGCAGCCAAGCCGAACAGAAAATCACATCGGTTTATATTCCGATCTGGAAGGATTTTAGCCAAATCGATTGGAAGGATCAAGCGATTGACATCGCATTTATTGCGTTTGCGCGTATTGATAAGACGAACATCTATTTTCACGAAGACAAGGCCGAAAATGAACGGATTAAGCAAAACATTGTCAAACTGAAGGAGAAGCATCCGCAGACTCAATTCGTGCTCGCCGTAGGCGGATATAATGCCGATGGCTTCTCGGACGCCTCCCTGGACGGCAATCGATATTCCTTTACCGACAGCATCATCAATACAGTCAAGGAGCTGGATTTAGATGGCGTTGATATCGACTGGGAATATCCAGCCTTCGATGCATGGGGTACGATAAAGGCTCGCCCGGAAGATACGGTGAACTTCACCGCGCTTATGAAGGATTTAAGGGAAAAGCTCAACAAGCTTCCGCATACGCATAAGAAATATATTCTAACCTTCGCCGCAGGTACGCAGGATTGGTATTTCGATAAGGTTAATGTGAAGGAAGTTGAGAAGTACGTCACCTATATTAATGTCATGAGTTATGACTTGACAGGCCGATGGTCGGACACGACTGATTATAATGCGAACCTGTACAAGGATGCGAAAGGCAAGGCTAAGGATAGTGTCCATGGCATCATAGAACGATACAAGGCACACGATGTAGATAGCAAAAAGCTGCTGCTTGGCATACCTGCCTATTCCTACGGATGGGAGAAGGTCAATAGCGAACCGGGCAGTAATGGGGCCTTTTCAATCGGCAAGCCTATCGATATTGATAAGGTTGATCTTAGCTACAATACGATCGTTGGAAAATATCTGAAGGAGAAGGGCTTCAAGCGTTATTTCGATGATACGGCCAAGGCAGCCTACTTATTCAATGGAGACACCTTCATCTCATACGAGGATAAGGAAGCCTTGAAGGCTAAGGTGGCCTATATACAGGAGCATGGATTGGGTGGTGCTATGGTCTGGGAATATTCGCAGGATGCAAAGGATGGAATCATCAGCTACTTGTGCAAGCACCTGAATGAGTAACAGGAGAATACATATTGTCCCGTCGTGAATTCGATCCGCTTAAGTGGATTTGCATCAGCACATCTTATCAGCAGACTGGCATAGCAGACCTCTTCGCCACATCAATAGGGCTAAAGAGGTCTGTATTGCCATTCCTACGCATGTACCTTCGATAACGCCTTCCATTGATCAGCATAATCAATCACAACTCCATGTTGATCCACATTAAGCTGTGCCGTATATCCGCTTGCGGAACGATAAATATACGTGTTATCCCCTGTTCGCTCATACGATTGCTGCAGCGGCTGCACCGTAAATTGTGGGAAGCATACCCATGCCGCTGTAACCGCAGCCTGTTGTCCCTTATCCAGCTTCAGGCGACGGATCGGCAGCACATTCGTAGAAGGCGTCACCCCAATATCGATGTCCTTCGCTCCGCTCAGGTCATCACGAGCTTCTCCATTTACCTTCCAGCAATCTTGAGCATCCCGCTCCAGTTTCATTGTTCTCGCCTGTTGTTCATCGGTATACCGTATGTTCACCTCTTGTGTACATCCTAGCTCGTCGCATCGCACTTCATACTCCACGAAGCTGCGATCCGCATCGGCACATATAACCCTACCTTGGATCATGGTTACAGGCTCCAGCGACACTTTACAGTATTCAAGCCCTTCTTCTTGCATTCGTTTCCATATAACATCATAGCTATCATTTTTCATTGTAATATCGCCCCCTATCCTTTATCGCAATCTCTGGACCTCTATCCTTGCAACTAGCAAATTCCCTTAGATTCCCACTCCATTCTACCTCACCTTATCATTCCATTCCAATAAAGAAAATGGGCTCACGTCTTGTAGGCGAACACATATGATGTGGCATACAACTTCTTGCAAAGGCAGGTTACGAGCAGTGGCAAATAACAACTCTATTGATTTTGCTTCACCGGATGCCCATTTTGCTTATGATGTCAATCAGTCCTTGTTCTTTCGCAAAGACGCAAACAATTATATTAACGTATTAGGCATCAGCCAGTTGAATACGTTAGGAAACGTTTCTTTGCTGGATATCTACTTAAGCACCGGCAATACGATTGAGCCCCATATCCATCAGAATGCAAGCGAATTGGTATATTGCGTAACAGGAGAGGCCACTGTAAGTCTGATTAATCCGTTCACAAACCAACTGCTTACCTTTCGAATTAAGCCTGGCCAGGTAGCTAACGTTCCACAGGCTTGGTGGCATTATGAGATAGCGAATGAAGACAATACGCATCTTATCGCAATCTTCGATGCACCGACTCCTGAGGTCATCTTCGGTTCAGACATTTTGCGTTTGACACCACCAGAGGCATGGGCTCACTCTTATTGCCTTGATGAGGCAAAAGTAAGGGACACTTTGTCCCCGATTACGAAGACGGTTGTCATTGGACCACCGGCAGACTGCCATAATCGCATTCCGCACGCAAAGACAGCGGAGCATCCAGCTTATGGATACTCTACATCTGGCGCCGGATCCACCATTCCGTATTATCGTTATCCTCACCCTGGCTATGTGGCAAATGATTTCCTTCCCTATTATCCGTTTCAATGAAATCAGCCATAGGGCGAGCGAATTATATATTCCTGACAGATGCATGGATTCAAACGGCTTAATTCATACGATGCATGGACGAGATGCACACTGAGCAGACGCAAAAATCCCCCGATGGCATGCATGGGGGGATTCGCTCTTTCCTAACAAGAAAGTTATTGAATATCTACGGCGTATCTTGCCTTTATTGAACCGTTTGACGGCGCTCGCGCTCCACCTCGGCAATAAGCTCTTCCATCACTTGATCCGGCGAGCGATGAACGAGCCAGTTCTGACCGAACATTTGAAGCACCTTAATCGCAGGGAAGTCTCCCCAGAATCCGACAAAGCCTTCATTCAAAACCACCTGGTCGATAACATGCTTATTCATCTCGTTGAAGCACTTTTCCAATACTGATTTGGCAAGTGGATCAGCAATCCAGTCATTTAACAGACTGAATTTGTGGAAGGATATCTCTTCTTTGCCAAAGTCACAGAATACGCGCTCTGTCAGGCGAATATCTCGGGATGAGCTGCCTGCGGCAAGCTTGAAGTAGCCCGTTTCTGCCACCCAACGATTGTATTTCGTATTGTAGTAAGCAAAATCCCGCTCTTCCAGCTCGAATACCACTTCTTTCTTCTCATGCGGCTGAAGCTCGATCTTGGCAAAGGCCTTGAGCTCTTTCTCCGGACGCGTCCACTTGCACTCCTCGTCGTGAACGTACAATTGAACAACCTCTTTCCCAGCTACTGTCCCCGTATTCTCTACTTGCAAAGACACGGTTACGCAGCGGTCATGCTGCTTGACTTTCATGTCCGAGTAAGCAAAGGTCGTGTAGGACAATCCATGACCGAATGGGAATTGCGGCGCAAGCTCCTTGCGGTCATAATAGCGGTACCCGACAAACAGTCCTTCACGGTAATACAGCTTGCCGTTCTCTCCGCGAATTCGCATATGGGATGGATTGTCGGACAGCTTCACTGGGAACGTCTCAGACAGCTTGCCGGATGGATTCGTCAAGCCGAACAGAATTTCCGCAATCGCACGACCCGAGCCCTGCCCTGTCAGCCAAGAGTGGAGCACGCCCGGCACATGCTGTACCCAAGGGCGCATTGCCATTGCCGTACCGCTGCTTGTTACGACAACACATCTCGGCTGTGCAGCCGCTACCGCTTGAATCAGCTTCACCTGATGCTCGGGAAGATCGATGCTGGCAAGGTCACGCATTTCGGACTCCGCATATTCGGGTTGTCCGACGAACAGAATCGCGAGATCAGATTTCGCTGCAAGCGCTGCGCTCTCTTGGATCATGGCCTCATCGATGCGCTCATCCTTCGGGTAGCCATCCGCATAGCTGAATTGTACAGACTCGCCAGCAATTTTCTGTACCTCATCCCATGGGATGTCAACACGCGTTGGCGTAACTTCGGCGCTCCCTGCGCCTTGAATTCTCGGCTTCTTCGCGAATGTACCGATCACGGCAATAGATTGGGTCTTAGCAGGGTCCATCGGTAGGATGCCGTTATCATTTTTAAGCAGTACGATACTCTCGGCCGCTGCTTTTCTCGCCAGCTCATGATAATCAATTGCAGCCGTATTCGACTCCTCTTCATTGGCCGTTACTTGTTCTACCAGTGTAAGAATGCGCCGTACGCTATTATTCAGATGTTCTTCCGACAGGGTACCGTTCTGAACCGCCTTCACAATCGCATCCGCATTGTAATGCGCAGGTCCAGGCATTTCAATATCAAGTCCAGCCTTGAGCCCGCGAATACGGTCGTTGACCGCCGTCCAGTCCGACAGCACGACGCCTTCATAGCCCCATTCTTTGCGCAAAATGTCATCCAGCAGATGCTCGTTCTCACTCGTATAGGAGCCGTTAAGCAGATTGTAGGAACACATAACTGTCCATGGATCGGCTTTCTTAATAATGCGCTCGAATGCACTCAAGTAAATCTCGCGCAGGGTACGTTCATCAACTTCCGAACTGGTCACCATCTTCTCGAACTCCTGGTTATTGCAGGCAAAGTGCTTCACGGAAGCGCCTACGCCTTGACTTTGAAGTCCATTCACGAAGGCTGCGCCGAGCTCACCGGACAGACAAGGGTCTTCGGAATAATATTCGAAGTTGCGGCCGCCTAGCGGCGTGCGCTTCATATTGATGCCAGGCCCAAGCAAAAGCTCCACGCCCATTTCCTTCCCTTCAACGCCAAGCGCTACACCAACCTCGTGCAATAACTCCGTATTCCAAGAGGAACCGATCGCAGAGCCGGTGGGATAACATGTGGCTGGAATATTTCCTGTCGTAGCAATCCCCATCTCTTCATCGCTATTCGTTTTGCGGATGCCATTCGTACCGTCATACATATGGATCGGCGGGATGTTCAGGCGGTCAATCCCCTTCGTCATCCACATATTCAGTCCTGCACATAGCGATGCCTTCTCTTCAAGCGTTAATTCCTTCATCCAATCGTTTATCTTTTGATTCATAATATATCCCCACTTTCTACGTTTTATTGCTGTTTCGCTTCTTCCTGCTCCTTCTTCAGCTCTTGCGCATCATAAATCTTGTAGAACGGATACCATACAGCAAAGATGATGGCCAGCACGACTGCCAGCAGGATAACCCCATTGAAACCGGACATGAGGTATGTGGAAATTCCAATCGGCGTATACCACAGTTGGAACACCTTGCTTGGAATCTGAGCGAATCCCAGGTCGAGCGCAAAGTATACGATAATTGGTGTAATGATACCGTTGATCCACATTGGAATCATCAGAATCGGGTTGAAGGCGATCGGTGCTCCGTAGATTACAGGCTCGTTGATGTTAAATAAAGATGGAACGAGCGTCGCCCTGCCAATCGATTTCAGTTTCTGCGACTTCGCAAATAGGAACAAGATGATAAGCGGCAGGGTCGCACCAAGTCCGCCGACTCCTATCCAACCGGAGAAGAACGTCTCAAACGTATTAATGTTGACCGGTTCAAGTCCTTGCGCCACCAGGGCTGCGTTCTGCTCAATGGCTGGAATCCAGATTGCGTAGAAGATTGGAATGATCACCCACGGACTGACCCCGAAGGAGTACAGCGCGACGCCAATCATGTTAAAGAGCAGGAAGCCCCATAGCGTTTGGCCTAACGCGTTAACTGGCTCGAATGCGCTTACAATCAAATTAAAGATATCGAAGTTTAGCTGATAGACGAGCACCCAACCCAGCGTAAGAATAATCGCAATCGGAACAAGGAAATCAAACCATTCCATGATGAACTCCGGCAAAGACGAATCCTCTTTGAAAAATGAGAAATTGTTGAATACATTAAGTACTACGGCCACCGCAACTCCGACAAGCAGCGCGGTAATCATTCCAGAAGGCCCGAAACGTTCCAACATAAACTGAATTGATCCGTCTTCGTTCATGACGGGCTTAAGCAGCATCAGGAACAAGGAAATGCCTGTCGCACCGGCAATAAGCTTGATTTTGTCGCGCCCTTTCTTCTGCATAACCGTGTAGGGCGTAAGGAAAGCGATAAAGATCCCCAGCAGGCCGAAGCTGAATGTAGTTATAGGCGTTATGTCCGGCATCCCTGGAATGAAGTCTTTCAGTATCGAGATCAAGGTAACAAACGATCCAATAAAAATCATAGGTAGGGTAACCATAATGGCTTCCTGGATGGAAGATACCCATACATTGTTTGTAAACGCCTCCAAACGTGGCGCAAATTTTTCGTTCATCCATTTCATGAGACGGTCCATGTGTATTCCCCCTTCGCAGCATATTGATTTATTGATTATGTCATGTCTTAAGTATAGAATTGTTTGATAGCGCTTTCTCGTTCTTCTTTGCCGCAATTAGGGCTGTTTCTTGTTCTACTTCCATAAGCCGGTTTAGTATATGTAGGATGGAATCCGTTTACACAACAAAAAACACCCCTCCAACGAGGGGTGCATGATACTTTTCAAAAAGCCCGTCTACAAGACAGGAAAGTCACCTGCTGACAAGAAAGCGATTAATATTGCCTTTCAAATGTAAACAGCTGCACGCCGTGAGGCGGAAGGGTCACTTCTTGCTGCCAGGTCAGCACATCATGAATCATCTGAGTCTTTATCGTAGGTCCGCTTCTGGCCTCCAAATAACGAAGCTCCTCCTCGGTTAGAAATTCTGGGGCTCCCATGCGAATCCATTCATCGAACACAGAGCCAAGCTCACGAGTCAGCAGATAGCTTGTCATTTTATAACTGCCGGCAAGCCCTTTTAGATGGATATGAAATCCCTTATTCCCCTTCTCCTCAAATACGGCATATCGATTCATATCGGACAGTTCCGTCCAATCTCCGCTTGCAAAGAGTTGATCGACATGTACGTAATGATACAGGAGAAGCTGCAAGCTGCCATCACAGCATCTTGTCGCGAAGTAGCCATCCCCGCAGGCAATGACCTGATCCCCTAGCTTGTGCAGCAGTTGGAAAGCATAGTAGCTTGGCTTCTTCAGTCCGTCCCGATTGATGAGCCCGAATCCTCCATAGAAATGGGATGGCGGAACGATGCTTTCTTCAAAAATATCGGTAAAGCACCAAAAGGCAAGTCCCTTCATAGATCCAAGTGTCGTGAGCGCATGATAGATGACAAACGGAGCCATAAACATCGTATCATGGATCAAATTGCGGTCATACAGCGAGAAATTCCACTCGGTCATGAACAGCTCCACATCGCGATAAGGCGTTGCCGAGAGCTTGGCCTTCATCCGTTCAATACTCTCCCTAAAAAAGGATGGAGGCATAATCGTTGTCAGGGAATCGGCCTCTTCTTTCAGGAAGGGGTACTCCGAATATACATGGAAAGAGAAGAAATCGAGCGGCACCTGATGATCACTGCAATATGTCAAAAACTCCTCCGCCCATGTGTCATTCCATAAAGATCCGTAGCCAAGGGCAGGGCCGCCGACCTTGAGTTCCGGAGAGACGGATTTAATCGCCTGCACTGTTGATGCATAGAACGCAAAGTATTCCTCCTTCGTCCCTGCCCAGCAGACGCCGGACAGATCCGGCTCGTTCCAAACTTCAAAGTACCAGCGGCTCACCTCAGCCCAGCCATAGCGGTTCAAACAGTGACGGACAAAGGCCTGGACAAGAGCATCCCACTTGGTCTGCTCTTTGGGCGGGGAAATGCTTCCTTTCCACCAGAAGACCGTTTCATTCGACCTTCTTAAGAGGCTCGGCATGAACCCAAGCTCGACAAACGGCCTGATGCCTACCTGCAGCAAATAGTCGTACAGCTTGTCCACGTAGGACCAATTGTAGATCGGTGTTCCATCAGCCGCCTCGCTGTACACCATCATTTCATCATTAAAGATGCCATGGAAGCGAATATATTGAAATGGAAATCGGCGCTGCATGCCGCTGAAGTGACATTGCCAGTCTTCTCTTAATCCCTCGACCGCCCGCCCTGCCGTTGTGACGACGTTCCAGTGCTTATCCAAAGGCTTACCCTGCTCATTCGCTTGAACCATTACGTTCACCGTCGTTGAAGCAACGGCTGATAAAGCACCCGCCACCGGGAAAGTGGGCATGAATTCGGTTCCCTCATCCGTATGGATATAAAGGTAACGATACAGTGAAGCCATCGCCTGAATCGTATCAGTTTCATAATAATCTCCGCTGGAAGACTCCTCATAGGTCAGCGGTTTCCGATCCGGATCCGGTTGGTCAATCGAAGCAAACGTTTCACGATACGCACTTGGTGTACGATTGTATTTTTCCTTAAAATATTTGTTAAAGAGCTTCACATTGGCAAAACCGCAGTCAAGTGCAATCTCCGTGATGCTTTTGGTCGTAGTAGCCAGCTCGGCCTGTGCTTTCTCAAGACGGACAAGCGTCAAATATTTTTGAAAGGGAATGCCGATCTTGTCACTGAAAAAATGCGAAAAATAATGCAGGCTTAGATGCTCCTGATCCGCCATTGTTTGGAGCGTAAGCTTCTCTTTATAATGCTGGTCGACATATTGAAGTACCCGATTGAGCCGCTTATAATCATATGACTTCGTATCTTCCTCGGCAGCCTCGTTGGAGCCTGAAAAGAAATAGCGAAGCAAATAGCCGCACAGCATCTGCAAAGACCCAAGGGTATAGCTGCGGAAGCCGCTGGCCTTCTTGTTGATCTCATAGACCATCTTAGCCAGATTGTGGCGGATAGCATCATAGCTGCTGCGATTTTCCTCTGTCTGCGTGCTGGAATTGCAGTGGATAAATGCATTCGCATCGAGCCACTCCGGACCGAATTGCAGCGTTAGCAGCACATTATCCTCGCTCGTGCGTTCAATCTTATGCACGGACATGCTATTGACGACGATAATGTCATCCTGATGAAGCCTATATTGGCGTTGATCCATATACATGACCACTGAGCCTTGAAGAACATAAATGATTTCAATCTCTTTATGCCAATGGAAATGGATATGCTTCACACTGTTTACGAATAACTTGATGGGCAAATCGTCTTGGTGCTGTATAAACTCGTATAAGTAACGGATATCAAGCTCCCCCTTTCCATCCTTTATTATGTGATCGTATGCTTAGGAAATTCAAGGAGCCCTCTCCTTGGCTATTCAGCAACCAAATTGTAACCGCTTTCTTTATACTAAAAAATAAAGGAGTTCCAACAGCCAACTCCCGATAACGAATGCATGACTGCCTCGAAGCAGTCCAGGAAAGGAAGGATGATATATGTCCCGTTCTATGCATGGCAAGAAGCTCAAGGTGATCCTCGTCGTGCTTCTCATGTGCACGCTGCTTATCCCCTTCTCGCAAGCCCAGGCTGGCGAATCGACGCTGGCCATGGAGCAATCATTCACAAATGTCGCCAATGGCTGGGCGAAGGTGGAGCGATGGAAAGACAATAATCCGATGTTCGCAGCAGAACAATATCCTCCGGATGGCCGTGGCAAGCAAAATGGGCAGCGATTGACTTTCTTTGGCGAAGGGGAGCCCCATTCCAGCCGATTCTTGCTTTATTACGGGCCGCAATATGACACAAATACGATTCCTACTCCTATTCTGCTTGTCCACGGCGCTAATGACAATGCGGATCGAGCGTGGGCGAATCCGAACGAATTCGGCCCGAACACATGCGGAGCCTCATCATGCCCGAATACAGGTTTTATGCAGCAGCTAGTCGGCAAGGGCTATAAAGTGTTCGCAATCGGATTCGGTC
Organism: Paenibacillus sp. B1-35; assembly: GCF_050474385.1. Classification (NCBI taxonomy): domain Bacteria; kingdom Bacillati; phylum Bacillota; class Bacilli; order Caryophanales; family Paenibacillaceae; genus Paenibacillus; species Paenibacillus sp. B1-35. The sequence goes on from NZ_JBCHVJ010000001.1 coordinate 1,549,784, forward strand.
ATAAACATGGCGACAATTATTACGCTGCCGAGCAGATTCATAATGCAATTCGCATCATTCAAAACGTAACTGGCGCAAGCAAGGTTGATGTCGTCGCCTGGAGCAAGGGGGGATTTGCAGCGCGGATGTATGCGTCTTCCATAACCAAGGACGGCGGAACGGCCTACGCCAGCGACATTCGCAAGCTCATTCTAGTAGGCAGCCCCAACAAAGGAACTGACTTCATTTTCAGACATGGCTGGTTCTTTAACTTTGGGATCATCCCAGAGTGCGGAGGCAATGCGAATGCTCCTTCTCCACATACGCAAATGATGTGCTACGGCTTATGGCGAAATCATCCCGAATTATCAATTTACACCACAGCTCAAGGCAACACCTTCCCCGGTCAAAAACAAATGTTGGCAAAATGGGCCAATACGTATGCTCTGCCAGTTTCTGAACAAGATTGGTATACAACCTACTACGGCGGACAGGGATTCTTCACGGTGGGGGATGGCATTGATATCGCTATTCAGCAGGGCTCGCTAGTTAACAAGATCATAAGTGCAGGAATTCCGAACACCATTGCAACCTATCTTCTTTCTGGGAATGTGAATGACATTCCGAACGTGCACAATGAACATACAGGACCAAGCGACGGCATCGTATTCGTGAACAGCGCATCCGCAACGGATGGAATTGGGCGGGTAGCAGGAAATGTTACCTTGAAGCTTAACCATTTGAAGCTGGTTTGGTCCCCACAGGCTATGAATGTGATCGAGCAGTGGCTAACCCAAACGCCATAGAAAGGAAATGAAATCCAATACACGAATTTCAAGTACGATACTATTATATTAATTTACAGTAAAATCATAGAAATAATCCCATTTAAGTTGTAAGATAGAAGGGTAAGTATTCCACTTTCAGATGGGAGGATTTGAATGAAAAAAATGTTGTTTGTCCTGCTTCTGCTGACGCTTGCGGTCCCTACCTCGATTAGCGCACTGGGCCAGGATGAAGGAGCATTGCTGGATCGTGTATTGGATGTATACCCAGATGTGACAAAGGAACAGCTCTTGACCGAAATTGACAGCGCTTCCCGTGTTACGAAGCAGCCGCGCGAGGCCATCCTTAATCAGATGTACACAGAGCTCCGCACCAAAATGGTAGAGCCGCAAATGAGCATCGCCTCCTCCGGAGATAAAGGAAACGGTGCCTATCAGCTCGCTTCCTCCAGCAAAGGCGACGTCTTCTTTGAAACCGCTTCGACGATTGGCATTCCTCATGGCCATGTCGGCATCTACTACACAACCGACTTTATTGTCGAATCCGTTCCAAGCACTGGAGTGCGCAAAGTGAAACTTATTGATAAACGTGTTGACTCCGGTTCTAAGATTTTGACCCTCAAGAAAGAATACGCCAGCTCAGCAGCACGATCAGCAGCTGCGGATTGGGCAAACACCCGCATCGGCGAAAAATACTCCTACAATTTTGCTACGAATCGTCTCACCTCATGCTCCGGCGACAAAAACTGCTCCAAGCTCGTATGGTGTTCCTTCAAGGAAAAAGCCAACATTGACATCGATCAAGATGGCGGTCTCGGCGTCTATCCTATCGATATTCGCGACTCATCCATGTTCATCACGTTAAAAAGCTATTAATCCTAGGCGACAAAGATGAGAACCATTCACACCCCTATTCGTGCTATGATTCGCATGTCAGTCTATGCCGTCTCTCTCCTTATCATTATTTTTCTTCTCGTCTCTTGTACGCAATCATCTCCACAACAAGGCAGCATCACGACTATACAACAGAGTTCCCCTCCCGTCGCATTCGTTTACTACTCTACATCCTTGTCCAAAGAATACATTGGCAGTGGAACCTCTAATTTGTTGTATATCGATAAGCATGGTACGGTACAACCTGTGAAAGGAGATGGACTGGAGTGGAATGCTCCCGTCCATCTCCAGAACACAAATGACATCGTAATCCAAAGAAGAGAGCAGATTCAAATTCAGCATGACAAGGGTGCGATAGACTCGACCCCCTCACCATGCAAGGTCAATGCAGGTTACAGGCAGATGTCAGGATATTTGTCTGCAAGCAAGCTGTATTATGCGCTGTTCAATAAAGGGATCGATGCAAATGACAATTACTTGTCCACCATCCGCTGGGGAGATGCACAGCAGCATCATTGTGAAGATATCCAAGAATTCATAGAGGCGCAGGGCAGCGATGAGCACAATATTTATGCCCTAACCTCCGATCACGCCACCCTTCAAGGCATAAACCTGGTCGTTATGAAGCCGGAAGGCGGCAAGCTGTCTGCAATCAAATTTTCGCTGCTGGACATCTATACCGGTTCACTTATCGTACAGTCAAAAATCATTTCCTTGCAGAATAAGCTGTATGTCGTATTTACGACCAAAGATGATCAAAATATGATTCATCTTCAGTTGCTTGAAATCGACAAAACCAAGCATACTGCCCACACTTATACGCTGCATCGGTATGGCGAAGAACCGGACAATGCTTACTTCTCCCACAGCGCCAACAGTATTGGCATTATTGATCAAACTCTCTATTATATTGACGGATATGGTACAGTTTTTCCATTTTCACTGCGCACGAAGTCTGCCTCTGAGGCACATTCCCTTTCCAAGTACCAGCGAACATCTAATCTGAATGATGAAATGGGATATGTCCAAGGAGCAAACTATTACCTATTTCGTTATGATTCAGTTAGCAAGGTTCATGAAATCGAAAAGTATCAATTATCAGATGGGGCTCTGTTAAAGGAGCTGCCTATTTCCAACCTCCCTCCAAAACTCTCCTCTGGGGTCTATTTATATGACTTTCAAATGCTGACTGATCTATAAAGCAGTTTCATCCCCTTCCATTCCGGCTGCCTATTCTTTTCCACAAGACTAGGCAGCCATTTCATTTGGGAGGCTCCACTCTACTGTTACCGTAATTTACCTATAGAAAATCACTTTCAATTTTATGTTTAATAGATTTGCGGACTTTATCATTATATTTTTTCCAGTTCACTGGGAGGGAGGCGCATGGTCGAAAAATTTTTATACTTAATAATGAATCTCTTATTCTATAACATCAGGAGTGGACTGCCATGGCAACTCATAAAAGGTGGACATCGCGCATTGGAAACATGTCACTGCAGGTGAAGCTTCCACTGTATATCAGCATGTTAGCAGCATGTATGCTGATTGGAACAAGCTCGATGCTATACTGGTTCGGTTCTGACATGCTGTTAACGGAAAGCAAAAACAGCATGTCTATGAATGCCGACCGTATTAGCGAAGGCTTATGGTCTTCTGTAAAGCTAGAACGTCAATCCGTTTATTTGGCCTCGATACATAATACCTATCGCTCATTGCTGCTACTTCGGGCCGAGCAGTCGATGTCGGATGAACGCTTTTTCTCCGATGCCAACCCACTGTTCGATAAAGCCAATAAGCTGCTGGCACAGAGTGTCAAAGCCAGCCTTGGCAATGAAGCTTACCAGCTTATTGATAGGAATGGCACCGTCATCGCAAGCTCGAATCCGGAAGCAGTTGGACAAAGCCGTTCAGATCGTCAGTATTTCAAAACGGCAATGAAAGGACAACCCTTCATCAGTGATTCGCTATTATCCAAAAGCACCGGTAATCAAGTAGTCGTATTTGCAGAGCCTGTATTTGCGGACGATGCCAAGGTTGCCGGAGTATTTATTACAACGGTAAATACCTCTTTCTTTGTAGAACAGCTAAAGCATACTGCCGGCAACGAGCACGGCACCGTGATCATCCTCGATCGGGTCGGACATACGGTGTTCAACTCACAGGATAAAGCATCGGTTGGTCAGAGCTTTCAATCCGACAAGCTGAATCCGATTCTCCAGGCTACAGGAAACGCAGACATTATTCGCGGCGAGCTGGACGATGCAGAGCATTATATTCGCTATTCTAAAATTCCAGGAGCAGATTGGACCGTTATCGCTAAAGAAAGTTATGTCAACATCAAGCGCCCACTTGATCGGCTATTTTCCAAGATCTCGCTCATCACGCTCGGTGCTCTGCTCTTGTCCTTAACAATGGGACTGCTCATTTCCCGCTCCATTACACGTCCAGTCGGCAGATTAACCGCCTTATTCAAACGATTGGCGTCTGGAGATCTCACTGTCGCTGCAACAGGGAACTACAAAAGTGAGTTCAAAGACTTGGCGGACAGCTTCAACGTCATGGTTGAACAAAATAAGAGCTTGATTTCCCAAATGAATCGTTCAATCGAGCACTTGAACACAAGTACTAACGAATTGGATGCCGCCTCTAAGCAAACGACGATATCCATTCAAGAAACATCGATTACGACTATGGAAATCGCCAAAGCAATGGAATCCCAAGCGCTCGATACCGAGCATATCGTGAATAAGTTCGGCGATCTCGGGAATAAGATAGCAGTTGTCAATCAATTGTCATCCGCTGTGAAGGATCGGACGGATTCCATTATTGAAGTCTTCCATAGTGGAAATGAAGTCGTGAATCAGTTGATCCATACTCATAGTGACAGTGAACAGGAAGTTGCTTCAATCGCAGCCATCACGGCCAAGCTGGAGGAAAGCTCCTTGCGGATTGCCTCCATTACGGAAACCATTGGCAAGATTGCAAAGCAAACGAACTTGCTCGCCCTTAACGCATCAATAGAAGCTGCACGAGCTGGGGAGCATGGCAAAGGATTCGCCGTTGTCGCTTCCGAAGTAAGACAATTGGCTGAGCTATGTGCGAAGCAGTCTAGCGAGATCGAGGAAATCATCACAGATAACCTTAGCTTGGCGCAGGAGGCAAATGGATCAGTAAGAAGCCTTCAAGATGTGTCTGCCAAGCAAAATCAATATGTTGATGATACGAAGCTGGCGTTTGAAGCCATTTTGAACAATGTTGTTGACATTACAGAGCAAATCAAGGGCATGGCCTACGAAATGGACAACATGAAGCGAGGCAAAGAGGACGTGATGGAGCTGGCTCAGAACTTGTCCGCTTCTGGTGAAGAAGTGTCTGCTTCTGTTGAGCAGGTAACCGCCACGATTCAAGTACAATCGGCTATGGTTCAACAGCTCGCCTCCATGATTGAAGAGATCGACGCATTGACCAAGCAGCTAAGAGAGGCTTCCTCGAAATTCAAAACCGAATAGAAAGAAAAGGTCGAGTTCAAGAGGGGAATACCCCCCCTTCACTCGACCTTTTTAAGTTTAGAGAACATCTCACAGATCGTAAAAAACTACTTATGAGACAGCCCCTTTCTTTTCATTTCTTCATGATACGAATGTTCCACGTGCCCACTTACCGTAATTTACCTATATAAAAACACTTAAATATTTCCGTTGAATAGATTTGTAGACTTCTAATCATATATTTCCAAATAGTTGGGAAGGAGGTATATACATAGATGGAAAATCGGATTTACATAGGAGTCATAGGAACATATCTTGTACATCAGGGGTGAGATAAGGATGGTAACACGTAAGAAGTGGGGCAGTCGCATCGGGAATATGTCACTGCAAGTAAAGCTTCCGTTGTTAATCAGCACCTTGGCGGTATGCATGTTGATCGGAACGAGTTCCATACTGTACTGGTACGGATCTGACATGCTTTTGGAAGAAAGCAAGAACAACATGATTTTGAATGCCAACCGCATCGGTGAAGGTTTATGGTCGTCCGTGCAATTGGAGGAGCAGTCCATTTACTTGGCGTCTATTAATCAGACGTACCTCTCCTTGCTGCAGCTTCGGGCGGAGCATTCATTAAAGGACGCCGATTTTTTCTCTGAACGCAATCCGCTTTTCACGAAGGCGAATAAGTTGATGGCTGAAAGTCTCAAAATGAGCTCGGGCAGTCTCATCGATAAGAACGGCATCATCATCGCGAGTTCCAACCGAGACAACATTGGAAGCAGCCGCACGGATCGAGCTTATTTCCAAGCGGCAATGAAAGGTCAATCGTTCATCAGCGAGTCGATTGTATCCAAAAGTACCGGCAGTCAGGTAGTTGTGTTCGCACAACCTATTCTGGGGGACAGCGCGAATGTTGAAGGTGTGTTTATTATGACCGTCAACACCTCGTTTTTTGTAGATCAACTGAAGCATGTGGATGGCAGCGGGCAAGGAAGCACCTTGATCTTGGATCGCGAAGGCCGAACCGTCTTCCACTCAAACAACAACTCGGCAATCGGCCAGATGGTAGAATCCGACAAGTTTAATGCAGTCGTTCAGACTCCGGTTAAGGGGCAAATATCCCGAGGAGGTATTGAGGATCCGGAATACTTTATCCGCTATTCAAAAATTCCGAAAGCAGATTGGACAGTTGTGGTACAAGACAGCTATGAGAACATTCAGAAACCTCTTGATGATCTATTCGCTAAAATATCGATCATTACGCTTGTTGCCCTATTAATATCTTTAACGGTAGGTATCTTCATCTCGCGCACGATTACGCAGCCAATCGCAAGACTAACCGGCTTGTTCAAAACATTGGCGTCCGGCGATCTTACCGTTGCCGCAACGGGCAACTACAAGAGCGAATTCAAGGTGCTAGCGGATAGCTTCACCGTCATGGTCGAACAAAATAAGAGCTTGATTTCCCAAATGAATCACTCCATCGAGCACTTGAACACAAGCACAAATGAATTGGACACCGCCTCCAAGCAAACGACGATATCCATTCAGGAAACATCGATTACGACCATGGAAATCGCCAAAGCGATAGAGTCCCAAGCGCTCGATACCGAGCAAATCGTAAATAAGTTCGGCGATCTCGGGGATAAGATAGCAGTTGTCAATCAATTGTCATCCGCTGTGAAGGAGCGGACGGATTCCATTATTGAAGTCTTCCATAGTGGAAATGAAGTCGTGAATCAGTTGATCCATACTCATAGTGACAGTGAACAGGAAGTTGCTTCAATCGCAGCCATCACGGCCAAGCTGGAGGAAAGCTCCTTGCGGATTGCCTCCATTACGGAAACCATTGGCAAGATTGCAAAGCAAACGAACTTGCTCGCCCTTAACGCATCAATAGAAGCTGCACGAGCTGGGGAGCATGGCAAAGGATTCGCCGTTGTCGCTTCCGAAGTAAGACAATTGGCTGAGCTATGTGCGAAGCAGTCTAGCGAGATCGAGGAAATCATCACAGATAACCTTAGCTTAGCGCAGGAGGCAAATGGATCAGTAAGAAGCCTTCAAGATGTGTCTGCCAAGCAAAATCAATATGTTGATGATACGAAGCTGGCGTTTGAAGCCATTTTGAACAATGTTGTTGACATTACAGAGCAAATCAAGGGCATGGCCTACGAAATGGACAACATGAAGCGAGGCAAAGAGGACGTGATGGAGCTGGCTCAGAACTTGTCCGCTTCTGGCGAAGAAGTGTCTGCTTCTGTTGAGCAGGTAACCTCCACGATTCAAGTACAATCAGCTATGGTTCAACAGTTGGCCTCCATGATTGAAGAGATCGATGCATTAACCAAGCAGCTAAGAGAGGCTTCCTCGAAATTCAAAACCGAGTAGAAAGTAAAATAGACCGTTTCCCTACCAGAAACGGTCTATTCCTATCATTGTTCAATATCTGACACGAGATGGTGACAGAAGCGTGCGCTCACTATGAGCCTAACATTTCTTTTATCCATAATTCGGTTCCGCCAATGATTCATTTTTGCTCAAATTCGCTATCCCGCTATGCAAATTGGCATTTGTACTTTTTACCCATTTTATAGAAAAACCTTCATAAACGCTAACGGAACTCCGATAAACAACATATTAGCTCCCCAAACTTCGAATTTCTTGGATAAAATGTCCTCAATACGACAATCCCATGAATCATGTCAATGGAACACATTCAGCAATTTTTCAGGTTCAAAAATATATGATGTGGTATATTTTCCATTATAGGAGCCAAAAGGAGCCAAAACATTTTTCAAGGTAGAGAGGGTGAATGGCTATCGCCCAGTCCAATTCTGATGACCAGAAAAAAAAGCATTTGAAGGACAAAATCGAGCAAATTCGGAAGCAACTGCTTGAAGCAGCAATTGAGAGAAAAAGTCTTACCGACGAGAAGGTAATTCTCATAAGCCAAGAGCTGGATCATCATCTACTAAAGTTCCAGCGGGAAAAGAGGAAATGAACGATTTTAAGTAGAACCTATATAAAATAGTTGGGTGTACGATACTCACGATTACGCGAGGCATGTCTTGCACATACAAAAAGCAGACCACGGATTGCTTGGTCTGCTCCTTGTCAGAGATAATTCGAATCGGAGGTCTCTATGATGGACAAAGAAAGCAATGAAGTTGCCGTGATTCACGAAGCTCCACAGCCTGAAGAGTATTGTCAATTAAGAATGCGTGCCGGTTTAAGTCCCAAGTCGCTTGACGGTGCTCGTACAGGATTGCACAATTCCATCTTTGCGGTATCGCTGCGACAAGAAGGCGAATTGATCGGCATGGGAAGAATTATCGGTGACGGCGGCTGCTTCTACCAAGTCGTCGACATTGCTGTCGAGCCTGCGTACCAAGGACGGGGCTTAGGCAAGGTTATCATGAATGAAATTACATCCTACTTGGATCAGCATGCCGCCAAAGGCGCCTATGTCAGTCTGCTGGCAGACGTACCCGCAGATCAGTTGTACAAGCAGTATGGATTCGACTATACGGCTCCGCACTCTCTTGGCATGTACAGACGCATACCATTAGAATAAGTGCATGCTGCTCCAAATGGCCGCTATTGCTTATTCATGCCGTTCAAAAACATCTTCGTATAGATCGAAGCAACCTCGACATCGGATATAGCGCCATCCGGATTGAACCAGGTATAGCACCAATTGCAGGCACCAAGGATGCCGAATGTCATCATATCGGCCGGGATATCATTGCGAAATTCTCCGTTCTCCATTCCCTGCTCGATAACGGACTGAAAATTGAACCGGAACTGATCCCGCTTCCCCTTGATTACATCCAGATCATCGCCCGATATATGAATAAGTTCACGAAAAAATATCCGTGCGCTGGCGCCCTTTTCCGCGATTTCCCGAATCATCATGTTGATGATGCCAGCCAGCTTTTCCTGACAGGATTTATCCGGTTGATCAAAAATGGTTCGCTGTTCCGCTAGAAGATAGTCAATATATTGCAGATGAATATGCGTCAATAGCTGCTCTTTGCTCGTAAAATAATAATAGAAGGTGCCCTTTGTCGCGCCGAGCGTATCGACAATATCTTGAATCGAGGTTTCGCTGAACCCTTTCGATTCGAACAGCGCAATACTGTGCCTGATGATTTTATCCTTCATGGACTGCTCCAAGCGTGATTCTCCCCTCATGTCGAATAATATGTTTCTATGTTAGCTTGAACAATAGAGACATGTAAAGGGAACAAATGGATATTCAAATTTCAAATCGTCGATACTGTACTTTCTATCTGGAGCTCGATTTTTCCCCAGCTTTCTTCCATGCCTCCTCCTGTAATTTGCGCCACAAAATTTTGCCGCTGCCGGTAACCGGAAGCGAAGCAACAAATTCGACAACGCGCGGATATTTATAAGCTGCCATATGCTCCTGCGCCCAGCGTATAATATCGCCTTCCGACACCTTGCCGCGATCCCCTTCACGCAGGACGATGTAAGCCTTGATTTCCTCTCCCTTGCGCTCGTCCGGAATACCGATGACGCATACCTCTTGAATCGCCGGATGCCGATATAGAATTGATTCCACTTCCGTCGGCCATACCTTGAATCCCGAGGCGTTAATCATGCGTTTCATTCGATCTACGATGAAGAAGTACCCATCCTCGTCGTAACGCCCAATGTCCCCCGTGCGGAAGAACGATTTGCCTTCCACCTTTACAAAAGCGTCCCGCGTAGCTTCTGAATCGTTCCAGTAGCCTTTAAATAACTGCGGTCCGTCTATAATAATTTCTCCTTCTTCCCCCGGTCCTTTTACTTCGAGTGTCATAGGGTCAATGACTCGGGAATCTACGCCGAAGGCTGGAATGCCAAGACATTGCAGCTTCGGACGATCAAGCGGATTGCAGTGCGTCTGCGCCATCGTTTCGGATAATCCATACCCTTCTACAAATCGCAGGCCCGTAGCTTGATAGAGCTTCTCGCCCACGACCTCCGGCAGCCCGGTTCCACCACCGTTAATCAGCATGAGCGAACGCAAATCGTACTGAGAAAGCTCGGGGTTGGCTAAAAAGTCAATAATCATCGTGCTGATTCCTGTCCAATACGTACATTTGTGGCGTTCCATCAATAGGGCGGCCGTGTTGCGATCCCAACGCGTCATGATGACCATGGCTGCACCGACAAAAATGGGAACGTGCATGCCGTGGATCATTCCGATTACATGGAAGAAGGGTAGTGTCGCCAACCCTTTCGACTCCGGCGTCAATCCTCCCCAGTAAGCTGATGAAATCACGTTTGCTTGTACGGATTTATGAGTGTGCATGCAGCCCTTTGGCTTGCCGGTCGTGCCTGAAGTATAGGGAAGAACCGCCAGATCACTCCCCTCTGTCTTCGGAAAGGAGACCCGATGTACAGCCGCTACTTTCATGGCTTCCGTCCAGGACACAGCTTGAGGGGATATCGATTCAAGACGAGGTGCCCTGACGATGTCAGGCACTTCTTCGCCTACATTGCTGCAATAATCCGAATAGGTAGCAACAATGATGCGCTCGAGGCAACGATCTGATAACAACGGTTCGATACGCGAATACAGCTCTTGGCTGACAAAGCCGACTCTTGCGACGCTGTCTTCAATAAGATAAGCAAGCTCTTCGGTGAGATTCATAGGATTGATGGGTACAACGATAGCGCCGGATCGCATGATTGCGTAATAGGAGATAATATATTGGGGACTGTTCTGCATATATAACAGCACGCGATCGCCTTGCTCTACGCCGAGATGGAGCAAATAGGCGGCCATCAAATTGACCTCTTTCCATAAGGTTCGATAGGAAATAGAGTTGTTATAATAAATGATTGCCGTCTTTTCCGGATAACGGCGGGCAGAAACCTCCAGGTTGTCAGTAAGCGTTGTGTCCGGAACTGAAATGGAAACAGGCATTCGCGCGGGCCAGTGCGCATAATGGGATTGCGTCATCAAAAATCGCCTCCTCATTGCTAACCATTTTGTCATTCAGAACGAATAAAACGACAAGTGCTACAAACCGTTGAATGAAGGCTGTCTCTTCTCGATGAACGCCCGAACACCTTCCTGGTGATCCTCGGTCGTGACCATCATGGCTTGTGTAACCCTTTCCCGTTCCAAAATATCATCCAACGAGGAAGTCAGCGACCGGTCGGCGATTTTCTTAAGCATCCCATACGCCTTAATGGGGCCCTTCGCCAAGCGCGAAGCGTATTCCAGCGCACCGGATTCCAATTGTTCCAAAGGATACAGCTTATTCACGATACCCAAGCGGTGGGCATATTCCGCATCGATCGGCTCGGCGTTGAATAGCAATTCCTTGGCTCGATGTATGCCAATGAGGCGCGGCAAGAAGAACAATCCTCCTCCATCGGAGATGAGACCAACTTGGGCAAAGCTCATCGCAAAATTGGCATCATTGGCTGCAACAATCAAATCGCAAGCTAACGCGAGATTGAAGCCTGCCCCTGCCGCGAATCCATGCACGACCGCGATGACGGGCTTCTCTATTTCTTTAATGGAATGTACCAGTTCATTAAACATCCCAATGTGATCGTAAACATTATTCGGCTTTGCGCCGCTCATTGTCGTCACGTCCCCGCCTGCACTGAAGGCGCGTCCCGCTCCCGACAAGCAAATAACTCGAATGTCTGCGTTTCTCTTCGCCTCCTCCAGCGACTCGATTATCCCCCGAATCATGGAAGGACTGAACGCATTCAGCTTTTCTGGACGATTCAGCTTCAACGACAGAACATGCCCTACTTTTTGTACAAGTAAATGCTCATTGCCCATATCTCAAAGAACCTCCCTAATGTGATGAATCGCAACTCTATCTTGCGCAATAATCGTGATCTAATTTACAGCTCGCCCCGTTCGGCTTGCTGCCAGGCGTGTGCAATCAGCGTCTGCACGGTATCATTAAAACGGCCGAAGCGCTCATCGCTCGTCTGACCCTTTTTCCAACGGTAGTAAATTTGCTGACAGATAACCGCCAGCTTAAAGTAAGCAAAAGTCAAGTAGTAATGGGCCTCCGATACATCTCGACCGCTTTTTGACGCATAAGCCTCTAGGAAATCGGCACGCGACATGAAGCCCGGGCGAACCGTAAGCGGGACATGCCCCAAGCCGTGCAGCAGCTCTGGCGGATCATTCGGTTCGAACCAGTAACTGAGCGCTGCTCCAACATCCGCCATTGGATCGCCCACCGTAGCCATCTCCCAGTCGAACACGCCGACTATCTCTGTAAGATTGTCGCCTGCGAACATGATATTGTTCAGCTTATAATCATAATGGATGACGGTCGGTGTCTGCGAATTCGGCAGGAAATCGGCCAGCCATTTTTTGAGTTTCTCTTCCCCCTGAATCTCATCCGTTTTGGCGCGTTCATAACGTTCTATCCAGCCATGCACTTGCCGACGCATAAAGCCGTCAGGCTGGCTAATCGCCCTTAGATTCGTTTCACGGTAAGGAACTTCATGCAGCCGAGCCAAAGTCGCGACCATCGTTTCGGAAATATCCCTGCCCAGCTGCGGCGTATATTCCACATCCGAAGGAAAGCTTCGATCCAACACGAGTCCGTTCCGACGCTCCATTACGAAGAAAGGACTGCCGATGATTGAGAGATCCCCGCAATATAAATAAGGACGAGGCGCAAGCGAAAAAAACGGATGCAGCCTTGAGAGAATCGTATATTCGCGCTGCATATCGTGTGCTTTAGGAGCGACCGGCCCCAGTGGAGGACGGCGCACTACTGCCTGCCAATCCCCGCTGCGTATCGCGTATGTTAAATTGGAATGCCCCGCCCCGAACTGCTCTACTTCCAATGGGGCTTCCGGAATATCGAGATGATTTCGTAAATGCTCTTCTAGCGCAGCAACGTTCAACTCCTCGCCCTTGCGAACGGGAATCGTATCCTGCGGTAACGCCTCTTGCCTGGATGTCATGGTATGCAGACCTCCTTCATTCTTTCAAGATAGCTTTACTGGATAAGAGGACGAGGCAATGCCATGGATCGTGATTCAGGGACAGTTACATGGCTGTCATGCCCCCATCCACAGTCAGCACCGCACCGGTAATGTAATCGGAAGCTTCGGATGCCAAAAATACGACGCTCCCCTTCAGATCGCGATCAGATCCGTACCGTCCCAACGGGGTAAGGCTTACTATCTGTTCGCCTCCATGTAGAAGAACGTCGCGGGTCATCTTGGTCGGAAAAAATCCCGGCGCGATCGCATTGACATTAATGTTGTGCTGGCCCCATTTGACCGCGAGATCCTTCGTGAATGCAATGACCGCGCCCTTGCTCGCGCTGTAGCCGATAGCATCCAGCCATGCCGGATCCGAACCGCCCAGACCTGCCACGGAAGCGATGTTAATGATTTTTCCGCCGTGCTGCTCAATCATGATCTTCCCTGCCGCCTGTGACATCAAAAACGTACCCGTCGCATTGATGTCCATTACCTTATTCCAAGCTTCAAGCGGCATATCGACAGCTGGCGCGCCCCAGGAGGCCCCGCTATTGTTCACCAAAATATCGAGGCGACCGAACTTTTCCGCTGTCTGTTCCACCACACGCCGCACGTCGTCCGGATTTCTGACGTCACAAGCCATCGCATGGCATAATGAGCCCGTATCCCGATGGATTCGGGCCGCCGTCTCCAGACATGCGTCGACCCTGCGCGAGCAGAGAACGAGATTCGCCCCCGCTTCTGCCAAGCCTTGAGCAATCTGCTCTCCGAGCCCTCGCCCGCCGCCAGTTACAACAGCCGTTTTACCCGTTAAGTCAAATAATTGCTTGACGTTCACCTTCCATCCCCCATTCATGAAAAGGCTAAAGTCTCGTTCCGTACTATCTAATCTTCTCTACCCTTTTTACATCGTAATCGCTTTCATCTCTTCGTATTTGCGAAGTTCCATTTTGGCGATGGCCGCCTTGTGTACTTCATCCGGCCCGTCCGCCAAGCGCAGTGTTCTTGCATTGGCCCAATGCGAGGCAAGCGGGAAGTCTTCGCAGACACCTGCGGCCCCAAGCGCTTGAATGGCCCGGTCAATGACCTGCAGCGCCATATTGGGAGCGACCGCTTTAATCATGGCAATTTCCGCTTTTGCCGCTTTATTTCCGACCGTGTCCATCATGTAAGCCGCCTTTAGCGTCAACAGGCGCGCCTGCTCGATCTCAATACGCGAGGTGGCAATCCAATCCTGCACGACGCCCTGACGGTCTAGCGTCTTGCCGAATGCAGTACGCTGCCGTACGCGCTTGCACAACACTTCGAGTGCCCGCTCTGCTGCCCCTATTAAGCGCATGCAATGATGGATGCGTCCCGGACCGAGCCTTCCCTGTGCAATGGCAAATCCCTTGCCCGGTTCCCACAGTATGGAATCCAGCGGTATTCGTACGCGATCATACTCAATTTCCGCATGTCCATGCGGCGCGTGATCGTAGCCGAACACCGGCAGCATGCGCTTGACCTTTACACCGGGAGCATCCATCGGCACGAGAATCATAGACTGCTGCTCATAGACCGGCGCGTTCGGATTCGTCTTCCCCATCACGATCGCCACCTTGCAGCGCGGATCTCCGGCACCGGAAGACCACCATTTGCGTCCGGTTACGACATATTCGTCGCCTTGCCGTTCAATGGTCGCTTCGATGTTCGTTGCATCCGAGGACGCGACATCCGGTTCCGTCATCGAAAAACATGAACGGATATTTCCTTCAAGCAGAGGAACAAGCCATTTCTCCTTCTGCTCCCGCGTCCCATACCGCACAAGCACCTCCATATTGCCCGTATCCGGCGCCGAGCAATTGAATACCTCTGGGCCAATCAGGGAACGTCCCATAATCTCGCACAGGGGCGCATATTCTAGGTTGCTGAGGCCTGCACCGTATTCGCTGTCCGGCAGGAACAGGTTCCACAGACCAGCCCGCTTAGCCTGCTCCTTCATCTGTTCCATGATCGGAGGGATCTCCCATCTGCTGCCGGCCTGACTAAGATACTCCTCGTACTTTCGTTCTTGCGGATATACCACATCATTCATGAATTCCAGCAACGTTTTCCGCATAGATTCAACCTTCTCGGAATAATCGAAATTCATTGCATATCCTCCCTTCGCTCAACATACTGACCGGTTAGTATGTTGACATCATACTTACTATAAATCTAATTACCAAATTATTCAAGACGATCTTGATGTTGAAACTCTTCTAAAGAGTACGATTCTTCAAGCACCAAATGCATAATTTTTTCAGTTATATTCTATTTCTATCATTTTATGGGAGTTTATGTTAAGACAATCCCTTTTTGACCCGATAATATGTTCATATATTACGCATTTAAGGGGACTTAATTTCATGAAAAAATACTTACTGCCTGTTGTATTATTAATCTTTCTTGTATTATCATTTTCATTTCATGCATTTGCTTCAAGTACTGGGCAAGAGTCCAAAGATGCTGAGAGCGGTTGGAAAAGATACCCTTATAATGAGTTCAACATATCGTACGAGGGACAATGGAAAGTCTGCGAGGTGTCGAGCTGTACTAAAAACGTAAGGTACACAAGCGGCTTGAAGATGAAATTTAATTTTGTCGGAGAACAATTCCGATTCATTTCCTATTATTGGAGCAATGGCTCGAAGGATATTGATGTTTATATTGACGGAGTAAAAACAGGAAATTTCTCGCTAATCGGGAATGATGACAGCACTTGGAGAATCATGTACGAAAGTCCGATTTTGGCGTCAAAAGAACATTCCGTTGAAATCGTGAACAACACGACAGACTACTTATATGTCGTTGCTCTGGATTTGCCTGACGGCAGCACATTACAACCGTTTGATCCGAAAACACCGGAGCCGGAACCCAAACCAGAACCTAAGCCCGAACCTAAACCAGAACCGGAACCCGTACAAGGCGAGAGAGCCATTCTAGTCGTTACCATGACAACGGGGTTGGAAAAAGAGTTTGACTTAAGCATGGGAGAAGTAAACGACTTTATCAACTGGTATGAAAATAAACAAGCCGGTTCAGGTACAACGTCCTACGCCATAAATAAGCATAACAATAACAAGGGGCCGTTCAGCAGCCGCAAAGACTATGTGATTTTCGATAAAATACTAACGTTTGAAGTAAATGAGTATTCGATAAAATAATTGTGAGAGTCGTAGGAAAAACATCCTATGGCTCTTTTTAGTATGCGTATCAAAATTTCCCCGTTATTTTTTTCGTCCATGAAATTTATTCAACACGCATATTCCCAGTGTATACGATACGATTGTCGAAATGACCATAAGGACAAATCCCCCCGTACTCAATCCCTCCAGCCCCTCTCCATATTTTATATATTATACCAACCATATTAAGGAAAATGTGCTTGTACGATCAGCAACTGTTGAAAAAATCTCAACACATGCCGCATTTTCATGTTCACCCATTGCATCTTTTCAACAAAATGGGAAGTGCCTAGGCACTTTTTTCAACAAGGCTCGTAGGAAATTCTCATCTTACCATTAAGAGGGTTGGATGCAGGAGCAAGAACAGACGGCAGCGGGTGCCGGGACGGAATCATCCAGATTTCAATATTTGATCTTAAAATGAAAAAAGGCTTCCTGCGTCATGCCTTGCTATTCTGGGCATTAATGGGGACAGGGCTTCACGAAGCATAAATATGGGGCTGGATTGTGGTTTGCATGCTACAAACTTGATCGTAAAGTTATTCTATGATACATATTGGATATAACATTGGTAGAATTGTATATAGTAAAGATTATGCAAAAGGAATAAACGGCCGGACAATAACTTGATAACTGATTTCCTGCCGTTGTACCGAAGCCAGGTGCAGCGGCTTTGCCGCATATCGCATAGGGTAACGCTATCGTTGCGGAACCGAGAAGAATAGAAGAACCACCTTCTTAAGGTGTAACGCGCTTATGTAGAATTGGAACATTTTGCAGCAGTATCGCGTATGAGGGATGAGGTTGATTTTTTTGTATCTAACAAAGATACAGAGATATCCATTAGTTCAAACGGAGAAGGAGACGTGTCATATGATCACAACATTTCTTTCAACAGAGCAGCATAACGACTACGTAACATTGCATTTCGGAATACAAAATGTTTCTGGAGCAGATCTGGTCATTTCTTACGGCTCGCAACCGTATGACTTCATCGTCACGAATGAAGATGGCAAGGAAGTTTATCGTTGGTCGCTAAATAAGTTATTTACCGCAGAAGTAGTTGAACGGACATTGAAACGAGATGAAAAGATTATCTTTCTGGAGCGATGGAATTTCCAAGATAATGAAGGCAAGCCGTTACCGAAAGGCAGATACAAAGTTGAAGTGATCTTCCTTATTCACCTGCCTGAGCTGAATGAGCCGCAATCCTTTCAGCACCTGTCGATCAGCACCGACATTGAATTGTAATCTATAAATGCCGCCCCCTATGCGGTCCGCTATCTTTATTTTATAGAATGATTATGATCGAGCTTATCCTTCTAGCTTGTACAGTATAACATCATAATCGGCAAATACCTCTTCAAGGATTTCACTTGCAACATTCCAATCTCCATTCGCTAACCCACAGCCGATACCATATGGCAAAGCAACAGATAGATGGTTCTGTACGGCATATTCTCTTAACGTAGTTAGGGAGGTTCGGAGCGCCTCATAGTTCGTGTACACTCTACCCTTTTGTCTGCCATAGTCCAGTTGACCGAACAGATTCGCTATATGTGTGGAACCTTCCTTGACGATATGACACTTGCCAAGCAGCTTATCCGGACTTTGATGTTGATCACAATACTGCTTGTAGCTTGGATACAATGTATTGTATCTTTCCCGCAGCACCTTCGCTATGCCTGAACCCATTACCCCTTGGCAGTTTACCTGATGTCCAATAATAGATTCCTTCGCATTCAATAAGTCACCTATGATTACGTGTACGGCCATTCGGCACCTCTCCTTGTCAATCTGACATCTATCCTTTGTTCATTGAATTATAAAACGCACCATAAGCCCCATAAGGTAAGATGCATGTTGTCTCCTTGAACATAGTTCGATCTTTATCAGGAGATCCCTGCTAAAATAACTATTCCTACTAAATTCATAACTATTTAATTTTGATGTAAAAAAATAACCTGCCATAATGACAGGTTACTGTTGCTTCTCACTCTTATAAACAACATCCTCTAATCGTTTCACTCTGCGAGGAATACTTATTAATTTGCGAATACAATAATAAATACCAAAAAGAACTAATATTACGCCTGCAACTAACAATAATAGCTCCGGCCAATATACCCATCCCATTATTACTTCCACCTCCAGTTGCTGTAAATATCTGTGTCATCATTATATCGAAACTCTTAAATGAAACCAATAAGTATCTTCAATATTTTGGTATTCAAACGCCTGATAGATGGGCTAAAACAAGAATAGTGAGGGAATATTCCGATATGCGCCCAATTGATTCCTAGAATTTGAATGCATTATAGAATATAAAAAAATGGGGTGTCCACTTCTCAGTTCACCGTCACTAATGTAGAAGCTATAACCCTTCGATTTTTTTCCGTATGATAAAAGCTCTCCTTCGATTTTAAAGGACAAGAAAGTGCCTAAAGTCCAGTACACGGTGAATGTTAAAATGTTAGTAGACGTCCTTTCTGCAACTCCGCTATCCTAGCAACCTATTGCATTGTTCCGAGAAAGCTATGCAACCTATCGATTACGGCTTTTGATTCATCCTATCCACGATAAAATAACTATCCTTCTAGGTATTTACTTTATGTTTCTTTTCATGTTAATCTATCCTCAGAAACCTATATTTTACAGTCATCATTCTTATTTGGGAGGTTGTTCACTTGAAAAAAGCATTTCTGACTTTGGCTGCAGCGGCAACCGTATTTGCGGCTGTTCCTGCTGCACAAGCTCACGAGACGACCGTTTCTTCAATCGACAACCAGGATGATTACAGTGTAAAGGCTCTTCTGCTCGATGAAATAGGAGTGATTCCATCGAAAGGAGAGGTTGAGTTCACGTTCGATTACAATCCTAGCCTTGGCAATGAAATTCGGTATTATTTGCGAGACGACGATAAAGCCGGAATGACTCTTAAAATCTACAATGATGAGAATCGTCAAGTCGCTACGGCAAAAACGTCCAAAACCAATAATTATTATGTGAATCAGTCATTTAGGCCACCGTCAAAATATATCGGCAAATATAGAGTGATTATCGTACCTAATGACGGCGGAAGCGGTTATAGATATCAGCTTTCAGCCAGAGCTTTTTAGTTTCAATGAAAAGGTCAAGTCCGAGCTAGCTCTCCGACTCGGCCTTTTCATTTTTTAATAGACGATCCTACAGTTCAATTCAGCCTCGCTCCCCATCACCACCCCTATTTACATTAATTCCAATATATGGTATAAAAGATTTACAGAAAAAACATAGTGTATTTATTTAGAAAGCAAACTTTTTCATCGAGGTGTTTCTATTGAAAAGAAAACTCTTTCCAACACTTCTCGTTTCCATTCCATGTTTGGCTATTCTCCTGATGGGATGTCAAAAAAGCGATGCTCCTCCGTTCTCAAAAGACAAAAAAGCAGAGCTTACGATTGCGTATACGAATGAAAATGCTTTTCTAAAGCGATATGGAAACCTATTTAATCAAGAATACCCAAATATAAGGCTTTCGATCATATCCACGAAACCTCTCGTGACGAAGAAGTTACCTGTAGAAAATTGGGTTCAGCAGAACAAATTCGATATTATCTACTTACCGCCCGAACTAGTAAAGGAAATGGCAGAACGCAACGATTTGCAAGAATTGGACTTATGGATAAAGCGAGATTCCTTCCCGCTGGACGCGTACATTCCACAAGTCATCGAATATGCTCGATCGATTGGAAACGGGAAGCTATATGGATTCCCCCCTACCTTCCATGGACAAGCCATCGCATACAATAAAGACCTTTTCGATGCGTACCATATCGAGTATCCGCACGAAGGAATGACTTGGGAGGACTTGCTCCTCTTGGCCAATAAATTTCCAAAGGAAGATGGAAATGGGATTTCTCTTATCGCGCTTGCTAGCAGTGATCCTTCTCCCTTTGAATTCATGTTGAAGGTCGGCTTCGGACAAAACCTAGCCATAACACAGGGAAATCCCTCCAAAGCGACTGTTGCAAGTGATCCTTGGAAGCAAATTTGGGAGCTTACACTCCCTCTATTGAACAGCGGGCAATTAATCAATAGTTCAGACCTTAATGCATATATGAACGCCTTCCTAGCTGGCAAACAAGCAATGGCCATGGTTACATATGAAGAGTATAAACAGCTTGCCGCTCGTAAAAAATCCTCGTTTCAATGGGCGCTAGCTCCGTTTCCTGTTAGCCCCAATCACAACGATACGCTTCTAATTGACGGATTATATGCAGTATCTGCTCAATCTACAGAGAAAGAAGCAGCTTGGGAGTTGGTAAAGTTTCTCAATTCTCGTACCGTTGCGAAATGGAATTACCGTTCTTTATATGGCTTTTCCACCCTACAAAATGAATTGAGCACGAATCAGGAGGAACGTGAACGACTATCTGTCATGTATGCGCTGCGGCAATCCTATCATCCCATGGAAGAAGTGCCGTCTCAACTTGTAGATAAGGCGAACGCTGCGATTCAGAGCATACTGGATGGCGGGAAGTCACTGGAAGATGCATTGAAACAATTACAGAACGAGGTACAGCAGCTTCCAAAATAATTCCGATATATGCGGATCATTCTGTCTACATAAATCACATCATCCAGAATGTACAAGCGAGTCGTTGCATTGTCTTGCAGGAGGTATCTCCTTTCACCTCAGAATTTGAATTGCACAATATATGGAGGGGGTGTAAAGAATGAAAAAGAAATTCACTGTATTGTGAAAGCGAGCAATCATCGGCAAGCGCTTCTTGGAATTAACCTATAAAATCTCCACCCTTTCTCCCAGTTTATATTCGTTGGAGGTATCATCATGAGGAAGAACAAAATTGCGATACTTGGCATTATACTTTCAATGCTATTATTATCAGCTTGCCAAAACAACGTTGAGAAGCCGATAACGATCACGGTGGAATATCCTTCACCGAACGAATTTTACAAGAGATATGGCCATGCCTTCGAGCAAAAATCACCCCTTATCAGCATTCAAGTTATCCCAGAGGCAGATCAGTCATCACCGGCTGATCTACGCTATATGGACAATTTATCCACTTATAAGAAACTTATCGACTCGGGCGAGCTGCTTAATCTTGAATCGTATATAAAGGAGGAGCCTGGCACGTGGAAGAACATAACTCCGATCATGTTCGATACCTTAAAAATCAGATCTGGAGACCAACTTTACGGTTTGGCGCCTACCTTCTCTAGCTACGCCATTTACTATAACAAAGATCTGTTTGCCAAATACAAAATCCCGCCTCCGAGGAATCAATCCACTTGGAAAGATATCTTTGACTTGGCCACACGATTTCCTTCGCAAACCGATGATGGAGAGCCTTTATACGGATTTAAGCCCAATTACTATGAAAATGTGGGAATCTCTCTCATTATGCGTTGGGGACAAACGGAAGGATTGCGGTTCATCGACCCCGAAACCTTGAAAATCCAGATGAACACCCCCGCATGGAAGGAAATATGGAGGAGAACGATTGACGCACTGCGCTCTGGACGCATCTATAAGCAAACGCAGCAAACCGAAGGTGCGATGTCACTCGACCCGATCTACACAGGCAATGCCGCTATGGCCCTGCAATCCCACGTTGCCGCTTATAATTTTGACATCAATCAGCTTTATGGTGCTGGACAGCCTATTAATTGGGACATGGTAACTGTTCCAGTAGACCCGCGCAAGCCGGAATACTGCGATTACTATCTCATTAAGGAAATTTACGGAATCTCAACAGCTTCGGAGCGCCAGGAAGCAGCTTGGGAATTGCTGAAGTGGATGGTGCAAGGAGGAGCTATGACTTCCACGGAAATCAATCACGGACTTCCGGCGCGAACCGATCTTATTGCTTCCGTGAAGGGACATGACTTATCCCCATTGACGATGCTTAAAGCTTCCCCATCCAATCACAATCCTTATGAATCCATTCATTATGATATCATCAACGCATTCAAAAGTATCGGGAACCAAATCGTGGAGGACGTCATTGCCAACAAACTAACCATTGATGAAGCGTTAATTCAAATCGATGAAAAAGGCCAACAAGCGGTCGATGCCGCTGCTATTGAAGTATCTAAATCCGAGAAGAATAACGGTTCAGAGTAAGGACTGTCCGCTGCAATTTTGGGTGATCCATATGTAAGTTAAATCTAAAAGGTCGAGTATGGAGGCCCTAAAGCTCTACTCGATCTTTTGGGTTGCCGTATTTTATTACCTCGTACTTCTACCTTTCTTCCTTCGTTTAGTCAAAACTTCGTACATTAGGCCTTCACCTGCGGTTTAAAAGTATTTCAATACATCTCATGTTACTGTCAAACTTTCAGGAGTACAGTTTAAACCCTGATACTAATTAATTTCAATACATCTCATGTTACTGTCAAACTTCGAGGAACGCGAAGCAAGCATAACGGCCAGCTAATATCAATACATCTCATGTTACTGTCAAACCTCAGAATGTTGCAATACCAAATGGATACCATACTTATTTCAATACATCTCATGTTACTGTCAAACCAAAACAGAATTCGATATTATACGATATTATAGGGATTTCAATACATCTCATGTTACTGTCAAACTACTTACTCGTAACGATTCTGTCTTGCTGAATGTCCATTTCAATACATCTCATGTTACTGTCAAACTATAGCGCGTCAGGCGAACGGAACATAGTCAAATTTATTTCAATACATCTCATGTTACTGTCAAACATGCAAAGGCCACGTTTAAGGTATGGCATCCACAAGATTTCAATACATCTCATGTTACTGTCAAACGCCCTTGGTATATACTACGGAATCATAGTCACCCCATTTCAATACATCTCATGTTACTGTCAAACCATATCCTCTCACGACTTTATCTGTCGTAAGCCCCAATTTCAATACATCTCATGTTACTGTCAAACGCGAAAGTATGGAAACCTGCGCCTAACTCAGACAAAATTTCAATACATCTCATGTTACTGTCAAACCAGGAGCTGACGCGGAACGACATGCCAACTACATATATTTCAATACATCTCATGTTACTGTCAAACAAGCAAGACATAATGACAAAGTGCCGTGGGATTCTTATTTCAATACATCTCATGTTACTGTCAAACAACAGTATCGTATCAAGTCAGAATGTTACGAAGAGCATTTCAATACATCTCATGTTACTGTCAAACTTTCTATGTAGTGTTCGAAAATAGTCGGCATAGCTCATTTCAATACATCTCATGTTACTGTCAAACGGTTACAACGGAGCTTACAACTGGCGCAGAAGATAATTTCAATACATCTCATGTTACTGTCAAACATGCCTACATTCGTGGAAAGCGTTCCTGCTGACGATATTTCAATACATCTCATGTTACTGTCAAACTGGATAGACCAACAGAGTGGCAGAAGTTCCAAGGGCTATTTCAATACATCTCATGTTACTGTCAAACGTTGAAAGAACAGGCGAAGCACATTCAACGAAAGATATTTCAATACATCTCATGTTACTGTCAAACGGCGTTAAACCTTTAACTATGTACTTAGTATCTGGAATTTCAATACATCTCATGTTACTGTCAAACCGTTTACTTTCCCGAAAACGTCAAACTCATACACATATTTCAATACATCTCATGTTACTGTCAAACAGCAGATACTGAGTACACTTTTAAACTGCATGTAACATTTCAATACATCTCATGTTACTGTCAAACTCTATATATTCTAATGGAGTTTCTACTTATTATTTATTTCAATACATCTCATGTTACTGTCAAACACAACCAGGTGCTTGGCTCGTATACGAGAATTGCGAATTTCAATACATCTCATGTTACTGTCAAACATCAACGGGTGGAGGAACAACCGATCCGCCGCCCGTATTTCAATACATCTCATGTTACTGTCAAACAGGTGGAGGAAAAGAAAGTGATGTAAATGTCCCTGCATTTCAATACATCTCATGTTACTGTCAAACTCCTTCTTGCGAATTTGCATGTTCTCCAAGCTTACTATTTCAATACATCTCATGTTACTGTCAAACGAAGGTTGGCAAGGACTCAGCGTAGAATAATCGAAAATTTCAATACATCTCATGTTACTGTCAAACCCTAGTAAAATCAGGTTTTTCTAGTCTTTGAATAAGTCGATTTTACTACAGCCAAGCGGCTTTCGCTATTTATTTCCCAACTATGAGTGAATCATGATATAACGTGTCAATAATCTCCCTAATCCCTTGTAGCACTAAGGTTCTATCGATTATATGTACGAAAGAGGTTGGGAAAATTAGAGTAGTAAAGACTCAGAATTGTTCAATCTAACCCCAATAATCTCTTCATCAAACACGTAGTCACCAGTCATTTTGAATATCGCTACAAAATCAGATTCTTTATCAATTTCCTTCTTCAATTCACCTCGCAATTTCAATAAATTTGCAGGTGTAATCGCTCCACGAAACACTGATTTCTGAAAATGTACCAGATATTTTTTGCATATTTTAAATACGCGTCCTACACGCTTTTCTCCGATATCATAAACTAAAATGACATAGTTATAGTTCTTCCCCATCCTCGCTCATCTCCGTTCTTTAAGAAGAAAAGGCATAAACGGTGTTTCTTCAACAATATGTTTTTTTAATTTATACGCATCATACTTTATTGCGGTTAAATAGCTTATCTTTCTTTTTAATGTTCCATGATCGAATACTTGCTCCATCCGCTCCTCTAACGCTGTTATAAAAACATCTCGCCCCGCATCATTAAGAAGGCAATAATTATACTTTTTCTCAAAATGCTTTCCTACTTGAATTCTACGATTGTTTACGAGTTCAAAAATCGTTCGGTATACTAGTAACGGCTTAAAAGGTTCTGATAAATCAAGACTTAAAGAGAACCTTCGGTCACTTGGTTCATGTAAAAAGCTAATGCTCTGATCGAGATGAGTATGATATATTTGAGTTATCGTTTTCGTATACAATATCATATTCCCAAAGCTAATCATGGCGTTTAAAGGATTATCTGGCGGTCGCTTAACCCGCTTGTTCATTTTAAATTCCTCAGGTAGAAATGTCTTGAAAGTATCATAAAATCGGCGCCATATCTCACCTTCCACACTAAGAAGACGGGAAATATCATTAATTTTGTCCAACAGGCGAGGAACATCTTGCTTTAACCAATCCAAATAAGGCTTGATCTCCTTATTCCCATGTTTATAATAATGATAGAGCACTTCGTGAATGTTAAGCGCAATCGCTAAAACAAATGCTTTTGCAATTGGCATCCTTCGTTCCAAACAAGCCTTAGCCTGTAAAAGCTTCACTTTCCCGCTAACCCTCGCTTCTTTCGGATAAAAGGTGCCTCTAAAGTGACCATAATAATCAAAAAAGTGAACGGTTATTCCTGCAGCTGATAAAAATAAAACAGCTTACTGTTCAGCGATATTTCATTTAACAAGTAGAGTTCCTTAATTCCATGAATCGGCAAATGAATAATTCCTTTCTCATTGCGAAAGGTTAAAGAGTTATCCTCTCTTCCCAGTGTCCCTGGAGTTCGAATATATCTTGTTGAAGAAGCAGACTTGTTTCTAGACATGTATTCCCCTCCCATGTTTAAAGAAAACAGTAAGCGTAATAAGCACAACGTTTGCATTTCTTATCTTCAACAGCCTTATCTGGCCGTTCTTGATGAATATATGCCTCTAACTCTTTCAGCATTATTACTAGCTCTTCCTCCGTCTTCGCATCGAGCTCCAGTTCAATCGTCCTGCTCGTTCCTTTATTCCGTTCGATAAACTGAAGCATTCCTTTGCGCTCCATTCCTTTTTGCTTTAGAACATACATATAATAAAGTGTCTGCCATTTCGTAGCCTCAACATCTGCATCAGATTTCTTTATTTCTGTCACATAACAATCCGTAAGCTTGTCTACCTTAATGCCTTCAATTGCTACTTCCCGATTTTGTTTGCCTTCGCTTTGCAACTCATGCATAATCTTGCCGATTCGCACATCTTCGCTATCATCCTCCAACTTTACACCATTTGCGAACAGCCAACATTGTCTGCGGCAGTGTACATAATAGTTCACCATCGTTCCCGTTATCTTCATAGAAGAGGCCCCCTCTCAGCCTGCTCATATGCGAATCGATTGAACTTCATCGAACGCGTCTGCTCATTCCAATCCATATATTCCTCTCCATTCGGAACATAATACAGCGATCCGATTCGCTCCGTATATATGCGCGGAGTTTCTCCATTCACAACACGATACGTGTAAGTAAAATAGTTCATCTGCTGCCTTACAATAGATAATCTGACCATTCGCTCAGAGTAATCCATCTGTCGATCGCTAACTAGACGAACATAGTCTCTCCATACGCTTTCACCGCATAATTTACCCTCTTCTGTATCCAAATTATAGTTAAGAAATAAAGAAACGTTCTTATCGGGTATAAGCTCCATATGTCGTTGTATTGCCGGGAAGTTCAGACACTGCACGTCATTGATGAAATAATTCCAATTGTTCTGATCCGCTCGCTGACGAGACTCCAGAATTCGCCTCATATTCAACTGATAGAACTCTTGAAAGTCCTTATGACGCAGCATTTGTTGATAGTTTGCATGATGGAGATCATACTCTGTACGCCAATCACTGCGATAGATCATATTCGCCTTGTCCATATCAAAGAAAAAGGCATGGCAATCCGCTCGATTACAGGAGCGATTAATACGCCCAAGAAATTGTTCTTCACTGTCTAGCAATGAAATATCTTTGAAGCCGACATCCATATCAATGTCCACACCCGCTTCAATCACTTGGGTAGCTACTACAATTACCTCTTGCAAGTGAAAGTTTCCGTCCGCGTCTTTGCCTAACAACTTCAACAGCTCATTGCGATAAAAGTGGCTATCGTCACCTGTTAATTCATAGACAGACATGCCTACCTGTTGACGAATCATATCATAGAAAATGCGTGCTGAGTTCTTACTAATAAACTCGATCAAGATGCGGTTGCTTTTTCCCCGCTGCTTACGTTCCTGAAATATCTCAACGACTTGATCCAACAATCGCTCCATATCGATTCTTCCATCTGCTAAATATTCGAAATGAAGCTGTACCCGATCACGAAAGAGCGGATGAGTAAAGTAATTCTCCCTGCTATGTACCAAGGAATACGTCTCTGCACACTTGTTCTCATCTGTTCGTTCCAACAAGTGATCCAATTGCGGCAATGTGGCAGACATAATAATGATCTTCATGTTCAAAATCTCTGCAAAAGACCTCAGAAAGTGAATGATCTCCTTCCACAATACGTTTCGATAGCTCTGTATTTCATCTAGAACAATGACACTGTTGCACAGATGGGCAAATGCCAAATTCGACTCTCTTCCCGTTCCAAATAAATAACTGAACAGATTAACGTGTGAGGTTAAAGTCACTGGGTATTGAAGCAACTGACGCTGTAGAAGAATCGATTTATAATCAAAGTCTGGTTCGCGTTTATTCTCATCTTTTCCCTCTACCGCTTCCTGTTCGGAGACGGTAACCATAGGTGTAATCGAGTTAATAACTTCGATTTTGTACTGATTAGACGCTATTGGAGCAAACACATCATCCAAGGTTTTCTTGGTTTGTTCGATGAGCGAATTGAAAGGAAACACATAAATTAGTTTATTAAGACTTACATTGCTATTAAGCAATTGTAAGGCAAGATTAATCGACATATTGGTCTTTCCCGATCCGGTAGGGGCTTCAAGATAAAAGATGTATTCGTTGATATTGTCCAGCAATCGTTTATCCGTTTCTAAAAACAGCATAGCGCGCAAACGGTTCATCTCGCTTATTTCCGAAGTTTCCGGATTTTGCTGATAGCGCATGATTCCTTTGTATATTTCGCCCCGCCGATAGGCATCAATGACTGGCTGAAGGAGAAACCCTTTCCCGAAATACTGCAACTCAACAGTTTTTTGCTCTGCATAATGATAAGCAGCACGAAAATCTGACGATACCAAAATGGAATACAGGAGCTTGACAAGGATGTACATCGGAAATGGCGGGTGCATATCAGTAAATCGTTCATTTCTGGCTGCCACAATATCTTGAAATAAAGCTTCGTTCTGCAGTAAGGAATCTTTCTGCCGATAGTAGAACACATAATCAGGGTTCTCTCGAACAAGTTCATGCATGCGCTGAATATCTTTTTCAAATACAGTTAATTGATCGCCAGCAGGTTCCTCCAAATCACCTAAATAGGTATGATGACGGGAAATTGCATAAGCAAATACATACAGAATATGACGCAAAAAAGCGAATATCTTCTTGTTGCGGCGCTTGCCTGAAGATAATTCGCCTGATTGTTCCTTCATTCGTAATTCAGACAAATATATATGTAGATACAATACCGAAGATAACAAGGAATGGTGACTGTTTCCCAGCTTGCCACGCTGTCCTACCACTCCGTTCTTCATCTTCTTCCACTGAAACGCTGGATTTAACTTTCCAAGGTCGTGAAGATAGATCGCCTGTTCAAAATATCTCCGAACGGTGTCCCTTACAGATTCACTCAATTCTTCTCCGTCAATTTTCAGAAGCTTAATTGCCCGTTCCACAGCTTCGCCTGCTCCATTATTGGCCAATAGCATCTCTGCATAATGCATAACGAGATCACTATGCTCCTCAAGTGTCTCTGCTGCGCGTGGACTCTCATCATTTGGACGATGTGCATGCAGTTTTCCTCTCGCTTCATCTGTTAGCCACTTCGCGATGTGCATATCCGTCGGCATTTCAATACCTCCTTCGTACAAAGAACAGCTGAAAAGGATTCGAACACCCTTTCCAGCTGTGCGTGCATATGATGCTCAATTATAGAAAATACAATGTTTGATCACCATCTGCATATAGTCTGCTCCAATCGGATTCCTTCAAGGTATCCGGATCAATCTCTTGATTGGTATACACCAACGGTTGCGTGACATATCCATTATTGGCTGCATTCAAGCCTACAGGCATATGTTCCTGAAAGTAACTCTGCAGCCCTCTATTTTTAATAGTTCCACGAGCATCACATCCAATGTGGGCTGCCCGTAAAGAATCTATATAATACGGGGCCTCATCCAACTGTTCCAATTCGATTAAGCATGGCTTCGAGATAGTGGCGGGGTGATCATTTTTTCCTAAGTACGGCATGAACTCCGCTTTGGAGTTCAATATATAATCAGCTAGTTTTTCAAATACCTGATCTGATAACCCCTTACAGTCCGCTATATAGACAGTCCAATGCGGACGCTCAATCCATTGCTCTCGTACATTCAATACTCCGCCTGCTTCTTGGCTTGCATAACCTACTGTATTGTTAAAGATTTGAATTTTTTTAGAAAAATATCCGCGATCTCCATGTGGAACAATACTGACTCTAGTATCCCGAAGCACTTCATAAAATTCCGGGAAGATTGCAATTTCACTTTCATCTGCCTTTGAACCTGTAGACCTCATCCTATTACGCTCATGCTGCCGAGCGTATCCGCTAAGACCGATAATTGCGCCAAGCAATCCATATAATGCAACCTTATGAATGTGACTATAAGTAAAATAGGCATGGACATTTACATCTGGCTTCTTGAAAAAAGCAGTTTCGCCACTAAGCTCGAATCGGAGTGCTCTCATCGTTGTCCCTCCTATCGCTGACTAGCCATCTCCTGTTTCTCCCGAACAATCGCTTTCCGTGTAAAAATATTAAAGAAATTCGCCCGAGGATATGCTAGTTTGACAACCGCCGCATAAGGATTTACATATACTTCTACGCGTTCTATCCAATCATCTGCATCGGATAATAGAGATTCAATAGCTGTTAAATCGTAAATCGTTTGGTCTTTATTTTTTCTAACAGAAACATATGGATCAAGATTCGGCATGTAAGCCGGGACATCTGCTTTGAACTCGATAAATAAGGCAAAAGCATTCTCCGCCCCCGACTTGCTATTCGTATTCTGCATCGTTGCTCCGATCAATGCTCCTTGCTTGAAGGCTTCGTACGCTTCTTCTGTGTATCCTTCGAATTCTTCCATGCCTTGAAGCTCCAAATAATGATCATAATGCTTCGGATTCACGGAAAATGGATAGATGTAGTGTGCCTCATCTACTGTCGTCTTTTTACCGATTGAAGTAGCATCCTTGTCAGCGCTTTTTTCATTCGAATTACGGAACGGCGATAGAATGTCCTGTACTTCAACAGAAGTTCTCCCCCATTTATTGAATCCTTGTCCAATCTGAACAGCACCTGCAAGGCCAATATTTTGTTCTTTTACCGCAAATGTAGCGCCAAAATTCATAACATCTATACACTGAAATAACCGAGTTAATACTTCTGATGAGCTTGAAGATACTTTCTCTCCAAATAATTCTTCATAGCGCTCATCAAGTGAGCGAGGCTGTAATTTATCCGCCTCTTTCCCCTTTCCAGCCGCCATCTTATAGGAGCGGATATACAGCACTTTATGGCCTTCTTCCTCCCAATATCGCTTGATGCTATATTTAAACGCTTTGTCACTTCCGAAAATTTGTCCATTGCTAATCGTTTTCGGATGACCTGAAAAATCCGCATTCCAATTTGCCATTCTGCTTACAATTCCAACTAACCCTACAACCCGGTTATTTTTCTTTGCCATTGCAATCTCCTCCTCAGCAACTAATTAATCTTCGGAATTGCTAGATTTATCGTTTTTCTCATAGAACCAGTTATCTGCGAACAAGCCAGCCATAAACATCTCCATCCCATCTTCATCCATATCAGCATCTGGTACATAACCAAACACACTTGAAAATGCCCGATTGAACTTCACATGTTGAAGTCCAATCTTGTGCTTATGCAGAATATAGGCTTCTTGCAAGCGAACCTTCATCTGCTCACTTCGTTTGGCCATCAGGAATGGCCCTAATAACTCCCCTGTTTTTTGCTGAGTCTCCGATTGACTTTTCAAGTAATAGGCAAGTTGCCCCACTAGGAAATAATATTCGTTATCATTGCTACAGATACAACCACTGTTCCCCGCTTCCAGCTTCGTCTTTAACGATTTCATCACTTCAGCAATCCGGTCTGACACAGTCATTCCTCCTTCATTTCGTTCTAAATAAGATATTAACGACAGCCTAAAGTTCATGGCATCTGCAAGCCAGCGCAAGTCAAGCGAATACCCATTGTTCTGTCCGACAGGTTCCACATACATCAGTTGCTCCTGAATGAGCCGCAAGGTAGTACGTGCGAAAAGCGGACGAATTGTGATCTCCGTCCCTTTATACAACCAGTCATGAAAAGCTTGTCTGCTCTGTATGAACAACGCAGCCATAATGGAAGTGAACTCATTGCTCTTCGGCTTTGGTTCAGCACGCACAAACTGTTCATTCATGCGCCCCCTGAAGAAATAGCGGCTAATTTCTCGCTGCAGCTGCTCGACATTCTCGATACGGGGATATTCTTTTCTCATTTTCTCTTTCCCCATCGTAATCCCCAATACATTGTTAATACTGATTTTTACTGAAACTTCCGTAGGGAATGGAACGTTTTCATAATCCAGCACTTCATTTTCTTTCCCGTCTATATAGACATGATAAGCGCCTTCAGGTTTAGCGGTGAATGATAAAGTGAAGTCCTTCACGTAAGAAAGCTTGTTCATCACATTTTTCGGTTTTGACAGAAGCCATTCCGATGCGCGCTTGATTAAAATAGCGTCCTGAAGGGATACACGGATAGGAACCTGCACGCGCATACTTTTATGTTCAAGATATGGCTTTTTACTATTCATGCTGACGTTGAAGCTCGGCAATCCAACTAATTGCCCATCAACTATTTGGTTATAATCATTGCTGTTATATATTTTCGGAATGGTATAAAGGAGGTGCTCTAGCCTATACATTTGCTCACATCGTTGTGATTCTAAGGTGTGGTCATCTTGCGTAGAAATGAAGAACAGTTTTATGTAATTTCTAAATTCAATGGATTTAATAAACTCCGTCAAGTGTTGTAAATTGTCCGTGTACCATGCAGCAACTCTAGCAACACGTTCACTTCGCTCGTCACTGATGAGATATTCCAATGCTGCTGCGTATTCTGTATTGCTGAACAAGATATCAGGAGTTAGCGCGTCAGCACCTTTTTGTAACTTTTTCGGGAGCAGACTGTTCCACTTCTGCTGAATCTCATTCGGCTTCGTCATATCCAAAAATCGATTCACATGCTCCTGCATGGTAGACTTGTTGCTGCCCTGCTTCTCCCCCAAGAACACCTCGCGTTTGGCATACAGTGCAAATGGATTATTGCTATGGATTTGTTTGCCCGGATCTACTGCTTTGTTCATTGTAATAAGTGAACTATAGTAATCCCGTGTGATAAACCAATCATACAATTGTTGCTGATTCGGTGCTGCATCGTCCTTCGCTTGGATAATGATATGATTCTGAGTGAATTGCTCAGCTTGCTGTTCCCAGCTCTGATCAAGCCGTAATCGGATATATAAACCCTCTTTCGGTTGGTGAGAATCGAAGACGATATTAGGAAACTTTCCTTTGGCCAGCAAATAACTATCTGATACGTCATGCAGCAAGTCCAGCCCCTCCTTTCAGCAATTAATTCAGACCCTTGGCAAGACAGAAACCAGCCCCTAGAATGGCTCCCTTCTCAGCTGCGCCAGATCCAAGAACGATATGCGCCAGTTGCTGCGACCAAGGATCCTCTCGAATAAACAATCGGAACTTGTTGCCGAGCAGCTTGCGGCCTTTGTAGCAATAAGCAATTGGCTTGCCATTCAATATCTGAATACCTTCGGCAAAATAATAATCGAGTCGAATCGGCTCATCCGGGAACAAGCTGTTACGTTTTTTCTCAGCGTTGGCGTGCACCTGCTTCAACAATAGTTCGATATCTCCACCTGGTACCCACGGCTTATTATCAATGGTTACAATTGCAGGAGTCACTGTCGTAAGTTCTGTAATATGCGTTAATCGTTTACTATTTACACTTGATACGGCGAGAAGTTCGAGATAATCATCTCCACTCTCTATTTGCAGTGCAGCGGAGATACGTCTTAACGTCTGCTCAATTGAGCTCCGTATTTCTATGACATATACTTTACCTTTCTTGTAGATTCCATCATTCTCTCTCGGATAAGGTGCTCCATACACATAATGCTTGTATGCGGTTTCATAATGTGAGTGTTTCAACATGGGATCATGCAAGCTGACCCTTCCGATCCAAGCACTTATACGCTCAGGCCATTCCAAATAATGTCCCGACTGCTTCAGCATGACCGTCGCCTTTAATTCAAAGTACATATCGTTCCCCTCTCCTAAGTAGATTGAATATTATTACCTATTGCAGACTCTAGTAATGAAACGATATAGTAGAGCAATAGAATGAAAGCAAATTAAATATTCATTATTTAACTGTAGCGTGCGATGCATTGAAATTTTTGACTTTAAATTATGTTCTAAAATCAACAGTAACACATGGTGTGATTTTCCTATAACTATAGTACCACTATTTACAACTGTTAGGAAGAATCATTTTGTCTTTATATAAAACTTTAAAACTAATATCCTTCAAAAGGAGAATGCGCTACAGTATAGGTGGCGCTTTTATTAATTTTGTACTTCTAATGTTACTGTTCAACCAACTTTCCCTTACATCCCCATATCCATTCCACGATATTTCAATACATCTAATGTTATTGTTCAACAGTGATGTAAAAAGATCGAACTCGGCCCCGCAATTGTATTTCAATACATCTAATGTTACTGTTCAACGTCATTCGGATTTATCTTGATGCGTCCCCACAAACCAATTTCAATACATCTAATGTTACTGTTCAACAAGAAAGCAGGAGATTATCACGGGTCAATTAGTAGTATTTCAATACATCTAATGTTACTGTTCAACCTGAACGTTTCTCGGTTGCCGGTCCTACTGGCGCATAATTTCAATACATCTAGTGTTACTGTTCAACGTTGTCCAGAATAGCTAACCCACCATTCTTCACACTATTTCAATACATCTAATGTTACTGTTCAACGGAGATTCACAAGGATCAGCGATATCACTATTCCCATTTCAATACATCTAATGTTACTGTTCAACAGCTCCGCATACTTGCTCGCAAGGTTCGTACCATAATTTCAATACATCTAATGTTACTGTTCAACCGGCCTTGTCCATATCCGCACGGTTCGACCATGGATATTTCAATACATCTAATGTTACTGTTCAACAAGGAATAGACATATTACATGCTCAGAGTGCGGACAATTTCAATACATCTAATGTTACTGTTCAACAAGGAATAGACATATTACATGCTCAGAGTGCGGACAATTTCAATACATCTAATGTTACTGTTCAACAAGTACACGCATGTACAGATTAGAGAGGGGGCAGCGTATTTCAATACATCTAATGTTACTGTTCAACAGACATCGACCTAAAAGGCTACTATGTCTACACCAAATTTCAATACATCTAATGTTACTGTTCAACATACCATCTACAATTGGACTGTTGCTTGATCATCAGATTTCAATACATCTAATGTTACTGTTCAACTATCAAGCAGGGTCGAGAAGAAAGCTTGACTCCATTATTTCAATACATCTAATGTTACTGTTCAACATTCCGGAAATACGATCGACGCGTCCACCGGCTCAAATTTCAATACATCTAATGTTACTGTTCAACGCAAAGCGAGTATAACCACCATACGCCAAAATTAATATTTCAATACATCTAATGTTACTGTTCAACTCAATCTTAATAAAGCGTTTCATACACTTTCCACAAAATTTCAATACATCTAATGTTACTGTTCAACGGTTAGTTGCTACTTCAAGGGAAAAGGCTGTCGAAATTTCAATACATCTAATGTTACTGTTCAACTAAATCAAAGGCTTTTGCAGTAGCGCCACGAATCTAATTTCAATACATCTAATGTTACTGTTCAACTATGCGTATCCGGGTGGTCTTCTCCATGGGAAACCCAATTTCAATACATCTAATGTTACTGTTCAACTCTGGATGGATGCACTCGACGAGGACGAGCTGGTAATTTCAATACATCTAATGTTACTGTTCAACGAACGGGCAGGGACGGAAAACACCAATGTTCATCAATTTCAATACATCTAATGTTACTGTTCAACGTAAAGAAGATGGTGACTATGATGCTGCTTACGTACTATTTCAATACATCTAATGTTACTGTTCAACTTATGGTAATGTCACTCACCATCAACATCATGAATTATTTCAATACATCTAATGTTACTGTTCAACAAACATTATTTTTGTGGTCATATATTTGTCTACTAATTTCAATACATCTAATGTTACTGTTCAACAATCTCCTTTCTTTGGAAGGACTTCCGCCCTATATGTATTTCAATACATCTAATGTTACTGTTCAACCAGCGGCGTTCCTTGCTATCAAAATAATCGGGGGAAATTTCAATACATCTAATGTTACTGTTCAACGGTTCCGGTGCTGAATATCATTCATTGTGGAATTGAATTTCAATACATCTAATGTTACTGTTCAACGCTGCTGGCAGCGGCATCCCTTGTAATCTACTTGATATTTCAATACATCTAATGTTACTGTTCAACGATACACAAGACGAGGGGTATGATGGGGCTAAGATATTTCAATACATCTAATGTTACTGTTCAACTGTCGCTGTTTTTTGTAATAGGACTTGCCTCCAATATTTCAATACATCTAATGTTACTGTTCAACCAGATGGAACGTGAAATCTTCGGGAGAGAGTTGTCAATTTCAATACATCTAATGTTACTGTTCAACGCTTCAATACCAACGGACGATAGGGCCCCAGCAAAATTTCAATACATCTAATGTTACTGTTCAACCAATAGTGCAGTGCTGGCTTGCCGAAGTCATTCTTTATTTCAATACATCTAATGTTACTGTTCAACTACATTCATACTCGGCAACGCTCGTCCATTATTACATTTCAATACATCTAATGTTACTGTTCAACCCTAGATAAATCAGGCTTTTTCAAAACACTAATATAGCAATTTTACTACAACCACGCGGGTTTCACTATAATTTTCCCAACCTAAAACGGAATTTTCTGAAAACTCGTCAAAATTGTTCTAAACCTTTACTGTACTTGGATATTGCCTCTATCACTTATCCACGACGGTTGGGAAAAACAGACTATCTCTGTAATAAAGATAGAATATTGAAGCATTAAATTCTAATATTTGGGCATAGATACGTGATCTTTTATCCTCTATCCTTCAGCCTTTACAGGCTTCGTCGCAGGAATGGAAGATTGCCGAGATTTCATGGTCGTGGCGGCGTCGCTGTCCTTAATTCGGAAGGCGGCACATAAGCCAAGAAGCAGAAATGCAGCCGCACCGATCAGGGCAGTACGGTAAGCGAAAAGATTCAATTCAAGCTGTCCGGCACTGGCAGTTTCTATAGCATCGTTCGTCACTTGCCCGCTTGCCATTGCAGCCATGATGGCGGACAATACGGCCATTCCTATGGCCGGTCCCAGCCTGTTTTGAACTGCGAACCAAGTGGTAGCGCGCCCCATCGAGGCTGGAGGTACGTTGGAGAAGGCCGCGATCTGAACGGCTCCGACTGTATGTCCCAAGCAGAGGCCGACCGCGAACAGCATGCCCCGTATGAGCCACGGGCTTGTTCCTGCCCCAACCATGCTTAGCAGCACGAAGATCGCCGATGTGCAGAGCAGTCCGACAATAATAATTCGCTTGGGTCCGTACCTTGGATAGAAGCGTGGTACAAGCTGCGAGGACACCATAAGTCCCAATGCCTCGGGGAAAGTCGTCAAGCCAGCATCTAAGGCCGATGCTTGCAGCGCATGCTGATACATGAGCGGAAATACATACAGCATGCCTAGCAGTCCCGCAGCGGAACACATGGCGACAAGTCCTGCCGTACGGAACAAGCGGTCTTGCAAGAGCCTTAGATCCAGCAACGGCTGCTGTACTCGCAATTCAACGAAAACCAGTCCTGCCAGCAGCACCGTTCCCACACTGCCCGCAACGGTTATTACAGGTGAATTCCAACCCTGCAGCGGACCTTGGCTAAGCGCATACATCACCAGTCCGAGCCCCGGTGCCGACAACAGGACGCCCGGAACATCCAGACGGCCCGCCTCCGGCTCTTTGTGCTCCTGCAAGTACAAAAGGCCAAGCAGCAAAGCAGCAATTCCAAGCGGTAAATTCACATAAAAAATCCAGCGCCATGAAAGGTGCTCGACCATAACACCGCTTAGGATTGGCCCCACTGCGGGTGCAATTGCGATTGGAAGCACGAGCGACCGCGAGATTTTGGCCCGCTCCTGAGGAGGGAATGTCCGGAACAGCATCGCCATTCCGAGAGGAGTAATTAATCCTCCTCCAATCCCCTGCAGAATGCGGTAGAAGATCAGGGAGTATACATCTGCAGCCGTTCCACACAGCACCGACGCACCAGTAAATATCGCAAGTGCAAGCAAGAAGATGCGCTTGGTGCCCCATCTGTCTCCCAGCCAGCCTGCCAGTGGAAGTACTATCGCAATGCTTACCAAGTATCCTACGTTAAGCGCTCCCGATGCGGCTGGCGGAATGTGAAACTCGTCGCTAATCGTTTTCAACGCAACGTTGAGGATGGTCGCGTCCATGGCAACCACGAACATGGCTGCCACGTACACGATGCACACTGCTTTTTTCGGATCCAAGCGCCTGCTCATTGAGCCTCTACCGGCACCACTGACGCCACCAAGCTTCGAGGCCTCATATCTATCCAATGCAAATTAATATATTCGATGCTCTCTTCCCGAGAAACGGGGCCAAGAACCCTGCTCCAGCCCTCAGGTACGGCTGCGAAAGCCGGCCAAAGCGAATATTGCTCCTCATCATTTCGAAGAACCAAAAACGAGCCGTCTGCTTGTTCAAAAGGATTTGCCACTCTGCAACCTCTCCCCTTCATATGTAGGTTTCATGTGAATTTCAGATTTGGATTTAGATTTTAGATTTTGGATTTCAGATTTGGATTTTAGATTTCGGATTCTGGTTTCCCTTTTTTCAGATTCAGATTTCGAATTTTTAAATTTGAATCTGAAAAATGGATTTCTGATTAATTTCAGTTGGCCTCGGCTTGCAAATCAGTTCGGGTAAGATCTTCATTGCCAAGCCGACTACCCTGGCCATATGCAGATACTGCTCATTGAAAATATTTAGTTCGCATTTTGTTGCAACTATTGATCCCTTGTTCCCCTTCTCCCCTTAACTTGCTCAACTAATCACTTCAAAAGAAGGATGGTCTCCTTAGAATAGAGGATACAAAAGATACCTACACATGCATTTCAGAAACGTCCTTCCTACTGCTCGCATTTCGAAGCTTCTCTAGGATGCTCGCCCCAATTTCAGCTAGAGGTCCTGGTTGGCATAGGTCTTTATGCCGGCATGCAATATCATGGCGTTCGATACGGCCGCCCACATAAGGAATCCACATCTCCGGCTCAATCGGATCGAACCAGTCTGGAATGATCGTCGAGCGGAAGAACAACAGATCTCCCTCGTACCTTCTTGGCACATAAGCACCTAACAGGCGAACCGAATTCTCATACGTAACCTTCAAATTCATAATCGTCGCTTCATCTAGTGTAGCTAAGGCACTGCTGTCGCTGCGCAAAATGCGGATTGCGCTTGCAATCGTCAGCGGCTCATCGCCGATACTGTCGCGGTCATAGCCTCCCAAGGCAAGCAGGGCGGTCAGCGCCTCCTCCTCATCCGGTTCCCCCCGAATCGGCAAGTAGTGGCTCGGATAGGCGTCCAGCATCGCCAGAAACGCAACCTCTTCCCCTTCCTCTTGCAGTTGCACGGCCATCGCATGCGCAACATTGCCGCCCAGCGACCAGCCCAGCAAGCGGTACGGTCCCTGCGGTTGAATCAGGCGAATGTGGCGAATATAATCAGCCGTCATCTCGTCTAGTGTCTGCGGAAGCTTCTCAGCCTGCGCAATTCCGCGTGCCTGCAAGCCGTAAATTGGATAATTCACGCCAAGATGCTTCATTAATCCGGCATAGCACCAGCTTAAGCCACCTGCCGGATGGACGCAGAACAGCGGAATCTCTTCGCCATGCGTCCGCAGCGGCAGAAGCACTTGGAGCGCACTGTTCCCGCAGTCCCGATCCAGCTCCATTCGCTCGGCGAGTCCAGACACGGTTGGCGCCTCAAACAATACCGCAATGCTAAGCTCTCGCCCAAGCGCTTCGCGGATGCGGCTGATAAGCCGAACCGCAAGCAGTGAATGTCCTCCCAGCTCGAAAAAGCTGTCATCGATCCCGACGCGGCGAAGGCCCAGCACTTCGGCGAACAAATCGCAGAGCACCTCTTCATGCGGCGTTCTCGGGTTGCGTCCATCTGCATCAAGGACAATATCAGGCGCCGGAAGCGCCTTGCGATCCAGCTTGCCATTCGGCGTGAGCGGCAGCGCATCCAGCCCAATAATGGCTGATGGCACCATATAATCGGGAAGCATGGAAGCCGCATGTCGGCGCAGCTCCACCGCGTCCCAAGGAGCATTTGCAGCAGGAACCACATAAGCCGCAAGCCGCTTGTCACCTGGGTTGTCCTCCCGTACAATGACCGCCGCCTGCGCTACGCTTGGATGTTTGGCAAGCACGGCTTGAATCTCGCCCAGCTCGATGCGGAAGCCGCGAATTTTCACCTGATGATCGGCACGGCCCAAATAATCCAGTCCTCCACCAATCACACGCTTCGCCAGGTCTCCAGTGCGGTACATTCTGCTTCCAGGCGGGCCAAATGGATCGGCCACGAACCGCTCCGCCGTCAAGCCCGGCCGGCCCCAATAGCCGCGCGCCAAACCTGCTCCGGATACGTACATTTCTCCTGTTACGCCATACGGCACAGGCTGCAGTGCATCATCCAGCACATACACCCTCAAATCCGGAATCGATCCGCCGATAAGGCTGGATGCTCCCGGAACGTCGCTATTGCGATTCAGCTCATTGAAGCTGACATGAACTGTCGTCTCCGTAATCCCGTACATATTAATAAGCCGCGGCGCATCATCCGCATGCCGTTCGTACCAGTCTCTCAGACGGCCTAGCTCCAGCGCTTCTCCTCCGAAGACGATATAGCGCAGAGACAGTGCTTGCCCGAGGTTCGGATGCTCCCTGTCCGCCTGCATGAGTTGATAGAAAGCAGACGGCGTCTGATTCAGAACCGTTACCCCTTCTTGCACAAGCAGACCCAGGAACTCCTCTGGCGATCTGCTGACAGCGTGAGGGACAATGACGAGTCGGCCGCCATGCAGCAGCGCGCCCCATATTTCCCATACCGAGAAGTCGAAAGCATAAGAATGGAACAATGTCCAGACATCATCGGCGCCGAAATGGAACCAATGCTCGGTTGCGGAGAATAGCCTTACCACGTTTTGGTGCGGAACAAGCACCCCCTTCGGCTTGCCCGTCGAGCCGGACGTATAAATGATATAAGCCGGACTGTAAGGAGAGAGCTTGCGCCTGCACATCTGCTCTATAGGATCAGATTCGGAACAGCTTGCTAACTGGCGCATCACTTCTGGATCATCCAGTAAGATGCGCGGCACAGCCCCCATTCCCCCATCCGGGAGCTTTTCAATCGTACGACGATCCGTGACAATACATACAGGGCCTGCATCCTCCAGCATATAGGCAAGCCGCTCCGCGGGATAATCAGGATCAAGCGGCAAGTAGGCTGCTCCTGCCTTTAATACAGCCAATACGCCAACGATCATTTCCATCGACCTTGGCAATCCGAGCGCCACAATATGCTCAGGCCCAACCCTGTGCTCCATCAACAGATGTGCCAAGCGATTTGCCCGCTTATTCAATTGTTCATATGTTATTGCCGCGCCTTCATGGACGACAGCAATGGCCTGCGGCGAACGAACTGCCTGCGCTTCAAACAATTGCGGAATCGTGGCCTGCTCAGCATGGGGGACAGTTGAACTCCATGCCAGCCAATCCTTCGCTAGATCGTTCCGCTCCTCAGGCAATAATATATCGATTTCTCCAATCGGCTTGCTTGGTTCTAAGGCGATGCTTTCCAATATGCGCACATAACGCGCTGCGAGCATCTCAACCGTATCACGCTTGAACAGGTCTGCGTTGAACTCTACAATCCCATCCAGACCATCTGGCGCTCCATCTGCATTGCGGCGCTCGTTCAGTTCCCAAGTCAAATCGAACTTCGCCGTATCCACGCTTTTAATCTGCAGGCTCGACGATAATCCTGGGAATTGCAGCGACGCCTCCGGCGTATTTTGCAGCACCAGCATGATTTGGAAAAGCGGATGCCTCGCACGCGAACGAATCGGATTCAGTATTTCAACAAGGCGCTCGAAAGGCACATCCTGATGCTCATACGCCTCCAAACTGACCTTGCGCACCCTGGACAGCAGCTCTTCGAAGCCTGGATTGCCCGACGTGTCGGTGCGAATGACAAGTGTATTAATGAACAGACCGATCAAACCGTCAAGCGCATCATCGTTACGGCCTGAGATCGGGCTTCCAAGCGGAATATCATTGCCCGCTCCAAGTCGGGTGAACAACACGGCCAACGCAGCCTGCAGCACCATGAACAAGCTGGCCCGATTGCCTCGTGCAAGCTCTGTCAGCCGACCATGCAGAACAGAATCAATTTGCAGCCCGACGGTGCCTCCCTTATGACTGGCGGCCGGAGGTCTCGGATAATCCGTAGGCAACTCCAGCTCCTCTGGCAATCCCTTCAGAGCTTCCGTCCAGTAATCGAGCTGGCGCGCGATAAGACTGTCCGCTTGA
Source organism: Paenibacillus sp. B1-35 (assembly GCF_050474385.1). Lineage (NCBI taxonomy): Bacteria > Bacillati > Bacillota > Bacilli > Caryophanales > Paenibacillaceae > Paenibacillus > Paenibacillus sp. B1-35. Next base: position 1,591,995 of record NZ_JBCHVJ010000001.1, read on the forward strand.
TCAGCGCTTCCAAGCAGCCGTTCCTGCCACAGCGCATAATCAGCATATTGGACGGGAAGTCGTGTCCATGCAGGCGCCTCGCCCCGGCAACGCGCCTCGTAAGCAATCGATAAATCACGAGTCAACGGCGTGAGCGACCAACCATCGCCTGCAATATGATGCAGCAACAACAAGAGCACCTGCTCCTTCGCCCCCGTCCGGAACAAGTGAACCCGCAGCGACGGCTCCTCCGAAAGACGGAAGCTATATCGTGCTGCTTCCTCTAGCTTGTCGTGCAGATCCTGCTCACTTACGTCCAGCACCTGGAACGGTATTTGTACATCCTTGGAATGTTGTATCACTTGACTTGAAGTGCCATTCTCATCCGGAAAAATCGTGCGCAGTGTCTCATGGCGATCCACCACATCAAAAACAGCTGCCTGCAGCGCCTCGACATTCAACTCGCCCGACATTCGGGCAACGAGCGGAATATTGTAAGTAGGCGTTGCCCCCTCTAGCCGGTACAGAAACCATAGTCGCTGTTGGGCAAAAGAAAGCGGCAGCCGCTCAGGCCGCTTGCCTAAGCTCGCGCGAATGGCTGGTCTTTGCTCCTGTGCAGGTTCGAGACGCCGCACAAGAGACGCTGCGGTAGGCGCTTCGAACAGGCTTCCGATATTCATCTCAACGCCGAATGCCTCTCGCACACGCACCATAACCCGTCCCGCGAGCAAGGAATGACCGCCTAGAGCGAAGAAATCATCATCGATGCTTACGCGGGCAAGACCCAGCACTTCTGCGAACAGAGCGCATATGATTTCCTCTTGCGGTGTACGCGGTTCGCGACCCGCTGCTGCGGCAGCGCGCTCTGGCGCAGGCAGAGCTTTGCGGTCAATTTTGCGATTCGGCGTAAGCGGCATAGCATCAAGAACAACGAAAGCAAACGGAACCATGTAATCCGGAAGCTTCCGTGCTGCATATTGACGCAGTTCCTCAGGTTCAAGTCCTGACGATGATGATGGAACCACATAAGCTGCCAACCGTCGTTCACCCGCATAATCCTCGTAAAGCGTAACCGCTGCTTGCGATATGTAAGGATGGGCATCCAGCAGCGCCTCTATTTCACCGGTTTCGATCCGGAATCCGCGCAGCTTCACTTGCTGATCCGTGCGTCCCAAATAATCGATCGTGCCGTCTGCCAACCAACGCACCATATCTCCTGTTCGATACATGCGAGTACCAGGAGGTCCGAATGGATCGGCAATGAAGCGCTCAGCAGTCAAATCCGCACGTCCCAAGTATCCGCGCGCAAGCCCGGCGCCTGCAATATACAGTTCTCCCGCTACCCCAGGAGGCACCGGCTCCAACGAACTGTCGAGCACATACAGCCTTGTATTCCGAATTGGCCGTCCGATAGACGGCTTGTTCGTTGGACTATGATCAAGCAGCCCCGCGGTCGAATAAATCGTCGTTTCCGTCGGGCCATATTGATTGTTGACCTCGCCGTTCAACTCCTGCAGCGCCAGCTTCAGCGCGAGCGGTATCGCCTCTCCGCCCGAAATCATCTTGAGCCCGGCGAATCGTTCCGGCTTTCTGTCGGCAAGCGCCTGCCACAGCGTCGGCGTCGCCTGCATGATCGTCGCGCCTGTTGCCGCAATTCGGCTTGCCAGTGCGGACGGATCCAGAATCGTTTCCTTGCGGGCAATGTCGAGTGCGGATCCGGATATAAGCGGCAGCAGCAGTTCCATTACGGATATATCAAATGATATCGTAGTGACGGACAGCATTCGATCCTGTTCGCTCAGCGACAACCGAACCTTCATGTCATGCAGCAGATTCGCCAAGCCGCCAAATGTAAGCATGACCCCCTTCGGCTTCCCAGTAGAGCCGGAAGTGTAAATGACATATGAAATATGCGATGGTGAGATTGCCCTGATCCTATCCTCATCTGTAGGATTGTGAGCAGGTGATTGCACCAGGGCGTCTACGGTTGCCGATTCATCCAGCACGATGGTCTTCCTGTTGCAAGGGGGCAAGCTCGCGGACGTCTCCTTCGTCGCAATCAGACAGATTGGATCGGCGTCCTCCAGCATATAGGCAAGCCGTTCGAACGGATAGTCCGGATCAAGCGGCAAATAAGCGGCTCCTGTCTTATGGATAGCCAATATGGCAATGACCGCATCCAGCGAGCGTGGGAGAGAAAGCGCCACAATACGATCGGGCCCGACGCCGTAAGAAATAAGGTAATGGGCAAGCCGATTTGCCTTCGCATTCAACTCTCCATATCGAAGCAGGTCGTCCTCGCACACGACCGCAACTGCCTCGGGAGCGCGCTCCACCTGTTCCTCGAACAACTCTGGCACACTTATGCTCGGCACATCATATGCAGTATCGTTCCACTCCTCAAGCACCTGTCGGCGTTCTTCAGGCGTAATCACCGGAAGCTGTCCAAGAGGCCGATTCGATTCGGCATGCGCAATTCCATCCAATAGATGCAGGAAGCGCTTCTGATGGGCATACAGCTCGTCCAAGCTGTAGATTTCGGGATTCGCGTCGAAGTCGAGACGCAGCCCGCTGCCATCCGCATGGCTGTATACGTTAATCGTCAAATCATCGACAGGCCCTGCGGACAGGTTGCTGACTTTGCCGCGATAGCCTGCGAAGCTGACATCCTCGACAAAAGGCATGACGTTAATGAGCGGGCCGAATAACCTTCGGTTGTCGCCAAGCAGTTTCAAGTCTCTGCGCAAATCCTGATGGCGATACCCTTGATGGCGCCGAATCATGCGAATCTCACGCGACACCTCCCGCAGCAGATCGCCAAGGCTTTTCTCCGAACTCACCTCCACACGAAGCGGAAGCAAATTCATAACCATGCCGGGAACGCGCAGTGCGGCTGATCCTAGTCGGCACATTACAGGAAGACCGAGAATGACCTCCTCTTCCTGTGTCATCCGATGCACATAAATTGCGGTCGCTGCTGCAAGAACATCCGGCCAGCTTGTTCCCGATTCAGCTGCAATCGACTGCCATCCACTCACCGTGGCGGCTGGAATATGCGCAGTGCGGCGCACGAAGCGACGGGCCGTTCGCTGCGCATGTCCTCCTAGGCTAACTGCTTCCGGCCTGTCGGAGAAGCGCTCCAGCCAGAATTCCCGGTCGCGGTTCATCTGTTCCGATGAACGATATGCCTCATCCTCCTCCAAAATGGATTGCAAGGAACCGAACGTTCCTGCTCCATTCGGAAGAGCATAGGTTAATGCTGTATAGTTTTGCGCCACGCGCTGCATCAGCAATGCTGCGCCGAATCCGTCAATGACAATATGATGAATGCGCTGATACCAGAGATAACGCTCGCTCTCGATCTTAAACAGCGCCTCCGTGAAGAGAGGCCCTGTGTGCAAATCAACGGGCTTCTCCATATCGCGGTTCATCCACGCTCGGGCTGCGCCTTCCGGGTCAGCCTCTCTGCTCAGGTCAATCATGTGCAGCATCCAGTCATCTGTGGGAACGATCTTCTGCCATGGACCGTCTGCATCCTCTCCGAAGCGGATATGCAGCGCATCGGCCTCTGTCACCGCCTGACGCAGGGCCGCTTCGAAGCGAGCAGGATCTATCGGCCCGCGGATGTCCACACATTCAGCGGTGTTGAATATAGGGTTGTCAGGATCGAGCTGCTGCGCGAACCAGATTCCAGCCTGCGCTCCCGATAGCGGCCATCGTTCCTTCTCCTGATCGTGCATGATGATGACCTCCTTTTATATCGAGTAATAATCATAATTAGGCACCGAGTTACTGCTGAGCTTGGCGGACAAGAGCTCCCACCAGCTTGCTACCGTCGGCCGTTCCGCCAATTCTACGAAGCTCACTGCAATGCTGCTGCGCCGCCAACGTTCCACTAAGCTCATAATACGAATCGAGTCCATCCCCCATTGCGTGATTAGATTATCTTGATCGCCAATCGCAGACGGCTCCTCCTGCAGCAGCTCTGCAACCGTTTCGCGCACAGATTGCAGTGTTACCGAACAACCCGCTTCTGCTCCGGCTGTTTCTTCCGATTCTTGCTCGGCAGCATGACGGTTAAGAGCGTTCAGAACCCGTTCCGTCGTTGCCACTACTGCACAACGCTCTGCCGCATAGGTTAACGCCATGTGATGCTTGTCTAGCGAAAAATCAGCTACCGCATCTGCAATGAGGAAGGGCTGGACATCCTGCATAAATGCCTCGCACGAGGTCATCAGGCAGCCAATATGCGCGTAAATCCCACATACGAGCAGTTGATCCCGTCCGCGTTCCCGTAATATCTCAAGTAAATTCGTTTTCTGAAAGGCACTGTAGCGCCATTTCGTCATAAGAATATCGTTTACCCGCGGCGCCAGCTCGTCTATGAACTTTTTCTGGTACGGTCCGTCATTAATGCCTGCCCCCCAGAAGTCCTGCAGCAATCCGCGCTGCTCAGGGGTCTGCCCCCCTGGCTGCGCCGAGTACACGACAGGGATGCCTAGCTCCGTACAACGTTCGCGCAACTCCTTAATATTCGCAATCAATTCGACCAGCGGCGATTCGCCCGCCTGATAGGCATCGACGAAATACTGCTGCATGTCATGGATAAGCAGTACGGCACGGCTTGGATCCGGACTCCAGTCGACTCTGTTCTCTGGTAGCTCTGCCTCACTTGGCATTCGATATGGAAGGATAGTAGGAAGACCCATCATTTTTCCTCTTTTCTCTAATTTTTATAGGATAAACGCTGCAACAACACGAGACATTTTCATGAATAGGAAACCTCATCATTTACTTTTCACATACTCCTATAGGAAACTTCTTCCAGATAATCTCAGACACTTTTAGACAATTCTTTGGGCGCTAATTCAAGCACTTCTTCTGTTGCTTCTTCAGTAACTACTGCTAATGCTTCGTTACATCCATAAATGCATCTTCGCTTATCACTTACTTCTTGCTCAATGCCGCCTCCTGCTTCGCAGCGATCAGTTCCCGCAGCATCTTCTTGCTCACCTTGCCGACTCCCGTCTGTGGAAAGGATTCGACGAACTCTACGCGGTCGGGAATTTTATATGACGCAAGCCCTCTATCTCTTAGAAAAGCCTTCAACTCGCTGCCCGTTATGGCAGCTTCATATCGAATGACGAATGCACATGTGCGCTCGCCAAGGAATTCATCCGGCATAGACACAACAGCCGCATCATGCACACCAGGATGGGCAAGCAAATGATTCTCGATTTCCTCAGCCGCCACCTTATCTCCGCCTCGATTAATCTGATCCTTCGCCCGCCCTTCAATCACCAAATATCCAGCCGGAGTCATTCTGGCCATATCGCCTGTGCGATAAAAGCCGTCAGATGTAAAGGATCTTGCGTTGTGCTGCTCGGCTTTGTAATATCCGCGAATGGTATACGGCCCGCGCGTCAGCAAATGTCCCACCTCGCCCGGAGCCACTTCGTCATCCTCATCATCGACGATGCGGATTTCATCATATGGTGACATCGGACGGCCCTGCGTGTTGATTATCGTCTCCTCGGGGTCATCGAACCTCGTATAATTCACCAAGCCCTCTGCCATCCCGTACACCTGCTGCAGTGTGCAGCCAATCGTCGTTCTCACCCGCTTGGCAGCTTCTGCGCTGAACTTGGCGCCGCCAACCTGCAGCACTTGCAAATGGGAGATGTCGCAGCGGCGTGATTCCGCGGCATCCATCCAAATTAAGGCAATCGGCGGCACGACGGCTGCAATAGTGACGCGTTCCTTGGCAATAAGCGGGAAGGCTTCATCAGGACTTGCTCCGCGGGCAAGCACGATCCGCCCTCCTGCATATAGCGTGCCAAGCACGCCAGGAGAACTGAGCGGATAATTATGCGCAATCGGCAGTACCGCCAGATATACGCTGTGCTCATTCAATGCGCAAACTTCTGCGCTTATGCGCAGGCTATATATGTAATCGTCGTGCGTCCGCGGAATGAGCTTCGGCAAGCCGGTTGTCCCGCCAGATAATTGAAGGAAAGCAACGTCCCCGGAGCTCGGCCCCTTGATCTCGCCAATGCTCGGTTCGACATACAGATCATTCAGCGCTGTATACTCCCCTGGCTCACCCGCAACAATAATGCGGCGCGCATCCGGCAGCGTGTCCTTCACCTGCGCAGCAAGCTCGCGATAATCGAACCCCGCATCCTTGTCGGGGATGACATACGCGGCTGCCTGTGTGAACTCGCATAAGTAGCCGATCTCGTTCTTGCGGTGCACCGGCAAGGAAAAGACAGGCAGTGCTCCGATGCGAAACAGCGCAAATATGACTTCAAAGAACTGTGGAATATTAGGAAGCTGGACAATAACTCGATCCTGCGCCCTAATGCCCAAACGATAGAATCCAGCTGCCAGGCGATCTGCCTGTTCATCCAGTTCTGCATAGCTGACTCGCCGATCGCCGCTCACAATTGCAATGCGATCTCCATATTGGGCTGCACGGCGGCGCAGCATCGTGCCGAATGTCTCTCCCTGCCAGCATCCTTCCTGTCTATAACGTGCAGCAAACTCTTCCGGCCATGTCGGGCATCCTGCCAGCATCGTTCATCCCTCCTGCATCATCATCGGTTGTTGTTCATTCAGCCCGATCGCTTGCAGCAGCGTGCGAAGCTTGGCGGACGTCTCGGCTAGCTCCGCTTCCGCGGACGAGCCAACCACGATTCCCGCTCCCGCATAAAGACGCAGCGAGCGTCCCTCCACCTCCGCGCAGCGAATCGTAACGGCCCATTCTCCGTCTCCATTCGCATCGCACCAGCCGACTGCCCCCGTGAAGAATCCTCGCTCGAACGGTTCGATCTCCCGGATCACGTCCCGAGCCGCCTCCGTAGGCGTCCCGCAAATGGCAGGCGTCGGATGCAGCGCTAGAGCAAGCTCTAAGGAAGATATGGCATGATCCGCAAGCTCGCCGTTTATTTCCGTAGACAAATGCCACATTGTCTTCGTAGACACGAGCGACGGGCCTTCCGGCACATGAAGCTTGCTGCAATATGGACGGAGAGCAGATACGACCGCCTCAATGACGACCGCGTGCTCATGCAGATCCTTCTCCGACCTCAGAAGCTGGGCGGCACGCCGCTCATCCTCGATCGGATCATCACTGCGTGCCGCTGAACCAGCCAGCGGATTCACCTTGATTTGCATTCCCCGCTTCGTTACGAGCAGCTCGGGGCTTGCTCCAATTAACGTTTGGGCCGTTCCTGCCGCAGCAGACACGCCATTGTCTTTACTTACATGCTGCTGCTCCATCGTTAATGGCACTGCAAACGTATATCCACGGGTATTTTGGCAGAGCAACCGATGCAACAGGCGCTGCACATCAACGTCATGCGACAATGTCACTTCCAAGGATCGGGACAACACCACCTTCTGGAGCTCGCCCGATTGCAGCCGCTCAAGAACCTGGTTGACGCCCTGCTTATACTGTTCTGGCTCCGGAACTGCTCGTACGCTATAGCTGTCTCGTTCCGTTTCCTGTTGCAAATCATGCGTATCAATGCGCAACGGCTCGTACCGATGCACTTCCTTCGGTACATATAGGCGAACAGGCTCCTCCGCGTGAAACGGAATTGCTCCAACAACGACCGGGCAATCGCGGTCGCCCTGCCGAGCCGCATCTAACAGCTTCGCTACAGCCTGAGGCAAACTATCCTCATCTACAGCCTGCCATTCTACCAGCCGCGCCCATTCCCCGTGTGTCAGCAATGCTCCTTGAGGCGACGAGAACAAGAAGGATGAACCCGCCTGATATTGTTCCAAAAGCCGTATTCCCTCAGCTGTGGGAACGGCATCGTACTTTAACATGTCAATCGACTCCTTCCGCAATTTCTGCTCTTCTGATGTTTGCATCAACATCCCAATGTCGCGCCGCCATCAATGCACATATCGTGCATCGTGATGTGTCTTGCCTGTTCGGATGCGAGAAAAACGACAGCATCGGCAATATCCGATGGCTGAGCGATTCTGCCCAGCGGTATCCCGAGGCGGAACGATTCCGGCGAACCGGCAATCATCGCTTCGGCTCCGTTCTGTCCATTCCACAGTGAGCGCTGCATCTCGGTATCCGTAGAGCCCGGCGACACAATATTGCAGCGAATATGATGCCGAGCGTATTCCAAGCCTAGACACTTCGTGAACATCGTTGTGGCTGCTTTCGATGCCGCATAGGCGGACATATACGTACGCGGTACACCGGAGGCATTGGAACCTACGGTCACAATCGCTCCCGATCTGCGCTTGGCCATCCGCGTTACGACAGCGCGCGACATGTAGAATACGCCGTTGACATTGACCCGAAAGGTCGCCTGCCAATCTTCATCGCTCAGCGTCTCAATCGGGCCAGGCCGCAGTATGCCTGCCACATTGACAAGTACGCCGATTGGGCCAAGTTCCTTCTCAATCCGCTCCACCGTCACATCCACGGCGGAACTGTCGCCTACATCAACTGGATAAGCGGCTGCACGATATCCGTCTGTACCAAGCTCGGCTGCAAGGCTGACGCAGCCAGCCTCATTCCGATCGACGGCAGCCACGATTGCACCTTGAACGGCAAGCGCGCGCGACACCGCCTTCCCGATCCCCTGGGCCGCGCCTGTAACAACGGCCACCTTGCCTTCAATCCCTGAATATTTCATCCTGCCAACCTCTCTTTATTTGTCCGGGTTAAGTACGAATCGCAGCGCCCTGCTCACCAATATCGGAAGCACCGACACATGGCCTTCCTGCTCAAACTCCTTGTATTCTGCCTCTACTCCGATGTCTTCCGATATGGCCGACAAACGATTCGCCAATTCGCTGGCACGCTCGCAGTTACGGCATACATGCGTTTTTTCAAGCTCTCCTACACCAAGAAGCACCTGTGCAGGATATGAGCGATCTCCCGTTCTTGCTTGCTCGATAAAGTTCTGTTCCAGCTCTTGCATGTAATCCGGATTCCAATGGAGCGATGGACTGCCCGCGATGTAATATCGGAATGCCTCCGGCTGGCTGAACAGCGTATAGATCGTAAACAAACCGCCTAGCGAATGGCCAAACAGCGCCTGACGATCGCGGTCAATCTGGAACTCACTCTCGATCTGCGGCTTCAGCTCTTCCTCAATGAATTGCAGAAAAGCCCCCGCCCCGCCTTGCTCAGGAAGTGGCGTACCGTCAGAACGCTGCTTGAAGTCCTCAGCTGGCAGCGGCGTAAAATCGTAGAAGCGATCCGGGGCATACGGCCCATTCGTCTCATACCCAATGCCTACAACAATCGCGGGCAATACCCCTGTCTTATCCGGCCTACGGCATTGCAGCCGCAGCGCCTCCACCATCATGCTGAATACGGAATTGCCATCCAGCAAGTAAATGACCGGAAATCCGCTGGGTGGAGGCGATCCCATGGGCTGAGCCACCATAATCCGATACGTGCGCCGCTCCGCGCGTGAACGAAGTACCCATTGTTCCGCAAGAGGCAGCTCAATCCTATAGCGTGAAAACTTGGTAAGCGTTGGCGTTGAATTCATTTGTCCCAACCGGATTGCCCCCTATTCCGTCAACAATCGAACTGTGTCGTCAACGATTTTTTCGTACGCAATCAAGCCGCTCCCGAGCCAGTACTGGTTGTTCACTTCATAGACATGACCCTGCTTGGCCGCAGGCATGCTCTTCCAAATTGGACTGTCCATCATCTCCTTCATGCGGTCGCTTCCTTGATCGTAAGCGTTGATGACGAAAATATAATCAGCATCCAGTTCAGGAAGGACTTCTAGCGAGAGATTCGCGCTGTTCTCATTTCCAACCAGCTTCGTAATGCCAAGTCCCAAATCCTGATGCAGCACATATCCGCACAAATACTTGCCGCCCATCAGACTAATTCCTCTCGGCGCAAATCGAATAATAGCGACCTTTTTGTTCTCCGCAACCTTGCTCAGCTTCTCCTTACCGTCCGTTACCTTTTGCCGATAGGCCTGCAATGCCGCATCAGCCTCAGTGGACTTGCCGAGCAAGTCTCCAATTGTAGCAAGTGATTTTTCAATATTTCCAGACGCATTTTTAAAAACATACGTCGGTGCGATTTTTGCATAGCTTTCATAGGTTGTTGCGTCCTTAGCGTACGTTTCCGTATGTAGGATGATTAAATCCGGGTTGTAGGACATTAACACCTCCGGCGAAGGCAGCCCTGCTGACAAGTCCAGTTTCGGCACATCCTTCAGCTCCTCTTGCAGGTACTCATGCCCTTTCTTCCCGTTAGACCATTGCGCTACAGGTTTCACGCCTAGCTTCAGCAATGAGTCCTCCATGTTAGGGGCGAATATCCGCTTTGGTGCGGATGACAGCTTAAGTTCATGCCCTAGCTCGTCCGTTACGATCCGTTCTTCGGTTGCTGCTTCATTTTTTGCTCCGGCAGCAGCCGCCGCCACATTGGACGCGACTCCTTTTGCACCCTGAGGTTCGGATGCAGCGGATCCGTCCTCCTTCTTAGCGCTGCTGCAACCTGCAAGCAAGCTTCCGATAAGCACACAGCACAACAGTGCTGTTATTTGAATCTTCCAACTTTTTTTACGTGCATTCCGCCGACTCAACACAATATCTCCCCTTCATTGATAATGATTCTCAATCGACTTTGAGTATACTCACGTTTCGAAAGATTCACCATAGCTGTTATCCAGAACTGTGTTTGGACAATTTCCAGTAAAGAGAAGCAAAGCCTCATCCAGCATTCGGGCAATCGCAACAGCCGAATATTCAAACCAGGGATCAGCGGTTATCGGATGTACATGACCGTTCCGCACTGCTTGAAGCTGCTTCCACTCCAAAGAGTGCTGCAATGACAGCCAATATTTGCGGGAAGATGCCTCCGGACACACGGCAAGCAAAATTCGTTCGGGATTGAGCTCCTGCAGCTCCTCCATCGAAATCGTCGAGAGGCTGTGCTGCTCTCTTTCAAATGCAGACCTGATTTGCAAGTCATCGTACAACACTTCCTCCAAACCCCGATTGCGATACACAAATATTTGCGACTGGTAGATTCGCAGCGCTATAACGCGATCTCCCCCAAGAGTCCGTGTCGTTTGCGCGCGCCCGAATTTCACATTTTTTTCATAGCGATCGATCCATTGCTGTGCAAGCTCTTTCTTGTTCAAAAAACGGGCAATCCCCATAAGCTGCTCCCGCCAGCCTGCTTTACCCGGGACGATGTGAATAGGGGCAATCGAATTCAATTTGCTGCTCTCGCGCATTTTTAGCTGATCCGAGGCAATGATGACGTCCGGTCGTGCCCGGCACAGCTTATCCAGATTAATTTCAAACGTGAATTTATGATAAGGATCCGTTAACAGCAAATGCGTTTTAATTTTGCCGCTAAGTAGGTTGTAATAATAAGGAGACCACTTGGTATCGAGAGGTGCGGCCTCTGGGATAATGCCTAACGGGAGCAAATGGCCAATGGCCGAGGACTGGCAAACGGCGACTTGCCTCTTCGAATTTTTAGCGAAATCAGATGGCGACACGCCGACCTCCTTTTTGAACTTTCTGCTAAAATAAAACTCATCCTTGTAACCTACCTTCTGGGCAATCTCCCGCAGCCTTTCACCCGATCCCGCCAGCAGGCGCTTTGCATGCATAATGCGCACACCCGTCAAAAATTCCATCGCGCTCTGACCGAACGTACGTTTAAATAAATCCACAAAATATTTGGGACTGATATTCGCCATTTCCGCCAATTGTCCGATGGTGAGCTGCTCGTTGTAATGCCGCTCCATGAATAATTTAATCTCCTGCAAATCCGTCTTCTGCATGTGGCCCATCGCGTTCGAGCCGTTATCTGTATGCGCTGTTTCTATCGTACGCATAAATATCCCTCCCTCTTGAATTCGCGGTGCAGCAATTTGATGAGTAATCCAAAAATATATATATTGATAATGATTCTCATTTTCAAAATTAAACTAACATACCATTATAGGGAAGTCAATGAAAATATGGAAATACAAAAAAAGACCCCAACATCTGTTGAGGTCCTTTTACGTTACAATTTTATTTTTAATTTGAACCTATTCTGAACGTAAGCGGTGGTTCCATTTGATTCCTTAGAAACGTCGGCACACCTTTAGGTACGCTCAAAACGATCACCTTAGGCGATGGAGACTGCCAGGCATGTGTACAATTTCAATTTTTAATAGGTACTTTCAAAACCCAAGAAAATACCGCGACTACGCCCATTCTACCAAACAGCCACTTGAGCAAACAAGCCATATTTTCTTAACACTAAACAGACAAAAACTTATAGATTCCTTTTACTATCAACGATTTCCCCTTTATATCTCCTATTTATAATTTGTCGTCGATCCTCAAGACTTTTTACGCTGTTGGAGGTCAACGACAAAATTTTTACGTACATTTCGATTTAACCTGACCATCATTACTCTTTCCAATATTATAATATAGTACCATAGGAGAAGGAGGCATATAAAAAGAAACATAGAATCTACACATGAAATAACTTTTATTTCACTGTTACTAGCCGCTTGTTCAGCTTACCGTCAAATCAGAAATTAAATGTGGTTATGAACGGAGTAGAATAATCAGGCAACTATATGAATGGAGGGGCAACATGAAAGTAATTGGTTTGCTTGGCGGAATGAGTTGGGAATCCTCGGTTGAATATTATCGGGTCATTAATGAAGAGGTAAAAAGAAAACGGGGAGGACTGCATTCAGCAAAATGCCTTTTGTATAGTGTCGACTTTGAGGAGATTGAACAGTACCAGTCAGAAGGAAATTGGGAAAAAGCCGGGGCTGTACTAGCTAACGCTGCTCGTTCTTTAGAAAAAGGAGGGGCTGATTTTATCGTTATTTGTACGAATACGATGCACAAAGTTATCGATAATATCCAATCCAAAATCAATATCCCCATTGTACATATAGCAGACGCAACGGCAAGCAGAATTAAAGAAAACGGGCTTCGAACTGTCGGGTTACTTGGCACCAAATACACGATGGAGCAGGATTTTTATAAAGCCCGCTTGGAGCTGAATGGAATAAAGGTTATTGTACCCCATGCCACGGAGAGAGAACATATCAATAAGATTATTTACGAGGAATTATGTTTGGGCAAGATTCATCAGGAATCAAGGGATTATTATAAACGAGTGATCCATGGATTAATTAAAATGGGCGCTGAAGGAATCATTCTAGGATGTACAGAAATTGGATTGCTGGTAAAACCGGAGGATTCCAAGGTTCCTGTATTTGACACAACCTATATACATGCTGTTGAAGCTGTAAATTTATCTTTAAAGGAAAAACTAAAATGACCATCCCCCTATCAAGTATGAAAAGAAATCTTACGCTGCAGGCCGTTTCTCGGTATTCCACTGGGGAACGGTTTGTTGAGGTTCTTTTGAAGAAATTCCTTTCTCCCTTTGCCCATCTGTTCTTATAAAATCCCCGAGCATTCAAAACACCGCCGTATCAGCATATATTTCATTCCGATACATATGGATATTATATGATTTAATATACCAAATAAGGAAGGAGATAGTCGTGAATTACAAATTATGGTCATTCGTGTTGTCAGGTGTTTTGTTAGTCGGCTCGCTCACACCAACAGTAGGTGCAGCCCCGCCCCCCACAGCGCCAAACTCTGCAAAAGAAGATTATGCAGCCCAACGTACCGAACGAGTCGTATGGGCATATAACAAGAAATATTACCCTACGAGAGCATCCATCCCATCGACATATCACTACGATGATGGTAAGTACGCTGGTAACCTCAAAATTACGGTTGTCATCTCGTATAAAGATGGAGCCGGTGATTGGTGGGGTGTAACTTACGAGGGTCCTGTTTATCTAATTCACTAAGATCTGATAATGCCGCCCCTTAGAGTGGCTATAGAGTAAAGTTAAAATAAAAAGCCGCCCATAGTGGTAATATCCCCTCATGGTAGACAACGTAAAAAAGACATCTGTTAAGATGGACTTAAATCGTTATCGACCGGAGGGGATTTTTTCATGGGAGAACGGGGCCGTACGAATAACAGTTATCCTGAAGAATTAAAAATGCAAGCAGTTAAACTGGTAACCGAGGGGAATCGTACCGAGAGGTGGCCAAACAACTTAGGATTCGAAATAAGACACAGGTAGAAGTATGGTTGAAGCGGTATCAGGAAGGCCAACCATTTAAGCAAAAAGCCTTTCGTAAAGGACGACCGAAGATCAAGTTCACAAGCGTAGAAGAAGAAATGGCGGCGCTATTTCGGCAAGCAGGCGTCTGTTGTTCATCCCAATCGGATGGATCGCAAGTTCCATGCAGAAGCGCCGCTGCGCAAGCTGGTCACTGATATTACATACATTCGTGTGGGAGATCGTTTTGTATATCTCTCCGTAATCCAGGATCTATACAACAACGAGGTTGTGGCTTGGCATCTGTCCGAACGAAACGATCTCTCACTTGTTACAAAGACAGTGGACATCCTCAGCGAGAAAACAAATCTTACCGGTGCTCTTCTGCATTCTGACCAAGAGTTCCAGTACACCTCAAAGCCGTTTAACCGTATACTCACAAAGCTTGGGATCGTTGGTAGCCATTCTCGACGTGAAAACTGCTTTGTCAATGCCTGCATCGAATCGTTTTTTTCACATCTGAAAACCGAAAAAATATATCTAACCAATCTACGATCGATCTCTGACTTGGAACAAGTTATCCATGAATACGTTTCGTTCTACAACCATGAACGCTTTCAGAAGAAACTAAACGACCGTTCCCCGGTGGAATACCGAGAAACGGTCGCAGCATATTTTTTATTCTTGTCTACTTGACAGAGTTATGACCACTAGGAGCGGCTTTAAAATTATTTAGTCTTATATTCATTTACTTCGAACGTTAAGATCTTATCAAAGATAACGTAGTCTTTACGTGCGCTGAATGGTCCTTTGTTATTGTTGTGCTTGTCAATAGCATAGGATGCAGTTCCCGATCCAGCTTGTTTGTTTTCGTACCATGTGATGAATGCATTTACCTCATCCATGCTCAGATCAAATTCTTTTTCTAAACCTGTGATCATAGTGACCACTAAGATTGCTCTATCCCCTGATTCAGGCGTAGGTTCTGGCTTAGGATCCGGTGTGGGTTCTGGTTCTTGAGAATTGTTATAGAGATTAAATTCCCTGACATCTAAAGATTCTTTCAATCCATTAAATAGAAACACCTTATAAATTCCGCTTGTTTCAGGAATTTCGATTAGTCTTCCATCTGCTTGTTCAGCAGGAATTTCTAACAGATCTTGACCATTCACTTTAATGTAAGTGCCACTTTTATCGTAAAATCCTACACTAATAGCTTTAGTTGCACTAACTCTTAACGAAGTTACTGTAACCGGCTCCGAGAACGATTTAACAATATGATCTTGATTAGTCCCAACATTCCAACCCGACATTGTTACTGTTGTAGATTCATTGTTATCAGTGACCTCTGTTACTAGTGTTCCTGGCTTTGTTGCATCTGAGGCTAAATAAAGACCGACTCCGTCCAATATTCCCCCTCTGTAATCAGTAGCTGCAGATGTCTGCATTGGCATAGATACTACAGTCACTACAGCTAATGCTGCCATTAAAAATATTACGAAATACCTCTTCATGATGACACTCCCCATGTTGTTTATTCACATTCATATTACATTGTTAATGAGTATGTGTCCATATTCACATAAGCTCTTAAATTTGGTTAATTTCGATTGCTTAGCTATACGTTTTGTCCTATCCTATCGAATCTTAATATATGTTTTTTACATATAAGCATTTTCAAGATTTAACACAACCTACATACATGCTGTTGAAGCTGTAAGCATATCTTTAAACACGGGATTATAAAACAACAAAGTTACCCAACTCACCCAGATAGTGAGTGGCATGAAAGCACCTTCCCATGAGTGTTCTTATATCGCAGGATATAGCACAAATTTGAAGGTGTTTTTTGCTGAGCATGAGTTTTTTCTTATATAGAAATGAGACCAATATCAACTATCTTCATCCTTTATTCATTATGATAAAATAGATTAGTAGGAGAGGGAGGCATCTATGAAGAAACTATACTTACTATTCGTACTTTTGGCTGTATTTCTGACAGCCTGCTCGCCAGTGACTGCAAGTAGGGAAACCCAAGGAAACATCCATCAAGACAAGTCCACAACACACTCATCAGAAGTATTGAAGGTCTACTACCTTGACGTAGGGCAAGGCGATTCAACACTTATCCGCACGCCCAAAGGGCAGCATGTGTTAATCGACGGCGGGGACAACAGTCAAGGCGAGAATGTCGTGAAATATTTGAAGCAGTACGGCGTAAAAGAACTGGACGCAGTCATTGCCACTCACCCTGACGCCGATCATATCGGCGGTCTGGATACTGTGCTGAATGCGATTCCAGCTAAATCCGTATATGCGCCTAGAGTATCGCACACTACGAAGACATACGAAGATTTTCTATTCGCCGTCAAAAATCAGAAGCTCAAGATTAAATCCGCCAAAGCGGGTGTCGAGCTCCCGCTAAATGGGGTCCGCGCTGAGTTCCTAGGCCCTGTTGGGGACTATGGAAAGGATTTGAACGCCTGGAGTGCGGTTCTCAAGCTTACATACCAAAATACATCATACTTATTCTCTGGAGACGCTGAACGCAAAAGTGAAGCCGACATGGTGAAAAGCGGAGCCAACCTCAAAGCAGATGTATACAAAGTAGGGCATCACGGCTCGGATACGTCCTCATCCACTGAATTCCTACAGGCGATCAATCCAGCGTATGCGGTCATTAGCGCTGGCAAGGATAACAAATACGGGCATCCGAAAGACGTTATCATAAAGCGTCTCAAAACAGCCAACGTTAAAGTGTACCGAACCGATAAAGAGGGTACTGTCACTTCAATAAGTGACGGGAATTCAATAACATTTGAGAAGGCGAGGTAAAAGCATTGATTCAAGGTGTAATCGACCAAATTGAATGCGATATCGCAACCATAGAAGTTGAAGACGGGCATACCATCGAGTATCCGAAACACCTGCTGCCCGGTGAAGCTGAGGTTGGAGATGTGGTTCATATTCGTGGGAATGTAATTACTGTAGACAAACAAGCGACGGCAAAACGCAGAAAAGAAGTCGACCAATTGATGGATGAGTTATTTGAGGATTAGGCTCGACCTACCCGTCAGCACCCTTCGTCTGGACTTTCCCAGCACAGGGTGCTTTTTCTTTTCCCTCACCGAATAAAATAGATGCTGCTAACTTCTACATTTTACTCAGTCGGGTTCAAGTCGTTCAGCATATTGTAAACATATAAGTGTGAAAGGGAACTTTTAAACCGCTGTAAAAAACAAGCCCTGTAGTATGTGTGCCATATTTGCAATGACGATACCGATAATGACATGTGAGCAATTGAACTGGAAGTTAGGTACAAAGAAACTAGACGAACTCCCTATAGAAAAAAGCCCTGCTTCATCAGCAAGGCCTAACACACGTGCATGTGTTTTATTGAAGGCAGTAACAGTGTTCATTCCTATCGTATTATATAAAGCATGAGCATAAAATGATGACCAATAAAATGAACAGAACTAAGATTACGCCTGTGGAAGTAAAGCCTCCAACTCCACAACCCGCATTGCCAACGAATTCACCCATTGAGATGACCTCCTTTCTCTAGGTACATATTCATTTTATGATGCTGAGAAAGGTTAGACACGGCGCGTTGCCAATACGGAAAGAATTAGGCATTCCACAAGCAGCATTTATCCCCTGCTGCAAGACGCAAAACTCCAGGCTATTTTTCCTCAGCAACAACAAAAAAAGCAAAAATACCGCCAACTCCTTTCGTTGGCGGTAACTCTGCTGTATCATCTTCGAACGTTATCCCTTCACTGCTCCTGCCAGCATCCCCTTCATAATCTGCTCCTGGAAGAGCAAGTACATAATGATCGTCGGAACAACCGACAGGCTCAGCGCGGCGAGCGTCAGACTGTAATCCGTGCCGTATCCATCCGCGAAGATGGAAAGACTTAGCGGCAGTGTCTTCAGCAGCGGATTGCTGATGAAGACGAGCGGGAATGCGAAGTCATTCCAGAAACGCAGGAAGCCGAGTACGGCTACAGTTGCAAGCGCAGGCAGCGACAGCGGAAGAATGACCCGCAAGAAGATTCCGGTATAACCCGCTCCATCGATCAAGGCCGCTTCCTCCAGCTCTTTCGGGAAGGAGGTCATGTATGCGGACAGAACAAATATCGCGACCGGCAGCTCAAATGCCGTATAAGGCAGTACAAGCGCCGCATAGGTATCGAGAATAGACATTTGCTTCATCATAATGAATAGCGGGACAAGCGTGCTGTGTATCGGAATGAGCATGCCGAGCAAGAACAAGCCCATGATATACGGCTTCCACTTAAAGCTGAACCGAGACAACACGAAGGCTGCCAGCGCTCCGATCAGCAATGTAGCAAGCAACGAGATTACCGTCACAGCCAGAGAATTGCCGAAGGCGACATTCATACTTGCAACATCCCATGCCCGAACGAAGTTCTCCCATCTCCACTCAATCGGCATGCCGAATGGAGAGGAAAAGAATTCTTCATTGCTTTTAAAGCTGCTTATAAATAGCCAAATTAATGGAAACAGAGTCAACAAAGCGTACAGCACAAGCAATACCCATGTAATGCCGGCAATACACGGTTTCCATGCCAAATGAGAATAACGGCTCTTGCGAGAGGAAGGCATGCGGCCAAGCTGTTGAACGGGTTGGTTCCCTATGATCCACTCCTCCTGTCTTCTTGGACTTGGATGACGCAACACACAATCTACATCCACATAACCATAATAGATCCACATCGATGTCATCCATGTTACTCATCATGTTCGAGACCTTCCTCTACTTAGAGCGCGTCCTTTTTCCGATTCATCAACAATTGACTGACGACAATAAGAATTAAGCTAAGAATGACGATAGATGTTGAAACTGCACTGCCATACCCATATCGGAAAATATTGAACGTGTTATTGTACATGTACGTGGCAAGCAGCTCGGTTGAATGTGCCGGACCGCCATATGTCATGATAAAAATCAGATCAAACGCCTTCAAGCTCCCCGAAATGCATAGGATTACAGCCACCTTGATCATGCCCCAAATCATCGGCAGCGTAATGCGGGACAGCTTCTTCCAGCCTACGGCGCCATCCAGCTTGGCAGCATCGTTCACTTCACTCGGTATATTTTGCAAAGCCGCAATGAACAAAATTAGATACGGCCCAATATTGCTCCATATTATCGGCGGCCCAATAGACAGCATGGCTACCTTCGGATCTGACAGCCATCCGAGCTTCCAGGAAGATAGCCCAAGCGAATCAAGAAGATAGTTTAATATACCGATCTGCGGATGATAAATGTATCCCCATACTAATCCAATAACGACGGAAGACAGCACCATCGGCATGAACACCGAAGCCCGAATGAACTTCTCGTACCAACGGTTGCGGACAAGCAGCAGCGCCAGCAGCAGGGCAATTGGAACTTGCCCGAACACGGAATAAGCAACGATATACAGATTATTGCGGAATGAGCTCCAGAAGATCGGATCGCTAACGACTTCCCTATAATTTTGCAGTCCAATGAACTTCATGGCGCCCATGCCCTTCCAACTAAAAAGCCCATAATACGACGACCAGATAACCGGAATAATGACGAATACAGCATAAATAAGAAGCGCGGGCAACAAGCCAAGCACGATAAACATCCGCGCACGCGATGCAGCAGTCATAGACATCTATCCTTTTCTTTTGTTAGGCTGCATAATATTCCATGATCTCAGTACTTTTGCCTATATGACCGAGATGCAGATGCTAAGTGTGAACTGAATCCATCCTACTCCTTCAGTCCCTGCTCCTGCGCATCCTGTATCTTCTTCGCGATATCTTCGGCCTTCCCGCCGAGCAGTAGCTCCTGCAAGCCATTATTAACAGCCTCTGTAGCGCCAGACGTTAATTTCGAATCATAAACAGGCGTTCGCTTCACTTCGTTAACAAGCTCATACAGCTTGGCGAACAATGGATTTACTTTGCTCTTATCAAGCTCCACCTTGAAGCTAACGAGTTGATTAGCCTCTAATGTCGTCTTCTGGGCGTCAGGGCCAGCCAACGCGAGAACAAGCTCTTCTGCAACCTTTTTCTTCTCGCCCTCAATCTTGCTGCTTAACGCAGGTCCGACACCAATGGCACCAGAAACAGAGTTCGGATCTCCCTTTCCGCCCGGAATAGATGGTAGAACAGCGACACCTGTTGAATCTAGTATCTCTTGTGGAGCAGATGCAGCCAGATTCGTAACCGCCCATCCGCCTTCGATGAACATCGCAGCCTTGCCCTGTGAATACAATTGTTCCATTTGTGTCGTGTCGATCGCATTGAAGCCATCCTGGAACGCGCCAACCGTCGCAAGCTCCTGCAAATGCCCAAGCGCCTTTACAAATTCAGGGTCCGTAAACTTCGATCCATCCTGGGCAACTGCTTTCAGGAACCAATCCGTTCCCGTCACCCGATCCGCAAGTGAACTGAGGATACTGGATTGTGCAAGCCATGGAGCCTTGTTGCCAAGCGCAATTGGAATGATGTTTTTGGATTTAAGCGTTTTAACTGCATGCAGCAGCTCATCCCACGTCTTTGGTACGGTTAAGCCATTGTCCGCTAACATTTTCTCGTTGTAAAACAAAATGGATGTAGGCGACAATCCCATCGGAGCACTGTAGATTTTACCGTCAAAAGTAAAGTCATCAAAGGAATTCGGCATATAGCCGTCCTTCCACGCCTGATTCGAATTCAGCAGCTCATCCAGCGGCTGAATCAAGCCTGCGGCCGAGAACTCCTTGGCAATCGTTCCGGGATGCATAATGAATACGTCCGGCATCTCATTTGCAGCCGCAACCGCTTTCAACCGTTGGCGATACGCATCCGGCGGTATCGCTTGAATCTGCAAATCTACATTTGCGTGATTCTGCTTGAACTGCTCAATAATTCCCCGCATTGCCTTGGCGCGCAGGTCTTCCCCGGTGAAGTTGTGCCACAGTGTAAGTTGAATCCTATTTTTTGAATCTGTTTTTGCCCCCGAATTAGACTCTGTTGACGATGCTGAACCGCCTCCACACCCTGCCAGTACCAATGCCAACATCATAACGAGCATAAGCATTTGACTCCAACGCATTTTGTCCTTCAACATTCACAGCCCCTCCTTATGACTTAGAAACAAGTTCAAAAAGCATCTCCGTCCAGCATCGCATTGCTTGTTTGCCGACACATTTTTGAACGTTTATCCACTTGCTACCACTATAAATTGAAGACTCCTCAAGCAAAAGGAGATAATCTTCGGTGAAAGGGGGACTTTTTTCAGTTGTGAAGCCGATACTGAGACGGGGATAATCCCGTATGCTTTTTGAACAGCTTGCAAAAATATTTCACGTCCTCATACCCACAATCACTAGCCACATGGCTTATTTTGCGCTCCGAACCCGTTAACAGCTCCTTCGCTAGTCTCATGCGCTCCGCAGTCACGAAGTCAATATAGTTCATTCCCGCTTCACGCTTGAATACCTCGCTAAAGTGGTTCGGATTCACATGCACATAGGCGGCAACTTGCTGCAAAGACAAGCTGTCATGCAAGTGCTCCCTGATATAGAACATCGCACGCTGAATATAGGAGCTGGTACGGTTCCGATCATCGTACTGCTGATAGCGTTCCATAATCGCACAACATGCGTGATACAACGCCTCTTCCACACGCTGATCGGACAAAAGACGATGACGGATATCGCGAAGTGCTCTTTCTTCCGGAATCATTCGCTCCAGCCAGCGGCACGCGGACACAAGAATGGACTGGGTGTATGCCAACAGCGAGTCAGGTGTCGTCTGTTCATCCTGCATGTGAACCGTGACCACGCTTTGAATCCAATGCGCCAATGCCGCTCGATTTCCTTGCGTTAAAAGACTGAATAGCTCAGCCTCTTCCTCACGTGTGCATACTATCCTTCCTCCCGTTCGATGCTGGATGTCCGCATATGAAATGACTCCTTTCCAGTTCGCGATCTGAGCATAGGCAAATGCCTGCTCTGCTTCCCCGTAAGACTGCTTTGTCTCTGTGAAATGAGCGACCACGGAACCACAAGCTGCAAATATCGAGCATTTTAGAAGCCTCTCACATGAAGAGAGTGTATCGGTTAAGAGTCTAGAGGACTCAAAGGCTGTCTTCAGCCGCCACAACAGCACCATATGACTCGAATGCAGCAGAGTATCGCATTGCAGCGTCTCCTCAATGAAATTGGCAGCCGCGAACTGCAGCAGCTGTTCATCCTTCCAGCCAGATACAGTAAGCATGATGACTTGATAAGCTGTGGAGATTGGTTCGAGATGAAGCAATTCAAGTATTTGTCGACGTGCGGATTCTTCTTCCGGCATTCCCTCCGTCAATACCTTGTCCAAAAGCTGTGTTTTCAACATGCGCATGCTCATTCGTCCTGCACTAGCTTCCTGCCGCTTTACTTCTAATCTCTGCTTAGCCCTCAATACCGCCTCCATAATTTCCTCTGGACGGCCTGTCTTCAAGATGTAATCCTGAGCTCCTGCCCGCATCGCCTGTTGTGCATAGGCAAAATCATCATAACCGGACAGCATAATGACTTCTGTAGATGGATAATGGTTTCTCACGAGAGCTGCCAGCTCCAAACCGCTCATCGCTCCCATTCGAATGTCTGTCATTACAATGTGCGGCTGTTCTTCTTGAATTCGCTGCCATGCCTCTTCTCCCGAAGCGGCAGGCTGCAAGGGGGCAATTCCTATCGCCAGCCAGTCGATCACTTGATGTATGCCTGTTCGAATAATAACTTCATCATCGACGATAAGCAGCTTCATCGCCTTCTCCCTCCTCCTCTTTTTCTATGGACGAAATCGTGAAGGATATGGTTGTTCCTCGTCCCTCAACACTATGTATCACTAACCCGGACTCTTCTCCATAATGCAGCAGGAGCCGCTGGTGCACATTGCGCAGCCCATAGCTGCTTGCTGGCTTAATGGTATGATCAAGCGGTACCTCTATTTGTTGAAGGAGCGTCTGCAATTGTTCCTGTGACATCCCCTGTCCGGAATCTTCAATGGTGAATTGCATATGGCCCATTTGGGTCAGCTGTGCACTTACGGTAATGCAGCCCTTCGATTGCTTGCCAAGGATGCCATGAATGATCGCATTTTCGATCAACGGCTGAAGCAGCAGCTTCAGCATGTGCTCGGATTCAAGCTCGGAGCTGATATGAAAAGCAATCTCGAATTTCTCCGGGTAGCGAATCTGCTGTATGGATGCATAATGCTGCACATGGAGCACTTCCTGCTTGACCTGACAATACTCGCTTCCCTTATTTAAACTAAAGCGCAAGAAGTCGCTTAACGATCCAACCATCTGCGCGATTTTGGCATCCTTGTTCATGAGCGCCATCCAATGTATGGACGCAAGCGTATTATATAAAAAGTGCGGGTTAATCTGCGCCTGCAGTGCCTGCATATCCGCCTCTTTTTTCATCGATTCTTGGCGTTTCACCTCCTGCATGAGGACATGAACACGTTCTCCAAGCTTGTTATAGCTGTGCACGAGCATGCCGATCTCATCCGAGGATGTAATCGGCAGAGCGATGACTTCTCCGTCTGGACGAAAGCCCTTCAAGGATGCAGCAACCGTCTGCAGCGGTCTTGTCACTCGAATAATAAGGAACAGTACGATTCCTGCAATGATCATCATGGCTAGACCTACCGTAATCGCAGTCACTGTAACTACATATTGGTTCTGAGCCTGATACTGTGCATACGGAATTACGGCCAACAGGAGCCAATCAACATGAGGTACCTTTGCGTACACAATCGTCTTCTTGTTTTCCCCCTCCCCATATGTGACAAATCCCTGCCCTTCCTGCATGTTCGGCACGTCCAAGCCGGGCAGCAGATGGGTCACTGCTTGCGTCAATCCATCCCTCATCGTTCCTGATATCATCCGTTGATCACGATCTACAAGCAGCAAGCTTTCTCCGCTTATGAGGACCGGCTTCATCATAAATTCAGCGATAGCGGCCTCGCTAATGCTGATAGACAACAACCCCTTAGGCTGATAAGTAGTCATGCTCCCTATCGGCCTAACGAAGGAAATCACCTTTTCTTCTCCGTTCGTTGTCACATTGGTATAAAGCGAGCTCCACCATTTATCATGTAGTTGCTGGATGATCGTGTTGTTTCTGTCTTTGAAAAGCCCATTATTGAAGATAGTCGTGTTGGATAGCGTGTGATTGCCGTTGTTTGGGTAAATGGAGATATTGGAAATGTAGGATTTCGAAAAGGCAAAGTTAGATAGAAACCCCATAAGCTTAATTTGCAGCCCACTGCCTTGATTGGTTGAAGCTAGATAACGCTGAATGTCTTCCTGTCCGATGAGGAAAATGGACATATTCTCAACATCCTGCACGATGAACTCCAGATTCGTCTTGATCTGATCCAGCAGCCCAAGGCTGGACTGCTTCGTTCGCTCTTCGGCTTCCATCGCTGCAATGCTGTACAATACGTACCCCAGGGACAATAGCGGTACAAGTATGGCACCTAACAAGATAATGGATAGCTTGCGCTTCAATGATTTGCCCACCCATCGCTGCATACAGAAGCATTCCTCCTATTATCGAACATGATAACTAGGTAAAATTATACAGACTCTATATAAAAATGAAACAACCTAAAGGGCACTTGTGTTCACCTGATCAAGAATCAAATGAAGAAAACATATAATATTTTTTATCATTCAGAGTTTTTTGTTCTAAATTATGGTTAATTATCATATTTTAAGATCGTATGTTTTATTTTTAAGTAGGAGGTTTTTTATGTTAAAGCGGTATTCAACTCTTTTGCTTTCAGCGACGGTAATGCTAACATTAGGTACTGGTTCTGCGCTGGCTAAAGATTCGCAAGTTCCATTTCATACAACGGAGTCCCAAGCAACGAAAGGATCCGAACAAAGCGTAGCCCCGCTTGCAACAGGGAGTCTCCAAATCTCTTGGAGTTTCGTCTTAAATGTCGACCATTTCAAAGTTTCGGTCAGAGACATGGAAACCGGCCAAATTGTGATCGAACACCAACAATACGGTGTAGCTACTAAGAATATTACTCTTTCTGGACTAAATCCCCATCAGCATCAAATCTGGGTAGGTGCATTTGATACTTACAATAGGAAATTAAAAGACGGAATAACACAAGCATACGTATATGGCGGTTCAACAACAAGTGTGAAGGTCGAGCTTAATTAATTCGTATAGTCTCCAATATACTTCTATATCTAAATAGACTACGCAATCGTAAAAGGATGCAGGGCCGGTTCTCGTACAGAGGACCGGCTCCTTGTGTTGCGTTTGCGCTCCGGATTGGCTTTTACTTGAATAACAGAAGTGGCTGTGACACCCTTAGCAAGCATGATGTCTGATTAACAAAAAGAGAGCATCCGTATGGATCCCCTCTTCTGATTACGCTATATTCTGATCAAATTAAATCTTCACGAATGTCTTGACGGCCTTCACTTCATACACCGCATGCTGAGAGCCCAATATATGCTCTGGCTTCGGCTTGCCGCGGCTCTGTCTATGGCCTTCAATATGAGCTTCGCTTGTCTCCCATTTCTTCCATGCCTCTTCAGACTCCCAGCGAATGAGAATAACGACTTCCTCATCACCTCTGCTGACTTTCTTTACGCAAATGCTCAAATCGATAAAGCCCTCTGATTTCTCGATAACGCCCGCGCCACTGAACCTATCAACCACCAATTGTGAAGTTCCTTCCTTCACTTGGATCGTTTTCGTTTCGATAAACATATCTCGCTCTCCTTTTATCGGTTGCTGCGTCCACTACATGATCATTCGTTCGTATTATTGAAAAAGGTTCTCATTCATCTCATCATACAAAACCAGTATGCTATTAATCCATGGATTATTTCCGGATGAAGCATGGAGATTCTTGAAGAGCCAAGCTTGCAATTTGATCGAGTACATATTCATAATAACTTGTTCTGGATGGGACAAAGTCCTTCATCTTTAATTCCAGCTTGCTCCCGCTCACACCGTTCGACGGCATAAATTCCTCGCCAGTAATTTGCTGTACTTCGCCTGCAATCAGCTTGCGGAATTGTGCTGCTTCCAGCATGACAATGGATACCACTTCATCTTCCTGCAATCGAAAATCTGTAATGTCTCCTTTGTATTCATGAAGAAATACATGACAAAATTCATTATCAATCCTATTTTCGTGCTCAATACTGCTTGGTATAACACCACTGTACGTTAGCTGAGAAAATTCAACCTCGATCCCCAGTTCCTCACGCAACTCCCGAATCCCATCCATTGGAGTTTCTCCGGCTTCCAGATGGCCCGCAGCCGTAATATCCAGTAGACCCGCATAATCTTTCTTCTGCGGATGTCTGCGTTGGAACAACAAAAGCAGCTTTCCATTCTCGATCTTCCACAACCAGCAATGGAAGGTTTGATGCCAAAATCCCCTAGCATGAGCCTCGTCCCGTGACCTAACACCGATAGGCTCCATTTCACTTGTAAATGTATCGAGATATTCCTTAGCAGCCATTATTTGTCCTCCGATTCAAAATAAACTTAGCGTATTTCTGCCTCTGTCCACGCTCTGCGCATGATTTCGCCGACGGTTTCTTCCGGTGTCATGTCAGAGCTGTCCAGCCACATGCCGATTCGAGGCATGGCATGACGGAGACCTTCATCTAAATCCTGAACACTCCAGAGCCCATACCCTTTCTTCTCTCGCAACGCTTCACGTTCCGCTACAATTTCAGGCTTAGGACAAAGTACAACGAGATAGAGAGGACTTGTCCGAATATACTGTAGGAAAGACTGTAACACTTCTCCGATAATGACATCTTGAACGACCGTCGTAAATCCGGCTTCTACATAGGCATCCGCTGTA
The DNA here is from genome assembly GCF_050474385.1 of Paenibacillus sp. B1-35. NCBI lineage: Bacteria > Bacillati > Bacillota > Bacilli > Caryophanales > Paenibacillaceae > Paenibacillus > Paenibacillus sp. B1-35. The sequence continues at coordinate 1,618,994 of NZ_JBCHVJ010000001.1, forward strand.
CCTGCAGCTAAACGGTATCGAAGGTGAAGCTGATTGATCGCTTCCTCCGCAGCATCGGGCAGCATTTCCTCGCGACCACTTACGATCATGCGGCGGAACACGTCGCCGCGAACATGGACGCCTCTCGCAAAGCGTTCCGCCAACAATTGCGCAACCGTGGATTTGCCTGACGCCATAATACCGGTAATTACGAACAAGCTTGAAGCATTACGCTGATGATCTCCAGTCTGTCCGTTCATCCTGCGCCCTCCCTGTCCCTGGATTCAATAATATAAATCAATAATATACACATTACTAATGTACTATATTTTTCGATAGACAGTTAAAATGACAGCAAAGCGCCCGTAGTCCCTCCGTTCGTGAAGAGCTGCAGTCCTTCTCGTTTTTGCTCAATTCCGAATGTTCATGTATGTTTCATTAATAGAAGCATGTTCAACAAGCACGCCACTGTACCTTTCCTTGATTATCGATGCGGTCAGTCGCATCTGGCGTAGTCAACATACGCTTCTTAGTGTCCTCGTTCAAATAAAGCGTCCGGATCTGAGACACGACCACCTTTTTGGTATCCAAATCAAAGACTGCCTCGTCAACATATATTCTCTCCGCTGAACGTTTCGCTTTCTCCTCAGCGGTTCTGAGGAATAATTTCTTATTCAATTTGTCCTCTTCTCTTATATCCGTAAGCTTAACTTCCTAGTCCTTGATTAATTCACGGCGCTTTGCTGTGCAGCACATGTATCTCTGCTCGTATCCATTCTTGTCTTTTGTGTTAAAGGTATAATTATATGCTGCATATTTGAGGGGAACCATTTATGCAAACAAATGCCTGTATCCCTTATACAATCACTCCTAGCAAACAAGAATAAACTCATCAACACATGGAAATATTAAACGAAAATCAGCCTAGGAGTTGACATGATTGCAACGACATTTTTTTGCACGGAAAAAAAAGTATTAATTAAAGAAATCCCCGATGTTGTTGCCATTCATTTTGACTTTCTGGCATGATGACAAGTTCAGATCAGGACGAATTAATGCTTCCAGTGCTGTTATTAAAGCTCGTTCCAGTGTAGAAAAAGCTTCAACTAATCGTGTCACTTAAAGTTGGATTCATACAAGATGTACATCTATTACGTATATGAAGAAGAGCAGCATAACACCAAACTGAGCAATGGATGGAGAACTATGATAAAAAAAATTGCAATAACGACGGACACTCGTGAAGAGATGAATAAGCTTGTACGCAGCGCATCTATTGATATGAGCTGTGGCGGGCCAAATCGACAGCCCGACGGAACATTTGTTATAGAGGCCTATGTACCGGATGATCACGTGAATGATTTGAGTTCGCAAGGCTACCGTTATGAAATTCTTGAACATATTAGTCGATCCATGTTAGAACAACGACAGCAAGAAGTCGGTAACGCCGATCGTTATGAGGGTGGCAATGTAGCGCCTCAAGGCACTGGGATTAAGCGATAACACAAGTCTATGCTTGACAGGAGGAAAAAAGGTGGCTTACTTAAATGTGAACGAAGTGGAGTCGGCTATTATTGCTCTAAGCCGCAAATATCCGAACTTCACGAAGTTAATTACACTTCCCCATAAAAGTGTAGAGCAGCGTACATCTCACGCGTTACACCTATCAAGTCATTTTCAAAGCAAACGAAATACAATTTTTATAACTGGCGGCGTTCATGCACGCGAATGGGGAAGCTGTGAAATTTGTGTGTTTTTGGCGGCAGATTTATTGGAGGCCTATGACCAAGGTACCGGGTTAGTCTATGGAGGAAAAAACTTCACTTCAACTGAGATCAAATCTCTCTTCGAGTCCATTGATTTTGTTATTTTTCCAGATGTTAACCCAGATGGCCGTTTATACAGCCAAACGATAGAAGCGTTGTGGAGACGTAACCGGAATCCAGCTGATAGTGGAGGAAATAACAGTTGTGTTGGAGTTGATATAAATCGAAATTTCGATTTTTTATGGAATTTCCCTCACCACTTCTCCCCTTTAGCGCCAGTTCGCACGTCCACAGACCCGTGCAGCATAGACCAGACGTATCATGGCAGCACTCCCGCTTCCGAACATGAGACGCAAAATGTTATTTGGATATTCGATAACTTTCCGCAAATTAAGTGGTATGTGGATATCCACTCATACGGAGAGAAAATTTTAACGAACTGGGGAGATGATGAAAACCAGTCGAATCAACAAAATATGAACTTTATGAACCCTGCATTTGATACAGTCCGCGGGTTAAAAGGAGATAACGCCTATAAAGAGTATATTTCGAACGAGGATCGAACGGTAACCCTTGCGCTAGCAAACGCGATGCACCAAGGCATTAAAGCCGTTCGAGGACGAAATTATCAGGTACAGCAGGCGTTCGACCTTTATCCTACTTCCGGCACCTCTGATGACTATGCGTATAGTCGTCATATGACTGATCCGAGCAAAGGGAAAATTTACGGCTTTACGATTGAATGGGGCAGGGAATTTCAACCGCCGTGGACAGAGATGCAGCAAATTGTTAGCGAAGTGTCCGCCGGCATTGTTCAATTCAGCGAGTCAGCTAGCGGTGCAACGCCTTAGTGAAACATGTAAATGAACCCCTCATTTTGCAAAGTGAAATGAGGGGTTCTCTTCGTTGCAGTGGAACCATAAGATGCGGCCATAGCTCGCTCCAATCGATCTCGTTAATCATACATCTAATAACTCATATCTAAAAAGTTTAAACTATATGCTAAGGTTGTACGATTTTTACAATCACTAGCCATTATTGTTTCTTATGACGTTGACATTTGATTAATGTTATAACTGTACATGCGCGATAGATTTGAAGCTTATTCGTATATAGTTGTGTATGATCATCAATAGTACCAATCGATTAAGGCCGAGCAACCTGTATGCTTTTTTTACGGCATGCTGTATGTGGGGTATACCTTTTACGAGTCAAAGCCATGATTTTCGTTAGCCGATATACCAACACATCCTCGATTTATTTACAGCATTAGAACTCGACATAAAACGGCTGCTGGGAAGCATCCAAGCATTTCTCAATTCGCTCGCGGAAGTTCTTCCATGTGACCATCTGCAAAGCGTCTTTTATTGGAAAATACCCCACTTCTAGCGCCTCTTCTGTCGTTGTCAGCTCACCGTCCACCTGCTTGGCTAGAAATAACGTATTGCATATTCCAGCGGATACATTCTGATAGATCCCACAGAAGCGAACAATTTCAATATCGATTCCCGCTTCTTCCCTCGTCTCACGAATGGCCGCTTGAGCGAGCGATTCCCCTTCTTCCACTTGACCACCCGGCATCTCCCATCCTCTACGCGGCCCTCTAATCAGAAAAATTTCGTGCTGTTCATTCAAAATGATGGCGCCGGCAGATACGATATGTTTTGGAGGATTCATTACGCTCGCGTCCCTTCTGTCTGCAAAATGTAATACAATGAGATGAAATAAACAAAATTTATCTTCACCTATTATCCAAAGGCTGGATCAATTCTGTCAATTTCTCCAACTCTTCTTCCTTAAAAACTCTACATTTTCAAATCCTACTATTCCAATCAAAATTAACACTTGACACTGCGCCCATTCAAAAGTATAGTAATCGCATCGGAATTAAAACTGACTGATGAATCAGTTAAGAAAAGGGAGCGATGAACGCTGGCTATCAGATCAAATCAAGAACCGGATAGACGTCAGCAGCTCATGAATGCTGCTCTCTACCTTTTTGCAAACAAAGGATACCATTGTACGAAGATATCCGATGTGGTCAAAGCTGCCGGTGTCTCTCAAGGAACGTTCTATTGGTATTTTCAAAGCAAAGAACAAATCGTTCTCGAGTTAATTGATGAAGGCAAGGAGAAACTAAGCAAAGTCATTGCTCAAGGCTATCGCAAGCATACAGGGACTGTCGATGATATGATAAGCTCCTCGACTCGACTGCTCACCGAGCTATTCACATTCGCTGATCAGAATCGGAATTTGATGGCTCTCCTTCTTATGAAGGGGCAAGGCGCCGATCCTCCCGTTCGAGAAGCTGTATCGCAAGCCTGGATTGCTTTTGAAGCAGCATTCAAGATGAATATACAAAGAGCAATCGAATTGGGAATGCTGCCGCAAAAAGATGATTTGTCGCTCCGCGCCAACATTCTGGTCTGCTTACTTACAGGCGTGTTGTCCAAATGGCTGTTCGGCCCTATGCATGAGGTCGATTACCAGTCTGCCTATTCGCCAGCAGCAATCGCAGAAGCAACTGCCACATTCGAATTTCGGGGACTTCTCGGATAATCCCGATTACGGCTGCCGAAGCCAATATACATGCACGGTTCAACGTGAATATGATCATTTCATTGGAGTTCAAATGGAAACAGCTACAACATCACAAGGAGGCAACAATCATGTCATTCGATTTCAAAAAACTTCTGAAAGCTACTACTCTATTAACGGTTCTCGCGGTGGCACTTGTCGGATGCGGAAGCAAATCGACAACGGATGCGGGCTCCGCTAACACACTGGAACAAATTAAAAAATCTGGAAAAATCAAAATCGGGCTTATGGGCACTTATGCCCCATACAACTTCATTAACGATAAGCGTGAGGTCGACGGCTTCGATGCTGATATTGCCAAGGCAGTCGCGAAACATATCGGAGTAGAGGTCGAGTTCATCACTGGCGAATTCTCCGGATTGATCGAAGGATTGCAAAAGGATAAATACGATGCGCTAGTCAGCCAAGTTACCATTACAGACGATCGCAAGCAGAAGATGGATTTCTCCACTCCTTATGTGAAAAATGCCGTAAATGTCATCGTGAAGAGTGACAATACGTCCATCCAGAAAATTGAAGACTTCAAAGACAAGAAGATCGGTGTCGGTCTTGGAACGAATGATGAGAAATATTTGCGCGATGTTGCAATGCCTAAGGTTGGAAAGTTTGAAATTGCGACTTACAACGATGTCATTACCTCCTTGCAGGATTTGAATGTGGGACGCATCGATGCAACGATTAACAACGTATTTGCGCTCAAGCCGTTGATTGAGAAAAATCATTTCGACGTGAAGGCTGTCGGTGAGCCTATCAAAGAAGATGTAGCCGGTATCGCCATTCGCAAGAACAATCCGGAGCTGCTTGCCGCCATCAACAAAGCATTGGAAGAAATGAAATCGGACGGCACATTCAAAGAAATTTTCAAAAAATGGTTTGATGTAGAGCCTAACATTTAAGCCATTCCGGGAGGGTACAAGAGATGGAACTCGTCATGCAAAACCTAGACTTTTTATTTACAGGCGCATATTACACCCTGCTGATTACGATCGTTTCCATGTTCTTTGGACTCCTCATCGGGTTGGTTGTCGCCGTAGCTCGCTTGAAGGGAAATAAGTTCATCCGCAATGTCGCTAGAATTTATGTGTCTATCATTCGCGGAACGCCGATATTGGTACAGATTTTCATTATTTACTATGGACTACCCGACTTTGGGATTACACTCGGGCCGCTCACAGCGGCCTTTATTTCACTTAGTATCAACATCAGCGCGTACTTGTCCGAAACATTCCGCGGCGCCATCCTTTCCGTATCCAACGGACAGACCGAAGCTGCTTTATCATTAGGCTTATCTCCCTGGCAAACGATGTGGAGAGTTGTGCTTCCGCAGGCGGCGCGCGTAGCGATCCCACCGATGGGCAATACCTTCATCGGCATGCTGAAGGAGACATCTCTCGTCTCGGTCGTTACCGTAACGGAGCTGCTTCGCTCCGCCCAACTGCTTATTGCACAATATTATGTGGCAATGCCATTTTTCATTGCGATTGCCCTCATGTATTGGGTAATGAGTATTGGCTTCTCAGCGATTTTGAACCGTATTGAAATTCGCTTGTCTAAAGCCTATTAAGGACGTGTGATCAACATGATTGAAGTAAACAAACTAAGGAAACGGTTCGGAGATTTGCTTGTGTTCGAAGATATCAATCTGCAAGTTCGATCTGGTGAAATCGTCGTATTGGTCGGGCCTAGCGGTTCGGGAAAAAGTACATTGCTGCGCTGCCTGAACGGACTGGAGGTTCCAGACTCCGGTTCCATTCAAGTCGGTAGTGCCGAATGGAATACCGCAATGGATGCTGCTTCTAAAAAGAAAGCCGTTCAGCAAATTCGCACGTTAACAGGCATGGTGTTCCAATCGTTCAACCTGTTTCCGCATATGACCGTGTTGGACAATGTTATCATGGCCCCAACAATCGTCAAAAAGCTGTCCAAAGAGGAAGCGATTAAGATTGGGGAAACGTTGCTTGCCAAGGTAGGACTGCTGCATAAAAAGGATGAGTATCCTTCTAGGCTGTCCGGGGGTCAGCAGCAGCGTGTTGCAATTGCACGGGCACTTGCGATGCAGCCTGAAATTATGCTCTTCGATGAACCGACATCCGCGCTCGATCCGGAACTCACGGGCGAAGTGCTTGCGGTAATGAAGCAGCTCGCTGCGGAAGGCATGACTATGATCGTCGTAACGCACGAGATGAAATTCGCCCAAGAAGTTGCCAATCGCGTCATTTTCATGAGTGACGGCAAAATTCAAGAGGAAAGCGCGCCTGAGCAGTTTTTCAATCAACCTAAGACAGAGCGCGCCCGCAAGTTTTTGCGGCAGCTCGCAAATGATCCAGACACGATCACGCAGGAAATAAAGACGCCCGAAGCGGAAGTAAAGTAAGAGCAGTAGAAATGAAAATATCAATGGAATACCAATTGCAAAACCATTTGCAGCAACAATGGCACAGAAATGGACATGGATATGGAGATGCAACCGAAATGCTATTCCATTAAAATTCGAAGGGGATTGGAATTGAATATCGAACTTTCATCAAAGGAGAGACTGTCATGATGAACGACAAAGCAGAGCATCTGAAGCATGTCACCGAGCGTGCACGACAAATCATGGAACGTGAACAGATAGACGCCATCGTGGCATCTGGCTGCGAGAACTTCTACTATTTATCCGGCCATCCGAGCACGTTCATGTACACCTTGCGTATGAGCGAAGTCGCACTAGCCGTCATGTTCCGTGATTCGTCGCGCCGCACGGTCATCATCATGAACGAATTTGAAGCCGCAGGCGTTCCAGAGGACTTGCCCCAATGCGAGCTCCGAACATACCCAACCTGGGTCGACGTCGATGATCCGCTTGGATTGCGTGGTGATAAATATGAAGGGAAACGCCCAGTGAATCATCAGGTTCAGGAGATGTTTGGATTGCTCCATGAGGTGCTCGCTGAGTATGGAGTAAGCAGTGGAAAGGTTGCCGTGGAGCTGAACGCCATGAAGTACGGAGCTGTACGCGCCTTGCAAGACGCTTTGCCCCATGTCGAGCTATCAGAGGCAAGCCCAATTTTGACCGAACTGCGTGCACAGAAAACGCCATGGGAAGTGGAACAGCTCCGCAAGAGCTGCACCTACGCCGAAATTGGCATAACCGAGGCGATAAAAGGAATCTCCGTCGGAAGCTCTGCTTTTGATATCGCAGATGCGTTCCGTCTTGCCCTGCTGACTCATGCAAATGGAGCAAATTCCCGCTTCCATATGATATCTGTTGGGGATCATTTCGCCCCTGCACATATTTTCGATACACGGCCTGGACAAGCTGGTGAAGTGATCAAGTTTGATGTCGGTGTCGACGTCAACGGATACGGCTCAGACATCGCTCGCACATTTGTGCTCGGTTCCCCTTCCGATACGGTACAGCGTATCTACAACGCGCTGCGGACTGGACATGATCATCTGCTCGAGATCATTGAGCCGGGGATGCCAATGAAGCATGCCTTTAACGAAGCAATGTCTGTCATCCGCCGTTCCGGCCTTCCGACTTATAATCGTGGACATTTGGGCCACAGTGCAGGATTAAGCTTAGCTGCAGAGGAAGCTCCATTCCTCAGTCCATCCGAGGACACAGAATTTCAGCCGGGCATGGTTATCTGCTTGGAGACACCCTACTACGGATATGGCATCGGATCGATTATGATCGAGGATATGGTGCTGATTACTGACAACGGAATGGAACGATTAAATTCGTTGTCACGGGATTTGATTTCACTTTAGCTTTACTTTTCATAATAGAACTCTATCATGTGACATAAAAGTCAGAAAGATGACCGAAACCAGCTTTCTGACTTTGTTTTACTTTATCTAACAATGTCTTCATTAGCGCTCAAACTGATACATACTCTCGACTTCATTTTCTATTCTATATGTTTCTATTTGCCACTGAAGCCAACACCTTACGAATAACATCCACCACCAGCTGCGGTTCATCATCAATTACCATATGCCCGCTCTTCGCTGCTACTATCAGTTTGCTGTTCGATGAAATGTTCAACATTCGCCGCTGACCTTTCTGCCAAATCTCCTTTAGTTTCTTTGCTGCTTCTTCCCAAATGCCCGTACTTGAATAAGGATGCGGAATACCTCGTGGAATCACTCTTACCGGCATATCTCCCAGCTTTTGCCCCCGAACCGCATTTTCCACACTGTCAATCAGCTTTGCTTCTTCCGCAACGGCATCGAAGTAGCTTGGCTTTGCAATCACATTCATAAATTGGGAACGCTTTTCCTCTGCAACCATCCCCTCCAGCAGGGAATCTTGAAACAATCTGAGCACTCCTGAATTCTTGATTAGCCCGAGTCGAGAAGCTATATGCGCTGCTGGATGGGCTTGCCCTCCATCTCATCCTTCATCCGCAGCGCCTACAAGCCGAGCGTGTTGAACGTATTCTGGGAGAGCATCTTCAGTCATTGTGCATTAGTCAAGAAAATGAGATCTAAATACGGATGACAATCCCGATCACATAGCTGTAAATGAGAACAGACCAATGTCCGCCTTCTATGGGGGACGATCGGTCTGTTTTTTATTATATGAAAGTTTGCCCCTGGCGGCTCACTGCGTTCCAGCAAGCGAGAATCGCTTTATCCACAATATCATCTGTTAGCTCAATCAAATTTTGCTGATTAGCCTTTAAGAGATAAACAATGGATCCATAGTGCATCTGCACCATTATTTGAGGCTCCAATTGAACGAATAGGCCTTCCTCGACTGCCTTTTGATACATCTTCTCTAGTGGGCCGCACCAGCCGTCCTTGTAAGCTTCCAGCTTAGACTGCTCGTAAATATAAGGAGAGAATGAATACTGCTCAATAAAACGAAACCCCTTCGGATACTTATTGCCCAGCTCGATCAAGTTGCGCCAAGCATTACGAAACTGCTTCTGAATAGAATCAGTCTCGTTTATGTTCTTCGTTACGAACTCTCCGTTAAATCGCACGATCGCCTTGTACAGTTCATTAATGATATCTTCCTTGCTGCTGAAATAGTGATAAATGTTTCCAGTAGAAACACCTGAATTCTTAGCGATCAGCGACATGGACGTAGCCTGCAGTTCCCTGTCGATGATCAGATCCAGAGTTGTCTCAAGGACGGCCTGCTGCACATTGTTATATTGCTCGAACATGCTTACTACCTCCTTTCGCACATTCTCAAAAATCGAACAATCAATCTAAACATAATACACCATTTGACGTTCTTTTGCGATCACAGAATGTCCGAGAAAACAAAGTTTCAAAATGCCGTCGCTGATCCCACTTAACTATCGTTTTTTTCGTTAGTCATTCTTCCAAATTTTCTTCTGAGATGTTATCTAAGTTTTTTAAATGTTCCACGAATATCCTCAATAATGGCGTCTGGGTTTTCCCATCCCGTGAAGTGCCCCCCTCTTTCATGGGCTTTCAAGTAAATCGGGTTATACCATTTTGCGTCTGGGCTGTCGAGAAACGCTTGAACGCGAGTTTCGGTAGTCGTACCTGGGATATTTTCGCCTCCAAGGAAAGTGATACCCATAGGCGCTTCAACGATCGGTGTGCGATCATGGGATGGCGTCCATGGATAACGATTCATATTTGTATACATCCGAATTGTCATCTCAATGCTGTTGCTGAACCAGAAAATCGATGCCATAGTCAGAAGCTCATCCTTGGTGTACTTGGCTTCGATGTTGTAGCCCGTATCGTCGCCCCACTTCAACCAGCGAGTCATGATCCAAGCAAGAAGTCCGACCGGAGAGTCGTTCAGCCCATAGGAGATAGTCGCAGAGTCAAGCATGTGAACGGCCACATGAGATACATAAGTGCGTTGGAAGTGAAGAATTCCTTCACGAATGTCATCAGGTGCGCCAGCCGGCACTTTAAATCCGTCGGTTAGATCCCATGGGCGTTCGCCTTGGAAGAGATTGAGCAGAATCGCATGACCCAAATGAATGCCATAAAGAGAATCCGCATATTTGTGACCAAGTTGACCTGTAATCAGCGCGCCATAGTCGGAACCACTGGCTGCATATTTTTTATGGCCTAATACCTCCGTCATGAGTTTATGGAAAAGATCTGCAATCTTCCAAAAGTTCATATCTGGTTTTGTAAGCGGCGTAGAGAACCCAAAGCCAGGGAGCGAAGGAATATAAACATCAAATGCATCTTCAGGATCTCCGCCGTATGCAGAAGGATCTGCCAATGGGCCAATGACTTTGCTCCAGTGCCAGAATGTCCAAGGCCAGCCATGGCTAATAATTAGCGGAATTGGATTTGGTCCCTTACCAGGCTTATGCATAAAGTGAATAGGTACGCCATCTATCTCTACTTTATAGTGATCAAAAGCGTTAATCTGCGCTTCTGCTTTGCGCCAGTCGAATTGACTAGCCCAGTAGTCAACCAATTCACTCATATATTTAGCATCGATACCATAGTATCGGTCTTCATTTCCTGGATTGCTGATGAATCGAGTATCCTTCAAGCGTCTTTTGAGATCAGCAATTTGTTCGTCCGATACATGAATGTTCATTTTATATTGTACAAGTGACATAATAGTCATCCCTCCGTTAATTTACTCATCTATTTGATGAATTCCATTTTAACTCTAGTAATTTTTAAGGACTGAATGAACCATTTGCCATCGACCTTCTCGTACGTATCGTGATAATGGCCATAGCCGCGGATCAATGAAAACTCCGAGCCCTCTGGAAACATAATGTTGTCTTCCATTGACCACACCGCCTTCGCAGTAGTTGACGATGTAAAGTCAAACTCACGAGAGAAGATGTGATGAATCGGTTGTGCCGCTCCAACGTTGTCATTAATAGCGTGTTGAATTTCTTGTTGACCTTTCATTCTGACAAGCAAGTTATCTTTTGCATCATAGGCTTCAAAAGTAGCTTCTGTAGTAAACAATTTTGCAAGTTCTGACCACTTTTTCTCATCTGCATACCTGAACATAACGAGCCTTAAGATTGCTAATCTCTTCAATTGCGACAAGCTTTTGGATGTCGTCCATTTTTCCACTCCCTTTGTACTTCACAAAAGTATATTCAACTGATTAGACTGAATATTCATTCTAAAAACAGAACAATCTCGCTGCCGTAAACGTTCCCGCTGTCGCCGGTAAGATAAAGTAAGCCAAGCTTGGTTTTACTATAAAAAAATAAATTAGATTGAATGATCGTTCTAATCTTAAAGTATACTTTGCTTTCGCGGTCAATATTCCGCTGAATTCCAATAATGAAGATCATGATTGATTCCAATTGATTTAAGAAAGAGATATCTCCTTTCCCATGAAATAGATCGAATGTTCATTCTAATCATACATCGGAATTTTCTGCCAGTCAATAGGTCTAATAACTCCCAAATATGATCGTGATATTACGATATTTGGAAATATAGACCGTTTTCGAATAGATTAAAGAAATAAGACTGATCCCCCGCCACCATGTTCAGCAGCATAAGGATCAGCCTCTTTTTTCAACTATTCTATTTCACGAACTCTACTTGGTAGCCTTTCGCCTTCAACTGATCAACGACCATATCTTGAACCACGTAATGAGCTGCGCCTACAACGACAAAGTGCGTTGAGGATCCTTCTTTATCAAGCAACTCCATCAGCTTCTTCGCCATGTTCTTGTCGCGTTCGCCTAACAAGCGTTTTGCCGAATCCGTTGTCATCTTTTCTTTCGAGCTTGTGAAGGATTGCTTGAACTTATCCAGATCAGCCTTCACCCACAGCTTCTGCCAAGATTGTAACAACTCCATGGACTCATCCGGCTTACCTGTTGGCGTCAAAACTTGATCCAATGCTTCATTCAATTCCTTCTCTTGTGTTGCAGCTGGAACCTTATTGAAGATATCGGCTTGAAACTTTAAGCCTTCCAGCTCATGAATTGGCTTGCCAGCGAGCAATGCCGAATTCGTGAAGTAGGAATCAATGCCGAGCGCAGCAGCTTGCGCCATCTCTTCTTGAGAGCCTGTCATGCCTGCAAGCGCAAGGTTAGTCGTTATTGCCCATGGCTTGAAGCCGTCAAAGACTTCCTTCGGCAGCTGCATTTTCTCCAACACCTTTTGCAGCTTCGCATAGGTTTCCTTCGAGACGTGATCCTTCAATGTCGTACCGTCTGTATACGCCATCGATTGCGTGAAGTAGTCCATATCTTTGTTGCCTAGCAGATCGACTTCAACCCACAGGGAATCTGCCTGCTTGAAAGCATCGCGTACACTCTTCTTTATCGGATACATTTCAGGAGAGCCGACATGAATCGATCCGAGCAAGTAAAGCGTATTTTGTCCTTTTGTTGCCTTCCAGAGAAGCCCCTTCGCTCCACCGTCAACGGCATCGTAGGTGTATTCTACAAGACGACTTGCCATAACAACTGCTTGTTCAACCGTACTTGGCTTGTCCAGATCAAGTCCTTTGCCCGTTCCGTTTACAATCCCTTTTTTCTGGAGGAAAGCAATTGGCTCATCCGTTCCAATTTGAATGGATTCCGGCAAGTCATATTGAGTCAGTACACCGTATACCGCATTGATTACCGATTCTCTTGTAATGACTTTTTCAGTCGCGGGTACTGTGAACGTATTTTTTTTCTTTAATTCCAGTGCATCCAGCTTCGCAGATGTTGCTTTCATAAGTGCTTGGAACTTGTCTGCTGATATCGGCTGTTGAAAAGTACCGTCTGTATACCATGTCAGTGGGAAAATCCCGTACTTTTCCCCCTCATTCAGTACGTTAATTGACCAAGAGCTTACACTTACTTGCGGAGCATCGACAGGAGCCTGAGTCGCTTGTGCTGGAATAACAAACCCGAGCATGGCGACTAAAGCAACGAGACCGCTGGCCAGACTACGTTTTAACACATTCCATTTGCTAGTCTTCACCAAGATTCCCCTCTCTATAGAAGATATGTATATCCTCAAACCCTACCGATTATAGCGCTTAACCTATTGAAAGGCAAGGTTATCCTATGTATTTGTAAATATATGATGATATGTTCCTGTATAGAAAAATCGTTATCAATTATGCTCAGAATCAAAAGCAGCATATGTGCCTTAGCACAGATGCCTAAATGAATCATGTCATACTCCCTTGGGTTGTGCTAAAATCATGAAAAAATAACTTTGACACCATGAATAGAAAGGGGAGCGTGTATGAACCAGAGTTTTTACATTCGCATGGCAGTTGAATCTGATGCGCAGGAGCTGTTACACATCTACGCCCCGTATGTGACGGATACGGCTATCACCTTTGAGTACACCGTGCCAACTGTCCAAGAATTTGCCAATCGAATTCAGAATACACTGCAAAGATATCCCTATCTCGTCATTGTTCAAAACGAGCAAATTTGCGGATATGCATATGCTTCTGTCTTTAAAGGCCGTGCTGCATATGACTGGTCAGTTGAAACAAGCGTGTATCTGCGGCAGGATTGTCGCGGGGGTGGACTGGGCAAGGCGCTGTATTATGCTTTAGAGGAAGCTTTAAAGCGGCAAAATGTGATCAATGTGAACGCATGTATATCCTATCCAAGTACACCGAATGAATATTTGGACACCGCCAGCGAAAAATTTCACAGCCATTTGGGCTATAAGAAGGTGGCCCATTTCACCAAATGCGCGTACAAATTTAACCAATGGTACGATATGATTTGGATGGAGAAAATGTTAAGGGATCACGCAGACAAGCCCGAACCGTTCATTCCAATTACCGAGCTGTAACGATGTCTATAGAGCACTTGAAATAAGTGCATCCGACTCTTTTTACTCTGTTAATAATCGTTTTAACTACTTACTCATTACACTAGCAGACCGAAGGTTCAAAAAATAGCGGCAGTCAAAGACTTTATTTCCAGTCAAAGACTACCGCTATTTTATTGTTGCAATTCTTTCCCTAAGGTCTCCACCAGTTTCCGGACACTGTAATTAAGCTCAGAAGTCGGATGCTATTCGAAAAATACGTATTGCTGTTCGTCGATTTTGAAGTCGTATTCGACCACAACGCGTTCAGCCAAGCTTGGTTGTTATTGTCGATCATCGCGCTCACTGCGAATGGAGTTGCAAATGTCAAATCATAGTAGGAGTTAATTTGATTCCCGTTAAGTCGGTAGCCTGCCTTGATTTTTGCTGGATCGCTCCCTGTCTTTCCCTTTATCCAGTTATTCAATTGGGTCAGCTGTGCTTTTGCCCTTGAATCTCCGGTAAGTATATAGTCCGTAGCAATGCGCCAAGGTGTGCGGCTGGCATTGTAGTAGTAATAGCCGTCTTTATCTGTTTCCAAATACTCGCCAACAGCCGGCTTGTAACCACTTGATTCCTTCGTTGCAAAGTCAGGCAATAAACCTGTAGAGCCAGCGTAACCCGTATATAACTGCTGAATGATAGAGTAGGTCTGATTCAATACCGTATCCCAACGTCCATCTCCTGTCGCTGCACGGAAAGCACGCAAATGGTTCAGCATATAATCGGATGGCCGTGTGCCCTTGCCCCATTTTGAACTGGAGTCTGAAGCCCAATCCCCCAGCTTCAAATGCCATGCCGATTGGTTCACTTCACTCGCCATAATGGCATTAATAATTTGAACGGCGGCAGATTTATAATTAATACTGCCTGAGCTGCCCCACTGCTTATCGGCAAGCAGCAATCCATATGCGATATCCATATCCCCGTCCGTAGCACCATTGACTCCCGCATCCTCGTTACTGACAATCGCAGATCCGTTGTCCTTCTGCTGCCAAGCCATGAGCTGCGCATTAATTTCGCTCGGATGAGCCTTATAGAAACGATAGAGACCATCAAAATAGGTTTGTGCGTTGCTATCGTATCCTGCCATAATGGCCGTAATGAGCATGCCATACCCGTTCGCTTCGCTTGTCGTCACCACCTGAGGGTCATCATCCGATTCCTGATTCAAATTATAGTGGACAAAGTATTGGTTGCTGACATACGGATTCTTCTTTAAATACCGCCCCTTCCATTCGTCATACAGCCTTCTAACCTCGTTGTCCATCTCGGCTTGATCCACATTGTTCGGCTTAATGACACCTGATACATAGGTAGTATGCTGTGGAAATGGACGAAGCGGAGATGCGGCAGCAACTGCAGTCGTTGACGCATCCCCATCCGGCTCATTGCTTGCAGCAGTTGGCTGAACGAATAAAGCCTGCAAAGAACCGAAAATAAGAGTCAAACATAACAGCCATTTTACTTGATTACGCACAGACACGACTCCTTCCAATGGTATTCCAACGATTACATCGTTTTCACTTTAACCTATGTTCAGAAGCCAATGTCTCATGATGAATTTACAAAACATTAACATTACATTCCATAACCATTCAATTATTCTATAATCGTAAGAAGCGGCCACTGATCCTTCCACTTCTTACTCCTAACGCGTTCTACGTAATAGCTGTGATTCGGGAACTGTGAACATCTTCTTACGACGAGCTGAAATAAATCATCTAATCCATACGGTGCACAAATATCCAATTGATCGTTTTCATCCAATCGAGCGCCGACGGCTGTCGCCGTTTCCGGCCAGTGATACAGTGCATCCCATGTGGATGTATAGGGCTCTACCCCATTATGAGTGTGCATTCTCGCTTGATTTTTGACTGACCATTTCTCATTGCCCGTCTGCTGAATCAGCGCCTGCTCCAGAAGAATATCCCGTTCCTCGGATGCATCATCGCGATCAAAATAGACAACATCAATATCACTATGTCTGCTGCGATTATCGTAGCCATGGAGCCTGTCCCACACGTAGTTGCGAATGTAACCCGCCGCAATATAGCATTGCGGCAGTTGTAACTCCTGAACGATACGCAAATCACGCATGAACGCTTCATGCTCACGCAAGTGTTGCTTCAACTGTTGTTCTAGCATTCTTTATTAACCCTCATTTCCATTGGAATCTATGATTGCTTCATTCCAACCGCGATCCATCTTCCGTCTACATCCTCGAATACAAATTCTCGATTGTTATAGTCGGTTGTTATAAGTGGACGCACAATCTTAA
Organism: Paenibacillus sp. B1-35; assembly: GCF_050474385.1. Lineage (NCBI taxonomy): Bacteria > Bacillati > Bacillota > Bacilli > Caryophanales > Paenibacillaceae > Paenibacillus > Paenibacillus sp. B1-35. The sequence continues at coordinate 1,635,374 of NZ_JBCHVJ010000001.1, forward strand.
CGCCTCTTGCGGTAAGCTCATCCAGCATTCCCTGCTGATCCGTCGTAATAAAGTATCCATCGTATCCATATCCATGGAGCAATCGATTCGGCTTGAAGTTTTCTGGCTCGCCCTTTGTCAACACAATTTCCATCGCATCTCGGTACAAGCATACATGCGGTTCTGCAGATTCTAATTAATAGACCGAGCGGAACCCTAGATTCTCATAGTACTCAGCTGTACGATGTAAATCTGGTGTAGGAAACATTTGAAGGCAGCAAGCAAATGATGCGGATGTTGTCATTTCACTCCTCTTCCCTTCCATGTCATCTAACAATTTGTGAACAGCCTATCTGTAACTTCAACGATCCGTTATCGTTATGATCACCGTCAACCAAGTTTATAGCATATCAAGGTCATGGACTCTAGCAATCACTCTTATTCTCATGAATTTCAGTTGCTTTCCATTGCTGTTCAAGACTTGAAGTCAACTGAATCACCCTACTCTCTAGTGCTGGATCGTTATACCTACATCATCACATACATACGTAACAGAACATCATTATTATCCAAAATTTTCATCAATGTGACAATATCATTTATTTTTTTCACCGGAGCTTATGGGTAGGCCGTCCCTATCGTGCATGATTAAAAACCGTTCGAGCGTCATACAGAATTATGCAATTCGTGGGATACACAGGAATGATGATCCAATCAATAATCATAATAGAGGCTATCCACACCGCTTGCTTCGACAGCAATCATCAAGCATCATGCAATAATTCATGGAGAGAGGTGCGTCATTTGTTCAACACATGTACACGCTTGATAGCCGCGTGCGTTGCCGGAATCATGCTAACACTCGGGTTACAGGGCACGATGAGTCCAGCATCTGCCGAGCCATCGCAACCGCGGGCTGCAGTGGAATGGTTTAGGGATTATGGAAGCAGTTCCAGAGGGGAAGCGGTCATCCCTACCTCCGATGGCGGTTATTTGACGGTAGGAAGCATTACGGAGAAGAAAATGATCGGGCAAGATAGTTGGTCATATGTCGTTAAGGCTTATATCATTAAAACGGATGTAGAAGGACAGCCGCTATGGGAGCAGAAGCTAGATCATTATTCGTCCGAGAATGCCGCGTACCGGGCGATAGAGACTAGGGACGGAGGATATTTAGTAGTCGGCACCTACAAGTTATATGACGGCAAACCGTTAGACAAGCTATATCTCATTCGGCTGGATGCGTCCGGACAAGTACTGTGGCACAAGGCTGTTGATGATGGACAATTCCACCACACTCCGGTAGCTATTATGGAAACGGATGACGGCAGCTTTATGATTGCCGGGAGAGGGATGTTCTCTGCCATTGCCTACGAAAAGGGCTACATCCTGAAGGTGGATCGCAACGGAGAAAAGTTATGGTATCGAGATTATCGCTTTATCGGCAGCGAATTCTTTGCCGATATGATCCCCGCCAGTGACGGAGGTTATATTGTAGTTGGCGGCATAGGCTATCCGGATTATGAGTCTGGCGATGAGGACGCCATGCTTATGATGAAGCTTAATGAGCAGGGCGACATCGTATGGTCACGGCCGTTCCAAGAACCAAATACGAAACGGCGTGCCTTTTCGATCATCTCTTCCGATGACGGAGGTTATCTGATAGGCAATCGTAAAAAAACGAAGCAGGGTGAAGTCACCATTCTCACCAAGACGGACGTAAACGGTCAGCCGGAGTGGGAAAAAACATATACAGCCCCGAGCCCGGAATCGTTCAGAAGCTTGGTGCGGACGAAAGACGGGTATGCCCTGCTCGGTACAGGCACGTTAAGCGAGAGCTCGGACAGGAAATGGGAATATGCGATAGTCACGTTTGACGTAAACGGCGAGTTGACAAGCCGCGAAGTGCTCCCAGGCCCGCCGCTGAGCGACGTTGGCAAGGCAGCGATAGCTTGCGACGGCGGGTTTATTTTTACCGGAACCGTGAAACGAGGAGAGGTATGGAAGCTTCAGCTCATGAAGCTGGCACCTTTCGAGAACACCCCTCCTACAGAACAGACATTGGCAAGCATTTCTTTCATGGAGAAAGAGATGCAAGTAAAATCAGGCACCAGCATGCCGACTGTACTGCAAGCCGTGTACGGTAATGGAATGGTCAGCGATATATCAGGCGCAGCCGTATATAGATCGGATGATTCCCGTATTGCCGACGTCGACGCATCGGGTAGAGTCACGGGTCATGAGCCTGGAGTCACTTATATTGGAGCCTCTTATGGAGGACTCAATGCCAGCTTGAAAGTAACCGTGCTGCCAGAGGATTGGCTTGAGCCTGAACCTGCCCGCGGATACCTCCGGTTGGATTCGAACGACTACTCAATAAGTGTCGGCTCCATGATCGATGTAAGGGTCATACTTTACGACTATTCCGTACATAAAGAAATAGACGTGACCAAGGAAGCAACTTTCCGAAGCGCCAATCCGGACATTCTCGAATGTGATGATGAGGGGAACCTGATTGGCCGACAGGCGGGATTCACGAAGATCCATGCTGCCTATAGAGGACTCCAAGCGACGTCCAACGTTCAGGTGCTTCGGGCATCCGTTCCACAAGAAGTGGAACAGCCGGAGCTAGATTTGTAATCAGCCGTAATTCGTATAATCTTTGTTTCAAGTAAGGGCTTAGCTAGAGCACAGAGTTCGGAACTAAAAAATACTTTTCTACCTTACTCCATTCACTCCAATATCGAATACCGTGCTCTAGCTTCATCCTTGTCGGATGCGGCGCGCATACTACGAATTTTCTACAAAATAGTTGAATCTGAAATTTCTTCATTAAGCTTATCTTTCCTGCGCTGGAAGTTCCCTTTACGAATATAATCTGTCCTTTTTATATACCTCTCCTCTTATCCATGATAATAATGAACTAGCGTAATCTTTCAATTTCTTCAAGCATATATGCCGTATAATTCAAGAGCATGTTCCCGTTAAGTTTCAGGTTCTCTAATTCATTTCGATACTTGGCAAGGCACTGTGCGATTAAGTTACGCTTGGCAAATGATGAAGAGCCCATTCACCTGCTTACTCATCAGTTCTCTCTTCAATAAAGTCAATATCTTGTCTGTTGAAACTACTTCTCCCTAAAAACTTTAGGTAGACTAGGGGCTTGGCCCCCGTTACGATTACTATGTTATGTGATGTTGGGGCCTTCTTTGAATAACTTTCTTGCAGCTCCTAGTTCTTTTCTTGTACAAAAATCATCATTTATTTTTATAACTGCTAGAATAAATAACCTCAAAAAAATTAAATAGTTCTCATTATGAATCCCTTCATCATCCGCTATATTAGGTTGAGTATGACTGTATTTGTTTCTTAAATCTAATCCGTTATTAAACTGTGATTTATTTAGAGTGTAATTAATGTAATCTACTTCCTGTCTAGAAAAAAGAGAACTTTCAAACTCAATGACATTTCTTCTTTCTAAACCATCTATTAGTTTGCGCTTATATTCCGAACATTTCCAATAACATACTACCTCATTCATATAAAAATCATATAGTAGTAATACTAGATGCTCATCTTTAAAAACAATGTAACCATCTTCATCAATCTTTAAATACTCATGTTCGATAAGCCATTCAACTTTCGTTACATTATAATCCTCAATCTCACTTAGTATTAATTTTTCCTCAGTCAGTAACTCAAAAAAGTTAGTATATGATTTATCTGATTTTTCGTAGTACCCTAAACTACTTTGATCTGAAAAAAATAGATACATCAGATAGTTAAACTCATCTCCTAAACCATAGACATATTTTTTGTTTACAAGAGATGGAATATTTCTATAAATAAGATGTTCAGAACGAATTTCGAGTAATTCAAAATCAATATGCCCCTCTTCAACAAATAGAATGAATTGCTTAAGTACTGATTCTAAGGCAGGCATAATATTGGTGCATTTCTCTAAAAAGAGAGAGTTTGTAGAAGGCATTTTTACTTTGAAGTTATGTGCATCAAACTCTGCCAGTAGATACTCTTCGAAAAACCATTCGATAACTTCTTCTAATCTAATACCAATACTAAAAAGCTGGTGATAATAACCTGACATTTGGAGTAATGATAAAATATTCTTCCGTTCGAATGCACAACCAATTGTATAAGCATTTTGGGATGAAGTGAAAATATACCGTTCAAACACCCCCATTTCACTTATTTTATTGACCAACATACTCCTCATTTGCAAATCAACAAATTCAAATAAATAAATAAAGTTGTTAAGTAAAGTTGGAAAATCTGAGTTTTCTTCAATCCATTTCGAACTATATGATGCAGATATGATTTGGCCTTCGAATGTCAACTTTACTTCTTCATCTTGTTTTTTTGAAAAACTAACACTTGTCTCAATTGGCATGCCGGCGTTCTCTTCAAAATAATGCTTTTCAAGTTCTTCTGCTTTTCTCTTAGCTTTCAATAAAGTTTTGGCTGAGATTTCAAGTTTATCTTTACTGCTCTGTATACTAGCAATAAGTCGAACATAATTCAGATTGGGTTCTTCACTGTCTAGATAATTTGTGATAATTGTTTCTTTGTTTGAATTAGTTAGTTCTTTTGGAAAATACATAGGTTGTGGTTCTCGAAGATGCTTTAATTCATATTTATCCAACAGTAATTCTGCAGATGAGGAATCATATAACATTTTATCTCTTATTATTTCACCATAGTGATTTGTGATATTTTTGCATTTTAATAATTCACGTAATAATACATTGGTTGTACTCAAAAACTCCTGAAAATAATCGAATGTAACATTTTCGTATGCTTTGAATTTATCTATAAGCTCCCAGAAATCATCCTTATAAATTCTTTCGATTTCATTATACGTTCTTAATAAGTTATCATTATTAATTGTTTTGATGAATCTAGCAACTATACCAAAATGTTTGCTAATTATCGTTTCTAAATTTGTGATAATATCGGCTGTCCAATCAACAAGATAAACTTTATTATCAAAATATTTTTTAATATTGTAAAGTTCAATCATATCATTGATACCCTGTACTTCTCTCCTATTATCATCATATTCATGTAATAATGCTTTGCACTTACGTAAATTCCTTCCATTAAGCAAATCATTAATTGAATAATATTTTATCCTATTCATTTTGACTCCTTATCAATGAATATTAATGTTTATGATATTGCCCCAGTTCCACATAACTGCCTTATATCTTATGAACCCAAGAGACTTAAAGGAGCGTTAGCTCGACTGCTTTGCTCGTATGGCTGTTCGATAAATCAGCTTCTCTGCCTAACTCCTCTTGCGTACCAAGGACGGAGCTCGCAGTATAGATACTATGTTAAAGATACTTATCAATATCATTGATAAACAGCTTCAAAATATCTCCTTTTTTATGCTTTTTATTTTTATGTCCTGTATCTCTCCGAATTGCATACAATAGTTCTTCCATTTGAAACATGTTTTCCATTGCATCCGACTTATCATTAATACTCATCATTCTATATTTAGACCAATGAAGGACAACATCATCCGAACCCCATACTAACAACTTTTGGGTAAATGCACTCATGAATTTTAGCATTTCCTGCTCTGTGAGTGGTTCTCCTTCAAGTTTTTTATTCATAAGAATTTTAAACAGAAATTCAACAAACTCCTCATACATTGGAATTTTTTTATTCCTATGCTCTTGCTCTATTGCTCGCTTTTTTTCATAATACTTTGCAACAACCACTGATAGTACTGATACTACAATTGTCGCAGAAGCAGCAATTAGTGCTGCAGCAACCTCTTTTTGAAGTCCTTTAAACACGGAAAAGAGTAAAGATATCAAATACCAAAGTATACCAAATGAAAGTAATATAATAAATAATGCAATAACTAACTGTGTTTTAGTACTTGTTGGTTGCTTATTTTTCATTTTAAGTACCTCTCTTTTTTTGATATATATATGGAGGGTATTTCACATAACGGTTATTTACGAACTTCGCAAATCCCCACCACCTATTATCTATCGGCAAAGAAATTATTTCCACGCAATATATGCCAATTTGTCACTTATCCTTCTTATCAATCTACTATTCGTCATTTTAGATTTTTCAATAAGACCCTATGCTTACTTCAACACAAAAAGACACGCTAGTGGGATATTCCTTTGCATACTAGCCTGTCCAGGCTTCAAACTCAGAAGGACTAATATTCAGTTTTATTTCCTCTAGAGCATACATCCACATCATTTCATCTTTATTGATATCTCCTTTAATTTCGTTTTAAAATCCTCACTGATCTTAATTTTATTTTTTCTCATCTTAAGCCTTCTTTCATATAAATCATTAATTCCGCCAGAATACAGAGGGCTTGTTGTTCTCCCGTGCTCATCTTTTTCATTAACAATAACTGTTTATCCCTCTTAATAGGTTAACAGTAACTTTTGACAATCATGAATATTGTGTATACCTAAAATCATGTTGCCTCATTGATAATCGCGGAGAAATGAAGCTCAGGCCTATTCAACATCCGAAACAAAAGAGTGAGAATTATCTTCCTCCGTTTCTTATCTTTGCTTCTAATGCCTTCCTACAATTTACACAACCTTCATGACATAGTAAAATATTGGCGATCAATTAAAAGGAGGAGGGCTGATATTGGAAGTTGCGGTCATCAAAACAATCGGGGAACTTATCCAAGACACCAGACGTGCATCAAACATAACATTAACACAATTATCAGAGCTATCCGGCATTCCCAAAGGGGACAATATCACGAATTGAAAACGGCGAAGTAAAACGACCGCAATTCTCGACCATACACCCGTTGGCAAAGGCGTTGAATATCCTCTTAGAAACACTGATTGATTATTACGTGGAAATCGAGAGAAGATGAGCGAAATGATTTTAGTAAATTGAAGGAAACCTACTATAGCGGGAAGTATATTCTTCATTATGCTGTTTTCTTACCCCATCAAGAACGGATCGAGCTGTACTACAAATTAGGCATCCACTCTCTTAATCTAAGACTTTATTCAGAAAGTATCGACCACAGCAAAAAAGTATTAGAATATGGCGAAAGCTCCTATAAAGTAAATGCACTTGGCGTCCTCAGAGACGCACATTTTGCTCTTGGGGAGTATGACAAGTCGGAGCTTTACTCGTTGCAGTACCAGCAATTTGACTATCCGCACATTCGAGAAAATGTTATTCTTATGGAGGCGTTTATCAACTCCAAAAAGGGTAATATTGAACAATCAATAAATCAACTCCTTTTATTCTTGAAGTCGTGCAGTAATGATTCTGTAATTTCTGCTACCAACCAGCTACTCCGTTTGTACTTACAGCAAAATAATCTCGAAGGTGCTAAAAATATATTAGAAGGTAGCACAATAAACCCATCCATTTTAAACACGAGTAACCCTTTAATCCTTTCTAGGTATGCTGATTTCCTTCAAATCAAAGGAGAATATTATTTAGCTGTCGGCGATTATGAAGCATGTATTAATCATATGGTGGAAGGAGCTTCTTACTACTCAAAACTGAACGCTAAAGTTAAAGAAAAGCTTTGTCGGATAATCAAAACGGCATTCACCCATGGTGATATATTATAATCGCGCTAGAAACACCTTAAAGGTGCTTTTTCTTTTATTTTCCGTTTCTTTTTCATCTATTTTCTGGAATAACTGAAACGTGTTATATATTCGCCATGTGAGGTACTCTTTAAATCACCTTAAAAATAGATGATGTATCATTACATAAGTGATGCGCATACAATTTATCGTGATGCAGAGTCCGCCCCATGTTAAAGAGTAACTTCGCCAAAAAATTCCGGGAGGCGAGTTGCTTGAAGAAGAAATGGATTGTATCCCTATTAAGTGTAAGCATGGCATTCTCGATGTTCGCACCAATGGCATTGGCGGCATCAGTGCCAGAACAGCATGAGGAGGCACAGAAACAAGGTCACATGCTTCAAATCGGTAAGGATGAGTTTAGCAAAAAAGTACTTAATACCGTATCAGTCATGGATCGCTACATCACGGTCAGCAAAGACCAATTCGTCATTGATCCTGCTGCGAAGAATTTCGTAGGTGCAGACATCTATGAGCATTACAAAAAAGGAATCGATAGCCTTAATGCAGAAGTTCGTCAAGGATCAATTGTGATCCAAAACGGGCAAGTGAGCGTACCAGAGAGATACTCAACTAATGCATTCAGCAATACTTACTGGTGGGGAGTAGCAATCACTTTTAGCGACTCGGAGACAAAAACACACGCTCTTGCAATGCGTCAATCGGGTAATACCACCTCATTCATTGCCGCTATCGCTGCTTTTATTCCAGGAGGTTGGCTTGCTGCTGTAACTGGTGCCGCTTGGGGATGGGCTGCAAATTCCATCGCGAATGATTTTGAATATTACAACCGTGGGAACGGAGCAACGCTCAACATTCATTGGTTGCCAGTGATCTATTATGAGGTCACTTCCAACTAGTTAGTATTAACATAGAGGAGGGAGTTATGGAACTCAGTCAATTTGAAACGTTTTTAACTACCATTTCTTTTCTTACTCTATACGTTCTATTAGCCGTATTTGCCATTCACTTCATCTTTAGAAAGAACCTCGTAGTTAGAAACTTTGTTTACTTAGGGTTTTTGGCAATCGGGCTATTGGTGTCGTATTACAACACGATTTTCAAGGGTGGAAATAGCTGGTTTCAATCAATTCTCTTTACAGTTGTGTTTATTGGGCTTGTTAGGCAGCAATTAATCTACAAGAAGAAAATGAACAAATAGATAATCTACGGAACAAATTAATCGAAGTTGTAAAAGAGAAACAAAAATTCACTGACGAAAAGGTTGTACGAATAAGCCAGCAATTAGATGAACTCATTGTAAAGCAACAAACTATGAGGTTTCGGAAACGCAAATAGTATAAGTATGTAAACGCTTATTAGACAGAATAACTCCTTATATTTCTAAAGACTTACAATGATCTCTCTGCCCTTCCTGCAACAAAAAATCTTCTTGAATTATACTTACAACAAAACAACCTCGAAGACGAAAAGACTTTGCTTGAAAACATTAAGATAGACTCAACAATCATAGGCAGAGGAAATCCTTTTATTTTTTTAGGATACGCTACCTACAGATCAAAGGCGAATTTTATTTAACTTTAGGCAATTATGGAACATGTGTTACCTATATGATGGAAGCAGCCTTGAACTTCTCCAAAGTCAATGCCTGAATACCGTTGTGCGTATCCATTTAGAGCATAGCGTATCCCCTCAGTCTATATTTGAAAAATTGAACACTTTTCATTTTTCGACATGATATTGAAGCGGAATTTTCTTACATATATTACTGGAACGTGCATTATTCTCATGGAGAGATGGTTGTACGTGAGGTGAGTGTTATAGATTCATTGGAGGATAAAATTAATGGGCTTAGGAAGAAGTTAATCGAGATTTTCGAGACGAAGAGGTGATACGGATCAGCCAAGAACTAGATTTATACATTGTAGAAATGCAATCGCGTCAGGGAAAAGGAAGACTAAATGAACCTTAAGACCCAATACTCATCCAACATGTCATTTAAAAAAGCCGACAGCCTTTCCCAAAACTGTTGTCATTAAAACAGAGGACAAATATCACAAATGCCCGCCGTCAACCAAATAGCATTGTAGCACATCAGTGCAGTAACATAAAACTCCGAACTTTGTTCTGGTTGACTCGGCACTTTTTGATTTCAAGTTCGTATTTAAGTGTTACTGCACAGGTACAGCTTTCCTAGCTGAAACCCATATATTATGTATATTCTATCACATACTATTAAATAAATGTCATATTTTGCACCAAAGTCTTTGACTTTCCCTGACCTTACTAGCAACTCTCTCTGATGTAATGATGTGATTGGTTGGACATCTTACAGAGAAATAAAAATAGACCGTCAAAATGGACGGTCTACCCTGATTAGATGACTCTATAATACCATGTCCAGTAATGAACGCCATTCTTATATCCGTAAATAACAGCATCTCCATAGTTAAGAGCCGTAACCCAACCTTCTGGAGATAGTGATACTACTGATGATCCAGATACTAGTTCATAACTGTCACAAAAACCAACCATAGTTGAGTGACCTTTTGGCAAATCTTTGTATGTCACTCCTGCTGCTTCAACAGATGTTGCAGGTGTTAAGGTGATTCCAACAATTGTGCTCAAAGCCAGTGATGTGCAAAGAAGAATTTTATGAAATGATTTTTTCAAAAAAATAACCTCCTTTTACTAGTATCCGTGCAATATCACTTTAACATATTACGATAAGTAAATCAATGGTATTAATTCAAATAATTAGGTGTCGTTAGTCTGCTCATATGATTAAAGATGAACGGCTTACAGCTCCTGAAATTATTAAATCACTTGGAAATTCAACTTAGATCCTTACTCGCCAATTTGCAGACTTTGGGACACTGCAAAACAACATTATAATATTTATAATGATGGACTAAGTAAAGAAAGGTTCGGAAGTGTGCGGCTAAATCCAGCTTACTGGTCTTGAGGTTGTAAAATGGCTTGATAAATTAGGTAAACGTGGTAATGGTATAGCGCTAATATTAGCAAGAACAGAAACAAAAATGTTTTTTAGCAAGTTTGGAACAAGCCGATTCTCTATTTTTTATAAATTTGGGTTGTTCCTCCATAATGTTGATGGATCAATGTAATGTCACTATGTTCTTGCCATCCGACAGATGTCAATTGACACAAAGTTCCCCCTATTAATACTTATTCTGAATAAGGGAGATAAAATTTGGACTATCCATCCTTGTGACTATACCTAAAATTATGAAATGAGGATGAATTTGGACTACACCAAACAATCAAGATGATAACAAGAACTAAAACAACTACAATAGAATTAACAATAAATCCTATTTTCTAGTGTCCTGTTCGTCCATAAATATCACCTCCTACACTATTAAATAACGGACAACATTATATCTTCTATCGTTAATCCTACTCCCCAAGATACAGTAGATGTGATCATTTCCCCCTTGAGTCAGTCAATTTACACAAAGACCTTGGTATCTCCAGTAGGAAATGCCAAGGTCTAAAGAGTTTAAACCGACAATACACGAACTTTCAATGAACTTCATCAAGGACGGTGGTCAGCTTGCCATCTGCTAAAAAAGAGAGAACATAAATTATCCTGACCCGATTTATTTTTTTCTTTTTTTCATAAAGTCCTTAATTAAATCAATAACAAAAACCATAGTCACCAAATAAACAGATAGCCAAAAAGCTTTAACATAGTCTCCATTGTCGATGTAGAAGTAAGCTACTACAAAGTTGACTATGAAAAAAATCAAATATATCAACATCTAATCATCTCGTCTCAGAACCAGGGACATTTTCGCTGTTCTGTGTAAAGTTGTCTGGACTTGCAGATAAAGCAGACATAAACAAACTGCAAACAAGGAGCAGAATCAATGATGTAATAGATACTTTTTTCACCTCCTTATACCTCCTATATTATGGTAATTTAGGCAAATTCCTAAACGTTGATCTTAATTTAACATGTGGTAAAACGATTGTCTGTCGAATAATGATGGTATAAAAAATATTTTTTGGGATTTAGTTATCAAAATGTATATTATTGACATTAAACAATTTTTTAGGGGGTTCCGTATTTGCTTATCAAGAGAATTTTTCTGAGCATCTATTTGATCGTAATTACAGTTTTAGGTGTATTAAAAGTTCCAGTGACAGTAGTTTGGGGCAAAGAAATGAAGCATGAATCCAAGGAGTTCGTTCCTCTGTGGGAGCTGCAAAGCGAACAAAAGGTTGGTGAATTCTTTGAATTTTATCAATTGGATTATTTGAGGTTGCTGTTCGAATTGGGTATCGCTACACTTATTGTTTATGTGCTGTATTTGATTTTCAAACCTGATACAGAATAAAGGATGCCTTTTTCGAGGCATCCTTTATTTTTTAAACAACAAATATACATTAAGGCTTTCTTAAACGTTTGAAGAACAAGTTGATTATCGTTATGTAAGCTCATCTGCTCAACTCGTCCATCTCCGGATGAGGAGTTACAACGACGCTTTCGGCGATGTTGGATCGTAAGTTCATGGCCTGCATCAAGCGTAAAACTTTCTTGTGATTTACCCATACACCGTGATCTTGAAGTAGGAACAACTGGTTTTGTGCATATCCATATTTAGCGTCGTTATATAGTCTACGCCTTCTTCTATATAGCTTGATTCCAAATCCCCTTTAAACTATTAATTTACTAGTTGGATAGTAAAGCTTTTTACAATGTTGTCGAACTCTTTCATATCCTCTTTTTTATAACGAGTTTTATCAACGAAGAACATAAGCGTTACGTAATCATCATCCTTTTGAAGGATAGCTATTTTCCCTATAGATCCATCTGTTTTATAATCCAATACTTTTGCATTTTCGCCAGCAATCTTTCGATTTGTTTCATTAGAAACGGTATAACCTATACTACTAAGTTTTTGTTGGAGTGCCTTCGTGTATTGTTCTAGGTTCGAATTATTTATTGTCTGCAGAAAAATATCAACACCCATGTAATAATTGCTTACCACTTGTCGTTCGTTGGTTTGATATGAGGCACCCCAGTTTCCGTTCACCATAACCTGATAAAAATTATTGGATTCGCTATTGAACAAATTAAGATATTTGGGCCCACCAATCGTAATCTTATTTTCCTTCTTATTAAATTCTAATTTGGAATTAAGCCCGAAATAATCCGTCATCGACTTGACTGGTAAATATAAAGTTCCCTCATACATTAGTGCCTTTACATTACTGACTTCATGTCCATTTAAGTCTACCTTTACAGCAGGATACAATAAAGCTTTTACTTCTTTATAATTTGAAGCTGCAAACCCAGTTGCTGTCCCTATAATAAATACAGCCACAAAAGTCGATATGATAATACTCTTTTTCATCTGACATACCCCAATTAATGATAAGATTTTTTCTTAAGTGATTTCAAAATCGTTTTTTCTCTTGGCACGGTGCTGTTGACAAATTCTTGTCTGATGCTCTTCTATTCGCACTTTCATGAGTCTCTGCCGATTTTATCAAACCGTTGCTGATTCAGCGGAGCACTGGATTTCTTGAAGCATATATTCCGTGTAGTTTAAGAGCATCGTTTCGTCGAGATTCAGATCGTCTAATTCATTTCGATACTTGGCAAGACACCGTGCAATTAAGTTATGATAGTCGCTCGGCAAATAATTGAGAGCCCATTTACCTGCTTCCTTCTTGGACGAAATAACCGACTCTCTTACATACCAAAGAACCCGTGATAAATTTTAATACATAATAAACAGGATTTTCAGCGATTTTTTCTAAAGCGCCGTTGATATCAGCCATAATGGAATCAAAATAATATTGTTTTTTATCGGCTTGAATACTTCCTTAATTTCTTTACCAAAAAGCACAACGCCTCGATTGTACGTCACTTACAAAATGAGCTGCTAAATCGGGATCATCATACCCACCGCAAAAATAATCTTTATCTGTTCGATATCTTTCTTTGTGGAAGGATGAATGATGGAATATTATCTATTTACACCAGATTTTTTACGTTCTCGAGATTGGTACCCTGAATTACATACGAACTTCATTTATTATAACGTCATTGCACAATACAAATTTGCTTAAGTCATTCTGCAATTGCTGTGACATATCCCTTAACTCTTTGGCAGAAATTTGGATTTTCTCTGCGGAAACTAGTTGTTCTGCTGTACCTGTAGCCATTATCTCAGCTTCATTCGATGTACGTTGAGAAATATCGGATACATCTGCAATAGAAGCCGCCACTTCCTCCATTCCAGCTGACATTTCCTCAGTGGTTGCAGACACTTCCTGAATTTGTTCACTTACAAGCTTAACCTCACTAAGAATGCAATCAATGGTCTCCTTAGTTCGTGCAATAGATTCCATACCCATATTCGTCTCGATTTGTATCGAATCCATAGCGGATACCGTTTCTCCAACAAGCGATCGAATATCAATCAATAGGTCAGAAATGTTTTTCCCAGAGCTCGATGTTTCTTCGGCAAGCTCTCCTATCTCTTGTGCAACTACGCTAAATCCACGACCATGCTCCCCCGCGCGTGCCGCTTCAATATTTGCATTTAAGGCAAGCAGCTTTGTTTGCCCAGCAATCTCCATAATTGAATTTATAATTTGACCTATACGTACTGAATGCTCGTCAAGCTTAGCTACAATCTGGGCAGAATCAGCCTGAGCCTTCTTAATACTCACCATTTGATCCACGGTTTCTATCAGTTGCTGATTCCCAATTACTGCATTTTCACTTGCACGAATGGCAACCGAAGCAACCTCAGATGCCGCTTCCGCAACTCGTGTAATCCCAATCGCCATCTCATTCATTGCAGATGCCGCTTCCACTGTCGTTCTCTTTTGTGAAGCTGTCCCATCCGATACTTTCTGCACAGAATCGGCAACCTTGTTCATAGCCTGTATTGATTGATCTGAGATTCCAGTTAGTTGCTGGGAGGATTGAAATGTTGTTAAGGAAATTTGTTGATTTAAACTAAGCACTCGATTCATCGATCTTTGCATTTCATTAAAGGCCTCACCTACAAGCTGCAGCTCATCCTTAGTATTCAGTACAATGTCTTGGGAGAAATCACCCTTCGCCATCGATTCCGCTCTTTGCCTTAAGATACTCACTGTATCCATAACACTCCTAAAGAATGCTACATAAAATATGACTACTAATAGTAAGACTACCACCATAATCAATAATGTTATATTGCGCTCAGCAGTATAGTCATCGATCCGTTTTTGAAGAATATGATCCAATTCCATTATGGCAAGTTTGAATACCTCATCCGCAGTTGTGATCGCAACCGTCCCTTGAGTGAAAAAAGTATCAGGATTCATGTTCATCTCTTGCTTATGTATAATTTCTTGTTCAAGTAAAACGAGATAGTCTTGAATATTTTGTGCAACTTGCCCTCCCTTCTCAACTAGATTCACATTATTGTTACTCTGAGATTCCGCAATTTTGGAAAGAGATTTATTTAGATTGACAAGAGCAGTCTTACTCTCATATTCTTTCAGAAGTAGCTGGATTTTCAACTCATCCGTTAGCGTTCTCGATGCAAGAATACCATTGCCACTTCCCCGGATAAAAGCGGAGTTTTCGATTAATGCAGGCAGTTCCTGAACGACCAATCTCATCAAATAGTATGAATTAATTTCATTATCAAGTGATAATTCAGACTCATCGGCGCTGCTGACAATAAGTTCTTCTATCTGCTCCACCAGTTTTGAATGACGAACAAAACTATCTGCCGCCTTTAAGCTTTTATAAGAATCACGCAGTTCAATCCATTCTCTATGAATAGAAGCCCATTTTTCGTATGACTGGGGTAGGTTTTTCTTCTGGAATTTTGCTTCAATGTGTCCAATCAATTGAGCAATTTCTTGTAGCTTCGCCTCAATTGCGCTCTTTGATTCTTTATTTCCATTCAAGTAACCATTTATAAGCCCACGTTGCTGTTGTACTTGTAGCATGAAGGGCATTATTTCACTGATCTGCTCAACACCAGCTTGTTCGCCTTTGATGAATTTTATTTGAGTTTGCTGTGTCGCGTTCCAATTATATAGAAGGACTACTATTGGAATAATAAATAGTACACTGATGAGCATAAACTTTTGTCCATATTTTAGCCTCGATAGGATCGAAGTAAATGGACTTAATAATTGGTCTAACATACTTTTCTTACCCCCATGATATATTCTCTTAGATGTCCAGTATATTTTACCGATAAAATTCACTGGCATTTGTGATATATATCATAGTCAACCAGCCCTTTTGTGCTGGGATTTTCAACGCTGCACTGAACAAACTCTTATAAGGACACAATCCTAGCTTCAACAGAGTAAGATAATTAAGTGCTCCGTAGATCCGGTGATGGTTAAACTAATGAAATAATCATGGACTTCAACGTCAAGTTGTTCATCTGTTTGAAACTGAGCTTGGTTATCGAATTCCGTATAGCGCTCATATCCTCTTCTAACACAAAATGACACGCCAGCAGCTAGGGATTTCCCCTCACTACCAGCGTGTCTTTTGACTCACCTATAATTCTAACCTTTTTTTTATCTTCTCTTTGTACTGTCTCTGTCTATTTATCTTTTAAACTAACTTATATCTAAACTGAAGCAAAAGCCTCAGTTGA
This sequence comes from Paenibacillus sp. B1-35, assembly GCF_050474385.1. Classification (NCBI taxonomy): domain Bacteria; kingdom Bacillati; phylum Bacillota; class Bacilli; order Caryophanales; family Paenibacillaceae; genus Paenibacillus; species Paenibacillus sp. B1-35. The sequence goes on from NZ_JBCHVJ010000001.1 coordinate 1,651,605, forward strand.
TAACAACAACTTACTCTTTGTCGCTAATCCCAACAACGCCTGTTGGGTCTACGCCGAACTTCGCGCCGAAGACATCTTGCAGGGAGTCAAGCGGCATGAAGAGCTTGCCGTCCTTTACGACCGGCGCTTCCTTCAGCTCGACGAACATCTTTGCTACAGATGCATTCTTGTCGCCCTCTTTCAGCGCAATCCATCTCGCTCCGCGCATGAACTCATATGCTCCAGTCTTTTCGTTCTTTTCGACTTTATAGCCAAGCGCCTTACTGATTTCTTCGATTGGCACCATGACGTTGTGTTCCGTCGTGAATACTTCCTTGGAAATCTCGCCAAGCCCTTCGCCATTGACGACAAGCACCCAATGCATGCCGCCGAAGGAATCCTGCGGAAGTTGGTTGGTTTGAACAATCTCAATATGTCCGTCGGCATCCATCGTCACGCCAGCATGCAGCACATCGGAGACGAACTGCAGCGGTACATACAACTGCTTATCCTTAAGCAAGGCGGCCTTGCCCAATTGCAGGATATCCTTCGCTTGTCCATACTCATCCTTGTTCAACACGGCCGTAACCTTCTGCTCTCCCTTAATCGCAGTGACCGACTTGTCCTTCTTATTCCAATCCAGCTTGTAGCCCAGTCCTTCTGCTACTGTGCGTATAGGTACAAGAATATGATTGCCATCGACCTTCACTTGGCTGGCTACCTTTTCGCCGTTAATCGTTACCGACGTTTGAGATCCGACGTTATGTACCCATTTGTTATCCAAGGCTGCGCCGCGTGTCGTGCCTACAATGTCGCCTTTATCGTTATATACAAACTTCTTCACATATTTATCGTAGAAATTCGTTCCTAAGTCTTTCACTTCCATGTTCGTTGTTACAGCTTTTGCATCGACTGGTTGTGCAGCCGGAGCTGCGTACGCTTGTGCGCCCATTAATCCAAGAGCTAATGCTACGGTAGTTGCAATGGTTGTCTTTTTCATCTGTGTCCACTTCCTCTCGAATGAATCCTTGTGTTGTGACGCATTGCGCAATGTTTTTTCAGCTGATTCACACACTCAGACGGGGCATTCAATCAAAAGGTTGCACAAATGATTTTCTCCATATTTTACTAACCCATTTACTCAAACTCACATAGTTGCATGCGCCATACTAGGTTTCCGTCTTAAAAATTACGACAGTACGCCTGTCATCGCCCAAATCCAAATCCCCACGAATCCAAGCACAATCCCGATTAAGAACAACATAAACAACTCCGAACCGAAAAACCTTTTCACCAAGCTCCCGACTAGGGCCACGAGCCCGATAACGCAACCAATAAACAACACGATCATGAAAGGACGAGTTAATAACAAGTGCTGCACAGAGGGCTGCAATAGCACATAATAACTTACCCCGCCAACCAGTACACCCACTGTAAAAAGGAATGCCAGCAGTACACAAACTGTTGATTTTTTCATAGGCCGCTGCTCTCTTTTATCCTGGCTAAGCCAGCTCTCCCTGGGCGATTTCCGTCTTACGCCCGCGCGAGTTCACGATCGTGATACTGATCGCATCATATCCATTGCGCTTCGCCTCATCGAAGTTGCACTTTTCTCCGCTAATCAGCTCCAGCTTCCCGTCCTCATCCACTTCTTCTTCGAATTCCTCATCCCAGTCGACGTTGTAATAGACGGTTACGAAAACTTCAAACAAATCCTCTCCGTCTCCATCCACATAAGGAAGCAGCGGCTTCCGCTCATTGTGCTGCTCCGCTGTGAAGGTGTCGCACAGCATCGCATCATAACCATGCTTGCATCCATCAAACAGCACGTAGCGTTTCCCCGTGTCTGGATCCTCTGCAATGATGAGCGGCGGAGCAAAATCAGTCGATGAAATCAGATCATCGATGAGCTCCCCATAATAGAAAATATGGAATTTCTTCGCTCCGCCTTCAATAGACAGCCTTCCTGTCCACTCTACCTCATGCCATGTCGCCGGACTCTCCGGAATTGCAATGCCGTCCAAATAAGCAGGGCCTTGTCTGTAGTCAATTTGATTCATCAATTTCATCACGTCCTATCTAGTGTCATCATGATCGTTACGATACGATTGTTATCGTCAACTTTCAGCTCTACCGTAATGTCTAATTTATCTTTGAACAGCTTCGTTACGTTAATGTAGCGGTCGATAGCCTCAGAAGTTCCCCCGCCTCCCGTTGACCGAGACATGCCGGCATTAATAATATCTTTCACATAGTCCTTGTCCACGGGAGCGGCAGGATCATACGTGTACACATGATTTCCATTATCATCAAAAAATTCATATGTATTCGTGTAATCATTCGCATTCTCATATTTCGAAACCGTTTTGATATACGTATGCTCGCGTTCTGTGTCATACCCAACCTTGCCATCTAAATATGGGTTCTCCTTAGAGGATTTCACCTCGTATTTTCCATATGCCAGCATAAACAATTCTTCCATGTCGCCGGGATCCGCTCGATAATAAAACTGCCGTTCTTCCTCCTTCTTATCCATCGCGGACATGGAGTTTAGCAGAGGCCATGCGTCATACTTTTTACCGTCCTTTTCGATTGCTAAGGCATACTTGCTCAACACTACCTCACCTTGGAACACGCCAAATGAACGAAAAATAAAGTATGCAGGAATGCTTAACCCCACAAGGACAAAGAGCACGATGGCCATTTTATGCTTGAGTTTGCTCATGCTGCCTCCTTATGCAATTACATATCTTTATGCTGAAGCTTGTACAGCAGCTTCACGATGGCCTCCCGATTCTTCGCATCCTTCATATAGGCAGGCAGCGAATGGGAAGCTGTACGCTTGATTACGCCAGCAGGCTTCTCACGCAAATCTGCCGATATATAGCGGATCAAATAGTTCAAATGCTCCCAATTGGCAGCCCATACGGGCTTACTGCGGAAATAATCCAAATAGTACAGCTCCAATTGAAAGACAGGATCCCGTTCATCTCGAAAATCAGAGTAGCAGCCAGTATACGTCAACGCCCTGCGCAAAGGCACTTGATTCACAGCTGAGCAATGAGGACAAGCGATACGTATTGCCTTCTGCGTCTGCTGCTTGTGATCGGTAACCTGCTCATTGAACCATCTTTCGCATACTGCGCAAACACCGCTAGCGCTGCACCGATAAGCCTCCGGTTCCTTTTCTTGATGGAAGCATGAGGTGCACTTCACCATTAGTCCGCATTCCCCTTGAGAAATATAGGCCAGACCTTTACACTTCGGGCACTTTACAGCAACCTCTTCATTCCGGCGCAATATCGCATAGAATCGAAAAGGAAGACCAAGCGGGTCTATAAATCGTTCCATGATGTCTTTCCTCCTTCCGATATTTTTACCAAATCATTACCAAGTATAGGTAACCTCTTACGAACAATCAATAGACTCCCTGATTATCCTTGCAGGTCTTCTGTCCCATTTCTCTTCAATTACCCAGCACTCCCAGCCTAAATCAATAACACTCGACCTGTATTTTCAACATGCCATTCCCAACATTCTATTTCATTAACCTTTTCCTGCTGTAAGTGTAAGCAACAAATCTGGCATATACGTATGAGATCTATAATAGGCATATATAAGATTTACAAAATTTTCAAATCTATTTGATTTACCAATTACATTTATTTACACAATCGCTAACAAACCTTGTCTACAATAAAGCTGTATATTACATACTTGGTTGGAGGGATTTCGGTTGAATAAAATGTTACGCAAATCGTTGGTGACGACGCTGGCACTTCTCGTGCTGCCGTTCGGAGCTATGCAATCCGATGAAGTATTGGCTAAAAGCGCCGCGAAGCCGCAAACCGCTTCGAAAAATCTCATTGTCCTTATTGGTGACGGCATGGGACCTGCTCAAGTAACTGCCGCACGAATCTACTCGAAGAACAAGCTGAAGCGTCCATCCTTATATATGGACAGCCTGTATGTGGGCCAGGCAACGACCTTCGCTGACAAAGGCGAGGACGGGGATACGATCGTCTCCGGCGAAGTAACAGACTCTGCATCTGCAGCTACTGCATTTGCAACGGGCAACAAAACATACAACGCTGCAATCAGCGTATCGAATGAAGACATTTCGAAGCCAGTCGCATCCGTCATCGAAGCTTCCAAGGCTATCGGCAAGTCGACTGGCCTCGTAACGACAGCTCGTATTACACACGCAACACCTGCGGCATATGCCTCCCATGTCCGCAATCGCGACAATGAAAATGCAATCGCATCCCAATATTTAGAGTCGGGCGTTGTTGACGTTCTGCTCGGAGGCGGCAAGCGCCAATTCGTCAGCAAGCAGGAGAAAGGCAAGCGCGAAGACAAGACAATCATTCCTGATTTCGAGAAAAAGGGCTATAAAGTCGTATACGACAAAAAAGGTCTGCAATCGTTAACGGCGAAGAACGGCAAAGTTCTCGGTCTGTTCCACGATTCTCATGTGGACTATGTACTGGATCGCAAGCCTGAAACACCAAGCCTTGCTGACATGACATCTGCAGCGATTAAGTCTCTCTCTACGAACCCTAAAGGCTTCACCATGATGATTGAAGGCGGACGTATCGATCACGCAGCTCACGCGAATGATCTGGGTGCCATGATTCAAGAAACGCTTGATTTTGATGCAGCGGTGAAGGTCGCTCTTGATTTTGCGAAAAAGGACGGCAACACTTCGATCGTCATTACGGCCGATCATGAGACAGGCGGCCTTTCTCTGTCCCGTGACAACATTTATGAACTGAATGTCGATGCATGGGGCAAGCAAAAAATCTCCTCCGAGCTTCTTGGGCCACAGCTTTCAAAAGCAGCGTCCACGGACGAAGTGAAGTCGTTAATCAAGAAGCATACAGGCTTCACTGACATCACAGATGAAGAAGCCCAATACATCATGCAGGGCGATGGTTCTTCCTACAAGCAGGAAGGAGCGTTCAATCAAGTGATGGCGAAGCGTTACTTGGTAGGCTGGTCTGGGCATGGCCACTCTGCGGTAGATGTTGGCGTATGGGCGTATGGACCAATTGCGGAATATGTGAAAGGTAAAATTGACAACACAGCAATTGCAACAAGCATCGCGAAGGTAGCGGGATTGGATCTAAAGAAAGCAACAGCCGCGCTGCAACGCAAGCACCTGTATCCAAAGTTCAAGGTAAGCCGCGACGGCAAGGTTCTCTTCCCTGCTGTGAAGCTTGCACAAGCGCTGCAAATTAAAGTAACGAATGACAGCACATCGAAAACAACTACATTTGCAAAGGACAAGGTAACCTTGAAGGTAAAAGACGGAGCTTCCGTAACGTTGAATGGCAAAGCAATTTCCAATCCGGCAGAAGTGGAGCACAATGTCCTCTACCTGAGCCTTGACGCATTCAGCAAGCTGACTGGCAAAGCTTTGAAGTGGGACTCCTTGTCTGAGCGCATCATTTTGAAATAATCATATCGATTCGTACTTGAATGGGCGGGGTGACAGTGTCACCCTGCCCGTTTCTTTCTAAATGAGGTGTTTCGATGATTATTAGCGACTTTCCAGTCTTGTGAGATGCAAATAAAATGACGTCGTCTCGCCTATCGTGCTCTTCGCGTAAAGTTTTCCTTTATGCTGCTCGACGATGGATTTTGCGATTGCCAGACCAAGCCCGTAGCCGCCCTGCTGGCGCGATCTCGACGCATCGGTTCGATAGAAGCGATCAAAAATCCGAGACAGATGCTCAGGCGCAATCCCTTTGCCTGTATTGAACACCGTAAGAACGACATCCTGATGCTGTATTTTCAGAGAAATGGTTACGGATCCGTTCGGATTCGTATACTTGAGGGCGTTATCAAGCAAAATGAGAACGACCTGCTTAATTGGTTCACTGCTGCCATGCACCATCAAATCAGGCTCGATGGCATAGTCCCATTGCAACTGTTTCTCGAAAATAACGGCTTCCATCGTCAGCAGAATCGTTTCCACTGCTTCACTCAAATTGAAGGGATGATAGAGCATGGTGGCGCGTCGCTTTCCATCTTATGGAACACTGGATGTCGGCATTTAAATTGATGAATCCGGCTACAAAACGATGGATTTCATGCTAAAATAGTCATGATCTTCCTATCGTTGAGGAGCCATGTGCATGAATAAAATAAACCATCTTTTCGAACAGCATTTTGACAGTCTGGAAGCGGTTGCCGACACCGTCAGTGATCTGCTGCAGTGTCCTGTCACAATTGAAGATGCCGGACATAAGCTGCTTGCGTACAGCACGCATCATCCGGGCACCGATCCAGCGCGGATTGCGACCATTATCGGTCGGCGCGTCCCGGAGCAGGTGATCAGCGCATTATGGAGAGATGGAACGATGCAGCGGCTTATGTCCAGCACAGAACCGATACGCATCCAGCATATCGATGAGGTTGGCCTCGGCAATCGTTTGGCTGTAGCCATTCGCCATCAACAGGATATTATCGGCTACATATGGGTGCTCGACAACGAGCAGCCGCTGCCGGATACCGCCCTTCATACCTTGTCGCGAGCGGCTCAGGCTGCCAAGTCCAAGCTTATGCAGCACCAGTTGCACAGCAGACGGCAGGAGCAGCACAAGCATGATTTCTTCTGGCAGCTTATAACCGGACATCACTCATCTGAGCAAGCAATACGAGAGCACGCAGCTCGGCTAGGCATTACATTCCCATCTGAATATTTCATATGGATCATCCAGTTCAACACCCCTATCCAAGAAAAGCTATACCGCCAAATTCAATATACGTTAAAGACAACACAGCATCTTCGGATATTGCTGCATGTAGTTGAGCGTGACCGTCTCATCATGATGCCGGGTCTAATGCAGCAAGCACAAGCAGGCAATACGCTTCACATGTCTAAAGAGCAATGCCAACAACTTCTTCTCCATATGGAACAGCGATTCGGTGCCTCCCCCACTTACAGTGGTGCCAGCGACAGCTCTTCATCTTTTCTTAACGTATCGCGATCTTATGAGGAGGCAATGACCACTCTTTCCTTAAAGAAGGCATTCCCTGACGAACTCGCTTCTATCCATAGCTACAGCGAGCTGGGCTATTATCGCCATCTGCCAATATTGACCGAGCAGCGTTCCGCGCGCTCCGCGAATCATGCTGCACAGCAGGCTTATCAGCATGATGGGCTGGAGAAGCTGCGTGTATATGATTCCGAACATTTCGGTGAGCTTGTGCATACGATCGAACAATATCTTCGTCACGATTGCAATGTGAAGCGTACAGCAGAAGCCCTCCATGTTCATACGAATACACTGATGTATCGGATAAAGCGCATTGCAGAAGTTGGCGGCATTCATATGGACAGCATGGATGAGAAGATGTCGCTTTTTTTGGAATTAAAATTGCATCGATTGGCAACGATAAACAAGGACAACGAATCTACGTAACACGTCATCCGTTGCCAACCTTCCCTGCGATCGATTACCGATACGCAATTGTCCCTGGCTTTGTGGGAAATACACAAGGACAGGGTATTTTTTTTGGAGCTTGCAACAAAGCGCAAGCGTGATCGACGAATTATACTTAAATTGGATAACCAAACAGGTTCAGGATATATGAGGAGGCTATGCAATGATAATCGGAATTCCTATGGAAATTAAAAATAACGAAAATCGCGTTGCGCTCACCCCCGCTGGTGTAGCTGCATTCCATAAAGCCGGCCATCGTGTCATTATCGAACATGACGCTGGAATTGGAAGCGGTTTCGACAATGCCTCTTATGAACAGGCAGGAGCAACTATTATCCCTAGTGCAGCAGAAGTATGGGCACAGGCAGATATGATTATGAAAGTGAAGGAGCCCCTGTCATCCGAGTACGGTTATTTCCGTCCAGGGCTCATCTTGTTCACGTATTTGCACCTGGCGGCTGAACCTGAACTGGCTCGCGCCTTAATCGAGCACAAAGTAACGGCTCTCGCCTATGAGACCGTTGAAATCAACCGCACACTGCCTCTGCTCACTCCGATGAGTGAAGTGGCTGGCCGTATGTCAGCCCAAATTGGCGCACAGTTCCTTGAAAAGCCGCATGGCGGCATCGGAATCCTGCTTGGCGGTGTTCCAGGCGTACGTCGCGGCAAGGTTACAGTAATTGGCGGTGGTGTTGTCGGTACAAATGCAGCCAAGATCGCAGTGGGTCTTGGAGCAGACGTCACCATTATCGATATGAACGCAGATCGACTGCGCCAACTGGATGATCTGTTCGGCTCCAGCGTAAATACATTAATGTCCAACCCGCTCACGATAGCTGAGTCTGTAGCCGAATCCGACTTGGTTATCGGTGCAGTTCTCATTCCGGGTGCGAAAGCGCCGAAACTTGTCACGGAAGAGATGATTCGCTCCATGCAGCCTGGTTCTGTCGTCATCGATGTCGCAATCGATCAAGGCGGCATTTTCGAGACGGTTGATCGCATTACGACTCATGACGATCCGATTTACGTCAAGCATGGTGTCGTTCACTACGCTGTAGCAAATATGCCTGGTGCTGTGCCGCGCACATCAACGATGGCGCTTACGAATGTTACCGTTCCTTATGCACTCAGCATTGCGAATCTTGGGCTCGGCAGAGCATTGCAGAACAGTCAACCGCTTATGCGCGGCGTCAATACAGCCGGAGGCTCCATCACATACGAAGCAGTCGCTCGTGATCTTGCTCTTCCTTATGTGCCAGTGGAAGAGGCGCTGCATAATGCAAGCGTGATTTAGAATTTAGCGGCAAACAATATATCTTGCATTCTCCCCCTCAGGAGATGTCATAGTCATATTCTGTGCTTGGGACGCTCAGCAATTGGGCGTCTATTTTTTGTTCAGGGCAGAATGATAATAAAGCAAAAAGGTCAACAACCAATGTGTTGGTGTGTTGACCTCTTGTAAAAGTTCTTTCACATATCTTATTACTAGTAAATATTTATTTATGCCAAGCCGAACCAATGCACTAGCCCGAAGCCAAGAAAGGACAACAGAACGGAGCCAATGAATCCCGCCGCGAACGACTTCATCCCAAGTCTGCGGAACGCTGCGAGATCGACATTCAAGCCAAGCCCAGCCATCGCCATAGCAATGAGCATGTAAGCCGCAATAACAATATATCCAGCAATTGCTTCTGGTACAATTCCCAGTGAATTAAAGCCGCTGACAAGCAGGAATCCGAGAATGAACCAAGGAATTGGCACTTTTGCTTTCTTTACTCCAGCACTATCTCCCGCTTTCCTGCGGCTCTCACGCGACGACCAAATGCCAATGAGAATCGCTACAGGCACAAGCAGTGCTACACGTGTCAGCTTCACAATAACGGCCATATCGACCGCCGCGCTTCCCCCTGGGTCTGCCGCTGCTATCACGTGGGCAATCTCGTGCAGCGTCGCTCCGGCAAAAACGCCGTATCCATTATCCGAAAAACCGAGGATCGGGAACAAGAATGTATAGGCAAGTGTAAAAATAGTTCCTAAAATCGCAACCATGGCCGCGCCGATTGCCGTCTCCTCATCTTTCGCTTTAATTTGCGGTGCTATCGCCACTACGGCCGCCGCTCCACAAATCGCCGTTCCACATGCCGTCAGTATACCGAGTCGCTTATCCACCTTGAATAGTCTCGTAAGCCCATATACGACTGACAAAGTAAATGCAATTACGAGTACTGCGATAAAGAAAACCTTCGGGCCAGCACGTACAATATCCATGAGATCCAAGCGCATTCCGAGCAGAATGATTCCAAGTCGGAGCAGCTTCTTACTTGAAAAGTTCGTTCCCGCTATGATTTGTTTAGGCACCCCGATTGTGGCGCGCCACATGATGCCAATCAGTATTGCGATGACAAGCTGTCCCATAATGCTAAGGAACGGCAATCCTGCAAGCAGCTTCGCTGCAACTGCGATAATTAGCGTCAAAGCAATCCCAAGCGCAAATCCGCTATATTGTTTATTTCGCTTCGGCTTCGTGGCCAGGAGCACTTCCCCGTTATTCATATCCATCCCCCATCTTTCAGCAGGCGCAGCCTGATCCTTACGATGATTACTATAAATGGCTTCGCTCGCAAGGGGAAATACGGATATGCAATCCCTAGCATAAGGAAAACTTATTGTCATTATATTTATCTATTCATAGATAGCATTTATGGTGCCTCTATCCGTTGATGTTGGCTATTTGCCAAGCATGTTCATGATAAATGCAAAACACCTCCAGGCTGTCTTCCCATCTTGTGATAGAAAAACTTATCCATGGAGGTGCTTGAATGGTCTCATAGTTAGGGTTAGTCCGCTCAATATATCGTATATTGCGAAACATGCAATTATATATTCTGACTATAGAAAATTATGGTATGATACAAGAGTACAACTGATTCGGCATGAAGGGCGGTCGGCAAGTCTCCCTGACGGGAGGTGATGCCTATGACAGTGTTCGAAGCACTAACGCTAATGATTAGCTTTGGTACGCTTATTGTAGCGCTGTTATCGTTTAATAAACGGAAATAGACCGCCCCGTAGCAAGGTATCGGTCTATTTCATGTCCGTCTTTACAGCCGACCGTTCTTACATGCGGCCGTTGTACAGGGATCGTGCTACCAACACGATCCCTTTATTCATTGTATCTCTCTTATTACATATTATACCTTATTGCTGCTGCGAATCAACTTGCAAAATCACACCTTTTCTTCAAAAACTGCCTCTGCCCACTCTTACCCTGCCGGCAATGATTGCGCAAGAGTTTACCTTTACAACAAGATTGGAGGATAATAAATGACAGGAAGTAAAGCATTATTACATGTAGAAGGATTGTTCGTATTATTAGGATGCATCTATTTTTACGAATATCATCAATTTAACTGGCTGCTGTTTTTTGCTTTGTTGTTTGTTCCCGATGTATCCATGATCGGTTATGTCGTTAGTAATAAAGCAGGCGCTTTTATTTATAATGTACTCCATACGTACAGTGTATCACTCGCAACCGTGATGTGCGGATTTCTGTTGTCCAATCAAGCGGTCTTAGCAGTGGGGATCATATGGACGGCCCATATTGGCATGGATCGAATGCTTGGATATGGTTTAAAGTATGCGACAACATCAAAGATACTCATTTGAGCCGATTATAGATCTCATTTTTCATGGATAAGAATTCACGGAGGTTCGTTCACCCTATGATTGTAGATACAATGAAGGTATATGTAGCGGTCGTGGAACAGCGCAATTTCTCGCGAGCCGCCGAGCTGCTCCATCTGTCTCAGCCCGGCGTCAGCCAGCATATCCGCAACTTGGAGCAGGAATTCGGGGTGCAGCTCATTCACCGCTCCCCTAAGCATGTTAAGTTGACCGAAGCTGGAGAAATATTATATAAGCATGCCAAGGAAATGATTGCCCGTTATGAAGCAGCACGCGAAGACATCGGCCTGCTTCGGGATGAGGTTACAGGATCACTGCGGATCGGAGCCAGTTTCACGATCGGAGAATATATATTGCCTCGTATCGTGGCTTCATTCGCTCGTCAATACCCGAGCGTAGATGTCCAAGTGACAATCGCCAACACCGAACAAATTGCCCAATCCGTACGTGCGAATGAGTTGGATATCGGGCTTGTAGAAGGCAAAATCGAATATAAAGACCTTCAGCTTGGCACTCCGTTCATGGAGGATGAGATGGTACTCGTCGTATCGCCCAACCATTCATTTGCTTCCATGCCCACCATCGAGCCGAGCATGCTGCATGACGAGGTATGGGTGCTGCGTGAGCAGGGTTCGGGAACAAGAGCTTACAGCGATCAATTCATGAGCGATCTGAAGCTGCACATCAAGCGTTCTTATGTGTTCAACAGCAGTCAAAGTGTGAAGGAAGCCGTCATGGCCGGACTCGGGATCGCAATGCTTTCTTATTGGGTAATTCGTAAAGAGCAGGAACATGGCGAGCTGCGCTTAGTTCACGTTAAGGGCAAGAGCGTCAAGCGGGCGTTCCACATCCTCCAAGATAATAATGCTTCCGCCACGATGGCCATGACGATGTTCATCGAACAGGTTCGGCATTTCAAAATGCGGTAATCTACTCTTTGTTCGCTATTGCGGCCAAGCATGCAGGCAGTTCATGAATGCTGCGAATAACGAAATCGGGTCTAATCTGCTCCGGCAGTTCCGATCTATCATCATCTCCGAACAGCTTCGTATACAAGCTCTGGCTTTCCCGCTGAAGCTGTTGGCTGCATATCGGCACAAAGGCTGGTTCATACATGCGTTGTTCAGGAGCGAGCTGTTGCAATTCCTGCGGCAGCTTGCGGTGCACCAGGATAGAAGCAGTTCCGAATTGATTGGCCATATACACATCATGATCCAGCCGATCCCCAACATGCGCGGCAATTGAACCGTACTGGCGAACAGCATGGAGCATATGCATATCAGGTTTGCCGCCTCCTGCAGTCTCTGGGGTAACAATTCGCTCGAAATATTGGGCAATGCCTAGAGCTTCAAGCACTGGAAACTGGTATTTATAATATCCGTTCGTTGCTACCGCCAATCGGTATCCGTGCTGACTCAACTGCTCCAGAACAGGCTTAACGCCTCCTTCTAGCAAATAGACCTTCGCAGGCGGCACCGCATGCTTGCGTACAAGCTGCTCTACCTGAATATCAATACTTTGTTCGGCACCTAGTTCAGCAAGCACTTGCCGCAGCATATCGTCCCAATCATAAGCGCGAACTGTCTTACCCGCCTCCATTCGCTTACGATGTTCCTCATAAAGAAGCTTTCCCATATCAAAGCCAGCATCATCGTCAACATCAATGCCGGTTCTCAATTGCTCCCGTACGACACTTGTAATCTCCGGAAAGATCCATGCAGCAAATGGATTCTGCATCAACGTTCCATCCAAGTCAAATGTAATCCAGCTGTTCATTCGCTCGTCCCCGTCCCTTCCCTTTTCCCTTCTAAACTTTTTACCTTTAGAATGTCGTTGACAGAAGTCAGGCAATCAGGCATTCATCCAAACCATGCCTGTCTGAGTCGTTCTACTCCCTCTCTTATCTGGATCAGACTGAGTCCACCGAAGCCGATGAGCAAGGAAGGCTGTTCGTCTTCCTCCTGCTTAATTCGATAAATCGAGGTCGGATACACCTTAACTCCAACTGTTCTTGCCGCATCGATTAATTGCTGTTCACTATATTCATGCTTCACTTGAAGCTTGATATGAAGTCCGGAATGCTGCCCTATCACACGGACTCGATCACCCATTTCTTCACTTAACGCTGTCAACAGTGTGCTGTGCTTTTCTTGGTACAGCTTGCGCATTTTCCGCAGATGCTTGTCCCAATGCCCTTCTGTCATGAACCGCTCCATTGTCATCTGATGCAGCTTTGAGGCCGTCTGCTCATAAGCAGCGAATTCAAGCCTATACCGCGCTAGAAGCCACGGAGGAAGCACCATATAGCTTAATCGAATGGAAGGAAGCAGGGACTTGGAGAATGTGCCCACGTATACGACCCGGCCATGCCCATCCAGCCCTTGCAGCGAGGGAACTGGCTTCGCTCCATATTTGAATTCTCCGTCATAATCATCCTCGATAATGATGCTTTCCCGTTCGTTCGCCCATTGCAGCAGCTGCATCCGCTTCGCGATAGACATCACCATGCCTTGAGGAAACTGATGCGACGGCGTTACGTATACCGCACCAGCACTCCGTTCTCTTAGATGCTGTACAGATATTCCTTCGGACTCAAGTGGAATAGGCACTATCTCGTAACCATTATGATAAAAAATCGCCCGTGCGCCGTCATATCCCGGCTCCTCCATCGCAATGGAATGCGTATCTTTGCGAATCAACTGACAGATAAGCATCAACAATTGTTGAATGCCAGCCCCCATCACAATCTGCTCAGGCGTACAATGTACTCCTCTTGATTGGTATAAATATCGAGCAATCGCTCTGCGCAATCCTGCTTCACCCTGACGATGTCCGTATTGAAGCGCCTCATCCCGTCTATGTCGAAATAAATCATTTGCAAGCTTGCGCCATACGATCAACGGGAACCTTTCCCTGTCTACGTTGCCATGACGAAAATCAATTTCAATTCCTGCATCCGTATCGAATGCATTCTTTTCATCATCTAAAGAAGCCGTTAATGGCTGCGCCAGCTCTCGTTCAAGCTCTCGTTCGGCTCCTTTCTCGCCACTCTCCGCTTGCTTCACACCTCCTTCAATCGGCATGACGAACAAACCAATTCGGGAGCGGTTCTCTACGTACCCTTCTGCAATTAACTGCTGATAGGCCGCCTCAACCGTATTGCGGCTTAGATGCAAATGTGCCGCCAATGTTCGAATAGATGGAAGCCGCGTGCCTGCTGTCAATGTTCCATTCCAGATTTGCTTCGCTATGTAGCTGTATAATTGCAAATACTTCGGTTCCGAAGAATGATCATCAATATGCGGAGTCAGTTCAAGCATTTCCCCATCACCTCTGTCCCCAATTAAATCTACAAATCTGCCACTTATCAACAGGACAGATAACCAGTACAATAGTACCATTATTTCGCAAGAACAGGAAGGAAGATCAGATGGCTAGCATATGGTTCAGCTATGTATTGCTCGGGCTGTCTCTCTCAGCCCCCGTCGGTCCAATCAGCATCGCTCAGATCAAGGCCGGATTAAAAAATGGGTTCTGGAACGCTTGGTTCCTGGGGCTCGGCGCCATGAGCACGGATGTTATTTTCATGCTGCTTATCTACTATGGAGCCGCTTCGTTCTTAACAACACCGTTCGCTAAGCTCATTCTATGGACGGCAGGGTTCATATTGCTGCTGTATCTTGGATATGAAAGTTTTCGTGAAGCCAGATCTACAGTCCAGATCTCCGATTCCGATTCCGATGCCAAGAAGCAGCATGTCGGTTCCTCTTTTTTATCGGGCTTTTTACTGGCGTTATCCAACCCGCTTAACATCGTATTTTGGATCGGCATATATGGCTCCGTTATGGCAACAACCATGGATGTGTTAGGCAAGCAGGATACCTTGCTATATAGCAGCGCTATCATTGTCGGTATTTGTATATGGGATCTTTTCGTCGCTGCTGTGACCCATTTCAGCCGCAGAGCCATTACCCCACGCATCATGCAATATGTATCGATTACAGCAGGCATTGTATTTATCGGGTTTGGCATCTATTTCGGCTACTGTGCAGTCAAGCAAGCCCTTTCGTTTTTTTAAACTAATATTCCTGCCAGCATTGCTGCTTACAACTTACAACTTACAACTTATAACTTGCATACAGAAAACATACATTCAGTCAAAGGAGAACATCTTACATGCACTTCATTTTTGATATTGATGGTACGATTTCATTCAAAGGACAGCCTGTCTCTGCTCCAATTATGAATTGCCTTGCACGCATACAAGAAGCTGGACATATCGTAGGCTTCGCTTCGGCACGTCCTTGCCGGGATATGCTTCCTGTCCTGGATGAACGCTTTCACCACAACCTGCTCATCGGCGCCAACGGTGCCATGACCTATTTCCAAGGTGAGCGTCTAGCGTCAAGCCCGCTTCCGCAGGCAACAGCCGATGCGATTATGAGCTTGCTGCATCAATATGAAGCGGCCTACCTTGTTGATGATGAGTGGAACTATGCGCACAACTTGGAGGGGACACATCCGTTCCTATTCCATGTCGATCCGCTGCGCCTAGCTGCTTGTTTACCTATGAATGAAATTTATAATGTGATCAAGATTCTCGTTCTAGGCAGCAATCGCTTAGAGGAGCTAACGGAAAAACTGAAGTCGCTGGATACAACGCTCCATTACCACTCCGCGGAAGGCATCGTTGATATGACAAGCATCGGTGTCAACAAAATGGCTGCACTTCGCTCGTTTGGGATTATCCCTGGACAATTCGTCTGCTTCGGCAATGATATGAATGATATTCCGATGTTTCAGCAGGCTGGCTATTCTGTTGCAATTGGAAGCTTCGACAAGCTGCTTCCGCTTGCATCATGTAACATTCCTGTCGACAGCGATACAGAAGAACGCATTATTGCGAAGCTTGAAGAACTGGCGTTTGGCAACGGAATTCCAGGGAATGCAGCGTCAACGTCTGCATAAGCACGTCCTTCAACATAGATAACGATGAACGGGTAATCGAAACGGATAGGAACATCCCAATAACTCGAAGAGAGCTCAATTGTCCACTTTTTAGTGGATGTTGAGTTCTTTTTTTGTCTCCATATCACACCAATAAAACAAAAAGGCCGAGTTAAAGGAAACATGCACATTCCCTTAACCCAACCTTTTTTTCAAATTTAAAGTTCGTCTCACAGCTAGGTGAACCTACTTTGCGGCACTCCTATTCGTTATACTCCGCCTACTTACATCAGCTCCTATTTCAACAGATAGGATACATAGTCCTTGACACTATTCTGAATCGCAGCCTCTTCCGCTCCCATTGCTCCATGGAATACGAATGCAGGCAGGTATGTTGTGCCGATCAGATTGCTAGTCGCCTGGAACGGCTTCAGCAGCTCACTCATGGAATAATGATTAAACCCGCCCGCCTGATACTTCTCTTGCGGGCTTCCGGTCGATATAGCCAGCATAAGCTCCTTGCCATGCAAGTGATCGCCGCCCGTGCCATATGCCCAGCCATATGTAAGCACACTGTCCAGCCATTGCTTCATCAATGCCGGCGAGCTGTACCAATAGAATGGAAACTGCCATACGATGCGGTCATGACTTTCAATCAACGCCTGCTCCTTCTGTACGTCAATCTGTCCATTGGGATATTCCTTGTACAGCTCGTGTACAGTAATGTTGTCATGCTTGCGCAGCTCTTCGACCCAAGCACGGTTAACGTTAGAGGCATCCAAATTCGGATGTGCAACTATGACAAGCACCTTCATGATATTCCTCCCCTTCTGTGCATACAGTATCATCATTAATTTTAGCACAATACATGATTCATTACCTATCATGCCTTACTCATAGTCTGTACTTGCATAGCCTCCTTATCTGATCTAGCCAATCGAAGCCATGAGCTCGTCCTGTTCCCCACTGTTTCTTGCAAAGTCTCAGCATTGTCACCACCGACATTATTGCACTATACTAAATGAAGTGTAATAAGAGAAGGGGGCTTCACATGTCAACTCCAGAACAAACCACACATACACCTTGCCAAGAAGGAACATTACACGCTTCGGCCTCCCTAGATACAACACATGAGTATGAATCTCCCGTGGATACGGCCTCGATCACTGCTTGTCCCATTGAGCATACGATGCATATTATCGGGGGGAAGTGGACTTTTCTAATATTGCGCGATTTGTTTTACGGGACAAAGCGATTCGGCGAGCTGGAACGCGCACTCCATGGCATCAGTCCACGCACGCTCTCACTACGATTGAAGGAACTGGAGCAGCAGAACATTATTCAACGAACCGTCTATTCCGAAATCCCTCCACACGTCGAATATTCATTAACGGAGAGGGGAATTACGCTTCGTCCCATATTTGATGCCATGAAGGAATGGGGAACAAGATGGAATGTGCTTGGTAATACTCACGAGTGAGTGTGATCTTGTCCAACAGTTCGAGTATAATAGAGAGGCAGATATACAATCTGTACAAATGAACATGAATTTCATAATGCACACAGGAGGCGATAGCATGTTAGTCGTGACGAACACAATCCGAATTAAAGAAGGATTCGGGAAGCAAGTGGCAGAGCGATTCGCGCAGGCCAAGGGCGTACAGCAAATGAGCGGATTTGTCCGCTTGGAGGTATGGCTCGGTCCAGGTCAGGAAGGCGAAGAAGAACTGAAGGTCTGTACGGTGTGGGAGAATGAGGAGTCATTCCGCAACTGGACATCTAGCGATACCTTCCGCGAATCCCACCGGGGTGCCAGCGACAGCAAGCAGTACATGCTGGGTGCTTCTTTGAACAAATACGAGCTTGTTGTTAGTCATAACGGTTAAGCATAAAAAGGTAAAGGAGATCAAAAATATGAAATTGCAAGATCTTACGAACAAAACCGCACTTATTACTGGCGCAGGCAAAGGTATTGGCAAAGCGTTGGCCGAATCGTTAGCGCAGGAAGGCGTACATCTTGGCCTCATCGCCCGTACAGCCGCTGATCTTGAAGCTCTAAAAGCCGAACTTACTGCGAAATATGATATCCGCGTCGCGATCGCAACGGCTGATGTTGCAGTACAAGAGGACGTCAATCGCGCCGTTGCTTCTCTTTCGGAGCAGCTTGGCGCTATCCACATTGTCATTAATAACGCAGGCATTGCCATGTTCGGCAAGTTGGTCGATATGGATCCGCAAGAATGGGAGCGCATTATCCAAGTCAATTTGATGGGCACCTACTATGTTACTCGTGCAGTGCTCCCTGCCATGATTGAACAGAATGAAGGAAGTATTATCAATATTTCTTCAACTGCTGGAGAACGTGGGTTTGCAACAGGTTCTGCCTACAATGCATCCAAGTTCGCAGTTATGGGCATGACCGAAGCGCTCATGCAGGAAGTTCGCAAGCATAATATCCGCGTAACTGCATTGACGCCAAGCACCGTAAATACAGAACTCGCAGTAAATGCGGGGCTCAACATCGGAGACGAGGATCGCATGATGCAGCCTGAGGATGTAGCCGAGCTTGCACTAGCTGCGCTTAAGCTGCCGCAGCGTGTCTTTGTGAAGACTGCTGGTATTTGGACAACCAATCCACAGTAATGATCATTTCGTTCCATACATCGGAAATACTTGCAGCACATGCAGGCTGGCCAAGGGAAATTCTCTTTTGGCCAGCCTTTGTTTTTAATCATTCCGTACACATTACCGCAGCCCTCATACCCCCGTACTTAATCCCGCCCTGCTTCAATAAGCTTCTCCGCAACGAGATGCGGTTGAATATGAAATGGGGTCATATGATCGCCATGTGCCGTTATGAGCCGGAACAGCCCTAATCGACTTGACATATGGGGGTGCCAGCCATACTGCTCCCCTTGAGGCAGCGCAGTATCATCCGTTAAGTACAAGTAGCTTCTGGGCATAGGTAAACGATAGAATTTCGACAGATCCAGCTTCTCAAACAATGGCCCTGCAGGCTCTGGTGTAACCGTACAATAGACATGATACGCCAGCTCAATACTGGCATTGTTCATGAATGTCTCCCTCCATACGGTAAAAGGCAGCATAATGGTATTGTCAGATGATTGTTGTGCCAGCTGCGCCCACTCCTCTTTGCTTTGCGGCGGTATTTCATCTGCAGCACTATATCCATCGCGTACAACAAATGCATCCATAAAGACAAGCCGACGTATACGATCAGGGACATGTTCTACCGTCTTGCAAATAACCGTACCGCCAAAGCTGTGCCCAACCAGTACAACATTTGAGAGTTGATAGTGCTTGATACAATGAACGACTGCATCCACATACATGGCATGCGTTACATTTTTATTCCAATCCATCCCATGTCCTGGCAAATTCGGAGCGTACACCCTATGCCCCATACTGTGCAGAACTTCGGCCGTTCTTGACCAATAACGGCAATCCCCCCATGCTCCGTGAACAAGAACAAAAGTAAGGGATTGGTCACACCAGTTCATATACCTTGCATCCTCGAACTCTTGCTGCATCTTCATATTTGCATAAGATGATTGATTTTCCGACTTGAATCCCCCATATCCTCCATTCCTTTCATGGCTCATTGCAACGCTCCCTTCACTCATCTAAAATAACGTTCCCTTAGAAAGAACCCTATTTCATATGTATGAGCAACAGGAGGGAATAAGCATCTGAGTCTTAACATGAATAGCAAGGCTGTAAAATACAAGTGGTGTTCAACGCTTACGTAAAAATTTTGAATCTTGGTTAAGGTAATGTAGTAGTTAGTCAAAAGTGGGGGGTAATCATGGGAAAATAGATGCCTCTTGTAGTTTATTGGAAGACGGGGGAAGAAAAAATGTGACACTTCATCAGGAGCAAGCATGCTGTTCGGATTCCGACCATTTATCGGGAACAAGGAGTTCATTTCTTTCAATCGAATGGTATGCCCCTTCTGAATATATGCTTATTTGCGTTCCCATGCGGAGTACCTCGCTAAGTGGCATGGGATCAAATAATCGTTCGAGATAAAACAATAGGCCTTCCTTTTGAAGGAAAGCCTATTTGCCTTTTATTTTATTTTTATTTATTTCAACAGCTGATTCCGAAGCATGGACATTTGCTGATCCATTTGAAATGCCGATTTGGATAGCTCAAATAATTGGGTGCGTGCATCCTCGGGCACTTCGCCGCCTTCATATTTATAGTTCAGCTTATGTTCTGTAGCAGCCCAGAAATCCATCGAAGACGTTCTCAACTGAATTTCGGCTGGTACCCACAGCACTTCCTGCGAAAGAATGACCTGTGTCTTGACAACCATATGCAAGCTCTTGTAGCCGCTTGGCTTTGGGTTCTGAATGTAATCTTTTACTTGCAGCACTTGGATGTCTTCACGTTGTTCGATATGTTCTTTCATCATATATACGTCATCAAGAAATGTAGTGACAATCCGCAAACCAGCAATGTCACGGATGTTATTTTGTACAGATTCCATGGAAAATGGAATTCTCTTTTTTTCTATTTTTTTGAGCAAGGATAGTGGGTTTTTCACCCGTGCCTTCATATGTTCGATCGGGGAATATCCAAACTTTGTCTTCCATTCCAAATCAATAATTTGAAAGTCGCTTTGCAGCTCGTTCAGAGCCATTTCATATTGACGGAAAAATCCGCCCCAATGCTTCTGTATCGCTTCGAACAATTCAAATTTGTTTAAGATAGGCAAGTTCATGTTGTTTCCTCCAAATAATATGTGAACAATGTAACAATCCTATATAAACTAGATTACATCCTCTTGAACCAGAGATCAAATGCACATAACGTGAATGAGAGATCTTTAAAGCTCATAAGTGCTGACCATATGTAACAAAAGCGTGAGACGCTCTCGTCTGCACGCTTTTGTTAATTTTTAAATTTTCGCCAATCCATGCTGCTGTTATTCAATAAGTACTCAAAGTTATTATCAAGCTTCTTCTGCTCCACACGGCGAGCCTCTTCCGCCTTCTGTCGTTCCACTTCCTTGCGGTTATCTTCCTGAACCTTCAGTTCTTTGGCTTGTGCCTTCAACTTGTCCAGCACCTCGGAACTTAACAAGTCCTTCAATGTGGCTGGCTTCTCTGCTGTGTTCTGAGTCGGAGCAACTGCTGTTCTGCGTTTCTTCCCCATTTCGATCACCTCGATTTCATTATCATTATATCAGTTATCCTTTTGCCGTTCCATGTGTCCACATATTTTCCTTATCTGATGGTTGTCCATTATACACTCTCTAACCCACCTGGCATAATCGAAAAAACTTTGAATCAGTCTTGTCTCCGCTTTAATTTCCCCGACATTTTTATGACAATAATCAATAACAGTGATGTAATGCCTTCTCTATCAAAATATTCGTCAAAGAAAATATGATCTCCTTCGCTTCATCCCTCGAACTTATGACTTACCCAACCTCATGTGGTAATATTAGGAATGTTCCATATTAGAATCGAGGTAGAGGGGGCTTTCCATATGAATACAAAGAAGAAAATCATGGTCATTTTCGGGACAAGGCCGGAAGCTACCAAGATGTGCCCTGTCGTGCAGGAATTGAAGCAGCAATCTGATTGGTTCGATACAAAAGTTGTTGTTACCGGACAGCACCGAGAGCAGCTCTATCAGGCTCTCTCCCATTTTTCTCTATCGCCTGATCTTGATTTACGCTTAATGAAAGAGAATCAGTCTCTCGCCTATTTCACGTCCGCTGCTATCGCTGGACTCGACAATGTACTTGCAGAGGATAAGCCGGATATGATCCTTGTTCACGGCGATACGCAAACAGCGATGTGCGGTGGGCTTGCGGCATTTTTTCACAAAATCCCAGTTGGACATGTAGAAGCAGGCTTGCGTTCGCACAACAAATACTCCCCATGGCCAGAGGAAGTAAACCGTAGAATTGTCGATGCGGTAACCGATTTGCTGTTTGCGCCAACTTCTGTTGGAAAGGATAATCTTCTGCGTGAAGGGTATAGCGAGGGGCATATTTACATAACAGGCCAAACTGCTGTAGACGCCGCTTTGCAGACTTATAAGGAAAATTATACGTTCAGTGAAGCTGCATTACATGCACTTGTCCAGCATCAAGGCAGAATCATTACAGTGACGGCCCATCGTCGGGAGAATTATGGAACTCCAATGCAAAACATGTTCCGAGCCATTCGCCGAATTGTAGATGAACATCCTGATACTGCTATCATCTATCCTGTTCATATGAGTCCAGTCGTCCGAGATGCAGCTCACACGCTTCTATCCGGACATGATCGCATTCATTTGCTCAATACGCTGGAATACCCGGATATGATCAACCTGCTTGCCCGTTCCTATCTGATTATGAGCGATTCCGGCGGCTTGCAAGAAGAAACAACGGTGTTCAATAAGCCGCTTGTTCTGATGCGAGACACGACAGAACGTCCGGAAGCAGTGGATGCCAATATGGTTGCCCTTGCGGGAACCGAGGAGGACTCGATTTTCAATATTGCGAACCGACTGCTTTCAGATGAGCAGACTTACCTAGGGATGACCAAGGCAAGCAATCCATTTGGCGATGGACAAGCTTCCAAGCGCATCGTTCAGATCATCGCGAACCACTTGGGTTTTACCTCGGAGCAGACAATCCCATTTAAAGGATAGAGAACGTTACATTCGAACAGCATGGCGCATCTGTTGCCATACCAATAGTGCCCCTAAGATTAGGTGATGGATATCTACCACGGTATCCTGCCCTATCCCCAGGGGCACTATGTCATTCGCCTTATGCAACGCTATGATTACATATTTTGGGCATAGCGCTCACATGGCGTTTTCGTCAAAATAACATACAGGCTGGAATCGGCATCTGTCCCGTTGCGATAAGCAAAATTTTCGTCTCCAGCAATATGAAGGATATCTCCTTCTGCAACTTCAGTCTCCACCCCATTGACAGTCACTGTCCCGCTTCCGTCCAGAACTAAGATATATACATCAGCTCCCGGATGATTATGTGTCGGCAATTCGGCTCCTCGGCTGAAGTTCAACACGAAAATAACGTTGTCTCCATCCTTATGAATGATTCGTTTCGTAAATCTGCCTTCTACATATTCCTGAAATTGGGATACATGATTTTTTTGCATGAGATCTCACCTTCCAATATTGTAAATGAATCTATTTTCCGATCTTCGACGAGGGAAACATTCCTGTCCTGCACCTATTATATAGGACGGATCCAAAAACATTGTGATTATAATCACATAACAAAATAGAATACTTTCCCCAATTACCAAGCGTCATATACAACTATGACGTTGAAGCAATCCCTAATCTTAATTTTATAATCCTATCGTGTAATCAAAATAAAGGAATTGGAGCTGCGATTGATGAACTGCTGTCTTCCCGTCTGTTTGCTTGCAATCCAAGTCCAGAAATTGTACCATCGAACATGGATTCAGCAAATTCAATGAGAAGTGGAGAATGACCTATGATCAATCAAATCGGACAAGTTATGCTGTATGTAAATGATCAAGACCAAGCCGTGCAATTTTGGACAGAAAAGGTCGGCTTCGTTGTCGTATCGGAAGATAACAACGGACAAGGTATGAAATGGATTGAAATCGCCCCTGCACAAGGTGCTCAAACCTCCTTCGTGCTTCATAACAAGCAGCTTATTGCCCAGATGCAGCCAGAGCTTAACCTTGGCACACCTTCGATCATGCTATTCTCCGACAATCTCGATGGACTGTATGAAGATTTCAAGGATAAAGGCATTACGGTCGGTGAATTAGTGACCATGCCCACAGGCCGCTTATTCAACTTTGCAGACAGCGAAAACAACTATTTTGCGGTTATGGAGAAAAAATAAACCCGTTTTCCAATATACAACGCCTCCACTTTCGTGGCGGCGCTCTTTTTTGTTTCGCAGCTTCTGCCTATCGTCGTCTCTCCTACCTTCACAGTCCTTATTTCTATACATGATTGAACCATGTCAATTTCGTGTAAAATAGTATAAGGCTAATCGGCCCTTAATAAGGAGGTTCTATTCCATGAGCCGTCAAAAGCTGCAAGAAAGACTGAAAATGAAGGAAGTTGAAATCCAGCATGGCGAGCAGTTCAATGACTTGCTGCGCTATGTATTCCAAGTGACCAATCATGATTTGCAGGCGCTAGGTTGGGAAAATCGCGAGATCGCGCAGGCTAAGCTGCCTGTGCTGAGGCAGGCTGACGTGCTGGGCTGGTTCGATGGGGATAAACTTATTTCCCAATTGGCAGTATACCCGTTCCAAGTCAACATCTTTGGCCAAATATATGAAATGGGCGGATTAACAGGAGTCGGCACCTACCCTGAATACGCCAACCTAGGCTTAATGAATAAGTTGATGCGTCAAGCCCTGACGAATATGCGCAAGCGCAAGCAATCCGTATCCTATTTATATCCTTATTCCATTCCTTACTACCGCCGGAAAGGCTGGGAGATCATCTCTGATAAAATCTCGTTCGAAGTGAAAGATACACAGTTGCCCAAGCTTAAAACAGTACCCGGCAATGTAGAGCGTGTTACGATTGAGCATCCAGACGTGCGACAAGTCTATCACCACTTTGCTCTGCAGACACACGGTGCAATGCTGCGCAATGAACTGGCGTGGGAGGAATATTTGCGGTGGGATCTCGATGATATGACCGTGGCCGTTTATTATAACAGCAGCCATGAGCCAACAGGGTATTTGCTTTACTGGATTGCCGAGGAAGTGTTCTATATGAAAGAGATGGTGTATGTGAACCAGGAAGCACGCAATGGCTTATGGAACTTCATCAGTGCACACTTCTCCATGGTGACCAAAGTAAAGGGGCATATTTATACCGATGAACCACTTGCCTTTTTGCTTGAAGACAGTGACATTAAGGAGACGATTGCTCCCTACTATATGGCAAGGATCGTCGATATCGGCTTATTTTTGAAACAATATCCGTTCCAGCCACAGGAAATGCCGTGCAGCTTCACCTTCGTCCTCCACGATCCGATGCTAGAGTGGAATCAAGGCGTGTTCACCTTATCAGTAGATGAACAAGGACATGGGAAGCTGATCAAGGGTGGAAATCAACGAGATGCTGAATTCGATATCCAAACATTAACCACTATGCTTATGGGCTATAAGCGCCCATCTTATTTAGCAAAAATCGGACGATTCCAGGCCAACGAAGCAACCATTGATATGCTTGAACGACTGATCATCCGCCAAATCCCATACTTCTCCGACTATTTCTAAGCGAACAAAAAGAGAGCACTTCCAACTCCCAAACGAGTTAGAGTGCTCTCAACTGCTTTACGCCACTTCTGATGGACGATGCTGTTTGCTTCCATTTCTACTTCCGCTTCCGTCATTCCATAGGCAGGTGTGCTTGAAGCAATCTTTTTACTTCATAAATATCGGTTAATGACTGAGCACCCAGCTTCGAATACTTCTCACAGATCATGCTAACAAAGTCAAAGCCGAATTCATGCAGCAATATAGCGAGAAATACCTCATCGATGAACGCTTCGCGGCTGCAATTCAGCTCATGTATGAACAATTGGATCAACTCGGCATCAAAATCAAATAACGAGAACAAAATTGGCGGGTATTCATACGCCGCTGGAGCAATCGTACTGTCTGCAAAGTCGATCATGTAAAGCTGACCTTTTGCATCAACCATGACATTCTCCGCTGTGATATCGCCATGCACATATACGGGCTGTGATATCGGGCTTTTCGCGACAATTTCAGCAATTTGAGTTCGGATAAGTTCAGTAAATATGTTCCACCTCGCGTTGCGAACGACTCTTTGCTTTATAGCATTTGCATCGACCTGCTCCTCAGGCAGCGTGTTCAGCTTGTCCAGATTAGCAAGCAGTTGCTTAACGAATGTCGCCTTCTGGGAGGATGTTGAATTAGGCAGTACCTTGCCCGCTTCCTGCCCTTGAATAAAGTCCATGATGATATAACGGAACAAATATTTATCTTTAATAAAGGATGCCGCGATAATGTTCGGCGCGTGAATGCCTTGCTGGAGAGCACGTTCCATTGCACTGATTTCTGCATCGTAATCAGCGTCGGTATTCGCTCCAGATTCCTTGGGCGCAAAAATTTTAATCACGTAGCTGCCTGCCCGAAATACCGCGTTCGTGCCTGGAGTTACATTCGATATTTGCTCTGCGCCGCTCAAATCTTCTTTCTCGTAAATGACTTCGATGAGCTGTCGAAAATCTTCAATTGATTGATAAACGGCTCCCCATGAATTCCAATTCTTGATTTCCTTTGTAAAAGCGAAACTCATTGGCTGACTCTCCCCGATCCTGCACAATATGTTATTTTCCTCGTCTTCGATAAAGATCAAATGATTTGTATCCCTTGGCCAAAATGGACTCCATCTCTATTAGCCTTTTTTGCTGCGTTTCTGTTTTTTTGGCACTATACACATAACGCGCCCAATCCTTTTGATAGCCTGGCGTCAAGTTGTTGTAAAACTCCAATTGCGCGCTGTTTGCCAGGTATTTCTGAATGTCAGCGATATGATCCACGTAGTCATCTACACACTGGCTCTTTGTAGCTCCTGCTGGTTTGGTTGTTTTTTTCGTTTCCGACTTCAGCCCGATTACCGTAAACACGTCATCCAAGCTAACCATCCGCGCAAATTTAATAGCGCTGTTTGCTACATAGCCATCCTCATTGACGAATCCAATATTGAAAAAGCTGTCACGTTCAATATATTGCTCATATTTGGGATTGTTTTTCTTCGGATAAGCGACGAACAGATACCCCTTGTTATTCAACAACTGCTTATCGATAACCATCTGTACGAGCTCTGTAAATTCTTCTAGCGTGAAGATAAATGCAAAAATAAGATCATAGTTCTCCTTGCGGATTGCATTGTCATAATCCAATTCATCGAATTCTGCTATATCGCTCGGCTTGTTCAAAATCAGCTTCATCGGGTATTTATTCAAATTCAATTTATCAATAATATTCTTCTTGGAGTTCTGGTTCATCCTGTGTCAGTTCCTTCCCATATGTGCTGTCCATTAGTATACCATCCAGCCTGAGAAACCACATATCCTGACCAACTGTTACGTGCACTGTCTATACCTAATTGGCTGTGAAGTACCCAGCCTTTGTTCATGATAAGGTTGACCAATTGGCCCACAACTCCCGCGGGTTCATCTCATAGAGATCATTTTCTCGGTACAAAAATTGATGCATAATAAATTCCCGGCGAATCGTAGCAAAATCCTCATGATAGGCCTTAATAAATTCATTGATTTCCTTCTCGCTGTATTTCCGCCCCATTTCAAGGTTAGACACCATATGTTCCAGTACAATAAGCTTCTTTTTTAGCTGGGAAGGGATGTTCTTTAACTTGCCTTCCTTGGAAATAAAATTGCGAATGACCGAATCTTTCATCCGCTGTTGATCCTCATTCAACATTTCAGCACCTCCTTCAGCTCTGCGATAAATGAGATTCATGGCGGCAACGGCATTGTTTTTCAGAAAATAGTCATTTAATGAAAAATAAATCATGTTCTTCTCTCTTCGTTCGTTAATGAGGCTCGCTTCGCGAAGCTTGGATGCATGATGGGTAATCGTAGCTGGTGTAACGAACAGCTTCTCTGCCAAGTCTTGACCGTTACGCTCGCCTTCCGCCAGTAAAATAAGCATTTTGATGCGTGTAGGATCGGCCAACGCTTTATGATAAGCAACTACTTTCTCTACCTGCATTGGGGGTATTCCTCCTCTGTTCGATCTGGGAAGCTCAATATGAAACAGGCAATAAAAACATTCGATTATGAAATGTGAAGTCATGATCACAGGTGGCATTATACAAATTTAATAAACATCTAATTAGATGTTTATTAAAATAGATGGTACACAATCAAGGAATATATTGTCAATCCATATTTTGTACCCTATAGTTATGAGGAAGGAATGACGTTTTAAGCTAGACTCACCTGAAAAAAAGAGAGGGGAATTCTGTGAATTTACTATCGTCTGAGCTTCAGATCCGTAATTTTCAACAAGAGGACATGCCTTTGCTAGGGGAATTATATCGATCTGTTACTTCGCGACCGAATGCAATATTTTGGTGGGTAGGCGAAGAAGCAAATTGGTGCAATGTAGTATGTGCCTTCGAGCACGGCAAGATGGTTGCCAAGGGACAGGTCAGTATCATTAATATTGTACCGCCCGGCCGGGCTCAAGAGAACAAGCATGCCATTTACGTGAATATCAAAGCTATCCCAGAACGTGAGCATGACTATGTGTTGCTTGACCGTATTTATAATCTGCTGTACGCCAGAGCCATCGAGTTGAAGGCAACACTTCCTGCCGAATACGGAACGAGACTCTGTGTTGGCAATGATTCAACAGAAGAGGCGAACAGTCAATTCTTCCTGCAGCGTGGTTACCGTCATCTGATTAGTCTATATCAAATGGAACGAATGATAGAAGCACCAATTCCAGAGCTGCAATTGCCAGAAGCTTATCAATTTTCTTATTGGAATTTAGATACGTCTGAAGAAGCTCATGCCTATCTGGATATCGATACAGAAATTTGGCCAGATAATCCGCTTGGATTGGAGAGACTGAATGAATACAGGCAGTATCCGCTCTGGACTTCTATGGTTGTCCGCCAAGGAGATACGGTCGTAGCCGGTTTATTGATTTGGAAAGAAGACGATTATGTCCAAATCGATAATGTATTCGTTCGCGAGAAATGGCGGGGTCAGGGCCTTGCGAAGTTCCTGCTTGCTCAGGCATTGCATTATGCCCAGTCTCACGGCTTGACACGTGCTAGCCTGGAGGTATTAACCGACAATCGAACAGCATTACGATTGTACGAATCGCTCGGATTCGAGCAGAGGGCAGAAGAACTAAGGTACTGCATAGAGTTGAGATAAATGGATCGCTCTACAGGATTAGACAGGATTAGGCTGGAACAATTAGCTACTAATTGCCCAGCCTAATCTAATTGTTCTTCAATCGCAATGTGTGAATGCGACGTAAACTTACATATCAAACCAGCGCAATTCGCCGCCCTTGAGCTCCAATTCGAAGCTCTTGCCATTCGCGTACACAGTCGTGTTGCGCGGCTCTGCCGTGTTGTTTACAACGCAATACGTACCTGTTTCCGGATAGACATGGATTTCCGTATGCGCATCCGAACTAAACCAATTGTGCAATTCATGATCCTTGCTGCACGACCACAATATTGCACGATGCAACAAGCGGGCGTTCTCCGCACTGTACGGCAGTCCGCCGAGATAGACAGATCGACCGCCAAAGTAGTTATTGACTGCAAACTGCACTTCTTTATCCTTGCAAGCTAAAATATCAGCGCTCGTCGCGTATACATTTTTCTTGCCTTCACCAAAATTGATGTCACCATTCATATCGGCAGTAATAAAGTGAGATGGTTTTACATCCCAATTGTATTTATCGTAGCCGAGGGTGAAGCCGCGCTCCAGCTCTACGCCAAGAGCATCGCCCAGTTGGAAGAAACGGCCTTGATGTTGAACAGCGGATGGTTCACCTACCCCGATAAAGCCGCCTCCGCGAGCAATAAATGCACGGATTTGCTCAACAATATACGGGTCTTTCCAGTTGTCACCGCCGGTATGTGCGGTGTCAGCGTCACCGACATTAATAATGACATCGATATCATTGAGCAGCTTCGGCTGCTCACGAATGTCGTCAAAGCTAATGAACGATACATCGAAAGGAGCGCCGCTCAAAATCTCAATAATGCCCGCATAGCTGTAGTTTTGCTTCTGGTACAGTGCATGATGCACCATATGGCAGCCCCAAGAGCGCATTTTCCCCCAGCAATTTAGTACAGCAACTTTAGCTAAGCACAGCGGCTTCGTGCGTGCCTTCTCATATAAATCACGGAATTCATCGGCAACTTTCGTGACATAATCAACAAAGTCTGGGAAGTCCAGCGCCAGCTTCAAGTAACCGCCATAGCCAATGCGATCTACAGGCTTACGCAAAATAGCTCGTCTAGCTGTCAACCAGTTTTCTTGAGCTTCTGCCGTTGGATTCCCGCCAGGATGGAACGTATCCGGGAAGAAGTATGGCAAGAAGCGCCCTTCTGTATATTTCACCCCAGGAATATCACTAATTAAGCGCAATGTCGAACCATTGCCGACGCTGCCGACGACTGCATCCAGTCCGATGGTTTTAAACTCATCCATATAAGGCTCAGTGCCAATAAAATGATCCCCTAAGAACATCATCGCTTCGCGACCTTCTTCATGGGTAATATCAACGAGCTCTTTAGCTAGCCCCGCCACTTCGCGCCGTTGGAAGGCCATAAAGTCCAAGTATTGTTGGGACGGAATCCGATACTGGTTGTTGTAGTAGCCTTCGTCAATAATATATTCCGGACGGAACTTATAGCCAACTTCACGCTCGAACTGTTCGAGAATATAAGGGCTGACGCTAGCGGAATAGCCGTACCAATCCACATATTTCTCCCGACGCAGTTCATCGAATATAAGCGTGAACTGATGGAAGAACGTTGTGAACCGTACTACATTTACATAAGGCTTGTCCCGCAAAAATTCACGCAGTCTGCCTTTGGAGTATTCCCGTGTCTTAGGCTGACGTACGTCAAACGTAATTTGTCGTTCGAAATCCTTCCAATCATTCACGACGGCATTGTACATATGAACAGGATCCCAAATCAGATAGGTTAAGAAGCTCACGCTATACTCATGGTAAGGTATCGTATTATTAATCATTACACAGCCGCTAGCTTCATCATAGCGCCAGTGATTCGTAGGTACGACCTCGCCAGTAGTACGATCGATAACTTCCCACCAGCGGTATATATCATCGCGGTTGTTAACTTGCAATAAGTCTTCGCTGATCCCTTCCAATAACCGAATAGAAAGCTCAGCATCTGTAGCAGCAACAAATTTCGTTGAAATATAGCATTGCTGTACTTCGTCAGGGTTTGCTTTCGCCCAATTGTTGTCTTTGCGGGTTGTATAGTAAGTAGCGTATACTTTCGCTCCACATTCAGCTAGCTCTTGCGGAAAAGTTGTGCCGTCTGCATCGCGCACAGCATCAGCTCCCCACAACTCCATCGTTTTCAGCGTTTCTCCTACGACATCAAGATCGGTAGGGATGGTGAGGCGCCCTCTGCCTTGTTTGTTCTGGTTCTGCTCGCCCATTTGAAACATGCTCCTTCCACATAACTGATTGTTGATACCATCATACTCAGCGAGGAAGGGAGACCCAAGGACGGATTATGACCTTCCACGGGTAAAATTTTGACCTTTGCTGCAAAAAAGGCTGCGTTTTTAAATCGATTATGGATTACTATAAAGAAGTAGAATGGCATACCAAGAATTAGAAAGACTCGATGACCATTGGAACATAAGCGCATACAAAGAGGAATACATAAAGGAGGAACTCACCATATCGGGCACATTAATACTGTACACAACAAATTAAAAAAGTGGATGAATACGTTTAATGGTGTTGCAACTAAATAAATCAGCAATTACTTGTATTTTATGGAGGATGAATTGTAATGTTAAAAAATAATTTGAAAATAGAAAATATTCCAGCGATTTTGTGGGGCGACAAATCAGATAAGTTATTTGTGGTGGTGCATGGTAACATGTCAAACAAGGCAGATGACTCGATTATTGTATTTGCAGAAGAAGCAACAGCAGTAGGTTATCAAGTGCTTAGTTTTGATTTACCTCAACATGGTGATCGTAAGGATGAAACTTATCTTTGCAACGTTCAAAACTGTGTTCAAGACCTTCATACAATTATGACCTATGCAAAATCGTTATCAAATCATATTAGCCTTTTTGCTTGTAGCATGGGAGCGTATTTTAGTCTATTAGAATATAGCCATGAGCCGTTGAAGCAGTGCTTGTTTCTCTCTCCTGTGGTAAATATGGAGCGTATCATAAATAATATGATGACATGGTTTGACGTAAGTGAGAGCAGACTAAAAATGGAGAAAGAAATTTCTACACCTATCGGACAAACTCTCTATTGGGATTACTACTGTTATGTGAAAGAACATCCTATTGTTGCTTGGAATATTCCAACTTCCATTCTCTATGGTTCAGAAGATAACGTATGTGAATTTGACGTTGTATCTGAATTTACTAAATGTTTTAACTGTCATTTGCAAGTAATGGAGAATGGAGAACACTATTTCCATACGGAGGAACAGTTGCAGTATTTCAGACAATGGCTGAAAAAACATATACGTTAAATGATAACTTTACAAGCGAATTAAGGGGAGTCAAAATGACTTCCCTTAAAAGTTATATCATTTCAGCATTGTTTTAAAGCATCACCAAAAAAAAGATATAGACCTCCCTGCTCACAGCAGGCTCAGTTCTATATCTTTTATTTACTCACTTTACTTCATAGCCATAAGCTTCAATTTGCGTTAGTGCAGGGAACGGCGACGGGTCAGCGGACTTGATTAAGTTCTTTACTGTCAATGACTCTACCTGACGCGGCATAAACTTAAATACCTGCTTGGCATGCGTTTTCGTTAAATGAATCGTCTCATAATCACCATTGGAGAAGCAGACGGTTACTTGCTCCCAATAGTTATCATGAGGAAAGTCTGCTCGCAGCGTAAGAGCAATGCAGTCAATTTCTACCGTGCGTCCAAATTGCACGCTCATTTCAGCGTCATCTTGCTGGTTAATCCCCCATGACTCAAATGGCCATGCCCCGTGACCTGCATTAAAGCAATTGCCATTAATGGCATTGCGAGCGGCAAACACGGACTCTCCACGCGTTTCCACATTCGCAATCGCATGCGGATAACAACTGTCATTCTCATGTTGGTCGAATGGATTCAGGGCTACATTTTTGTAACTGGAGATTTCCGCTTCAGTCGCTAGACGCACGCTAAGCGCATGGATATCACCACTATATGATTTTGGATTATAGGAAATTTTCTTCTCTCCAAATGGAATCGTAAGCCGATAGCAAGTTGTCGCTAAATATACGAACGTTTCCGGCATCGTATCATCAAGCTGCAACATGACATATTGGTGGGGCTGCTCACTCTTTACAACAATTTGGTCACCCTCTTGATAAGGTTGATGATATACAAGCTGGGCTTGCCCCTGATCAGAAGCAGTTGCCAATACGGTATGATTTGCATCGTGAATTTCAATCGTAAACTGCGTTTGTTGTGTCATAAGATGATCATCTCTTTCTTCCTTTATTTGTAAAATATTTACGAGCATTCGTTCTTATAATCACTCGGTGTTACGCCCATATACTTCTTAAACACTTTAGAGAAATAGGTACGGTCTGAGTAACCTAGTGTAAGTGCGATCTGTTCCAGCGTATACCCCGATGTTTTCAACATTTGTGAGGCAATGTTCATTTTATACTGATGTACATAATCCG
Organism: Paenibacillus sp. B1-35; assembly: GCF_050474385.1. NCBI lineage: Bacteria > Bacillati > Bacillota > Bacilli > Caryophanales > Paenibacillaceae > Paenibacillus > Paenibacillus sp. B1-35. The sequence goes on from NZ_JBCHVJ010000001.1 coordinate 1,685,122, forward strand.
TGAAATTGCTGCCAGTCATGCGTTTGAAATACCGTGAGAAGTAACTTGGATTCAAATACAGATAGCGCGCAATATCAATGGAAGTAATACTATCAGCTAAATTTTGTTCGATATAATGTTGAATCTGCTGTAACTTCGGTTCATAGCTGCTAGCTAGTGTACCTCGGCCTTGTTTCCCCTCTTTATCGTTAGACATTGCTATCGCAGTTAGCGGGCGTTCCGCTAATGCAAGCACGTCAACAAGGGTCCGTGCCTGCTCCATATAATTGAAGATCGCTTCATCGAGTCTAACCGAAGCTGTTATCGTCAGCTCTCGTAAGCAAACTTGCAGCTCATGTATGTATGAAGCAGGTTCAATCATTCTCGCTTGAAAATGTTCTTTCATATTCCCAATAATACGTTGGATACCCTCTATATCATGGATAGCTAGCGCCTGCTTTAGTTCACCTTTATAGTTGTCCAACTCCCCAGCAGGCAATTTCAGCCATGTTGATTCCATTGCCTGCCGCCGATCGGCAATCAGCATCGACTCCCCAACATAAAACTCATATTTATGGCGCAATAAGGAGTGATAACACGTACCCATTTGCTTCAGTTGCAGCTTATCGCTTACCGTGACGCTTACCAGCTGCAATTTCATATATTGTGCAACTCGTTCTTTCAATTTTTGCAAGTAGCTGTTGAAGTGCAACACGTTGTTATCTGCTAAATTATCGTGATAGTTATACACAATGACAAGATGATGTTGCTGCAAAAATGGCGTGATCCCTTCATACTTGCGTGCTAGCTCTTCCGCAATATTGTAGACGGCATAGCAAATTAACGATAACGATTGCTGTGAGTAATGTTCATCGTAACTGGCATATTGTACATGCACAAGACTGAGCATATACCAAGGACAGCTCCACCTTACTCCAATGCCAGCGGCATATTTAAGGATCTCGTCAACATTCGTTCGATCAAGCACACTCTGTAATAAACCTTGTTTGAGCAACTGTTGATTGTAGCTTGAAGGTTGTACACTTACTGACGATGATTGTTTTTTCAGTAAGCGCAGCGACTTATGCAAACTTTGTTGCAACTGTTCATCTGTTAATTGATCTTTAATTAAATAATCGTCAGCCTGAAGCTTAAGCGCTTGTCTCGCGTAGTTGAAGTCTTCATGACAGGTTAAGAAAATGACGCGCACGTCAGGTTTGATTTGGCGAAACTGTTCTGCTAACTCAATCCCATTCTTCTGCGGCAAGCCAATATCTGTTATCACAATATCGGGAACGGTCTGCTGAAACAGGTGTACTGCTTTGACGCTGGAATAGGTCGCAGCTACAATCTTCAACTGTAATTGTTCCCAATCAATCATTTGCTGCAATAATTTGAGCATTGGCACATCATCATCAATAAGCATCACTTTGTATATCACTGGTTGTCCCCCCGCTTGATGTCACTGGAATCTGCATTCGTGCCGTTATACCGTCATACCTGTTAGGAGCAAAAGAAAGCGCAGCCTCTGAACCGAAAGACAGTTTCAAGCGTTGAGCAACATTAACCAATCCGACCCGCTTATAACTAGGATCAGGTTCATCACTGCAACGCAACACACTTTCATTCAGTCGATGCAACAAAGACTCGTCCATACCTGCTCCGTTATCGGCAACCTCAATAACGATGGTATCCGCGTCATGATAGACGGAGATCCAAATTTGAGATTGCTGGCTCCTAGTATCATTGCCCTCCATATCTACATCAGTATCGACAAAGCCATGTATAATTGCATTTTCAACTAACGGTTGTAGTAATAACTTTGGAAACTTAAGCAACTGCAATTGTGGCTCTATATCGACTTGCAGTTGGATGGGAATATCACTGCGCATTTGCATAATATCAATGTAGTGAGCCATTAACTCACACTCTTCCTGCAGTGTTGCCAGTGCATTGAAATTCATATAGGCACGCAGTAAGCTCATTAAGGAGTCAATCATGCCACTATGCAGTCGATCCTTCTGCAACATTAAGCTGCACTTAATTGAATTAAGCGTATTCAACAGAAAGTGGGGACGAATTTGCATAAACAGCGCCTCAAGCTCCAACACTCGTCTCTGCTCCTGTTGCCGCTCCATCTCATAAATGGACTGTTGCAGTTGATCCAACATCAAGTTAATCGTCTTGCTTACCGCTGCTAGCTCATCATCTCCCTTAACTTGCAATCTAACATCGAGCTTGCCGTTGCCAAATTGTCCTGCAACCTGCTGTAATTGCTCAATCGGACGATGCAATCGTTTAGAGATCAGCAATGCAAACAAAGAGAATATAATGACAAAAAGCATGACTTCAGCAGAACCGATATAAAGTGTCTTTGAAATAATGCCTCTAAACGTGTTGTTGCTCATCTCATATACAAGCTTCCACCCGTTTTTGCTCAGCACGACTTCCGAACGCATACGATCGTCCACCTTATTTGAATCGGAGGCAAGCAATTGTGCTGAGCCAGCAATCCGGTCACCATGTTCATCCAGGAGAGCAACATCCCATGACTTCACAGCTTGTAATGCATTTTCGAAATAGGACTGTTCAATTCCAATCAGCAGCACGGCCGTATGCCCTTTACTAACACGATCATAGATGACACGAGCAATATAATATTTACTCGCTCCCTTGTCATCGAGTAGTCCTAGCCACTGCAGCCGTTCTGGCTGTTGGAAATTAATTTTGCTATACAATTCTGACAAATGCGGTAATAGTTTCGCCGGTTCATCATCTCCTGAAGGGATAATAAAGTGCTGGCGGTTAATTAAGTACATCTGCGTCTGCCTATTCAACGTTTTCGAATTGATAAGCGAAAATACAGCTTTGATTTGCGAGAAATTCTCATAATCAGCAAAACTATTTAAATGCTTCACATCAGCGAATTGACGTAAGCTAGTTTTGAAGCCTTCATCGTTGACAATGAAATGGGAGGCAAACGTAGCATCATCAATCGTTTTGCTAAATTCTGCACCGATTACGTTCAACATGTTTTCATTCGTTGCATGCAACTTATCCAGCATCGATTCCTTAATTAAATAAAAAGATTGCACAGATACAGCAACCATCGGTACGATAATAAATAGCATGAAGGAAAGTAACATTCGTTTATAGTAAGTTAAATGGAACATAAGGTTAGCGTCACTTCCCTTCCTTCAATCCTTCATCATTTCCGTTACAGTTCAAGCCAAATCATCGACTTTATCTTCCTATTTCGATTTACGCTCATACCAATAACCAGGAATACCGCGTGCAAGACGCATCAGCGCTTCCAAGTAGTAATAATCGCCCCAAATCATATAATCATCAGGGGACAAGCCACCATGGACATAGTACGAGCCATGCTTAAGCAAACCTTCCGCTGCATCGTCATCCATCGTAGCATAGTTGTGAATCAGCGACTCCATACTGGTTGCCAGCATCTTTTCGAAATAAGGACGATCGGGGTCAGCATCATCCAAATGTGAGATAAGCTCCGCCAGTCCGGCAGCTACAATCGCTGAAGCTGAACTATCGCGATACGTACCAGCCGTTACAGGCGCATTGAAATCCCAATAAGCAACAGTGTCCTCAGGCAAATGCTCAAGGAAGTAGCGCGCCATACGCTTAGAAGTCTCCAAAAATGCCTCATTTCCCGTATAACGATAGGAAAGTGCAAAGCCATATACGCCCCAAGCTTGCCCACGCGTCCACGTCGAACCGTTGCTGTAGCCCTGATGAGTCGCGCCGCCGATTGGAACCCCCGTCTCAGTATCGAAAAAGAAAGTGTGGTACGAACTGTCATCCCCACGAACGATATAGCGCCGTGTTTTCTCTGCTTGGATTTCTGCAACTTCTCGATACTTCGGATCACCAGTCTGTTCGCTTGCCCAATACAACAATGGCAGATTAAGCAAACAGTCAATAATGATACGACCCGCTTCTTGCTCGTTATCTTTCGTTCCCCAAGCTTGAATGTATCCGCTTCCATCGCTCGTGTTACGCCAACGCTTCAATAAATGATCAGCTGCATCAAGTGTCAACTTACGAGCACGATCGTCGCCTGTTATGATCCACTGCGCTTTGGAAGACAAGCTAAATAGGAATCCAATATCATGATGATCCAATACAACTTTTTGCTCAAACCGCTGACGAAAACTAGCCACAGTAGCTTCTGCTGCCTGCCGATAACGTTCATCTTGTGAATATTCATAGCATAACCACAATATTCCCGACCAGAAGCCATTTGTCCAGTCGTTGTTATCATTCAATTGATATTTCCCATTCAGGCTAACATGCGGAAACTGAGTTCCAAACTTATCAATATTGATCAGCGTTTTCGCTAGAATATTTTCAATTGCTTGTGTGTAAAGTTGATTTGCTTGCATGACCGTTGTTTGCGTTCCCTCTGTAGACATCTGCATTTCAGCCCTCTCTCAGAAAAATAACTCAATGCATATCTTATGATAGCGGATACATTCCGCAGAATGTACGCCTTTATTTGTGTGAAATGTGAACAATTTTGACTTTTTGGTTGTATTCGCTTTCTATCTATTTCACCTTAACCGTTATCGTTTGCTCGTTATAGTGCACAATTACGCGATCTGCTGTCAGCTTCACCTCAGGCAACTGCGACTCGCAGCCAGCAGGCACTCCTGCCATCACACTTACTAACAAATGTGTCCCTGGCTGAAGTTCAGCACGCAGTGCAGGCATCAATGTACGCTCATAGAACACATTGGTGTTAGGCTCGGTGCGAATCATCTCCGCTTGTGTGAATCCTGTAACCGCCTTGGCGGTGGTAGTACCGGCAGGCGAATCGTAACTCGCCCAGCTTGTCTCGACTACGGTTGTGTCGTCACTGCTAACTGTGGCGAACGGCGCTGAGAAACTGGCATCATAGGCAATTAAGGCGCGGCTCGTTTCCAACTCGTGAATGCGTACATGGCTGTCGCCGCAAGGGACAATCGTACTGCGAATCGCAACTCCGACTTGCGGCTTCCAGTTATGTACAAGTCGATCTTCATGCAGCTCATAGCTCGTATCGAGCGGCTTATCACGAAAATGTACGCCATCCTCACTTACAGCAAGTACACTATCAAAAGCACCTTCATAGTAGTAATAATTACTGCGCGGCACACTAAAGCCAAACACAGTCGAGTAGGCAAATTTAGAATACTTGGCGCAAGCATGGTTCTGATAGCCAATAAATTGACCTACCGGATACATAAGCACATGTCGCGAATGATGCGTATGTTCAATCATCGCCTTCATGCTCGGCAGCGACAGTCGGCCTGGTGATACCTCTTGCTCTACTTCCTCTGCCTGCCAATAAGGATGGCCATCGGGAACAGCAAGCAATAAGAAACTTTTGAATGCCCAATACGGGGAACCCGCACCGTTATAGCCCTCGCCCATCACCAAGTTCTGATAGCGATAGCCTACGCTTAGGACGCCATCTGGCGTAAAAATAGGATGACTCATCCAGCTTCGCATATTGCGCGCATACAAACCTTTAATGACGCCCCATGGCAGCGCTTCAACATCGGCCAGCACAAGCGCGCTCCAGAAGCTTGCTTGCGCAAAGCGATACGCTAGACTGCGACCGAAAGGAACCGCCTCTCCCTTGCTATCGAACCAATACTGATAGCTGCGCGCAAAAAGTATAGCCCGCTCTTTCAACCTATCTGCCCGCTCCGGATCTTCATCCGCCATAAACGTAGCATAGATTAAACTATAATAATGGAACGCCCATGGGATGTAATAATCAAACTGCTGATCCACACCGTCAAAATACCAGCCATCGCCAACATAGCATGACTCAATCAGGGCAAAATCCTCTTCGATCTTCTCCTGAGAATACTTCATACCAAGCCGCTTCAGTGCCACATTCACTAAGATGCGAAAGAAGTGCCAGTTATTCGGCGCCAAACGGCTTCCATTAATTTGCCATAACCAGTCCGCCAAATGCTGCTGTTCTGTCTTCGAAAGTGTATCCCAAGTTTTGTGCGGTGCAAGCAGCAATGTAGTAGCGATAGATGCCATCTCGACCAGCAGTTGATCGCCATCCATCGTCTTGCCATAATAATGCTCGCTGTGCGGGTTGCATCCCTCCGCTAGTCCACGCATCCATTGATGCTGAAGCTGCTCGTCATCATAATGAACGAGGAAAGGCCCCAATCCCCACAGGATTCTTAAGAATCCTTCGGCATCTCTGCGATTCTCGGTATAGACCGTGCCGTGGCTTCCTAATGCTAAGTGTCCAGGCTGTTCTGCTGCCCGCGACCTTAGCGGCTGCACTAGCGTCAACAGGGCTTCCGCTACATCATCACGATGATTCCACTGCATGCTACGTATTTTCTCCATCACGATTATTCACGCTTCCTTCAACAGTTTTCACAGCACAACAAACCTCATAGCTCACATCGTACACATCAGATAAATTACAAAGACTAACAGCAACGTACTCCTGTTAGTCTCTATATTTTCATCTTACTATTCGTAAATTAAGGCTGCTTCCCAATATAGGCAAGGATTCCACCGTCAACATATAAAACATGTCCATTGACAAAGTCACTAGCTGGTGAAGCCAAGAATACTGCAGGACCTGCTAAATCTTCCGTTTCTCCCCAACGCTCTGCAGGTGTCTTCGCAATAATAAAGGAATCAAACGGATGACGGCTGCCATCAGCTTGAAGTTCACGCAACGGCGCTGTTTGCGGCGTAGCAATGTAGCCTGGTCCGATACCATTACATTGGATATTATATTTGCCATACTCAGAAGCGATATTGCGGGTTAGCATCTTGAGGCCGCCTTTGGCAGCAGCATAAGCAGACACCGTTTCCCGTCCTAATTCACTCATCATCGAGCAAATATTAATAATTTTACCGCCGCCTTTTTTAATCATTCCTGGAATAACCGCTTTGGAAACAATAAATGGTCCGTTCAAGTCAATATCAATGACTTCACGGAACTCTTCCGCAGTCATTTCTATCATTGGAATCCGCTTAATAATGCCAGCATTGTTGACAAGAATATCAATGACTCCAACTTCCGCTTCAATCTGTTGCACCATCGCTTGTACACCTGACTCGTCGGTCACGTCGCATACATATCCGTGTGCCTCAATGCCGATTTCCTTATAAGCAGCAATACCGCGCTCTACTCCTTCTTGCTTACGGTCATTAAATACAATTGTTGCACCCGCACGCGCCATAGCGCTTGCCAATTCAAATCCGATCCCGTACACTGCACCTGTTACGAGAGCGACTTTACCATCAAGGCGAAAACGATCTACCGAAAATTGTGACATTTTAATACTCCCTTCTCTATATACCATATCTATTCATCTATCTACTTTAGATCGTCCATAGCGACCATATCCATATCGGTGTATGTGATATTCTCGCCGCACATTGCCCAAATAAACGTATAGTTGCTAGTGCCAACGCCAGTGTGAATGGACCAGCTTGGACTGATAACCGCTTGCTCATTGCCGACTACGAGATGCTTCGTCTCATCAGGTTTGCCCATGAAATGAAATACCTTGTTGTCACTTTCCAAATCGAAGTATACATACGCTTCCATGCGTCGCTCATGCGTGTGGCATGGCATCGTATTCCAAGCGTTTCCTTCTTCTAGGTGCGTATAGCCCATTTGCAACTGGCATGACTGACACACATTCGGATGAATGTACTGATAAATTTTGCGCTTATTCATTGTGTTATCAGCACCTGTCTCCATTGGCTTAATGTTATCAATCGAAATACGCACATTCGGATATTTGTGATGAGCCGGGCTAGAAGCAATATAAAATTTCGCTGGATTGCTTGCATCTGCACTAGCAAACAGCACTTCTTTCGTTTCTTTTCCGATATAATAGCCATCCTGATTGCTCATCGATTCACGTACACCGTCAATCGTTATAAACCCAGGACCACCGATATTAATGATACCTAGTTCGCGACGCTCTAGAAAATACTCCACACCCAAATCTTTACTAAGCTTAATCTCCAACGGCTCTTTCGTAGGTGTTACGCCACCAAAGATCAAACGGTCATTATGCGAGTAAGTCAAGCGAATTTCACCGGGAACAAACACCTGCTCCACTAAAAACTCCTTGCGCAATTCTTCTGTTGTCATGCGTGCGATCGATTGTGGCGCATACGCGTAGCGTGTCTCCATAGTTTGCATATTTTCTAGTTCCTCCCGATTTCATAGACTTGGATTCATCACAATGAACAATGATGATCATTCGATATTGAACCTACAACCATCATAGTAAATGCTCCCAGCAATAGTAAGTCAATTATTTTGCTCGATTGTGAACAATTTTGACCTTTTTGCCTATTTGACTTTTATATTTCCTTTTTTTGTGTATTAACTCAAGCGCAGCCTACGCTAAGCTTACTGTAACCGTAGCTCCAAGCGGGATATCCAACTGATACGTATGTGGCGCAGGCTGTGTTACGGCCACTGCCATTGATGGCTTACCAGTTTCAAAAGCAAGCGGAACCGTGCTATAAATAACACAAGGCTTACCAAGCGCAGACGTTATCTGCGCCTGCTGCAGCTTGCCTGCCTGCCAAGCCATATCAATGGTAAATCCACCGCGGGCACGCAAGCCAGTAACATGACCCTGCCGCCACGCAAGCGGAAGAGCCGGCAGTAACCGGATTTCATCCCCGTGTGATTGCAATAGCATCTCTTGCATCGCTGCTGCTCCACCAAAGTTGGCATCAATTTGGAATGGAGGATGGTCACCGAACAAGTTCGGATGTACCGCTTTGCTTAATAGATTGCGCAAACTCAGATGTGCCTGATCTCCTTCTTCCAGCCTTGACCAGAAGTTAGCAATCCACGCTTGACTCCAGCCCGTATGTCCTCCGCCATGGGCTAGGCGCCGCTGCAGCGTGAACTTAGCAGCTTGTCCAAGTTCAGGACTGCGATGGGGAATGATCTGTTCTCCTGGATGCAAAGCGAATAGATGAGAAATATGGCGATGCCCCAGCTCTACTTCCTCATAATCAACTGCCCACTCCATAATTTGTCCATGGCGGCCGATTTGCGGCTGTGGCAGCTTACTGCGCACTTGCTGCCACTGTGCCAGTAAATCTTTGTCCTCATGGAACCCCTGTTTCAAATGCCCTTCCTCATCCAGTTGCAACAGCTCGCCAGCACGGATACATGCTGTAAACAACGCATACAAAATTTGCGAGTCCATCGACGGACCATAGCATAGCGCCCCGACTTCCCCCTGTTCACTGCGATACGAGTTCTCTGGTGATAGTGATGGTACGGTCACCAGCTGTCCTGATGGCAACTCCAATAAGAAGTCTAAGAAAAATAACGCCGCTTCTTTCAACACGGGATACGCACGTTCGCGCAAAAACGAAAGTGAGCCGTTATAACAATAGTGCTCCCACATATGCAGCGCAATCCATGCGCCACCCATTGGCCACATGTTAGCGCTCACATATTCACCGTAAATGCCTGTATCCGCCCACAGATTGCTGCTCGTATGAGCAACAAATCCACGTGCACCATAAATATTGCGCGCGGTTTGGCGTCCATTAATGACTAAGCGTTCAATAAAATCAAATAGCGGCATGTGACATTCGGCTAAATTCCCCGTCTCGGCAAGCCAGTAGTTCATTTGCAAGTTAATATTAAGATGATAGTCCGATTCCCATGGCGGAGTAAAACTATCGTTCCAAATCCCTTGCAAGTTAGCTGGCAGCGTTCCCGGTCTGGAGCTGGCAAGCAGCAAATAACGCCCGTACTGATAAAACAGAGCCTCCAGCCCATTATCAGTTGCACCTTGCCGGTAGCGTTCTAACCGCTGCGACGTGGACAAGCATTGCTGTCCAGGAACCTGCTGCTGTGGCTCAGTTCTTTCTCCTTCCTCCGCTTCCAAATCCAACGTCACACGGTTAAACAGCGGCTTATAATCATCCAAGTGCCGCTGCTTCAATGTCTCATATGGCACTTTTACTGCCTGTATCGCTTGTTGACAAGCAACAGCATAAGCATCCGCACAGCGAAATGAAGTCTGCGCTGCTACAATAAGCGTGACTGCACGAGCTTGGCGAATATCAACATAATTGCCCGCCGTCTGACACTGTCCGCCCTCAACTACTGCCTGCAACACAACAGCATAACGTACGCCATCTGCTCCTAATTGTCCTTGCATGGCAATACCCTGTCCATCATCTGTCTGAACCATTTCACCGGTGAATGGTCGGCGATCGAATTTAGCTGCAAAGGTTAAGCCTGCTTCATCGGTCGTTGTCATCCGGATTACCAGCACCTGATCAGCAGCACTAGAAAATATCTCGCGGCTGTACTGAATTGCCTCTTTCTGAGCTTCACCAGTTGCCTGAGTTGCCGTTCTGCCTTCCTTATCTTGCCGTCCCACTTCATAATTTACCTGAACCAAAGCATGATCCAAATCTAACTTACGGCAATATTGATTGATTGTATGAACTTCTATATTCGGTTCAAAATCCAAGAACAAGTTGCCTAATGTCTGATAAGGGTTGAAATATTGTGGCACGTTCGTCATATGCTTCAACACTAACTTTTCTGCCTTGCGCACGTTACCCTGCAGCAACAAGTTTTTAATATCCGGCAACGCCGCTTGCGCAGCTCTGTTGTCGTTATCCCTTGCACCACCATACCAAATCGAATCTTCATTCAATTGAATTTGATCGCGCTGTATCCCACCATATACAACGCCCCCTAAGCGCCCGTTACCGATTGGAAATGCTTCCGTCCATTTGCTGGCCGCTGTTCGCTCAAGCAAATAATAGTTGTTTATATGATTCATTAAGCTACCCTCATTTCTGTAAAGAATCTGTGTAATAGCTCGTATCCTATCCTGAATATCGTACTTCGCACCATTATATCGACATCCTGCCTATAAATAGATGCACGATTATGACCATGTATGTGTCGTTTATTGACATATCATAGGCTTCAGTTGCGTACATCATGATCAATTTAAATCATATATCAACCTATACTCGTCACTCTATTTCCTGGTCTGGCTGCACAAAAAAATCGGACGATTCATTCATCCTGACTCGTCCGATCTGCGTATATCATTTCGAATATTTATATTCCTTTTGCCTGACGATAGGCATTTACATATGCAGCAGCTCTCTTCCGAATCAACGAGAAATCTTTGTTCTTTACGGCTTCATTCGTCAAATCGGAGCCGATCCCTACCGCTACCGCTCCGGCTTTCACCCAATCACCAAGGTTGTCCAGCGACACACCGCCAGTCGGCATAATGTTAGCCTGCGGCAATGGGCCTTTGATCGCCTTGATTACAGAAGGCTCATACAGGTTGCCTGGGAACAGCTTAACGATATCGGCTCCAAGCTCAATTGCTTCATTAATTTCCTTGATGGTCATTGTGCCTGGCATAACCGGTACGCGATATCGGTTACACATGGTTACGGTCTCAGCGCTTAGGAAAGGAGACACTACGAATTGGGCGCCGCTAAGAATCGCCGCGCGTGCCGTTTCAGCATCCAGCACGGTGCCTACGCCAATAATCGCATAAGTAGATTCATCCGACGAATCCCATTTATATTTTTGAGCTAGTTTTTCAATCGCTTTCAACGCAAGCGGAACTGTCATCGTAATCTCTATCACTTTAATTCCGCCGCGTATCGCTTCCTCGGCCATTGCAACAACTTCTTCTGCCGTCTCTCCGCGAAGTACGGCAACGACACCTTCCTGTACAATCTTCTGAGTAATCTGCATTTTCTTCATATTGTTCTCCTCCCCATTTATCGAATGTCGTTTCTATTAATAGTTCTCAATGAAACACATCTTACCGCTCAACATGCATCTTACCGGCAAGCAATCGCTCGATTTGTGATCCGTTAGGGAGACCTTCCCAATCACCAACCGTCTGGATTACCTGCGAGCCAATTAAATTACCGAGACGAACCGCTTCCTCAAGGCTATATGCCCGCAGTAAACCAGCTAGAAATCCGGCGCAGAATCCATCTCCAGCTCCTACCGTATCGACTACATGATCAACCTTATAGTAAGGAACCGCTGACAGTTTGCCGTTCTCCAGAATATAGGTTTTGTCCTCGCCACCTTTAATAATACTTACAGCGGACATCTCACCGAGCTTGGCAACGATCTCATCTATCGATTCCGTCTCATACAGCAATTTCAATTCATCTAATCCCGGCAAGAAATAATCTGCTTTTCGCGCCAATGGCAACAGAACCTTTTGGGCTGCTTTTACATCCCATAGCTTTAAACGCAAATTCGGATCGAAGCTCACTTTGACTCCGTGCTGCTTCGCAATATCCATAGCTGCTGCCGCCGTCTCTGCGCAGGATGTACTTAACGCAGGTGTAATCCCGGTGATATGCAAAATCTTTGCTCCAGCAATGTATTCCTCATCCAAATGCTCAGGAGTCATTTTACTAGCCGCGGACAGCTTGCGGTAATAATAAACAGAACTTCTTCCACCCGCATTCTCTCGAATCATTAGTCCGGTTGGAGCTTCATCTGTGAATGAAACGCGTGTAACATCTACGCCTTCTCCCCGAACCATCTTATAAATCCGCTGCCCGAACGGATCATCTCCAAGCCGGCCGCACCAGCCTACGGAATGTCCAAGCCTTGACAACCCGATCGCTACATTCGTCTCCGCTCCACCAAAGGATGGCGTCAAATTCGATGTGTATTCAAGACCTTTTCCTCCCTCGGCGATCAATAAGGCCATACTTTCCCCGAAGGTGACCACTTCCGGATGAGCATTTCGATTATTCATTCACATTCACCACCCTGAACCTGACTATTGTACACTTCGAATGTGGACAAGTTTGGCCACCAGCGCGAGCCAGTGATCTGAAGACGCAATCGACTGCTGCGAACAGCTGGAAAATGGCATATTCGCTTATGACCGATAATGGTACCCTCCAGTATTGGCTGCCACGTCCCTCTGCCTGCAGTTGTATCCGTGCTTGCCTCTGTCGTTGCAGCAGCATCGACTTGCCAATACTCTAAGCGGAAACTCTCAATTCTCTGCGTATAGCGATACTCCTGCAGTACGATATGGTCGAACGTCTGCACTGTTCCTAAATCGACAGTGATACTCGCCACCTCTGTACCTTGCTCAGGAGCCCAATACGTATCTCGATTGCCATCCAATACATTGGCCGCTTCATGTCCAGCCATCGCTTCACTAGCCGCAGCAACTGCATCGCGCGCCACATTCGTCTCAAACGTATTGCGAATCCAAGCCCCGAGCTCCTCTAACCGCTGCACATCATTCTCGTGGAGCAGACCGCGCGTATCGGCAGGAATATTAAGCAAGAGCGTAGCATTTCCTCCGACCGAACCATAGTACACATTCCGCAGCTCATCAAGCGACTTGACTTGATCATCTTGACTCGCATGATAGAACCATCCCGGACGAATCGACGTATCCACTTCCGCTGGATACCAGACAAGCTCCGATACATTGGCGATAATGTCGCGGCTGCCCAAGTCTTCATCTTCTGAAGTGAAACGCTTGGCGAATTCAGCATTATCTTCCTGCTGTGAGTTTTCCTGAATTCTCTCCTTATCCTGCAGCTCCGCAGGCACTACGCTCCACTCCGACTTGCGACAATGCCCCGCCTCATTGCCACACCAGCGCACATCCGGTCCACAAACCGAAATACTCGCATTTGGCTGCAATTCACGAATCAGTGCATAATAGCCATTCCAATCATAAACTTGTCGCTTGCCGTTAGGACCTTCACCACAAGCCCCATCGAACCATACACAAAAGATTTCCCCATACCCTGTCAACAATTCTCGCAGTTGATTGGTAAAGTACTCATTATAAGCTGGCGAATCCCCATAACAGGCCTCATGACGATCCCAAGGCGATAAATAAATCCCAAACTTCAACCCGCCTTCACGACAAGCATCAGCCACCTCACGAACAACATCACCCTTGCCATCTTTCCACGGGCTATTCTTCACCGAATGCTCGGTATACTCGCTCGGCCACAAACAAAACCCATCGTGATGCTTACAAGTTAGTATCAGGCCTTTCATCCCTGCAGCCTTACAAGCGCGCACCCACTGTCGTGCATCCAACTGTGTCGGATTAAAAATATCCGGCTGCTCCTGCCCACTGCCCCATTCCTGATCCGTGAACGTATTTACTGTAAAATGTACAAAAGCATAAAACTCCATCTCTTGAATTGCCAACTGCCGTTCCGATGGCCGCACCAACGCTGCCGCTTTAACTTGCTCTGGTCTTATAACTCCACTGCTGTAAATAACCATTGACCCCCCCCCTCATTTTCTCTAAGCAACATATTGAAAGATATAAAAAAGATATAATAAGTATCTATATAGAAATTAAAAACCGAACTTAGGCTAATAATAGCAAATCAAAGATAGGTAGAAACACGCATTATTTTTTTATAAATATGCAATATTTTGACCTTAACAACGAAAGCCAAGATCCTTAAAATCGGATCTTGGCTTTTTTTGTTTCTTTTAACCTTTACTAACTCTTCATTGGAAGCAACTTGTTTATGGTGATGATCATCTAGTACTTACCTACAAAAGTCAGCATCTCTTATTTCAAATCATTTAACATGCCTAGAATCAAAGTAACTGCTTCAGCTCTGGTTGTAGAAGCATTAGGATTGAATTTACCATCTCCATATCCTTTAATCAGGCCTGCTTCTTCTGCAGTTGCTACATAAGGCTTAGCCCATGCTGGCACTTGATCTGCATCTGTAAACGTCAGAGTTGCATTTGGATGTACTTCAAGACCCCGTGCACGAACAATCATAACAACGAGCTCACTTCTGGTGATTTCTTTATTCGCACGGAATGTACCATTTTCATAGCCTGAAATATATCCCGCTTTAGCAAGTGCTTGAATGAATGGCTGTGCCCATACTGGAGTTTGACTTTGATCCGCAAAACCAAATGCTGTATTCACTTTCTCCAACTTCAGCGCTCTAGCTAACATGGCTGAAATCTCACCGCGAGTGATCGACCTATTCGGCCTGAAGGTTCCATCCTCATAGCCACTTACAAAACCAAGTTCAACTGATTTTTCAATGGAAGCCTTAGCCCAATGATCTGCGATATCAGACAAATCTACTTTAGGAGTTTCTGGATCAGTAGGTTCTATTGGATCAGTTGGTTCAGGTGTTGGTGTTGGATCCGGTATTGGTGTTGTCGGGCCCGGTGATGGCGTCGATCCGCCACCCGAAGAGTCAGCTTCAGTCCTTACCGTTACACGCAGACCATCGCTCCATTTTTCAGTTGAATCGCCTGCTTTAACCTCAAAGATATAACTCTTGTTTGGTGAAAGACCACTGACTGTATAGCTCGTGATAGTACCTGGTAATTGAATGTATTCTATACCATCCTTGTAAATCTTATAGCTTATTACACCCGTATCATCCGTTGCTGCTGTCCATGAAAGCAATAGACTCGATTTACCAACACTTGAAGCTAATAATTGTGCACCCGTCGGCCATGTAGGCGAGGTATTGTCTACCGGTGTAGTATCTTTGTACGTTGCTGTTACTTTAACTGCTTCATCTGGCATGATGAACGCATACATGTTGGTGTTTGTTGAATCTTGGGTTAACGTCAAGCTTGTTGGCGTAACGATCCACTTGTCGAACGATTTACCCACAGGTGTATCCAGAGTTACCGTTACGGTCTCACCTTTCTTCGCAGTCTGTTTATCTGCTGTTGCCCCTTCCGCCGTTACGGTGTAGCTCTTTCCGAGATCAAATGTTGCCGTGTACGTCTTGCCAAGCGATCCCGAAGTGTTGACTTCAATGCTGACTCCATCCTGTATCGGTGTAACTTTCATCCCCGTATCTGCAGTTAGCAATGTCAAGTTCGGTTGATGGACTTCAATCGTCACTGTGTTCTGCTTTTGCGTTGGATCGGATATCGCAATTGTCATTTCACCGCCGTCTTCTTTCATGATGACAGCAGCAGCGGATTTAACATGGATGCTTCCCACAGTATCCGCACTCCAGAAGTTCGCCGCGGTGATGCCAAGCGGCTTATTGCTAACAGCCTGTACGGTTGATGTATTGCTCAGCACTTCAACTGTCGGTTGTTCACTATAAGCTTGTGTTTGTGCCGTTGTCTTACCCGGAAGCAACACATATTCGTAACTAGCTGCTTGTGGATTATTCCCATGATCAAAGGCAATGCTGGCATAGTTGCGCGTCAACTTATCTTGCGATTGACCGTTGTTAATATCATACCAAGAGCCTGTTCTCGCCTCGCGTACGACATGGAGTGTGGGTGCAGTTGGGAAATAATAGCCCATATCCGCACCAGAACCTGCACCATTGCCCGCCAAGTGCGCCCAGTTTACATCGTTAATATCTGCTGCATAATCCAATGCTGCAGGCACCTGTACACCGTTAATCACAAAGGCGTTATCACCGCTGCTATTCAACTTGCGATTATCAACAATCGTTTCTACCGTTTTTGTAGCGGCTGATGTTTTACGAATATCCGTACCAAGGGCTACAATTTCATCATCGAACATAAACCATGATTTCTTACCACTTAAATCACTGCCCGTTACTTTCGTCAATGAGAAATCCATGCCGCTTGCGCTATATAAATGATCTAGTGTTGCACCGCCAACATGACTTTTCGTATTGTAATAGTACGCCCATTCGCCCGGCATCTTTCCTTCGCCAGAACCGTCTGTCGTCGTGCCTGGCAAGCGGAAACTATTAACCGTTGCCCAAAATCCATCGCGATATTGCAATAAGTCTTCGTTATAGATATAGGTCATGCCAAGACCGGTATCCCAACCTTTCACATTTTCTTTATTGCCCATTTCAAAGGCAGAAATGCGGTCTGAGAACATGCTTAGCCCAAAAGCGTAGTTCGGACGATGATGCGCAACACGGGCCATTCCGTTGAACATATAACTGCGCGACAGCTCACCGCGAGGTGCAACGGTATCATCATTCATCACTTTCTTCAGCAACATCACACTATAAATTGGCAAGCCTTTATAATAATCATCAAAGGTTGTATCCTTGCTCACCCATTCCTTAACCATACTGCGAATAGTAGCACTAATCTGTGGCGGTGCACCCTCTGCTAAACTTGCTAAGGCTACAATCGTACTGCGAGCCGTACCCGAATCTCTTCTGGAGATCCCCCGCCCGTTAACCATATCCATGTACAGCCCTTTGTAAATAACCGGTTCGAATGTATCACTTACCCACTTGTAAATGTTAGCCACACGCGGGTCAGTCACAGGCCATGGTGAAGTGTTGAGCAAATAAGTGATGTCCGCCGTGCGGCTGAGCCAAACTGCACCATAACCAGCAGTGTAAGCGATATTCGCATGCTGCACCAGTGAGCCATCTTCGTAAACACCATCACCTTTCGTGACATAGGTGAATTCGGAACCAATCGAATCCCGTCCTTGCGTAATTTTAGCGCTATTTTTACCAATTACGCCGCGCAATGTTACGACAAGCGCTTTGTCCAGCAAATTGCCGCCAGTCTCGATCACGGAGCTATTTTGCACCCGCATTGTTGGGTTAGGACAATATTTATCAATTGTCCGCATAAAATTGCCTATTTGCTGATCATTCAACTCATCATACATAAGGATCAAACAATCATTTAACAGTTGCGGTGCACCGATTTCAAATCCCCACCAGCTGCTGGCGCTACTGTAGGATAAACGCTCATTATAACGCTTAGCGTACATCCAATCCAAGGCACCTATAATGGCATCCCGCAACTGCGAATCATGGTAATAATTGGAATACTTTGTATTGTAAGCGTTTGCCATTATTTTGATACGAGTAAACTCGCTAACGATGTTGTTAGCATGCTGTACCTTCGTGTCAGCGTTATCGACAAGATCTGACCATAAGTATCTGCGGCTGCCATCATTAGCACTAAGCGTATCAAGATACCCCGTCTGAGCGGCATTGGATACGCTATTGTCCATCTCTGCTACTAATGCTAGAATAGCGGGATCAGAAGCGAGGTTATCGTCTACAACTCCTACTAACTTCTGCTTCCAGCGTTCACGCAATTGGTTGTAGGCAGCTGCTGTTTCTGTGGAGTCTACACCAATGGTACTTTGTGCCTTTATCATCTGGTCATCTGTTGCAACAGTGATTGTTGCGACACCCGCTGCAACTGCTGTTACATTGCCATCTTGATCAACAGTAGCTACGTTCTCATCGCTAGTACTCCATATTACTTTGGGAGATGGCAGGTTATTTGGAGTGATGGTTAATGTAAGCGGTTTCACATCTCCAACCGTCATCGTCGTTGCCGTCGGTTCAAGCGTTAACCCCGTAATGCCGTCATATTCCTCCAGCCGAATGTTATCAAACCACACTTTGCCGGTGCAATTTTCTAAAAACAATTCAACAAAAAATTTGGCACCACCGGCTGGCACTGTTATAAAAACCTGTTGCATCGTCCAATCGTTCGTACCATACACCTTCGTTGAAGTAGGTCCATCGATTAATTTTGTATTAGAAGCATTCAGCACAGAAGTACGAAAATAAGCACCGTTGCCGCCTGCAATATTTTCGGTTTTATACCACACTTGCAAACGGTACGATTTCCCAGACTCAACGGGTGCCTTAGCATTAATGGATACACGGCTTGTGCCGGAAGCATCAATCAGCATCGACTGCTGACCACTATAAGAATCATAGGTAGCGACCGTTACACTTACTGTCCTGCCAGTTGGTTTACCAGAACCTACAGGAATCCAAGTGTCCCAATTAACAGGTGCAGGGTTCGTATCCGTATATTGAGTCCAAGTACCGCTCGGCGCTACTGTTGATTCGAAATCACCATTTGGAAATAAATTATCAACATGTGATGACATCGCTATACCTGTGCTAACAGGCAAGAATGTGACAACAATCGTAACTACTAATAACAAACTTAGTATTCTTTTCATCACTCTTCACCCTTTCTCTGAGCACCATACAGAAAAGGCGTCCCTTTCCCCACTATTTACGCTTTATATAGCATGGAATATAGAGACGCCTTGTTTCAGCGGATTTCTATTTATTATGTTACTTCCTAATCGTTACTTCTTCTCTTTCTCATTAATAATCTTCGTTGCTTCGTCAACCATCCATGCTTGTACTTTGTCAATTGGCTCGTTGCTAAGCATAAATTTGCTAAAGCCATCGTCGATAACTTTTGTTAAATCTGCACTCGAAATGGTAAGCACCTTGGAAGCATCCAAATACTTAATATCGTCGCCAAACAGTGTGTACTTTAACGACTCTACATCGTACTTGTCCTTGTTTTTGCCGATCATGCGCTCCAATAGTGCTGTTTGATCAGCTTTCTTCCAGCCGGAAAACTCTTGTCTATTGGTTGAATCTGCTGTAGACATAAAGCGCATCAGCTTATATGACTCTTCCTTGTGCTTTGTAGTTGCACCCATTGCTAATTGTGAACTGCCAACAAAGTATTTACCGCCCTCATAATCTTTAGGCAAAGCATTCTTTGGAGGCAAAGGAACTGGCGCGAAAGCAGTCACAAAATCATGTGGGTACTGCTCAAGATTACCTGGATCCGGAATCGTGAAACTGCCTGACATGATCATCGCTGCACTACCGCCGAAAAATTCACTGCGATAATTAAGCTTAGATGCTAGCACATCCGCATATGGTTTCGCTGACTTATCAACACTCTCCATATCTTTGCGCAGTTGGAAGAAATATGGATAGGTTGGGTCAGACAGAATTGTACTGCCATCGTCATAACGGAACGGATCTTTCATTACCGTTTGCGCTGGGGCATTCATATACAACTCCCATGTATGGAAGTAGGTTCCATATCGTTTGTCTACGCCTTCGCCTTTTGTTAGCTTCTTCGCATAGTCACGATAGTCATCCCATGTCCAGCCGAATTTAGGAACTGGCAGTCCCGCTTCATCCAACGCATTCTTATTGAGCATTACATAGGTATAACCTGATGTATATGGCATCCCGTAATATTTGCCGTCTACTTGCGGATTTACATAATACTCATCTTCCGCTTTTAAACCTTCTTTATCATAAAATTCATTGAGTGGCGTAAATGCACTGCGAACTGCTCTTTCAACGACCGCTGATGTACTTGGTAATTGAACGACGTCAACTTCATCCCCTGACGAAATAAGGAAGTCTAATTTCTTCAACATCTCCAATGAATTACCTGGAACGAGCACGACATGCTCCACTTTAATACCGGGGTTAGCTGCTTCAAACTCACGCAGCATTGCGTCTGTCCCCTCTTGTTGAGCCTCATTATCCCAGTTATAGTACTTAAGGGTCACTTCCTTCTTCTCCGTACCGTTCGATTGTGCGGATTCGTCAGCTTTGTTTCCACAAGCGCTTGTAAACATCATTAGTGCTAGCAGTAGACATGTTGACAGAAGAAAATAACGTTTACTTTTACTTGCCATGTGCAACTTCCCCCTAAAATGAATGATAGAATTGTTTTAATCAAGGCCATTGTTAGCGCTTACAGACAGTATATATCGTTTAATACTTGCTTGCGTGTATAATTTTGTGCTTGTACGATAACGATTTTGACCTCTTTGAAGACTCTAAACTAAAAGATGCCTACGGATTTACCACGAGTCTGATTTGCTTACCCCTTCACACCACCAAGAGCAATCCCACTGATAACTTGTTTCTGCAAAACAATAAACACAATCAGCAGAGGAATAATCGCCGACACTGACGCCATCATCATAATCGCATCGTTGGTCGTATAATCATCCCTAAACAATGTCATGCCTAGCGGAACGGTATACAATGATTTCGTTTGCAAGAAGATTAACGGATTTTGGTAATCATTCCACGACCAGATGAACTTAATAATCGCCACCGTCGCTATCACAGGTTGACAGAGCGGAAGCATAATTGAAGTGAAGGAACGCAGGTGCCCTGCACCATCAATTTTAGCAGCTTCCAAAATATCATCACTCACTCCGGCCATAAATTGACGCAACAAAAATGTAAAATAAATCGAAAACATACCCATCAATATTAGCGCTCCATGGGTGTCATATAGTCCTAGCCAACGAATCAGCATGAAGCGAGGAATGAGCGTCGCTTGATCAGGAATAATCATCATGGCTAGCAGCATGGCAAATACGAGGTTTCTGCCGCGAAATTGTAGTTTCGTAAATGAATAAGCTGCCATCGTTGATATAAGTAGCGAAAGTATAGTAACGATAATCGCCACTTTAATGGAGTTTACATAAATTTGACCAAACGGTACCCTTTGCATCCATACTGCCTTAAAGTTATTGATAAAGTTGGTTGCGGATGGAATCCATTCAATCGGGAAGCGCATCACATCTTTTTCAAATTTAAACGCTGACGATACCATCCATAATAATGGAAAGATGAAAAATATGGACAATGCTCCCATTAACACGGTAGCGATAATTTTAGAAATCTTATTACGTAAGGTTAGCATCATATTCTCCCTTTCTATTAAAATGATTCTTCTTGACGCATCTTCCACGTTGCCGCTGTTATCAGACCAATAATCGCAAATAACAGCCAAGATATTGCAGATGCATAGCCCATATTGTAGTTGACAAAGCCTTCTTGATAAATACGGAATACAATGACCGTTGATGAATTATCAGGTCCGCCTTCGGTCAAGTACGAAATAATATCGAACACTTTAAATGAACCAATTAGCATCGTAATAAGCAAGAAGAACGTCGTTGGACGGAGCAGCGGAATCGTGATATTGAAAAACTTCTTCAACCCTGTCGCCCCATCAATTTCTGCCGCTTCATATAATTCTTCGGAAATATTGGACAGTCCCGCCATATAAATAATAATCGTATAACCGAGCCCTGCCCACGCACTAATTATGGCGACCGCGATGAGTGATGTTTTCGGATCAACGAGCCATTTCGGAGGATTCGATATACCAAGATCCATTAGAAATTGATTGATTGGGCCTAGCGATGGGTGGAACAAAATGCTCCACACTGCTGCCACAGCAATAATCGAAGAAATATAAGGTATGAAGAATACGACTTTAAAGTAATCCTTAAAGTAGACTTTACTATGAATAACGACCGCTAGCACAAGCGCAATCGCAATCGGAATTGGAACGGTTAACACCGTATACACTAAGTTGTTGTATAATGCCTTCCAAATGGTCGGGTCTTGAAATAGATGAATGTAGTTTTGCAAACCGGCAAATTTAATACCTGATACCCCAGACAGTAAATCCCAATCCGTAAAACTTAAATACAACGAAAACCCAAGGGCAAATACATTAAGCATCAACATGCCCACAATTTCAGGCAGTAAAAACAGCCAACCAACTAATGCTTCCTTTCTCCGTGGCGACCAAAATTTTTTCACTCCGCTCTCCGCCTGCTGTTTTGGAAGCTGATAACTTGATTTTGTCTCTTCCACTTTTTATGTCACCTCAGCTTATAATTTGTTGACTTCATCATAAGCGGCAGACAAGGGAGAACAAAGGATGGATTATGACCTTGTGTGGGTAAAATTTTGACCTTTATCGTGTAAGGAAACATGCAACCGAGGTGACTACTATTGAGCATCATTGAGATGAAGGGTTAGATGGGTTAAGCCGGAGATGGAGAGTGCTGGATCACTCAAATTGGGGAAGAAATGTAATGTAAACAGAAAAGCGCCCCCTACTTTTCCATGTAAGGGCCGCCTATCACCTCTTTTGCAACTGAAATACCCAATCAATGATTAGAAAGTGATTGTTGATATTGAGACCATAGGGTATTCACGTCTATGCCAGTAATCGATTGAAATTGACTTTCTTTCCACAATTGAATTTGCTGCTCATTCATGCCATAAGGAATTCTTTCCGCATTTAAAGCACGAATGAACCCGCGATGTTTCGTATCTTCAATCCAGCGAATGAAGTTCGCTGTTCCATTGCTAGACCAAGTTCCACCTGGGCTGATACCATAACGATTATGATAACCCGTATCGTAACGCAAGCTATCAGCTACTGCTTCCACATCAAAGTCGCTATATTGATAAGCATGACCCAATTCGTGGTAAAGGATTCCAATAATTTCATCTCGTAATGAGTTGTTGGGATTATTAGCTGCGAAGCTTGCGAGATACTGAGAACTGATACCTAGCGTTTTTAACTCATTGTCTCCTGACATCCAGGCAACTCCAGGGGTGTCTACGATTTCCACTAGAATTTTCTTTACTCTAACCGGCATTTCTGCCGGACTCTTGTATAAAATTTCATTTAATTTACGCAAGATCGTCAAAATTTCTTGCTGGGCATTGGGTAGCGCTTGATCGAATAAACTGTAGCCCGCAAGATTCTGAACTTCGATGATCGGGTTCTCGGTATGCCACATGTCATTCGTGCGCGAAAATTCAACTTCGCTTACTTGCAGAGCGTAGCCGCTATGATTTTGGATATTGTTGAGCCTATAGTATTGATAGGCATTTGTATTGTTATTCAATAAGTAATGTTTACGTTGATGACGAAGCTTGAAGTTCTCATCGCTTTTCGTGTCTAAATCCGTCCAGTTGGTAGAATCATTGGATCCCTGCAGTACCCAGCTTCTCGGATCAGCATCGGGACTATTGTTGTACGATTTAGCCGACGTAAGCGCGTAACCATCGATCATAACCTGTTCGCCAAAGTCGAACTGCAACCATGCCGTATTGTTCCAAGTTAGCCACTTAGTATTGCTTGATCCGTCAACCAGATTCGACTTGATATCGTCTGGCGCATTTTCTCCGCTGGCAGTAACCGTAGGCTTGATCGTGCTGAAAGTCTGCACATCATCACCGAATAGCTTAATTTCGGACAACTGCAGCATCCCGCCGTCATCGTACTGATTAGCAAAGTTATCAAACTTTACAAATTTGTAAGCAGCCGTATTGGCAAATGAATAGGTTTTCGTTTGATGTCGGGAGGTGAAGCTTTGATTCTGCTGTGTATCCAGATCATCCCAGACAATCCCGTCATTGGATCCTTTTAACACCCAGCTTTTTGGATCTCTCCCCGGCTCATCATCCGCGGTTGTAATGGAGTACGAGTTAACGATCTTGGCACTCGTGAATTCATATTGCAGCCATGCTGGAGTATTGAATGTTAACCACTTCGAAAAAATATACTGATCGAACGCTTTTTCCTTGCCTTCATGCGACCCATTTTCACCACTTGCGGTTACCGTCCCGTCTACAGCTAAATTGATCGGCAGGATGGTCGGAGTCGACTCGGCTGCAATAGCAACCGGAATATGTACATTGCTGCTAAAACCTAATCCTATTGCGGCCGCTAAGATAAGTACTCCTGTTTTTTTCATGTTTGTCCTCTCCTTTTTTTGATTATTTCCCCTACCTTTCAGTTCACTTTAAAATTAACTTCCGGGTATTTTGCGGCCAACCTTTCTAGTGCTGAGCTGTCGCCTGTCTGTTTCACATAAAGGTCAAAAAAAGCGAGGCTAAACTCGTTGATAATACGATGAACGTACCGCGGATCTTCGCCTGGGCTTCGCAATAAAGGTGAAATCAGATGAAAATCAGTGAAGCTCGTATGATCCGTGTGAGGAACGACCATCGACATGCCACCACCGGCAAGCGCACGCTCGTTGCGGTTGTTGATTACCTTGATATCTTCAAGTGGATCATCGATTATCCCTGCACTCATGAGCAGAATCGGTTTGCCGATTCCCGTATCTGGCACATTCGACCCATACAACAGACCATCCATATTAATAGCTGCTTGGATGCGGGTGTCTTCCACAAGCATTTGCGCAGCGGTAGCGCCACCATAAGAATGGCCGAACATTCCGATTCGAGAGGTGTCGATCCTTCCCGTAAAGCGGTCGTCTATATCGCCTCGGTTAAGCTTCTCCACTTGATCTAGTACAAAAGCGGTATCTTCCCGCCATAATTTGATATGGCGATCTCTTTCAGCAAGTTCAGTTAGATTAGCAGACTGAAAATATGCGGTTCGACCGTCTGGATAGACGGTAGCCGCAGCGTCATAGGCATGATCGATACATAAGACGATATAACCTTGACTTGCTAACTCTTCGACTTGAAACGTATTTTGATTGCGAAAACCGTTCAACCCATGGGAGAAGATCAATACGGGATAACGACTCTCCGCGTCTGAGAGCCGGGCTTCCGTGAACGCATTCGATTTCACCACATTCAGATGGCCTAGTACGAATGCCGGGAGGGACAAATCTGCTTCCAGTCCCTTTACAACCTCATGCGCATTGCGGATAAAGGGATCGCGATTCCCCTCGCCTTTATCACCTGCAGGATAATACATCTGTACCATTAGCTCGCGCCGGTCATTCGGATCTTTTGTAAAAAGTTCCTCCCGCTGATTATCAACCCAATGATACAGCGTTGTGCCGACCATAAATGGGCCGGTCGGTTTATGAAATAAAGATACAGGCATGAGTGCAGGCATCGCGACCGCTACAGACAAATAGATGACAAGCAACAATGTACGAACCGTGAACGTAATTCTATTTTTGGGCCTCTCTTTGCTCCTAGCCAATAGATAACATACTGTCAATATAGCTGGGGACAAATAAGCCGGAATCATCTGCCAACGAAAACCTTCAGCGATAAGCTGTACGATAAGAACACCATATGCAACCGTCAAGGCGGTGACAGACCACCGTTTTGCCTTCCATCCTGCAAATAGAGTCCATCCCAGAAGGACGAAATTAACAAAGATCAAACTGATTTCCCAAAATCCCATCGGATTCTCCCACCTTTCTTCATTTCCACCCAAGTACTATAAGTACTATAAGTACTATATTATTATTTTGAGTACAAACGTTATCATATAGCATAAATTTGCTCTAAATGAATCCACGAAAACAAGAAAGCTGAGAAGAACGGCAACCTGTAAGCATTGTTTTTCTCAGCTCTAACGAATGGGCGCTTCGTTCACTTCCTAATTCCATTCAATATGATATCTACCATCATGGAAAGAGATTCTTGCACCGTAATTTGGCTGGAAGCTAAATTGCGCTGATCGAAAATCGATTTCATTAAGAAATTGAGGGTTTGGATCAGTGTTGGG
Source organism: Paenibacillus sp. B1-35 (assembly GCF_050474385.1). Taxonomy (NCBI): domain Bacteria; kingdom Bacillati; phylum Bacillota; class Bacilli; order Caryophanales; family Paenibacillaceae; genus Paenibacillus; species Paenibacillus sp. B1-35. The sequence continues at coordinate 1,711,247 of NZ_JBCHVJ010000001.1, forward strand.
ATATGCATCGGACGAAAATCACCATTATGGATGCCTTCTTCAATGAGGCTAGTAATGATATCCCACTCATCATTAATGGCTTGCTCCATTTCCCTCCACCGTTCGGGGTAGTACCGCCGAAGTTCGACCAGTAAGCGTACATAGCTGTTCTGAAAATCATGAGGGACAATCAAGAGTATCCCTTTTAATTTTTCAGATATGGTCAAATTCGTATCTTGGATCACTTCTCGAAAACGTCTTTCCGTTTCTTCGTTAACTTGCTGAACCACATAACCTATAAGTTCGTCCTTGGACGGGAAATGCTCGTACAGCGTGCTTTTGCTTACACCTAATTCGCGCGCCAAATCATTCATTGTAAACTTGATTCCTTTTTCATGAAATAGCGCGATAGCAGTTTTGGCAATCCGTTCTTTCATCCTTAGTTCACCTCAAACCAAGAGTAGTACCCATAGATCCATTTATAGTACTTCAGGTACTAGAAAAGTGTAACTCTTTATCTCCTTGGGGTCAAACTCTGCAACCAAGTTAGCCCTGTTCAATCACATTCAGCCATTTGTGCCTTCAGCGGAGGAACGATCACCCACCGTTTGAACTACTTTAGATTTTCGGGGTTTAGCTTTTCCAGTTCTGGAATCACGAAACGTCCGTCTTTTCGAATCAGTCGATCATCAAACCAAATCTCTCCACCGCCATACTCTGAGCGTTGGATCATCACCATGTCCCAGTGGATTGCTGACTCATTCCCATTTGATGCATTATCATAGCATCGCCCCGGTGTGAAATGAAAGCTGCCATCGATTTTTTCATCGAACAGAATATCCTGCATTGGTTCCCTGATGGCTGGATTTACCCCAATTGCAAACTCCCCTATGTAACGTGCACCTTCATCCGCATCTAAGATATTGTTTAGCCGCTCGGTGTTATTTGCTGTCGCATGAATGATCTTCCCATCTTTAAACTCCAGTCGGACATTTTCGAATGTAAATCCCTGATAAGGTGATGGGATGTTAAACGTGATAACTCCATTCACAGAGTTACGAACCGGAGCAGTATACACTTCTCCATCCGGAATATTGTTATCACCGGCACACGATATCGCCGGAATACCTTTGATCGAAAAAGTAAGCTCCGTACCTGGCCCTTGGATTTTAACGCGGTCTGTCTTCTCCATCAATTCGATCAAAGGTTCCATTGCACGTGCCATTTTGGCATAGTCCACCGCGCAAACATCAAAGTAGAAGTTTTCAAATGCTTCTGTACTCATATTAGCCAGCTGAGCCATAGAAGGAGTCGGATAACGGAGATAGATCCATTTGGATGTAAACACCTCCATCATAGCGGGCTGGTATAATGAAGAAAACAGATTCATTTTGTCATCGGGTACATCTGACATCTCGTTGATCTGCCCACCGTCGACAACAATACAAGCTTGCATTTTTTCAATCTGATATTTTTCAATTTCAGCCCAGGTCTTAAACTGTTCTTCAGTCCCCTCTAATAAAAGCTGGCGTCGTACAGCGTTTTCGCGCAGATTTACGAATGGGTGCCCACCTGCTTTATGCACGGCTTTCACAAGTTCTTTTGTCAAAGATGTGTCGATTCCAGTTGAATCTATTAATACATTGTCTCCCTTTTGCACTTTTGTAGAATAGTTTACAAGCATATTAGCTAAATTTGTGAGTCGCGGATCCAACATATAGTTACACCTCACCTATTGTTTTTATCCATTAATATTGCATATCAGTGTCTATTTGCTAATTCGTTGAATTTCCTTCAACTCCTCATCTTTGAAAGAGACTTCCTCTACCTTTACATGAATCTCTACAACGCTAAGTCCAGTCATATTTTGAACTGCATCGCGGATGTTTACCTGCAATTGGTGACACACTTCATGAATTTTCATACCGTACACAACAATAACTCGCAAGTCTATAGCAGCTTCAACTTCACCTACCTTGACAGACACCCCCTTTTGCAAGTTCTTGCCACTCAACATCTTTACCCAATCATCCGACAGTCCGCCTGACATAGCAGCAATTCCTGGAGTTTCAAGCGCAGCTAGACCAGCGATTGTGGCGACGACATCATCGGATATCAGAATGTTACCTCCATGTTTGTTCAATTGTTTCTCAGCCATGGTCATCTTCCTTTCTGTCTCTCCAAGTTAGATAGTAATCTATCGTTGAACGTGAAATTGAATACTGGACGCAAAATGGTTCCTCACGTCGATCATCAGCCCAAATGATATAGCGTCATACCGACTATAAAAAAATTCCATCATCAATGTCATCCCGATAGGTAAGAAACAAATCATAGTTACTGCCATTCATTTTCTCCTCTGCTTATCCCCCACGTACCTAGAGTACCAATTTAGTATTTTCAGTACTCATATTGTTATAATACCATAAAATAACTCTAAGTCAACTCTTCAAAAACTCCGGAAGCAACTCCTATTTTCTATGTAAAAAAGCTGCAAGTATGAGGCCTAACCCCCCTTGTATGTTCGTAAAATAATGTCTCAATGAAAATGATAATTTATGATTTTTCGCTAATTTTCCTTACATATTTGTTCATTGACAAAAGTTCACGGTCTGCTTCGCTAAAAAGTTTCTTACTCATGTCATCCCTTCCGTGCTTACTTCGTTATACAAAAAGATACCCACAGCCTGAACACCTTTTTTTCTTAGTGTCCAGTCTATGGGTACCCGTTTACATGCAATGGTCAACTTTTCTTTACTTGTAAGCTTTGGAGTTTTCCAAAATCGCTTTTATGATAGATGCGTTTGTTGGAGCATAGTCTCTTTCCAGCATCTGCTCGTGTTTGCCGTTTCCTGAATAGAAGTGCAACTGTCCAGTTGTTAACTCGCTCCAGGACGTCCATCCGCGTTCTACTTCGCCTGTTGCTTCTGACGATTGAATCAGATAAATGTCTGCCCGAACTTCTCCTGTCGTTGCCATATTATCGATCCAATTCTTGTAAGCCGTTATGTTTTGTCTCACTTCTTCTGCGTCTAGTCCTGGAACATAACGTAGAAATAGAGAAATTTCTTCTTGTAGCGTCTCCAGGTACTCTTCTTGCGGCATGTCCAAGGTATGCGAATTTCTTGGGTAGGCATCAAGCATAATGATGCCGGCTACCTCGCGATTTTGTTGTTCCAACTGCTTGGCCACTTCAAATGCCAGATTACCTCCGGCAGAGTAACCCAACAAATAAAGCGGGCCCTGAGGCTGCAGCTTGTGAACGCTTTGGGCAAAGTATGAGGCTGCATCTTCACAGCTAATAAAATCATAGGCATAAATAGCAGCCGTATCTCGCAGTAATGTCGCCAGCATCGTAAATACTTGACCAAATCCGACGATAGGCGGGAAACAATGCAAGGTTATGCCGTTTGCATCGTTTCCGTTCCACACGGACACTCCTTCCGTTGGCTGCTTCGCTAGATCGTCTGAACTGATTCCGCTTTGAAGGTGATCAGCGAGTTCCATAACCGTCGGGTAAGCGAAGGCGGCACTAAACGATATGTCCACATTCAATCTACGGCGAGCTTCACCAATCATTTGAATCAGCTTCAAAGAATGACCGCCTGCATCGAAGAAGTTATCGTGAATGCCGATCCTCTCTAAGTTGAGAATCTCCTGCCAAATGTCGGCAAGCGCTTGTTCTAACGCATTTCTTGGCGCTGTATAGTTTGCTTGAAGAGGCTCATTGAGCTGTATATGAGATAAGCCTCTGCGATCGACTTTGCCATTGGCTGTAAGCGGCAGCATATCCAGTTGCACGAATCGCGTCGGAATCATATAGGCTGGGAGCTGCTTGGATAAGGCTCTCCGCAGTTCTCCGGCCACAAGCTCGGTATCCGCTACGACATATGCGAATAGAAGCTTCTCCTTCGCTTCATTTTCGCGAGCAATAACCGCCGCTTCCTTCACCTCCTTCACTTTCGTCAGAGCGGCTTCCACTTCGCCCAGCTCAATGCGGAAGCCGTGTATTTTCACTTGGTCGTCTGCACGACCCAAATACTCCAAGTTTCCGCTAGCCTTCATTTTTGCCAAGTCTCCTGTGCGGTACATTCGCTTTCCAGGAACGAGTGGATGGTCTACGAACTTCTCAGCCGTCAAGTCAGAGCGGTTGAGGTACCCTCTCGCGACTCCATCTCCAGCAATATAGATTTCTCCTGGTACCCCTATCGGAACTTGCTTGCCATCAGAATTGAGCAAATAGATGCTGACATTCGCAGCCGGTACGCCAATAGGAACCGAACCGCTCGTATCGGTTGCCGGATCGTATCGATAAATCATGCAGCCGACAACCGTTTCTGTCGGGCCGTATTCATTGAATATCTCGATTTCTCCACCGAATTGGTCATGGATGCTTCTCGCTAGATCTGTGCCAAGATTGTCTCCACCGACAATCAGCTTTCGGATGTTCGATCCGGGCGTGACCTTCAATTCCTTGATCAAACTTAAATGAGCAGGCGTCAGCTTGACAATGTTGACTTGATTATCAGTTACAATCCGCTCAATTAATAGCGCTTTGTCTTCCCCGCTATAAATCCGAATCAGACTTCCTGTAAGCAAAGGCATAAATACGGATGTCACCGTCAAGTCGAAGGAAATGGAAGAGTACAGCGGGAAATCCAGCCTTTCTCCGTCAGCATATACGTTTTTCGCCCACCATAAATAATTCGTCAGGCCCTGATGAGTAATCATTGCTCCCTTCGGATTTCCTGTCGTTCCCGATGTATAAATCACATAAGCAAGGTCGTTGGCGCTTGATACCGGCTCGAGATTCCATTCATCTTTGCTGTAGGCGGCCTGATCGTTTAGATCGATAAGCTTTCCTTCAAACTGTACGCGAGCCCGTAAATGATGCTGCGTGAGAAGCACTTGCGAACCGGAGTCCTCCAACATGTAACGAATGCGTTGTTCCGGGTACTCCGGATCAATCGGCACGTAAGCTCCTCCGGCTTTTAACACACCTAGTATGCCGACGATCATTTCCACCGACCGATCCGCCAAAATGCCGACCAATTGATCCGCTCGTACGCCGGCTGCCCGCAATGTCCTTGCCAAGCGATTGGAACGGGCATTCAGCTCTCTGTATGTCACTTGCTCTTCTTCATGAACGATGGCTACCGCTTCTGGCGTTTTTTCCGCCTGCCGCTCGAACAATTGGTATACCGTTGCTTCTCGAGGATATTCCGAAGCTGTCGCATATCCTGCCGCAAGCTGTGCGCGCTCTTCCGCAGTTAGGATCTCTAACGACGCAATCTGTGCCTGAGGATTTGCCGTAACCGCATGAATCAACTGCTCGAAGTGTTTCGCCATCCGCGCAATGGTCTCTCGTTTGAACAAGGAAGAAGCGTACTCGATGCTGCACGAGATTCCGTTCTCCACCTCTACCAGTTGGAAGGTGAGATCAAACTTCGCTACGGAATGTTCGATTGCATAGGGCTGGATGTGCAAGCCCTGGATTTGCAAATCTCTTTGCTCCATATTTTGCAGAACGAACATCGTATCGAAAATCGGGTTGCGGCTTCTGTCCCTTTTGACCTGCACCTTCTCGACCAATTCTTCAAATGGATAGCCTTGGTGCTCGTAGGCATCAAGCATCGTTTCTTTTATTTCTTCTACATACGATAAAAATGTTTTGTTGCCTGCCGGATAGCTGCGTATCGCTAACGTGCCCACAAACATACCCACCAGTGACTCCAAGTCGTTATGTGATCTGCCTGCAATCGGCGTACCAACAACAATATCCTCTTGACCCGAATATTTATGCAGCAAGGTTGTATATATCGCCAGCAGTACCATATACAGAGACGATCCGGTTTCTGCCGCTATCCGTTTCAAGCTCTGGCGTAGCGGATTCCCAAGCATAAATGACAGTGCTTCTCCCTGGAAGCTTTGTACCACAGGCCGGACATAATCGGTCGGCAGCTCCAGAACTGGAATAGGCCCACAGAACCTATTCAACCAATAGGCCTCCTCCTGCTGCTTGCGCTTTTTTTGCGTCTCGGACTGCTGCCATGCCGCGTAGTCTTTGTATTGAATACGCAGAGGCGGAAGTTCTTCCCCTTCATACAAGCGAGCAAATTCATCTACCAAAATGCCCATCGATACGCCATCGGAAATGATGTGATGCATGTCGAGCACGAACAAATGGCGTTCAGACGCAAGCTCTATCAGCCTGACGCGCAAGATCGGCGGCAGCTCCAGATGAAAGGCGCGAATAAATGTCCGAACAGCTTCCGCGGCTTCCGTTTCGCTTGCTTGCACGTATTCCGCAGTAAAACCAACCTCATGATGAACACATTGTACAGGCTCGCCTTCTGCCATGTGAAAGCTTGTGCGCAGCGTCTCGTGACGGGCAATGAGCTTGTGAAGCGCGGATTCAAACCGCTGCCGGTCAAGCGCTCCTTGAAGTTCCAGCACTATAGGCAAATTGTAGCTCAGTCCCGTTTCTTCGAGCTGGTGCAAGATATACAGCCGCTTTTGCGCGGAAGACACTGCATAATACGCCTGCTCTTCGACAGGTTCGATAGCAGTGAACGTCTGCTGCTCTCTATCTGCTATGGCCTCGGCCAGCAGCTCGATGGTAGAGAACCGGAATACATCCCGCAACGGTACGTTCACTTGCAGTTCTTTGTGCAGACGGCTCACCATGGTCGTAGCGCGCAAAGAGTGACCGCCGATTTCAAAAAAGTTGTCGCGCACACCTACGCGGTCAAGACCAAGTATTTCTTGCCAAATGTTCACGAGCTGCGCTTCGACGCGAGTTCGGGGCGCTGCATATTCAGCCGCAGCCAGAAGGTTTTCTTCCGGCGCCGGCAGCGCTTTTCGATCGATTTTACCATTTGCCGTCAGCGGTATCCGATCGATCTGCACGAAGTACGCAGGAATCATATAATTTGGCAATCGCTGAGCTAAGTGTTCTCGCAGTTCGCCTGCAGCCAGTTTCCGATCGGCTACAACATACGCACATAGCTGCCGTTCCCCGTTTTCAGCAGTCCTTGCGATCACAACGGCTTCGCGCAGAGCATCGATTTGTCCAAGCAACGCCTCGATTTCTCCAATTTCGATCCTGTACCCGCGAATTTTTACCTGTTGATCCGTTCGTCCCACGTATTCGAGGGTACCGTCTGGCAACCAGCGAGCGAGATCGCCTGTTCGGTACATTTTTCCACCTGGTGTAAACGGATTGTCTACAAACCTCTCCGCTGTCAGTTCAGGCAGATTCAAATAACCGCGAGCTACGCCGTCTCCAGCCGCATACAGCTCTCCCACCGCGCCCAGAGGCAACAGCATGCCTGCTCGATCCAGCACATACACTTGTGTATTGCTGATTGGACGACCGATCGGAATGGTAGATCGATCCATATCCTCCAAGCTGATCGTATGGCAGCATGTAAACGTTGTGTTTTCCGTCGGGCCGTACCCGTTGATTAATCGCAGGTTCGGGTAGCGTTCCAAAACTTTTTTCACATGCGGTTTCGATACAATATCGCCCCCCACGAGCAATTGCTTGACCCCTGCCAATCCTTCGAGTTGATGTTCAGCCATAACCGTAAACAATCCTGCCGTTAGCCATACAATCGTGACCTGATACTTCCGTATCGCTTGCGTCCAATCTTCCAGCGACAAGCCGGTTGGAGGCATGAGCGCTAAAGACGCTCCATTCAGCAAGCTGGCCCAAATCTCAAATGTCGCAGCATCGAAGGAAATGGTTGACCCTTGCAGAAAGACGTCACTTTCACAGATGTCTACGTAATTTGCTTGGGCAACAAGACGTACAACCCCGCGCTGTGTGACGCAGACTCCTTTGGGAGTTCCTGTAGAGCCCGAAGTATAGTTGACGTACGCCAGATGAGTCGGCCCTGTGAGCGACTTCAGATTGGTACCATCTTGGTCGTATGCTAGCTCGTCATCGAGAAGCACAACCTTTTCAGCAGCAAAGGCAGTTTGTTGTAAATGGCTCTGGATTAGCAGTACGCGAACATTTGCATCCTGCATCATGTAACGTATGCGTTCCTCCGGATAGTGAGAGTCGATCGGCACGTAGGCTCCTCCCGCTTTCAGGATTGCCAGTATACCGACAATCATCTCAATAGAACGTTTAGCCGCAATGGCTACCAACTGTTCCGCTTCAACCCCGGCTCTTCTCAACGTCCGCGCCAAACGATTTGCTTTCTCGTTCAACTCTCCATAGGAACATTGCTTCTCCCCGAATAAAACGGCAGGTGCATGTGGCGTTCGTTCGGCCTGCTCCTCAAACCGTTGATGGATCGCAAGCTCTCGAGGATACGGTAATTGGGTATTGTTAAACAAACTGATCAGTTGCACTCGTTCTTCATCCGCCACGATTTGCAGCGTTGCAAGGCTCGCCTGCGGATTTTCGATCACTGAGGCGATCAACTGCACAAAGTGTCTCGCAAACCGCTGCACGGTTTCAAGCTTATACAATGAAGTTGCGTATTCCAAATGGAAAGCTATTCCGGCTTCTTCGTCCACCGCCTGCAAGGTTAAATCAAATTTTGCTGTCTTATGCTCGGTATGATATGGCTTCATCTGGAGCTGATCGAGTCCAAACGGCTTGCTTTCTGTATTTTGCAAAACAAACATCGTGTCAAAGATCGCGTTGCGGCTCAAGTCTCGATTGACTTGCACCTGTTCAATCAGTTCTTCGAACGGGTAGTCCTGGTGTTCATAGGCGCTCAGCATCGTTTCCTTGAGTTCTTTCAAATAAGACAGAAACGGCTTCTCTCCCGCTGGATAGCTGCGGATGGCCAATGTCCCGACAAACATACCTATCAAACCTTGCAAGTCGCTGTGGGTTCTCCCCGCAATCGGCACACCAATGATGATGTCTTCCTGCCCCGAATATTTATGCAAAAAAGCTTTATAGACGGCCAGCAACACCATATATAGCGTCACGCCGTTTCGGGCGGCAAGCTGGTGCAATGCATCCCTTTGCATTGAGTCGATCTTGAATTCCAGAGAGCTGCCCTCGTATTTCTGTATCGCAGGACGTACATAATCTGTTGGCATTTCCAGCACAGGCAGTTCTCCGCCTAATACTTTCATCCAATAGGAGCCATGCTGTTTCATTTGTTCTTTCTGGGCCTCAGATTGCTGCCACACCGCGTAATCTTTGTACTGAATGCGCAGCGAAGGCAGTTCCTCACCGCTGTACAAGCGGACAAACTCCTCAACCAAAATATCCATGGATATGCCATCGGAAACGATGTGATGCATGTCGAACATCAGCAAATGGCGATCCGCTGCCCATTCGATCAAACCGACCCGCAGCAGAGGCGCTTTGCTTAAGTCGAACGGCTGCACGAAGTCGCGTATAATGGTCTCTTCCTCATTCCAGCCAGCCTGTAAAAAGCTACTTCAAAGTCGACCGTCTCGTACACGCGTTGCATCGGCTCGCCTTGCACCATCTCGAAGCCTGTGCGCAGCGTCTCATGACGATCGATGAGACTGCGGAATGCCTCTTCGAAGCGATTGCGGTTTAGCGTTCCTTCAAGTATTAGCATGCCCGGCATGTTGTAGCTACGCTCTGCCCCGTTGATCTGCTGCAAAATGTACATCCGTTTCTGCGCCGATGACACCGGGTAGTAGTCCCTTGCTTCGATGAGAGGAATGGCTGCGTACTCCTTCTGCTCCAACCCGGAGATCGCCTGCGCCAGCTCTTCGACTGTCGGACAACGGAACACGTCTCTTAACGGAATCTCCGCCTCCAGCGTCTGATGAATGCGCGATACGAGCGTCATCGCTCGGAGCGAATGGCCCCCGATGTCAAAGAAGTTATCGCGAATGCCTACGCGCTCCAGTCCCAGCACCTCTTGCCATAGCTGCGCCAGCTTCGCTTCCGTCGTCGTGCGCGGCGCTATATATTCCGTTCCCGTACTCAGCGCCCCTTCCGGCGTTGGCAGTGCCTTTCGATCCAGCTTCCCGTTTGGCGTGAGCGGCATCTTCTCCAAGCGAATGAAGTGCGAGGGAATCATGTAAGTCGGAAGCTCCGCCGACAACTTGCTCCTCATTGCCTGCGCCGTGAGCTCACCGCTGCCCGTTACATAGGCGCACAGTTCCTGCGTTTCCCCAGCGGCAACAGTTACGACCGCTTCCTTGACGCCGTCGATTCGCAGCAGATGTGCTTCGATCTCGCCCGGTTCGATCCGATACCCGCGAATCTTCACCTGATGGTCGATCCGTCCCAAATGCTCCAATCGGCCATCCGGCAGCCAGCGGGCCAAATCGCCCGTCCGGTAGATCCGCTCCCCGGGGAGGTACGGATGATCGACAAACTTCTCCCTGGTCAGCTCTTCGCGCGCCCAGTATCCGCGGGCGACCCCGGCGCCTCCGAGGCACAGCTCGCCTACGGCTCCGATCGGCTGCAACTGCAGCGCTTCGTTCAGCACGTACGCCTGCGTGTTCGCCAGCGGACGGCCGATGCTGACTTTTTCTCCTTCGCTTTCCTTCAGATGTTCAAACGTAGACCATACCGTCGTTTCCGTCGGACCGTACATATTGTACAGCGACGCATTCGTTTGCGCACGAAGCTGCTTCAGCATCGCCGCGGAAAGCGGCTCGCCGCCGATCAACAGGGCTGGTATACGGCGCAACTTCTCAGCGCTGTGCTCCTGCTTCAGCATCATCGACAGCCTCGAAGGCGTTGTCTGCATCAGTTGTACCGGATGCTCTTCCAGCAAATCGCCCAGCAGCGCAGGGTCCTGAAGCTCCGCTTCATTGGCGAGAACGATCTGCATCCCGCAACTGAGCGGTACCCAGCTCTCGGTCACGAAGATGTCGAAGGATACCGTTGTGACCGAGAGGATCGACGCAGATGGCGCAAACGGCAGCGAGCGCACCATCCCCGCGATAAAGTTCACGACGTTCCGGTGCTCCACCACCACGCCTTTCGGCTTGCCGGTGGTGCCCGACGTGTAGATCACATACGCGCTGTTCATCGGCGTTGTCGGTACATCCGATTGTACATCTGTTGATCCCGATGCCGGCGAATAGGTTTCCAGTTCTTCCGCAGAGGCGAATTTCACCATGGCGAAGCAGTTCTTCTGCCCTTCGGCATCCGTGGCGGCCAAGTGTTCCTTCTTCCCTTCAACAGCCGCAGCGGCTATTTCCGTAACGGCGGAGCGTTCCTCATCCAAGCACGTAACAGTCAAACGTTCCTTATCCAAGAACAGGACATGCCGCAGCGGCGTTTCTTCCCAGTCTGCCACCGTTTCCGTCTGTGCCCCTTCGCTCAGCAGGATTTGGATACCGGCATCCTGAATCATTCCCTCGATGCGCGCTGCCGGCAGCGCCGGGTCTAGCGGCACATAGGCCGCGCCAGCTTTCAGCACGCCCAGCAGAGCTGCGATCAGTTGCGGCGAACGGCTGAGCAGCACCCCGACGCGGTCTTCGCTTCTCACCCCGTGCGCACGCAGCCAGCCAGCGATGCGGTTGGCTCGCGCTTCCAGCTCGCCGTACGTCCATACGGCCTCTCCGCTTACGAGCGCCGGTTGCTCCGGAGTCAGGGCAGCCTGCTGTTCGAATAGCGCATGCACCGTTGCTTCCGCAGGCAGCTCCACCGCCGTATCGTTGAATGTCACCAGCAGCTCTTCTCGCTCTTCCGCCGTCAGCAGTTCCAGCTTCTCTACCGCCACGTTCGGGGTGGACACGATCTGCTCCACCATCCGCATCCAGTGACCTTGCAAGCGTTCCATCGTGCCTTTCTCATACACCTGTCCGTTGTAGTCGAAATGAATGTGCAGCTCTTCTCCCGGCTGAATCATCACATTCAGGTCGTAATTCGTTTGTTCGTCCGCCTGAACCCCCGTAATTTCCAGTCCGCTTGCATCCGCTGACGCTTCCGCCTGCGCGGTTTGCATCGGATAGTTCTCGAACACAAAAATATGGTCGAACAGCTCTCTCGTTCCGGCGCACTGCGCCTGGATTTCGTGCAGCGGATAGTAGGCGTAACCTTGCGCAGACAGCGCCTGCGCCTGCATGCGGCGCAGCAGGTTCGCAACCGTTTCCCGGCCCTCGCACGTTACCCGGACAGGCAGCGTATTGATGAACAGTCCGATCATCCCTTCTACGCCAGGCAGGTCTGCCGGTCTGCCCGAAACGACGCCGCCAAATACCGCATCCCGTTCGCCGCTGTAGGCGTGCAGCACCAGTCCCCATGCCGTTTGCAGCAGCGTGCTTACCGTTATGCCGTGCGCAGTGGCCGCCAGTGCGATGGCTTTGCTCTGCTCCTGAGGGACGCTCCAGCTCAAGCGTTTCGCTTCATAGCCTTGCGCCTGACGCTGCCGCTTCGGCAGCGCAGATAGCGCTTCGCTGCCCTCCAACTGCTCCTTCCAGTAGCTTCGTGCCGAATTCGCGTCCTGTTCGGACAGCCAGCGGATATAGTCGCGGTACGCGCGGACGCTGCGTAACGGCGGCTCTTCTCCGGCGCGCAAGGCGTTGTAGATTCCCAATACTTCTTCCATCACCAGCGGTAAGCACCAGCCGTCCATCAACAGGTGATGGAAGCTCCATATCACCTCGTGGGTTTGCTCTCCTGTGCGGAGCACCGCCACACGCATCAGGCTCTCCGACGCTACCGCAAAGCCTTGCTTCCGGTCGTCCGACTTCCACTGTGCTATGCAGGCTGCCTGCTCGCCCGCGTCGTGCATCGTCAGATCGCGATAGGTGATTATAAACGGCCGCTTCCGGTACACGACTTGCAGCGGTTCGCTTCGCCACTGATTGTCGATGCTCGTTCGCAGCACCGCATGCCGCTGCACGACGGTTTGCCAGCTTTGTTCAAACGCTGCCGGCTGCAGCTCGCCTTGCAGGGTCAGATGGATCTGGTTCACGTAAGCTCCTGCCTGCGGATCCAGACGGCTGTGGAACAGCATCCCTTGCTGCATCGGCGTCAGCGCGTACACATCTTCAATCTCGCCTAACTCTTCGCTGCGCTGCATAAGCGCATCCAGTTCTTCTTGCGTAATGCCAGGCTGCAGCAGATCGCTTGGCGTCAGTTCTGTCCTCTCCTGCGCGACACAATGGGTCAGCAGCTCTTGTAAGCTGATCTGTAACTCGTGCGCGAAGCGCTCCATCGTCGCTTGGCGGTACTGCTCCGCGCTGTAGCTGATGTGCAGGCGAAGCGCTCCTTCCGCGATCATGCCGTTGCATTCCA